>NZ_JAHTKI010000010.1 GCF_019145475.1 Pseudomonas botevensis
TACTCGAGCTAACGCTCATTGTGTTGAGTGGTGAGAGGCGGATGCGGACTTCGCGGGCTGCTTTTGTCTTTGTCTTTGCCTTTGCTTTTGCTTTGTTTTTGTGGGAGTGGGCTTGCCCACGAAGGCGGCCTTCGGGCCGACCTGGTTTTGGCGGGTGTACATGTTCTTTACTGCCGCTGTGGTCAGTTCCCTCTCCCTCGGGGCGGTCCGACGTTTCGGGAGGGCTAGGGTGAGGGCCGCGTCTTCGAGTCTGTTTGAAGATGTGCCTGAGTCCAAAAAACTCGGCGGCCTGACAGCCGTCTTGCAAGGGCTGTGGTTACTCTCGGCGCGGTTCGGCAGCCTTGGGCAGGATTTTGAGCGGTACTTTCAGGTAGGGGTTCGTGCAACCGATTTTCAAGGTCCGCGGTGGCGCCCAGCGTGAGTTGTTGCCGACCCGGTCGAGGATGCAGTAGGTCACGTCCAGGCGAAGGTCTTCGCCGGCTTCGAGGATGATGGCCGGTGGTACCCAGACCTGGACCGGATGGCCGACATCCGTCTTGCCAATGGGGGGCAAGTCCATGCGTACGTCGCCCCAGCGCAGGGTGATGTCATCGCCTTCGGCCATGTTCAGGTAAGGCTCGATGGTCAGTGGCACGCCACGTCGGATCTGATTTGTATTGACCCCGCGTCGGCAGATGACTTCGGGCAGGCTGACCGGCAGCAGATACTGGTTTTCCTCTTCGCAGCTCGGCGCGAATGGGCCGCCGGGGCAATCCAGTTTGACCTGGACGCGGGTGGTGGCCGACAGCGCCGGTTTGCGGCCGACCTGCATCACCCGGTAGTGCAATCGGGGGGCGCCGTTGATGATGAAGCTCTCAGGGACCCGCAGGCTGATCGCCTGACCGACGTCGGCGGCGCTCAGCAGGTGGGAGGCGACGTAGCAGCCGTCCCAGAACAGCTCGATCAGGTCACCGCTGTCCATGTCGGGATAAGGCTCGACTTCAACCGACAGGTTGGCGGCCGCCAGAATGTTGATGCCGGCCCGGTGTGCTTGCGCAAGTGTCGGTGGCGCCAGTGGCGGGGTGTCAGAGATGCAGGTCATCGGTTTCTCTCCTTGAAAGTCTTGCAACGAAGTCCGTTTCTGAAAGAACGAATGGCGTGAATTACCAGGCAATAAAACAGTGGAGCGCTTTTGAAGTTTTATCGAGTCTGGTTGAAGTAGCGGGCGCCGGTTTACGACTAGATAAGAGTTCGCTGGAAGAGGTGTCAAGGCAGCGGATTAGTTAATTCGTGAATTACCGATTAATCAGAAAGCTCCTACGCCTTGCTGTTAATAGGCCTAGGATGCGCGGGGAAAAGAGCCACGGATTACGCCGGTTTTTCGGCTGTTTTGCCATCCGTATCGATGAGGCAGAAAGTTATAAAGCGATAAATCAAGGACACGAGGAAGATGTTGCAGGACATATATATGTGTCACGGCAATAGTGTTTGCATTGTGAATGCCGCAAGGTAAGTTTTATCGAGGGAAACATCACTTCCATCCATGGAAGTGAGTGGTAGTACATCGAAAGTTCTCAGGCGTGGTTGCGGAACTTGCTGAGGAACTGACGGGTACGTTCTTCTTTCGGATTGGCGAACAGTTCTTTGGCTTCACCTTGCTCGACGATCACGCCCTTGTCGAAAAACACCACGCGGTTGGCCACGTCACGGGCGAAGGCCATTTCGTGAGTGACGATGACCATGGTGCGTTTCTCTTCGGCGAGGCCGCGAATGGTTGCCAGTACTTCGCCCACCAGTTCCGGGTCGAGGGCCGAGGTCGGCTCGTCGAACAGGATCACTTCCGGCTCCATCGCCAGCGCCCGGGCGATTGCCACGCGCTGTTGCTGGCCGCCGGACAGGCGCCGTGGATAGGCGTCTTCCTTGCCCGCGAGGCCGACCTTCGCCAGCAGCTTCTTGCCCAGGGCAATGGCGTCGGCGCGGGGCGTCTTCTTGACCACGATCGGGCCTTCGATGACGTTTTCCAGGGCGGTGCGGTGGGGGAACAGGTTGAAGTTCTGGAACACGAAACCCACATGCTGGCGCAAGTTGCGCACCAGGCCTTGCTGCTGGTTCAGCGGGCGGCTGGTATCGATCTCGATATCGCCGACCTTGATCCGGCCGCTGGTGGGTTGCTCGAGGAAGTTCAGGCAGCGCAGGAACGTGGTCTTGCCCGAGCCGCTGGGGCCGATGATGGCCACGACCTCGCCTTCCTTCACTTGCAGATCGATGCCGTTGAGCACGACTTGACCCTTGAACTGCTTTGTCAGTTTTTCCACGACAATCATGGGGTCAGGACTCCTGGTCGTGCCGATTGACCCGCTCTTCCAACTTGTTCTGCAGGTGCGAGAGCACCGTGGCGAGAATCCAGTAGATCAGCGCGGCGGCAAGATACATGGTGAAGACTTCGAAAGTCCGGGCAGTGATCAGTTGCGCCTGGCGGAACAGCTCCGGCACCTGGATGGTGGCGGCCAGTGCGGTGTCCTTGACCAGTGAAATGAAGCTGTTGCCCAGCGGCGGCAAGGCCGTGCGCATCGCTTGCGGCAGGATGGCCCGGCGCAGGGTCTGCGCACGGGTCATGCCAATACTCGCAGCGGCTTCCCATTGGCCGCGTTCGATCGAACCGATCGCGGCACGCAGGATTTCACAGGCGTAGGCGGCCATGTTCAGCGAGAAGCCGATCAGGGCCGCCGGCAGCGGATCGAGTTCCAGACCCAATTGCGGCAAGCCGTAATAGATCACGAACAGTTGCACCAGCAACGGTGTGCCGCGAAAGAACGACACGTAGATGCGGGCCAGCCAGCTCACCGATTTGAAGCGCGACAGGCGCATCAGCGCCAGGCCGAAGCCCAGCACCAGGCCAAAGAACATGCCGCCGAGGCTGAGGATCACCGTGTAGTACGCGCCCTTGAGCAGGAAGGGCGCGGAGTCCAGCGCGAGTTGGAAAGCCTCTTCCATTATTTCGTGACGTCAGCTTGGAAGTATTTTTCCGAGATCTTCGCCAGGGTGCCGTCGGCACGCAGCTCGTCGAGGGCCTTGTTCACGGCGGCCAGCAGTTCCGGCTCGCCTTTGCGCAGGGCGATACCGGATTCCTGACGGGAGAACGCCTGACCGGCAGCGACGGTTTTCGGGGCTTTCTTGGCGTATTCGAGGGCTGCCAGGCGGTCGATCAGAATGGCGTCGGTACGGCCGTTGTTCAGGTCGGCGAACTTGGTCGGATCATCGTCGTAGGTGCGCACGTCGGCGCCCGGAACGTTGGCGCGGACCCACTGTTCGTAATTGGTGCCCAGGCCTACGCCGACTTTCTTGCCGGACAGGTCAGCGGCGGACTTGATGTTCAGCGCCGCTTCCTTGTCCTTCAGCACCAGCGCCTGAATCCCGGAGATGGTGTACGGTTCGGAGAAGTCATACTTCTTCTTGCGCTCGTCGGAGATGGTCACCTGGTTGACCACCACGTCCAGACGCTTGGATTCCAGCGCCGCGAGGATGCCATCCCATTTGGTCGGCTGGATCTTGGCCTTCACGCCCAGCTTTTGCGCCAGGGCTTCGGACAGCTCGACTTCGAAACCGGCCAGTTTGCCGTCGGCGTCAACGAAGGAGAACGGTGGATAAGTGCCTTCCAGGCCGACGTTGATAACGCCTTTGTCCTTGATCTGTTTCAACTGCTCACCGGCAACCGCGTTGCCGATCAGGCCGGCGCTCAGCGCCAGGCCCAGCGAACCTACCAGCAGATTGCGACGTAGTGCGGAAAAATTCATGACAAGCCCCTGTGTTTTCTTATGGAAGACGCTTAAGGAAAGGTGGCGAATCCGGGATTTGGACGACAGCGCTATCCTGCCTTAAAGCAGCTTATGCGTCTCTCGCGAAATTCGCCTGCGGCGAGACTATATGACTGCTTTCTTAGAATTGAAAATAATGAATTTTATTTTTGTTATTCGTTATTTGAATATGCGCAAGTTGAGTATTTGCTGAGCATTCCCACGTTCAGCCGTGGGAATGCCGCCCGAGACGCTCCGCGTCCCCCGCGAGTGGCGGACGCAGAGCGTTTCTTCAAAGAAAGTCTTTGTAGGCGAACAACGCCGGCGCTCCGCCGGTGTGCAGGAAGATGATCGGCCCTTCATCGAAGCGCCCGCGACCAATGCCGTCGAGCAACCCGGCCATGGCCTTGCCGGTGTACACCGGGTCGAGTAGCACACCGTCCTGACCCGCCAGCAGCTTGACCGCCGCCAGGGTGCCGGCATTCGGTTCGCCATACCGCGGGCCGAAGTATTCGTCCCACAGTTCGACCTTGAAGCTGTCCGGCAACGCCACGCCCAGCAGGTCGGCGGTGCGTTCGGCCAGGCCCTGGACTTTCGGGCGTTGATCTTCTTCGCTGCGCGACACGGTCACGCCGATCACCGGCAATTGCGGCAACGCTTCGCTCAGGGCGAGTGCCAGACCGCTGTGGGTGCCGGCGCTGCCCGAGGCCAGAACCACGGCGGCGAAATCCAGGCCGGTGTCCTTGATCTGCTCGGCCAGCTCCAGGCCGGCGCGCACATACCCCAGGGCACCGAGGGCGTTGGAGCCGCCGATCGGCACCAGGTAGGGTTTCTTGCCGTTGCTGCGCAGACGCACGGCGAGGGCGGCCAGTTGTTCGTCAGCGTTGTCGAGGTTGTCGACCAGTTCGACCTTGGTGTCGAACAGATCCAGCAGCAGGCGGTTGCCGTTGCCGGTGTAATTGCCGTCGTTGGTGCCCAGCGGATTTTCCAGCAGCGCCACGCAGCCAAGGCCCAGTCTGGCGGCGACTGCGGCGGTCTGGCGGACGTGGTTCGATTGCAGCGCGCCGGCGGTGATCAGGGTATCGGCGCCCTGGGCGAGCGCGTCGGCGGCGAGGTATTCGAGTTTGCGCAGCTTGTTGCCGCCCATCGCCAGCGGCGTCAGGTCATCGCGCTTGATGTACACCTCGCGGCCGAGCCAGGTGGAGAGGCGTTCGAGTTTTTCCAGGGCAGTGGGTTGGCCGAGCAGGTCGAGACGATTAAAGCGGTCCAGCTGTTGTTTGATCATGAGCCTGTACTGGCGGAGGAAGATCACAGGACTATAGGCACCCCGATTTACCGGGGCAACCGCCAATCGCTTATAGCCAAACGTGCTGAAGCCAGCACTATCGGTTCTTAATTCGCACCCTTTGCGTTGCCGTAAAGTAGTCGCCGTTGACGCGGCCAGACAGTCCGGCCGCCCGTGAGGAGTCTTTACCGTGAGCGAGCGTTCCAGCCATTGGCAATTGCAGACCATCGTCAGCCAACTGCGTACCGCGCGAGATCAGTGGCGTACGCAAAATGGCCGCGCCAGCGGCGAGCAGGGAGGCCGTGAGTTGCCGTCCCGGGCGGCGATGGCGGAGATTCTCGAAGCCCTGTGTGGCGCGCTGTTTCCGATGCGGCTGGGGCCGGTGGACCTGCGTGAAGAGAGCGAGGATTTCTACGTCGGGCATACCCTCGATGTGGCGTTGAATGCGTTGTTGGCCCAGGCGCGTCTCGAACTGCGTTACGTCGCGCGGCACAGTGCCCGGGCCGATACCGAAGTCGAAGCTCAAGCGATCCGGATCATCCAGGACTTCGCCCTCGCCCTGCCGGGCCTGCGCAGTCTGCTCGACACCGATGTGCTGGCCGCTTATCACGGTGATCCGGCGGCGCGCAGCGTCGATGAAGTGTTGTTGTGCTATCCGGGAATTCTCGCGGTGATTCACCATCGCCTGGCCCATCATCTGTATCGCGCGGGTCTGCCGCTGCTGGCGCGGATCAGCGCGGAAATCGCGCATTCGGCCACCGGCATCGACATCCATCCGGGTGCGCAGATCGGCCGCAGCTTCTTCATCGACCATGGCACCGGTGTGGTGATCGGCGAGACCGCGATCATCGGCGAGCGGGTGCGGATTTATCAGGCGGTGACCCTGGGTGCCAAGCGCTTCCCGGCGGATGAGGACGGTCAGTTGCAGAAGGGCCATCCACGGCATCCGATCGTCGAGGACGATGTGGTGATCTATGCCGGGGCGACGATTCTGGGGCGCATCACCATCGGCAAGGGCTCGACCATCGGCGGCAACGTGTGGCTGACCCGCAGCGTGCCGGCGGGGTGCAATCTGACCCAGGCCAATCTGCAGCATGATGACGGGACGCAGAAGTAAAACATCAAAAGCCACCCTCACCCCAGCTCTCTCCCGGAGGGAGAGGGCGCCGACGGAGGGTCTTGCGCTATACATCGACCTGAAAGAACCAGTCGATTATGGATTCGGTGCAGCAAGATCAGGTCGGCGTAACTCTTAAGCATCCCCCAATCAGTCCCCTCTCCCTTCGGGAGAGGGTTAGGGTGTGTAAAGGATGTACCGGTCTCTACAGTTAGGGCGCTTTTGACTTTGATTTTTCCACTGAACGAATCCGCCCAAACCCCCGTCATACCCCTCCTCAAGCGGCCGTAAGAAAACGACCGTCCAGCCCCGGGATTAGTCCTTAGCGTGCTATCCATGTTTAACTTGAACGTTCATTCAAGTTAAACCGGCGGTTCGCTGCCCGCTCACAACAGGAGGCTTGCCTTTGCTGAGTCCGATCATTTCAGCCACTTCCCAACGCCACGAGGTGCACGTTTCATGAGTGCATCGTCCACCCCCGCCAGCGGTCTGGTGCGGATGAATCCGCCGGTATTCTGGTTCGCCGCGACGGTGATCCTGTTGTTTGGTCTTGTCGTCATCGCCATGCCGGAACAGGCCGGTGCCTGGCTGCTGCAAGCGCAAAACTGGGCGGCCAACACGGTTGGCTGGTACTACATGCTGGCGATGACCCTGTATCTGGTCTTCGTGGTGGTCACCGCGTTATCGGGCTACGGCAAGATCAAACTCGGTGCCGACCACGACGAACCCGAATTCAGTTACCTGTCCTGGGCCGGCATGCTGTTCGCCGCCGGGATCAGCATCACGCTGTTTTTCTTCTGCGTGTCCGAACCGCTGACGCACATGATCCAGCCGCCTCAAGGCGAGTCCGGCACCGCCGCGGCAGCGCGTCAGGCGATGCAGATTCTGTTTCTGCACTGGGGCCTGCATGGCTGGGGCGTGTTCGCCTTTGTCGGCATGGCGCTGGCGTATTTCGCCTACCGGCACAACCTGCCGCTGGCCCTGCGGTCGGCGCTGTATCCGCTGATCGGCAAGCGCATCAACGGCCCGATCGGTTACGCGGTGGATGGTTTCGGCATTATCGCCACGGTGTTCGGTCTCGGTGCCGACATGGGCTTCGGCGTGCTCCATCTCAACTCGGGCCTGGACTACCTGTTCGGTATCGCCCACACCCAATGGATTCAGGTTGGCCTGATCACCTTGATGATGGGCGCGGCGATCATCGTCGCCGTCTCGGGGGTGGATAAAGGCGTGCGGGTGATGTCCGATATCAACATGCTGCTGGCCTGCGCGCTGCTGCTGTTCGTGTTGTTCGCCGGCCCCACCCAGCACTTGCTCAATACCCTGATCCAGAATCTGGGTGACTACCTGGGTGCGTTGCCGACCAAGAGTTTCGACCTCTACGCCTACGACAAACCGAGCGACTGGCTCGGTGGCTGGACGGTGTTCTACTGGGCCTGGTGGATCGCATGGTCACCGTTCGTGGGCCTGTTCATCGCGCGGATTTCCCGTGGCCGCACCATCCGCGAGTTCGTCTTTGGCGTGCTGTTGATTCCGCTCGGTTTCACCCTGGCGTGGATGTCGATCTTCGGCAACAGCGCTATCGATCAGGTGCTCAACCACGGCATGTCGGCGCTGGGCATGTCGGCCCTCGACAACCCGTCGATGACCCTTTACCTGCTGCTGGAAACCTATCCGTGGAGCAAGACCGTCATCGCCGTGACGGTGTTCATCAGCTTCGTGTTCTTCGTCACCTCCGCCGACTCCGGCACGGTGGTGCTCTCGACCTTGTCGGCCAAGGGCGGCAACCCGGATGAAGACGGGCCGAAATGGTTGCGGGTGTTCTGGGGCGCAATGACGGCGCTGATCACCAGCGCGTTGCTGTTCTCCGGCAGCATCGATGCGCTGAAGTCGGCGGTGGTGCTGACCTCGTTGCCGTTCTCGCTGATCCTGCTGCTGATGATGTGGGGCCTGCACAAAGCGTTCTATCTGGAGTCGCAGAAGCAGATCGCGCAGTTGCATTCGCTGGCGCCGGTGTCCGGTTCGAAGCGCGGCAAGGGCGGCTGGCGGCAGCGTCTGAGTCAGGCCGTGCACTTCCCGTCGCGCGATGAGGTGTACCGCTTCATGGATTCCACGGTGCGCCCGGCCATCGAAGAAGTGACGGCGGTCTTCGTCGAGAAGGGCTTGCATGTGGTCACCCAACCGGATCCGGCGCACGACAGCGTCAGTCTGGAAATCGGCCATGGCGAGTTGCATCCGTTCATCTATCAGGTGCAGATGCGCGGCTACTTCACGCCATCGTTCGCACGCGGAGGCATGGGTTCCAAGCAAATCAACAACCGCCGCTACTACCGCGCCGAAGTGCATCTGAGCGAGGGCAGTCAGGATTACGATCTGGTGGGCTACACCAAGGAGCAGATCATCAACGACATCCTCGACCAGTACGAACGGCACATGCAGTTCCTGCATCTGGTGCGTTGATCGGAGCAGGGCGCCGAGGTGATTTCAAGACTCGGCGCTCAGCACCATGAACAGCACCATCGCCGCCATCGGCACGCCGAACACCGCGCTGCCCACGGCGATTTCCGACCCGACCGATTGCCCGGCATGCACCACGCCGACCGCGCCGTTGATCATGGTCAGTGCCAGCCACAACGCCGCAAAACTGTAAGCCAGGGTCTGCCGGCCGAAGCCAACCTGCTCGCCGATGTACAGCATCAGGGCGAGCAGGATCAGGCCGAAGGTGATGATGATCGTGGTGTGCATGGACGCGCCTGTGGGGTATGCGGGGTCTGAGCGGCCGCTTTCGTGAGCAAACCCGCTCCCACGGGGAACGGGTGCTGCTCACGAGGTTATTTAGAGCATAGTCAAAGGGGCCTTTCAGGATCGCGCCAATTCATCTGAGGCCAAATGTACTTTTCCAGCCTGGTCCACATCCTTGTGGGAGTGGGCTTGCTCGCGAAAACGGTAGATTCCCTGCGTGAGCGACGACTGACACGGCGCCTTCAGGTGCTCTCGCGCTCGATCACCCGGCACTGCAGCAGGTTCAGCCGTTGCACATCGTCGCTCGGCAGCACGCCGAGGCTTTCCAGCACCCGTGTTGCCGCCAGTACGCCGATCTCCAGCGCCGGTGGTTTGATGGTGCTCAGGCTGGGCAGGAGCATTTCGGCGAAGGGGTAGTCGCCGAAGCCGAGGACGGCGCAGTCCCGGGGGATTTGCAGGCCGGCACGCTGGCCGGCGAGCAGGCCACCGGCGGCGAGGTTGTCGTTGGCGAAGATGATCGCGTCGGGACGCGGTGAGGCGTTCATCAGGGCTTGCATCGCCTGCTTGCCGGCCTCGAATGGCGCGCGGTCGGCGTCCGGGGCGAACACCCAGGGTTCCAGCCCCGACTCGCGCGCGGTGGCGGCGTAACCATCGCGGCGCTCAAGGGCACTGAGGTCGCCGGGGGCGCTGTTCTGGACGAAGGCGATGCGTCGGTAGCCCTTGTCCAACAGATACCGGGCGGCGCTCACCCCGACCTCGAAATGGGAAAAACCGATCTGCATCGGTTGGCGTTCAGGCTGGTAATCCCAGGTTTCGATCACCGGGATATCGGCTTCGGCGATCATCTTTTCCGTGCCGGCGCTGTGGAAGTGGCTGGTCAGCACCAGCGCCGCCGGCGACCAGCCGAGAAACGCCCGCACCGCGCTTTCTTCCTGTTCGGCACTGAAGTAACTGGACGCCAGCAACAGCTGATAACCATGACGACTGAGGGTGTCGCTGAAGCCCTGAATGGTATTGGCGAAGATCGGCCCGGAGATGTTCGGAATCACCATGCCGACGATTTTCCCCCGCGCCGAGGCCAGGCCGCCGGCCACCAGATTCGGCACATACCCCAACTCCGCCACCACCGCCGCAATCCGTTCGCGGCGCTCGGGCGAAACCTGATCTGGCTGATTGAAATAGCGCGATACGGTGATGGCCGATACACCGGCCTGACGCGCCACCGCATTGAGGGTCACGCGCCCGGCGCCACGGCGTTTGCGGGGCTTTTCTTCGCTCAAGGCTTGATCCTTCCTAAAAACCAAAACGCATATAAAAGTAATTTTTCAGTATTGGACGCTCTATGTGTCGCTTGCCAATACTGGCGATGTTAGCGCTAACAAGGCGCGCTGTCTGCTACTCGCTCGAGCGAATGCCCAAGACACCGATACAGGCGCTGTCGTCGCAGAACGGCAGCGGTTCAGGGCCATTTTCGAGCGGGCAAGCATGCACAACATTCCTGGGGCGACACACAAACTGGCGCAATCGATTCGCGCTGCGGGCTGGCTGTTCACCGGGCTGGCGGCGCTGCCGCTGGCCGATGCACTGGCCGCCGACAGCAGCGATCAGGAGCCGACACTCAAGTCCGTGACGGTCACTGCCACCCGCCGTGAAGAGTCGCTGCAAAAGGTTCCGGTGGCGGTATCGGTGATCGACGGCGAGCAACTGGAACGCGACAACCGCAACGGCGTGGCGAGCATCGTCCAGCAAGTGCCGTCGCTGAATTTCCGTACCGGCGCGTCGAACAAGGACACCTCGTTGTTCGTGCGAGGCGTGGGAACGATTTCCACCTCGCCGGGCGTCGAGCCGACCGTGGCCACGGTGATCGATGGCGTGGTGTACGCCCGTCCCGGCCAGTCGACCCTCGACCTGCTGGATCTGGAGCGCGTCGAAGTCCTGCGCGGCCCGCAAGGCACGCTGTTCGGCAAGAACGCGTCGGCCGGCGTGCTCAACATCACCAGCAAGGCACCGACCAACGACACCCACGGCTACATCGACCAGTCGTACTACAGCGGCAATGAAAGCCGCACCCGCTTCGGCATTGGCGGGAGCCTGATTCCGGACACGCTCAAGGGCTCGATCAGCACCCTGTTCGGCACCTACGACGGTAACGTCGACAATCAGCACAACGGCCAGGAGGTCAACGGCTACAACCATCGCGGCGTGCGCGGCAAGCTGGAGTTCACCCCGAATGATGACCTCACCTTCACCCTGATTGCCGACTACATGCAGTCCCACGATGACGGTCCGAACGGTGTCGTCACCAAGGCCCTGACTCCGGCGTTCGCCAACGCGCTGAGCCCGGTCGGCGCCACCAGCCACAATCGCGACATCAACACCGATACCCGCAGTCACGTCGAGGACATCAACAAAGGCCTGTCCGGCCAGCTCGATTGGCAACTGGGCGATTACACCCTGACTTCGATCACCGCCTGGCGCGGCTGGGACAACACCCAGTATCAGGATGGCGACCGTCTCGGCACAGTGACGGCGGCATTCCCCGGCACGGCGGACAAGGGCGACCTGGCGTTCGACCAGTATTCGCAGGAGCTGCGCCTGGCCTCGCCGAAAGGTGAATTCCTCGAATACGTCGGCGGCCTGTTCTACATGCACGGCAAGGACGAAGAGACCTACCGGCGCACGCTCACCACCACCACGCGCACTGATCGTGGCGTCGCCGACTACAGCACCACCAGCGACAGCTACGCAGTGTTCGGCGAAAGCACGCTGAATTTCACCCCGGATTTTCGTGGCATCGTCGGCCTGCGCTACACCCACGATGAGCTGGAATACGACCACCGTCGCGTCTCGACATCGGCGACCACAGTCAGCGGCATTCAACCGGCGACAAGTAGCTCAGGTTCGGTGGACGAGGACGGCTGGTCCGGCCGTCTCGGCGTGCAATACGACCTGAGCGATGCGGTCACCACCTACCTGACTTACTCGCGTGGCTACAAGGGGCCGGCCTATAACGTGTTCTTCAACATGCAGCCGCGCGACACCGAAGCGTTGAAACCGGAAACCTCCAACACCTGGGAGGCGGGGATCAAGGCGACGAGCTGGAACAATCGCCTGACCACCAATCTCGCGATTTTCCACAGCGACTACGACAACTATCAGGCCAACTTTTTTGATACCGTCGCCGGGCAAGTGGTGACGCGTCTGATCAACGCCGGCAGCGTCAGCACCGAAGGCGTCGAACTCGACTACGCCTTGCAGGCGACCCAGCAACTGAAACTGTCCGGCGCACTCGCCTACACCCGCGCGCGCATCGACGAATTCGCCTGCCCGGCGGGTGCGGCGGCGTCCTGCAACGTCAACGGCAAACCGCTGCCGTTCAGTCCGGACTGGAAAAGTTACGTGCGCGCCGACTACACCATCCCGCTGGATAACGGCCTGGATATCGAACTCGGCACCGATTACAGCTGGCAGAGCGAAGTGCAGTACGACATCAGCCAGAACGCCGACACCAAACAGGGCGCCTACGGCCTCTGGAACGCCAGCGTCGCCCTCGCCGATTACACCCATGGCTGGCGCGTGGCGCTGCTGGGCAAGAACCTCACCGACAAGTCCTACTCGCCATTGCTCGCCAGTGGTGGCAACTACATCTACCGCGCCGTGCCACGGGATGACGAACGCTACTTCGGCGTGCAACTGCGCAAGGATTTCTGAAATGAGCCGACAGCTGAAACTCGGCGTGTTCCTCATGGCCACCGGGCACCACGTCGCGGCGTGGCGCCATCCGGAGGTGCCGGCCAACGCGGGACTGGATTTCGCCCATTACAAACGCCTGGCGCAGATTGCCGAGGCCGCGAAGTTCGATGCGCTGTTCGTCGCCGACAGCGTCGCCGCGCCGACCCAGGACATCGCCAGCCGCATGGCGCGCTCGGATCATTTCGAACCGCTGACCCTGCTCTCGGCCCTGAGCGCCGTGACCGAGCACATCGGCCTGATCGCCACCGCCACCACCAGCTACAACGAGCCCTACCATGTGGCGCGTAAATTCGCCTCGCTGGATCACCTGTCCGGCGGGCGCGCCGGATGGAATCTGGTGACCTCGGACAACGCCGCCGAAGCACTGAATTTCGGCCGCGACCAACACCTCGGCCATGCCGAGCGCTACAGCCGTGCCCGGGAGTTTCATCAGGTGGTGACCGGGCTCTGGGACAGTTGGCAGGACGACGCCTTCGTTCGTGACAAGGCCAGCGGCACGTATTACGACCCGGAAAAACTGCATGTGCTGGATCACGTCGGCGAGCACTTTCGGGTCAAGGGGCCGCTCAATGTCGCGCGCTCACCGCAAGGGCAACCGGTGATTGTCCAGGCCGGTTCCTCCGAAACCGGCCGCGAGCTGGCGGCGCAGACCGCTGAAGTGGTGTTCACCGCGCAGACTTCGCTGGCCAGTGCCCAGGCGTTCTACGCCGATCTCAAAGGGCGTCTGGGGCGGTACGGGCGCAGCGCCGATTCGCTGAAAATCATGCCGGGTGTGTTTGTTGTCGTCGGGCAGTCGGAGGCCGAAGCGCAGGAAAAATATGAAACGTTTCAGCAATTGGTCGAACCCGAGGTTGGCGTCGCGCTGCTTGGGCGTATGCTGGGCAACTTCGATCTGTCGAAATACCCGTTGGACGGGCCGCTGCCGGAACTGCCGCTGACCGACAGCGGCCAGCAGAGCCGGCAGAAACTGCTGACCGAAGTCGCTGGCCGGGAGCATCTGACGCTGGCCGAACTGGGCCGCCGAATTGCTGGCGGTCGCGGGCATTACAGCGTCGTCGGCACTCCGGCGCAGATTGCCGACCGCTTGCAGGAATGGTTCGAGCAAGGCGCGGCGGACGGCTTCAACGTGCTGGTGCCGCACCTGCCCGGCGGACTCGAAGACTTTGCCAACAACGTGGTCCCGGAACTGCAACGGCGCGGGCTGTTCAGAACGGAATACGAAGGCCGGACATTACGCCAGAACCTTGGCCTCGCCCGGCCCGGCAATCGATTTGCGTAGCGCCCTTCGCGAGCCTGCCCGCGAAGCTATCGACACCATTTTCAAGACCGACAAGAGAGGATTCGATGACTTACACCGCTGCCGAAAACCGCTATGACTCCATTCCCTACCGTCGCGTCGGACGCAGCGGCCTGGTGCTGCCGGCGCTGTCTCTGGGCCTTTGGCACAACTTCGGCGACAGCACGCCGATCGACACCCAGCGCGCCTTGCTGCGCACGGCGTTCGACCTGGGGATCAACCACTTCGACCTGGCCAACAACTACGGCCCGCCTTACGGCAGCGCCGAGATCAATTTCGGTCGCCTGCTGCGTGAAGATTTCAAGCCGTATCGCGATGAGCTGATCATCTCCAGCAAGGCCGGCTGGGACATGTGGCCCGGCCCTTATGGCCAGGGCGGTGGCTCGCGCAAATACGTCCTCGCCAGCCTCGACCAGAGCCTGCAACGCCTGGGCCTGGACTACGTGGATATCTTCTATTCGCACCGCTTCGACCCGGACACCCCGCTGGAAGAAACCGCCAGCGCCCTCGCCACTGCCGTGCAGCAGGGCAAGGCGTTGTACATCGGCATCTCGTCGTACTCCGGGGTGAAAACCCGCGAAATCGCCGCGTTGCTCAAAGAGTGGAAAGTGCCGCTGCTGATTCACCAGCCGGCCTACAACCTGCTCAACCGTTGGGTGGAAAACGACCTGCTCGACACCACCGATGAACTGGGCACCGGCGTGATTGCCTTCACCCCGCTGGCGCAAGGCCTGCTCACCGACAAATACCTCAACGGCGTGCCGGCGGATGCGCGGGTCAATCGTCCGGGCGGTGGTTCGTTGCTGCCTTCGCATCTGTCCGAGGCCAACATCGCCCATGTGCGAGCACTGAACGAGATCGCCAAGCGACGCGGCCAGAGCCTGGCGCAACTGGCCCTGGCGTGGACCCTGCGCGACCCGCGGGTGACCTCGGCCCTGATCGGCGCGAGCTGGCCGGAGCAGATCATCGAGAACGTCGGGGCGTTGAAGAACCTGAGCTTCAGCGCCGAGGAACTGGCGGAGATTGATCGGTTTGCCCAGGAGGGTGGGATCAATCTTTGGGAGAAGCCTTCAACGGCGGAGTAAGTGTTCGGCGCCGGATCATCCGGCGCCTGTTTCGGCCTCTTCGCGGGCTTGTCCGCGATAGGGTCTTCACATTCAATCAAGAATCCGGGTTCAGCGAAAAAACGGCACATCCCCCAACACCGTCGCCCGCTGCATCACCCGCCGCGCCGGGCGGTAGTCGTCCACTGCGTAGTGCTGGGTCACGCGGTTGTCCCAGAACGCAATATCGTCTTTCTGCCAGCGCCAGCGAATGGTGAATTCCGGGCGGGTGGCGTGGGCGAACAGAAACTTCAGGATCGCCTCGCTCTCTGTCTCCGACAGTTCATTGATCTTCGAGGTGAAACCTTCATTGACGAACAGCGCGCGCCGGCCGCTCACCGGATGGGTGCGAATGACCGGGTGCGACAACGGTGGATTCTTGCGTCTTGCCTCTTCCCACTGCGTCAGCGCTTCGGGTGTGTTGCCGTAGCGTTCCAGCGGAAACGAGCGGGTGAAATCGTGCGTCGCGGTCAGCCCTTCGAGCAGGGCTTTCATCGGTGCCGACAGTGCTTCATACGCAGCAATCCCGCTGGCCCACAACGTATCGCCACCGAACTCGGGCAGGAGCTTGGCACTGAGCACCGCGCCCATGGCCGGGGTCGGCAGGAAGGTCACGTCGGTGTGCCAGATCGCGTTGTCGCGCACGTCGGTGACGGCGGTGTCGAGGATCAGCACTTCCGGCTGTTCCGGCACGTTCGGGTAGATCGGATGAATGTGCAGGTCGCCGAAGTAATGGGCGAAGCGCGCCTGTTGCGCCGGCTCGATCGGCTGGTTGCGGAAGAACAGCACCTGATATTCGAGCAACGCCTGTTCGATGGCGTCACGTTGTTCCAGGTTCAGCGGCTGGCTGATGTCGACGCCGCTGATCTGCGCGCCGAGGGCCGAGCTTAAAGGGACGATGTTCAGGCTGCTCATGGTGGTTCTCGTCAATTGCGTGGCCCCGAACTGTCGGGGTAGTCAGTGCAGAAAAATCAGTGAGCCTGGCCGTGCCACGGCACCAGTTTGCGTTGCAGGGCGCGCAGGCCCATTTCCATGGCGAAGGCGATCAGGGCGATGACCAGAATCCCCAGCACCACCACATCGGTGACCAGGAACTGCGCGGCCGACTGCACCATGAAGCCCAGGCCGCTGGTGGCCGCGATCAGTTCGGCGGCGACCAGCGTCGACCAGCCGACCCCCAGACCAATCCGCACGCCAGTGAGGATGTCCGGCAGGGCACTCGGCAAAATCACATGGCGGATCAGCTGTGCGCGAGTGGCGCCCAGCGACTGCGCGGCACGCAACTTGGCCGGGTCGACGGTGCGCACGCCGGTGGCGGTGGCAATCGCGATCGGGGCGAAAATCGCCAAGTAGATCAGCAGCACTTTCGACAACTCGCCGATGCCGCACCAGATCACGATCAATGGCAGATAGGCCAGTGGCGGAATCGGCCGGTAGAACTCGATCAATGGGTCGAGCACTCCCCGGGCGATGCGGTTGGCGCCGATGGCGATGCCCACCGGCACGGCGGTGAGAATGGCAAAACCGAGGCCCAGGCCGATGCGGCTCAGGCTCGCGCCCAAGTGCTGCCACAGGGTCGAATCCATGTAGCCGCTGGTTGCCAGCAACCAGCCTTTTTGCAGCACGGCCGAAGGGGGTGGCAGGAACAGCGGCTCGATCAGGCTGGTGGCGGTGACCGCCCACCAGCCCAGCAACAAGGCGAACAAGGTCAACACGCTGATCCAGCGGGTGCTGAGGCGGCGGCGCACAGGAATTGCCACCGATGGCACGGCGGATTTCACCACCGCTGCGGAAACGTCGTAACTGCTCATGCGCGCTCCTGCCGCTGGGCGGCGCTGCGTTGCGAGAACACTTTGGCGAGCACGTGTTCGCGGGTTTCGATGAAACGCGGGTCGGACTTGATCGCCCGTGCCGATTCGCCGGCGGCGTAACGCTGGCCGAAGTCCAGGTGCAGGCGTTCGACGATCTGCCCCGGATTGGGTGCCAGCAGAATCAGATCCGTGGCGAGGAACACGGCTTCTTCAATGTCGTGGGTAATCAGGAACACCGGTTTGGCGGTGCGTTGCCAGACTTGCAGCAACAGCTCCTGCATCTGTTCGCGGGTGAACGCATCGAGGGCGCCGAACGGTTCATCCATCAGCAACACCCGTGGGTCGGCGGCGAGGGCGCGAGCCAGGCCGACGCGCTGTTTCTGTCCGCCGGAGAGCTGCCAGATGCGACGCTTTTCGAAACCCGAGAGATCGACCAGCGCGAGCATTTCCCGGGCGCGCTGTTCGCGTTTGTCCTTGGCGACGCCGGCCAGCTCAAGGCCGAAGGCGACGTTGGCCAGGACGTCCTGCCACGGCAGCAGGGCATCGTCCTGGAACACCACGCCGCGTTCGGCGCTCGGGCCTTTGACGGGCACGTTGTCGAGGGTGATGCGCCCGGCGCTGGGTTCGACGAAGCCGGCGATCAGGTTCAACAGCGAGGTCTTGCCACTGCCGGACGGGCCGAGGGCCACCAGCAACTGCTGAGGACCGAGGCTCAGGGAAATATCCGACAACACCGGTTCCGGGCTGCCGGGGTACTGTGCGCTGATGCGCTCCAGCTGTAGCAAGGCCATCGCAGTCGCTCCCGATCAGTTGGTGATGTACTTGGCGCTGACGTACGGCGCGTAGTCCGGCAGCACCGCCTCGACCTTGCCTTGTTCCTTGAGGAACGCGGCGGTGTCGGTGATGGCTTTGGTGGTCGGCGCGCCGAGGTCAGTGACCTGATCCGCCGCCAGCGGGTAGACGTTGCCTTGCAGCAGCAGCGGAATATCGCTGGCCTTGGCGCCGGACAGTTTCACCAGTTTGTCGACGTTGCCCTTGTCGGCGAGCCAGGCTTGCGGGTCCTTGCGGTATTCGGCGTAAGCGTCGAGGGTGACCTTGGCGAACGCGGTGACGATTTCCGGGTGTTTCTCGGCGAAGTCCTTGCGCACGATCCAGGCATCGAAGGTCGGCGCACCGAACTTGGCCAGTTCGCCGGAAGTAATCAGCACCTTGCCGTTTTCCTTGGCCACGCCCAGCGCCGGATCCCAGACGTAGGTGGCGTCGATGTCACCGCGTTTCCAGGCGGCGATGATCGCGGGCGGAGCCAGGTTGAGGACGGTGACTTTCGACGGATCGATGTTCCAGTGCTTCAGTGCGGCGAGCAGGCTGTAGTGACCGGTGGACACGAACGGCACGGCGATTTTCTTGCCGAGCAGATCCTGTGGCGTCTTGATCCCGGAACCGTCGCGTGCGACCAGCGCTTCGGCAGCGCCGATCTGGGTCGCGATGAGGAAGGTTTCCACCGGGACTTTGCGGGTGATCGCCGCGGTCAGCGGGCTGGAACCGAGGTAGCCGATCTGCACGTCGCCGGAGGCGATGGCGGCAATGATGTCGGCCCCGTTATCGAATTTGCGCCAGTTGATGTCGGCCTTGGTGGCTTTTTCATAGGCGCCGTCGGCCTGGGCGACTTTCGCCGGGTCAACGGTGGTCTGGTAGGCGACGGTGAGGTCGGCGGCCTGAGCCAGGAAGCTCGCGGCAGCCAGGGAGGCCACGGCCAGCAGGCGAAGCGGGAATGTCAGTTTCATGGGAGAGCTCCATATCAGGCGACCGAGCGTCGGCGTGAAAGGAGACTAAATGATCTAAGAATCTAAAAATAAATAACTTTTTAGAATGAGCTTATTAGCGGAAAAATCTAAGCCGAGGGGGATATTTCGGATTCTTCGTTCGACGTGAGATCTTCTCCCCCTCACCTCAACCCTCTCCCCCAAGGGGGCGAGGGGGAAGGGGGCCGATCGAGGGCTTTTCAAAATTGGAGTTCAGCTCGGTATTTCAAGTCGGCGCACCTCGCACCCACAACTCGGTCAGTCCCCTCTCCCTCTTGGAGAGGGTAAGGGAGAAAGATCCAAAGCCTATCGATCAGTTGCTGATCGCCAGAATGCTCGCCTGGTACGCCCCGACAAACACGTCGAAATCGCCCACTTCGCTCTGCTCCAGCTCAGCCTGTTGTGCCAGCGACGAGCGCGCCAGTTCTTCGAACTTCGCCTGTTCATCAGCCGCCAGCGGCTCGCTGCGGAAGAACTCCGCGTGGGCCTTGCTCTGACGCAGGGAGAACTGGGCGAAGCTTTCCTTGTGTTCGGCCATTGCCGCCAGCACCTGGGCCGATGGCGTCAGGGACGGGTCGCTGACTTTCGCCAGTTGCGCATCGAGGGCCTTGCTGTGGGCATCACCGCCATGGCTCTGATCCAGCAGCGCGGCGAGCGGGGCGATCTGCTCCAGCAGTTCGCCGGCCCATTGCTTGAGGTCGACCGGTTGACCGTCGCGCTGCAATTGCAGGCCCGGACGGCGACCTTCCTTGACCACGCTGAGGAAGTTCGACGTGGCGTTGCCGCAACTGGTGTTGGTCAGCAGCGGGCTGTCGTTGAGCGCGCAGTACAGCAGGAACGCATCGAGGAAGCGCGATTCGGTGACGTCGATGCCCATCGGCAGGAACGGGTTGATGTCCAGGCAACGTACTTCGACGTACTGGATGCCGCGGGCCATCAGGGCCTGGATCGGCCGTTCGCCGGTGTAGGTCACGCGTTTCGGGCGGATGTTGGAGTAGTACTCGTTTTCGATCTGCAGGATGTTGGTGTTGAGCTGCACCCACTCGCCATCCTGATGCGTGCCGACTTCTACGTACGGCGCGTAAGGCGTGGCGACGGCCTGGCGCAGGCTGTCGGTGTAGCTTGCCAGGTCGTTGTAGCACGGCGTCAGGCCGGCCTGGGCGTTGCTCTGGTAACCGAGGTCGCTCATGCGCAGGCTGGTGGCGTACGGCAGGTACAGGGTGTCCGGGTCCAGTTGTTCGAGCTGGTGCGGGCGGCCGCGCAGGAAACCCGCGTCCAGCGCCGGCGAGGCACCGAACAGGTACATCAGCAGCCAGCTGTAGCGACGGAAATTGCGGATCAGCGCGATATAGGACGACGACTGGAAGTCGCGGTCGGTGCCGACGAAGCCTTCGGTCTGCTTGAGCAGCGGCCAGAGCTTTTCCGGCAGGGAGAAGTTGTAGTGAATCCCGGCAATACATTGCATGGTCTTGCCGTAACGCAGGGCCAGGCCCTTGCGGTAGACGTACTTGAGCTGACCGATGTTGGAGGTGCCGTAGTAGGCGATCGGGATGTCTTCCTCGGCCGGTAGCGGGCACGGCATCGACGGACTCCACAGGAATTCGCTGCCGAGCTTGCTGTAGGCAAAGCGATGAATCTTGTCCAGGCTCGCCAGCGTATCGGCCGGGTCGGGCAGGGCCGGGGTGATGAACTCCAGCAGCGACTCGGAATAGTCGGTGGTGATCTGTTCGTTGGTCAGTGCGGAACCCAGGCTTTCCGGGTGCGGCGTTTGCGCCAGACGACCCTCGCCGGTCACGCGCAGGCATTCACGTTCGATGCCGTGCAGGCACTGCTCAAGCAGGGAGAGGTTGGCGCGCTCACCGAGCAGAGCCAGGCGGCGGTTGAGAAGTTCGCTCAATTTGGATTCCTTCACGCGTCAGTCGCCCCAATATGGGGGTGGGCAGGACGGTCTACAAGGGTGAAGTTGAAACTGGCGTTTTCGCCTGGTTTTCGGGCCATGAAAGCCCCATTTGAAACGCCAACTTCAGTCCCTGAATCTGGCTGACGCAGGCGAATTGTGGGAGTTGACTCCCACAGCAAATCCCGACGCTGCGGTCACAGCGCCGAAATTAACTCAAAATGATGAACAACATCTACAGGACAGCGAACGTGCCTTGTGCTTTTGCGACCAGTTTGTCGCCCTGCATCACGTCGGCCTCGACCACCAGCGTGCGGCGGCCCGGGTGAATCACCCGCGCCGTACACATCACCTCGCCGTCTTCGACGGCGCGGATGTAGTTGATCTTGCATTCGATGGTCGCGCTCTGCTGGTCAAAGCCGTGGGTGCTGGAACAGGCCAGCCCCATGGCGATGTCCACCAGACTGAACAGCGCGCCGCCATGCAGCTTGTTGCCGCGATTGCGCAATTGCGGTTCCAGCGCCAGGGCGACTTGCGCCACCCCGGTTTCCAGGCTGTGCAGGCGGCAGCCCAACAGCTTGAAGAACGCGCTCTCGACGAGCCCGGCCGGAATGTCCATCAACGTTTTTTCAACTGCTTGGCGTTGGCGAACAGCGAAGCCATGGCGTTGTTCGCCGGAGCGGCGGTCGCGGTTTCCTTGCGCGGGGCGTTGTTCGACGACTGACGCGGCGCCGAACCCGGACGCGAGCCACGGGCACCGTCGACTTTCTCGCCCGGCGTGTCGCTCATGCGCATCGACAGGCCGACGCGTTTGCGTGGAATGTCGACTTCCATGACCTTGACCTTCACCACGTCGCCGGCCTTCACCGCTTCGCGCGGATCCTTGATGAATTTCTCCGACAGCGCCGAGATGTGTACCAGACCATCCTGATGCACGCCGATGTCGACGAATGCGCCGAACGCGGTCACGTTGGTCACCACGCCTTCGAGGATCATCCCCGGTTGCAAGTCCTTCAAGTCCTCGACGCCTTCCTGGAACTCGGCGGTCTTGAATTCCGGACGCGGGTCGCGACCCGGTTTTTCCAGTTCTTGCAGGATGTCGGTGACGGTGGGCAGACCGAAGGTCTCGTCGGTGAATTTCTTCGGATCCAGACGCTTGAGGAACCCGGCGTCACCGATCAGCGAGCGAATGTCGCGGTCGGTTTCGGCGGCGATGCGCTGCACCAGCGGATAGGCTTCCGGGTGGACCGCCGAGGAATCCAGCGGGTTCTCGCCGTTCATCACGCGCAGGAAGCCGGCCGCCTGTTCGAAGGTTTTTTCGCCCAGACGCGCGACTTTCTTCAACGCGGCGCGGGTCTTGAACGCACCGTGTTCGTCGCGGTGGGTGACGATGTTCTGTGCCAGGGTCGCGTTGAGGCCGGAGATCCGCGCCAGCAGCGCCACCGATGCGGTATTCACGTCCACGCCCACGGCGTTCACGCAGTCCTCGACCACGGCATCCAGGCCGCGCGCCAGTTTCAGCTGCGAGACGTCGTGCTGGTACTGACCGACGCCGATGGATTTCGGATCGATCTTCACCAACTCCGCCAGTGGATCCTGCAGGCGACGGGCGATGGACACCGCGCCACGGATCGACACGTCCAGGTCCGGGAACTCCTTGGCCGCCAGTTCCGATGCCGAATACACCGATGCGCCGGCCTCGGAGACCATGACCTTGGTCATTTTCAACGCTGGGTATTTTTTGATCAGTTCGATCGCCAGCTTGTCGGTTTCACGGCTGGCGGTGCCGTTGCCGATGGCGATCAGGTCGACCGAATGCTTGGCGCACAGGGCGGCCAGAATGGCGATGGTCTGATCCCACTTGTTGTGCGGCACGTGCGGGTAAACGGTGGCGTGATCCAGCAGTTTGCCGGTGGAGTCGACCACGGCCACCTTGCAGCCGGTACGCAGGCCCGGGTCGAGGCCCAGGGTCGCGCGCGGGCCGGCCGGAGCGGCCAGCAGCAGGTCGTGCAGGTTGTGGGCGAAAACGTTGATCGCCTCGGTTTCGGCGCCGTCACGCAGCTCGCCGAGCAGGTCGGTTTCCAGGTGGGTGTAGAGCTTGACCTTCCAGGTCCAGCGCACCACTTCGCCGAGCCATTTGTCGGCGGCGCGGTTCTGGTTCTGGATGCCGACGTGCTGGCCGATCATGCCTTCGCAGGGGTGCAGAGTGCCCGGCAGTTCTTCGCCGACTTTCAGCGCGGAGCTGAGGATACCTTCGTTGCGGCCACGGAAAATCGCCAGGGCGCGGTGCGACGGCATGCTTTTCAGCGGTTCGTCGTGTTCGAAGTAATCGCGGAACTTGGCGCCTTCTTCTTCCTTGCCGGCGATCACGCGGGCGCTGAGCGTGGCTTCCTGTTTCAGGTAGTTGCGCAGTTTATCCAGCAGGTTGGCGTCTTCGGCGAAGCGCTCCATGAGGATGTATTTGGCGCCTTCGAGGGCGGCCTTGACGTCGGCCACGTCTTTTTCGGCGTCGATGAAGCGCGCGGCTTCGGCTTCCGGGGCCAGGCTCGGGTCGTTGAACAGACCGTCGGCCAGCTCGCCGAGGCCGGCTTCCAGGGCGATCTGGCCCTTGGTGCGGCGCTTCTGCTTGTACGGCAGGTACAAGTCTTCGAGGCGGGTCTTGGTGTCGGCGAGTTTGATTTCGCGCTCCAGCTCGGGCGTGAGCTTGCCCTGCTCCTGGATGCTGGCGAGGATGCTGATACGCCGTTCGTCGAGTTCTCGCAGGTAGCGCAGACGTTCTTCCAGATGACGCAACTGAGTGTCATCGAGGCTGCCGGTCACTTCTTTCCGGTAACGGGCGATGAAGGGAACGGTAGAGCCTTCATCGAGTAGCGCGACGGCCGCTTCGACCTGTTGCGGGCGTACGCCGAGTTCCTCGGCGATGCGGCTGTTGATGCTGTCCATAAAACCACCTGACAAATTGTGAAAGCAGGCTCGCGGGCTCGTAAATAAAGGCCCGGAGTCTGGTTGAGCGGCTTGATGATTGCCGCTGCCTGGGCCAAGAGGCACCCCATTGACCCGTGAAATCGAACAATTACTGCGCGGGCCATAAAAGAAAAAGCGGCCACCTGCGGTAACGATTCAGACGTTGCCTGACACAAAACGCCGCGCATTATAACCAGCGTTCTGTCATTCGGGGGCGACACAGTCTGTAGGCACAAACCCCTGTTTTCTGGCAGTGAAGGAAAAATCTGCTAACAATGCACACGGTGCGTATAACGGCAGCTACGCCATAATGCGCGCCGAGCTAAAAGGAGCATCCAATGAGCAGCACTGCACAAACTGCTGAAGGCGAAAAAATTCTCATCGTTGACGACGATCCGGGGCTGAGCAGCCTGCTGGAACGCTTTTTCGTCAGCAAGGGCTATCGTGCCCGTGCCGTACCGAACACCGAGCAGATGGATCGTCTGCTGTCGCGTGAAGTCTTCAATCTGGTCGTCCTCGACCTGATGCTGCCGGGCGAGGATGGCCTGACCGCCTGCCGTCGTCTGCGCAGCGCGAACAACCAGATTCCGATCATCATGCTCACCGCCAAGGGCGACGAGCTGAGCCGTATCAAGGGGCTGGAGCTGGGTGCCGACGACTACCTGGCCAAACCGTTCAACCCGGACGAGCTGATGGCTCGGGTCAAGGCTGTCCTGCGTCGTCAGGCCCCACCGGTGCCGGGCGCACCGGGCAGCGAAGACGAAAACGTCACCTTCGGTGATTACGTGTTGTCCCTGGCGACCCGTGAACTGAAGCGCGGCGACGAAGTACACATGCTCACCACCGGCGAGTTTGCGGTACTCAAGGCGCTGGTGATGAACGCTCGCCAGCCGCTGACCCGCGACAAGCTGATGAATCTGGCCCGTGGCCGCGAGTGGGATGCCCTGGAGCGTTCCATCGACGTGCAGATTTCCCGTCTGCGCCGGATGATCGAGCCTGATCCGTCGAAACCGCGCTACATCCAGACTGTCTGGGGCGTGGGCTACGTGTTCGTACCGGATGGCAACTCCACCAAGTAATTGGTGATTTGTAGGAGCGGGTCTGGCTGGCCGTTGCGCAATGCCAGACTCGCAATCCGCAATATGCGAGCATTGCTCGCTCCTGCAAGTGTGTAGCGGTTATCCATGAAAACCCCCGTCTGGTTCCCCCAAAGTTTTTTCTCCCGCACCCTCTGGCTGGTGCTCATCGTCGTGCTGTTTTCCAAGGCGCTGACCCTGGTTTATCTGTTGATGAACGAGGACGTGCTGGTGGATCGCCAATACAGCCACGGCGTCGCCCTGACGCTGCGTGCCTATTGGGCCGCCGATGAAGAAAACCGCGCCAAGATCGCTGATGCCGCGACCCTGATCCGGGTGGTCGGTGCCGGCGTGCCGGAAGGCGAACAGCACTGGCCGTACAGCGAGATCTACCAGCGGCAGATGCAGGCGGAGCTGGGCGCCGATACGGAAGTCCGGTTACGCATGCACTCGCCACCGGCGCTGTGGGTTCGCGCCCCGAGCCTGGGCGATGGCTGGCTGAAAGTGCCGCTGTATCCGCACCCGCTGCGCGGCCAGAAAATCTGGAACGTGCTCGGCTGGTTCCTCGCCATTGGCCTGCTGTCCACCGCGTCGGCGTGGATCTTCGTCAGCCAGCTCAACCAACCGTTGAAACGCCTGGTGTACGCCGCACGGCAACTCGGCCAGGGCCGCAGCGTGCGTCTGCCGATCAGCGACACCCCCAGTGAAATGACCGAGGTTTACCGCGCGTTCAACCAGATGGCCGAGGACGTCGAGCAGGCCGGGCGGGAACGTGAACTGATGCTTGCCGGGGTTTCCCACGACCTGCGCACACCGCTGACCCGCTTGCGCTTGTCGCTGGAGCTGATGGGCGATCGCACCGACCTGACCGACGATATGGTCCGCGACATCGAGGACATGGACGCGATTCTCGACCAGTTCCTGGCGTTCATTCGCGACGGTCGTGATGAATCGGTAGAAGAGGTGGACCTCAGCGATCTGGTGCGTGAAGTCGCGGCGCCGTACAACCAGAGCGAAGAAAAGGTTCGCCTGCGTCTGGAGCCGATCCAGCCGTTTCCGCTGCGTCGGGTGTCCATGAAACGCCTGCTGAACAACCTGATCGGCAACGCCTTGCACCATGCGGGCAGCGGCGTCGAGGTGGCGGCTTATGTGTCCGGTGATACCAGTGCGCCGTATGTGGTGCTGAGCGTGATGGACCGTGGCGCCGGGATCGACCCTTCGGAACTGGAGGCGATTTTCAACCCGTTCACCCGTGGCGACCGTGCCCGGGGCGGGAAGGGCACCGGGCTGGGACTGGCCATCGTGAAGCGGATCGCTTCGATGCATGGCGGCAATGTCGAGTTGCGTAACCGCTCGGGCGGTGGGCTGGAAGCGCGGGTGAGATTGCCGCTTGGGTTGATGCTTCCTCGGGATGCGGTGTAACCCTCTCCCTCATCGGAGCGCCGCCCGCCCTCTCCCTGCGGGAGAGGGGCAGGGTGAGGCGGCTCTTAGCCTTTGCCTTTGGTCCGGGTCATATTCGGGCCGCCATTCTTCTCAAGGTGTTCGATGATGATCCCCGCCACATTCTTCCCGGTGGTGGTCTCGATCCCTTCCAGGCCCGGTGACGAGTTCACCTCCATCACCAGCGGCCCGTGGTTGGAGCGCAGGATATCCACGCCCGCTACCGTCAGCCCCATCACCTTGGCCGCGCGCAACGCGGTCATGCGTTCTTCCGGGGTGATCTTGATCAGGCTGGCGCTGCCGCCACGGTGCAGGTTGGAGCGGAATTCACCCGGTTTGGCCTGGCGTTTCATCGCCGCGATCACCTTGTCGCCGACCACGAAGCAGCGGATGTCCGCGCCACCCGCTTCCTTGATGTATTCCTGAACCATGATGTTCTGCTTCAGGCCCATGAACGCCTCGATCACCGACTCCGCCGCCGTCGCGGTTTCGCACAGCACCACGCCGATGCCCTGGGTGCCTTCCAGCACCTTGATCACCAGCGGCGCGCCGTTGACCATGTCGATCAGGTCGGGAATGTCGTCCGGCGAGTGGGCGAAACCGGTCACCGGCAGGCCGATACCCCGGCGCGACAGCAGTTGCAGCGAACGCAGTTTGTCCCGCGAGCGGGCGATGGCCACCGATTCGTTGAGCGGAAAAACCCCCATCATTTCGAACTGGCGCAACACCGCGCAGCCATAAAACGTCACCGACGCGCCGATCCGCGGAATCACCGCATCGAAACCCTCCAGCGGCTTGCCCCGGTAGTGGATCTGCGGCTTGTGGCTGGCGATGTTCATATAGGCGCGCAAGGTGTCGATCACCACCATTTCATGCCCGCGTTCGGTGCCGGCTTCGACCAGACGACGGGTGGAATACAGACGCGGATTGCGCGACAGCACAGCGATCTTCATGCAACACCTGTGGAGGAGGTAGATACCGGGAACACCGGCTTGTCTTGTACATATTTGATGCCCGGATTGACCACCAACTGGCCATCGATCAGGGCTTTGGAGCCGAGCAGCAGGCGATAGCGCATGGACTTGCGGCAGGCGAGGGTGAACTCGACCGGCCAGACCCGATCACCGAGGGCCAGGGTGGTGCTGATCACATAGCGCACCTGGGCCTGGCCGTTGGAACTCTTGATGGTTTTGCGCGTGACCAGCGGTGCTTCGCAACGCCGGTGACGCAACTGCACCACGGTGCCCAGGTGCGCGGTGAAACGCACCCACTTCTCGCCATCGCGCTCGAACGGCTCGATGTCGGTGGCGTGGAGGCTGGAGGTGCTGGCGCCGGTGTCGATTTTTGCCCGAAGGCCCGCGACTCCCAGATCCGGAAGCGCCACCCACTCGCGCAGACCGACAACGGTCAAATGGTCAAATGTCTTCAAAAAAATGCTCAACCGTGGCAACCGCTCAGCCCGCACGAGGCCGGATTCGCGGTATTCACGCAGAATAATGGTTAAAAGGCGAACGATATCTACAGCCCGGATGGCCCGCCTCTGAGGCTGGCGCCGGAATGCACGCATTGTAATCCGGGACGGCGCAATTCATGGCACGACAGAAACGGTAGTACAGTTCACCAATATTTCAGAATGAGGAAATTCCATGGCACAAAAAAGCGAAGAGGACGACAAGGTCCGTCTCGATAAATGGCTGTGGGCTGCGCGTTTTTATAAAACACGCGCATTGGCCAAAGCCGCGATCGAGAGTGGCAAGGTGCATTGTCGAGGGGAACGCTGCAAGCCTGGCAAAGAGCCACGGGTTGGCGATGAATTCGAGATTCGTACCGGTTTCGACGTGCGTACGGTGAGAGTCGAAGCCTTGTCGATCGTGCGTCGTGGCGCGCCGGAAGCGCAGACGTTGTACGCAGAAACTGAAGCCAGCATCACCAAGCGCGAAGCAGCCGCGGCGATGCGCAAGGCGGGCGCATTGGGCGTCAGCACCGATGGCAAGCCGAGCAAGAAGCAGCGGCGGGACCTGTTTAAATTTCGTGGGAACAGCAGCGGCGAGTAGAGCGGTTGTCTCTGCGTTGTCAGTGCCAATGCTTTTGCGGGCAGGCCCACTGGCTTGCCCGCAAGCAGCGCTGGATCAGAGGCTACGCACCACACTCATGCGCGAAACCAGCGGAAACTTGCCCAGCAAGCCGAAAATCGGTGCGGACGCCTTCAGCCAGAAATTCGCCGCGTGAAAGGCAAACGGCGTGTAGTAACCCCAGCCCAATGCCCACACCGCCAGCAGCATGCCGCCGATGTAATCGTCCTGACCCCAGTGCGCGCCGGCCACCAGGCGCGGCAGCATGAACAGCAACGCCAGGCCCCAGACCGTGAGGAACTGGCCCAGGGTACGGCTGAAACCCCCCATGAACAGCGCCCAGATCAACAGTACCGAAGCGTGATCGCCGGGGAAGCTCTGGCTCGAGCGGTCTTTCAGCTCCCAGGTTTTCTCCAGATGCGGGAAATAGTCACTGATATGCACCGCACCTTCGAGCACCATCGACGGGCTGCTGTGCTGCCAGTTCATGTAGTCGGCAAATTTGGAAAACAGCGCGCGGATCACCACCATCAGCAGCAGGATCGACAGAAAACCGAAAAAGGCGCGGCGTACATCGATCGCCTTGAAGACCCAGTCACCCTTGATCAGCAGTGTCAGCAGGATCAGTCCGACCACGATGTCGAACGGGCGCAGACTTGCAATTGCCCAGATGTGGAGCCATATGGGGTTGCTGGCCAGAGGCGCATTGAGTGAGCGGAACAGCCACTCGTCGAAAATCACACACAGCATCTGGCCCGTAGGCCATAACCAGAAGGCCAGCAGTGCCAATGGCACCACGTTGCAGAGAACCAGCCGGCCGAGGTTCCACCTTGATTGGAACAAACCCGGATTGTTCATAAAATGCCTCCCATGGCTAAACATCGGCACCAAAAAGAGTGCCAAGAACCGCAAATTTTCATGCTTTGTAACCATTTTGTCATCAAATTCAGATACCCAGACCTATGACCGATTTCCCGGATACCGATTACACCCAACGCTTCATCTTCGATGACAGCGACACTCGCGGCGAACTCGTGGCGCTGGAACGCAGCTACGCCGAAGTCCTCGCCAAGCACCCGTACCCGGAGCCGGTCGCGCAGTTGCTCGGCGAGTTGATGGCCGCCGCTGCGTTGCTGGTCGGCACCCTGAAGTTCGACGGCTTGCTGATTCTGCAGGCGCGTTCCGAAGGCCCGGTGCCGCTGCTGATGATCGAGTGCTCCAGCGAGCGCGAGATCCGTGGCCTGGCCCGTTATCACGCCGATCAGATCACCCCCGACGCAACCCTCGGCGACTTGATGCCGAACGGCGTGCTGGCCCTGACGGTCGATCCGACCGCCGGCCAGCGCTACCAGGGCATCGTCGACCTCGACGGCGAGAACCTGTCCGAGTGCTTCACCAACTATTTCGTCATGTCGCAGCAGGTCGGCACCCGCTTCAAGCTCTTCGCCGACGGCCGTCGCGCTCGTGGTTTGCTGTTGCAGCAACTGCCTGCCGATCGCCTGAAAGATGAAGAAGAACGCGCCGCAAGCTGGCAGCACATCACTGCGCTGGGCAGCACCCTGACCGCCGATGAATTGCTGAGCCTGGACAACGAAACCGTGCTCCATCGCCTCTACCACGAAGAGCAGGTACGTCTGTTCGACGTGCAGAAATTGCGCTTCCGTTGCAGTTGCTCGCGGGAGCGTTCGGGTAATGCGCTGGTCAGTCTGGGTCTGGAAGACGCTCAGGCGCTGGTGGCCGAGCACGGTGGAAAAGTCGAGATCGATTGCCAGTTCTGCAACGAACGCTACCTGTTCGATGCGGCCGATATCGCCCAATTGTTCGCTGGCGCGGGCGTCGACACGCCGTCAGTTACCCGGCACTAAAACGGTTCAGCGCAGGTAAATTCACTGCTCAACGACGGAATTACGCCGTTACGACGGGAGGACCCTACTCTTTTTGGGCTTTTCTGGCATAATCCGGCCCACTTTTTTCGCGGTAGTAGTGCGGGACTTTCTACTACAAAACGTTTGGAGCACACTCGGCCACTGGCCGACGGGGAACCTCATGACGCAAGCCAATAACGCCGTGTACACCGATCTGAGTGTTGATGATCTGGTTAAAGAAGCCCTGAACCGCGGTGAGGGCGAGCTTGCCGATACCGGCGCTCTGGTTGTTCGCACCGGTCATCGCACCGGCCGTTCGCCAGTCGATCGTTTCATCGTTGAAGAGCCTTCCACCCAGGCCTCTATCGCCTGGGGCCCGATCAACCGCAAGTTCCCGGCCGACAAGTTCGACGCGCTGTGGGCTCGTGTCGAAGCCTTCAACAACGCGCAAGAGCATTTCGTTTCCCACGTGCATGTAGGCGCGGCGGCGGATCACTACCTGGCCGTGAAAATGACCACCCAGACTGCCTGGCAGAACCTGTTCGGTCGTTGCCTGTTCATCAACCCGGCCCAGTACAACCCGGCCGGTCGTGAAGAGTGGCAAGTGCTCAACGTGGCCAACTTCGAGTGCGTCCCAGAGCGTGACGGCACCAACTCCGATGGTTGCGTGATCCTCAACTTCGCACAGAAGAAAGTGCTGATCGCCGGCATGCGTTACGCCGGTGAAATGAAGAAAGCCATGTTCTCCGTGCAGAACTTCCTGCTGCCAGCCGCCGACGTTCTGCCGATGCACTGCGCAGCCAACATCGGTGAAGAAGGCGACGTGACCCTGTTCTTCGGTCTGTCGGGCACCGGCAAGACCACCCTGTCCGCCGACGAAAGCCGTTACCTGATCGGTGACGACGAACACGGTTGGGGCGAAGGCGTGGTGTTCAACATCGAAGGCGGTTGCTATGCCAAGTGCATCGACTTGTCCGAGAAGAACGAGCCGGTGATCTGGAAAGCCATCAAGCACGGCGCCGTACTGGAAAACGTCGTCATCGACGACGCCAAGCACGCCGACTACGCCGATGTCAGCCTGACCCAGAACAGCCGCGCAGCCTACCCGCTGGAGCACGTTGCCAAGCGTTCCGAGAAGAACCTGGGCGGCGAGCCGAACGCGGTAATCTTCCTGACCTGCGACCTGACCGGCGTACTGCCGCCCGTGTCGATCCTGAACAACGAGCAGGCGGCCTACCACTTCCTGTCCGGCTACACCGCACTGGTGGGCTCGACTGAAATGGGTTCGGGCAGCGGCATCAAGTCGACCTTCTCCACCTGCTTCGGCGCGCCGTTCTTCCCGCGTCCGGCTGGTGAATACGCTGAACTGCTGATCAAGCGCATCAAAGGCTTCGGCTCCAAGGTCTACCTGGTCAACACCGGCTGGACCGGCGGTGGCTACGGCGTCGGCAAACGCTTCAACATCCCGACCACCCGTGCGGTGATCGCAGCGATCCAGAGCGGTGCGCTGATCGGTGCCGAAACCGAACACCTGGACACCATCAACCTGGACGTGCCACTGACCGTACCGGGCGTCGAAACCAACCTGCTCAACCCACGCAACACCTGGGCTGACAAGGCTGCCTACGACGAAGCCGCCAAAGCACTGGCCGGTCTGTTCATCGAGAACTTCAAGAAGTTCGAAGTGAGCGACGCGATCAAGGCTGCCGGGCCTAAGTTGTAAGACTTAGTTCTGGTGAATGAAAAAGCCGCCTCTTGAGGGCGGCTTTTTTGTGGGCGACAGGAAGTCGCCGTTATAGCACTTAAGGCTGAGAGGATTAGTCGGCAAGACAAGTGGAGGCTGAAACCTCTGTTTTTCAGGTGACCAAACCTGAATCGCTGATTGGTTAGCGACAGTCACAACTATAGAGTTGAGCTAACTAGCGCCGATAGAAGACAAGGCGTCGCTGCATGTAGGAACGGGATGCGGATCTATGCAGTCCGTTCCTACAGATCAATCACGGTTTTCAACGAATAACCCGATACCCCTCAACATCCAGCACGCTCGTCGTCAGTCCGGTCGCCGGGGTGTAGATCGTGCCCTTCACCGTCGAGAACGGGACGCCTTTGCTGCCCAGCGACACGTAGCGTTCGCCCTGATCCAGTTCGGTGAAGTAGGTGTACGAGCATTTTTCCATGGCTTTGTATTTCGCGGCGGCGTTGACCAGGGCGTCGGCGTGTTTGCGCAGGTCGGCGTCGGTCAGGTTTAGGGTTTTGCTCAGCGGGGTGCCCCAGCGTCGCAGACAGGTTTCGGCGAAGTGGCGCACCATCAGGCCGGGTTCTGCCAGCAGTGTCGGGCCGCTGACGCCGTCGGCGGAGGCGTTGCCGACCAGGGTGGCGTGGCGGCCGGGCATCGGGAAGATATGGGTACGTGTGCCGGTGGCGGTTTGTGGGATGACGCAACTGAAGCCTTTCGAACGCTCGTCCCGGGCATAGAAACCGACGTACTCCTTGACGTTGGCATTGAGCCGGACACGATGCTCTTGAAAGTTGCCGATGCCGGGTACGGGATCTATCGCAAAGATATTTACCGGAATGTTTTTCAACGCGCTGTCATTGAACAGGGCATTGGCCAACATATGGCAACTGATACCGCCACGACTCCAGCCCACCAGATTGACCTGAGTCGGAATAACACCGTCCTTGCGGAAAGTTTTAATGATCTGCTCCTGTAACTTCTGTTGGGTGATACTGCGTTCGCCGTAGTTGTACTTGCGCCAGAACCAGGAGCCTTCGGCTTTCACATCTTCGATGGGAATACCGGCGGCTTTGAGGCGGTTGTATTCCGCTTCGGTCAGTTGTTCGCGTTGCCAGTCGCACTTGCCGCGAATGATGTTCATCGCGTGCAGCACGTTCTCCTCCCAGCCTTTGCCGAACAGCGTGCCGCTGAGGCCGTAGTCCTTGGATTTGGCGAACAGCTCGTCGGCCTGCAGATTGCTGGTGCCGGGGCCGTCAACCACGATCCATTCGGCGAACTCGCGACCGGTGTGGTGCGAGGCGAGGGTGGAAACCAGTTCGCCGTCCCAATAGCTGGCGTGGCTGGTATCAAACTTGGTGGAGCCAGTGCCGCAAAAGAAAATAGTCAAGGTGGTCATGATATTGCTCTTGGTTGATGTAAGAGCAGTCAGGCTAGTTTTGACTATTTGCTTAATAAAGCAGTTAGTTGTTGCCGGATTTTTGGCTTTGTTATTTTAAATTTAATTGGCTATTTGCTGTTTCGCTGTTTCAAGTAGTTCGCAGCCGTCTTGCGTCAGCAAATAAAGCGCATTGACGATACTCGGGATGTCTTTGACGTCCGCCTGTTTGAAACACAAGCAGTAAAGAGTTTCCAGCAAGTCGCTGGCCGCGCGGATGCGTTGTTGGGCGGCGTCGAGCAGGTCGATGTGGCTGGCGTCGGTGTCGATGACCAGTACCGCGTTGTCACTGCTCTTGAGGGGGCGATAGCGGGTATTCATGGGGCAGGCATGTCCTTTAAAAAATCTCTTTTCAGCCGCGATGGTCACTATAGAAGGGCCAAACACGGTGGGACAAGACAGCCGGAATCGACAGAATTCGTAGGGGTTTTACCGGCACTCGGGCATTTGCCCTACACGGTTTGCCGGCGTTTTCACGGCGAAACCCCTACGCAGGCAAATTCCTACGGGATTCTCAGGCGCTTCTACTCAAAGCGCTGTAAGGTGCGCGCCAGAATCCGTAGGGCGCTTGCGTGCGTCCGACACGCGCTTAAAGGGAATTGGGTATGCAGTGGCTACGAATGGCCTCGATCATTTTGCTGTGGGCCAGTGGTTGCCGTTTGACGGTAGCCGCCGATGGGGGCGATGCGCTGGTGCTGGGCAACCTCGATCGCACCGGTTGGCCTGATGCGCTGACCAGTCAGGCCAGCGTCGACACAGCGTCTCGCGCTGAAGTGCTGATGTTCGGCAAGGCCCTGCTGGCCAGTGAGTCGCTCGACGAACCGGGACTCAAGCAACGGCTGGGCGTGGCGCAGGTGCAACTCAAGTCGATCAGACAAGTGCGCGACGGTCTGTGGGATCGCTTGCTCGACACCTATCGCACCGCCAGCCGGAACTGCGACGAGCAAATGTTTTGCCCGCGCGTGCGCAGCGTCGCCGACCTGCGCCAGTTGGCAGCGGGGTTCACGGGCGATATCAGCCCGGCCCATGCACTGTGGGCCAGCAAGAGCCTGGACGTGCATGAGCAGGTACTGAACGAGCAATTGCGAGTGGCAGTGTTGCAGCCGTAGGTTGCCGTCAACCCGTGGCGGTAGCGTCTGTCGTCGTCACCACTGACAGCGGTGGAAGGTCTTCCGGAACCTGCATGCAGCCGCCCGACAGCAGCGACGCAATGATGAGGGCGAAGGGCAGTTTCAATCGGTTTGACATGTTCATTCCTTGGTGGGAGTCCACGCGCGTCGACCGTCCTGGTGCGACGCTGGTTTCGTGGATAGCGGGGGCACGTTAGCGCTGGGTCAATGGAGTGGCGATGAACAAAGTGTTTCCGTTTTTGACCCGGTAGGGCCGTACACGGCGCTGTATCATCCGGTATCGTTTTACCCCCAAAACCTTTCTCGACTCGCTGCGATCGCCCGCTAGGCTGTTGGCATGGCAGCGGTCAAAGGAGTGACAGCGAATGCACAACACCCTGGAACAGGTTTTCGGTTATCCACGGTTTCGTCCCGGTCAGGAGGCCACCATCGGCGCGGTGCTGGCTGGGCGCTCGGCGGCGGCGATTTTCCCCACCGGCTCCGGCAAGTCCTTGTGTTATCAATTGCCGGCGTTGTTGCTGCCGCACCTGACGCTGGTGGTCTCGCCGCTGCTGGCGCTGATGCAGGATCAGCTTGAGTTCTTGCGGCGCCGTGGCATTTCGGCAGGCAGCATCGATTCGGCGCAGAGCCGTGACGATGCCAGTGACGTGATGGCCCGCGCCCGTTCCGGCGAGTTGAAGATCCTGATGATTTCCGTGGAGCGTCTGAAAAACGAACGCTTCCGCAATTTCCTGCAGCAGGTGCCGATCTCGCTGCTGGTGGTCGACGAAGCGCACTGCATCTCGGAGTGGGGGCACAATTTTCGTCCCGACTACCTGAAGCTGCCGGACTACCAGCGCCAGTTCAATATTCCGCAGACCTTGCTGCTGACGGCCACGGCGACGCCGAAGGTCATCGCGGACATGCAGGCGAAATTCGCCATCGCCCCGGAGGATGTCGTCACCACCGGTTTCTATCGGCCCAACCTCAATCTGCTGGTGGAGCCGGTACGCGGCCAGGACAAGCGCCGACGCCTGGTGGAGTGGATGGCCGACCGTCGGGGCCTGCCGAGCATCGTCTACGTCACCTTGCAGAAAACCGCCGAGCACATTGCTGAGCACCTCGATCGCAACGGCATTCAGGCCGAGGCGTATCACGCCGGTCTGCCCAACGAACAGCGCGAGGCGATTCAACAGCGCTTCATGAGCGGGCAGTCCAATTGCATTGTCGCCACCATCGCCTTCGGCATGGGTATCGACAAGAGCGACATCCGCAACGTGGTGCATTTCGACCTGCCCAAGTCCATCGAAAACTACAGCCAGGAAATCGGTCGCGCCGGGCGTGACGGGCAGCCCTCGGACTGCCTGGTGCTGGCCAATCGTGACAGCCTCAACGTGCTGGAAAATTTCGTCTACGGCGATACGCCCGAGCGCGACGGCATTCGTCATGTGCTCGATGAATTGCAGGCCGCCGTGCCCGAAGGCCAGTGGGAGTTCTTGCTCGGGCCGCTGGCGGATCAGAGCAATATCCGTCAGTTGCCGCTCAAGACCTTGCTGGTGCAACTGGAGCTCAGAGGCGTTATTGCGCCACGTTATGCCTATTACGCCGAGTACCGGTTCAAATACCTGCTCGAACCCGAAGCGTTGCTTGAGCGCTTTGACGGCGAGCGCAGGGATTTTGTCGCGGCGCTCATCCAGACATCGACCCGCGCGCGTACCTGGGCCACGGTGAACTTCGAGGCGATGTACACGCAGTATTCCGCCGAGCGCAACCGGGTGGTGAAGGCGCTGGATTTCTTTCAGGAGAAGGGCTGGGTCGAGCTAGAGAGCAAGCAGATGACCGAGGTCTACAGTCTGCTGGCAACGGATTTCGACAGTGGCGGGTTGAGCGCCGAGCTTCACGGGTACTTCACTCGGCATGAGCAGACCGAGGTGGCGCGGATTCACGCAATGCTGGAGATGTTCGCCACCGAACGCTGCCTGGGTTATCGACTGGCGGAGTATTTCGGTGATCGCAATGCGCCTGAGCGCTGCGGACACTGCTCGGTGTGTCATGGGCATGTCGCCCGACTTCCGGCGCCACCGGAATTACCGGCGCTTGTGGATAAAAACTTCGAGGCGCTATGCAGTGAATTTATCCACAGGCATCAGCAGCACACCGGCAATGCGCCGTCGGCTGAACGGCTGACACGATTCCTGTGCGGCATCAGCGTGCCGCTGTTTACCCGGCTCAAGGCGCGGGCGATTTCCGGGTATGCGGCGCTGGAAGACTATCCCTATCTCGATGTTCGCACCTGGACCCAACAGCATTTGCCCGGTTAGATCCCCAAAAGGAACGCTGAACTGGGCCGCATCCATCCGCTGAATGTCGATCATCACGGTAATGAACTTCAAAAACCGCCAGTGGCTGACTATGGTGAGGGCTGTCTTCGGATCGCCAACAAGAGAACAACAATGAGCCAGACATCCTTCGCTATTCAGCAGGCTGCCGTGATCGGCGCGGGCACCATGGGCCGGGGCATCGTCATGTGCCTGGCTAACGCTGGTGTGACCGTGCAGTGGGTCGACAACAATCCACAGATGCTCGAACAGGCACTGACCACGGTGGCAGACACCTACGCCCATAACGTACGGCAGGGTCGTATCGATCAGGCCGAGGCCGATGCGCGTCTCGCCCGGATAACGTCGGCGGCGGATTATGCGGCGATCCGCAATGTCGATCTGGTGATCGAAGCGGTGTACGAAAACCTTGAACTCAAGCAGAAAATCTTCCGTGAGCTTGATGGATTGCTGAAACCCGAAGCGTTGCTGGCAAGTAACACGTCGGCGCTGGACATCGATGCGATTGCCGCGGCGACCAAACGTCCGCAGCAAGTGCTGGGCCTGCACTTCTTCAGCCCGGCGCACATCATGAAACTGCTGGAAATCGTTCGCGGTGCGCAAACCTCGCCAGCGGTGCTGGACGCAGCGCTGGCGTTGGGCAAGCGCATGGGCAAGGTCAGCGTGGTGTCGGGAAACTGCCACGGTTTCATCGGCAATCGCATGCTGCACCCGTACGTGCTCGAGGCTCGCAAGATGTTGCTCGAGGGCGCTTATCCACAGCAGGTCGATGCGGCGTTGCAGGGTTTCGGTTTCGCCATGGGGCCGTTCCGCATGTACGACGTGGTCGGTATCGATCTGGAGTGGCGTGCCCGGGAGCTGGCCGGCAAAGGGCAGGATGCGCCTGAGATTCAAGTGGATAACCGGTTGTGCGAGATGGGCCGGTTCGGTCAGAAGTCCGGCAACGGTTATTACCACTATGAGCCGGGTAGCCGGCAGGCTGAGCATGATCCCGAGGTCGATGCGCTGGTGCTGCGGGTCAGTGAAGGATTGGGTTTTCAGCGTCGCGAGATCGGCCCGGAGGAGATTCTGGAGCGCTGCTTGCTGGCGCTGGTCAACGAAGGCGCGAAGATCCTTCAGGAAGGCATTGCCGAGTCGGCCCATGACATCGATCTGGTGTACCTCAATGGCTACGGTTTCCCGGTGGACAAGGGCGGGCCGATGGCCTGGGCGGATCAGCAGGGGCTGGCGGATATTCATCAGCGGCTGTTGGCGCTGGAGACGCGGCAGGGCGATCAGTGGAAACCGGCGCGGGTGATTGGCGAGCTGGCGGCGCAAGGCAAGGGGTTTGCCGATTATTGAGTGGGTGGCGGTTCTGGCGCCTTCGCCGCCAAACCCGTTCCCATGCCGTAGACTTCGCCACTTATCTTCAGGAGTCGACATTGATGTCCAACCCGATGCCGCAACGCAGTGACTACCCGCACTTCCAACCGATCACCACCCGTTGGCATGACAACGACGCCTATGGTCACGTCAACAACGTCACCTACTACAGTTTCTTCGATACGGCCGTGAACACCTATCTGATCCAGGTGGGTGGGCTGGACATTCATGATGGCGAGGTGGTGGGTTTCGTGGTCAGTTCGGCGTGCGATTACTTCGCTTCGATTGCCTTTCCGGACTTGATCGAGATCGGTCTGCGGGTTGGCAAGCTGGGTAACAGCTCGGTGCAGTACGAATTGGCGGTGTTCAAGGCGGGTGAAGACGAGGCCTGCGCGGCCGGGCGTTTTGTCCATGTGTTCGTGGATCGGGCGAGCAATCAGCCAGTGCCGATTCCGGCCGGATTGCGCGGGGCGCTGGAGCGTCTGGTGGTTTGACAGGCAAAAAAAATCGCAGCCCTCGGGCTGCGATTTTTGTTTCACCGGGCAACGGGGCGTTTCACGCCTCAGTCGCGGTAGTACCGGTGATGCTTGCGGTGGCCGTAGGCATGGCCGCGACCCCGGTGGTCGTCGCGGTAGTAGCGACGATGGTCACGATCGCGATCGTAATGACGATCTTCATCGTTGCTCTTGTTGCCCATGTAGTTGCCCAGCGCGCCACCGGCGCCACCGCCTGCTGCGGCGCCGATCAGGCTGCCGGTGGTGCCGCCCATGCTGCGGCCGACCACGTTACCGCCGGCTGCGCCCAGCGCACCGCCAATGGCGGCTTCGCCACGGCTGTGTTTGTTGGCGCCGACCGCACTGCCACCCGCGCCGCCCAGGGCTGCGCCGATAGTGGAGCCGGTGCTGCCGCCTAAAGACTGACCGACGACCGAGCCAAGAACCCCGCCCAATGCGCCGCCCACACCTGCTTCGGTGGTGCCTCCGGCAGAAGCGAAACCACTGACCAGGCCGAGGGACAACAAGAGAATCGAGGAGAACTTCATACATGAGCCTCAAAGGGATGACGGCGCGATCCTGAGGCTGTGGATGGGGCGTGACAATCGAAATCCGACGAATAGCACGACCTGTATACAATTATGCAAGTTACTGTTTTATCTACGGAACTTAACCGATTTTCGCCGGTCTTTAGCTACTTCGGACAAGGCCGTTTTCATAGGAAAACGGCCTTTTTTGTGGGCGATTGAAAAGTGAAGCGGGCAAGAAATGTGTTGGTTGAGCCGGTGTTTTCGCGGGTAAGCCCGCCCCCACAAGTACGGCGGTATCCTGTGGGAGCGGGCTTGCTCGCGAAGGGGTTACTGCAGACGCTCGATCAAGCCGTCTGAGCCATGATCAAACCTGTTTCACTCGCTGCTTCCAGGCGGATCGCAATGAACTTCGACGTCGGTGTATGGCTGCCATCGCCGACACTTTCCAGTGGCACCAGCGGGTTCACTTCCGGGTAGTAAGCCGCTGCCTGGCCCGCCGGAATATCAAATGCGAGCAGGGTGAAGCCCTTCACCCGACGCTCGCGGCCGTCGTCCCACAGCGACACGATGTCGGCCTTCTGCCCGGGGCGGAAGCCCAGACGGATGATGTCGGCCTCGTTGGCGAACAACACGTCGCGCTGACCCTTCACCCCGCGATAACGGTCGTCGAGGCCATAGATCGTGGTGTTGTACTGGTCGTGGGAGCGCATCGATTGCAGGATCAGGTCCGGCAGTTTGCCGGTGGCGCGGGTGCGTTCGTGCAGCAGATCCCGTGGCAGGGCGTTGGCCTTGAAGTTGGCGCGGCCCGAGGTGGTGTTCCACTTGCGCGCACCGGCGGTGTTGCCGAGGTAGAAGCCGCCCGGATTCTTGACCTTCTCGTTGAAGTCCTTGAAGGCCGGAATGGTGTCGGCGATCAGTTCGCGGATGCGGCGGTAGTCGGCCACCAGCCAGTTCCAGTCCACCGGTTGGCTGCCCAGGGTCGCGGCAGCAATGCCGGCCAGGATCGCCGGTTCCGAGCGCATCTGGTTCGACAGCGGCTGCAACTGGCCATTGGAGGCGTGCACCATGCTGAACGAGTCTTCCACGGTGACGGCCTGCGGGCCTTCGCTCTGGACGTCGATGTCGGTACGACCCAGGCACGGCAGGATCAGCGCGTCCTTGCCATGGGCCAGGTGACTGCGGTTGAGCTTGGTGCTGATCTGCACGGTCAGGTCGCAGTTCTGCAGAGCCTGGAACGTGCGCGGGCTGTCCGGCGTGGCCTGAGCGAAGTTGCCGCCCAGTCCGATGAAGACTTTGGCGCGCCCTTCGGCCATCGCGTGAATCGCTTCGACCACGTTGTGGCCGTTGTGGCGCGGCACCTTGAACTGGAAACGGCGCTCCAGAGCGTCGAGGAACGCCACTGGCGGACGCTCGTTGATGCCCATGGTGCGGTCGCCCTGCACGTTACTGTGGCCGCGCACCGGGCACAGACCGGCGCCGGGTTTGCCGATGTTGCCGCGCAGCAGCATCAGGTTGGCGATTTCCTGAATGGTCGGCACCGAATGCCGATGCTGGGTGATGCCCATGGCCCAGCACATGATCACGTTCTTGCCTTTGGCGTACATGCGCGCCGCTTGCTCGATTTCCACCAGGCTCAGGCCGGATTGCGAGACGATCTGCTCCCATGGGGTGTCGTCGACCACGCCCAGGTATTCCAGCACGTTGACGCTGTGCTCATTGAGGAAGTCGTGATCGAACACCGCCGGGGCACCGGCCTTCTGCGCATCGCGTTCCCATTGCAGCAGGAACTTGGCCATGCCGCGCAACACCGCCATGTCGCCGCCCAGCGCAGGGCGGAAATACGCGGTGTTGGTCGGCTTGTCGCCGTTGGTGAGCATTTCGATCGGGTGCTGCGGGTGCTGGAAGCGTTCCAGGCCGCGCTCCTTGAGCGGGTTGATGCAGACCACCTGGGCGCCGCGTTTCACTGCTTCACGCAGCGGTTCGAGCATCCGTGGGTGGTTGGTGCCGGGGTTCTGGCCCCAGACGAAAATGGCGTCGGCGTGTTCGAAATCGTCGAAGGTCACGGTGCCTTTGCCCACGCCGACACTCTGCGCCAGCGCCACACCGCTGGCCTCGTGGCACATGTTCGAGCAGTCGGGGAAGTTGTTGGTGCCGTAGGCGCGCACGAATAACTGATAGAGATACGCCGCTTCGTTGCTGGCACGACCGGAGGTGTAGAACTCGGCCTGATCCGGGCTCGACAGACCTTTGAGATGCTTGCCGATCATGGCGAACGCGTCTTCCCAGCTGATCGGCTTGTAGCGATCGGTTTCGGCGTCATAGACCATCGGCTCGGTCAGGCGACCCTGATATTCGAGCCAGTAGTCGCTCTGTTCCAGCAGCGAGGTGACGCTGTGTCTGGCAAAGAATCTGGCATCCACCCGCCGCTTGGTCGCTTCCCAGTTCACCGCTTTGGCGCCGTTCTCGCAGAACTTGACCATGCCGCTTTCCGGCGAGTCGCCCCAGGCGCAACCAGGGCAGTCGAAGCCGCCGTTCTGGTTGGTCTTGAGCATCATGCGCAGGTTTTTCAGCGCGTTGTCGCTGGTCAACCAGGCCTGGGCCACGCTGATCAGGGCGCCCCAGCCACCGGCTGCGCCTTTATAAGGCTTGTAGCGTGGGACGGGAGTCTGGTCGGCTTGATTGTGTTGGCTCACGAGTGTTTCTCCATCGCTGGGCTATACACCCGCGGCGCGTTCTTCTGCGGCAGGTGGATGAGATTGAGGTTGTGACGACGAGCCCACTGCACGGCAAGGCCGGTGGGCGCGGACAGGCTGACCAGGGTCTGGATGCCGGCGCGCAGGACTTTCTGGATCAATTCGAGGCTGCAACGGCTGGTGACAATCGCCAGGCCGCCGTGGGTGGAAATCTTCTGCCGGATCAGCCCGCCGATCAGTTTGTCGAGGGCGTTGTGCCGGCCGATGTCTTCGCGGCCCAGCCGCAGTTCGCCGCTGGCGTCCATGAACACTGCCGCGTGTACTGCACCGCAATGCTGGCCCAGTGGCTGGAACGCGCCGATGCGCTGGCGCAGGCCGTCGAGCCATTGCGCGGGCGGCAAAGGCGCGCCGGGCAGTACCTTGAGATCGGGTAGCGCCTGTTCCACTGCTTCCACGCCGCACAATCCGCAACCGCTGGTGCCGGCCAATTGTCGACGTTGTTGCTTGAGGTTCCAGAAGGCGCGGTTGGCGATGGTCACTTGCGCATATTGCGCCGAGCCGGCACCGGTCAGTTGCAGGTCGTAGATATCCGATGCGTCTTCGATGATGCCGCTGCCGAGGCTGAAGCCGACGATGAAGTCTTCCAGGTCGGTCGGGGTCACCAGCATCACGGCCTGGCTGATGCCGTTGTAGGCGATCGCCAGCGCAACTTCCTCGGCGAGCGCGGTGCTGGACGATTCTTCAAGGGGAAGATCGCTGTAACTGTAGGTCTGGCTGGCGACGGGCGCGGCCGTTTCAACAGCAGGCGCCGCGCAGACAGGGTGCTTGGCGTTCATGGCATCACCGACGGACTGATCAGCTATAAGCCTAGGCGCGGCAAGTTGTCGCGTCTAATCGCTAATCTCGATCTTCCGATAGATGCTGTCGATCAAGACTCGGCTGGTGATTTCTGATACAGCGCGAAGCAGGCTTCGGCCAGCGCCGAGCGCGGTGCGCCACGACGCATGATCAGGCCCAGTCTGGCGAGGGTCTGGGCATGTTCGATCGGTTGCAGGCGCAAATTGTCGGTGAGGGTTTCCAGCCCACCGTCCAGCGGCATCACCGCGCAACACAGCCCGCCATGCACCGCTTGCAGCAATTGATGAACGGCATCGGTTTGCAGCAACGGCTGCGGTGTCAGGCCACGGCTGTGGAAGTTGTGGTCGATGGACTGGCGAAAGTGCATGCCGCTGGTGAGCATGCCCAGCGGCAGTTCGATCAGCGACTCCCAACTCAGCGGCGCCTCGCCAAAACTGAAGAAACGCTGGTCATAGAGCAGGCCCATGCGGGTTTCGCTGAACGCCAGGGACTCGAAGCGTTCGCCGTCGAGACGATCCAGATAAGACACTCCAAGGTCGATGCGGTTGTTCGCCAGTTGCTCCAGCATCTGGTCCGAACTCAGTGATGACAGTTCGAAGCGCAGATTCGGGTGCTGGGCATGCAGGCGCTGCATCAGCGGCAGTGCATCGAAACTCGATAGTGGCACCACCCCCAGGCGCAACGTACCGATCAGGTTGCCGCGACACGCCGCCGCTTCCGCCTGCAAGCCATCGTAGGCCGCCAGCACCGTGCGCGCCCAGGCCAGCACCCGCTCACCCGGCGCAGTGAACCCTTCGAAGCGCTGGCCACGGTTGACCAGCGGCAGATCCAGTTCTTCTTCAAGGCTGCGCAAACGCATCGACAGCGTCGGCTGGGTGATGTGGCAGCGCGCGGCGGCCTGGCCGAAATGGCGGGTTTCGTCGAGGGCGATGAGGAATTTCAGCTGCTTGATGTCCATCTTCGCTCCGGGGCGCAGGCAAGGGGTGGACGATTCTAACGCCTGTGTGGGGGCAGGGTCATTGGTCGGGCTGGAACCGGGAGTGTGCAGCGTGGTCTAGGCTTGGGCGTCTGGAACCCAAATCAAGGAGTGTGCGCCATGAGTCTTTTGAGCTTTGTGAAAGAAGCCGGTGAAAAACTGATCGATCTGCTGACCCCCGGCAACGCCAATGCTGGCGAGCAATTGAAGGAACATATCGCCAAGGTCGGCCTGGGCAATCCGAACGTCCAGGCGACGGTGGATGGCGACAAGGTGACGGTCACCGGTGAAGTGGCGAGCCAGGAAGAGAAAGAGAAGATTCTGCTGGCGGTGGGCAACATTGCCGGGGTTGGCAGCGTTGACGATCAGATCACCGTGACCGGTCCGGTGGCGGCCGCCGCGCGTTTTGTCACGGTGAAGAAGGGCGACACCCTCAGCGCGATCTCCAAAGAGGTGTATGGCGACGCCAACAAGTACAACAAGATTTTCGAGGCCAACAAACCGCTGTTGTCGCACCCGGACAAGATCTATCCGGGTCAGGTGTTGCGCATTCCCGAGTAACGCATGACCGCTGTGGCGCGGGGACAGGTCCCTGCGCCACCGCATTCAGAGACCGGCGATCAGTTCCCGGTAATCCTCGACCGCCGCAAACTCGGCGGTGTCCTTTGGCCCTTTGCGGCTGTCCGGTTCCTTTACGGCCAACAGATGCGCCACACCGAAATTCCGCGCGCTGCGCAGGATCGGCAACGTGTCGTCGATGAACAGGCTGCGCGCCGGATCGAAACCGATGTCGGCCTGCAAGGCCTCCCAGAATTGCGGGTTTTCCTTGGGGAAGCCGTAGTCATGTGAGCTGATCAGCCGTTCGAAGTACGGCGCCAGCTCGACCCGTTCCAGTTTCAGCGACAACGAATCACGGTGCGCATTGGTGATCATGATGACCCGTTTGCCGGCGCGCTTGATCGCTTCCAGAAACGTATCGGCATCCGCGCGCAGGGCGATCAGGTGCGCGGTTTCCAGCTTCAGCTCGCGCACCGACAGCTTCAGTTCAGTACTCCAGAAGTCCAGGCAATACCATTGCAACTGGCCGGCGTGGCGCTCGAACAGCGGCTGCAATTCCATTTCCGCCATGGCCCGACTGACACCGTGCAGTTCGGCGTAGCGCTGGGGCAGGTGTTCCAGCCAGAAGTGGTTGTCGAAGTGCAGATCCAGCAGCGTGCCGTCCATGTCCAGCAGAACGGTATCAATGTCGGACCATGGTAATGAAGGCATGGCAACGTCTCGAGCGGTAGAAGGATATCCGACGCAAACAATCGGAAAAGCCGCGTTATAGTAGCGCGTTCACGCCAAGGAGCTTTGCATGCGCCAGAAACCCACCGTACTCGCCCGGGAAATCGTCGCCACCAGTCGTCTGTTCTGTGTCGAGGAACTGAAACTGCGTTTTTCCAACGGCGTGGAGCGTACTTACGAGCGGCTGGTCGGCAAGGGTGCCGGTTACGGCGCGGTGATGATCGTGGCGATGCTCGATGCCGAGCATGCGGTATTGGTCGAGGAGTACTGCGGCGGTACTGATGAGTACGAAATGTCGCTGCCCAAGGGTTTGATCGAACCCGGCGAAGATGTGCTGGCGGCGGCCGAGCGCGAGCTCAAGGAAGAGGCCGGTTACGGCGCCCGGCAACTGGAGCACCTGACCGAGTTGTCGTTGTCCCCGGGCTACATGAGCCAGAAGATCCAGGTGGTGCTGGCCACCGATCTGTATGAGGAACGCCTGGAGGGCGACGAGCCCGAGCCGATGCGGGTCGACAAGGTCAACCTGCGCGATCTTTCGGCATTGGCGCAAAATCCGCAATTTTCCGAAGGTCGCGCCCTGGCGGCGTTGTATCTGACCCGCGATCTGCTGACCCAGCGTGGTTTTTTTCAATGATGAGTGAGATGTCGATGAATTTTTCCCATCCGATGATGGCGCCAGTGGTTGAGCTGGCATTGCAGGCTGGCGAAGTGATTTTGCCGTTCTGGCGTTCCGGGGTTGAAGTCACGGCCAAGTCCGACGATTCGCCGGTGACCGCAGCGGACCTGGCCGCACATCATGTGATTGTGGCGGGATTGAAAACGCTGGATCCGAGCATTCCGGTGCTGTCCGAGGAAGACGCCGACATTCCCCAGGCTGTGCGCGCCGGATGGCAGCGCTGGTGGCTGGTGGACCCGCTGGATGGCACCAAGGAGTTCATCAACGGCAGCGAAGAGTTCACCGTCAACATTGCCCTGATCGAAAACGGTCAGGTGGTGTTTGGCGTGGTATCGATGCCGACCAGTGGACGCTTTTACGTCGGCGGCGCCGGGTTGGGTGCCTGGCGTGGCGACAAGGGCGCGACGCCGGTGGCGATTCAGGTACGTGACGTGCCAGCACCGGGCGAGGCGTTCACCGTGGTTGCCAGCCGTCGCCATTCGAGTCCGGAGCAGGAGCGTCTGTTGGCGGGGTTGAGCGCCAGTCTGGGCGAGCTGCAACTGGCGAACATCGGCAGTTCGTTGAAGTTTTGTCTGTTGGCCGAAGGTGCGGCGGATTGCTACCCGCGACTGGCGCCGACCTCGCAGTGGGACACTGCTGCCGCGCAGGGCGTGCTGGAGGGGGCAGGCGGTGAGGTGCTGGACCTGAGTGGCGATGCGTTCTGCTATCCGGCGCGGGAGTCGTTGTTGAACACGTACTTCCTGGCGCTGCCGGCGAAGGCGGCGTGGCGTTCGAGATTGCTGGAACTGGCCCGGGGTTAAGAGGCTTTTGATGTCAGCGGTGCAAGACGTACTGCCCGCTGAACATCACTGCTTCCTCATCACTTCCCGCGTTGACAATCCGCGTATGCAGCGTCAACCGCGCCCGTCCATAACGCTGGTACATCGCCAGAAACTTCTTCCACACCGCTGCATCCGGTGCCGGGCAAATTGCTGTGGCATCACCGGTCACGGGCAACGGGTAACTGATCTGCCCCTCCTGGATCACGATATGCCCGTCTTCGATGCCTTCTTCCTTCAGGCGCAAATGCAGCCAGCCCCAGCCCGCCAGCACCGCGCCGCAGTACAGACTGCCGCCGAACATGGTGCTCTTGTGGTTGACGTTGGCCTCGAGCGGCAAGTGCAGGCGCAGTTGCTGTGCATGCCAGTCGAGCACCTTGAGGCCCATGTCCCGGGTGAGGGGAATGTCGTGATGCAGGACGGATTCCAGATAACGACTGTCGTGCTTCATGCCCGGGCCTCTTGTTGAAGAAGGTTGAATTGACCGTGGTTCATTCGGATTCGTCGGCATGACTGCCGCTGTCGGCGAAGTTCAAGCCGTGTTTGCGCAGTTTGTCGTGCAGGGTCTTGCGCGGAATGCCCAGAGCCTCGGCGAGGCTGCGAACCGAGCTGTGCGGACGCGCCAGTTCGGCGGCGATCAGCGATTTCTCGAAGTTCTCCACCTGTTCGCTGAGGCCACCGCCGCTGACTTCGACCGTGGCGCCGCCATGGCTGTCGGGTTCAGTGTTGTCCAGCGCCAGCTCCAGACCGAGGGCGAAACGCTCTGCCGCGTTTTGCAATTCACGCACATTGCCCGGCCAGCTGTGGCGCAACAGTAACGCCCGTTGCGCCGGTTGCAGCGAGTTGGGCAGCAAGCCGTGGCGCTCGCTGGCTTCATCGGCGTAATGCTGGAACAGCACCAGTGCATCCTCGCCACGTTCGCGCAACGGCGGAATACGTAGCGGTGCGACGTTGAGGCGGTAGTACAAGTCGGCACGGAACCGGCCCTGATCGGCTGCCTGACGCAGGTCTTCCTTGGTGGCGGCGATGACGCGGATGTCCAGCGGGATCAACTGATTGCCGCCGAGCCGCTCGACTACCCGCTCCTGCAACATGCGCAGCAGCTTCACCTGCACATCCAGACTCATGCTTTCGATTTCATCGAGGAACAGCGTGCCGCCGTTGGCGAATTCGAATTTGCCGATCCGGCGTTTCTGCGCGCCGGTGAAGGCGCCGGGTTCGTGGCCGAACAGCTCGCTTTCCACCACCGATTCGGCCAGTGCCCCGGCGTTGATCGCCACGAACGGGCCGTTGCGTCGGCTCGACAGATCGTGCAGGGCACGCGCGACCACCTCCTTGCCGGCGCCGGTTTCGCCGAGGATCAGCACGTCAGCCTTGGTCGCCGCCAGTGCACCGATTTGTTCACGCAGGCGCAGCATCGGGGCCGATTGCCCGACCAGTCGCGCGCTCAGTTCATTGCGATCGCTGAGGGCCATGCGCAGGCTGCGGTTGTCCAGCACCAGACGGCGCAGGGCCAGCGCCCGGCGTACGCTGTCGAGCAGGGCGTCACTGGCAAATGGTTTTTCCAGGAAGTCATAGGCACCGGCGCGCATCGCCTGCACCGCGAGGGGCACGTCGCCGTGGCCGGTGATCAGCAGCACCGGAAGTTCCGGATCCTGGGCGTGCAGTTGACCGAGCAGCTCCAGGCCGTCCATGCCCGGCATGCGGATATCGCTGACCACCACGCCCGGCCAGTCGCGCTCCAGTTGCCCGGCCAGCCCGGTGGCTTCGGACAACTGAAGGATTTTCAGGCCCGCCAGATCCAGGGTCTGACCGAGGGCCTGACGCAGGTGCGGATCGTCGTCGATCAACACCACCTGAATGCGATTGTCGATGGTCATGCACTTCGATCCTCGGACGGTTGCAGGCTGACCCCGGGCGCGCCGGCGCGCAGCCGCAGGGTGATCAAGGCGCCACCTTGCTTGTGGTTGGCGAACGACAGTTCACCACCGAAGGCGCGCATCAGGGTTTCACAGATTGCCAGCCCCAGGCCAAGGCCCTGGGTGCGGGTCTTGGTGGTGTAGAAGGGTTCGCTGGCGCGACCCAGGGCTTCCATGCAGAAACCCGGGCCGTTGTCGCGAATGTACAGGTTGACGCCTTCGCCGGTGGATTCGGCACTCAGCCACAGTTTTCGCGGCGGGCCTTTCTCGGTCAGGGCATCGAGGGCGTTGGCGAGCAGGTTGCCAAGCACCTGGCGCAGGCGGGTTTCCCCGGCCTCGACCCACAGGGTCGCGGCAGGCAGATCGCGGATCAGCTCGACATCCATGCTTCGCCGGCGTTTCGCCAGCAGCGCCAGGGCATCGTCCAGCGCCGGTTGCAGGGCCACGCTTTCCGGGGCATGACGATCACGTCGGGCGAACGCGCGCAGGTGGGCGATGATCGAGGCCATGCGCCCGGTCAGCTCGCTGATCAGCTTGAGGTTGCCACGGGCATCCTCGGTGCGCTGGTGATCGAGCAGTACTTCGGCGTTTTCGGCGTAGCTGCGAATGGCCGCCAGCGGCTGGTTGAGTTCGTGGCTGATGCTCGCCGACATGGTGCCCAGCGCCGACAGTTTGCCGGCCTGTACCAGATCGTCCTGGGCACGTACCAGTTCCTGTTGGGCCTGTTCGCGCTCCAGCACTTCCTGTTTCAGGCGCCGGTTGAGTCCTTCCAGGTCGCTGGTGCGTTCGGCGACCCGACCTTCGAGCTCCCGCCGCGCCTTGGCTTCGAAAGCGATCCGTTCCAGGTAATGACGACGGCGCTGCATCATCAGCCCCAGCAACAACATGACCACCAGCAACGTGGCACCGCCGATCGCCACCACCGTGCGTACCGGACGGTCGATCAGGGTGCGGGGGGCGAGAATGCTGACACTCCAGCCGGTTTCATCGATGTCCCGGGTCTGGGTCAGCCAGGCGCTGGAGCCGAGGTTCAGCGGGCGCGGGTTGCGGGTCGGGTAAGGCTGGATCGCGGTGATCGCCGCGCGTTCGGTGTCGCTCAGGGTACGGGTCGAGCGGAAACGCCATTCCGGACGCGAGGTGAGGATGACCACGCCGTTGTGATCGGTCACCAGCAGTTGTTCCGGGGTCTTGCCCCACAGGCTTTCGGTGTGGTCGAGGTCGACCTTGATCACCAGTACGCCGATTATCTTTTCGCCGTCGCGCACGGCGGCGGCGAAGAAGTACCCGCGCTTGGCAGAGGTGGTGCCGAGGCCGAAAAAGCGCCCCAGGCGCCCGGCCATGGCCTCACTGAAATAGGGCCTGAACGAGAAATTGCGTCCGACGAAACTGTCATGTTTATCCCAGTTCGAGGCCGCGAGTGTCTGGCCGGACGTGGCCATCAGGTACATGACTTCGGCACCGGTCTGCGCCGCGATGTTTTTCAGCAGCAGGTTGGCGTTGGCCTGGGTGACGCCGTCGTCCGGTGCGCGAAGGACAGCGCGCAGCGCCGGCAGGTCGCCGAGTATCTGCGGCAGCACTTCGTAGCGATGCAGGGTGCCCAGCAGGTTGGCGACGTACAGATCGAGGGTCTGGCGGTTCTGGCCGACCAGTTCGCTGCGGTAATAGCGCTCTGCCAGATGTTCCAGCGGCCACAGCAGCGGGGCCAGGCACAGGGCCAGCAGGGCAAGGCTGCGCCAGCGGGGGCGACGGGGAAGGGTCGGTGTCATGAGCATCAAGCGCCTGTGGGTACAGGCGCATTATGCCTAGGCTTGCAGACGCAGTCTGCGCACCCGTTGCCGGGCTCGCAGCGGCGTTGAATATTCATACAAGACTTCAGGAAAAGACGTCGGCGTCCTTGAAGAAGGCTGCTGCCTGATCCTTGCCCGACAGTTTTGGCGCTTCGTCCAGCTGCCAGTCGATGCCCAGGTCCGGGTCATCCCAGCGAATGCTGCGCTCGGCGGACGGGGTGTAGTAATCGGTGGTCTTGTAGAGGAACTCGGCGAACTCGCTGAGCACCACGAAACCGTGAGCGAAACCTTCCGGTATCCAGAGCTGGCGATGGTTGTCGGCGGACAGGCGCACGGCGACCCACTTGCCGAAATTCGGCGAGCTGCGGCGGATATCCACGGCCACGTCGAGCACTTCACCGAAGGTGACACGAACCAGTTTGCCCTGGGTGTTTTCCAGTTGGTAATGCAGCCCGCGCAGCACGCCTTTCTGCGAGCGTGAGTGGTTGTCCTGGACGAATTGGATATCCAGGCCGGTGGCTTGTAGAAAAGCCTTGGCGTTGAAACTCTCGTAGAAGAAACCGCGCTCGTCGCCAAATACTTTGGGTTCGATGATCAGAACACCGGGCAGATCGGTGTTGATTACATTCATGAGGTTGTTCCAGTGATAGGTGTGAATGCCCGATATTCTTGCTCAAAGAGCTGATCGGCGCGAGTGTCCGGCAATATTTCGCTTCAACCTGGTGGCCCGTTCGACGGAGCGGGGGTTGCAGATCGCTGTCGGCAATGGCGATATAAGCGCCTGATAATAATTCCAGGGGTCGTTCATGTCGTTCGCCACGCTGATTCATCGCGCCAGTTTGCCCAGCCCTCAGGTTTCTGCGCAGCAGGCCCTGCAAGTGCTGGTGGAACATTACGGACTCAGTGGCACGCTGCATCCCCTGGGCAGCCAGCAGGATCTCAACTATCGGGTCGACAGCGAGCGCGGGCGTTACGTGCTGAAAATCTGTCGGGGCGACTACTCGCTGGTCGAACTGCAAGCCCAGCATGCCGGCCTCAAATACCTTGCCGAGCATTCGGCTGTCCATGTACCTCGGGTGATCGCGGCCGGTAACGGCGAAGATCTGCTGTCGCTGGAAATCGGCGGTGAAGCGGTGCATGTGCGTCTTCTGGATTACATCGAAGGCCAGTCGCTGACGCATCTCGATCATCTAGGCCATGAAGTGGTGGCCGGGTTTGGCCGGCTCTGCGGCGAAATGGATCTGGCGCTGGCCGGGTTCGATCATCCGGGCCTCGAGCGCACCTTGCAGTGGGACGCCCGTCACGCCCATGCGTTGATCCGTCATTTGCTACCGGTGATCGAGGACCAGGGCCAGCGTGATTTGATCGCCGAAGCCGCCGCCCAGGCCGAGCAACGTTTGCAGCCGTTGCTGGAAAAACTGCCGGTGCAGGCGATCCACATGGACATCACCGATGACAACGTGGTCTGGCAGCGCGACGCTCGCCGTCACTGGCGACTGCAAGGGGTGATCGATTTCGGGGATCTGATCCGCACCTGGCGTATCACCGATCTGTCGGTGACCTGCGCGGCGCTGTTGCACCATGCCGCAGGCGATCCATTCGTCATCCTTCCCGCCGTGCGGGCCTACCATGCGGTCAATCCACTGCAACACGAGGAGCTGCTGGCGCTGTGGCCGTTGATCGTTGCCCGCGCTGCGGTGCTGGTGCTCAGCGGCGAACAGCAGGTCAGCATCGACCCCGGCAACGCCTACAGCCGTGACAATCTCACTCACGAGTGGGAAATCTTCCGGGTCGCCACGTCGGTGCCGCTGGCGCTGATGGAAGCGGCGATTCTGGCGGCGGTCGGCCAGGCGCTGCCATCCATCGACAGCGCAGGCTTTGCGCCGCTGCTACCGGGTCTGGTCGGACGTGAGTTCGCCCTGATCGATCTGGGCGTGCTGAGCGTGCACTTCGAGGCCGGTAACTGGGAGCAGGCCGGCATCGATCAACGCCTGTTGAGCGAAGCCGCCGCCGTTCATGGCCTGGCGGCCAGCCGTTATGGGCAATACCGGTTGTCTCGTACACGGCCCGACAGCACCGACGAACCGGAAACGTTCCCGTTGCACGTCGAACTGCGTGTGCCCCAAGGCACAACGGTGGAAGCGCCGTTTGCCGGCGTGCTTCATCAGGCCGCCGACGGCACGTTGCGACTCGATGGCCCGCAACTGAGCGTGCGCTTGTCGGGAGTGGCGGCGTCGCTGCATGGCGGTGCGGCGTTGGTCAAAGGGCAGGTCCTGGGCACGGTCGATGGCCCGTTGATCGTGCAACTGAGCTGTGGCGCGCAGCTTGATGCACCGCTGTTCTGCACGCCGACCCGCGCGTCGGCGTGGCAGGCGTTGTGTCCGTCACCGGCGGCATTGCTGGGGCTGGCGTGTGACGCCGAACCGGAGCTGGATGCGCAAACCCTGCTTCAACGCCGCGACGCCAGTTTCGCCCGCACGCAAAAGCACTACTACGTCGATCCGCCACGGATCGAACGCGGCTGGCGCAATCACTTGATCGACATGCAGGGCCGCTCCTACCTCGACATGCTCAACAACGTCGCCGTGCTGGGTCATGGCCATCCGCGCATGGCGGCGGTCGCCAGTCGCCAGTGGTCGCTGCTCAATACCAACTCGCGGTTCAACTACGCGGCGGTGGCGGAGTTCTCCGAGCGCTTGCTGAATCTGGCGCCGGCGGGCATGGACCGGGTGTTCCTGGTCAACAGCGGCAGCGAGGCCAACGATCTGGCGATCCGTCTGGCGTGGGCCTACAGCGGCGGGCGTGACATCGTCAGCGTGCTGGAGGCTTACCACGGCTGGACGGTGGGCGCCGATGCGGTGTCGACGTCGATTGCCGACAATCCGAAAGCGCTTGAAAGTCGTCCGGACTGGGTGCATCCGGTGACCGCGCCGAACATGTATCGCGGTGAGTTCCGTGGCCTCGATTCGGCGCCCGACTACGTACGCAGTGTCGAGCATCATCTGGCGAGACTCGATGAGCAGAAACGCCAACTGGCCGGATTCATCTGCGAACCGGTGTATGGCAACGCCGGTGGTATCTCGCTGCCGCCGGGGTATCTGCAACAGGTTTACGAGCGGGTTCGCGCCCGGGGCGGTGTGTGTATCGCCGACGAAGTGCAGGTCGGTTACGGGCGCATGGGCAAGTTCTTCTGGGGCTTCGAAGACCAGGGTGTGGTGCCGGACATCATCACCATGGCCAAGGGCATGGGCAACGGCCAGCCGCTGGGTGCGGTGATCACCCGCCGGGAAATCGCCGAGGCGCTGGAGGCCGAGGGTTACTTCTTCTCGTCCGCCGGTGGCAGCCCGGTGAGCTGCCAGATCGGCATGGCGGTGCTGGATGTCATGGAAGAAGAAAAACTCTGGGAGAACGCCCGGGTGGTCGGCGGTCACTTCAAGGCGCGGCTGGAGGCGTTGATCGATAAACATCCGCTGGTGGGCGCGGTGCATGGTTCCGGTTTCTACCTGGGCCTGGAGCTGATCCGTAACCGCGAAACCCTGGAACCGGCAACCGAAGAAACCATGCTGTTGTGCGATCGCCTGCGCGAGCTGGGGATCTTCATGCAGCCGACCGGCGATGACCTGAACATCCTCAAGATCAAGCCACCGATGGTCACTTCGCGCCAGAGCGTGGATTTCTTTGTCGACAGGCTGGATCAGGTGCTCGGAGAAGGCCTGTAAACATCGATCACCGGATTTATATCGATAATTCTCGATGATTTTTTGTTTGGTAGATTTTTTATTGCTTCTAAAGCCGATTTTTATCGGCTATAAATGCTGTAAATCCTAGACGGTTCCCTGGAGTCCTGATCGCCATGACCACACTGAAAAGTACCCCCCGCGCCGATGGCTTCCACATGCCGGCCGAATGGGCACCGCAAACCCAGACCTGGATGATCTGGCCCGAGCGTCCGGACAACTGGCGTCTGGGCGGCAAGCCTGCGCAGGCCGCACATGCAGCGGTAGCCAAGGCCATCGCCCGTTTCGAACCGGTTACCGTGGCGGTATCCGCCGGCCAGTACGAAAATGCCCGTGCCCGCCTCGACGTACCGAATATCCGCGTGGTCGAGATGTCCAGCGATGACGCCTGGGTACGCGACAGCGGCCCTACCTTCGTCATCAACAACAGCGGCGAAGTGCGCGGCGTGAACTGGGATTTCAATGCCTGGGGCGGTTTTGACGGTGGTCTGTACTCGCCGTGGAACCGTGACTCGCAGGTGGGCGGCAAGATCCTCGAGATCGAGCGCAGCCCTCGTTATCACACTGAAGGCTTCGTGCTCGAAGGCGGTTCGATCCACGTCGACGGCGAAGGCACGCTGATCACCACTGAAGAGTGCCTGCTCAACCGCAATCGCAACCCGCATCTGGATCGCGGGGAAATTGAAGCGGTACTGCGTGACAACCTGTCGGTGGAAAAAATCATCTGGCTGCCGGATGGCCTGTTCAACGACGAAACCGATGGTCATGTGGATAACTTCTGCTGCTACGTGCGTCCGGGCGAAGTGTTGCTGGCGTGGACTGACGATCCGCAGGATCCGAATTACCCGCGCTGCCAGGCGGCGATGAACGTGCTGCAAGGCAGCACTGACGCCAAGGGGCGCCCGTTTACGGTGCACAAAATGCCGATTCCAGGGCCGCTGTTCGCGACCGAGGAAGAGTGCGCGGGCGTGGACCCGGTGGACGGCACTCAGGAGCGTAATCCTTCGGTACGTCTGGCCGGTTCATACGTGAATTTCCTGATCGTCAACGGCGGCATCATCGCCCCGAGTTTCGACGACCCAATGGACGGCCCGGCCAGGGAAATCCTGCAGAACCTGTTCCCGCAGCATGAAGTGGTGATGGTGCCGGGGCGCGAACTGTTACTGGGCGGCGGCAATATTCACTGCCTTACCCAACAGCAGCCTGCGCCGCACAAAGAGTGAGTGGAGACGTAACAGCTTGAGTTGATTAAACATTCGCTCGGGCCGTTGCTCGTCAGCGCCGCTTGAAGAGAAACCCGCAGCCCGTCAGGACTGCGGGTTTCTTTATATCCGCTGGTCGGCAAAAAACAGGCTTTGGCATAGCTCTTGTATCCGACAGGTAGCACTAGGGAGGGGGGAGAACTTCAATAGTTCTGTCATAAACCTTGGATAACTTAGCCGCTCACGAACGGGGAGAGAGCGCTGACATGAACGCCGAAGTGAACGTAATCAGCGAGCGGACGATGCATCCCATGGCTGTTAACAGTGAGTCGCTCCAGATTGTCGCGCACTGGTTGAAATCCAATGGAACGCGTCAGATCAGGGAACCTGATCCGCGCCGGATGATGATCGAGCGTTACCCCGCTGACCTGTTCAGCGAGGCCGAACTGGATGCCTTGTGGGATGTGATGGCAGGATAAGAAAAACAAACAGGGATTGGTAAAAGCGCTGCCGGGATGGCGGCGCTTTTTTATGGGTGCGGGAAAATCTGTGGGAGCAAGTCGCTCCCACAATTTTTTGGGAAAGGGTCAGAAGCTGTAGGTCCCGCTCATCACCACGCTGCGCGGCGCGCCCGGCATGATCTGCGCGGCGCTGGTGGCTGACGAGTAGTACTCGCGATCGGTGATGTTGTTCAGCGCGGCGCTGATATCCCAATCCTTGTGACGATACCCGGCCAGCGCGTCCCAGCGGCCGTAGCCTGGCAGCACGGTGGTGTTGGCGTTGTCGGCATAGCGCTGGCCGACCAGGGTCAGGCCGGTTTCGGCGTACCAGCCCAGCTCCGGTTTCCAGGTCAGGAACAGGCTGCCGTTGTGTTTGGCCACGTTGTTCACGCGCTTGCCTTCCAGGCCGTTGTTGTCCTTCTCGATCTTGGTGTCCTGCACGCCGACACCGCCGCGCACGTACCAGTTGCCGGCAATCTTGCCGGTGCCGGTCAACTCGATCCCGCGTGAGCGTTGAAGGCCGGTCAGTACGGTGATGGTCGGGTCATGCGGGTCGCTGGTGCGACGGTTGTAGAGTTCCAGATCGTAGACGGCCAGGGTGGTGCTCAGACGATCGTCGAGCCAGTCGCTCTTCACACCGATCTCTTTCTGCTTGGTCAGCTCCGGACTCAAGTCGTTGCTGTTGCCGGCGGCACCCGGGGTAATGCCGATCAGACCGCCGCCCACCGGGGAAAAGGTCTTGGTCCACGAGGCATAGAACGAATGATTTTGCAGTGGCGTCCAGACCACGCCGACCCGTGGGCTGGTGCTATGGCTGTCACGATCTTCGGAAATGTTGCGCAGTTTGTTGGTCGACTCGATGTCGAAAGTGTCGTAGCGCAGACCGGCCAGCAATTGCCATTGATCGTTCAGGCGCAGTTGATCCTGGACGTAGATCGCACGGCTTTCGACTTCGGTGTGGCTGTCGCTCGACACCTGCATGCGCCCGGTGTGGCGCAGGTCGCGATTGGGGTTGTACAGATCCAGGGCTGGCACTGGCGAGCTGCCGCGCCCGGAAGTGGCGGCGTTGTACAGCTTCGGGTCACGGCGCTGGCTGCCGGTTTCCAGGCCGGTCAGCAGACGATGCTCAAGACCGAATGTCTCGAATCCGCCTTCAAGCTCGACGTTGTTGTAAACGTTGCGAGTGGTCAGGTCCTGCTGCCAGTGCTGGCGCGTGACCTTGTTGGTCGCGGGCGTGAAGCCGGTGAGGTAGGTGTTGTCGAAATCGCTGTCGAGCTTGAACACCCCGAGGGTGTGGCGCAGTTGCCAGTTGTCGTTGATTTCATAGCTGAGTTTGGAGCGCAGGGATTGCGTCTTGTCGTCGATGAAATCGTGATCGTTGCCGTAGGTCGTATCGCTGCCGACGTTGGCCGGGCGTCCGGTCACGCCGGGAACGCCACGATCCGGGGTGCGGTTGTAGCGGCTGTATTCGTACTGCACCAGCCAGTTCAGGTCAGGCGTCAGTTGCCAGCTCATTGACGGTGCGAACAACTGGCGGTTGCCGCTGACGCCATCGCGGTAGCTGTTCTGATCCATGTTGCCCATGTTCAGGCGCAGGCTGATGTTCTCGCTCGGGTCGGTGCTGAGGTCCGCGTAGAGGCTGCGCAGGTCATCGCTGCCACCCTGGGCTTCGATGGTCGAGCGGCGGCCGAACTCGGGCGCCTTGCTGACGCGGTTGACGATCCCGCCCTGGCTGCCACGGCCGTAGAGTACAGCGGCCGGACCTTTGAGCACTTCGACGCGCTCGATGTTGTGCATGTCGCGCTTGTATTGGCTATCGTCGCGAATACCGTCCAGATAGAAATCGTTGCTGGCGTCGAAACCACGGATGCGCAGGCTGTCGAAGCGGGTGTCGGCGCCGCTGCTGACGTTGGGGATGCCGCTCAAGGCGTCGCCGATGTCATTGATGCCGTAGCTCGCGACGTTGCTGGTCTTGATCGAGTCGATGGCCTGCGGCACGTAGCGTACCGGTGTCGAGGTGCGGGTGGCGGTGTTGCTGACCTTCACGCGCGGGTCATCGGCTTGCGCTTCGGCACTGATCGCGGTGGCGGGCAATTCGGTCGCAGAGTAGGCGAAACCGCTGGAGAGAAAGGCAGAAAGCCCAAGGGTGACGGGCGTAAGGCTGAACGGGGCAGGCATTGAAAAGCGCATCCGAAAGGGTGGAAGAATTCGAGCGCGCGAATGGTAATGCTTTGCATTTACTGCCGTTAATTATTCGTGAGAAGTACATTGATTCTATTGTTTCAATTTATGTCATGGTTGTTACAAAGCGGATTTGCAGCGCATTCGTCCGATTCGCGAAACAGTCTGAGAGCCAATCCGGCGTTTTTCCGCCGCTGTTGCAGGACTACTCTGCCGGCATTGTTTTCTGCCGGAGCTGCTCCCGATGATTCTTCATTACATTTACGACCCGCTGTGTGGCTGGTGCTACGGCGCCAAACCGCTGGTGCAAGCCGCACAGCAAGCACTTGCGGTCGTCGCCCATGGCGGCGGCATGATGACCGGCGCCAACCGCCAGAACGTTTCGCCGCAGCTGCGCAATTACGTCATGCCTCACGACCGCCGAATCGCCGAGTACACCGGCCAACCCTTTGGCGAGGCCTATTTCGAGGGGCTGCTGCGCGATCACACGGCGGTATTCGATTCTGCGCCGCCGATTGCCGCTGTGCTGGCGGCTGAGCAGATCGATGGCCGTGGTCTGCACTTGCTTGGTCGTTTGCAGACCGCGCATTACGTGGAAGGCCGGCGGATTGCCGACAAGGCGGTATTGCTGGAACTCGCCGGCGCTGAAGGCTATGACCATAAAACCTTTCTCGACGCCTTCTTGCGCGCGGATACCGACAGGCACGTCCAGGCCAGCCGCCGATTGCTTGCCGAGGTCGGCGGGCAAGGTTTTCCGACGTTCGTCCTTGAGCAGGACGGCCAGTTCACCTTGATCGACATCAGCCCGTGGCTGGGCAAACCCGAGGCGTTCGCAGAGTGGCTACGTGAGATGAACCCGGATACCCCATCAGCCGATGGCGTTGCGGTGTGTAATCTCGACGGTTGTGTCTGATCGACATCAAAATCCCTGAACCCTGGCGGTTTTGTGCAAGCGGCTATCGCGATGAAGTCATTTCTTAGACGTTTTTCGCCTATTTAAAGACGATTCTTGAAATTGACACATTGTTAAGGGCGCGGCTACGATTCGGCCCAACGCCTGTGGCTAACCGCCATGACTCAAAATAATAAGAAGGCCCGCCACGGTTTTGTCGTGGGCGGGCCTTTTTGTTTCGGGGTGAAAAAAGAGTGCATCAGCGCCGTTTCAGCCGTTCGACACAGCGCGTTTCAACCCGTAATAAGGAAAACAAAATGTTGAACAAGCGAATCAGCCTGATCGCGCTGGGGATGTTGAGCGCCACACAGGCCATGGCTAATGACCAGGCCGAATCCAAGGGTTTTGTAGAAGACAGCAGCCTCAAAGTGCTGCTGCGCAACGCCTACATCAACCGTGACTATAAAGACGGCAACGCGGATAAAGCCGAGTGGGGCCAGGCGGCCATCGGTACGTTCTCGTCCGGTTTCACCCAGGGCACCATTGGTGTGGGTGTGGACGCCTTCGGTCTGTACGCACTGCGTCTGGACGGCGGCAAAGGCCGCAGCGGCGCCGGCGGTATCGATTTCTTCAAGCAGGGCGACAGCGGCAACGCGGCTGACGACCTGTCCAAGGGCGGCGCGGCGGTCAAGTTCCGTCTCTCCAACACCGTGCTGACCTACGGCGACCAGATGCCGGCCCTGCCGGTGCTGAACTACGACAACTCGCGTCTGCTGCCGGAAAGCTACACCGGTACTTTGATCACTTCCAAAGAGATCAAAGGCCTGGAGCTGAACGCCGGTCGCTTCACCGCTGAATCGCGCAAGAGCGCTGAAGGCCGTGACAGCGGTGGCCTGAAGTCGATCAACGTGTTGGGCGGCAGCTATCAGTTCACCGAGCGCTTCAAGGGTGCTCTGTACGCTTCCGACGTCGAAGACGTGCTGAAGAAACAATACGTGAACGCCAACTACGTGTTGCCGATCGACAAGGATCAGTCCCTGACCCTGGACTTCAACGGCTACCGCACCAAGCTGGACAATTCCTATGTCCGCGAAAACGGTGTAACCGGCGACGACAACAAGATCTGGAGCCTGGCAGCGACCTTCGCCACCGGCCCGCACTCGTTCACCGTGGCGCACCAGCGCTCCACCGGCGACAGCAACCTGGGCTATGCCTATGGCGGCTACCAGAAAGGTCAGGGTCGTGTCGGCGATGGCGGCAATACCATCTACCTGGCGAACTCCTACTGGTCGGACTTCAACGCTGAAGACGAGCGCAGCTGGCAGTTGGGCTACGGCCTGGACTTCGGCGCATTCGGCGTACCGGGTCTGAGCTACAACTTCGCTTACGTGCGTGGCGACAACATCACCACCTCCACCAGCGAAGGCGGCACCGAGCGCGAGATCTTCAACCAGTTCAAGTACGTCGTGCAGAGTGGCCCGGCCAAAGACCTGAGCGTGAAACTGCGTAGCTCGATCCTGCGTGTTTCGCAGAAGTCCAGCGAGTACAACATCAGCGGCAACGAGCTGCGAGTGTTCGTGGATTACCCGATCAACATCTTCTGATGATCGTTTGAGCTGAAAGACTCATGAGAAAAACCCCGATTTGGTTCGGGGTTTTTTTTGACGTTTTTCGGAAAAAAACCGAAAAAACCTGTGTTTTTGTCATTTAAAAGTTCATTTACGGGCACTTCAACAGGCGTTTCAAACAACGCTTCACATGCCTGAAATTCTTTCTCATGGACGCAAATTCTCCACCTAATAAATTAGGTCGCTCAACGCATCGGAGAATTTGGTAATGATCGTTTTAAACAAAGAAGTGGGCGAATCCCTACGGCGCGACAAATATGCCAACGTGCAGGGCGCCGACTTCAACCTGTACGGTCATTTCACCGACTTCACCCGACTGACCCGCAGTTGGGAAAACATGGAGCCTGACAGCTACTACGGTCAGGCAGACGCGGGCATGCGCTACCGCCGTTACAGCGACTTCGAATACAACCCCAAGACCCGCGAGCTGAAGCAGCTCGAGCACCGCGCCTATGTGCAGTCCAAGGAAAACAATGCTTACGTGGGCGGGGTAGTACGGCACTTTCAGGACTTCTCCGACGAAGTCCTGCACTCGCCGGTGATGCGCAGCCTGATCGACACCGATTTCGAAGTGTACAAAAGTGTGCTGCCGGAAGAGCTGCACGATGAAATCTGGCAGTGCCAGATCCATCAGATCCGCATCGAGATCAAACCCGGCAAGCAATTGGAGATCACCCCTGAAGGCATTCACTGCGACGGTTATCCGTTCAGCGGCGTGCATTTCTGGGGCCGCAACAACGTCGAGGGCGCGGAGAGCCGGCTGTACGACATTCACGAGCATCAGTTGGCGTCGACCACCTACCAGGAAATTCTCGACACCACCTACTTCCTCGACCGTGACATGCGTCACTACGTGACGCCTGCGCGCAACACCCACTCTCATGCCATGGCGTACCGGCAGATTCTGGCGATTTCCTTCTCGCGGCCCGGGACCGCTTTTGACATTGTTCGCTAATCAGATCACCCCAATCGATGGCGTCGAGTGCTCGACGCCGGTGGTGCTTCGACGCGCCACCGCCAAGGACGCGCAGCGCATGGAGCGCTTCTTCCGCCAGTTCGACGAAGTCTCCTTCTGCGAATGGCAGGACGCCAAATGCCTGCGCGGTGTGCTGATCCAGAAAACCACCACAGCCTACCTGGCCCTCGACGTGACCGGCGAAATCGTCGGCGCGGTGCTCGGTGGCATGCTCGGCAGTCGCGGCACCATCAACCATCTGGCGGTCGGCCTGCGCTATCGCAGCCAGGGCGTTGGCCAGCGACTGGTGGAAGCGGCGTCGGCCGAGATGAAACGGGTCGGTGTGTTGCGGATGTTTCTGTTCGTCGACGATGCTAACCTCGCGGGCAAGCGATTCTGGGCTGCCCAGGGTTTTTGCGAGCCTCACGGCGAACGGACATTTGAGAGGGATCTATGAATGAAACGTCCGGCAGTGCGCCGCTGATGGCTGAGCGTCAGCCGTCGCGCACGTTTGCCGAAGCCAGCCCGGTAGTGGCGGGTTACTTTACGGTGTCGTTCGTGTTCGGGCTGATGGCGGTCAACGCCGGGTTGCCCCTGTGGCTGCCGGTGGCGATGTGTCTGTTCGTCTACGCCGGGGCTTCGCAATTCGCGGCGCTGGCGCTGATCAGCAGCGGAGCGTCGCTGACCACCATCGTGCTGACCACATTCCTGATCAACGCTCGGCACATGCTGATGTCGGTGTACATGGCCAAGGCCCTGCGGGTGCTCGGCCTCAGTCGCATGGAGCGCTGGTGCTATGCCGGCGGGCTGACCGACGAATCGTTCGCCTTCCACAGCGTCAAACTGGGCAACGGCGCGCCGGTGAACGTGCGTTATCTGATCGGCTTCAATCTGTTCTGCCACACCTCATGGGTACTCGGCGGATTGCTCGGCGCGCTCTGCGCGCAGTACGCGTCGCACCTGATCAAGTACCAGCTCGACTACGCGCTGACCGCGATGATGCTCTACGTGCTGGTGTCGCTGTGCAACACCCGGAAAAAACTCGTCGCCGCCCTGGCTGCTGTTCTGTGCATGGGAGCGCTGAGCCTGGTCGGCACTTCGCCGTTCAACGTATTCATTGCCACGTTCGTGGGTTGCGGAGTGGGTGTATGCCTGACCAAACGTTCCTGATCCTGGTGGTCGCGCTGATGATGGCCGTGACCTTCCTGCCGCGTGCGTTGCCATTGCAGTTCAACACCGAGCACTGGCCACCGTTCATCGCGCGGGCGCTGGAGTACCTGCCGGTGGCGATCGTCGCTGCGATCAGCCTGACACCCTTGTTGATCAAGGATCAGCACATACAGCTCGATCGCCCGGAATTCTATGCAGCGATCCCGACGTTGCTATGTGCGTATTTCAGCAAAAACCTCTTTCTCAGTGTGGCGGTTGGGACGGCCGCGTACATTGCGCTCGGCTCGTTCATGTAGCGGCAGGTCGACCACATCGTTCAACGCCTGGCCGGGCAGGTCCGGGTTGTTCACCGCCAGGCGCACTTCGAGGAAATCCTCGAAGCCCGGGAAAATCGTCAGGCCGTTCTTCTGCGCGGCCTCGCGAGAAACCATGCCGACGCCATCCATTTGCGTGATCAGCGACAGCGTCAGGGTTTCACTGCAGGAATAGACCATGCGCTGGCCGTTCTCGTGATTGCCCAGCCCTGCGTCGAGAAAACGCAAAAAGCTGTGGGAATACGGACAATCTTCTGCAGGACGCACCTGAAACTTGTTACCGAGCAAGGTCAGCGGGTCGTTCTCCTGACCGCAATGCGCACCGACCACCTGCACCTGCACTTCCGGCAGGACAATGCTCGGCAGCCCCGGACGCTGCGGACCGATCAGCACCGCCAGGTCGAAGTCCTCGTTCTTCAGCTTGCTGAGGTTTTCCATCGACTCGGCGTAGCTGAATTCCAACTGATAATCGGGAAACACCTCGATCAGGCGTCCGATCATTCGCCGGTTGAAGTCAGGCGCCAGCGTGGTGTTCAGCGCCACCTTCAAGGTGCGTTGTCCCGGCACCTTCAGCGCCTCGACTTTCTCTTCCATCTGACGCGTGGCGATCAGCACTCTGTCCATGTAGGGCGTCAGCTCGGTGCCCTGCGGCGTCAGCGTCAGCCCTTTGTTGGAACGGCGAAACAAGCGGAAACCGAACTGCTCTTCGACCTTGTTCAACTGCGCGGCCAACGCCTGCACCGTCAGACAGGAATGTTCGGCTGCGGCCGACAACGAGCCGGTCTGCACGATGCGCATGAGGTTGCGTAAGGTTCTGCTATCCATGGGTAATGCCCTCTGAAGTGGGCTGGGTATTGTTGTGTACGTAACTGCCGATCCGGCGCCATCTGCTGGCTATATTCCTGCACCTGAGCATAGTTGTCGCGGATTTAGTAGCCAATTGATGTCCCCGCCGATGGCTGGAGGCTGACACAGGATCGGGTTTTTTGGTGACGCGGGGGTGATGGGGGTCAAAAAAAGTGCCTTGTTTTGGGGCGCAAAGGCACTTTTTCGCGGGAAAGGTCGAACCTGCCCCATGACAACAGACGCGCGAGTTCCGTCCGAGAAAACCGCGCGAGCGATGATGCAGGCGCGGGAAATCCGCAGGCATTTCCACGCAGTGCGCAATGAACCAAGGAAGTACGGCCGCTAATTCATTACACCGCATCATAAATGAAGTACCCCGGCCCTACTTTTTCCCCTCCCGCCACACGCCTAAATTGAGCTCCAACACCTGACCATCATCCCGAGGGCAGGTCACTGGAGTCATCGTCATGCCATTTGTCAGCGTACGTATTACCCGCGATGGTGTTACCTGCGAGCAGAAAGCTCAGGTGATCGCCGAGATCACGGAAACCCTGGAGCGCGTCCTCAATAAACGCCCGGACCTGACCCACATCGTCATCGAAGAAGTCGACACCGATAACTGGGGTTACGCCGGAATGACCACCACCGAATACCGCCGGCAACTGGCGGAACGGGGCCAGTCATGACCGCCACCGTCACCATCGACTTTGTCTCTGACGTGGTGTGCCCCTGGTGCGCACTCGGCGCGACAGCCCTGGAGCAAGCGATCGGCAATCTGGCCGGCGAAATTTCGGTAGAGCTGACCTACAAGCCCTTCGAACTCAACCCGGATATGCCCGCCGAAAGCGAGCCGGCGGTGCAACACCTGATGCGCAAATACGGTCGCAGTGCCGCCGATGTCGCCGCCGGCAAGAAGATGCAGATCGAACGCGGCAAGGCCATTGGTTTCGAGTTCGACCTCGAGAAGCGCACGCACTTCTACAACACCTTCGACGCCCATCGCCTGCTGTTGTGGGCGGCGCAGGAAGGCAAGCAAGTCGCGCTGAAGAAGATCCTCCTGCGCGCTTATTTCCGCGACGGCGAGAACCCGAGTGACCGTCCGACCCTGGCGCGGCTGGCCAGCGAAGCCGGCCTCGATGCGGCGCGAGCCCGCAAGGTACTGGCCAGCGACGAATTCGCCAGCGAAGTGCGGCAACTGCAAGCGCTCTACCGCCAGCACGGCATCAACTCGGTGCCGGCACTGATTCTGAACGGCACGCATCTGGTGTCCGGTTCGCAATCGGTCGAGTACTACGAACAAATGCTGAGGCAAGTGGCTGCGGCCTGATTCAACACCCATTTATCGATTGAGGAATTCATCATGAGCAACTTTAAAAAAACTGTCGTCATCACCGGTGCATCCCAAGGTCTGGGCGAAGGCATGGTCAAAGCCTTCCGTGAACTGGGCTACAACATCGTCGCCACTTCCCGGTCGATCAAACCCTCGAGCGACCCACAGATCCTGACCATCGCCGGCGACATCGGCGACCCGGCCACCGCCCAGCGCGTCATCAGCGAAGGCCTGGCCCGTTTCGGGCGCATCGACACCCTGGTCAACAACGCCGGCATCTTCGTCGCCAAACCGTTCACCGCCTACACCCCGGAAGACTACGCGGCGGTGCTGTCGGTCAACCTCAACGGCTTCTTCTACATCACCCAACTCGCCATCGCCGAGATGGAAAAGCAAGGCAAGGGCCACGTGGTCAACATCACCACCAGCCTGGTCGACCACGCCGTCGACGGCGTGCCATCGGTCCTCGCTTCGCTGACCAAGGGCGGCCTTAACGCCGCGACCAAGTCCCTGGCCATCGAGTACGCCAAACGCGGAATTCGGGTGAACGCGGTATCGCCGGGCATCATCAAGACGCCGATGCATGGCGAAGAAACCCACGCGGCACTGGGCGCTCTGCACCCGGTTGGGCATATGGGTGAGGTCGAGGATATTGCGCAGGCTGTGGTGTATCTCGACAACGCCGGGTTTGTGACCGGGGAGATTCTGCATGTGGATGGTGGGCAGAGTGCCGGGCACTGATAACGGCTGAAATACAAAGCCCTCGCGGAGATGCGAGGGCTTTTTTATGGGCGACGGTTTATGGATTTGGACTCAACACGTTGACCGCACGATCATCCCTTCCGCAGAGAACACGCAGGAATCCGCCAAAAGCCGCCGTGGTGGCAGGCAGCAGCCCCATCGCCGGAACAATGGGGCTGCTTCACCCAACCCCTTCTCGTATTATCAGCGCCTTCGCCTCTGGAACGAACTGTGTGAAATCGCCAACTGGAAAAGCTCCGGCTACCCCTGACGGGACGAAGTGGGACGTAGGCGAGGCTGTCAATCAGCTCTCGTGGGACGACTTGCGCATCATCAAGACGCTCAGTGATTGCGGTAATCGTTCGGCTACGGCCAAGAAGCTTGGCATCAATGTCTCCACCGTTTCGCGCCGCGTTGCTCAGGTTGAGCGAACGCTCGGCATCGCGTTGTTCGATCATCGCAAATCAGGGTATCTGCTCACCGCCGAGGGGGCTGAATTGCGCGCACTCGCCGAGCGAGTGGAGCTGGATATCGTCAGCGTCACGCGACGTGTTTCACGTTCAGGCCAAGGCCCCCTCGGGAAACTCCGGATTACCACCAGCGACTCGCTGCTGCTGTACTTCTTCACCCCCATCATTGCGGACTTCAAGGCCCTGAACGAGGGGATCACCATTGAGGTGCTGGTGGGCAATGAAACCCTCAGCCTTGCCCGGGATGAATCGGATATCGCGATTCGAGCGACGAGAAAACCTGCAGAAAGCCTGGTGGGACGCAAACTGGCGAACATTGCCTGGGCACCTTACTGCTGCGCCAGGCAGGTGACGGCCTTGCCCCTTTTCGAAGAGGGCCAGGCATGGGTGTCATACTCCGCAGCGCTCTGCGGTTTGAAGGCGACAAGCTATGTCGAAAGCCGAGTCGCTGCCGAGCGCATAGCGTACCGCACCGATTCTGTTGCAGCGGCAAGCGCTGCAATCGCGGCGGGCCTGGGATTTGGATTCCTTCCCTGCATGTTGGGTGACATAACCCCAGGGTTGGTGCGCGCCGGCCCGGTGGTGCCAGAGCTTCAGGATGAGTTGTGGCTGCTGACTCACCAGGATATTCGAAAATCGTGGCGAGTCAAAGCATTCATGACCTTCTGCGCTGCTGCCGTGGCCAGCCAAAAGCCCTTGGTCGAGGGGCAACTGATACTCCCGGCCACCTAGATCGAAACCGGGAGTGCGGCTCAGATGTCTCGGGCGCCAATCACGGCCTTGCACACGATCTCAATCAACTGCGGACGCTGGGCAAGTCTCGACACCCCAATGATATTGCTCGCGCACTGAGGCCGCTCAGTGCCATAGGCTGCCTTGCGCACTTTGCCGACCACCGCGAACGCAGCGTCCATGTCCAGTACATAAAGCGTTTCCTCGACAACGTCTTGCATGGTTGCGCCATACAGGGCGAGCAGCTTCGAGATGTTGTCGTAAGAGACCCGCATCTGTTCTCCCATCGAAGAGAAATCACTGGGCTTGCCGTCGGCGTCCAGCGGCGCCGGGGCCACCAGATTACCTTCCTCATCATGGTTGAATTGACCTGATACGTAGATCTCGTTTCCTACCCGCCGTGCCTGGGGATAGCCATACGCCTCTTCCCAGGAAACGCCCCAGTAGGCGGTCTGCTTGTTGAACGGTTGTGAAGCTGCCATTGCATTCTCCTGCACATGACGGATCGGCTTGATCCGAATGGTTGGGCGAATGCTAGCAGCGCGATCGCGTATTTGATGGCGCATAAATGAGCCGGCAGGAGCGCAAAAGTGCGCCACCGAGAGGCGTCTTGATTCGTTATCTTTTGCTCGTCCTCAAGCAACGACGCTGAGGAGTGCGCTCGTGGCTACGGTAATGCCTGCAAGGTGCGGGACCCGAGACTTGTGCGATTGAACTTCATCAAGCTGAAAGGAAACAAAAATGAGCAATCCTAAAACTGAAGTCCTGACTCCGCTCAATAGCCAACTGATCTTCATCGATCAGCAGCCACAGATGGCCTTCGGCGTTCAGAGCATTGACCGCCAAACGCTGAAAAACAATACCGTTGCCTTGGCCAAGGCAGCGAAGATTTTTAATGTCCCCACCACCTTCACCACGGTTGAGACAGAAAGCTTCTCAGGTCACACCTACCCCGAGCTACTCGCTGTGTTCCCGGACGCGCCGCTGCTGGAGCGCACCTCCATGAACTCCTGGGATGATCAGAAAGTACGTGACGCACTCAAGAAAAATGGTCGCAACAAGATCATCGTCTCCGGCTTGTGGACCGAGGTATGCAACGCCACCTTCGCCCTGTCGGCAATAAACGATGCCGGCTATGAAATCTATATGGTTGCAGACGCTTCCGGCGGCACCACCAAAGAAGCCCACGATTACGCCATGCAGCGCATGATCCAGGCCGGTGTGGTGCCGGTGACCTGGCAGCAGGTGCTGCTGGAATGGCAACGGGACTGGAAGAACCGCGACACCTACGACGCCGTAATGGAACTGGTAAAGGAACATTCCGGTGCCTATGGCATGGGCGTCGACTACGCCTACACCATGGTGCACAAGGCGCCTGAGCGCGTTCAGCATGGCCCGACCCTGGCGCCTGTCGCTGCATCTGTCTGAACCCTCGCCAGCCTCAGCCCTGGGGGCTGTTCACAGACTTGCGAAGGGTGCGCAGCTGACTGAACCGAGTCAACGAGCCTGGCCTGGAACCACTGGGGACTTCCAAGGCCCGGCGCTGTTCGAGTCAGGCGCTCGCATCCTGTTACCTGGACTAACGGGTGTGTATGAACAAGGACAAATCTACCGTGCTGGCGACTCTCACACTGTCTTCGACAGGGCAGCTCAAACCCTGGCAGATAAGAACGGCCAAACAACTGATGCTGGACAGGCTGGACACCGGCATTTCAGTGACTGAACTCGCCGAAGCTTGCGCATTGTCGCGCAGTCACTTCTCACGCATGTTCAAGGAGAGCACCCGGATGCCCCCGCAGCAATGGCTGCGTGAACAGCGGGTCATGAAGAGCAGAAAGTTATTGAAGACTTCCACGATGTTGCTCACAGAGATCGCGCTGGAATGCGGTTTCAGCGATCAATCCCACTTCTGCCGTACATTCGTGAAGGCTGAAGGCATGACACCAAAGGCTTGGCAGCAACAAGCAATCCGCCCGATTGTGGCCGTTGCCTGAGAGGGTAAGGCACCCTCAACACGCGGGCTAGCCAAACGGACTGAGGTGTGAAAAAGATGACAGCTCTATTGTTCCCGACCCGCTAGTGGCGGGAGGCACGCAGTCGTCTTGGTGGAGATCAAAGCGGGCCACGTGAAATTTTTGGAGGTGGACGTTTTGTGGACGTTTTCGCGTTTTGACGTGAGGTTTTTTCAAACCCCGGAAACAACAAAGCCCCTGCATTTCTGCAGGGGCTTTGTTTTGTATGGTGCGGCACCAGGAGTCGAAAATAATTGTAACCATATGAATTATAATGATTTTATTCTTTAAGTTATGGCCGTCTATCCCTAAAGCTATCCTCAGGCACTCATCCGATAGTCACATGCGTAAGAAAAGCCCTATTAGAGTGGTAAAGAAATTACCAGTCCCGATGTATGGTAGCTCTCGTGCTTGCATGAAAGGGGAGCAATCCCCCAACGATGGTAAGCGATAGCACACGACTCAAAGTTCCCGGTCGATTTCGGGTGCTGAGTTCCCAGCACCCAGTAGCGTCTGGATGAAATGACATCAGTACTTCGGCCACCATAAGCAACCCTGCGTTTGCATCTGGAATAGCTAACGAGCTCAAGCGGGCTCACGCAAGTGTTTATCTTATATTGATCGAGCGCACACAAGGCGCTTTCGATCGCTTCGAGGCCGAACCTCCGGCTAGTCCGGACGACTTAGTTGCAACAGTCACCATCTACTGAAACGGACGGGCCGTGCAATCAGCCGGCGTTGGATAGTCAACAGTCAGCCTGGAAACCGCCAATTCGCCAATGCCAGCGGCAAATGGCATCATGCATTCAAGAACAGCGGCGTCCAATTCACCGAGCGACCGTTCCATGTAACGGGGCCACTCCCCCAGAGCAATGGAAGCGATGCTTTGGGTACTGAGTGCCCAAACGCATGAGTCAATCCCAACCCATGCATGCCAAGCGCGCTGTTTTCTAACCTCTCGTCACTCCACATCGTCCAGCCTTTAAGGGCGTTCATCTGAAGCAAATAATTTCGCCACAATTGCTTGCCGATCGCCCGCAAAAAATGGTCCGCTTCGTTGCATTCCTCGTGGGTAAAGCAGGCTTTCAAGCTTTCGAAAAGATGCGGCTTGATTGTGCCAGCGGCAGGCCCGCTGTCTCGCAGTGCCTGAATTTCGAAAGCAGGGTCGGCGATGCTGCTCAACAATTCCTCCGAGGCCAAGGCAAGCATGCTGTTGCTTTGAACGGAGATATTGGTGAATCCTTCATCTTGAAGGTAACGATTGACCATGGCCGTTCCATAGTCGGTACTCATGCCATACATTAAAGTCAGCGAAACATTGCTGAGAAGCGCTGGATCCTTTAGAGGCATCGTTTTTTCACGGCCCGTTCGCCGGCCTAAAAGGCTGTCAAAAACACCAATTGCCTCAGTGCCGCTCCACAAGCCATCTTCCACCACAACAATGCGACCATGAGGGTGCAGTTCGATGGCTTCAGCAGGCGAGCTGAGCACTTTCAAATGCGGTAATCGCTTTGCTAGCAGATTGGCAATGATGTCTCCGCTTTTGCTGACGCCTCGACCGTCCCGATTGAACGCAGCAATATCAGCTTCAGTGAGTGGCGGGCTGTCCAGGCAGTCGGTGAGTTCGGGGGCGGTCATCAGCGTCGTTCTCGCCAAGATCGCATCTGCAATCCAGGCAAATTTACCCAGCTGTCCAAACTGACTTTTCCAGTCAGCCAATGCATTGACATCGATATGAGCGTGGCTCCACGAACGCAGGATACTGGACGATGCCGTCAGGACGGACAATTCGCAGTTTCCGAGGAGCTTCGCCAGTTGGGGCTTGTCTTGCCCTCCTGCTGAAAGAGATTTGCTCAGTTCCTTCGCGCTATATAGGGCAAATTCCACTTGCTGGGTTTTGAGAAAGCTACGCAGCCTCAGTTGACGTTCAACCTCGTGGGTGGCGCAAACGAGATACCCGTTAGAGGCCCCGCCAGGCTTCTTTTCTTGCAGCACCTTCATGATTTCGAAGTGGAAGGCGTGCACATCGTTCTCCACTTGAAGGTCGACTTCAAGCCGGTGAACAAAGCGCTCAACTACCGCAGGATGGCCATATTTCTGAAGAATCTCTGAAATTTTAAGCACATGCCTGGTTTCAGACACGATCAGCAATGGCCGCATAAAACTTTAATCCGCAGGCTTTTGATAGATTTCGAGCAGCAAACCTGCTGGTACGCGGATTTCTTTCAGATCAGCCAACGACATGCGATCAATTGCCCGATGCATCAGTGTGCGCAGTTCTCGCAGATCTGCCGTCGCACCAACTGCGGGCAGGATCTCTGGAATCTCCAGACGAACCTGTTCGACGTCTAGCTTTTTAGGGGCTTTGGAAGGTTTAGGGCGGGCCCCGTTAGCCATTTGGGCAGCCCGACTAGGTTCTACACCCGCCCGCTCCAACTCTTCTGTCAAGCGGGTAGTGACCAGCCGGGTACGCGTGATTTCCCAGCTTTTCAGATGGTTTTCCGTAGCGGTTCGCCGAGAGCGAAGTACGGAAATCCACCTATGGTAGAAGACAGGCTGGTCGAGCGTTCCAAGCAACTCATTGCTCAGCTCGCTATCTGTTTGATCTTCAGCATAGGCCTTGGCCAGCACGCGAAACTCTTCAGAAGACATTTTGCGCAATGGCGTGAAGTCAGGTCGAAGGGATTCGGTGGGGAGACCTACATGAAATGATTCGGTCACGGCATTAACCGCAACGATACAGTCGATAGTAGGGTTAGAAAACGCATCCCAAAACTGTGGCAGAGTCACCAATTCAGGGACCGCAGCGGCATGCGAGACACCTTTGCCCGACGCTACGACACGATACAATGTATCCGATGGCAGCGCTCCCACGAGCTTCACGCTCCGTGACAACTCGATCTCGACAAGACTTCTCAGTCCACCGAGAGACTTGATCGTTTTGGGTGATATGGCACGCCTGACGAACTGCCCAAGTTGAGCGCCCAGAATGTCCGGGCCATTTTTCTCGAAGTGATTCTCAAGCAATTGCTCAATTTGAGCGATTTCGAAGTGAGTCAAACGATCTTGCATAGACTGACAATTTCCTGACGAGGTTCAACCCAAGCGAATCGTCGCTTGGGTTGAACAATAATTTAGTCGTCGGAGAATGCATAAATCGACATGGCGAAGTCCGATACTTCGACAAGGAAGGTCAGAAATCCTTCATGCGCTCTACTGATAAAATGTATCAGTTCTGCTTCCCGCAGATCTTAGAGCTTGCCCCTTTCGGTCGCTCTTGGACGAGGCGGTAGCGCCAAGAGAAGGAACCGTCGCAGGAAACGGTAGCCAAGTCCAAATGAGGGTTGCAGACCTCTCATGCATGCTGCGCCGAATGCTGAGCGCCTAGCTAGTCACGCCACGTGCATTCGTTGGTTCGTGCATTTTGGGCAGGCAGCCCCTGTTTTGTCAAATCCACGCGTCTGTCTTACTGAGTCGACAGCTTCGTCTTGATTATTAGCAATGCAAATCGTAGCGTCCAAGGACGCCTCGGTGTACGTCGCCATCCTTCGATGATTCCCGCTCAGTGCTTGGAGCTTGGCTTCTAATCTGAGTTGGGCAGGCCTAGAGTTACCTCGATTCTAGTCGCTGACTGGGTTATCGCTTTTTGCCGAAGGCGCCCAGTCGCAGACTTCGGCTTCAGGTAGATTGGTGTCGGTTGTGCGCACTGGGATCAGGTCTCACTCAGAGATTGAATACCCACGACGCTTCTAGACGTCGAGCGAGTAGCCGGACAGTAAGGAGGTAATAATACCGCGTCGATTCACTGCGCCCGGCGAGCCAATGCGTGATAAACCAAACCATATGCTTCCTCTGCCATGTCCATGGCGTCTCTCGCTGCCATCGATCTGCGATTGCCGCCTGGATAATCGTCGCCTGCCGAAAATGACGTTGCCGGGTCGCGTATGACCCAGTCAGTACGCCAGCCAAAAACACCTCCATATCAAATGGCCTACTCATGTTTGCCCCCAATATAGGCAGCGACGACGTCGATCCGACCGTGCCCCAACTCATAGCTGATTTGCCTTCTTGCCTCACGATCAAGGCGCCTATCTATCAGGCAGCATTTACTACCACTGATAGGTGCTAGGTGCTAGGTGCTAGGTGATGGGTGATCTGCTCATAGCGTTCGCACGCGTAGGCTGCCCGCAATTCGTGGAAGCCTTTGAGGTTATACGTATGGAGGATATCTCGGGCGGGGCGGACGATCTGCCATTGAAAATCAAGGTAGCTTTCATCCGGTGCCAGCAGGTTGCGGCTACCGTCGGGTGAGATCCATTCGGCATACTTGAGCGCTCCGTGAATTTGCTCATCCACCTCGATCCAACGAGGAGCTGATGCACCCGAGCGGCCACCTTTGGTGCCATCCTGGATGTTGATCTTGCCGTAGTGTTCGGCCTCACGTTTTAAGCGCGGTAGGTCGGCCAAAATGGCCTCGCGTAAGCGCATGCCGGTGGCTCGCACCAACTGAGCGATGGCCGCGGCACGCGGATGCTGTTCGCGGAGTGCATCGACGATGCGCATCACGTATTCGTGATCTTGGCCTTGAGGGACTGTCGTGCGAGCGGTGCTGCGCTGCGTTCCCAGCGCCTTGCTCGGACTTGGCACTTTCACATATTGATCACCGCGAAGCGCGGCCATGGTCCGGTTGACGCTGGACAATCGGTTTTGCGCGGTAGCGATGGTGAGTTCACCTTGGTCAACTTGCAGGCGCAGATGCCCGGCATAGTCCAGCAAGGTCTGCTGATCAATTTGTCGCGCGTCGTTAAAGCCCAGCCCATTCTCCGACCGACACCACCGCACAAGTGCCTGCCACCGATCACTGTGCGCTTTGACCGTGCCGTAATGTCCGCCGCCAAAGAGATCGCGTAACGCCTGCGGTCCGGCATAACTCAGTTGTCGGCCATAGCCAAAATTGCGTCCATCGCGTCTACCTACGAGTGCCATGATCTAACTCCTCTCGAAGCCAAAACCCTTGAAACTTTCCCCACGTCATCCCGCCATGGATGTTGAGTGTTATCAGGGATCAAGGCCCCTGCGACCTGTGAGGGTTGTCCACTAACGCGGGACTGGCGGCTCTTTACGACCGAGAGCTTGGGCACCTCATGATCTGACCTCCTGAACACCTCCTAAGAAGTGGGCGGGTGGAGGCTGCGCTGGCTGACGAGACCTGCGCCGCGAGATCCTGAGTCAGGTGAAACCAGGGATGCGATGACCGGGGCATGCCTGACTGTCAGTCAGGTGCAGTCCATTCCCTGGGCTGCGGCACCATCATCTGCATCGCTGTTGCTGGTGACTTCGGTGTTTGTCACGCCGATTGTCACGAAGGGGAATGCCGCAAAGCCTTGTACGATATGGGCTGCAGCAGCGGTAGGAGCGGCCGTCTCTTTCCGGGAGAAAGAGACGGCGCAGGTTGGAGCAGTGAAATGGCCAAGCGGATAGGTTGCTGCAGGGCAGCTATGAAAGGGGATGAGTTGCCGCAGTGGGCACGCTGGTAAAAGTAGGCATCCATCACATCGCTGTGACCGTGCGAGCCGCCGGGCGCTAATCGCACTTTGGGAGAACCACCACCGTGTGGCGTAGCCTTAAAGGTTCTGGCTACCTGGGTTGCTGTCGACTACAGCGCTTTGCCCGATCTTTTCTACGCCTGTGGATAATTTGGGTCAAGGCTCGAATTTTCGGGAGTTCTGCGGCTGTGGATGAAATTATCCATCGGTGGAAATCTGTGGTTTTCCACAGACAGTTTGCATGCGCTTTAGATTTTTTAAGTGAGGTCCATCCAAGCAGGGCGGCTTTGCAGCCCTGTTTGGATGGACCCGCGAGGACAAGCGGATCATCTAGATTTCGAACGCTGCGTTATCCCGCCCCATCTGACCGACTGCTTGTATTTTCTCTATTCAGGGCTCGGCAGCGATGTGCGTTGCGGTTTACCGGCTGTCTGCCTAGACTCCGTGGCTAAATAACATCAGTCCATCAGCAATGTCTTGGGTTGAGTGGCGAGAGTAGTCAACGGGCGTAACCTCGTGTTCGACAGCTAATGTCGTGCATTAGACTGCGCCACCTGGAGGCATCCTTGGCATTGCGTCTTCGTTTCTTGTTAGACACCAACATCCTGATCCCGCTTCAGGACTCCATGGTGGTACTGCAGCCCAGTCTTACAAACTTCGTTAGGTTGTGCAGTGCGCACGGCTACCAACTGCTTTACCACCCTGCGTCAGCCGCGGACATCAGGCGTGACACTGATGAGGCTCGGCGCGAGCGCACCTTGGCCAGGCTCGGTCAGTACACTCAACTGCAGGCTGGGCCAGCTTGTCCATGGAACTCGCCTGAAACTTCGGTAAACGACGCTTGTGACAATGAAATTCTCTACGCGTTAGAGAATGATGCAGCGCACGTTTTGGTGACCGAGGATCAGGGGTTGCACCGTAAGGCGCGGGCACGCGGACTGAGTAGCCGCGTGTACTTCATCCAGACTGCGGACGACTGGCTGCGCCGGCTCCATGAGCCTGGTGAGGTGCGACTCCCCCGCATTGAAGACGTTGAAATCCATACGTTGACCCACCAACTGGCTGGGCCATTCTTCGACAGTATCCGTGCGGGCTACGATGGTTTTAACGATTGGTTTCGTCGGAAGGCCATGGAAGGGCGTCGTGCTTGGGTCTATCGCGAAGACGCTCATCAGGCTATAGCGGCTATCTGTATTTACGCTGTTCAGGCCGACCAGGCTGTAACGGACGATGGTGAGGTGCTTGTCGGCAGGGCATTGAAGCTTTGTACGTTCAAGGTCGGCGAAACCGTTCGTGGAAGGAAACTCGGAGAGTTGTTTCTCCGGGCTGCCTTCAAGTACGCGACAAACCACCAATGTGAGTCGATTTTTCTGCACGCTAACAACGTTCAGCAGTCACAACTGATCACATTGATTGAAGACTTCGGTTTTCGCTACGAGGGGCTTTACCAAGGGGACGCAGTTTACGTAAAAGCGCATCCTGTCGCCCCGCCTCCGCTGCAGATGGACCCGTTCCAGTACGTCCAGCGCTATTATCCGCATTACATGGGCGGTGATGATGTTCATAAATTTATAGTGCCAATTCAGCCTCAGTACCATGACATTTTGTTCCCGGACTATCAGCGTCCAGGGCATGCATTGCCTGATAACCATCCGCAAAGGCATGTCAGCAATGCGATCAAACTCGCATACCTTTGTCACACCCCCAGCAAACAGCCGCGTCCAGGCGATGTCGTAATGTTCTATCGCAGTCGCGACATGCGTGCGCTGACGACACTGGGTGTTGTTGAGCGATACGAGTGGTCGGAAGCGGCTGACGATATCGCACAGATTGTGAGCCGTAGAACCGTGTACTCTGATGAGCAAATAGAGGAAATGGCCAGGACTGAGACCAAGGTGATGCTATTCCGTCTGATATGTCACTTCGAGCCCCCCCTAGAGTATGCGGACCTTAAGCGCTCGCGGATCGTCAGGGGCCCCATTCAATCGATCACGAAAATATCTGATGAGTCTTTTTCCCGAATCATTCGAGCAACCGAGCGGTAGGGCTGTCCTACTTTCGATAAAGCCAAAATACGCCGACCTGATCCTTGCAGGGACGAAGCGCGTCGAGTTACGTCGAAGCTGGCCGTCCAACGATATTGGCGTCATGGTGTTGTACTCGTCAGCACCAAAGCAGAGGCTGGTAGGAGTAGCCTTTATCGATCGGATTGAGGAGTGCGACTTTGAGAGTCTGTGGACCTTGGCAGATGCCAACGGGGGCGGCGTGACCTATGACGAACTCAAGGCTTATGTCAAAGGGAAGAAGACTGCGTTCGGTGTGATGATCCAGCGCATAAAGATCGCCGAAGTTCAGGTCGATCCGAAGGATCTTTTCGCGAACTTCACACCACCTCAGTCCTTTCTCTATCTGGGTCCGAACGATTTCCCACGCGTAATGCGCGCCATGTTTCCATCGGAGGGATCTGTATGAACATATTCGTCGCAGGTGTACACGGTGTCGGTAAGACTTTCCTCGCCTCTCAACTTCCTAAGGCCTTAGGCCTAATGCAAACCTCAGCCAGTAAGCTGATCAAGGAGGAGCGCGCGTTACCGGACTGGGGGACGGACAAACGGGTCGGTGATGTGGACGCCAATCAGATAGCACTGGCGAATGCTGTCACTCGCCACAATGAGGCCGGCACTAGGTTGCTGCTGGACGGACATTTTGTGTTGCTGGATGCTCAGGGTGAGTTTTCACCTTTGGCCGCGAACGTCTTTAAGGCTCTTCGCCTTGATGGAGTTTTACTGCTGGAGGCGGACGCTAATACAATTGCGACTCGCATACGAGAACGTGATAGCCGGGAAGTGGATATTGACCATACGATCCAATTCTTAGCCGCGGAGCGCGCTCAGGCGGAGTCAGTGTGCAATGAGCTCGGAATACCGCTTCACATTCTAGAGGCATGTGACCGTGAAACCTTCGCTGCAGCGGTCGCAACAATAACTTTTAAAGCCGGACAGTAAGCAATTCTCCCCAAGTGATTAGGTCGGACGGCGTGGACGGTCCGGTCTATGTTGTGGGAATGCGTACGTCGGCTTCACTTCGACCGGTTAAGGGCGAATGCAGCCAGTCGTCAAAGGCCTTGCTATTCGACGTGCATTCAAGCCGTAATCAATAAAAAACCATATTCCTTTTGCGGAGCTGTGGCCTGTAGGTCGAGCGCTTACTCGGTTGCGCCACGTTTTGCTTTTAGGCGAGTGACGTTCGCTCCGGTCTGGTTCGCGAATTCGTGTGGAGTGACATGCTCCTCCCGGTTAGCCTCCAGATACCGGCTCCACCAGTTCATGATCAGCCTGCGCTCCTCGATGAACTCAGCCTTGTGGATATAAGCGGCGCGGACGTTGTTGCGTTCCTTGTGGCTCATCTGCCGTTCAATAGCTGTCTCCGACCACAATCCTGACTCGATCAGTGCGCTGCAGGCCATCGAACGAAATCCATGCCCGCAGATATCGGTTTTGGTGTCGTATCCCATCGTCCGAAGCGCGTTGTTCACGGTATTTTCGGACATGGGCTTCCAGGGTTTGGCATCCCCTGCAAACACCAGGTCGAATTTGCCGGTTAGGGCGTGGATCTGTTCAAGCAGGGCAACGGCCTGTGACGATAAGGGTATTAAATGGATATCCCCTGCCATCTTCGTACCCCTTGTGGAAAAGGGTACTCCCTCCAACGCGGGTCGAGTGTCAGGTATCTCCCAGGTGCCTCGCTTAAGGTCGAACTCGCTCCAGCGGGCGAAGCGCAGTTCGCTGGAGCGTACGAACACATGCAGCGAGAGCATCACCGTCAGACGGGTAAGTGCCCGGCCTTTATAGGTGTCGATCCGCTCCTGCAGTTCCGGCAGTCGCGATAAGGGTAGAGCGGGGCGATGTACTACCCGCGGGGCTTTGATCGAGCCTTCGAGATCGTAAGCAGGGTTTATGGTGATAAGCCGGAGGCGCTTTGCCTCGCGCATGATGCTCTGCAGGTAGTTTTGTACCCTTAAAGCAACGTCGATCGTTCCGCGCTTCTTGATCGCTTCCAAGGGCTGCATAAGGTCATGGGTGTCGAGATCAACAATGGCGCGTGCGCCGATCAGCGGAAATACGTGGGTTTTGAGGCGGCTCATTACTGTCTTGGAATGGCCTGGTGCCCACTTGGCCGACATTTCCGTATGCCAGTCGAGCGCAACGCTTTCAAAGGTTCTGCCTTTGATTACGGCTTCCGCTTTGGCTTGGTGCTTGGTCTCTATAGGATCAACGCCATCCGCCAGCATTCGCTTAACTTCCAAGCGCTTGCGGCGCGCATCGGCGAGGCCAATGACGGGGTAGTTGCCGAACGAGGTCAGTCCTTCGCGTCCGTCAGGTTTGACGTAACGGAGCCGCCAGCCTTTGCGGCCATTGGGTTGGACTAGGAGGTAGAGGCCATCGCCGTCGAAAAGCTTGTAGGCGCGGTCTGTAGGTTTTGCCAAGCGGCAAGCTGCGTCGGAGAGCGGAGCTGTGGTGCGCGACATAAGGGTACTCCCTTTTATCGAAGTGACCTGTATCCCAAACTCTACCCTTAAAACGGTTGGAATCCACCAGTTTCTGACGGAAACCGATGGAACGCTAAAACGAAAAAACCCGCCAGAAGGCGGGTTTTTCGGGGGTTCCAGAGATTTTGAAAGCCTTCTCTGGAACCTTGTATGGTGCCGGCACCAGGAATCGAACCCGGGACCTACTGATTACAAGTCAGTTGCTCTACCAACTGAGCTATACCGGCGTGTGGGCGACGATTATAGCGATTGGGCGGGTTCTGTAAACCCCTGAATTCAGACTATTTTTGCGCGGGCGTGGAATCAGGCTCGGCGCAGGAGGTTGCGCAGTTTTTGTACGGCTCGCCAGGCGCGGCTGTTTTGCATGGCGCGCAGTTGGGCTTCGGCGTGTTCGGCGCGTTGCAGGGCGTTTTCCAGGTGGGGGTTTAGCGGGTGGGCGAGGTTGTGGCCCTTGCAGAGCTGGAAGTCGTTGAGGTTGCAGGGCGGGATGTCGAAGGCGGGTTTGAGGTGCAGGTGTTCGTCGGCGAGGAAGTAGCTGTTGAGACCGTCGAACAGGACGTTCCGGTAGCCGGCGTCGGTAACCAGGTGTTCCCAGGTGTGGTCGCGATTCCATGGGGTTTCGATGAGGATGACCCACGGGCGGAAGCGGCTGAAGTCCATGCCGCGCAGTACGGTTTCTTCATGGCCTTCGACGTCGATTTTCAGGAAGTGGATCGGGCGGTTGGCGGCGTGTTCTTCGCAAATTGAGGTCAACGTCCGGGCTTTGACTGTCAGGCTCTGTACTTGCAGACCGGCGGCTTTTCGCTCTTGGGCGACGATGGGGTCGGCGGTGGAGAGGCCGGTATCGGCGATGCCGTAAAAGGTCAGTTCGCCGGCCTGGTCGCTGGCGACGCATTGCAGGGTCGTGTCGCGGGGACGCTGTTGGCGCAGGGCGTCGTGAAAGTTTTGCATCGGCTCGACGTTGATGCCGCTCCAGCCGCGGTCATAGAAAGCCTTGGTCACCGAGTCGTGGGTCGGGTGGTTGGCGCCGACATCGATGTAGAAACCATTTTCGAAGAATTTGAAGGCACGCCACAGGCGGATGTCTTCGAAATTCTGTGCGTAAGAGATGAACGTCACGGTCGCTCCCTGTCGGTCGGGTTCTTCTTGTTTGGCAGGTTCTGCCGACACTGCGTGAATCTGTATAGCAACGGTGGTGGGTGGGCGCAATTTTCCGCCGTGGGCGTCCGTGATTCGGCGGTTATGTCGTTTTGATCTGGGGCTTATGCACAACGGGTTGCGACGAGAGGCTGCTCAGGCAGCATTTTGTGGAAGGGTTCGCATTTGAGGCGCAAATCCCTGTTTTACCGGTTTTTTATGAATATGAACAAAAAATGACCAGCGCTGTAGGCAGGCCGAAAAGGCCGTGGATATTGGATCCAGGATAATTCCATCAACAGAGTTATCCACAGGCTGTCAAGGTTTAGCGACGCTCAGCCAGCAGCAGGAAATTACGCGGAGTGAGAAGGGCGTCACAGAAGGTTCCAAGGCGTACGACGTAGCCCTGTTCGCTGAGGAAAAGTGCCCGGTCAAGATTCAGCCAAAGCTCCAGCGGACGTCGGAACAATCCGCGTAGCAATTCCAGGTTGCGAACTTCGGCTAACCGCTGCCAACCCGCCGCTTCCCATTGCCCGAAATCCGTCTGTCCGATTGTGGATAACTCTTTCAGCGCTGCCAGGTCGCGGCAGTAGTCGGCAAACGGTTTGTCCAGCCAGGCGCTGGGCAGAGACGGCGTTGGAAGGTATTCGTCGATGCCGCGTACTTGCCGTTGCAGCAGGTCGAACGCCAGGCGTCGGGCCATGGAGGTATCACGCTGGCGTCGGACCCGCGCACCGGCGGTGACGGTTTCGCTCATCGGCAAGGCCAGATCTTCCAGCGAAAGCTGTAGGGCGGATCCCGATCCGGCCGAGGACAACGGCAGATATTCGCTGCGATTGATCCGGTTGTAGCAGCACGGTGCGATGGCCAGTTGTTGGCACCCGGCGGCGCTGGCGAGTTGCATCAGGCGTACATGCAGATCACCACAGGCGTGCAGGGCGACGGGTGTGTGCTGGGCGCTCAACACGGCCGCTGCGTCTGGCGCCAGGACATCCTGTTCGACATGCAAGGCATGCAGATGATGGCGCTGGCTCAGGGCCTGACCGCTGGCGACCAACAATGGATCGTATTCGATGCAGGTCAGTTGCTGCCCTGCACCCAGCAAGCGCCGTCCCAAATGCCCTTTGCCGGAACACCAGTCCAGCCAGTGCCGGGGTTGTGAGCTGAATGATAAACGGCTGGTGAACGCTTCGATCTGCTGCCACTTGCGCCCCGGCACATCGACATTCAGTCGGTGCCCCGCGGCTTCCAGCGCATGGCCGGGCAATTCACCGACCGCACTCAGCTCAATCGAAAGCGCCGCCAATGAAGCGAACGGCTCCGGTGCATCGGCGAGATTGGCGGGATGGTTGTGGGCGTTTTCCGCGTCGTCCAGCGAGCGTCCGCGCAGCCATGCGGCCAATTGCGGATAGGACGTTTCCCAGGGAAGTTGCAGATGAGTGAACGGGCGGGGTTTCCACAGCGCCTGATGGGCTGTGAGAAAGGTATCCAGTGCCGTGAAACGGGCGAGCAGGGCCTCGCCCGTCAGCACGTCGGACGTTTCAGCGCCCCTGGCAGGCATCGACGCGCAACCAGCGTTCCAGCAGCTTGAAGCCGCGAACCAGCACGTAGGACATCAGCAGGTAGAACACGCCGGCCGCGAAGAAAATCTCCACCGGCAGGTAGGTGCGGGCAATGATCGTGCGGGCCATGCCGGTCAGTTCCAGCAAGGTCACGGTGCTGGCCAGCGCACTGGCCTTGAGCATCAGGATCACTTCGTTGCTGTAGGCCGGCAGGCCGATGCGCGCGGCACGCGGCAGGATGATGTAGAACAGCGCCTTCGGCCTGGACATGCCCAAGGCTCGTGCGGCTTCGATTTCCCCCGGCGGAATCGCCTGGATCGCACCGCGCAGGATCTCGGCAATATACGCCGCCGTATGCAGGGTCATGGTCGCGGTGGCGCACCAGAACGGATCGCGCAGGTACGGCCACATCGAGCTGTTGCGGATCACGTCGAACTGCGCCAGGCCGTAGTAGACCAGGAACAGTTGCACCAGCAGCGGCGTGCCTCGGAAAAAGAAGATGTAGGCGTAGGGCAGAGAACGCACATACCACAGCTTCGAGGAGCGGGCGATGCCCAGCGGAATCGCCAGCAGCAACCCGGCGATCACGGCGATGGCGACCAGTTCCAGCGTCAAGGTCGCGCCCTGCGCCAGTTTCGGCAGCCACTTGATGATGACTTCCCAGTTCATGAAGCGCTCCTCGCAAAGCCGCGAGCGGCGCGTTTTTCCAGGAAGTACATGCCGATCATCGCCAGTACCGTCAGGCCCAGGTACATGAATGCGGCGACCATATAGAAGGTGAACGGTTGCTTGGACACGGTCACGCCGATCTGCGCGTGACGCATGATTTCTTCCAGGCCGATCACCGACACCAGCGCGGTATCTTTCATCAGGATCATGAACAGGTTGCCCAGGCCGGGCAGGGCGATGCGCCACATCTGCGGCATGATCAGTTTGGTGAAGATCCGCCATTTCGACAGGCCCAGGGCCACGCCTGCCTCACGGTGACCTTTGGGAATGGCGAGGATCGCGCCACGAAACACTTCCGTGGCGTACGCGCCGAAGCACAGGCCCAGCGCAATGACGCCGGCAGCAAAGGCGCTGAGTTCCAGGTCGGGATTGCCGAAGAACTCACCGAGGGCGCGCATCGCGTTGACCGTACCGAAGTAGATCAACAGCACCCAGAGCAACTCCGGGACGCCGCGCACCAGTGTCGAATAAAAGCCGCCAAGCCATTGCAGAGGCTTGTACGGGGAAGTCTTGGCCAGGGCGCCGAGCAGACCGAGCACCAGCCCCAGGCACAGGGCCGACAGTGCCAGTTTGACGGTCATCAGCGCGCCAGCGGCGAGCGCCGGGCCGAATCCGTAGAGGTCGATAATCATGGATTTCTTTTCAAATCGCGGCAGGCAAGGCCAGGGATCGGCGCCGTGGTTGAACGGTGCCGATCCGGCCGGTCAGGATCAGTAGATGCTGAACGGGAAGTACTTGTCGTTGATCTTCTTGTAGGTGCCGTCAGCGACGATTTCCTTCAGCGCGGCGTTCAGCTTCTCGCGGATCGGGTCGCCTTTGCGTACAGCGATACCGATCTTGTCGCTTTCTTCCACCGGATCGCCCTTGAATTCGTAAGACTTGCCGGCGTCGCTTTTCAGCCACTCGTAGTTGACGTACTTGTCGGCGAGGATGGCGTCCAGGCGACCGGAAGTCAGGTCGAGGTAGGCGTTTTCCTGGGTGTCGTAGAGCTTGATGGTGATGTCGTCACCGAAGTTGTCTTCCAGGAAGGTGCCGGCCAGGGTCGCGCGCTGGGCGCCGATCACTTTGCCTTTCAGCGCAGCCTTGTCGGTCTTGAAGTCGACGTTTTTCGGCGCGATGAATTGCAGCTTGTTGGAGTAGTACGGGTCGGTGAAGTCCACCGCCTGCTTGCGCTCGTCGGTGATCGACATCGAGGAGATCAGGAAGTCGAACTTCTTGGCGTTCAGGGCCGGGATGATGCCGTCCCAGTCGGAAGTGACTACCGAGCACTCGGTTTTCATCTTGGCGCACAGGGCGTCGCCGATGTCCTTGTCGAAGCCGACCACGTTGCCGCTGGCGTCTTTGTTGTTGAACGGCGGGTAAGCCGCTTCGATGCCCATCTTCAGGGTCTCGGCCATGGCACCGGCGCTGAAGGCCAGGGTGACGGCGGCGGCCAGGAAGACCTTTTTGTAGTTCTGCATGCGGGTAGCTCCGTTAGCGGTTGCTGGACATGAATTGTTTGCAGCGCGCCGAAAGCGGGTTTTCGAACACCTGCTGTGGCGATCCTTGCTCTTCTACCAGGCCCTGGTGGAGGAACACCACTTCGCTGGAGACCTGACGGGCAAAGCCCATCTCGTGGGTCACGAGCAGCATGGTGCGGCCTTCTTCGGCCAATGCGCGGATGACATTAAGTACTTCCTGGACCATTTCCGGGTCAAGGGCGGAGGTGGGCTCGTCGAACAGGATCACCTTGGGCTGCATCGCCAGCGTGCGTGCGATCGCCGCGCGTTGTTGCTGGCCACCGGACAATTGTGCCGGGTAGGAATGGCGCTTGTCGGCGATGCCGACCTTGGCCAGCAGCGCTTCGGCGACTTCGATGGCTTCGGCCTTGCTCTGGCCGAGGACGCGACGCGGGGCTTCGATGATGTTGTCGAGCACGCTCATGTGCGGCCACAGATTAAAGTTTTGAAACACAAAACCAATCTCGGAGCGCAGGCGATTGATCTGCTTGCCATCGGCGGCAACCAGTTCGCCATTCTTGGCGGCCTTGAGTTTGAGTTCTTCCCCGGCGACCAGGATCTGGCCCTGATGCGGGTTTTCCAACAGGTTGATGCAACGCAGGAACGTGGACTTGCCGGAACCGGAGGAGCCCAGGATCGAGATCACGTCGCCGTCGCGGGCGGTCAACGAGATGCCTTTGAGCACCTCAAGCTGTCCGTAGCGTTTGTGCAAGTTGCGGATTTCAAGCGCGGGCGTGGCCTCAGCCATGTGCGTTCCTCATATATGTTGCGCTCCTGCTGTTGGTTGGCCTTCCTGGCGAGGCGGCCAAGCTAGCATAGCGTTTCAATGGCAGCCAACAGCGCTACGGGCGGTAAACGGATGGCGTGTGGCAGGTTGTCGCATCGGCACAGCAGACTGTCGCCCCATCAACAACCGAACGGGTGTTTGAACGTTGATTCCCGTGGGTGTCGCGTAAAAAAAGGCGCGATGTTGCCACCTTTGGCGGGGTGTTGGAAGCGCTATCCGGCCGAACGTTCCGGATTCGCCCTTTTATTGTGCATCCCACACTTTTTCCGTGTGTTTCTGGTGCGCCGAATCGTTTAGAAAGTGAGTCGCAGGGTAACGTTCTGGCGAATAGCCATTAATCTCAATGACTTGCGATGACTGTCCGGTCGCGCCCAAAACCGCGGGCCAGAAGACTTTGAAACATTTTGGCGCATTTATTGCGTGCAGAATCTGGAACGCCCCGTTGGTTTCTTTTTACGAGAAGGAAAACCAGACGGGACGGACTGAATCGCTTTCCTCGCAAAGGTAGTTTCAATGAGCAGTACCCAAAGCTCCAATGGCCTCGAACAGGGGCTCAAACCGCGTCATGTGACCATGCTGTCGATCGCCGGTGTGATCGGTGCAGGTCTGTTTGTCGGCTCCGGCCACGCAATCGCCGCCGCCGGTCCTGCCGTGCTGCTGGCCTACGCTGCCGCCGGCCTGTTGGTGGTGCTGGTGATGCGCATGCTCGGTGAAATGGCCGTTGCCTCGCCTGACACCGGCTCCTTTTCGACTTACGCCGACCGCGCCATCGGCCATTGGGCCGGTTTCACCATCGGCTGGCTATACTGGTGGTTCTGGGTTCTGGTGATCCCGCTGGAAGCCAACGCCGCTGCAACCATCCTGCACGCGTGGTTCCCGGGTGTGGAAATCTGGGCCTTTGCCTTGATCATCACCCTGCTGCTGACGGTGACCAACCTGTTCAGCGTGAAGAATTACGGTGAGTTCGAATTCTGGTTCGCCCTGCTCAAAGTCGTGGCGATCATTGGTTTCATCATTGTTGGCGTCATGGCGATTTTCGGCTTCCTGCCGAACAGCCAGGTCAGCGGTGTTTCGCATATTTTCGACACTCAGGGCTTCCTGCCGAACGGCATGGGCGCGGTCTTGGGCGCGATCCTCACCACCATGTTCTCCTTCATGGGCACCGAGATCGTGACCATCGCGGCTGCGGAATCGAAGAACCCTGGCAAGCAGATTTCCAAGGCCACCAACTCGGTGATCTGGCGGATCGGCTTGTTCTATCTCGTTTCGATTTTCATCGTTGTGGCACTGGTGCCGTGGAATGACCCGATGCTGGCAAGCCTCGGCTCCTACCAGACTGTGCTGGATCGCATGGGTATCCCGAACGCCAAGATGATCGTCGACATCGTGGTTCTGGTCGCTGTGACCAGCTGCCTGAACTCGGCCCTGTACACCTCTTCGCGCATGCTGTTCTCCCTGGGCAAGCGCGGTGATGCGCCGGCCATGGCGACCCGCACCAACAAGAGCGGCACCCCGTACTGGGCAGTCATGCTGTCCACCGGTGCAGCGTTCCTGTGCACCTTCGCCAACTACGTGGCTCCGGCGGCGGTGTTCGAGTTCCTGCTCGCCAGCTCCGGCGCCATCGCGCTGCTGGTGTACCTGGTGATCGCGTTCTCGCAACTGCGCATGCGTAAACAACGCATGGCTCGTGGCGAAAAAATCGTCTTCAGCATGTGGCTGTTCCCAGGCCTGACCTACGCCGTGATCGCTTTCATCATCGCGGCCCTGACCATCATGCTGTTCCAGGACGCCCACCGCGTGGAAATCCTCGCGACCGGCCTGCTGAGTCTGCTGGTGGTGGCTACCGGGTTTCTGGTGGCGCGTCGTCGCAAGCTGCAAAAGAATGGCGCGGTGGTGTTGAACTGATTCGTACCGCGTGATGCAAAAACGGCCGCTGTCAGCGATGACAAGCGGCCGTTTTTGTTTGTGCTTGCGGGTCAGTCGTTCTTGTCTTCCGATGCTTCCAGCGATTGCCGGTAGGTATCCAGCGCAGTCCCGAAGTCGGTGATGAACTGCGGCTCGCTCAGCCACGCCTGGGCGGTTTCGCGATCCATGCCATCGGCCCACATGCGGTAGTCGATCAGCATGTCGGCGGCCAGGTGGGTGGCGGCCATGGCTTCGTTTTCGGCGTTTTCCATGTCCAGCAGTTCCGGGTGATCGTTGATGATCCCGGACAGTTCGGACAGCAGGATTTGCAGCATGTCCTGGCGTGCGATGGCTTCGGCTTCGCGCATTTTGCTGAACATCGCCAGGGTGTATTCCGGGATCGGCTCGGCGAGGTGGCCGAGGTCATCGTCCAGGGCCAGGGGTTTGCGCCCGACCATGCGGATCTGCTTGGCTTTGGCCTTGGCGCGTTTGGCGCGTTTCTGTTGCTTGTTCAGGGATGCCATGGGAACTCAGTTCGATTGCTGTTGGGATTGCACGGCGATCGCGTCGGACGCTGCCACATAGTCTTTCTGGAAGTCCGCCGATTCGATCCACGCCAGGGCGCCGGCCTCGTCGGTCTCCTTCGACCACTGGCGATATTCGATCAGCGCGGCGAGGATGAAATCCATCGCGCCTTCTTCGCCTTCCTGCTCGTACACCAGCTCCAGCAGCGGGTCTTCGAGGAATGCGGTACACATCGCCTGCTGGCTGATTTTCTCGGCGTCGATCATTTTCTTGAACAGCTCGGTCAGGTCCACCGACTCGAAATCGATGCGGTCGTCGTTCGGGTCCAGCTCGACCGGCGCTTCGGCACGCTTGGTGCGGTTTTGCTTGGCCTTGGTCTTGGCCCGGGCGGCGCGTTTTTGCTGCTTGTTGGCGGAGGCCATGGGTGTTGTTCCGTGCTGCGTTAAAGGGTTTGGCTGCGCGGGACATGCCGCCCCGGTGTGTCGGGGGGCAGTTCGCCGGTTTGCAGCCAGGTCAGAGCGATGGGCCATAGTGTGGCTTGGTATGCGCTGCGAAAAAAGGCGAAATGTCCGACTTCTTTTTCGCCAATGTCCTGCGGCTCGATTCGCAGGTGGGTCTTTTGCGCATGGCTGAAGTAATCGAGCAGGCGTTCGATGGCGGCAATCGTGCCGTAGGGATCGTCGCTGATGCTGATCGCCAGGGCCTTTGCACGGACGTTGGCGAAGGGCAGGACACCGGTTTTTTCCATCAATGCGCGACCGCTTGGGCGCCGCTCGTAACGCGCGGCAGGCGTGCTCCAGTCGCGCACAACGCCTGTCGGCGTATCTTCAAGCCAGCCGAACCGCTTGCCGGGGAAGAAACCGCAGAACAGCGTGATCAAAGGCATCACAACATGCCATTTGCCGAACATGCGCCAGCGATGTTCGGCGGCGTAATCGCGCCAGTAAGCGAACTGCGCGCCGACCGTCAGCAGTCGCCGAATCAAATGCCCGGATGCGGCCAATCCTGCCGCACATCCGCCGAAGCTGTGGCCGACCACATCGATCGACTGGCCGGGAAATTCCCGTTGCGCACGGCTGAGCATCGCCTCGAAGTCCAGCGCGCCCCAATCGCTCCACGAGGCCTTGAGTCCCTTCATGACCGCCGGACGGGACTCACCGATGCCCCGGTAGTCGTAGGTGATCACATCGAAACCGTTGCCGAACAGATAAGCGGCGAAGCGCGAGTAATGACGACAGCGCACGGAAGTGGCGGCGTTGATGATCACCACCGGGCGTTGCGCGTCGGGCAGGGTGTGGCGCCAGGTGAAGCCGCCCAAGAGGTAGCCGTCGGCGGCGGGCTCTTCGAACGGCTCGCCGTGCATTTGCATCGCTGCCGTCGACGTCGGCTCAATCTCTTCCAGTGCAGACATGTTCTGAACACTCACGGGTTTCGAACGTTGCGGTAGCCAACGATAGTCTCGACGACGCCAGCGAACAATCGGCCGGTTCTACTCCGTGGATTGATTGAGCAGGCGATCCTCGATCAATGCCTGTTCTCGATTGAGTTCTGCGCGCAGTTCTCTCGGGGGCTGTTTTTCATTGCCTGAGTGTTGGTGGTGGCTTCCTCCGTTGCTGGCGTTTTATCTCGGCTCTGTAGCAGGCGCTCGTAGTGGAGGGTGAGGATCTGACGATCAAGGGCGCGGCTTGACCAGTTCTGGGTGGCGGCTTCGTTCATGTACCACTGGCGGGCCTTTTCGTTGTGGACGCCCAGCAATCGGCGATAGTGGGTCCAGCTCAATTCGGAACGCACTGCGTTCCAAATTGGGAACAGCTGAAAAAAACTTCGCATGTACCGCAGATTTCGGTCATCAAATCCTTTGCCGAACTTGACCGTTAGCTCCTTCGCCGGCAAGGCCAGCAATTGCTTGCCATACCCTGCACGCTGGGCGCCTTGCTGTTCGAACTCCACGATATGCCGGCCGATCTGCCAACTGGTCTGCACCTGGATGGTATCGACCGCACGCGGTGCCTTGTGTCGAGCTTCACGTATCAGATCGCCCCAGGTTATCCAGCCGTGAATTGATTTTCGGGTCTTGCGCGTCAACAGGTTCCAGCTGGCTCATCGGTATTCCATGTTGTGAGATGCGGAAGGTGAGCATGCCAACAGAGCATGGGGCGGCGATGTCGGGAGCTACCGATGGAACAGAAGGAAGACGGGATAGGGTTTGCAGGAAATCGTCAGCGAACGGAGTGTTTGATGTTTTGGTCTGTAGTCCATTTCGTACCTGTCCAAAGTCCCAATCAATCTAAAACCCACTGCGCCACACAAAATCTAAACAAGGGTAACGATTGGGTTCTGCGAGAACCCGGGAGTACCCATCATGAAACGCGTTCTTTCCATCGTGTTGCCCGTCGCCGCCGTTGCTGCGCTGATGTTCCCGCTGATGGCGCAGGCCACTAGCCTGGAGCCGATCGACAGCGCCGGCGTGCAAGTCCAGCAAGAGCAGCAAAACGGTATCCGCTACCTGTCCGGCGGCATCGGTCTGGATGAGTCCAGATCCATTCAGCAAACCGCCGGTTACAACCTGCACATGACCTTCGCCATTGGCGTAGATAACAAATACACCTCTGATGTCGATGTTGCGATTTCAAAGACTCAGGGTCAGAACGTTCTCAGTCTGAATCAGGCCGGCCCTCTGGTTTATGTGCAACTGCCGCCGGGCAAGTACGCGGTGACGGCGACCCGCAATGGCGTGACGCGGCATGACGTCGCCGATATCGGCGGTGGGGCGGCGCGCAATCTGGTGTTTCATTGGGATGGGGATCAATAGCGGCCGGTGCATTTGCCAGGGATGGCGAGATAAGCGGGTACAATCCCGCGCTTCATGTTTTGTGACGTAAGGAAGCGCGGGTTTGAAAGGGATTTTTCGTTTGGGTTTTGTTGTGGGCCTCGTGTTGCAGCTGGTCGGCTGCGGAACGCTTATCGGGCGTTTGAATGACGGTTTATCCGATGCCCGGTATTACCGAGGGGTGGATGGCAATCTTCACCTGCTGGGTCTGCGTGGAGGAGGCAGCGATGGCATGCCGGCAGCAATCATCTGTTACATGATGATTGTCTGCCCGGTCATCACCGTCGTATCCCTCCCAGTGGATGCCGCTCTGGACACGGTTCTGCTGCCTGTCGATTACGTCAATACACTTTAGGTTTTCTGCGCGTGGCGCTTGCGTTTTGGCGTGCGCGCGGGCTTTGCCACTTTGCGGTAGATCCACCGGCCGAATGCGGAAGTTGCCAGCAGAAACACGCTTGGAACCTGTTTCCTGTCCTGACGGCAAAGCGGTTATCGGGCATTGATGAACCGTGCTATCTCGCTCGCCAATTCCACCGCGCGCGGCGTGTTTTCCCGAAGCCACGTTGATACCCCGTGGTCGCACCCTGGCAGGACGATTTTTTTCAACTGATGGGGTGCCAGACTCTTTTCAATGGCTTCGATGACCTCGTATGGAATTGCGCTATTGATCTCGCGCGCGCCCATTTGCCGGGTTCCGGCAGACGTACCGGCGATCCCGCCAAACGCGGTTGACCGGAGGCCATCGTATTCGCCGATCACCAGCAACACCTCGCCGTCGAACGTGCGCAGGAACTCCAGCGATGGCGAGTCGAGAAAACCGTAGGGCACAGAAATGGCCTGTTTGAAGGATGGGCCAAAGGTTTGTTCCCAGGCCGCCTCTGCGTACAGGGCGGGACAGAACAGGATGATCCGTCGGACTGAAGCGCGATGAACTTGCGCCACTTTGAGCGCCAGTGCACCGCCCAGGCTGTGACCGATCACCGTGCCGAGTTCGGCACCGAGATGATCGGCAAACTGCAAGGCCTCCAGAAGGTTTCGCGCCAGCGAAGTGTTTTCAGGGACGATGTCGGCGCAGGGGTTGTGGCCGGAAAGATTGAAACTCAGGCTGGCAATCCCTTGCGCCTGCAAGGGATACAGGATCGCATTGAGTCGCGAATAGTCGGAACGGGCGCCATGGATGGTCAGCACCTTCGGCATTGATGTTTCCCCGCCGCGGCTTGCCAGTACGCGACCTTCAAGCTGGTAGCCGGCGAAGGTCTGCGAAAAGAAATACGCAGGGCCGGTTGGCGCCTCGTCGAACTGCAACCGGGACCGAAGTCGAGATGCGCCGGTCAACGCCAACCGATTGATCATAAGGCTGCCAGGGTGTGAATGACTGCAACACGCAATGGATTGGTCTCCACGCTCAGAAGTTTGATCGCCAATGCGCAGCAAACCACAATCAACATGGGTTTGATCAAGCGTGGGCCGACCCGGACAGCGGCTCTTGCGCCCAGTTGTGCGCCGAGGAAGGCTGCCAGTGCCATGGCAATCGCGATCGGCCAGATGATCACGCCTTTGGTGATGAAGACTGACAGCGATCCCAGGTTGCAAGAGGCGTTGGCCAGTTTGGTGAAGCTCATTGCCCGCATCATTCCAAGCCCGCAGAGCAGAACGAAACCGACGATAAAGAAAGAGCCGACACCGGGGCCGAATATGCCGTCGTAAAAGCCCAGGATCGGCGCCACGGTGAACGAGAAAAGCAGAATGCCGATTCTCTTGCGGCGATCCTCGTTGGCCAGTTTCGGCGAGAGCGCAAAGTAAATCGCCACCAGAATAAGCATGATGGGTACGCACACTTCCAGATAGCGTTTGTCGATGGAACTGACCAATAGCGCACCGCTGGCTCCACCCATGAATGCGCAGATAACCAGAAAGCGTCCTTCGCGCCATTCAATCATTCCTTTGCGAGCAAAGGTGACGGTTGCCGAAATAGTGGCCGATGCGGCCTGGAACTTGTTTGTGGCAATCGCACTGATCGGGTCGACACCGGCCAGAAACAAGGCAGGCAAAGTAATCAAACCGCCGCCGCCGGCAATTGCATCAAAAAAACCGGCGCAAAAAGCCACAAGCGCCAACATGCCAATTACATCCCAAGCCATTACAGTTTTCCTTTTATAGTTATTGGCCGGCCATCCACATGACCAGCCATTTCAACAGCCTTGCAGCGCAATCAATATCAGCCCTGTATCAGCAGCGGATCGTCTGAAATGACAATGGGGGATGAGAACTTCGACAATCCGAAGATGCGCACCAGCACGCGTCGGTTGTCCTTGATGACATCACGACAGTGCAAGGCACGGACGTTATTGATCACCATCGCCGACGCTTGCGTCAGCGTGTATTGAACCGGTGTTGCGTTACCTACGCTTTGGCAAAGATCTGCGTAAGCCGCTTTTACAAAGTCTGAGGCGTTGTCGTTGACCGAAAAACGGTACGAGTTGAATCGCGCGGCGAATCCGACTTTGTCATCGAACTCCAGAATCGAAACATTGCGACCATCCTCGCCCTTGCCGCTGACGAAGGAGTCGCTGCGGGTGAACTGGAAGTTGCCCGTTGTGAGCGCGAGGCATCCCGTGACGCCGATTTCGTCCAGCAGGGGCGGCAACGGAATCACCGAGGTCGGCTCCAGGCCTGGATTCCACAGGGCCGACAGGATCAGCGACGACGGGGAGGGCGAGTGCCCGTCTTTCGCGTTCACGGCGCACCAGTACGGAGCCTCGGTGTGCGGGCCGAGCGCAAGGCCGGAATGGGAGCTCAGCTCTTTGATTTCTGGTTCGTCATTGATTCTGGTCAGTCCGCCGCCCTTGAAGTTGGCGACAAGTCGGACCAGTTTGCCTTCGTTGTCCATGTCATAGGCAAAGGCGCTGTTATCCACCAGTTTCAACAGTATCTGATTACGTGCCGCCAGGCAAAGCACGTCGTAACGATCCTCCAGAGCGGCCAGGTCGGGAAGTTCATCCGGAGGGTTGCTGTCGGTGACTGTTTGCATTCCCTCAAAAATCAGCAGGGAAACCAGGCCGTCGGAGTAAGCGCCGAGAAGTTCGCACTGATCCTTTGAAAATGAAAACTTCAACTCAGTCGCCGCCAGCGAGGCTTTGGACTTGGCACCTGCGGCTTGTGGTCCGCCCATGACTGCCAATTCTTCGGAGAACTTATGCAGTAGCTCTGATTGTTGCGTATCAAAGCGGAAAGTTCTGACTTCCTGTTCAACAAAAGACGTAACGGTTTTATGGGTTTGTTGTATGGCTTCGGTCATTGTTTACATCCCTGTCGTATCCGCTCCCTTTGTATTTTTTGTGGGAGCTGTTGGCTGTTTCGATGATGCAATGCGTGCCGAGCGCACGCACAGATCCGGGCGTGGGCGAATTGATGCAGGTTTGGTTTTATCGGGAGGGCACAGGGGCGCTGTGACGCGACAGTTCAAAACAAGTGTTGGATGCCTTGTCAGTGTTTGCTGTCGCTTGTCTGACAGCGTTAAACAACAGCAGATGACCTGCGCTGAGGTCTTGTCCTCCATGACAAGTTTATGAGGGGCTGTGAGTTTTCCTGCTCACAGACGCAACTCTCCTGATGCCTGCAATAACCTCGGTAAAGTCCGATGGTTCGAAGGTGCGGAGTGCGTTATTTGGGTGGCGCGTTAAGTGCTGGTCATCAGGGCTGAAGTGCCCGACGAATTTTTTCGACAGTCATCAATGACCCGCCGGAAAAAGCTGGCTGAGCCTACCATCAAAATAATGGCCAGCAAAAGCACTGGAAGAGAGGGTGAGGGGTGGCTCATCAAATCCCGGGCATAAAAAAACCCTGAATCTTGCGATTCAGGGTTTTCGGTATTTGGTGCCCAGAGACGGAATCGAACCGCCGACACGGGGATTTTCAATCCCCTGCTCTACCGACTGAGCTATCTGGGCAACGGGGCGCATTAAAAGCGTTTTTCAGGGTTCCGTCAACGAATTTTTTAAAATTTCTTAAATTAATTCCGTCGCTTACGATCCGACCCCCGATTTTGCGGGTTTACTCTGCAGGCGGAACGTAGCCTTCGGCCTGGGCGTATTCCTCGCCGGAGAAGAACTTGTCCATTTCGCCCTGAATGAATTTGCGGTCTTCGGCGTTCATCATGTTCAGGCGTTTTTCGTTGATCAGCAGGGTCTGGTGTTTCTGCCAGTCGGCCCAGGCCTTGGCGGAGACGTGTTCGAAGATGTCCTGTCCCTTGGGACCCGGGTACGGAGGACGCTCCAGGCCTTCGAGTTGTTCTTTGTATTTGCGGCACATTACGGTACGGGTCATGACGACACTCCTGCATTCAATACGGCGGCCGCGCGTTCGAGCAAGGTCTTGACCGGGGCGGCGAGGCCCAGGCGCGGCGGGGTGGCGAGGTTATACCAGAGCCAGTCGGCCTCGGCCATGTGATGGCCGGCCTCCTGCACCTGAACCAGCCAGGGTTCGATGGACAACTGGAAATGGCTGAACGTGTGGACAAGGCTCGGCAGCGCCTGCTGCTCGCCCAGCTCCAGCGAGTGCTGCGCGGCAAGGTGTTGCAGGTCGTCGAGGTCGTCGAGTTCCGGCAGGCTCCACAAACCGCCCCAGAGGCCGGTGGACGGGCGACGATAAAGCAGGATCGCGCCATCCTCGTTGGCCAGCAGCGGCATCAGCGTGCGCTTCTGCGGGATAGCCTTGCGCGGCTTGGGAATCGGGTAGCGGGTTTCCTGGCCGAGCATGTGCGCTTCGCAGCCCTTTTCCAGCGGGCACAGCAGGCAGCTCGGCTTGCTGCGGGTGCAGAGCGTGGCGCCGAGATCCATCATTGCCTGGGTGTAGGCGTTGACCCGGTCATGGGGTGTGAAGCGTTCGGCGTTGGCCCATAGCTGTCTGGCGACCTTCGGCTCACCGGGGTAGCCCTCTTGCGCGGTAAAGCGCGCCAGCACCCGTTTGACGTTGCCGTCGAGGATCGGCGCGCGCAGGCCCATGCTGATACTGGCGATCGCTCCGGCGGTGGACAGGCCGATCCCCGGCAAGTCCGTGAGCTTCTCGACATCGCGTGGAAATTCGCCGCCGTACTGGCTGACGACGATCTTCGCGGTCTTCTGCAAATTGCGCGCGCGGGTGTAGTAACCCAGGCCCGTCCACAGGTGCAGTACTTCGTCCTCCGGCGCTTCGGCCAGCGCTTCGACTGTCGGCAGCGCGGCCATGAAACGGTCGAAATAGTTGAGCACGGTGCTGACCTGAGTCTGCTGCAACATGATCTCCGAGACCCACACCCGATACGGGTTGATGCCCTGCTGCCAGGGCAAATCGTGGCGGCCATGGCGGTCGAACCATTCCAGCACCGCCGTGGAAAACTGCTCCGCTCTCATCGTTTGAACAGACCTTTCAATGCGTTTTTCAATTCCGGGCTGACCTTGTCGCCCAGTTTTTCGTCGATTTTTTCACTGAGCTTGTCGCCAGCCATTTTGGTCGCGACCTGGCCGAGACGTTCGTTATCCACCCGGCAGGCTTTGGCGCCCAGTTCCAGCGGGCCACGGCAGCGCAGCGGCCACTCGATGCCGACGAATTTCTCGCCGACCTGGCAGGCCGGATCCGGCATGGCGCTGGTGTCGCCTTCGACAATGATGCCGACGCGATAGTCCATGCCCAGCACCCGCAGGTCGATGTCGCCATCGCCGTTGACGGTCATGCCGGGGATGCGCACTTTCAGATCCGGGTTGCTGGCCACGCCGTTACGGAAGGTCAGGTTGCCCTTGAGTTCCTGGAAGGGGGTGTCCTTGCCGCGCGGTTCGCCGCTCAGGGTTTTGCGGTTGAGGGTGGCGATGCCTTTGCACAGTTGCTGTTCAAGGTTGGCGTTGAGCAGCACGCCGTTGTTGATCACGAAACTGGCATTGCCGTTGAGGCTGTCGATCAGTGCCTGCTGGCTGTTGCCGCTACCGGTGACGGTACTGGTGAGGTTGACCAGGCCCTTGACCGGCGGGTTCTTGCCCTGGCTTTCGAGGATTTTTTCCACCGGCACTCGGTTGATCCGGGTTTGCAGGTTCAGCACCGGTGCGGTCGGACGCACGTCGAGGGTGCCCTTGGCTTCGAAGTCGCCGTTGTACAGCTCGCCGCGCAGGTTCTCCAGGGTCAGCAGGCCGCCCTGGCCGCTGGCCTTGAGCGCGGCGTTCTGGATCGGCAGTTTGTCGAGGGTCAACTGGCCGAAGGTCAGGTCGGCGTTCACATCGAGTTTGCTCAGACGCTCCACCGGCAGCAGGCGCTCGGTGCTCCAGGCACTTTTGCTCGGTTTTTCCGGCAACGGCGTGCTGCCGGCGCCGGCCATGGCATCGGCTTCGGTGCTGGCGACTTCGGCCTGACGTACTTGCGCGGCGCTGCTGGCCTGGGCGGATTTCGGCGGCAGGTAGCGGTCGACGTTGAAGGTGTCGGCCTTGAGGATCGCGCGCAGCGATTGTTTGGCGAAGTCGTCGACGGCGATGCGGCCGCTGAAGCTGCTGTCGTCGAGTTTCAGGTTGATGTTGTCGAACGCCACGCTGGTCGGCGTCGCCGCGATACGGCTGACCAGTTCGACCTTGCTCAGGCTGCCTTCGGCCATGGCCGGCAGAGTCTGGCCGATGCTGTCGACGAATTTCGCCAGGTCGAATTGAGCGATCGAAATAGCGCCGTTGATCTGTGGGGTCTTGTCCAGATCGTTGACCTTCAGCTCACCCAGGGCGCGCAGCTGGTTGGCGGAAATCTTGATGCCGGTCCACTCGGCCACGTTGGCCGCCTTGTCCAGCAGCAACTGGCCCTGGGCGGAAAAAGTCATGGTCTTGCCTTGCAGCGGATCGCCGGCCACTTCGCCGCTGAGTTTCAGATCCTCGAACTTGTAACGTTGCACCGCACGTTCGAAACGCAGCTCGCCATTGAGTTCGGTGCGCACCCGTAGCACCGGCTGATTGGTGCCGAGGAACGCGGTGGCTTTCACCGGGATGTTGGTCGAATCGTGAACCGGGCCGGTGCTCAGCTGGATGCTTTCGGCGCTGAATTGCTTGCCGGTCAGCTCGTCGTTGTACTCCACGCGTGCGTTGTTGACGGTCAGGCTGTCGATGTCGAGGCGGATCGGCTGGGCCGGTTTCTCCACGGGCGGGGCGGGAGCCGGGGCTGGCTCACCGGCAACCACGGGCGGCGTGCTTCCGGCCGGCGCCGGCACCTTGCCGATGTCTTCCCAGTTGCCGTGACCGTTCTTGTCGCGGTTCAGACGCAGGTTCAGGCCTTCGACGCGCACGTCGCTCATCTGCACTTCGCGGCGCAGCAGCGGCAGCACGCGCACGGACAGGCCGAGCATCTGCAGGTCGGCGAACGGTTCGGCAGGCTTGGCCAGGGTCGCGACGCTGGCTTCGTGCAATTCCAGGCCGAGCCACGGGAACAGGCTCCAGCCGATATCGCCATTGAGCGTCAGCTCGATGTGGGCCTTGTCGCGGGCAATCTGGCGAATCTCGTCTTTGTAGTCGTTGGGGTCAAACAGGTGGGTCAGGGCAAAGCCCAGCGCCACGATGACCAGCAACAGCCCGAGAAGCACCAGACCCAGGATTTTGCCGAACGCTTTCATGGGCGAGTCCTTGTAGTTAGTCGAATTCGTAATTTAGCCGGGGAGTATAGCGCTGCATGACTGTCCCCTGCTGCGGCTTGCGCTGAGGCCTGTCCGGCCGCGCCTTGCAGCGCTTCGACAACGGTCAACGGGAGGGTTCCCCGGGGCCATGAGATCAGATGACTCGAAAAAGGTGATATCAGTTTGGTTTTTCTGTCACCTGCAAATGGTAACCTTCGCTCGTTCGTCCGCCCATCTGCGACTTAACGTCGCGCATCCAAGGAGCTTCACCCACACAATACGGCCATGCCTGCGTGCATCAAGGTCGAGGGTGAGCAGTGGCTGGCGAACCATTCTAATAATTGGGGGAAACACCATGAGTACGAGCATCACGGCGGACGGCCTGCGCGCCGATCAGCCCGGGTTCCTGTCCAAGGAACGCATCATCGCCAAGCCCGGTTTCAACCGCTGGCTGGTTCCACCGGCCGCCCTGGCCATCCACTTGTGCATCGGCATGGCCTACGGCTTCTCGGTGTTCTGGCTGCCGTTGTCCAAGGCGCTGGGGGTTACTGCTCCAGTGGCCTGCGCACCGGACATGAGCTTCATCGCACAAGTCTTCTCGTCGCAATGCGACTGGCCGATCTCCATGCTCGGCTGGATCTACACCCTGTTCTTCATTTTCCTCGGTTGCTCGGCAGCCATCTGGGGTGGCTGGCTCGAACACGCCGGGCCGCGCAAGGCCGGTGTGGTGTCGGCACTGTGCTGGTGCGGCGGTCTGCTGATCTCGGCGCTGGGTATCTATACCCACCAGATCTGGCTGATGTGGATCGGCTCCGGCGTGATCGGCGGTATCGGTCTGGGCCTGGGCTACATTTCGCCGGTTTCGACCCTGATCAAGTGGTTCCCGGACAAGCGCGGCATGGCGACCGGCATGGCGATCATGGGCTTCGGCGGCGGCGCGATGGTGGGTGCTCCACTGGCGACCGCGCTGATGAGCCATTTCGCTTCGCCGGCCGGTGTCGGCGTGTGGCAGAGCTTCGTGGCCATGGCTGCGATCTACTTCGTGTTCATGATCGGTGGTGCCCTGGCCTACCGCGTGCCGCCAACCGGCTGGAAGCCTGAGGGCTGGACCGCTCCGGCGAAAAAGGCCTCGAACGCGATGATCACCAACCGCCACGTACATGTGAATGTGGCCTGGAAAACTCCGCAATTCCGTCTGGTGTGGCTGGTGCTGTGCCTGAACGTGTCCGCCGGTATCGGCATCCTCGGCATGGCTTCGCCGCTGTTGCAGGAAGTGTTCGGTGGCAAGTTGCTGGGTAACGATCTGCCGTTTGGTCAGCTCGACGCCGGTCAACTGGCCTCGATCGCCGCGATCGCTGCCGGCTTCACCGGTCTGCTGAGCCTGTTCAACATCGGTGGCCGCTTCTTCTGGGCATCGTTCTCCGACTACCTGGGTCGCAAAAACACCTACTTCGTGTTCTTCGCCCTCGGTTTTGCCCTGTATGCGCTGATCCCGAACCTCGGTCACCTGGGCAACGTCGCGCTGTTCGTGGCGGCGTTCTGCATCATCCTGTCGATGTACGGCGGTGGTTTCGCCACCGTTCCGGCGTATCTGGCCGACCTGTTCGGTACGCAGATGGTCGGCGCGATCCACGGTCGTCTGCTGACCGCCTGGGCGGCGGCCGGCGTTCTCGGCCCGGTGCTGGTGAACTACCTGCGTGAGTATCAGTTGAGCATCGGCGTGGAACGCGCCGCCGCTTACGACATCACCCTGTACATCCTCGCCGGTCTGCTGGTGCTGGGCTTCCTGTGCAACCTGCTGGTCCGTCCGGTGGCCGACAAGTACTTCATGACCGACGCCGAACTGGCTGCCGAACAGGCGCTGGGCCACGACAAGGGTGCTGACGCCAGCACCGTGCTGGAGTGGAAAGCCGCGCCAGGCACCAAGCCGCTGGCAATCGCCGCGTGGCTGGTGGTGGGTATTCCGTTGGCGTGGGGTGTGTGGGTGACCCTGCAGAAGACGGCGGTACTGTTTCACTAAGATAAAGGCCTGAAACCTTCAGGCCGACATCGAACCCGTGGGAGCGGGCTTGCCCGCGAAGGCATCGGATCAGTCGATATCGATAGTGGCTGATCCGATGCTTTCGCGAGCAGGCCCGCTCCCTTTTCGTTTGCGGGCGTGTCCGAAATGGCTTGTATGGACATGTCTATCCCCGACAGGACGGGGTTCTATCCGTCTGCCATATCACGTCTCGTGTTTCTGTTTCCCGCCCGCGCCCCTATAATGGCTGCCTTTTTCGCCCAATGATTTTGCGGAGCTGGTGATGGCCGAACGTAAGGCGTCTGTCGAGCGCGACACTCTGGAAACCCAGATCAAAGCCTCGATCAACCTTGATGGCACCGGAAAGGCCCGATTCGATATCGGTGTTCCTTTTCTTGAGCACATGCTGGATCAGATTGCCCGTCACGGGTTGATCGACCTGGATATTGAATGCAAGGGCGATCTGCATATCGACGACCACCATACCGTGGAAGACGTCGGTATCACCCTCGGCCAGGCCTTTGCCAAAGCAATCGGCGACAAGAAAGGCATCCGCCGTTACGGCCACGCCTACGTGCCGCTGGATGAAGCGCTGTCGCGCGTGGTAATCGACTTCTCCGGGCGCCCGGGCCTGCAGATGCATGTGCCGTATACCCGCGCCACCGTGGGCGGTTTCGACGTCGACCTGTTCCAGGAATTCTTCCAGGGCTTCGTCAACCACGCACTGGTCAGCCTGCACATCGACAACCTGCGCGGCACCAACACCCACCACCAGATCGAAACCGTGTTCAAGGCTTTCGGCCGCGCGCTGCGCATGGCCGTCGAGCTCGACGAGCGCATGGCCGGGCAAATGCCATCGACCAAGGGCGTCCTGTAATGCAGACAGTCGCGGTAATCGATTACGGCATGGGCAACCTGCACTCGGTGGCCAAGGCCCTCGAGCACGTGGGTGCCGGCAAGGTGCTGATCACCAGCGATGCGGACGTGATTCGTGAAGCCGACCGGGTGGTTTTCCCCGGCGTCGGCGCGATTCGCGACTGCATGGCGGAGATCCGTCGCCTGGGCTTTGATTCGCTGGTGCGTGAAGTCAGCCAGGATCGTCCGTTCCTCGGCATCTGCGTCGGCATGCAGGCGTTGCTCGACAGCAGTGAAGAGAACGCCGGCGTCGACTGCATCGGCCTGTTCCCGGGCGCGGTGAAGTTCTTCGGCCAGAACCTGCATGAAGATGGCGAACATCTGAAAGTCCCGCACATGGGCTGGAACGAAGTGAAGCAGACGGTGAGTCATCCGCTGTGGCACAACATTCCGGACATGGCGCGTTTCTACTTCGTACACAGCTACTACATCGAGGCCGGCAACGCGCGTCAGGTGGTTGGTGGCGGTCACTACGGGGTCGATTTCGCCGCTGCGCTGGCCGACGGTTCGCGCTTTGCCACCCAGTTCCACCCGGAAAAAAGCCATACCCATGGCCTGCAATTGCTGCAGAACTTCGCCGCGTGGGACGGTCGCTGGTAAATGGCCGTCAAGAAGTCCAAACCGCCGATCCTGACCCTCACTCCCGAGCAGGAGAGCGAGGCCAATCGCAAGATCCAGCGGTTCATGGAGGATCGTTTCGAACTGGACCTCGGTTCGTTCGAAGCGGCGGAAATTCTTGAGCTGTTTACCCGCGAAATTGCTCCGCACTATTACAACAGGGCGATTTTCGATGTGCAGACCCAGCTCAAGGAGCGGTTTGAGAGCATCGAAAGCGACCTGTGGGCGCTCGAGAAAAACTGATTTCCGAGCCAAGCTGAACATTCAAATTTGAAGGTTTGCCAGATGCTGATTATTCCCGCTATCGATCTCAAGGACGGTGCCTGCGTACGTCTGCGCCAGGGCCGCATGGAAGATTCCACAGTGTTCTCCGATGACCCGGTGAGCATGGCTGCCAAGTGGGTGGAGGGCGGTTGCCGTCGTCTGCATCTGGTCGACCTGAACGGCGCGTTCGAAGGCCAGCCGGTCAACGGCGAAGTGGTGACCGCCATTGCCAAACGCTATCCGACCCTGCCGATCCAGATCGGCGGCGGCATCCGTTCGCTGGAAACCATCGAGCACTACGTCAAGGCCGGCGTCAGCTACGTGATCATCGGCACCAAGGCAGTGAAGGAGCCGGAGTTCGTCGCCGAAGCCTGCCGCGCCTTCCCGGGCAAAGTCATTGTCGGCCTCGATGCCAAAGACGGTTTTGTCGCCACCGACGGCTGGGCTGAAATCAGCAAGGTGCAGGTCATCGATCTGGCCAAACAATTTGAAGCCGACGGCGTGTCCGCGATCGTTTATACCGACATCGCCAAAGACGGCATGATGCAGGGCTGCAACGTACCGTTCACCGCTGCCCTGGCCGCCGCAACGAAGATTCCGGTCATCGCGTCCGGCGGCATCCACAATCTGGGTGACATCAAGTCGCTGCTCGACGCCAAGGCACCGGGCATCATCGGCGCGATCACTGGCCGGGCGATCTACGAAGGCACCCTCGACGTCGCCGAAGCGCAAGCTTTCTGCGACTCGTACAAAGGCTGAGGACTGACCATGGCGCTGGCCAAACGCATCATCCCTTGCCTGGACGTGGACAACGGTCGCGTCGTCAAAGGTGTGAAGTTCGAAAACATCCGCGACGCCGGCGACCCGGTGGAAATCGCCCGTCGTTATGACGAGCAGGGTGCCGACGAGATTACCTTTCTCGACATCACCGCCAGCGTCGATGGCCGCGACACCACGCTGCATACCGTCGAGCGCATGGCGAGCCAGGTGTTCATCCCGCTGACCGTCGGCGGTGGCGTGCGTACCGTGCAGGACATCCGTAACCTGCTCAATGCCGGGGCCGACAAGGTTTCGATCAACACCGCCGCAGTGTTCAATCCGGAGTTCGTCGGCGAAGCGGCGCAGCATTTCGGCTCGCAGTGCATCGTCGTCGCCATCGACGCGAAGAAGGTTTCGGGACCTGGCGAAACCCCGCGCTGGGAAATCTTCACCCACGGCGGGCGCAAGCCGACCGGCCTCGACGCGGTCGAGTGGGCGAAGAAGATGGAAGGCCTCGGTGCCGGTGAGATCCTGCTGACCAGCATGGATCAGGACGGCATGAAAAACGGCTTCGACCTCGGCGTGACCCGCGCCATCAGCGATGCGCTGGGCATTCCGGTGATCGCTTCCGGCGGTGTCGGCAATCTGCAGCATCTGGCCGATGGCATCCTCGAAGGCCACGCCAGTGCGGTGCTGGCGGCGAGCATCTTCCACTTCGGTGAATACACCGTGCAGGAAGCCAAGGCCTATATGGCCCATCGCGGAATTACCATGCGCTGAAATGGCTGATTTCCTCCGGCGCGAATGCTCCGGAGGGAATCGCTTGCGTGGCGGCGTTGCAATCAAAAGGCCAGTAGACAGCGCAACAGCCTCAAGGCACTCTGGTGCACGCCATGGATTCCGGTAGCCCGACATGATCAAACGCCTGCTTCTCGCTCTCGCCAGCGCTTCTGTGTTGCTGGTCAACGGTGCCCATGCCGAGGGCAATCCTGACACCGATCTGGTGCTCCTCACCGAAAACTTCCCGCCGTACAACATGGCGAAGAACGGCAAGAATTTCGCCCAGGACGAGAACATCAACGGCATCGCCACGGACATCGTCCGCGAAATGTTCAAGCGTGCCGAAGTTACTTACAGCCTGACCCTGCGCTTCCCCTGGGAGCGAGTCTACAAGCTCGCCCTGGAAAACCCCGGTTATGGCGCGTTCGTGATGGCGCGGTTGCCGGATCGCGAGAAGCTGTTCAAGTGGGTCGGCCCGATCGGCCCGGACGATTGGGTCATGCTCGCCAGGGCCGACAGCAAGATCACCCTCGAAAGCCTCAACGACGCGCGCAAATACAAGATCGGCGCCTACAAGGGCGACGCGATTGCCGAGACCCTGACCAAGCAAGGCTTGAAACCGGCGGTGGTGCTGCGTGATCAGGACAACGCGAAGAAGCTGATCAACGGCCAGATCGATCTGTGGGCTACCGGTGACCCGGCCGGGCGCTATCTGGCGCGCCAGGACGGGGTGACCGGGCTCAAGACCGTGCTGCGTTTCAACAGCGCCGAACTCTATCTGGCGCTGAACAAGGATGTGCCGGATGCGACCGTCGCCAGGTTGCAGGCCGCCCTCGATCAGTTGCGCAAAGAGGGTGTCGTCGACGAAATCATGGGGCGCTATCTGTAGCGATGGGTAGCTCCGCCAGCGGTTGGGCTTCTGCGCTGGTATCTGCTTTCGACTCCGGCAGTGGCGCGGCTGCAACGCTGACGGGGGCTTCCTCTTGCGGCGGATACTCGGTCAGGTGCAGGTTTTCGTCATCGGTGTAACCGATGCTGATGGCGACCGGTGTGCCGTCTGCGCGCAACAGCGTGTAGTGGCTTTGCGCTTGATACACCGCCACGCTTCTGTTTTTCCCCGCCATGGCGATAACGTCCAGCGGCCCCGTGCTGCTCCAGCCCTGTGCCGATGTTTCGGTGTGGACGAAATCCCTAGGCAGGTTGGCTGAAAACTTCAGTGCCTGGCCGCCACTCGGTGCATCGAGCGGCCATGGCGCATCGACCTCGATCGACGTGAGGCGGTTGAACACTTGCAGCATCTGCGCGTTCTGCGCCCGGGCCACTTGCCATTTGAACGAGCGGGCCTTGTCACGGGTGTTGTGACCATGGCCGACGAGGACATAGCGGTCCGTTCGCTCCAGGCGATAGAACGGCGTGCTGCGCAACTGTTCGCTGGGAGTCAGGTGGTCGGTGACCGTGAACCACGGCAGGCTGATGCTCTGCGTGGTGCTGGCGGTCTCGGTCGCCTCAGGGGTGGCGTGTCCGGCAAGCTCCGGAGGCGCGGGCGGCTGGCTGACCTGGCGAGGGATCTGCATTCGCAATGCGTAGGCGACGGGTGCCGCCGGCCGGTTATGGCTTTGAGTGCCGAAAAAGGTGCCGGGGGTGAAGCAGATTTCTCCTGCCGCCGCACGCGGCGGATCAATGCGCCAGGCGCTGAAATTCTGCCGGGCGCCGCTGCCCTTGTCGTTCCAGATCAAGTCGCTGACGTTCGCCGCGATGAGCAGGTCCGCGCGCACGCAGCGAATCGCGTTGAGCAGCGGTTTATCGCGGCCATTGGAGCAGACCAGCCCCAGTGCCACGTAGCCGGTCGGCGGGAGCGGGCGCCACACCGTACAGTCGGCGGCGGCGCCGGAATCCGAGTCTTTCCAGACCCTTTCGTAGTCCTCGGGCGGGCTGAGTGCCCGGTCCTGGGAGCTGTCCTCGGGCTGTGGCTCGGCCTCACGAACCACCGCCACGATCTGGTTGCCGTTGACGTTGTCGTAGCCGGGAATCGCGAGATCGCCCAGTGGGAAATATCCCGGCAGCGCGTCGGGCGCCGGAGCGGGGCGCCAGAAACTCACGGCCGAGGCGTCCGAGCCCCGGCTGTCCCAGATACGGTGGAATTCCGTGGTGAAGCTGATCAGCAGATTGCCGAACCGGATCGGTTCCGTGGGCCTCGCAGGCGCGGTGCCATTTTCTTCAGTGGTCATGGTCAGTCCTGATGATTGCAAGGCGACTCGGGTGAGTCGCCGACAGTTACGGGACTGACTATCGGGATCGGCAAGGGGTGGCGGGCGGTAATTATGTATTGCCAGGGTTTATCGGTAAGCGCCGTCCCGGCCATGGGCTGCCATCGCCCGATTGCTGCGCACGCTGATCATCTGGCGGATGTCGATCCAGTCGATGCCCTGGGCCTTGAGCTTCGGCAACTCGCGCTCCAGTACCGCCAGGGTCTGTGGATAAGGATGGCCGATCATGACCGCCGACCCCTGCTTGCGCGCCAGGCTGATCGCCGTTTGCAACTGGGTCAGGATCGCCGCTTCGGTGCGTTCGTCATCGAGGAACACATCCCGCGAGACGCTCGCCAGATCGATCTTCTGTGCCTGCTGCGCCGCCACGGTCTGCGCGCTGGTGCGGCTGTCGACGAAGAACTTGTGCCGGCGCTGCAACTCGCCCATCAGCCAGGCCATTGCCGCCGGTTGTGCGGTCATGCGGCTGCCCATGTGGTTGTTGATGCCGGCGGTGTAGGGGACCCTTTTGAACGCGGCGTCGAGGCGTTTTTCCAGCTCTTCGATGGGCAGTTCCGGATGCCAGGCGAAGGGGCCGGTGGCCGGGTCCATCGGCATGTGGAGGATCACGATCTTGCCGGCGCGGTGGGCTTCGCGGGCGAATTCAGTGGCGTGCGGGGTGTCGGGCATGATCGCCGTGGTCACCGGGCCGGGCAGCGCCAGCACGCGGCGATCCCGGGGCAGGTTTTGCCCCAGGTCATCGATGATCAGGCTCAGATAGGCCTTGTGCGGGGGGGAGCCGGCGGGGTCTGCGTGAGCAACACCCGCCAGCAGGCACAACAGGACGAGGATGAAGCGCAGACCCATCCTCAACGGCCGGAGGTGATGCTCAGCCCTTTAAGCAGGCTCAGGGCCTGGGCCAACTGGTAATCGTCATCCTGCGGCATTGCCTTGGCCTTGCCACCGGAACCGGTCGGACGATCGGCCCCGCCGTTGCCGTTGCCCAGGTGACCTTGCAGGTCGGCTTCCTTGAAGTAGTCGCCGTCCGCCTCGCTGGTGATCTTGGCCTTGCGCACCTCAATGTCCGGGACAATGCCCTGGGCCTGGATCGAGCGGCCGTTCGGGGTGAAGTACAGCGCGGTGGTGATCTTCAGCGCGCGGTCGTTGTTCAGCGGCAGCACGGTTTGCACCGAGCCCTTGCCGAAACTGGTGGTGCCCATGACCACGGCGCGTTTCTGATCCTGCAGGGCGCCGGCGACGATTTCCGAGGCCGAGGCGCTGCCACCGTTGATCAGCACCACCATCGGCACGGCTTCGCTTTCGTCCTTGCCGGTGGCGGAGAAGCGCAGCTCGGAGTTGGCGATCCGGCCCTTGGTGTAGACGATCAGGCCTTTGGTGATGAAGTGGTCGACCACTTCCACCGCCGCTTGCAGCACGCCGCCCGGGTTGTTGCGCAGGTCGAGGATGATGCCGTTGAGCTTCTTGCCGTTGTCCTTGCGCAGCTTGGCCAGGGCCTTGGAGACTTCCTCGCCGGTCTTGACCTGGAACTGGGTGATGCGGATCAGGCCGTAGCCGGATTCGAGCAACTGCGCCTTGACGCTCTTGACCTGGATCACCGCGCGGGCGAGGGTCACGTCGAACGGCGTGCCGCCGTCGCGCACCAGGGTCAGGGTGATTTTCTGGCCGATCTTGCCGCGCATCTTGTCCACGGCTTCGGTCATGCTCTGGCCGCGAGTCGGCTGGCCGTTGATCTTGACGATGAAGTCGCCGGCCTGAATGCCGGCCTTGGATGCCGGGGTGTCGTCGATGGGCGAAACCACCTTGATGAAGCCGTCTTCGGCGCCGACTTCGATGCCCAGGCCGCCGAATTCGCCGCTGGTGCTTTCCTGCAGTTCGGCGAAGTCTTCCGGGCCGAGGTAGGCGGAGTGCGGATCGAGGTTGCTGAGCATGCCCTTGATCGCGTTTTCCAGCAGGGTCTTGTCGTCCACCGGCTCGACATAGGCCGCCTTGATCCGGTCCATGACCTCGGCGAAGGTGCGCAGCTCTTCCAGCGGCAGCGGGGCCTTGCTGGTGGCGGCGGTGCCTGCCGGTGCGACAGCCGGGGCCGGTTGCGCGGCGAACGCCAGAGGCGCGCCGATCACCAGGGCGATCGTCAGGGCCAGCGAGGTAAGGCGGGACAAATGCAGCATGTCGAACGAACTCCTGAATTAGGCGGCGCGCTTATCCTTGCGCGCGGCACCATTGCGCCGGATCACTCGGGTGACCCTGCTGACGAATTGCGAAATACAGCGCTGGCGTGTCCTGCCCGCCACTGTTGCCGACAGTGGAGATGGACTCACCGGCTTTTACCACGTCACCGGCCGACTTGAGCAGCGTCTGGTTGTGACCGTAAAGACTCAGAAAACCGTTGCCATGGTCGAGAATCACCAGCAGCCCGGCGCCGCGCAACCAGTCGGCGAACACCACGCGCCCGCCGTGTACGGCATGCACCTGGCTGCCGGCGGAGGCGCTGATCATCACGCCGTCCCACTTGGTACGGGCATCGTCGCCACGGGTTTCACCGAAGCGTGCCAGCAGTCGACCATCGACCGGCCATGGAAGTTTTCCCCGACTTGACGCAAATGGCCCGCCAAACGTCTCGCCGCCGCTGGACACCAGGGCGCCGGGAGTGGATCGGACGGGTTTGCGTGGAGCGTCGCTGTTCTCAGCCTCGGCCTCACGCAAGCGCTTTTTTTCGGCTTCCTGCTGGGCGATGAGCGCTTTCTGTCGCGCTTCTTCTGCCTCACGGGCCTGGCGGGCCAGGGTTTCTTCAATGGTTTTAAGGACTTTAGACAGGTCTGCCTGATCCTGCTCGCGGGCGGCGATTTTCTGATCGCGGGCCTTCACGTCGTCGTTGAGTCTGGCGAGGGCCTGCTGGCGTTCCTTGCGCACCTTCTCAAGGTCTGCACGCTGAGTGTCGAGGCTGCTTTGCTGGGTGAGCAATTGCGCCTGCTGCGCGGAGATGTCTTTTTCGACATTGGCCAGTTGGCGCAGGGTTTCGTTGAAGTTCTTCAACTGCTCCATGCGGGCCTGGCTCAGGTAGTCGTAATAGGTGAGGGTGCGGGCGAATTTCTCGGGATTCTGCTGGTTGAGCAGCAGTTTGAGGTATTCCTGACGGCCGTTCTGATAGGCGGCGCGGGCCTGGATGGCGATCAGTCGCTGTTGTTCAGTGCGCGCGCTCTGGAGTTTTTTTTTCTCCGCATCGAGTCGCTGCAGCTCGGCTTCGCTTTTCTTCAGCTCTTTTTGCAGGGCTTCGACCTGCTTCTCGAGCTTGCCCATCTCGGTTTCAGTGCCTTTGAGTTCCTTTTGCACACCGGATTTTTCTTCCTGCACCTTGCTCAGCAGCTTTTTCAGCTCGGCAATGTCCTGACGCGTGGCATCCAACTGCTGTTGGGTTTGCGCGCGCTCGTCAGCGAAGGCCGGTTGGAGCAGGCAGGTCAGAGCGAGGGCGATCAGGAGGCGAAGCATAGAGGCGGGCGGCACCAGGGTAAGGGACGGTCTAGTATGCCCGCCCCACGCGGCAAAAAAAACGCCTCAAAGCCAACTGCTTTGAGGCGTTCGTCATAAAAAGCCGTTTCAGGCTGATTACAGGGCGTTTTTGATATCAGACCAGAATCGAAGTGCCAGTCATTTCCGCCGGTTTTTCCAGGCCCAGCAGCTTGAGCATGGTCGGCGCCACGTCCGCCAGCACGCCGCCTTCGCGAACCTTGAGGTCACGCTTGCCGACATAGATGAACGGCACCGGCTCGGTGGTGTGCGCGGTATGCGCCTGGCCGGTGGATTCGTCGGCCATTTGCTCGACGTTGCCGTGGTCGGCGGTGATCAGCGCTTCGCCGCCGACCTTTTCCAGGGCATCGACGATCCGGCCGACGCAGGTGTCCAGGCATTCCACGGCTTTCACCGCCGCCTCGAACACGCCGCTGTGGCCGACCATGTCGCCGTTGGCGTAGTTGACCACGATCACGTCGTAACGCAGGTTTTCGATGGCGTCGACGATGCGGTCGGTGACTTCCGGCGCGCTCATTTCCGGCTGCAAGTCATAGGTGGCGACTTTTGGCGACGGGATCAGGATGCGCTCTTCGCCCGGGAACGGCTCTTCACGGCCGCCGGAGAAGAAGAAGGTGACGTGGGCGTATTTTTCGGTTTCGGCGATGCGCAGCTGGGTCTTGCCGTTCTTCGCCAGATAGTCGCCGAGCACGTTTTCCAGGCTGCCGGGGGCGAAAGCCGAAGGTGCCGGGATGCTCGCGGCGTATTGGGTCAGCATCACGTAGCCGGCCAGTTTCGGCTGGCGGGTGCGTTCGAAGTCCTTGAAATCGTCTTCGACGAACACGCGGGTCAGCTCGCGGGCTCGGTCGGCGCGGAAGTTCATGAACACCATGGCGTCGCCGTCTTCGACTTTTACCGGCTCGCCAATGGTGGTGGCTTTGACGAATTCGTCGCTCTCGCCACGCTCGTAAGCGGCTTCCAGGCCTTCCTGGGCGGTGGCAGCGTGGAATTCAGCCTGGCCGTCGACAATCAGGTTGTAGGCCTGGGCGACGCGGTCCCAGCGGTTGTCGCGATCCATGGCGAAATAGCGGCCGACGAGGCTGGCGATGCGGCCCTTGCCCAGCGCCTTGAAGGTCGCGTCGAGCAGCTCGATGGACGATGCGGCGCTTTTCGGCGGGGTGTCGCGGCCATCGAGGAAGGCGTGCAGGTAGATTTTCTCGGCGCCGCGCTTGAAGGCCAGTTCGGCCATGGCGATCAGGTGATCCTGGTGGCTGTGTACGCCGCCATCCGACAGCAGGCCCATGAAATGCACGGCCTTGCCGGCGGCCACGGCTTTGTCCACGGCGGCGCAGATGGTCGGGTTCTCGAAGAACTCGCCGTCGCGGATCGCTTTGGTCACGCGGGTGAAGTCCTGGTAAACCACGCGGCCGGCGCCGAGGTTCATGTGGCCGACTTCGGAGTTGCCCATCTGGCCGTCCGGCAGGCCGACGTCCATGCCGCTGCCCGAGATCAGACCGTTCGGCACCGTGGCCCAGAGGCGATCCAGCACCGGCTTCTTGGCCGCAAACACGGCGTTGGATTCAGGGCTGTCGCTGTGACCGAAGCCGTCGAGAATCATCAGGACCAAAGGTTTAGGCGTAGTAGTCATGGAATCGGCTCTGGCTGGAGTTAAAAGAGGGCGCTGGAAAAAGGAGTAGGAGTTTAAAGCGAAGTTCCGACCGCGTCACCGCCGGACGGGGTTTGGCCGACCATAGTGGCTGTGTATACTGGCCGACATTTTAATGCCCTGGAACCTCCTTCGATGGTTGCTCACCTGATTGAATTTGCCACTAACCACTACATTCTTGTCGGTATCTTCGTCGTACTGCTGGCTTTGCTGCTGGCCCACACAGTACAGGGCGGCGGCAAAAGCCTGAGCACCGGCGAACTGACCGCACTGGTCAACAAGGACGCCGGCGTGGTGGTGGATATCCGTCCGAGCAAGGAATACGCGACCGGCCACATCGTTGGCGCGGTGAACATTCCCCAGGACAAACTGGCCGCGCGCGTCGGCGAGCTGGAAAAACACAAGGCCAAGACCATCATTCTGGTCGATGCCCTGGGCCAGACCGCCGGTACCCACGCTCGCGAACTGATGAAGTCCGGCTTCACCGCCGCCAAGCTGTCCGGCGGGATCTCCAGCTGGAAAAGCGACAACCTGCCGCTGGTGAAGTGAAATGACTGAAGTCGTCGTTTATTCCAGCGATTACTGCCCTTATTGCTCGCGCGCCAAGTACCTGCTCGCGAACAAAGGCGTGGCCTTCGAAGAAATCAAGGTCGATGGCAAGCCGCAGGTGCGCGCGGCCATGGCTCAGAAGGCCGGGCGCACCTCGGTGCCGCAGATCTGGATCGGCGGCACTCACGTCGGCGGATGTGATGATTTGTTTGCCCTGGAGCGCGCCGGCAAGCTCGACGCGCTGCTCAAGGCCTGACACACCAAGAACCCTAAAAGACCCAAGATCAAGGACCCGAGATGACTGACCAACAGAACACTGCAGCCAGCGAAGAAGAAACCGCACCGCAATTCTCCTTGCAGCGCATCTACGTACGCGACCTGTCCTTCGAAGCCCCGAAAAGCCCGGCCATCTTCCGCCAGCAGTGGGAGCCAGCGGTTTCTCTGGATCTGAACACTCGTCAGAAGCAACTGGAAGGCGACTTCTTCGAAGTCGTGCTGACCCTGTCGGTAACCGTCAAGAACGGTGAAGAAGTGGCCTTCATCGCTGAAGTGCAACAGGCCGGTATCTTCCTGATCAAGAACCTGGATGCGGGCTCGATGAGCCACACCCTGGGTGCTTTCTGCCCGAACATCCTGTTCCCGTACGCTCGCGAAACTCTGGACAGCCTGGTGACCCGTGGTTCGTTCCCGGCCCTGATGCTGGCTCCGGTGAACTTCGACGCGCTGTACGCGCAAGAGCTGCAGCGCATGCAGGAAAGCGGCGAGGCGCCGACCGTTCAGTAAGAGCTGAACGACGACGCAAGTCCAATGTGGGAGCGGGCTTGCTCGCGAAGGCGAGTGTCAGGCGACATTGATGTCATCTGACTCTCCCGCTTCGCGAGCAAGCCCGCTCCCATTTTTTGTTATGCGCGGTTACTTGAAGCCGTTCTGCCGCCATGCTTCGTAAACGGCCACCGCCACGGTGTTGGACAGGTTCAGGCTGCGACAGCCTTCGCGCATCGGCAGGCGCAGGCGCTGACCGGCGGGCAGGGCGTCGAGCACCTCTGCCGGCAGGCCTCGGCTTTCCGGGCCGAACACGAAGGCGTCGCCCGGCTGGAACGCGACGTCATGAAACGGTTGCGAACCCTTGGTGGTGAAGGCGAACACGCGCGGATGACCGAGGCTTTCCAGGCAGCTGGCGAGGTCGGCATGGCGTTGCAGGGTGGCATACTCGTGGTAGTCGAGACCGGCGCGGCGCAGGCGCTTGTCGTCCATCTCGAAGCCCAGCGGTTCGATCAAATGCAGGTGGCAGCCGCTGTTGGCGCACAGCCTGATAACGTTGCCGGTGTTCGGCGGAATTTCCGGTTGAAAAAGGATGACGTGAAACATGCACGGCTCCGAAGGTAAAGATGACGCGCATTCTACGCCGCAAGCGGATCCGCGTTCGAAACTATTCCCGCGTGTGATGGGTTCTCTGGCGATTTTCGGCCTGATGGTCGGGCTGATGATCGGTCGCCTGACCACGCCTGACCCCAGCGTGTTGCAGCAGGTCGAAGTCGTCGATGGCGGGCTGGTGGTGTGGTTCAACAACGAGCCGAAGCTGCATGGCGAGATCGTCGATGGCAGCGTCGCGCTGTTGTTCGGCGCCGAGGGCAAGGCGCAGAAAGGCCAGCTCAAGCTCAACGGCAAGGACGTGAACTGGCGCACGCGAGTGAGTGACGGAGGCTTGTTGCTGACGCTGGTGGCGGCCCGTCCGCTGCAAGGCGACTGGGCCGGCAAGGCGGTCGATGACCGCTGGCGACTGGAGATTCATCTCCGGGAGCAATAAAAGAGGGAATCCCCGGCCTGCCTGTACCAAGGTTCCCGAAACGGGCGGGCGGATCGCGGCGATCCGCCCGGTGTAAAGAAGGAACCCCTGACCTGCCTGTATCAGAGGCCCCAAAACGGGGTGGGCTCATCGCTGGAGCGTGAAGCCCGGTGTAAAGAGGGGAATCCCCGGCCTGCCTGTACCAAGGCCCCCGAAAGGGTGGGTGAATCGAATCACCTGATCGTGTTATTGCAGGGGGCGTGCCAGGTTTTGCATTTGGACACAGAAAAATTATTCAAAAGCGTGAAAGCCCCGGATTTCGGGGCTTTCGGTTTTTTGCTCTGTTGAAGTCAGAGGGCTTTACTGCGCGGATTTGATCGGACAGTTATGCGCGATTACGGGTCATCGTGCTTTGGGGCGGTGCACGGCAGTCCCTGGTGTGCCTGAGTCTGGGGGCAGATCCGAGGCTGGCCCTCACCCTAACCCTCATCCCCCTCGTCATCATCCCCACCATCAACCTTCATCCCCAATTCCTTGATCTTGCGGGTCAGGGTATTGCGGCCCCAGCCCAGCAACACTGCCGCATCACGCCGCCGTCCGGCGGTATGTTTCAGCGCGGTCTCGATCATGATCCGCTCGAACGCTGGCACTGCGCTGTCGAGCAGACTCGACTGGCCACGCGCCAGCGCCTGATCCGCCCACTGGCGCAGCGCCTGCTCCCAATTGGTCACCGGCGCCGAGTCCTGCGGCAGGCTCAGCAGTTCCGGTGGCAGGTCGCCGATATGCACTTCGCGCCCGGACGCCATCACGGTGATCCAGCGGCAGGTGTTCTCCAGTTGGCGCACGTTGCCTGGCCATGGCAGGTTCTTCAGGTATTCCTCGGTTTCGCTTTTCAGCAGCTTCGGCTCTACCGCCAGTTCTTGCGCGGCGCGGCTGAGGAAGTGCCTGGCGAGGGTCGGGATGTCTTCGCGACGGTCCGACAGGCGCGGAATGTGGATACGGATCACGTTGAGGCGGTGGAACAAGTCCTCACGGAATTTCCCGGCGTGGACCAGGGTTTCCAGATTCTGGTGGGTCGCGGCGATGATCCGCACATCGACCTTGACCGGCACATGCCCGCCGACCCGATAGAACTCGCCATCGGCCAGCACGCGCAGCAGGCGGGTCTGAGTGTCTGCCGGCATGTCGCCGATTTCATCGAGGAACAGCGTGCCGCCGTCGGCCTGTTCGAAGCGTCCGCGCCGCAGGTTGGCCGCGCCGGTGAATGCGCCTTTCTCGTGGCCGAACAGCTCGGACTCCATCAGATCCTTGGGGATCGCCGCCATGTTCAGCGCAATGAACGGCGAGGCCGCGCGCGGGCTGTGGCGGTGCAGGGCGTGGGCCACCAGTTCTTTACCGGTGCCCGATTCGCCGTTGATCAGCACGGTGATGTTGGAGTGGCTCAGGCGGCCGATGGCGCGAAACACTTCCTGCATCGCCGGCGCTTCGCCGATGATTTCCGGGGTGCGGGTCAGCGCCGGCGGCACTTCCAGGCCTTGCTGCTCCTGAGCGTGCTGGTTGGCACGCTTGACCAGCGAAACCGCTTCATCGACGTCGAACGGCTTGGGCAGGTACTCGAACGCGCCGCCCTGATATGAAGCGACAGCGCTGTCCAGATCGGAGTGAGCGGTCATGATGATGACTGGCAGCCGGGGGTGCTGTTCGCGAATCCGCGCCAGCAGATCCAGGCCACTGGCGCCCGGCATGCGAATGTCGGAGATGATCACGTCGGGCTGTTGGCGGGCCAGGCGGCTCATCACACCATCGGCGCTGTCGAAACTCTGGGTGGTCATGCCTTCCTGTTGCAGGGCTTTTTCCAGAACCCAACGGATTGAACGGTCGTCATCGACGATCCACACGGTTTCACTACGGCTCATGTCGATGTGGCTCCTTGTTCCAGTGGCAGAAAGATCGAGAACGTGGTGTGGCCTGGGTGGCTGTCACATTCGATCAGGCCCTGGTGCTGGCTGATGATGTTCTGGGTGATGGACAGGCCCAGCCCGGTACCGTCCGGACGGCCGCTGACCATGGGAAAGAAAATGGTTTCCTGGAGTTCCGCCGGGATCCCCGGGCCGTTGTCGATGATCTCGATCTTGGTCACCAGGCGATGGCGGATGTGGCCGATGGTGAACTGGCGCATGGCGCGGGTGCGCAGGCTGATGCGGCCCAGGCGCAGCTCGTTCTGGCTGCTGATGGCCTGCATCGCGTTGCGCACGATGTTCAGTACCGCCTGAATCATTTGCTCGCGGTCGATCAGAACGTCGGGAATGCTCGGGTCGTAATCGCGCACCAGGGTGATGCAGCCCTGGCTCTCGGCCTCGACCAGTTGGCAGACGCGCTCCAGCACTTCATGGACATTGCACATGGCCAGGGAGGGCAGTTTGTTCGAGCCGAGCATGCGGTCGACCAGATTGCGCAGGCGGTCGGCCTCTTCGATGATCACGTTGGTGTAGTCGCGCAGGCTGTCTTCCGGCAGCTCGCGAGCGAGCAATTGCGCGGCGCCACGGATGCCGCCGAGGGGGTTCTTGATCTCGTGGGCGAGGCCGCGCACCAGCATCTTGCTGGTTTCCTGTTTCGACAGTTGCGCCTCTTCCTTGGTGATCCGCAGCAGACGGTCACGCGGGTGGACTTCCAGCAGGAGCAGGGTCGCGCCGTTGCTCAGGATCGGTGTTACCGCGTAGTCCACGGTCAGGGTCTGGCCGGTGAGGGCGGTGAGCATCGCTTCGCGCTTGGTGAACGGGTGCGCCTGTTCCACCGCCTGGCGCAACGAATTGAGCGCTTCGGTGGACTCGGTGAACAGCTCGCTGATGAACTGCCCATGGCTGCGCTGGCCGCTGATGGCCAGGAGCATTTCCGCCGCCGGGTTCATGTACTCGAGGCGTAATTCGGCATCGAGCAGGATGGTCGCGGTGGTCAGGTTGTCGAGCAACAAACGATGCAGTGCGTCACTGATGGTCATGAGGACCTCTTTTGGAGCATGGCGCGCGCATGGATAAAGCGCTGATGCGAGGAAAATGCAAAAACCAAACCAAGGCTCAAAAAAGATGCGTTCGACGCCTGAAACGGGCGTTTGACGCTCGTTTGCGTGGCGTTCTGCCAGCTTTTGCGGGTAGTTTCGAACCAAAATGGGTTGGAATGTGAGTACGGTGCAGCCTGTTGCACCAATATAGTGCGCAAAGCTGAATGGCGTTAGAAGAAACGCAGGAAGGGATTTTTCGGCTCTTCAGGTTTGTCTTTCAGCGGGCATTCCGGGCGTACACCGTAGTCGTCGGTGACGCATGGTTTGACCTGGCGCTTCTGCGCCAGGGAAATGCGCTGCATATGAAACGGCTGATTGGCGGTGCGCTCGACCGTGCGTCCCTCGGCATCGAGTATTTCCACCGACAGGTTGTGGCTGCCGCGATCAATGTTGCTCAGTGGGAACACCGGGCTCGGGCCGGGCTCGCCGGTTGGCTGACCGTCGAGCAGCAAACGGTAGAGGTGGCCCTTTTGCAGGCCAGGCTCGCTGGTGACGCTGACGATCAACTCGCCAGCGCTGCTGCGGATGGTCGCATCTGGCTCGGGGACCAGTACCCGCAACATGTCGTAGCGAAACAGCGGGGTTTGCACGGATGGCTTCGCCGCCGTCATCGGCGCGGCGACGCTCGAGTGGGCCGGCATACGGTTGCTGGTGGTCAGTTGCACGCGCCTGGCGTTGCCGGGGCGCGGTTGATCGGTGTAGACCCGATTGCCCTGGGCATCGACATAAGTGAAGACCTCGGCCGCTGCACTGAAAGCGATCAGGCCAAGGCACACGCCGATGAGCCAGCGAATCATGGCTTGTGTACCCGCTGCACGCTCAGCGCCACCGCCGGGCTTTGCTGGATGACGGTCTGACCGTCGATCACCTGCACCGCGAGCCGATGCTCGCCCCGGTCGACATTCACCAGTTGCAGGCTCGGCACGTTGCTGGGCTGGCCGTAGGGTTCATCGTCCAGCAGCAGCCGCAACAGGTGTGGCGGTTGCAGGCGCGGCTTGATCAGTACGTTGACGGTGAAGGTGCCGTTGTTGGCGCGCAGGGCTTCTTCGGTGGGCAGGCCGGCCAGTTCAAGGATTTCGTAGGCGTTGCGCGGTGGCTCGCGGGAGTTCGACCCGGCGGACGGCGCGGGGCTGACCGGCGCTTGCGGCACGACGCTGTTGAGCGGCGGCAAATCCACCGGCTGCGCCTGTACACCCTCCGGGGGCTGGTTGCTGTAGGCGGTGTTGCCCTCGGCGTCGGTGTACTTGTAGATCTGCGCGCTGGTGGGCAGGGCGATCAGCAGCAAGATGAGACAGATGAAGGTGCGACCCATGAAATCGACCGGTTTCGAAAGCGATGGGATGCAGCATAGGTCAGGGGCGACGGTTAGCCCAGCCGGGACAACATCCGCTCACACTGGCGCCCCGGATTTATTGTGAGATGCTCGGCATCACTGCACTTTCACGGGCGCCGGACAGGGCACCGGCCTTGTAGTGCTCGGTGAGGATCGGCACACCATTGGCGTCGACTTCGCGCAGCTCGCCTTCCTTTTTGTCGTCAGCGAAGTGGACGCTCCGGGTGTGGTCATTATCCGTTTTGGTCACCCAGAGGCCTTCGCGTTTGCCATCGCGGTATTCGCCGCGCTCGGTAGTACCACGGACAGTCAATTCACTGGGGCCGTTGAGTTGGTCGTGGGCATAGGTCTGGAATCCTGTGGCGACCCACTCCAGTTCATCGTAGTTGTGAAGCTGCCAGCGGCCCTCGCGCAAGTCGTTGTGGTACTTGCCCTCCAGAGTTTGACCATCCTGGTACAGGCTCCACTGCCCCTCTCGTTTGCCCTCTACGAAATTACCGGACTCCGAATATTTTTCGTCTTTGGAGGACGACCACGGACCGATACGCACGCCTTGTTTGTAGGCTCCTTGGGCGGAGATGGATCCGGAATCATAAGACACTGACTGGCCGTCTTCGCTGCCGGTGAATCTCGTCGGTTCGGTTTCCCAGGCAATACGCCTGACCCGATAGTTGTAGAGCGTGCGGTTACCCTCGACCAGGGTCTTGTCGAGCCAGCGCCAGAAGGTAACGGTGAGAAACCGGCCGTCTTTTTTCTGGTAGGTCTTCTTGAAAAAGTATGGCTCGTCATCTGGCGTCGGGTTGCTCAGTGGGTCGTAGTACTGGCCGTAATAGCTCACCAGTTTCCCTTGGCTGAGATCGAGCTGGTTGAATTCCGGTACGCCGGACTCTTCAAGGACGAGGCTGTAGTTGAGCGGGGTGATCTTGCTCAGCGCTTTCTTGACGGTCAGGGCGTCGAGGTGATTGCGGCCTTCAGCGATCATGTCCAGGGCGGGCTGCAATCGCGTGACGCGGCTATAAAGATGATCGTTAGCGTTGTACTTATAGGCGTAGATCCTGTAGCCGTCGTTTTGCCTGAAAAGCACGAAGCGAGTTGGATCCTCACTGTCGAGAGACATTAGAAAAACCGACTCGATACTCGCCTGACCGAAGTCATCAAGCAATTGCGGACGTTCGTCCGGTGTCTCGCAACGGCAGTAATAACCTTTGACGCCGTTCGCTTCCTTGATGAACGCCAGGGTCATCGAGCTTTCTTGCAAGCCCTGGATCAGCGGGTGAGCCAGCGGCTTGTTTTCATAGAACCCGGCAGCGCCGGCTGTCGAGCAGGCGAGGCCCGCCATCAGGGAGATAGCCCGTAACCACTTCATGCGAATCCCTTCGTCAAGGCGCCGGTCATGGCGCGAAAGCGGCGGATTATCCATGGATGAGCGGGCACAAAAAAGGCCTCCCGAAGGAGGCCTCTCTTTTGTCACGCCGCGTAGCGCAGCGCTACCGGATCAGCAGCTGTAGTACAGCTCATATTCCAGTGGGTGTACGAAGGTGCGAACCTTGATTTCTTCTTCGGATTTCAGCGCGATGTAAGCGTCGATGAAGTCGTCGGAGAACACGCCGCCCTTGGTCAGGAACGCACGGCCCTTGTCCAGCTCTTCCAGGGCTTCTTTCAGGCTGCCGCAAACTTGTGGGATCTCTTTCGCCTCTTCTGGCGGCAGGTCGTACAGGTTTTTGTCAGCGGCATCGCCTGGGTGGATCTTGTTCTGGATACCGTCCAGGCCGGCCATCAGCAGTGCTGCGAAGGCCAGGTACGGGTTGGCAGCCGGATCCGGGAAGCGCGCTTCGATACGACGGCCGCGTGGGCTGTTGACGTAAGGAATACGGATCGAGGCGGAACGGTTGCGAGCCGAGTAGGCCAGCATCACCGGCGCTTCGAAGCCTGGCACCAGACGCTTGTAGGAGTTGGTGGCCGGGTTGGTGAAGCCGTTCAGGGCCTTACCGTGCTTGATGATGCCGCCGATGAAGTACAGAGCGGTTTCGGACAGACCGGCATAGCCTTCGCCAGCGAAGGTGTTCTTGCCATCTTTGGCGATGGACATGTGAACGTGCATGCCCGAACCGTTATCGCCGTACAGAGGCTTCGGCATGAAGGTCGCGGTGCGGCCGTAGGCATCGGCAACGTTGTGTACAACGTATTTCAGAGTCTGAACTTCGTCAGCTTTCTTCACCAGGGTGTTGAACTTGACACCGATTTCGTTCTGACCGGCAGTCGCCACTTCGTGGTGGTGAACTTCAACGGTCTGACCCATTTCTTCCAGTGCGTTGCACATGGCGGTACGGATTTCGTGGTCGTGGTCGAACGGCGGAACCGGGAAGTAGCCGCCTTTCACGCCTGGACGGTGGCCCTTGTTGCCGCCTTCCACGTCCTGGTCGGACATCCACGAGCCTTGCTCGGAGTAGATCTTGAACATCGAGCCGGAGATGTCGGACTTGAACTTCACTTCGTCGAAGATGAAGAACTCAGGCTCCGGACCGGCGAATACGGTGTCACCGATACCGGTGGTTTTCAGGTATTCCTCGGCGCGGTGAGCGATGGCGCGAGGGTCGCGATCGTAACCTTGCATGGTCGAAGGTTCGATGATGTCGCAGACCAGGATCAGGGTCGGCTCTTCGGTGAACGGGTCCAGAACGGCAGTTTCGTCGTCCGGCAGCAGGATCATGTCGGAGGCTTCGATGCCTTTCCAGCCAGCGATGGAGGAACCGTCGAACATCTTGCCAACTTCGAAGAAGTCGTCTTCCAGCGCATCGCGAGCCGGCATGGTCACGTGGTGCTGAGTGCCTTTGGTGTCCGTGAAGCGCAGATCAATCCACTTGACGTCATGATCTTTGATGAGTTGAACCGACTTCGACATAGTGTCCTCCGGGTGGCTTAGGGCTGGTAGTGGATGCCCTTAAATGTTGGTGATGCCGGCGCGAATACTCGACCAAGGCAACCTGCCTCACAAGGGAGCAAATTGCATGCCAGTGCCCCAGCATGGGTTTTTTGCCCCAAATTCACGCTTATAAAGGTCAAAGGCGCCGCAATGGTGAAAATCCCGCCCTTTAATGTAGCGCCGGAAATGAAAAATGACCCGTTTTGGTGCGTGCAAAACCTTCTGCACATTAACTGGTTAAACCTTGAGCAATTTCCGCTATAATCCGCGCCCCCCTTTTTCGGCTGGCCCAGCGCGCGCTGTTTTCATGAAACTAATCGTAAAAGTCTTCCCCGAGATCACCATCAAAAGCCGACCTGTCCGGACGAAATTCATCCGCCAGTTGGCCAAGAACATCCGCACCGTGCTCCGCGACCTGGACCCGGCCGTGGTGGTGAACGGTGTGTGGGACAACCTCGAGCTGGAAACCCGCGTTACCGACCCTAAAGCCTTGAAAGAAATGGGCGAGCGCCTGACCTGCATGCCGGGCATCGCGCACTTCCTGCAGATCGACGAATACCCGCTGGGCGACTTCGACGACATCACCGAGAAGTGCAAGCAGCACTACGGCGATGCACTGGCCGGGAAGATTTTTTCGGTGCGCTGCAAGCGTGCGGGCAAGCACCCGTTCAGCTCGATGGACGTCGAAAAATACGTCGGCAGCAAATTGCGTCGTGAGTGCGGTGCTGCCGGCATCGACCTGAAATCGCCGGAAATCGAAGTCCGTATCGAAGTTCGCGACCAACGGTTGTTCGTGATCCACGGCCAGCACAATGGCATCGGCGGTTACCCGCTCGGCGCCCTCGAGCAGACGCTTGTTCTGATGTCCGGCGGCTTTGACTCGACGGTTGCGGCTTATCAGATCCTGCGCCGTGGCCTGATGACGCACTTCTGCTTCTTCAACCTGGGCGGGCGTGCCCATGAATTGGGCGTGATGGAAGTCGCGCATTTCATCTGGAAGAAGTACGGCAGCTCGCAACGCGTGTTATTTGTCAGTGTGCCGTTCGAGGAAGTGCTGGGCGAAATTCTCGGCAAGGTCGACGACAGTCATATGGGTGTCGTATTGAAGCGTATGATGTTGCGCGCCGCGTCGAGCATTGCCGAGCGCCTGCACATCGACGCGCTGGTCACCGGCGAAGCGATCTCCCAGGTGTCGAGCCAGACGTTGCCGAACCTGTCGGTGATCGACTGCGTGACCGACAAACTGGTGCTGCGTCCGCTGATCGTTGCACACAAACAGGACATCATCGACACGGCCAACGAGATCGGCACGGCCGATTTCGCCCGGCACATGCCGGAATACTGCGGCGTCATTTCGGTCAATCCGAAGACGGCCGCCAAGCGCGGTCGTGTTGAGCACGAAGAGCAGGAATTCGACATGGCGGTTCTCGAGCGCGCACTCGAAAACGCCAAACTGGTGCCGATCGATCGGGTGATCGACGAGCTCGGCCAGGACATACAGATTGAAGAAGTCAGTGAAGCACTGGCCGGTCAGATCGTCATCGACATCCGCCACCCGGATGCTGCCGAGGATGACCCGCTGGAACTCGCCGGCGTAGAAGTACAGACGATGCCGTTCTATGCAGTGAACGCTCGTTTCAAGGAACTGGACCCTACGCGCCAGTACCTGCTGTATTGCGACAAAGGCGTGATGAGTCGCCTGCATGCCCACCATCTGCTCAGTGAGGGGCATGCCAATGTGCGCGTTTATCGACCGAGCTAAGTGCCCGGGGCTGTTTGCCTGTGGCCTGCGTCACCGGCCCCCCGACACCGCCGTCAAGCTGTAACGGCCATGCCGGACACTACTGCTAATCGCTGCCAAGACTTGTCAGCAAACCGAATCCTCTGATCGAGATACACAAGTGATCGAAAATCTACGCAACATCGCCATCATTGCCCACGTTGACCATGGTAAAACCACCCTGGTAGACAAACTCCTGCGTCAATCCGGCACCCTGGAGCGCAACGAGCTCAACGACGAGCGCGTGATGGACTCCAACGACCAGGAAAAAGAGCGCGGCATTACCATTCTGGCGAAAAACACCGCCATCAACTGGAACGGCTACCACATCAACATCGTGGACACCCCGGGCCACGCCGACTTCGGCGGCGAAGTCGAGCGCGTAATGTCCATGGTTGACTCCGTGCTGCTGCTGGTCGACGCTCAAGACGGCCCTATGCCGCAAACCCGTTTCGTGACCAAGAAGGCTTTCGAAGCCGGCCTGCGTCCAATCGTGGTCATCAACAAGGTTGACCGTCCGGGCGCGCGTCCTGACTGGGTTCTGGACCAGATCTTCGATCTGTTCGACAACCTGGGCGCCACCGAAGAACAACTGGACTTCCAGGTTGTTTACGCCTCGGCCCTGAACGGCATCGCCGGTCTGGACCACACCGCCATGGGCGAAGACATGACCGCGCTGTACCAAGCGGTAGTCGACCACGTTCCGCCTCCGGCTGTTGACCGTGACGGCCCGTTCCAGATGCAGATCTCCGCTCTGGACTACAACAGCTTCCTGGGTGTTATCGGTGTTGGCCGTATCGCTCGTGGTCGCGTCAAGCCGAACACCCCGGTTGTCGCTATCAGCGCCGACGGCAAGCGCCGCAACGGTCGTATCCTGAAGCTGATGGGTCACCACGGTCTGCACCGCGTTGACGTTGAAGAAGCAGCGGCCGGCGACATCGTCTGCATCAGCGGTTTCGACGAGCTGTTCATCTCCGACACCCTGTGCGACATCAACACCGTCGAGGCGATGAAGCCGCTGACCGTTGACGAGCCAACCGTTTCCATGACCTTCCAGGTAAACGACTCGCCATTCTGCGGTAAAGAAGGCAAGTTCGTGACCTCCCGTAACATCAAGGATCGTCTGGACAAAGAGCTGCTGTACAACGTTGCACTGCGCGTTGAAGAAGGCGACTCGGCTGACAAGTTCAAGGTTTCCGGCCGTGGTGAGCTGCACCTCTCGGTACTGATCGAAACCATGCGTCGCGAAGGCTTCGAGCTGGCTCTGGGCCGTCCTGAAGTGATCATCCGTGAAGTTGACGGCGTGAAGCAGGAACCGTTCGAAAACGTGACCATCGACATCCCTGAAGAATCCCAGGGCAAGGTGATGGAAGAGATGGGTCTGCGTAAAGGCGACCTGAGCAACATGGTGCCGGATGGCAAGGGCCGTGTGCGTCTGGAATACAACATCCCTGCTCGTGGTCTGATCGGTTTCCGTAACCAGTTCCTGACCCTGACCAACGGTGCTGGCATCCTGACCTCGATCTTCGATCGCTACGCTCCAGTGAAGTCCGGTCACATGTCCGGCCGTCAGAACGGCGTACTGGTTTCGGTTGAAACCGGCAAGGCGCTGACCTACTCCCTGGAAACCCTGCAGGCTCGTGGCAAGCTGTTCGTAGAACACGGCCAGGAGATCTACAACGGTCAGATCGTTGGTCAGAACAGCCGTGACAACGACCTGGGTGTGAACCCAACCAAAGGCAAGAAGCTCGACAACATGCGTGCTTCGGGTAAAGACGAAACCATCGCTCTGGTTCCACCTGTTCGCTTCACCCTGGAACAGGCTCTGGAATACATCCAGGAAGACGAGCTGTGCGAAGTCACTCCTAAGTCCATCCGTCTTCGCAAGAAGATCCTGGACGAAAGCGAGCGTACCCGCGCTGCCAAGAAAGCCAAGGCGTAATTTAGCCCTGGTATGAAAAACGCCCCCGGTCGCAAGACCGGGGGCGTTTTTGTTTGTCTGGGGAAATGTGTGGAGTCTAAAAGCCCCTCTCCCTCGGGAGAGGGCTGGGGTGAGGGGCGGCTGTATCAGAAGCGCTCGATACCCCGCGAACTGCGCTCGCGCTCCACTTCCTTCGGCTTGTACGCACAATACCCCGGACGCGGGCCGATTTTCGGGTGGTTGCGGCAGGTGTCCGGGCGTTTGTCATAAATGGTGCACAAGCGGCTCTTACGATCCAGGTAGTAGCAATCGTTGTTGCTCATGCGTTGCAGGGTGAAGATGCCGGACTTCTGGTTGAAGCGCTCCACCAGGCCTTCCTTTTGCAGGCGCTTGGCGATGTTCTTCGGCGGATCGCCCAGCTCGAATTCATCGACCACGCCGATGCGCACCAGGTCCTTGATCTTGACCTCGACGGGCAGCGTGCAGCAGCTGGAAATGCACGAGCCGCACATCGGGGCCGAATATTTGGCCCAGGTATCGAGACGGTCGATCTCGGCTGCGGCGATCAGGTTGGGCTTCATCATCGGGAATTACCAGGCGTGTGCATCAGGGCGCGCGATCATACCGGGACTGGTGGATTTTTGAACAACCTTTCGCCAGATTTTTTCTCCACGCATCGACACGGTCGACGGTTCGGCACGGCCCCTGCATTCATTGAGGCAATCGCCAGGGCATTGCCGGACGATCGCTCACTCTCAGGAAAAACTGCAGAACCTGCGCTTCTACGGTCGGTCAGACCGTCTAGGCTCTGACAATTCCCCGTTCGCTCGAGGTCCTATCGATGACTCAAGAACCACTAGTTCGCGAAGCAGAGGTGGCCGCATTCCGCGACGCCGTCCTGACCAAACTTACCTACGCGGTGGGCAAAGACCCGGATCACGCCTTCGACCATGACTGGTTCGAAGCCATCGCCCTGGCGGCGCGCGATCACATGGTCGAGCACTGGATGGACCACACCCGGCAGATTTACCGCAAGGGCCAGAAGCGGGTGTATTACCTCTCGCTGGAGTTCCTCATCGGCCGCCTGCTCTACGACAGCCTGAGCAACCTTGGCCTGCTCGATGTCGCCCGTGAAGCGTTGACCGAACTCGGCGTCGATCTGGAGCGTATCCGTCTGCTGGAGCCGGACGCGGCGCTCGGCAACGGCGGCCTCGGCCGATTGGCGGCGTGCTTCATGGAAAGCATGTCGACCCTTGGCATTGCCGGTCATGGTTATGGCATCCGCTACGAGCATGGGCTGTTCCGCCAGGCCATCGTCGATGGCTGGCAGCAGGAGCAGACCGAGCACTGGCTGGATTTCGGCAACCCATGGGAGTTCGAGCGGCCGGAAGTGGTCTACCCGATCGGCTTTGGCGGCAGTGTCGAAACCGTCACCGATGCCAGCGGCAAGACCCGGCAGGTCTGGTCGCCGGCAGAAACCGTACGGGCGATCGCCTACGACACGCCGGTGGTCGGCTGGCGCGGGGCGAGCGTCAACACCCTGCGTCTGTGGCGGGCGCGCGCCATGGAAGACCTGCACCTGGAGCGCTTCAACGCCGGTGACCACCTCGGCGCCGTCGCCGAAGTGGCCCGCGCCGAGAGCATCTCCAGGGTGCTTTACCCGGCGGACAGCACCGAAGCGGGGCAGGAATTGCGCCTGCGTCAGGAATACTTCTTCGTCGCGGCCTCGTTGCAGGATCTGCTGCGCCGGCATCGCAACATGCACACCTCGGTGCTGACCCTGGGCGAGCATGCGGCGATCCAGCTCAATGACACTCACCCCTCGATCGCCGTGGCCGAACTGATGCGCCAACTGGTCGACGTCTACGACGTGGAGTGGAATGCCGCGTGGGAGGTGACGGTCAACACGTTGTCGTACACCAACCACACGCTGCTGCCCGAAGCGCTGGAAACCTGGCCGGTAGGGCTGATGGAGCGCATGCTGCCCCGGCACATGCAGATCATTTACCTGATCAACGCCCAGCACATCGATTCATTGCGGGCCAAGGACATTCACGACTTCGACGTGCTGCGCGCGGTTTCGCTGATCGAAGAAGACAACGGCCGCCGGGTGCGCATGGGCAACCTCGCGTTTCTCGGTTCCCACAGCGTCAACGGCGTGTCCGCGCTGCACACGCAATTGATGCGCAAAACCGTGTTCGCCGAACTGCACAAGCTCTATCCGGAGCGGATCAACAACAAAACCAACGGCATCACCTTCCGCCGCTGGTTGTATCAGGCCAACGCCGAACTGACCTCGATGCTGGTCGACGCCCTCGGCCCGCAAGTCCTGGATAACCCTGAAGAGCTGCTGGTGGGCCTGGAACCGTTCGCCGAGAAACCGGCCTTCCGCAAGGCCTTCGCCGAACAGCGGTTGCACAGCAAAAAGGCCCTGGCGTATCTGATTCACGAGCGGCTGGGGATCGCGGTCAACCCGGCGGCGATGTTCGACGTACAGGTCAAACGGATCCACGAGTACAAGCGCCAGTTGCTCAACCTGATGCACACGGTCGCGTTGTACCAGGCGATTCGCGCCGAGCCGGAAACCGACTGGGTGCCACGGGTGAAGATCTTCGCCGGTAAAGCGGCGGCCAGTTATCACCAGGCCAAGCTCATCATCAAGTTGACCAACGACATCGCCCGGGTGGTGAACAACGACCCGACGGTGCGTGGCCTGCTGAAAGTGGTGTTCCTGCCCAACTACAACGTCAGCCTGGCGGAGAGCATCATTCCGGCGGCGGACCTGTCCGAGCAGATTTCCACCGCCGGTTTCGAGGCCTCGGGCACCAGCAACATGAAGTTCGGCCTCAACGGCGCGCTGACCATCGGCACCCTCGATGGCGCCAACGTGGAAATGTGCGAGAACATCGGAGCCGAGCACATGTTCATTTTCGGCCTGAGCGCCCAGCAGGTCGAAGCACGCAAGCAGAACCACGAGTTCAGCGCGGCGCCGGACATTGCCGCGTCGCATCGCCTGAACGACGTGTTGCAGGCGATCCGCAGCGGCGTGTTCTCGCCGGACGACACCTCGCGCTACACCGGGTTGATCGATTCGCTGGTGGACTACGACCGCTTCTTCGTCTGCGCCGACTTCGACTCGTACTGGGAGGCTCAGCGGCGCGTCGATGCGCTCTGGCACGACGCCAACAACTGGTGGCGTTCGGCGGTGCTGAATACTGCGCGAATGGGCTGGTTCTCGTCCGACCGGACAATCCGTGAATACGCCACGGATATCTGGAAGGCGCTGGAGTGATTTTTAGCGACAATTGTGCGCAAGGCCCAACGTTTGTTGGGCCGGATCGATATACTGAGCGCCGGATTACGGGCAGTCTCAGGCACCGTTGTGCTCATGTGGGAGTGGATAAGCCCGCTCCCACATTTGGGTTTGTGCCTAGACTGACAGGATTGCCGCATCGCCCCGACTTGGGGCTGCTCAGGGATATCGACCATGCAATGGATGTTCATGTTGATCGGGCTGGTGCTCGGCTGGCTGCTCGACGAGTCGTTCAGCGGCGCGCTGCTGGGCGCGCTGCTGGGGCTCGCCATCGGGCAGACGCTGCGTATCGCGCGGCTTGGCTCGCAGGTGACGGAGCAACAGCGGCAACTTGAACAGACGAAGGAGGCTTTGCAAGGCGTCGCGCAGCGCCTGTATCTGCTGGAGGGATCGCCTTCTCACGCGGAGCCAGCGCCAAGCGTAGAACCGGTCGCCGAGCCGGTCGCTGAATCTGTCGATGTCGTCGAAGAAGCTCCGGCCCCCGAACTGGTCTGGGAGCTGCCACCCGAACTCGAACCCCTCTCTGCCGCCGCCAGCGAAACCCGTCAGCCACTGCCGGCCGATGTCTGGCGTCTCGACGCCGTTACTGAGCAAGCCCAACCACCTGCGGAACCCCGTGGCCCGAACCTCATCGAGCGCGGCATCAGCGCCGCGCGCAACTGGCTGTTCGGTGGCAACACCGTGCTGCGGGTCGGCGTGGTGCTGTTGTTCTTCGGTCTGGCGTTCCTGTTGCGGTATGCCACCGAGGGCATGGTGGTGCCGATCGAATTGCGTTACGCCGGGGTCGCGGCGGCGGCGCTGGGTCTGCTGGCGCTGGGTTGGTGGTTGCGTGGGCGCAACAGCAACTACGCACTGATTCTGCAAGGCACCGGGATCGCGGTGCTGTACCTGACGGTGTTTGCGGCGATGCGTTTGCATCCGCTGCTCGATCCGTCCGCCGCGCTGGGGCTGCTGGTTGCGGTGACGGTGTTCTCGGCCATCCTTGCCATCACCCAGGATGCGCTCGGGTTGGCCGCCGCGGCGGCCCTCGGTGGTTTCGCCGCACCGATCCTGACCTCCACCGGCGCCGGCAACCATGTCGCGCTGTTCAGCTATTTCGCCCTGCTCAACGCCGGCATTCTCGCGATTGCCTGGTTCAAGGCCTGGCGCCTGCTCAACCTGATCGGTTTCGTCGGCACCTTCGGCATCGGTTTCGCCTGGGGCCTGCGCTCTTATGCACCGGAACTGCTGTGGAGCACCGAGCCGTTCCTGATTCTGTTCTTCCTGATGTACCTCGCCATCGGTCTGTTGTTCGCCCGGCGCAAGTTGCGGGACATGCCCGACGCGCCGCAGGCGGGCGATCGTCAGGCGCTGCTGCAATGGTCGGCGCGCAAGGGTGATTACGTCGATGGCACGATGCTGTTCGGCCCGCCGATCGTGGGTTTCGGCTTGCAGTTCGCGCTGGTGCAACACCTGGAGTTTGCCGCCGCATTCAGCGCCCTGGCGCTGGGCATGATCTACATGGCGCTGGCCAAAGTGCTGATGGGTGGCCGGGCGTTGTTGCTGGGGGAAACCTGTCTGGCGCTGGGGGTGATTTTCGCCAGCCTGGCGATTCCGCTGGGACTGGATGCGCGCTGGACCTCGGCGGCCTGGGCGGTAGAGGGCGCAGGAATTTTCTGGCTCGGCCTGCGTCAGCAACGGCCCTTTGCCCGGGCGTTTGCGTTGTTGCTGCAACTGGGGTCGGCGCTGGCGTTTCTCAGTCAGTTGCGGGTCGGAGAAAGCAGCCTGCTCGACGGCGCGCCGCTGGGCGCGCTGATGCTCGGCGTGGCGCTGTTGTTCAGCTTCTATCAATTGCGCAAGGCGCCGCCGCAGCAGACCTCGCCTTGGGAGCGTCAAGGCCTGCCGGTGCTGGCGTGCCTGGGCCTGACGTTCCTGTACCTGCTGGCGCCGCTGTTTTTCTTCACCCACGGCACGGCGATCAGTTGGGCATTGGCCGGGTTGCTGACGTTGTTTGTCGGCCTGCGCCTGCAATCGCGCACGTTCCTGTTCACCGCGTTTGCCGTGCAGTTGCTCGGTGGCGCATTGTTCCTGCTGCGGCTGCAAGGCGCCGGGGACGATTCGACAGCGGTGTTCAGCGCCGGCTGGAGCGGTCTGCTCAGCGCTTCGCTGATCGGTCTGGCGCTGATCGCCGGGATGTTGCTGGCGGCCCGCGATGAGATGGTGCGCGGTGACGTGCGTCTGCTGCGCGGCTTGTCGGTGGTGCTGCTGGCGGGTCTGGTGCTGATCAATCTGGCGGTGCTGTTCGTCCTGCCGTGGCAGGCCGCGAGCGCGGTGTGGGCGGCGAGTGGCTTGCTGATTATCTGGCTGAGCCTGTACCTCCGGCAGCGCCTGAGTTTCGTCTTCGGCCTGTTGTTGCAGGTGATCGGCGGTGCGGCGTTTCTGCTGGCCGGGCCGCAACTGCTCGGGCCGTTGTCTGGCGAAGGCCTGACGCCGCTGGGCCATGGCGGATTCTGGACGCCGCTGGTGCTGGGCTTGGCGGCACTGGTCGGCGCCTGGCGCCTGCAACTGGGCAATCACGCGTCGGCGTTTGATGTGCTGAGTCTGCAACGTCTGTCCGAAGTGCTGCTGGTGTGGGGTGCCGGTTGGTGGGCCTTGGCCTGGGTCAGCGAGGTATTGCGCTTTGCGCCGCTGCCACTGCAAGGCTCGTTGTTGCTGCTGGTCGCAGCGCTGAGTGTGGCGTTGTGGACGCTGCTGGCGCTGCGCCTGAAATGGCCGGCACTGGGGCTGCTCTGCACGTTGCTGATCCCGGCGTCTGCGCTGGTGCTGTTGGCAGCGTGGCATTCGCGCTATCACCCGGCGGCGGATTTCGGCTGGCTGGCGTGGGTGGCGGTGTTCGCCGTGCATTTCTTCAGCCTGCGCCGGTTGGCGCCGATGCTGCCGGCGCGAGCCTTGAGTGCCGCCCATGTGCTCGGTTGCTGGCTGTTGATTGGCGTGCTGGCGCTGGAACTGCGTTACGGCTTGTTGCTGTTGTCCGAGCAATACAACGCCTGGCGCTGGCTCGGCTGGGCGATTCTGCCGAGCCTGTACCTGCTGTTGATGGCCGCGCCGCGCAACTGGCCGTGGCCGGTGGCGGCGTATGCCCGCGAGTACCGGTTCTATGCTGCCGCGCCGCTGGCGGTGCTGATGCTCGGCTGGTTCTGGCTGGCGAATGCGGTGAGCGACGGCAACGCCGAACCGCTGCCCTACGTGCCGCTGATCAACCCGTTGGAGCTGGGCCTGCTGTTCGCGTTGTTCGGCGTTTACGTCTGGTCGCGCAGCGCCGTCGAGCAATGGTCGATACGCCGGGATTACGCCGATTACGCCACGCAACTGGTCGCCGGTGTTTCGCTGTTCGCTTTCTGCACCGTGCTGGTGATGCGCGCCGCCCATCATTGGGCCGGGGTGCCGTTCGAGCTGGATCTGTTGCTTGAATCGATGCTGGTGCAGGCCGGGTTGTCCATCGTCTGGACGCTGATGGCCCTGGGACTGATGATCGGCGGGCATCTGCGCCATCGCCGCGAAGTGTGGCTGATCGGCGCGGCGCTGATTGCGCTGGTGGTGGCCAAACTGATCTTTGTCGAGTTGAGCAACCGTGGCGGACTGGCGCGGATCGTCTCGTTTATCGGCGTCGGCGTATTGCTGCTGGTGGTGGGTTATTTCGCGCCGCTGCCGCCCAAACGCGCCGAAGCTGCACCGGCGGCTGACAAACCGGCGCCGGATACCGAAGGAGTGTCGTCTTGAGTCGCATGCTTAATCTGGGGTGGCTGATGCTGGGCGTGGCCATGACGGTCGGCGCCCAGGAAAAACCGGCGGACTTCGCCACGCAGATCCCGCTGGCGGTCAGCGGCAGCGGCCCGTGGTATCGCCTCGAACTGCCGTTGAGCGCGCAATTGCAGGCGCGTCAGACCGATCTCGGCGATCTGCGGGTGTTCAACGCCGCCGGTGAGCCGCAAGCCTACGCCCTGGCCCGTGAATCGGCGCAGACCCGCGACGACGGCCAGATGCATGACGTGAAGTGGTTCCCGCTGTACGACGCGGCCGACGCCACGGGGCATGCGCCGAACGTACGCATCCAGTCCACCACCAGCGGCACGTTGGTGGAGGTGCAGCCGTCCAGTCAGTTGGAGGCGGGCGAGGAAACCCTGCGCGGCTGGCTGCTCGACGCCAGCGCCATCAAGGCACCGTTGCAGCAGCTGATTCTCGACTGGACCAGCGAGCGCGACGGCTTTCAGCGATTCAGCATCGAGGCCAGCGACGACTTGCAGCACTGGCAGGCCTGGGGCGAAGGACAGGTCGCGCGCCTGAGCTTTTCCGAAGAGCGCGTCGAACAGCATGAAGTGGCCTTGCCGGGGCAGACCGCGCGTTACCTGCGGCTGCTGTGGGATTCGCCCTCCTCGGCGCCGGTGCTGACCTCGGTCCAGCTCAAGAGCAGCGATCCGCGCCATGTGCCGCTGCCGTTGGTCTGGTCGCAGGCGCTGGCCGGCAGCAGCGCCAAGGCCGGGGAATATACCTGGCAGTTGCCGATGGGGCTGAATGTCGAGCGGGTCCAGGTCGAGTTGAAACAGGCCAACAGTCTGGCGCCGGTCACCCTGGCCGGGCGCCGGGAAAGCAGCCTGCCGTGGCAGCCCCTCGGCAGCGGTCTGCTCTATCGACTGAGCCAGAATGGCCAGGACGTGGTGCAGAACGAGTTGCAGCTCTACGGGCAAACCGTCCAGCAACTGAAACTGACCGTCGACGAGCGCGGTGGTGGCCTCGGTGAGCAGGCGCCGACGTTGAAATACGCGGTGCGGGCGACGCAGGTGATCTTTCTCGCGCGGGGCGACGGGCCGTACAGCCTGGCCTTGGGCAGCGCTCTCGCCAAACCGGCGAACCTGCCGCTGGCGACGCTGATTCCCGATTTCACCCCGGCGAAACTGGCGACCTTGGGCAAGGCAACGGTGCAGGGCGAGGCGGTTGTCACTCAGACGACGACAACCACGACCACCGCCGTGGCGGAGACGAACTGGAAGAAAATCGGTCTGTGGGCGGTGCTGTTGCTCAGTGTGCTGTTTCTCGCCGCGATGGCGTTCAGCCTGCTGCGCAAGCCGCCCACCCATTCCTGAGCCTGGCTGGCGCTGGGTGCCCTTCGCGGGCATGCCCGCTTCCACAGGTTCAGCGTGGGAGCGGGCTTGCCGATGAAGACGACCGGTCAGTCGCTGAAAAGGCTTGATCTATCCCTCTCTCCAGCCACCATCCGTCCCATTTCAAACTACGCTGAACGCCGTGCCTGAACTCTCTTCGGCCGATCCCGTCTGATGGCAGGCATTGCACTGACGCACGTTACCGGGCGTCACCGCTCGCTAGGTTTCCAGACTCCCTGTAAACTGCGCGGGTTTTTAGCCCCCCATTCCACCGGAGCCGTCCATGTCCCGCGTTACCCTGAGTCGCTATTTGATTGAGCAGACCCGCAGCAACAACACTCCTGCCGATCTGCGCTTCCTGATCGAAGTGGTGGCGCGTGCCTGCAAGGAAATCAGCCACGCCGTGTCCAAAGGCGCCCTGGGCGGTGTTCTGGGCAGCATGGGCACCGAAAACGTCCAAGGCGAAGTGCAGAAGAAACTGGACGTGCTGTCCAACGAAATCCTGCTTGAAGCCAACGAGTGGGGCGGTCACCTGGCCGGCATGGCGTCCGAAGAAATGGACAACGCCTACCAGATCCCGGGCAAATACCCGAAAGGCGCCTATCTGCTGGTATTCGACCCGCTGGACGGCTCGTCCAACATCGACATCAACGCACCGGTCGGAACCATCTTCTCGGTACTGCGTTGCCCGAACGAATACCTGAGCCAGAACGAAAGCCTGAACGAAAAGGCCTTCCTGCAACCGGGCACCCAGCAGGTGGCCGCCGGTTACGCGATCTACGGCCCGCAGACCATGCTGGTGCTGACCCTGGGCGACGGCGTCAAGGGCTTCACCCTGGACCGCGAGATGGGCAGCTTCGTGCTGACCCACGAAGACATCAAAATTCCTGCCAGCACCCAGGAATTCGCCATCAACATGTCCAACCAGCGTCACTGGGAAGCCCCGGTACAGCGCTACGTTGAAGAACTGCTGGCCGGCGAAGAAGGTCCGCTGAAGAAGAACTACAACATGCGTTGGGTAGCCGCGATGGTAGCGGACGTTCACCGCATCCTGACCCGTGGCGGTCTGTTCATGTACCCGCGCGACAGCCGCGAGCCGTCCAAGCCGGGCAAACTGCGTCTGATGTACGAAGCCAACCCGATGTCGTTCCTGGTGGAACAGGCCGGCGGCGCTTCCACCGACGGCCACCAGCGCATCCTCGACATCAAGCCTGAGGGCCTGCACCAGCGCGTAGCGGTGTTCCTCGGCTCGAAAGAAGAAGTCGAGCGCGTCACCAGCTACCACAAGGCTTGAGCCATGAACGCGCCCTGGCAGCCGTTGCTTGACTGGTGGTTCGGTCACTCCGAATCAGCCAGCGCGGTATCGGCTGAGAAGGGCACGTTGTGGTTTGGCAAACGCGACAGCCAGGACCTCGAAGCGCGAGAGCGTTTCGGGGTCTTTGTCGATCAGGCCCTGGCCGGCGGATTGACCGAGTGGACGCAACGTCCCGAAGGTTGGCTGGCCGTGGTGCTGCTGCTCGATCAACTCCCGCGAATGATCTTTCGCGACAGCCCCAAAGCGTTCTCTGGTGACCTGCGCGCGCAACAACTGGTCGCTCAGGGCATCGCCGCCGATTTCGACCGGCAATTGCGACCGGTTCAACGACTGTTTATCTATCTGGTGTTCGAACACTGCGAAAACCTCGCGGTGCAGAACGAGGCGGTTTCCCGGTTTATCGACCTGGTGGCTGAACAGCCAGAAGCGGAGCGGGCGGTGTTTGCCGACAACCTGGATTATGCCGAGCGGCATCAACGGGTGATTGCCCGGTTCGGGCGGTTTCCGCATCGCAATGCGGTGTTGGGAAGGGCGTCCACGGCTGAGGAGCTGGCGTTTCTTTCGCAACCGGGCTCAAGCTTTTAAGTCTTCGCTGCGTTCGCTGATGCCTTCGCGGGCAAGCCCGCTCCCACAGTGTTTTGTGGTGATACACAGATTGTGTGAACACCGAAGATCGCTGTGGGAGCGGGCTTGCCCGCGAAGAGGCCAGTCAGGGCGCCTCAGATTCTGAAACTGCCGACCAACTGCTTCAACCGGGCCGCCTGCTGCTCAAGATCCGAGCACGCGCGCAACGTCGCCTGCAGGTTTTCCACCCCTTCCTGGTTCAGCGTGTTGATCTCGTTGATGTCGACATTGATCGACTCGACCACGGCTGTCTGCTCTTCGGTAGCGGTCGCCACCGACTGGTTCATGCCGTCGATTTCGCCAATACGCTGGGTCACGCTGCCCAGCCGCTCGCCTGCCTGGTTGGCGATGCCGACGCTGCTTTCGCTCTCACGCTGGCTCTCGGTCATGATGCCGACCGCCTGACGCGCGCCGACTTGCAGCTCTTCAATCATCTTCTGCACTTGCTGCGCCGAATCCTGGGTGCGGTGCGCCAGGTTGCGCACTTCGTCGGCCACCACCGCGAAGCCGCGACCGGCCTCACCGGCGCGGGCCGCTTCGATGGCGGCGTTCAGGGCCAGCAGGTTGGTCTGCTGGGAAATGCTGGTGATCACTTCCAGAATCTGCCCGATGTTCACGGTGTTGCTGTTCAGGGTTTCGATGTTGCCGCAGGAGTCGCTGATCTTCGCCGACAGTTGCTGCATCGCGTGGATGGTTTTATCCACCACCTGCTGGCCGTCTTCGGCCAGGCTGCGCGCATCGCTGGAGTGCTGCGAGGCGAGAGCGGCGTTCTGGGCGATTTCCTGGGCGGCGGCGCCGAGCTGGTTGATCGCCGCCGCGACGCTGTTGGTACGCGAGGCCTGCTGGTCGGAGTTGTACATCGAGGAGTTCGAGGCCGCGACCACCCGCAGAGCCACTTCGTTGACCTGGCCGGTAGCCGAGGACACTTCGCGGATCGAGGTGTGGATACGTTCCACGAACTGGTTGAACGACATCCCCAGCGCGCCGAATTCGTCGTGGCCGTGGATGGTCAGGCGTTTGGTCAGATCGCCTTCGCCTTCGGCGATGTCATGCATGGCGCGGCCCATGGTCAGCAGCGGCTGCATCAGTACGCGGATCAGCATGCCGAGCAGGGCGATGATGATGACCACGGCAATCACCATGGCGATCAGCGCCGAGGTACGGAATTCGCTGAGCATCGAGAACGCGGTGTCTTTGTCCAGCACCAGCGCCACGTACCAGTCGGCCGATGGCACGCCGTTGACGCGGGTGAAGGAAATCAGCTGGGTCTTGCCGTCGAACTCGACTTCCTTCAGGCCCGGGCTGACTTTCGGCGCGCCGTTGGGGTAGGCCTCGGCGAGGGTCTTGAGCACCAGTTTGCTGTCCGGGTGGATCAGGATCTTGCCATCGGCGCTGACGATGAATGCGTGGCCGTGGCCGCCGAAATTCAGCGAGTTGATGATCGCGCTGACGCTGCTCAGGTCGATGTCCGCACCGGCCACGCCGATCATCGAACCCTGGCGCTGCACCGGGGTGGCGACGGTGATCACCAGTTTGCCCGACGAGGCAGCGATGTACGGTTCGGTGACGATGGTCTGCTGAGCGCTGTTGGCGGCCTTGTACCAGCCACGCGCGCGCGGATCGTAGTCTGCCGCGCGGTTGCCGGCCGGCACCGAGAACATCACGCCGTCGGCGCCGCCGAAGTAGCTGAGCTGGAAATTGCCGGTGTAGGCGGGCAGGTCGATGATGCGTTTCAGGCTGGCGGTGGCGCTGCCGTCGGCGACGATCTGCTGGGACAGCGATTGCAGCAACTGGATGCGGCTTTCCAGCCAGGTCTGGATGTTGCTGGTGGTCAGGCTGCCGAGTTCCTGCATCGAGGATTCAGTGCTCGATTGCAGGGCCTGGCGCTGTCGGTAGTCGTTGAACAGGATGAAACAGGCGAACGCGACGGCCACCACGAGCGCGGCTGCCAGCAAGATCTTGTGGCTGAATTTCATGTTTCTGGTCATTAAGGGAGCTACCGCGAAGGGGCTGGTCAAGAAAGGGCGGCAATTTGCCACACTCGAAGGCTTTGCGCTGCTCTTATTTCGACCGCCGCGCGCCAAAGATTAGGCGGCTTTGGCGAAAAACGACGAAATGCGCAATAGCCCTACAAAGTGTCTGATTTAGCGATGAAAGCCAGACGAGCGGGCGGATAAATAGCCAGGTGCCCAGGGAACCAGACAGGGGTTTTCTCTTCTAAGCTTCTGGTTGGCGCCAGGCCAACCCCCTTCCGCTCCAGGAGTTACACCATGTCGCTGCGATCTATCGCCCTGCTGTCGTTTTGCGTGCTGTTGGTCGCATGCAGCAAGGTCAACCAGGAAAACTACTCGAAGCTGTCGGCCGGGATGGCCAAGGCGGAGGTCGAAAACCTGCTCGGTAAACCCACCGATTGTGCGGGCGCGCTCGGCATGTCCAGCTGCACCTGGGGCGACCAGAAAAGCTTTATCAGCGTGCAGTACGCCGGTGACAAAGTGTTGATGTTTTCCGGCCAAGGCCTGAAGTAAACCGGGGCTACGCGCCCACGGAGAAGAAAAATGAAGCGGTTATTGCTTATCCTTTTCGCCGGCCTGGTATTGGCCGGCTGCGCCACGACCGGTGAAGATCCGCTGGCGCCGAAGACTGTCAACAGCGTCAATCTCAAGCGTTACCAGGGCACCTGGTACGAGCTGGCGCGTCTGCCGATGTATTTCCAGCGCAACTGCGCCCAGTCCGAAGCCCGCTACAGCCTTCAGCCCGATGGCAACCTCGGGGTTTTCAACCGCTGTCTGACCACGGATTGGCAGTGGGAAGAAGTCAAAGGCACGGCTTATCCACAGGTGCCGGGCAAGACCGACAAATTGTGGGTCGAGTTCGACACGTGGTTCTCGCGGCTGATTCCGGGGGCGGCGAAGGGGCAGTACTGGGTGCTGTATGTCAGCGATGACTACAAGACCGCCATCGTCGGCGACCCGAGCCGCCGCTATCTGTGGCTGCTGTCGCGCACGCCGACCGTCAACGGTGTGGTACGCGAGGAACTGCTGAGCAAGGCGCGTCAGCAGGGTTACGACACCACGCGGCTGATCTGGCGGGCATCGGATCGGCAGATGGCCAAGACGTCCAACTGACGCACAACAAAAAACCTGTGGAGGGTGCCCTCCACAGGTTTTTTTGTATCAGCCCAACAGCTCTCGCAGAACCTGGGTGAACGCGCGGCTGCTGTCCTCTTCTGCGGCATGGTGGCCGTCGCGTACCACCCACTGACCGTTGACCAGCACATCACGCACCTGCCGATCACCGCCGGCAAACAACCAGCGGTTCAGGATCCCGTCGCCGCTGGCCGTCGCCAGATACGGATCGTTGCCATCGAGCACGATCCAGTCGGCGCGCTTGCCGACTTCCAGTGCGCCGATCGGTTGTCCCAGCGCCTGGGCGCCGCCGTCCAGTGCCGCGTCATACAGTGTGCGGCCGACCATTGGCTGATCCGCCCCGTACAAGCGATTGCGCCTTTGGTCGCGCAGACGCTGGCCGTATTCCAGCCAACGCAATTCTTCCACCACGCTCAGCGACACATGACTGTCGGAACCGATGCCCATGCGTCCGCCCTGGGCGAGGAAATCCACCGCCGGGAAAATCCCGTCGCCGAGGTTGGCTTCGGTGGTCAGGCACAGGCCGGCGATGGCGCGACTCTTGGCCATCAGCGTGACTTCTTCCGGGTTGGCGTGGGTGGCATGCACCAGGCACCAGCGCTGGTCGACTTCGGTGTTTTCGTACAGCCATTGCAGCGGACGGCGGCCGCTCCAGCTCAGGCAGTCATCGACTTCCTTCTGCTGTTCGGCGATGTGGATGTGAACCGGGCATTGTTTGTCGCTGGCCGCCAGCACTTCGCTGATCTGCTGCGGCGTGACCGCGCGCAGCGAGTGGAAACACAGCCCCAGCGACTGGGCTTTCTGCTGCGCCAGCAACGGTCGCAGGCGCGATTGCAGGTTCAGGTAGTTTTCGGTGCTGTTGATGAAGCGACGCTGGCCGTCATTGGGTGTCTGCCCGCCGAATCCCGAGTGACTGTAGAGCACCGGCAGCAGGGTCAGGCCGATCCCGGCGGAGCTGGCGGCCTGGCTGATGCGCAGCGCCAGTTCGGCAGGGTCCGCATAAGGCTGGCCGTTGTTGTCGTGGTGAACGTAATGGAACTCGGCGACCGAGGTGTAACCGGCCTTGAGCATTTCGATGTACAGCTGGCGGGCGATGACGCCCAGTTGCTCCGGGCTGATTTTTCCGACGAGCCGATACATCAGATCGCGCCAGGTCCAGAAACTGTCATTGGGATTGCCGGCCACTTCCGCCAGTCCCGCCATCGCCCGTTGAAAGGCGTGGGAGTGCAGGTTCGGCATTCCCGGCAGCAGCGGACCGCTCAGCCGTTCGGCGCCGTCTGCGGTGGAATCGGCCTGGATACGGGTCAATACGCCCTCGGCGCTGACCTCAAGACGTACATTATTGGCCCATCCGTTAGGCAGCAGTGCGCGTTCGGCAAAGAAGGCGGACATGGTTCAGCACCCCATCGTGTGTTATTTGTATATACATATACAGACGTTTGCCTGCCCGGTAAACTCCGGCAAGCTAGCAACTTTCATCAAATGAACAGGGATCAACCGTGCCGACTCCGCCTCCAGTCTCCCCGTTGGCCGCGAACATGGGCGAAAGTCCGGCGCCCTTGTACGCCCGCGTCAAACAGATGATCACGCAACAGATCGACAGCGGTAACTGGCCGCCGCACTACCGCGTTCCGTCGGAAAGCGAGCTGGTCAGTCAGTTGGGTTTCAGCCGGATGACCATCAACCGCGCGCTGCGGGAAATGACCGCCGACGGTCTGCTGGTGCGCATGCAGGGTGTCGGTACTTTCGTCGCCGAGCCGAAGAGCCAGTCCGCGCTGTTCGAAGTGCATAACATCGCCGACGAAATCGCCTCTCGTGGCCATCGCCACACCTGCCAGGTCATCACCCTGGAAGAAGAGGCTGCCGGTTCCGAACGCGCCCTGGCCCTGGACATGCGTGAAGGGCAGAAGGTGTTCCACTCGTTGATCGTGCATTTCGAAAACGACATTCCGGTGCAAATCGAAGACCGTTTCGTCAACGCGCTGGTCGCCCCGGAATACCTCAAGCAGGATTTCACCCTGCAAACGCCTTACGCCTATCTCAACCAGGTCGCGCCGCTGACCGAGGGCGAGCATGTGGTCGAAGCGATCCTCGCCGAACCGTCCGAGTGCAAATTGCTGCAGATTGAAAAGGGCGAGCCGTGCCTGCTGATCCGTCGTCGTACGTGGTCGGGGCGTCAGCCGGTGACGGCGGCGCGCCTGATTCATCCCGGTTCTCGTCATAGTCTGGAAGGACGGTTTCATAAATGAGTGGTTTGAAGGTTTTACGCGCCGAAGGCTACCCGCGCATGCCGTGGAAAAACGGCGGCGGCAGCACCGAGGAAATCACCCGCGACGCCGGCGCGGGTCTTGATGGCTTTGGCTGGCGCCTGTCGATTGCCGACATCGGCGAGTCGGGCGGCTTCTCGACCTTCACCGGTTATCAGCGGGTTATCACCGTATTGCAGGGCGACGGCATGACCTTGTGCGTCGACGGTGACGACACTCGCCCGCTGTTACCTCTCGACCCGTTCGCTTTCAGCGGCGAGAGCCAGGTGTCTTGCACGTTGCTCGGCGGCGCGATCCGCGACTTCAACCTGATCTACGCACCCCAGCGTTACAGCGCACGTTTGCAATGGCTGGAGGGCGAGCAGCGGTTGTTCAGCTCGGCGGCGACGGTACTGGTGTTCAGTGTCAGCGAACGGCTGGAAGTGAAGGTCGCTGACCGTGTTTCGCAGCTTGGGCGCCATGATTGCCTGCAACTGGACGGTAACACTGGCCTGGTGGAAATCGCCGTCAATGCTGCGTGCTGCGTGATTGAGCTGACGGCACACTGAACCAATACTCAAGCGACACCTTTGCGGGCAAGCCCGCTTCCACAGGATCTGTGGGAGCAGGCTTGCCCGCGATGCTTTTTGTCGCCACCAATCCGTTTCCCATCGCGCACCAACTTGTTACCGAACGCCCCAGCGTGGCGCAAAATCACGCTCACGTAACAACCTGGCGCCCCCGCCGAAAATCCCCCTGAAAAATTTCATACACGCCAGAACCCTTGATTCAGGCGCCCTCCAGCCCTGTCCGCGATTTTTCTTGAACGCCTCTCCAGCAAGTTGGCCGCTTGATTGCATATGCTTGTATGTACAAGTAAAGACGTATGCATATGAGTTGATCGAGACTCGAAGCAGCGTCCACTGATTCGCTTGTCGCGCAGAGAAGCGCACAGGCTGCTTGCCCACTGCCAGGGTTGGTTTGAATTGATCGCTGAGGAGTCTTTTTCGTGACTGACAACAATCGCACCAAATTCCGTGACGTCGAAATCCGTGCCCCACGCGGCAACAAGCTGACCGCCAAGAGCTGGCTGACCGAAGCGCCGCTGCGCATGCTGATGAACAACCTCGACCCGGAAGTGGCCGAAAACCCGAAAGAGCTGGTGGTCTACGGTGGTATCGGCCGGGCGGCGCGCAACTGGGAGTGCTACGACAAGATCGTTGAAACCCTGACCAACCTGAACGACGACGAAACCCTGCTGGTGCAGTCGGGCAAACCGGTCGGCGTATTCAAGACGCACAGCAACGCCCCGCGCGTGCTGATCGCCAACTCCAACCTGGTTCCACACTGGGCCACCTGGGAACACTTCAACGAACTCGACGCCAAAGGCCTGGCCATGTACGGCCAGATGACCGCCGGCAGCTGGATCTACATCGGCAGCCAGGGCATTGTTCAGGGCACCTACGAAACCTTCGTTGAGGCCGGTCGTCAGCACTACAACGACAACCTCACCGGCAAGTGGGTCCTGACCGCCGGCCTCGGCGGCATGGGTGGCGCCCAGCCACTGGCCGCGACTCTGGCCGGTGCCTGCTCGCTGAACATCGAATGCCAGCAGATCAGCATCGATTTCCGCCTGAAAACCCGTTACGTCGATGAGCAGGCCACCGACCTCGACGACGCGCTGGCCCGTATCGCCAAGTACACCGCCGAAGGCAAGGCAGTCTCCATCGCCCTGTGCGGCAACGCTGCTGAAATCCTCCCGGAACTGGTCAAGCGTGGCGTGCGTCCGGACATGGTCACCGACCAGACCAGCGCCCACGATCCGCTCAACGGTTACCTGCCGGCCGGCTGGACCTGGGACGAATACCGTGCCCGCGCCAAGACCGAACCTGCCGCTGTGGTAAAAGCCGCCAAGCAATCGATGGCCGTCCACGTCAAAGCCATGCTCGCCTTCCAGAAAATGGGCGTGCCGACCTTCGACTACGGCAACAACATCCGTCAGATGGCCCAGGAAGAAGGCGTCGAGAACGCCTTCGACTTCCCGGGCTTCGTACCGGCCTACATCCGTCCGCTGTTCTGCCGTGGCATCGGCCCGTTCCGTTGGGCGGCGCTGTCGGGCAACGCTGAAGACATCTACAAGACCGACGCCAAGGTCAAGGAACTGATCCCGGACGACGCCCACCTGCACAACTGGCTGGACATGGCGCGCGAGCGCATCAGCTTCCAGGGTCTGCCGGCACGTATCTGCTGGGTCGGCCTGGGTCTGCGCGCCAAGCTCGGTCTGGCGTTCAACGAAATGGTCCGTAGCGGTGAGCTGTCGGCGCCGATCGTTATCGGTCGCGACCACCTCGACTCCGGTTCGGTCTCCAGCCCGAACCGCGAAACCGAATCGATGCAGGACGGTTCCGATGCCGTGTCCGACTGGCCGCTGCTCAACGCTCTGCTGAACACCGCGAGCGGCGCGACCTGGGTGTCCCTGCACCACGGCGGCGGCGTCGGCATGGGCTTCTCCCAGCACTCGGGCATGGTGATCGTCTGCGACGGTACTGACGAAGCGGCCGAGCGTATCGCTCGCGTCCTGCACAACGACCCGGGCACCGGTGTCATGCGTCACGCCGATGCCGGTTACCAGATCGCCATCGACTGCGCCAAGGAGCAAGGCCTGAACCTGCCGATGATTACCGGCAAGTAATGCAAGCTCTGCTGGTTGTGGGAGCGGGCTTGCCCGCTCCCTCGCAAGCCAAAACAAAAACAACACCCAGAACAATCCACAGAGGTTGAATCATGGCAGGCAACACCGATCGTGCAGGCAACAAACCGTTGATCGAAAGGCGTTCGATCGACTACATCCCGGAAGTGGAAAGACACGGTCGTCTGTTGAGTCAGTTCACCCTCTGGTTGGGCGCCAACCTGCAAATCACCGCGATTGTTACCGGGGCGTTGGCCGTGGTGCTGGGCGGTGATGTGTTCTGGTCGTTGATCGGTCTGCTGATCGGGCAACTGCTCGGCGGTGGGGTGATGGCGCTGCACGCGGCGCAAGGACCGAAACTGGGCCTGCCGCAGATGATCTCCAGCCGGGTGCAGTTCGGGGTTTATGGCGCGGCCATCCCGATCGTGCTGGTGTGCCTGATGTACCTGGGTTTCACCGCGACCGGCACCGTGCTGTCCGGACAGGCGCTGGGTCAGCTGTTTGGTGTCAGTGACACCGTCGGCATCCTGATCTTCGCCAGCGTTATCGTGCTGGTCACGGTGCTCGGCTATCGAGTGATCCATTGGATCGGCCGTGTCGCCAGTGTCATTGGCGTCATCGCTTTCGTGTACCTGTTCAGTCGGCTGATGAGCCAGACCGATGTCGGCGCGCTGCTGGAAATCCGTCACTTCAGCTGGAGCAGCTTCCTGCTGGCGGTGTCGCTCGCGGCCTCCTGGCAGATCGCTTTCGGTCCGTATGTGGCGGACTACTCGCGTTACCTGCCGAGCAAGACGTCGTCGGTGAAAACCTTTTTCGCCGCCGGTGCAGGTTCGGTGGTGGGCGCGCAGGTGGCGATGATTCTGGGTGTGTTTGCCGCTGCGTCGGCTAACGGCCAGTTCGCCGGTCATGAAGTGGCTTACATCGTCGGTTTGAGCGGCAGTGGTGCCGTCGCTGCGCTGCTGTACTTCAGCATCGCGTTCGGCAAGGTGACCATTTCCACGCTGAACTCCTACGGCAGCTTCATGTGCATCGCCACCATCATCAGCGGTTTCCGTGGCCACTTGCAGGTTTCGCGCATGCAACGTCTGGTGTTCGTGCTGGTGATCGTCGGCGCGGCCACCCTGATCGCGTTGCTCGGCCAGCATTCGTTCCTCGGTGCCTTCAAGTCCTTCATCCTGTTCCTGCTGGCGTTCTTCACGCCCTGGAGCGCGATCAACCTGGTGGACTACTACTGCATCACCCGCGAGCGCTATGACGTGCCGGCGCTGGCTGATCCGAACGGTCGCTACGGCCGCTGGAACCTCCTCGGCATCAGCGTCTATGTGTTCGGTGTGCTGGTGCAGTTGCCGTTCATCTCCACCAAGTTCTACACCGGTCCGCTGGTGGCAGCGCTGGGTGACGTGGATATTTCCTGGATTATCGGTCTGGTGCTGCCCGCCGCGCTGTATTACGTGTGTGCCAGAAAGTGGCACGGCACAGTACCCGATCAACTGATTCTGCCGGTCGAGCAGAGCAGCGTTGCACAACCTAAAACAAGCGGGGCCGGTCGCGCTGCGGCGCAGGCCTGATTTGGACGTGGACAGGGCTGGATGCCTCTTGACTGCCGTAAGCCAACTCATGATTAGGAGCGTCACAACAATGAAATCGAACAAGACCCTGCTGACCACTTTGCTTTCCATGGGCCTGCTGGCCAGCGCTGGCGCCACCCAGGCCGCCGGCTGGTGCGAGTCCGGCAAACCGGTGAAGTTCGCCGGCCTCAACTGGGAAAGCGGCATGCTGCTGACCGACGTCCTGCAAGTGGTGCTGGAGAAAGGTTACGACTGCAAGACCGACAGCCTGCCGGGCAACTCCATCACCATGGAAAACGCCCTGAGCACCAACGACATTCAAGTCTTCGCCGAAGAGTGGGTCGGTCGCAGCGAGGTCTGGAACAAGGCCGAGAAGGCCGGCAAGGTTGTCGGTGTCGGTGCGCCGATCGTCGGCGCCATCGAGGGCTGGTACGTGCCGCGCTATGTGGTTGAGGGCGATGCCAAGCGCAAGCTCGAAGCCAAGGCTCCTGACCTGAAGCACATCTCCGACCTGGGCAAATACTCGGCGATCTTCAAGGATGCCGAAGAGCCGTCCAAGGGCCGTTTCTACAACTGCCCGGCCGGCTGGACCTGCGAGCTGGACAACACCGAAATGCTCAAGAGCTACGGCCTGGAAAACACCTACACCAACTTCCGTCCGGGCACCGGCCCGGCACTGGATGCGGCGGTGCTGTCGAGCTACAAGCGTGGCGAGCCGATCCTGTTCTACTACTGGTCGCCAACCCCGCTGATGGGCCAGGTCGACGTGATCAAGCTTGAAGAAAAGGCCGGCGTCGACAAGTCCGTGAGCATTAAGGTCGGTCTGTCCAAGACCTTCCACGAGCAGGCTCCGGAGCTGGTGACCGTGCTGGAAAAGGTCAACCTGCCGATCGATCTGCTGAACCAGAACCTGGGCCGTATGGCGAAGGAACGTATCGAGTCGCCAAAACTGGCGAAAATCTTCCTCAAGGAACATCCTGAGGTCTGGCACGCGTGGGTAAGTGAAGACGCTGCCAAGAAAATCGACGCGGCGCTGTAGGTCGAATTCCTCCCGGCCAACCGAGAGGCTGGCCGGGGTGTTCGCCGCAATCGCTTGATTGAGTTTCCTGATTGAGAGCCGCTTATGTTTCCCGAAAGCTTTACCTTTTCCATCGCCGACTGGGTCAACGGTTGGGTCGATGCGCTGGTCACCAACTACGGCGATGTGTTCCGCCACATCTCTGACACCCTGTTGTGGGCCATCGTCAATCTTGAAGGCCTGCTGCGCGCCGTGCCGTGGTGGCTGATGCTGGCTGTGGTCGCCGGGATCGCCTGGCACGCCACCCGCAAAGTGGTCACCACCGCCGTGATTGTCGGTCTGCTGTTCCTGGTCGGCGCCGTCGGCCTGTGGGACAAACTCATGCAAACCCTGGCGCTGATGCTGGTGGCGACGCTGATCTCGGTGCTGATCGGCATACCGCTGGGGATTCTCTCGGCGCGCAGCAATCGTCTGCGTTCGGTGCTGATGCCGCTGCTCGACATCATGCAGACCATGCCGAGTTTCGTGTACCTGATCCCGGTGCTGATGCTGTTCGGCCTGGGCAAGGTGCCGGCGATTTTCGCCACCGTGATCTACGCCGCGCCGCCGCTGATCCGTCTGACCGATCTGGGCATCCGCCAGGTCGACGGCGAAGTGATGGAAGCGATCAACGCCTTCGGTGCCAACCGCTGGCAGCAACTGTTCGGCGTGCAACTGCCGCTGGCCCTGCCAAGCATCATGGCCGGGATCAACCAGACCACCATGATGGCCCTGTCGATGGTGGTGATCGCCTCGATGATCGGTGCCCGTGGCCTGGGTGAAGATGTACTCGTGGGGATTCAGACCCTCAACGTCGGACGCGGCCTCGAGGCCGGCCTGGCGATCGTGATTCTCGCAGTGGTCATCGACCGCATTACCCAGGCGTATGGTCGGCCACGGCATGAGGTGAGCAAATGAACAACGCAACCGTGAGCAAGATCGAAGTCAAAAACGTCTTCAAGATTTTCGGCAACCGCGCCAAGGATGCGCTGGCGATGGTCGGCCAGGGCAAGACCAAGGATCAGGTGCTGAACGAAACCGGTTGCGTGGTCGGGGTCAACGATTTGTCCCTGAGCATCGGCACCGGCGAAATCTTCGTGATCATGGGCCTGTCCGGCTCCGGCAAATCGACCCTGGTGCGCCACTTCAACCGTCTGATCGACCCGACCAGCGGGGCGATCCTGGTGGACGGCGTGGACATCCTGCAATACGACATGGACGCCCTGCGCGAATTTCGCCGGCACAAGATCAGCATGGTGTTCCAGAGCTTCGGCCTGCTGCCGCACAAGTCCGTGCTGGACAACGTCGCCTACGGCCTGAAAGTGCGCGGCGAGAGCAAGCAACTGTGCGCCGAACGCGCGCTGCACTGGATCAACACCGTGGGCCTCAAGGGCTACGAAAACAAATACCCGCATCAGCTCTCCGGCGGTATGCGTCAGCGTGTCGGCCTGGCCCGCGCCCTGGCGGCGGACACCGACATCATCCTGATGGACGAAGCCTTCAGCGCCCTCGATCCGCTGATCCGCGCGGAAATGCAGGATCAGTTGCTGGAGCTGCAAAAGACCCTGCACAAGACCATCGTCTTCATCACCCACGACCTCGACGAGGCCGTGCGCATCGGCAACCGCATCGCGATCCTCAAGGACGGCCGCCTGATCCAGGTCGGCACCCCGCGCGAGATCCTGCATTCGCCGGCGGATGAGTACGTCGACCGGTTCGTGCAGCGGCGGGCGGCGGTGGTCTGATGATCGTTCTCACGCAGAGCGTGGGAACGCTCAAGTCAATGTTCGGATGAGGTTAATGATGTCCCAGGCTGAAAAAATCGTGATCGCCGATGCCCCGATGCGTTGGCAGGATGTGGTCGCCGTCGCCCGTCATGGCGCCCAGCTCGAGCTGTCGGCCCAGGCCTGGGCGCGCATCGCAAACGCCCAGGCGATCGTCCAGCGCATCGTCGCCAGCGGCGAGCGTGCCTATGGCGTGAACACCGGGCTCGGCGCCTTGTGCAACGTCTCGCTGAAAGACGAGCAACTCAGCCAGTTGTCCCGCAACACCTTGCTCAGCCACGCCTGTGGTGTCGGCCCGGTTCTGAGCGATGAGCAGACCCGGGCAATCATGTGCGCGGCGATCCGCAATTTCAGCCAAGGTAAATCCGGCGTTCATCCGCAGGTTGTCGAAGCGTTGCTGGCGTTGCTCAATCGCGGCATCACGCCGCAAGTGCCGTCTCAGGGCTCGGTGGGTTACCTGACCCACATGGCGCACATCGGCATCGCGCTGCTGGGCGTGGGCAATGTCAGCTATCGCGGGCAAGTCGTCGCGGCGCAACAGGCGCTGGCCGAAGAAGGCCTGCAACCGGTGCAACTGGGGGCGAAGGACGGTCTGTGCCTGGTCAACGGTACGCCGTGCATGACCGGCCTGAGTTGCCTGGCGCTGGCCGATGCCTCGCGTCTGGTGCAGTGGGCCGACGTGATTAGCGCCATGAGTTTCGAGGCCCAGCGTGGCCAGATCGCGGCATTCGACGCCGAGATCATCGCGCTCAAGCCGCATCCGGGCATGCAACGGGTCGGCGTCAACCTGCGCGCCTTGCTCGACGGCAGTGAAGTGATCGCTTCGAGCAAAGGCATTCGCACTCAGGACGCGCTGAGCATCCGTTCGATCCCGCAGGTGCATGGCGCCGCGCGCGATCAACTGGAACACGCGACCCGACAGATCGAAACCGAACTCAACGGCTGCACCGACAACCCGCTGTTGCTGGGCACTCCAGACGATTTCCGGGTCATGTCCCAGGCCAACCCGCACGGTCAATCGGTGGCGCTGGCGGCGGATCTGCTGGCGATCGCCATGGCCGAAATCGGCTCGATTGCCGAGCGGCGCCTGGATCGTCTGATCAACCCGCACGTCAGCGGTCTGCCGGCGTTCCTGGTGGCCAATCCGGGGGTGAACTCCGGGATGATGATCGTGCAATACGTCGCCGCGTCGTTGTGCGCGGAAAACCGCCAACTGGCGCAACCGGCGGTGCTCGACAACTACGTCACCTCAGGCTTGCAGGAAGACCATCTGAGCATGGGCACCAACGCCGCGCTGAAGCTGCACCGTGCGCTGGAAAACTGCACGCAGATCCTCGCCATCGAGTACCTGCTGGCGGCACAGGCTTTCGAGTTCCTCAAGGAACAGCGTTTTGGCGCCGGCACCGATGTCGCCTGGCGACTGCTGCGCGAAACCGTTGCGGCCTACGATCAGGATCGCTGGCTGGCGCCGGATATCGCCGCGGCCGCGCGCGTGCTGAAAGATTCGAATCTGCTGTACAACGCTTTACCGGATTTGCACTGACAAGACCCCATACCAGCGTGCCAAGGCGCGGATCGCCCAGAAGGCGGGAAGCGACGGATAACGGAATGCTCCGGAGCGACTGGTAGTTAATAACAATCTCTCAAAAGGAGCATTTAAATGACTGCGCTGAACCTGATTCCCGGCCAACTGAGCCTGGCCCAACTGCGTGACGTCTACCAGAACCCGGTCAAGCTGACCCTCGACAACAGTGCTTCAAAGCAGATCGAGGCCAGCGTGGCCTGCGTCGAGCAGATCCTCGCCGAGAATCGCACCGCTTACGGCATCAACACCGGTTTCGGTCTGCTGGCGTCGACCCGCATCGCCAGCGAAGACCTGGAAAACCTCCAGCGCTCGCTGGTGCTGTCCCACGCCGCCGGTGTCGGCGAGCCGATCAGCGATGCGCTGGTACGCCTGGTCATGGTGCTCAAGGTCAACAGCCTCAGCCGTGGTTTCTCCGGCATCCGTCGCGTGGTGATCGACGCGCTGATCGCGCTGATCAACGCCGAGGTTTATCCGCACATTCCGCTGAAAGGTTCGGTCGGTGCTTCCGGCGACCTCGCGCCGCTGGCGCACATGTCGCTGGTGCTGCTGGGCGAGGGCAAGGCGCGCTACAAGGGCGAATGGATGGAGGCCACCGAAGCGCTGAAAGTCGCCGGCCTCACGCCGCTGACCCTGGCAGCGAAAGAAGGTCTGGCGCTGCTCAACGGCACTCAGGTGTCCACCGCGTTTGCCCTGCGGGGTCTGTTCGAAGGTGAAGACCTGTTTGCTGGTGCGCTGGCGGTCGGTGGCCTGACGGTTGAAGCGGTGCTCGGTTCGCGCTCGCCGTTCGACGCCCGTATTCACTCGGCCCGTGGGCAGAAAGGCCAGATCGACGCCGCTGCCGCTTATCGCGATCTGCTCGGCGAGCGCAGTGAAGTGTCCGACTCGCATCAGAATTGCGAGAAGGTTCAGGACCCGTATTCGCTGCGCTGCCAGCCGCAAGTCATGGGCGCCTGCCTGACCCAGTTCCGTCAGGCCGCCGAAGTGCTGGCGATCGAAGCCAACGCCGTGTCGGATAACCCACTGGTGTTCGCCGCCGAAGGCGATGTGATTTCCGGCGGCAACTTCCACGCCGAGCCAGTGGCCATGGCCGCTGACAACATGGCGTTGGCCATCGCCGAAATCGGCTCCCTGAGCGAGCGCCGTATCTCGCTGATGATGGACAAGCACATGTCGCAACTGCCGCCGTTCCTGGTGGCCAATGGCGGGGTCAACTCCGGGTTCATGATCGCCCAGGTGACCGCAGCGGCGCTGGCCAGCGAGAACAAGGCGCTGGCGCATCCGCATTCGGTGGACAGCCTGCCGACTTCGGCCAACCAGGAAGACCATGTGTCGATGGCTCCGGCTGCCGGCAAGCGCCTGTGGGAGATGGCCGAGAACACTCGCGGGATTCTCGCGGTGGAATGGCTGGCGGCGGCGCAGGGGCTGGATCTGCGTGAAGGCCTGAAGACTTCGGTGAAACTGGAAAAGGCGCGCGGGATTCTGCGTCGTGAAGTGCCGTTCTACGAGAAGGACCGGTTCTTCGCGCCGGACATCGAGGCGGCGACCGAGTTGCTGGCTTCGCGCAGTCTGACCGAGCTGGTGCCGGCGAAGTTGCTGCCGAGCCTGTAAGGACGCCACCCCCTCACCCCAGCCCTCTCCTCCAAGGGGGAGATGGGAAAGGGAGCCGATATTTGTGCTTTTCAGAACTTGAGTTCAACTCGAAATCTCAGGTCGGTGCACATCGAACAAACACCTCGGTCAGTCCCAGGGTGAGGGGCTTTCAAGGTTTTTTCGAACTGGAGTTCGGCCCGGAATTTCAGGTCGGCGTGCCTCGAAAGAACAACCCGGTCAGTCCCCTCTCCCTCCGGGAGAGGGTTAGGGTGAGGGGGCTCTTGCGGGCTCCCCGTCAAACGAATTCCAACGGAGGCCAACAGTGAAAACCCTCTGGCAACACTGCCACGTCGCAACCATGGCGCAGGGCGTCTACTCAATCATCGAGGATGCGGCCATCGTGACGTCCGGTGCACTCATCGAGTGGATCGGTCCGCGTCATCAATTGCCTGCCGGCGAATACCCGGCGGTCAACGACTTGCAAGGCGCGTGGGTCACTCCGGGCCTGATCGACTGCCACACCCATACGGTGTTCGGCGGTAACCGCAGCGGTGAGTTCGAGAAGCGCCTGCAAGGGGTCAGCTACGCGGAAATCGCCGCCCAGGGCGGCGGCATCGCCAGCACCGTGCGCGCCACCCGCGAGGCCTCGGAAGACGAGCTGTTCGCCAGCGCCGCCAAGCGTCTGAAAAGCCTGATGCGTGACGGCGTGACCACGGTCGAGATGAAGTCCGGCTATGGCCTGGACCTGGCCAGCGAGCGCAAGATCCTGCGGGTGATCCGTCGGCTTGCCGACGAACTGCCGATCAACGTGCGCAGCACCTGCCTGGCCGCTCATGCGCTGCCGCCGGAGTACGTCGATCGCGCCGATGCCTACATCGATCACATCTGCACCGAAATGCTCCCGGCCCTGGCCGCCGAAGGGCTGGTGGATGCGGTGGATGCGTTCTGCGAATACCTGGCGTTTTCCCCGGAGCAGGTCGAGCGGGTCTTCGTCGCCGCGCAAAAACTCGGCCTGCCGGTCAAGCTGCACGCCGAACAACTGTCGTCGCTGCACGGCTCCAGCCTGGCCGCACGTTATCACGCGTTGTCCGCCGATCACCTGGAGTTCATGGACGAGTCCGACGCCATCGCGATGGCTGAGTCCGACACCGTCGCGGTGCTGCTGCCGGGGGCGTTCTATTTCCTGCGCGAAACCCAATTGCCACCGATGGAGGCCTTGCGCAAACACAAGGTAAAGATCGCCATCGCCAGCGACCTCAACCCTGGCACCTCGCCAGCGCTGTCGTTGCGCCTGATGCTGAACATGGCCTGCACCTGTTTCCGCATGACCCCGGAAGAAGCCCTGGCCGGCGCGACCATTCACGCTGCGCAGGCGCTGGGCATGGCCGCGACCCACGGTTCGCTGGAAGTCGGCAAGGTCGCGGACTTCGTCGCCTGGCAGATCGACCGGCCGGCGGATCTGGCGTACTGGCTGGGTGGTGAGCTGGACAAACGCGTCGTGCGTCACGGCGTTGAATCAAGTCTGTAGGAGAGCGGTTGTGGATAAGGTTCTGAATTTCAAACAAGGTCGCGTGCCGTTGCTGATCAGCATGCCCCACGCCGGTGTGCGTCTGACGCCAGCGGTCGAGGCCGGGCTGATCCCGGACGCGAAAAGCCTGCCGGACACTGACTGGCATATTCCCCAGCTCTACGACTTCGCCGCTGAACTGGGTGCCAGCACCCTGGCCGCCGAGTACTCGCGCTTCGTCATCGACCTGAACCGGCCGTCCGACGACAAACCGCTGTACGCGGGCGCCACCACCGGGCTGTACCCGGCGACGCTGTTCGATGGCATTCCGCTGTTCAAGGAAGGGCTGGAACCGTCGAAAGCCGAGCGCGCGACCTATCTGGAGCAGATCTGGACGCCGTACCACCGCACCTTGCAGCAAGAGCTGGCGCGGCTGAAAGCCGAGTTCGGCTACGCGCTGCTGTTCGATGCGCACTCGATCCGCTCGATCATTCCGCACCTGTTCGACGGCAAGCTGCCGGACTTCAACCTCGGCACCTTCAATGGCGCCAGCTGCGACCCACAACTGGCGACGCAACTGGAAGCGATCTGCGCCCGTCACGGCGATTACAGCCATGTGCTGAACGGACGCTTCAAGGGCGGCCACATCACCCGTCATTACGGCAACCCGGCGCAAAACATTCATGCGGTGCAACTGGAACTGGGCCAGTGCACGTACATGGAAGAGTTCGAGCCGTTCCGCTATCGCGCCGATCTGGCCGAGCCGACGCGGGTGGTGCTCAAGGAGTTGCTGCAAGGCTTACTGGCCTGGGGCGAGCGTTACTACCCGTCCTGAGCCTGCCACCCGCCCTGTGGGAGCGAGCAACCCCGCTCCCACAGGGCGGGTAAACAGTCGCCACCGTGCAAGTCCCGGTCGCCACAGTTCGCTTTTCCCCCTCGATGCCTGCGTAATGTTTCGGCCACGGTGCACAAAGACACCGCTCCGACAATAATCCGCTGCCGCTCGAGACGAACCCCGATGAAAAAACTGTTCACTCGTTGTGCGTTAATCCTCACGAGCAGTGTCCTGCTCAGTTCCCCTGTTCTGGCCAGTGACGACGCGTCCTGCAAGGCTGTGCGCATGGGCGTGGTCAACTGGACCGATGTGATCGCCACCAGCGGCATGGCCGATGTGCTGCTCAATGGCCTGGGCTACGAAAGCAAACAGACCAGCGCGGTGCAGCAAATCATCTTCGCCGGCATCCGCGACAAGCGCCTGGACATCTTCCTCGGCTACTGGAAACCGGCGATGGACAAGAACATCGCGCCGTTCCTCGCCGCCAATCAGGTCAAGGTCATGGACAAGCCGAGCCTGGCCGACGCGCAAGCGACCCTGGCGGTTCCGGATTACGTCGCGGCGGCGGGCCTCAAGACCTTTTCCGACATCGCCCGCTTCAAGGATCAACTGGGCGGTAAGATCTACGGCATCGAACCCGGCAGCGGCGCCAACACCACGATCAAGACCATGATCGAAACCAACCACTTCGGCCTCAAGGATTTCAAGATCATCGAGTCCGGTGAAGCCGGCATGCTCGCCGCCGTGCAGCGCGCGGTGAACCGCAAGGAGTTCGTGGTGTTCGTCGGCTGGACCCCGCACCCGATGAACATCAACATGAAGATCACCTACCTGACCGGCAGCGAGGACGTCTACGGCCCCAACGAAGGCGCCGCCACCGTGTCCACGGTGACTTCGCCGGATTACGCCGAACGCTGCCCGAACGTCCATCGACTGCTGGAAAACCTGACGTTCACCGCCGCCCTCGAAAGCCAGTTGATGGTGCCGATCATGGAGCGCAAGACCCCGCAGGACGTGGCCAGGAGCTGGCTGCGTGACCACCCCGAAGACTTGCAGCGCTGGCTGGCCGGTGTCAGCAGTTTCGACGGCAAGGACGGCGTGGCCACGGTTCAGGCCAGCCTGAAAAACTGATGGGCACTTATCCACTGTCCGCAGCGATGTCGGCGTTCGTCGCCAAAACCCTCGGCTACGCCAGCGAAGACAGCAGCCTCGACGGCCTGCGCAAGGCATACGACGACATGTGCCGGGCGTTCACCCCCGAGCGCCCGGTCGGACTTGAGGTGGTGGACTTCCAGTTGAACGGCGTGGCGGTGCGTTCCTATCGCCCGCCGGTGAAACCACCGTCCAGCGGCTGGCCCTGCGTGTTGTACCTGCACGGCGGCGGCTGGGTGGTGGGCGGGCTCGATTCCCATGACTTCATGTGTTTCGAACTGGCCATGGCGCTGGGCGCGATGGTGGTGGCGGTGGATTATCGGCTGGCGCCGGAGCACCCGTTTCCGGCCGGTTTCGAGGATTGCCTGAGCGTCTGGCGCGCGTTGCGTGGCGGGCCGTTCTGGTTCGATCCGCAGCGGATGCTGGTGGCGGGGGACAGCGCTGGCGGCAATCTCGCCGCCGCGTTGTGCCTGGCATTGCGCGATGCCGATGAACGGCTGCCGAGTGCTCAGGTGTTGATCTACCCGGGCCTCGGGGGCGACGAACATCTGCCGTCACGCCGTGAATGCGCCGATGCGCCGTTGCTCGGCAGCAGTGATGTCGACTGTTATCACGCGTTGTATCTGCGCGGCACCCGTCAGCCCGGCGCCTACGCGATGCCGCTGCTCGCTGGCGATCTCAGTGATCTGCCGCCGGCCTGGATCGCCGTGGCGCAATTCGATCCCTTGCGTGACGATGGGGTGCGTTACGCCGAGCGCCTGAACGCCGCCGGTGGCGATGCGGTGCTGTATGACGGCGAAGGGCTGGTTCACGGTTGCCTGCGCGCTCGCGGCCAGGTCGCCGAGGTCGACCGTCTCTACGAAAAGCTGCTGGGGTTTATGGCTGACAAATTGTGACAGCGTGCGGGCATGCTCATTGACGTAAATCGGGTTTATGATGCCGGACGGCAGAATAATAGAAGTCCCCCCAGGGATGAACTCGACCCCTTACGGAGCGCGCAATGCAGACATTGTTTCCGCAGATCAAACCTCACGCCCGGCACGATCTGGCTGTCGATGACACCCACACGCTGTACGTCGATGAAAGCGGCTCGCCGGAAGGTTTGCCCGTGGTGTTCATCCATGGCGGCCCCGGCGCCGGGTGCGATGCCCAGAGCCGTCGCTACTTCGATCCGAACCTGTATCGCATTGTCACCTTCGACCAGCGCGGCTGCGGACGCTCCACCCCGCACGCCAGCCTGGAAAACAACACCACCTGGGATCTGGTCGCCGACCTCGAGCGGATCCGCAAGCACCTGGGCATCGAGAAATGGGTGCTGTTCGGTGGTTCCTGGGGTTCGACCCTGGCCCTGGCCTACGCCCAGACCCATCCGGAGCGGGTGCATGGCCTGATCCTGCGCGGGATCTTTCTCTGCCGTCCGCAGGAAATCGAATGGTTCTACCAGGCCGGCGCCAGCCGTCTGTTCCCGGATTATTGGCAGGACTACATCGCACCGATCCCGCTGGACGAGCGCGACGACCTGCTCAACGCCTTCCACAAACGCCTGACCGGCAACGATCAGATTGCGCAGATGCACGCCGCCAAGGCCTGGTCGATCTGGGAAGGGCGCACCGCGACCCTGCGGCCGAACCCGCTGGTGGTCGATCGCTTCTCCGAGCCGCAGCGCGCGCTGTCGATTGCGCGGATCGAATGCCATTACTTCACCAACAACGCGTTCCTTGAGCCGAATCAGCTGATTCGCGACATGGGCAAGATCGCCCACCTGCCGGGCGTGATCATCCACGGCCGCTACGACGTGATCTGCCCGCTCGATAACGCGTGGGAACTGCATCAGGCCTGGCCGAACAGCGAATTGCAGGTGATCCGCGATGCCGGTCACGCCGCCTCCGAGCCAGGTATCACCGATGCCCTGGTGCGCGCCGCCAGCAAAATGGCCCGGCGTCTGCTCGACCTGCCGCCCGAAGAAGCATGAAGGGGCTTCTGCAACGCGTGAGAAGCGCGCGGGTCGAGGTGGCAGGGGAGGTGGTCGGCGCGGTCGACCAGGGTTTACTGGTGCTGGTGGCGGTCGAACCCGACGACACGCGGGCCAGCGCCGACAAACTTCTGCATAAGCTGCTTAACTATCGGGTATTCAGCGATGCCGAGGGCAAGATGAATCTTTCCCTCGCGGACGTTGGCGGCGGGTTGCTGCTGGTCTCTCAGTTCACCCTCGCCGCCGACACCAAAAGCGGGTTGCGTCCGAGTTTCTCGACCGCCGCCCCTCCGGCCCTGGGTGAGGAACTGTTCGACTATCTATCAGGCAAAGCGAAACAGGTGCATGGCACTGTGGCATCAGGTAGATTCGGCGCGGATATGCAGGTGCATCTGGTCAACGATGGCCCGGTAACCTTTCTGTTACAGACGTAAAAACCCTTGAAACATCTTTTTAAGGGCTTTTCGACTGAAAACAGGGATTTTTCGCGATAAATACTTTGTTACCCCTGATGCGTTGTAACGCGGGCTGCTAGATAATCGCGCGCTACGGGGATCAGCGTTCGTTGGTCCATTTTGACTTAGGTAGAGACTTGTCCGGATCCGATTGGGGAATCATTTTGCCCCAGCGGAGTCGGAACAATGCTCGCCAACTTGGCAAGGGTGCTCTGGAAAGGTCGGTTTTCGTGTACCGAAGACCTCACAGACACTTCATCTGGCCGTTGGTTTTTTGATCTGTTTTCGGCGAGGGTTGCTCGTGATTGTTAGTCCCTGTAATGCAGCAAAATTGTCTGCCAAACGCTTGCGAAGCGCTCTGGTAGCGGGCTCGGCACTCGTGTGCCTGCTCAGCGCCGGCCAGCTTTGGGCATTCAATCTTGACGATGTATCGGCCAAGGCTAAAGAGCTGGCCGGGCAGAAGTTCGAAGCCCCGCGCAGCAACCTGCCGAACGAATTCCGTGACATGAAATTCGCGGACTACCAGAAAATTCGTTTCCGCACTGAAAAAGCCGAATGGGCCGACCAGAAAACCCCGTTCAAGCTGTCCTTCTATCACCAGGGCATGCACTTCGATACGCCGGTGAAAATCAACGAAATCACGGCGAACACCGTCGAAGAGATCAAATACGATCCGTCGCGTTTCGATTTCGGCGATCTGCAGTTCGATCCTAAAGCCACCGAGCAACTGGGTTACGCCGGTTTCCGTGTGCTGTACCCGATCAACAAGGCCGACAAGCAAGACGAAATCATGACCCTGCTGGGCGCGAGCTACTTCCGCGTCGTCGGCAAGGGCCACACCTATGGTCTGTCGGCCCGTGGCCTGGCGATCGATACCGCTCTGCCGTCCGGCGAAGAGTTCCCGCGTTTCCGCGAATTCTGGGTGCAGCAGCCGAAACCGGGCGACAAGCATCTGGTGATCTTCGCCCTGCTGGATTCGCCGCGCGCCACCGGTGCCTACCGTCTGATCGTGCGTCCGGGCAGCGACACCATCGTCGACGTCAAGGCGCAGATGTTCCTGCGTGACAAGGTCGGCAAACTGGGCATCGCGCCGCTGACCAGCATGTTCCTGTTCGGCGCCAACCAGCCGTCGAAAGTGCTCAACTACCGTCGTGAACTGCACGACTCCAGCGGCCTGTCGATCCATGCCGGCAACGGCGAGTGGATCTGGCGTCCGCTGAACAACCCGAAACACCTGGCCGTGAGCAACTTCAGCGTCGAGAACCCGCGCGGTTTCGGCCTGCTGCAACGTGGCCGTGATTTCAGCCACTACGAAGACCTCGATGACCGCTACGACAAGCGCCCAAGCGCCTGGATCGAGCCGAAGGGCGAGTGGGGCAAGGGCACCGTCGACTTGGTGGAAATTCCGACCGCCGACGAAACCAACGACAACATCGTTGCGTTCTGGAGCCCGGAAAAAATGCCGGAGCCGGGCCAGCCGCTGGACTTCGCCTACCGCATGCACTGGACCAACAACGAGTCGAACATCCATGCGATCGACAGCGCCTGGGTCGAGCAGACCCTGCGTTCGACCGGTGACGTCAAGCAGTCGAACCTGATCCGTCAGCCGGACGGCACCGTTGCCTATCTGATCGACTTCACCGGCCCGTCCCTGGCGGCATTGCCGGCGGATGCGGACGTGCGCAGCCAGGTCAGCGTCGGCGACAACGCCGAACTGGTCGAGAACAACGTGCGCTACAACCCGGAAACCAAAGGCTGGCGCCTGACCCTGCGGTTGAAGGTCAAGGATGCGAGCAAGGCCACCGAAATGCGTGCTGCCTTGGTGCAGAACGTGGTGCCGACCGACCTGGCGAAGCTCTCGCTGCCAGCGTCGAACTCCTCCGTCGCCAAGGCCGACAAGGTTGCCGCCAAGCAACAAGAGAAAGCCGACAAGGAAGCCAAGGCAGCCGAGGCCAAACAGGCCGACGCCAAGCCAGCGGCAGAAGCCAAGGACAAGGCCAACAAAGACGCCAAGCAGCCTGCCGCTGCCGACGCGGCCCCAGCCACACCGGAATCGGCCTCGACTGAGCAAGTCCTGACCGAGACCTGGAGCTATCAGTTGCCTGCCGATGAGTAACTCTCAAGTACAGCCGGAGACTCTTTCCGAGTATCTGGCGCATTTGCCGATGACCGACGAGCAGCGCGCGGAACTCGCGGGCTGCCAGTCCTTCAGCGAACTGCATCAACGCCTGTCGTCCAGCACGTTCGACGCCCCTGCCGAAGCCGCCCAGGCTTCGGTGGGCAAGCGCCTGACCCTGAGCACCGCCGAAGAGCTGGAAGAGGCGGAAATGCTGGTGCTCGACGCCAATGGCCGGGTCAGCCTCAAGGCCACGCCGCCGATCCGCCGGACCAAGGTCGTGCCGGAGCCGTGGCGCACCAACATTCTGGTGCGTGGCTGGCGCCGCCTGACCGGCCGGACCAATCCGCCGCAGCCACCGAAAGACGAGAACGTGCTGCCCGCCGCGCGCTGGCGCACCGTCGGTTCGATCCGCCGCTACATTCTGTTGCTGCTGATGATCGGCCAGACCATCGTCGCCGGCTGGTACATGAAAGGCATCATGCCGTACCAGGGCTGGTCGTTCGTCGATCTCGAAGAGGTCATGCACCAGCCGTTGCTGCAAACCGCCACGCAAGTGCTGCCGTATGCGCTGCAAACCAGCATCCTGATCATGTTCGGGATTCTGTTCTGCTGGGTGTCGGCCGGTTTCTGGACCGCGCTGATGGGCTTCCTCGAGTTGCTCACCGGTCACGATAAGTACCGCATCTCCGGGAAAAGCGCCGGCAACGAGCCGATTCCGAAAGACGCGCGCACCGCGTTGGTGATGCCGATCTGCAACGAAGATGTGCCTCGGGTGTTCGCCGGTCTGCGCGCGACTTTCGAGTCGGTCGCGGCCACCGGTGACCTGGATCGCTTCGACTTCTTCGTCCTCAGCGACAGTAACGACACCGATATCTGTGTGGCCGAGCAGCAGGCCTGGCTGGACGTCTGCCGCGAAGCCAAGGGCTTCGGCAAGATCTTCTATCGCCGCCGTCGCCGCCGCGTCAAACGCAAGAGCGGCAACCTCGACGACTTCTGCCGTCGCTGGGGCGGTGACTACAAGTACATGGTCGTGCTCGACGCCGACTCGGTGATGAGCGGCGAGTGCCTGACCAGTCTGGTGCGCCTGATGGAAGCCACGCCGGACGCCGGGATCATCCAGACCGCGCCACGTGCCTCGGGCATGGACACGCTGTATGCACGCATGCAGCAGTTCGCCACCCGCGTGTACGGCCCGCTGTTCACCGCCGGCCTGCACTTCTGGCAGTTGGGTGAATCCCACTACTGGGGTCACAACGCGATCATCCGCATGAAGCCGTTCATCGACCACTGCGCCCTCGCGCCGTTGCCGGGCAAAGGTGCGTTCTCCGGTGCGATCCTGTCCCACGACTTCGTTGAAGCGGCGCTGATGCGTCGTGCCGGCTGGGGCGTGTGGATTGCCTACGACCTGCCGGGCAGCTACGAAGAACTGCCGCCGAACCTGCTCGACGAACTCAAGCGTGACCGGCGCTGGTGCCACGGCAACCTGATGAACTTCCGCCTGTTCCTGGTGAAGGGCATGCACCCGGTACACCGTGCGGTGTTCCTGACCGGCGTGATGTCTTACCTGTCGGCGCCGTTGTGGTTCTTCTTCCTGGTGCTGTCTACCGCGCTGCTGGCGGTGAACACCCTGATGGAGCCGCAGTACTTCCTCGAGCCGCGCCAGCTCTATCCGCTGTGGCCGCAATGGCACCCGGACAAGGCGATCGCGCTGTTCTCGACGACGATCGTGCTGCTGTTCCTGCCGAAACTGCTGAGCATCATCCTGATCTGGGCCAAGGGCGCGAAAGAGTTCGGCGGCAAGTTCAAGGTGACCCTGTCGATGCTGCTGGAGATGCTGTTCTCCATGCTGCTGGCGCCGGTGCGGATGATTTTCCACACCCGTTTCGTCCTTGCCGCGTTCCTCGGCTGGGCTGCGACCTGGAATTCGCCGCAACGTGACGACGACTCCACGCCATGGAGCGAAGCGGTCAAGCGTCACGGTCCGCAGACCGTGCTGGGCTTCTTCTGGGCGTTGCTGGTGATCTGGCTGAACCCGAGCTTCCTGTGGTGGCTGGTGCCGATCGTCGGTTCCCTGATGCTGTCGATCCCGGTATCGGTGATTTCCAGCCGTGTCGGCCTGGGCCTCAAGTCCCGTGACGAGAGCCTGTTCCTCATTCCTGAGGAATACAACCCGCCACAGGCGTTGCTGGCGACCGATCAGTACACCCACGAAAACCGCTGGCATGCCCTGAACGACGGCTTTGTCCGCGCGGTGGTCGATCCTCAGCAGAACGCCCTGGCGTGCTCGCTGGCGACCTCCCGTCACGGCCAGGCCGAGCCGATCGAGTGGCTGCGCCAGGAGCGCGTGCGTCACGCGATCAAGGTCGGCCCGGCGGCGCTGAGCAACCATGATCGCCTGCAACTGCTGAGCGATCCGGTAGCCCTGGCGCGCCTGCACGAGCAGGTGTGGGCCGAAGGTCACGCCGAGTGGCTGGATGCATGGCGGGCTTCGGTGAAAGCCGATCCCCATGCGCCGTTGCTGCCGCTCAAGCCTGTGAGCTTGCAGGCGCAACCGGCCTGATGAAGAACCCCGCGAAAGCGGGGTTTTTTTTGCATGCTCAAAAGCCCCTCACCCTAACCCTCTCCCGGAGGGAGAGGGGATTGATTGGGGGATGCTCCAGCGCTACGCCGACCTGAAAGCGTGATATTGAATCCAATGCCCCAAACAGAGATGTCGAGTCGAACTCAGGATTGGAAACTGACGGAGATCGGCTCCCTTTCCCCCTCGCCCCCTTGGGGGAGAGGGCTGGGGTGAGGGGGTAATTCTTGAATGTTAAACAAATCGTCCATTAACCCTTGTGCAAACGAGCGAGTGCGTTAGCATCCGTCCCCGAATTGGTGCGCCCGGGCTTTTTGGCCCGTTTCTGCTTATTTGCGCGCCGCAAACGCAATGGTTTTGGGGACTTGAAGATGAAGAAGTATCTGTCGATGCTGCTGGTCGGCGTCACGGCACTGGTTGCAGTCAATGCGGCGCAGGCCGGTGCCATCGATGACGCGGTCAAGCGCGGTTCGTTGAAAGTCGGCATGGATCCGACCTACATGCCGTTCGAAATGACCAACAAGCGCGGCGAAATCATCGGTTTCGAAGTCGACATCCTCAAAGCCATGACCAAGGCCATGGGCGTCAAGCTGGAGCTGGTGTCCACCGGCTACGACGGGATCATCCCGGCGCTGATGACCGACAAGTTCGACATGATCGGCAGCGGCATGACCCTGACCCAGGAACGCAACCTGCGCCTGAACTTCAGCGAACCGTTCATCGTGGTCGGCCAGACCCTGCTGATCCGCAAGGAACTGGAAGGCACCATCAAGTCCTACAAAGACCTGAACACCGCCGACTACCGCATCACTTCCAAGCTCGGCACCACCGGCGAAATGGTCGCCAGGAAACTGATCTCCAAGGCCAAGTACCACGGCTACGACAACGAGCAGGAAGCCGTGCTCGACGTGGTCAACGGCAAGGCCGACGCCTTCATCTACGACGCGCCGTACAACGTGGTGGCGGTCAACAAGGTCGGAGCCGGCAAACTGGTGTTCCTCGACAAGCCGTTCACCTACGAGCCACTGGCCTTCGGTCTGAAGAAGGGTGACTACGACAGCATCAACTTCATCAACAACTTCCTGCACCAGATCCACGAAGACGGCACCTACGATCGCATCCATGACAAGTGGTTCAAGAGCACCGAGTGGCTCAAGGACATGGAATAAGGCCGATCGGATAGCGGCCGGTCGGCAAGACCGGGTCGCTCCATTCACGGGCAAGCCCGCTTCCACAGTGGATCGCGTACTGCTGTGGGAGCGGGCTTGCTCGCGAAGAGGCCATTCAAGGCAATACGAATTCCGGAACCTGCAATGAAACAGAAAAAAGCCCAATGGCCCTGGCACGTCCTGACCGTGCTGGTGCTGATCGGCCTGGCTGGCGCGTTGTATTACGCCACGTCGCTGATGTCCTACGAATGGCGCTGGAACCGCGTGCCGCAGTACTTCGCCTATCAGGCCGAGGAAACCCAGCGCGCCGCCGACATTTCCACCGTCAGTGAGCTGGTTCGCAAGGGCGGCAGCGCGCAAGTCACGCTGCGCAACGAGGCCGGCGACGAGCAACACCTGACGGTCGACGAGAACAGCCTGCAATTCGCTCAGGGCGACGATGTGGCTGAAGGCGACGTGGTGGGCGTCACCCGTCATTGGGCGGCGGGACCGCTGCTGTGGGGGCTGTGGACGACGCTTTGGCTGTCGGTGGTGTCCGGCGTCCTGGGGTTGCTGATCGGCCTGGCGACCGGCCTGTGCCGCTTGTCGAACAACCCGACCCTGCGAGACCTGTCGTCGATCTATGTCGAGCTGGTACGCGGCACGCCGCTGCTGGTGCAGATTTTCATTTTCTACTTCTTCATCGGCACGGTGATGAACCTGTCCCGGGAGTTCGCCGGGATCGCTGCGCTGTCGCTGTTCACCGGTGCCTACGTGGCGGAAATCATCCGCTCCGGCGTGCAGTCGATTGCCCGTGGACAAAACGAAGCTGCGCGTTCGCTGGGCCTCAGCGCCGGTCAGTCGATGCGCCATGTGGTGCTGCCGCAAGCCTTCAAGCGCGTGCTGCCGCCGCTGGCCGGGCAGTTCATCAGTCTGGTCAAGGACACCTCGCTGGTGTCGGTGATCGCGATTACCGAGCTGCTGAAAAGCGGCCGAGAAGTGATCACCACCTCGTTCTCGCCGTTCGAGATCCTGTTCTGCGTGGCCGGCCTGTACCTGTTGATCAACCTGCCGCTGTCGAAAATCGCCAGTCGGCTTGAGCGGAGGCTCGCGCAAAGTGATTGAAGTCCGCGATCTGGTAAAAGTCTTCGACACCCGTGGCCAGGTGGTGCGCGCGGTGGATAACGTCAGCACCCAAGTCGCCAAGGGCGAAGTGCTGGTGGTGATCGGTCCGTCCGGTTCCGGCAAGTCGACCTTCCTGCGTTGCCTCAACGGCCTGGAAGCATTCGATTCGGGTTCGGTGAGCATCGACGGTCTGCAACTGGCCGATCCGAAAACCGACATCAATGCGTACCGCCGCGAAGTCGGCATGGTGTTCCAGCATTTCAATCTGTTCCCGCACATGACCGTGCTGGAAAACCTCTGCCTGGCGCAGAAAGTCGTGCGCAAGCGCGGCCAGAAGGAAAGCGAGGCCAAGGCCCTGGCGCTGCTGGAAAAGGTCGGCATCGCGCAGAAGGCCCGCGAATACCCGTCGCGCCTGTCCGGCGGTCAGCAGCAGCGTGTGGCAATTGCCCGGGCACTGGCGATGGATCCGAAAGTGATGCTGTTCGACGAGCCGACTTCGGCCCTCGATCCGGAAATGGTCGGTGAAGTGCTGGACGTGATGAAGAACCTGGCCGTGGAAGGCATGACCATGGTCTGCGTGACCCACGAAATGGGTTTTGCCCGTGAAGTGGCGGATCGCGTGCTGTTCTTCGATCACGGCAAACTGCTGGAAGACGCCTCGCCAGCGGAATTCTTCGATGCGCCGAAGGATCCGCGGGCCCAGGCTTTCCTGCGTCAGGTTCTCTAAGCGTAGGGCAAAAAAATCGCAGCCATTGGCTGCGATTTTTTTGTTTGCGCGGTTTAAACCTTGAAGCGGCCTACCAGCGTTTGCAGGTGAGTGCCCAGGCGCGCCAGCTCGACGCTGGAGGCGGCCGTCTCTTCACTCGCCGCCGACGTCTGGTCCGAGACATCCCGCACGTTCAGCACGCTGCGGTTGATCTCTTCGGCCACGGCACTCTGCTGTTCGGCGGCCGCTGCGATCTGCTGGTTCATCGCCTGAATCGCCGACACGGTGCGCGTGATGTTTTCCAGCGAACCACCGGCACGGCGGGTCAGCTCCACGCTGCTCTGGGTCAGCGTGCGGCTGTTGTCCATGATCGTCGCCACTTGCTGAGTACCGTTCTGCAGGCCGACGATCAGCTCTTCGATTTCTTCGGTGGACTTCTGGGTACGTTGCGCAAGGCTGCGCACTTCGTCAGCAACCACCGCGAAACCACGTCCGGCTTCACCGGCACGGGCCGCTTCGATGGCAGCGTTGAGGGCCAGCAGGTTGGTTTGCTGGGCCACGGACTTGATCACGTCGAGCACGCTGCCGATCTTGTCGCTTTCGCGCTTGAGTTCGCCCATGGCTTCGGTGGAGTGGCCGACTTCAGTGGCCAGGCGCTCGATCTGGGCGATGGCTTCGCCGACCACTTTGTCGCCTTCGCGGGCCTGTTGGTCAGCCGCGACGGCTGCCTCCGAAGCTTCCTCGGCGTTGCGCGCGACTTCCTGCACGGTGGCGGCCATTTCGTTCATGGCGGTGGCGACCTGATCGGTCTCGACCTTCTGATTGTTCACCCCGGCGCTGGTCTGTTCGGTCACTGCCGACAGTTCCTCGGCAGCGCTCGCGATCTGGGTGACACCGTCGCTGATGCCACCGATCAGCTCGCGCAGACCCTGGGTCATGCTCTGCATCGAGCGTTGCAACTGACCGAGTTCGTCGCGGCGCTGGGAAATCAGGTTGTGGGTCAGGTCGCCGGCAGCCACGCGCTCGGCGACTTTGAGAGTCTGGTTCAGCGGAATGATGATCTGCCGGGTGATCGCCCAGGCCGCCAGCATGCCGAACGCCAGGGCCAGCAGGGTGGCAATCAGCAGCAGGTTTTTCGCGTGAGCGGCGTCGGTGTCGCGCACGATGGTCTGGGAGTCGGTGAGCTTCTTGCTGATGTCGATCAGGGTGTCACCCTGAATCGACATGCGCGCCAGGGCCTTGGCATTGTTGACTTGGGAGTCGCGGAACTGGCTGACCGCCGCGCGATAGGCCTTGAGGGAGTCGGTGGCCTGTTGCAGGTTGGCGATGTGCTGCTCCGGCAGCTTGCCAGGCAGGGTCTCAAGGTTTTTCAGGGCGTTGTCGATGGCATCGAGGGCCGGTTGCTCGGCTTCGGCCTTGGCGCTGTAGGTGTAGCCGCGTACCTGGAAGCGCGCCTGCTGGATCAGTTTGCTCAGGTCGATCACCGCGTTGAACTGGCTGACGCTGTCGCCCTGGAGCATGGATTTCTCGACTTCGGCAACGCGGGCCACGGCGTTGTCGGCGGTGGCGCCGAGTTTGCTGCGGGCGTCTTCGCGCAGGGCGGTGGCCTGGGTCATGTCGGCGAACGCGCGCTTGTACTCGGCGACGGCCGCCAGTTGCTGGTCGATCATCGCGACGTCGGACGGTTGTTCGATCAGGCCGCGAGCGGTCTGCAAACCGCTGTCGAGCTTGCCCAGCAGGTCGTTGACCGCGCCGGGGCCTTGTTCGCCGCGCCGCGCTTCATAGTCCAGGCGCGCCAGGCGCAGGTCCTTGGTCAGCTCGTTGAGGCTGGAGATGAAGCCGAGTTTGTCACCACGGCTGATGATGCCGCTCATGCCGGTCCAGCCAGTGAAGGTGATCAGCAGTGTCAGCAACAGCACCAGGCCGAAACCGATTCCCAGCTTGCGTTTGACGCTGACGTTTCCAAGATTCTCGGCTAACCAACGGTACATGCGACGACTCCCCTCGGACCACTAAATTGGACTTATGGGGACTGTATCGGCTGAGTGATGGCAATCTGTAACGCAATTCGTCCGGCCACCACCGGACAAAGAGCGGTAGGCGTCAGAACAGGCGGGCGAGCAGTGCGGTGACGGCGGTTTCGACCCGCAGAATGCGTTCGCCCAGTTGCACCGGTTGCAGGCCGGCCTTGGCCAGCAGGTCGATTTCGTAGGGAATCCAGCCACCCTCGGGGCCGATGGCCAGGGTCACCGGCTCGCTCAGGGCGCGAGGGCAGGGTGGATGATTGCCGGGATGGCCGACCAGGCCGAGGGTGCCGTCGGTGATGGCCGGCAGCCGGTCTTCAACGAAGGGCTTGAAGCGCTTCTCGATGATGATTTCCGGCAACACCGTGTCCCGGGCCTGTTCGAGGCCAAGGATCAGTTGTTCGCGGATCGCTTCCGGCTCCAGGAACGGCGTCTGCCAGAAGCTCTTCTCGACGCGGTAGCTGTTGACCAGCACCACCTTCGGCACGCCCATGGTCGCCACGGTCTGGAACACCCGGCGCAGCATCTTCGGCCGTGGCAGGGCCAGCACCAGGGTCAGCGGCAGCTTGGCCGGTGGCGGCTGATCGAGGGACACGCGCAGTTCAGCCTCCCCAGCCTCCAGTCGCAACACTTCGGCCGAGCCCATCAGCCCGTCGATGCGCCCGACCCGCAGGCTGTCACCGACTTCCGAGCGGTGGACTTCCTGCATGTGGGTCAGGCGCCGGTCACGCAGCACGACGCGGTCGGCCGCGATAAAGTCGGCTTCTTCGAGCAGCAGCAGGTTCATGGCTGGGTCGCTGGCGGCTGGTCGTTGTGATCGTCGACGGTTTCGTCCGGGCGCTCGCGCTTGCTGACCAGACTGCCGAACAGGATGCCGACTTCAAACAGCATCCACATCGGCACGGCCAGCAGGGTCTGGGAGAAGATGTCCGGCGGCGTCAGGATCATGCCGACCACGAAGCAGCCGATGATCACATACGGGCGGATCTTCTTCAGGTATTTGACGTCGACCACGCCGATCCACACCAGCAGCACCACGGCCACCGGGATCTCGAACGCCACGCCGAAGGCGAAGAACAGCGTCATGACGAAATCGAGGTAACTGGTGATGTCGGTCATCATTTCCACGCCGGCCGGGGTGGCCGAAGCGAAGAACTTGAAGATCAGCGGGAACACGAAGAAATACGCGAACGCCATGCCGGTGTAGAACAGCAGGATGCTGGAAATCAGCAGCGGCACCGCGACGCGCTTCTCGTGCTTGTACAGGCCGGGGGCGATGAAGCCCCAGATCTGATGCAGGATCACCGGGATTGCGAGGAACAGCGAGACCATCATCGTCAGCTTCAGCGGCGTCAGGAACGGCGACGACACGTCGGTGGCGATCATCGTCGCGCCGGCCGGCAGGTACTGGCGCAGCGGCGTCGAGACGAAGGTGTAGATCTGCTGGGTGAACGCGAACAGCCCGGCGAAGATGATGAAGATCGCCGCCACGCAACGCAGCAGGCGGGTGCGCAACTCGGTGAGGTGCGAAACCAGCGGCATGTGCTGGTCGTTTTCGGGGAGGCTAGGGCCTGTCATCGGTCATTTCCTGTGTCGCGCCGAGCCCGTATTTGCGCAGGGCAAGGCGCGAGGCGCGTAATTTGGCGTTTCAAATAAGCAACGAGTAACGCAGCCCTGCGCAAATACGGGCCGGCCCTTCGGGTTGTGCCTGAAAGCGGGCCTGGCTGCGTTGTAGTCCTTGGAAAGGTAAAACACATTCCCTGCGGACTACGCCTTGCCTGGCCCGCTTTCAGGCGACAACGCGACACAGGAAATGACCGATGACAGGCCCTTGTCATGGGGCTCGCGGCGGCAAAGTGGAGTCGTGAGGCGCTGGTGTAGTCGGCGCGGCGGTTGGAGCTACGTGTTCAACCGAGTTTTCTGCAACGGCGGGCACAGGCTCGGTTGGCACTGCAACGGAAGCAGGTGCAGTGGTTGCGGCTGGCGCATGAATCGTCTGCTCACCCACATGCTCAACCGGTGTCGGCTCCTGCTGAACCGGTGGCGTGAAGATCTTCCGCGCCTCCTGCTCCAGCGACAGAATGTGCTCGTTGTGCAGCTGCCGACGAATTTCGTCGGCGCCGATTTCACGTTCAACTTCCTGTTTGATCGCGTTGAAGCTGCGCTTCAGGCGCCCGACCCACAGGCCGGCGGTGCGCGCAGCGCCCGGCAGACGCTCGGGACCCAGCACCAGCAGGGCGACGAGGCCGACCAGCAGCAGTTCAGAGAAGCTGATACCAAACATTAGTCAGTGCTCACACGTCTTTGCGGATCGGCTCTTCGACTTTCTGCGCCTGCACGTCGATGGTGTGCGGCGGGTTGGCCTGAGCGGTGGCTTGCGGCTGAACCGGTGGCACCGGCTGCGCAGGCGTTACGGTCGGATCGGCCGGCTTCTCGTCGTCGTTCATGGCCTTGCGAAAGCCCTTGATCGACTCACCGACGTCGGTGCCGAGGTTTTTCAGTTTCTTGGTGCCGAACACCAGCACCACGACAACCAGAATGACGATCCAGTGTTTCCAGTCAAAAATGCCCATGTTGCTGTTCCTCTCTAAAAGTTGTTCAGGCGGACGGGCGCGAGGCTTTCTCGACGTGTCCGGACAGGCCGAAGCGACGATCCAGTTCGTCGAGTACCGCCTGAGGATGCTGACCCAGTTGGGCGAGCATGACCATGCTGTGGAACCACAGGTCGGCGGTCTCGTAGATCACGTCGCTGCAATCGCCGCTGACGGCGGCGTCCTTGGCGGCAATGATGGTTTCGACCGACTCTTCGCCGACTTTCTCCAGAATCTTGTTCAGACCCTTGTGGTACAGGCTAGCGACATACGAGCTGTCGGCGGCTGCGCCTTTGCGCTCTTCAAGCACCTGAGCGAGGCGGGTCAGGGTGTCACTCATGTTTGTGTCCTGCGGAATAAATGGCGTGCGGGTCTTTGAGCACCGGGTCGACCGTTTTCCAGTCGCCGTTTTCGAAGACGCGGTAGAAGCAGCTTTGACGGCCGGTATGGCAGGCGATGTCGCCGATCTGTTCGACCATCAGGATGATCACGTCGGCGTCACAGTCCAGACGCATTTCATGCAGAGTCTGCACATGGCCGGACTCCTCTCCCTTGCGCCACAGCTTGCCACGGGAACGTGACCAGTAGATGGCACGGTTCTCCGCTGCGGTAAGCGCCAGGGCTTCGCGGTTCATCCAGGCCATCATCAGCACGCGTCCGGTCTTGTGATCCTGGGCAATCGCCGGCACCAGGCCATCAGCGTCCCACTTGATCTCGTCCAGCCAGTTTTTCATCTTCGACTCCGACAGCGAACCCCACACTCGAATGGTCGGGCTCAGGCGTTGAAACAGTGTGCCAGCCGATCGCGGAACTGGCTATCGGCGAACGACCAGATACAAGCCGACTGCCACCATGATTCCCGCGGGCCAATGCCCCAGTTCATGCAGCGGGCCACCGGCGGCGAGGATTGTGCCGCCGGCCAGGTGCGCGCTGCCGAGCAGGCGCAGGAACCAGTCGTCCTTGCGTTTTTTCCACGGCGGCGGAGGGTCGCTGGCGTGGGGCTGGGACATGCGTTCGAGCAGATCGCGGGCCATGTTCGACAGGTGCGGAATCTGCTCCAGCTGGCTCTGCACGTTGCCGATCAAGGCTTTCGGGCTGACGCGCTCGCGCATCCAGCGTTCGAGGAACGGCTGCGCGGTGTTCCACAGATCCAGTTCCGGGTACAGCTGGCGCCCGAGGCCTTCGATGTTCAGCAAGGTCTTCTGCAACAGCACCAGTTGCGGCTGCACTTCCATGTTGAAGCGGCGGGCGGTCTGGAACAGGCGCATCAGCACCTGGCCAAATGAAATATCTTTTAACGGTTTTTCGAAGATCGGTTCGCACACGGTACGGATCGCCGCTTCGAACTCGTTGAGCTTGGTTTCCGCTGGCACCCAGCCCGAATCGATGTGCAATTGCGCCACGCGGCGGTAGTCGCGCTTGAAGAAGGCGAACAGGTTGCGCGCCAGGTAGTCCTGGTCTTCCGGGGTCAGGCTGCCGACGATGCCGCAGTCGATCGCGATGTACTGCGGGCTCCACGGATTGACGGTGCTGACGAAGATGTTGCCCGGGTGCATGTCGGCGTGGAAGAAGCTGTCGCGGAACACTTGAGTGAAGAAGATCTCCACGCCGCGTTCGGCGAGCATTTTCATGTCGGTGCGCTGGTCGGCGAGGGTCGCCAGATCCGTGACCTGAATCCCGTAGATGCGCTCCATCACCAGCACTTTCGGCCGGCACCAGTCCCAGTAGATTTGCGGTACGTAGAGCAGCGGCGAACCGTCGAAGTTGCGTTTCAGCTGGCTGGCGTTGGCCGCCTCGCGCAGCAGGTCGAGCTCGTCGTAGATGGTTTTTTCGTAGTCGCTGACCACGTCGACCGGATGCAGCAGGCGCGCGTCGGCAGACACCTTTTCGGCGGCGCGGGCGAGGATGAACAGCCAGGCCAGATCCTGGGCAATCACCGGTTTGAGGCCCGGGCGGATCACCTTGACCACCACTTCCTCACCGGTTTTCAACTGCGCGGCGTGCACCTGCGCCACCGAGGCCGAGGCCAGCGGTTCGACGTCGAAACGGCTGAACACCTCGCCGATCTTCTTGCCGAGCTGTTCTTCGATCAGTCTGACCGACAGCTGCGAATCGAATGGCGGCACCCGATCCTGCAACAGCATCAGCTCATCGGCGATGTCTTCCGGCAGCAGGTCGCGGCGGGTCGAGAGAATCTGCCCGAACTTGATGAAGATCGGCCCCAGATCCTGCAAGGCCAGACGCAGGCGCGCGCCCCGGCTCAGGTCCAGCGGCTTGCGCGGGAACCAGCGCCACGGCAGCACGTAGCGCAGCGCCAGGAGAAACCAGGGCAGCGGCAGATCGAACAGCAGGTCATCGAGGCGGTAGCGGATCACGACGCGCTGGATGCGCAACAGACGGCGGACGGCAAGCAGCTTCATGCGTTATCGCTTGGGTCGAGGGATCGGGAAAGGCGCTCGAAACGCGCCTCGAGACGTTCCAGATCAAGTTTGATCCGGTCCAGTTCGCTGAACCGGGCTTCGGCTTCGCGCTGCCCGACGAGGGTGCGCGATTCTTCGGCCAGGTATTCGGCGAGATTCTGGTTGAGGCTGGCAAATCCTTGTTGATACCAGCGTGCGCGACTGCGCAGGTGGCCGCCGACCAGTTGCGTGGCGACCGGGCCGAGCCAGCGCGAGAGTTCGTACTCCCAGTCCAGTTCGAGGTCTTGCAGGACACCCGCCAGCTCCAGCAGCACGCCGCTGTCGCCGTCGAGCTCGACTTCCGGTGCGTGCAGCACGGCGGTCTTGTCTTTGCTCAGGGCCAGTTTCACCAGGCTCGAGGCCGGGGCACGCAGGGTGCAGTCGACGCCGGTTTCCCAACGGGACGCCAGCATCAGGCCTTCGTCGCTCGGCAGGATGAACAGTTGCAGCGCCGGGCTGCGGCAGTCGACGGCAATCACCTTGCCGGTCAGATGCGCCAGGCGTGGCAGCGCCGTGCTGTCGAGACGCAGCACCCGGTTCAGGCCGAGTTCAACGCTGGCGAGCAGCCCGGTGAGCAGCATCAGGGCTTGATGCCACGGTGCAGGGCGACGATGCCTGCGGTCATGTTGTGGTAGGTCACGCGGTCGAAACCGGCGTCGACCATCATCGACTTCAGGGTTTCCTGATTCGGGTGCATGCGGATCGATTCGGCCAGGTAGCGATAGCTTTCCGAGTCATTGGTGATCAGCTTGCCCATCAGCGGCATGAAGGCGAACGAGTAGGCGTCGTAGGCCTTGGACATCAGCGCGTTGGTCGGCTTGGAGAACTCCAGCACCAGCAGGCGGCCGCCAGGCTTGAGCACGCGCAGCATCGAGCGCAGGGCGTCTTCCTTGTGCGTCACGTTGCGCAGGCCGAAGGCGATGGTCACGCAGTCGAAATGGTTGTCCGGGAACGGCAGTTTTTCCGCGTCGGCCTGGACGAACTCGACGTTGCCCGACACGCCGACATCCAGCAGGCGGTCACGACCGACCTTGAGCATGGATTCGTTGATGTCGGCCAGCACCACCTGGCCGGTCGGGCCGACGAGGTGCGAGAATTTTTTGGTCAGGTCACCGGTGCCGCCGGCGATGTCCAGCACGCGGTTGCCGGCACGTACACCCGACAGTTCGATCGCGAAGCGCTTCCACAGACGGTGCATGCCGCCCGACAGAAGGTCGTTCATCAGGTCGTACTTGGCGGCTACGGAATGGAAAACTTCAGCGACTTTTTCCGCTTTCTGGCTTTCCGGAACGTTTTTGAAGCCGAAGTGAGTGGTGGGTTCGGCATCGCTGCCTTTGCGCTGATCAGTCATATCGCTGTCACCAAAAGAGAATGCGCGACATTCTAATCCCCAAGACATGCTTTGTCTTGGAATGGCTAAAGGTAAGATGAGCAACCTTCGGGACGATTTGCCGCAGTGGCGGTCAAGATTCCTCGAGCAAGCATTCATAGCCCTATTAAAAAAGCAGGAGTCATCCAATGGCCCGTATTAGTGTTGAGCGTGCCCACAGCCTGGGCAAGGAAGCCGCCCGCGAGAAGGCCGACAAGCTGGCGCAGAAACTTTCCGATCAGTATGGCCTGGAGCCGCAGTGGTCGGGCGATACCCTGAACCTCAAGCGCTCGGGTGTGAAAGGCGCGGTGCATGTGGCCGAGGATTCGATCCGGGTCGATGTGGAGCTGGGGATCATGATGTCGGCCATGAGCGGCATGATCAAAGCCGAGATCGAAAAGGCGCTGGACAAGGCGCTGGTCTGATCCGCTGGAACTGTAAACACCTGCCCTGTGGGAGCAAGCCTGCTCCCACATTCTTTTGGTGCCCCTGGTTTTATGTCAGTTGTTAGGGTGCCGTTTCTAATTTTTCTCCCTACTTTGTGCACGAGCCCGACACTTTTGCGGGCAGTTCCTCAAACCTTCTGCGCGTGAGGTGCACCATGGCCAAAGTCATTTTGAAGAAAAAAATCGACGCTTCGACTTCTGCTCTGAGCGACGTCAAATCCTATGCCCGCAAGATCTGGCTGGCAGGCCTGGGTGCCTACGCCAAGGTCGGCCAAGAGGGTAGCGAGTACTTTCAGGAGTTGATCAAGGCTGGTCAAACTGTTGAAAAGAAAGGCAAAAAAGCCGTCACCGAAAAACTCGAAGCGGCCAACGCCGAGATCGATGAAGCCAAGAGCGAAGTGAGCTCGTTCAAAGGTCGTGTCGAAGTTCAGCTCGACAAGGTCGAGAAAGCGTTCGACACCCGTGTGGCCAGCGCCTTGAATCGTATCGGCATTCCGTCTAAACATGACGTTGAGGCACTCTCTGCTAAGCTCGATGAGCTGACGGCATTGCTCGAACGCGTCGCGCGTAAATCTTAAGGAGAACGGGATGGCTGGTAAAAAGAACACCGATAAAGAAAGCAGCTCCTGGATTGGGAAGGTTGAAGACTACTCCCGCAAAATCTGGCTGGCTGGTTTAGGCGTGTATTCGAAGATCGACACTGACGGCAGCAAACTCTTCGATGCATTGGTCAAAGACGGCGAGAAAGCCGAGAAGCTCACCAAGTCCGCAGTCGGCAAGAAAGTCGACGCTGCCAAGGACTCCGCTTCTTCGGCCAAATCGCGCATCAGCGGCGTGAAAGATCGCGCACTGGGCAAGTGGGACGAGCTGGAAGGTGCTTTCGACAAGCGCCTGAACAGCGCGATTTCGCGCCTGGGCGTACCTAGCCGCAATGAAGTGAAAGCGCTGCACAGCAAGGTCGAGACGCTGACCAAGCAGATCGAAAAACTCACCGGCCTGAAAACTCAGCCTGTAGCGGCGAAAACCGCTGCGGCGAAACCGGCAGCCAAACCTGCCGCCAAGCCTCTGGCCAAGGCCGCTGCAAAACCGGCCGCCAAAGCCGCCGCCAAACCTGCCGCGAAAACCGCTGCGGCCAAGCCGGCAGCCAAGCCAGCGGCCAAACCGGTCGCCGCCAAGGCCGTCGCGAAACCCGCCGCAAAACCTGCGGCGAAACCAGCAGCCAAGCCAGCCGCGAAAACCGCTGCCGCCAAACCTGCTGCCAAGCCAGCGGCCAAACCGGCTGCTGCGAAAAAACCTGCTGTGAAGAAGCCGGCTGCACCGAAAGCAGCTGCGCCGAAGCCGGTCGCAACGCCGGCAGCACTGGCGAGCACGTCGAACTCTGCCGCGGCGCCTGCCCCGGTGGCGACTCCGACTGCTGCATCGACGCCGTCGACGCCAACCAGTCAGTCCTGATCTTCAGGACTCAAGAAAACGCCCGGCCTGTGAAGGTCGGGCGTTTTTGTTTGGGCTTTTGCTTTATTCGTGATCCTCAAGGTATTGCAAAGCCATCCTTTCCGTCGCCACCTTCACCGGCGGCAACAGATGCGGCGCCACCAGCATCATGATCTGGTACACCACCAGCCGAACCTCGCCCTCGCGATCAAGAATCCGCTGGTAGTCCAGGGAAAACAGCAGGGTCATGGTGATCTGCTCCACCAGTTGCCCCAGGGCCTGGGTGTCGCTGACCAGTTGCCCGGAGGCCTTCAACCGCGCCAGCAACGACGCCAGTGTGCGCTTCAGGGCGTTGAGCAGATTGCGAATGCCCTTGGCCAGTTTCGGCAGGCGTCCGGCCAGGTTCGACAGGTCCTGGAACAGGAACCGGTACTGCGCCAGGCGCTCGACGATCAGGTGCAGGAACAGCCAGTAATCTTCCGGTGCCAGTTCGACATCGGCGGGCGGGTCGAGCAGGGGCGTCAGTTCACTCTGGAAGCGCTCGAACAGCCCAAGAATCAGCGGTTCCTTGCCGTGAAAGTGGTAGTAGAGGTTGCCCGGGCTGATCCCCATTTCATTGGCAACCTCCATGGTGGAGACGTTGGGTTCGCCCTTCTCGTTGAACAGTTGCAGGGCACATTCGAGAATCCGGTCGCGGGTTTTCATCCAGTCTTCTTAACGGGTTCGAGGCAGGTGGAACGTCAGCGCACACGCACGTAGGTGCCGGGTGCCGCCTCCATCGGTGGATAGTTGGAACTGCCGAGGGTCATCTGGGTTTCCTGCAGGGCGCCGGAGCGTTGCTGTACCCACTCCAGCCACTGCGGCCACCAGCTGCCGTCGACCTTTTTCGCGTCGTAGTACCAGGCGCGAGGGTCGCTGCTCAGTTTGCCGTTCTCGACGTAGTTGGCTTTCGGGTTGCTCGGCGGGTTGAGAATACTCTGCACATGGCCGCTGCTGGACAGCACGAAACGCCGTTCGCCGCCCAGCAGCAGGGTCGAGCGATACACCGCGTCCCAGGGTGTGATGTGGTCGTTCATGCCGGCCACGCTGAAGCTGTCGACCGTGACTTTTTGCAGGTCGATCGGCGTGCCGCACACCTCCAGGCCTCCCGGATGGGTCAGCGGGTTGTGTTTGAAGAAATCCAGCAGATCACCGTGGAAGGCGGCCGGCAGGCGCGTGCTGTCGTTGTTCCAGTAAAGGATGTCGAAGGCCGGCGGCTCTTTGCCCAACAGGTAGTTGTTGATGAAGTAGCTCCAGATCAAATCGTTGGGCCGCATCCAGGCGAAGACCTTGGCCATGTCGCGGCCATCCAGTACGCCCTTCTGGTAGGAGCGACGCTTGGCCGCTTCGAGCGTCTGCTCGTCGGCGAACAGCGTCGCCGGGCTGTCGATCTGACTGTCGAGCAGGCTCACCAGGTACGTCGCGCTGGACACCCGGCGCAGTTGCCGCTTGGCCTGCAAATGCCCTTGCAGCGCGGCAATTGTCAGCCCGCCGGCGCAGGCGCCCATCAGGTTGACTTCGCGGGCGCCGGTGATCGCCCGGCAAATGTTCATCGCCTCTTCAACCGCTTCGACGTAGGTCGACAGGCCCCATTCGCGATGGCGAACATCCGGGTTGCGCCAACTGATCATGAACGTTTGCAAGCCGTTCTTCAGGGCGTACTGGACGAAGCTGTTGGCCGGGCTGAGGTCGAAAATGTAGTACTTGTTGATTTGCGGCGGCACCACCAGCAGTGGCTTGGCATACTGTTTTTCGCTCATCGGCCGGTACTGGATCAGCTCGAGCATTTCGTTGCGAAACACCACCGAGCCGGCGGTGGTGGCAACGGTCTTGCCGACCTCGAACGCCTGCTTGGTGACCTGGCGCGGCAGGCCGTCGTTGTGCAGCAGGTCGTCGAACAGATGGCTCAGGCCACGCACCAGGCTGTGACCGCCGGAGTTGAACAGCTCCTTGACCGCCAGCGGATTGAGCAGGGTGTTGGATGGCGCCACGGCGTCGTTGAGCAGGGCGAAGGCGAACTGCGCGCGGGCGCGGTCGTCCTCGCTCATGCTGCTTTCGTCGATCCAGCTCTTGATCTGTTTCTGCCAGCTCAGATAGGCCTGCAGGCTGCGCCGGTAGAACGGATTGAGGCTCCAGGCCGGGTCGGCGAAGCGGCTGTCCTGGGGATTGATCGGGTGCAGGGTTTCACCCAGCAACACACGTCCGAGCTGGCCGCCGAGCTTCAGGGCGTGCTTCGCGCTGTGGACGGGATTGCGCAGGCCATGGGCCGCGACGTTGCGCAGGGTCGAGATCAGGTCCCGACCGCGCAGACCGGTCATCGCACTCTGCGCATTGATGAACACGGCGGGGCTTGGGACCACGCCGGTCGCTGGTTTGTCGCGCATGACTCAACACTCCTTCGTCTACAGGCCAAAAGCAAACTCACCGAACCAGAACACCATAGACGCTGTTACGGGTTGTTGCCTGCGCAGCGTCCTGCCGCGCCTATTTCGGAGCACTTACCGTGCCGGTTATCCGCCCAGCGGTGTCGGATGCGGATGCATCACCGCCCGTTGCCGTTCCTCCTGGAGGAATTTCATGATGATCGGCGCCACCGCTTCGGCCCGGGTAATCAGGAACAGGTGACCGTCGTCGATGATGTGCAGCTGCGCGTTGGGAATGCGCCAGGCGAGCATGCGCATGTTGATCAGCGGGATCAGCGGATCGTCGTCGCCGGCCAGCACCAGGGTCGGCTGATGGATCTTGTGCAGCCAGTGAATGCTGGTCCAGCCCAGGCCCGCGAACAGTTGCCAGTAGTAACCGAGCTTGCCCGCCGAACGCACCTTGGCCGCGTGGCTGGCGGCCAGGGTCGGGTCGCGGCGGAACGAGCCGCCGTAGATCATCGGCGCGATGCGGATCACATGGGACGGCTGGATGTAGCGCCGGGGACTGGCCATCATCCACAGCACTTTCGGCTTGCCCGGCACCATTACCGCGCCCGCCGCCGTGGCCGCCAGCACCAGTTTCTTGCAGCGCTCGGGGTAGTCATGGGCGAACTGCTGCGCCAGCGCGCCGCCCCAGGACACACCGATGACGTTGACCTGGCCGTAGTCGAGGTAATCGAGCATCCGTGCGGTGAGCTTCGCCAGCCCCGGAAAGCGGTACGGCCGGTTTGGCGTCGAGGAACCGCCGACACCGGGCACGTCGAAGGCGATCACTTCCAGGTCCGGATCCAGCGCCGCGACAAAAGGAAACACCAGCTCCAGGTTGGCGCCGATGCCGTTGAAAATCAGCAAGGGCGTCAAGTGAGGCTTGCCGGGGCGTACGGCGGTCCGGATGGTCTGGCCATCCAGCTCGACGGTACGAAAGATGAACGGGTGCGGCATGCTCAAGCCCTGTTGGGTCACACATTTCATAGTCCACTTCACCCGAGTGGGCGCGGGATTGCTCGCGAATGCGGCTTTTCAGTCACCCTTGATATCGGCTGACCGAACGCTTTCGCGAGCAAGTCCCACGCCCACGCTCCGGGGCGAGGTGTGTCAGTTACCGCTCGTGTACATAAGTGCCCGGCGAGGCTTCGCCGGCCGGGTATGCCTTGTTGCCCAGTTTGGTCGGGGCCTTTTTCAGTTCGCCCGAGCGCTCGGCCTGCCAGGCCTGCCAGTGCAGCCACCAGGAGTCGGCATGCTTGGTCGAGTTTTCCTGCCAGTCGTCAGCGTTGTCGGCCATTTCGGTGCTGGTCATGTAGCGCGACTTCGGGTTGCCCGGCGGGTTGAGGATGCTCTGGATATGCCCGCTGCTCGACAGCACGAATTCGACCTTGCCACCGAACAGTTGCGCCGACTTGTAGCAGGACTTCCACGGCGTGATGTGGTCGTTGGTGCCGGCCAGCGAATAGATGTCGGCGGTGACGTTCTTGAGGTTGATCGGCGTGCCGCACACTTCCAGTGCATCGGGGCGGATCAACGGGTTGTTTTTGAACATCTCGATCAGGTCGCCGTGGAATGCCGCCGGCAACCGGGTGGTGTCGTTGTTCCAGAACAGGATGTCGAACACCGGCGGCTCGTTGCCGAGCAGGTAGTTGTTGACCCAGTAGTTCCAGATCAGATCGTTCGGGCGCATCCACGCGAAGACCTTGGCCATGTCCTTGCCTTCGAGCACACCGGCCTGATACGAGTGCCGCTTGGCGGTCTCCAGGGTCTGCTCGTCGACGAACAGCGCGACGTCGGTGTCCAGGGTAGTGTCGAGCACGCTGACCAGCAGGGTCAGGGCGTTGACCTTGTTCTCGCCGATCGCCGCGTAATGGCCGAGCAGGGCGGTGCAGGTGATGCCGCCGGAGCAGGCGCCGAGCATGTTCACGTCTTTGCTGCCGGTGATCGCCGTGACCACGTCCACCGCTTCCTTGAGGGCTTCGATGTAGGTCGACAGGCCCCACTCGCGCTGTTCCTTGGTCGGGTTGCGCCAGCTGACGATGAAGGTCTGCACATTGCTGCGCAGGCAGAAGCGCGCCAGGCTCTTGTCCGGGCTCAGGTCGAATACGTAGAACTTGTTGATCTGCGGCGGGACCACCAGCAGCGGGCGTTCGTGGACCTGCTCGGTGATCGGCTTGTACTGGATCAGCTCCAGCACGTCGTTGCGAAACACCACCGCGCCTTCGGTCACGCCCAGGGTCTTGCCGACCTCGAACGCGCCCATGTTGACCTGGCTCGGCATGCCGCCGTTGTGGACCAGATCCTTGGCCAGGTGCGAAAGACCATCGAGCAGGCTTTTGCCGCCGGTCTCGAAGAAGCGTTTGACCGCCGCCGGGTTGGCCATGCTGTTGGTCGGGGCCATGGCTTCGGTCATCAGGTTGATGACGAAGTGGCCGCGCGCGATGTCTTTGGCCGACAGGTTGCTGTCGTCGATCCAGGCATGAAGCTCCTTGCGCCATGCCAGATAGGTTTGCAGATAACGTTTGTAGAGCGGGTTCTGGCCCCAGGCCGGATCGACGAAGCGACGGTCATCGCCAGCGGGTTGCAAGTCGGATTTGCCGAACAGCACATTCTTCAATTCAAGGCCGAAGTGAGTGACGTGCTTGACGCTATGGATCGGTTGTTTGATGGCCTGGGTCAGCACCATTCGAGCAGAGGCCAGCAGATCCTTTCCGCGAAGCCCAACGACAGGATTCAGCCCCAGGGTGTTTTCCGAGGCTTGGTACTTCAAATCATCGTTATTCTTGTTACTCATCTACGACGCTCCATTGTCCTGAGACGAGTACCCGGTTTTCTGCTGTCAGTTCCACAGCCAATGCCAGGTACTACTGCTCGGGTGACCGTTGATTCTGCATAGCTGCTTTACAGTCGTAGAGCACTGCAGGGAACTTGCCAGCTCCATTGGTTACCCGAGTTTAATTTTTTTCGCAAGCGGGCCGCTCCTCGGCGCCGAAGCGGAGCATTCAAACAGATGATTTTAGAAAATGCCCTCTAAACAGTCCGAGGTGCGGACTAGAGCATCAGCTTGACGACGGACTCGTCCGGGTCGCGGGTTTTGCCGGCCGCCTTGAGTTCGGCCAGATAATCGGCCCACAGTGCGTCATAACGTCGCCCCAGCTCGTAGAGATATTCCCAGGTGAACAGGCCGCTGTCGTGGCCGTCATCGAAGGTCAATTTCAGGGCGTAGTTGCCGGCCGGTTCCAGCTTGCTCAGGCCGACATGCAGCTTGCCGAATTGCAGGATCGGTTTGCCGTGGCCCTGGACCTCGGCGGAAGGGGAATGCACGCGCAGGAATTCGGCGGGCAGGGTGAACTCCTCGCCGGACGCGTATTTGAGCGTCAGGGTTTTCGAGGCTTTGTGCAGTTTGATGTCGGTGGGAAGTTGGGTCATGGCCTGGCGTCCAGTTTGTGAGCGACCCGTTCGAATGCGGGAGCGGGCCTGCTCGCGAAAGCGGTGTGTCAGCAACCGTCATGTCGGCTGACACGGCCTTCGCGAGCAAGCCCGCTCTCACAGGGTTCGCGCTACCGCTGTAAGAGTTGCTTACAGGATATAACGGGACAGGTCTTCGTTCTGCGCCAATTCACCCAAGTGGCTGTTGACGTACTCGGCGTCGATCTGGATCGCCTTGTCGTCATGGGCGCTGGCCAGGTCTCCGGCGCTGAACGACACCTCTTCCAGCAGGCGCTCGAGCAGCGTATGCAGGCGACGGGCACCGATGTTCTCGGTCTTCTCGTTGACCTGCCAGGCGATCTCCGCCAGACGCTTGATGCCTTCGGGCTGGAACTCGATGTTCAGGCCTTCGGTTTTCAGCAGCGCGCAGTATTGCTCGGTGAGCGAGGCGTGCGGTTCGCTGAGGATGCGCTCGAAGTCTTCCGGGCTCAGGGCCTTGAGTTCGACACGGATCGGCAGACGGCCTTGCAGCTCCGGCACCAGGTCGCTCGGCTTGCTCAGGTGGAACGCACCGGAGGCGATGAACAGGATGTGGTCGGTCTTGACCATGCCCAGTTTGGTGTTGACGGTGCAGCCCTCGATCAGCGGCAGCAGGTCGCGCTGCACACCTTCGCGGGACACATCGGCACCGCCGACGTTGCCGCGCTTGGCAACCTTGTCGATTTCGTCGATGAACACGATGCCGTGCTGCTCGACCGCTTCCAGGGCCTTGGTCTTCAATTCTTCTTCGTTGACCAGGCGTCCGGCTTCTTCGTCACGCACCAGTTTCAGTGCTTCCTTGACCTTGAGCTTGCGGGCCTTCTTCTTGCCCTTGCCCATGTTGGCGAACAGGCTCTGCAACTGGTTGGTCATCTCTTCCATGCCCGGAGGCGCGGAGATATCGACGCCGGACACTTCAGCGACTTCGATTTCGATTTCCTTGTCGTCCAGCTGGCCTTCGCGCAGGCGCTTGCGGAACAGTTGGCGCGTGTTGGAATCCTGGGTCGGCGCTTCGTCATTGTTGAAGCCCATGCGTGCCGGTGGCAGCAAGGCGTCGAGGATGCGGTCTTCGGCGGCGTCTTCGGCGCGGTGACGAACGCGGGTCATTTCCTGCTCGCGCAGCATCTTGATCGCGGCGTCGGCCAGGTCACGGATGATCGACTCGACGTCACGGCCGACATAACCGACTTCGGTGAATTTGGTCGCTTCGACCTTGATGAACGGCGCGTTGGCGAGTTTGGCCAGGCGACGGGCGATTTCGGTCTTGCCGACACCGGTCGGGCCGATCATCAGGATGTTTTTCGGGGTCACTTCAACGCGCAGTTCTTCAGGCAACTGCATCCGGCGCCAGCGGTTGCGCAGGGCAATCGCGACGGCGCGCTTGGCATCGTCCTGGCCGATGATATGGCGGTTGAGTTCGTGGACGATTTCGCGGGGAGTCATGGACATAGTAATTGACGGTCCTCAAGCAGAAACAAGCCGTGGCACACGGGCCGCAACAGGCTTATTCAGCGAGATCCTGCTCCTCAATGGTCTGGGTGTGGTTGGTGAATACACAGATGTCGCCGGCGATGCCGAGAGCAGTCTCGACGATTTCCCGGGCCGACAGGTCGGTCTTTTTCAGCAGGGCGCTGGCTGCAGCCTGCGCGTAGGCGCCGCCGGAACCCATGGCGATCAGGCCATCTTCGGGTTCGACCACGTCACCGTTGCCGGTGATGATCAGCGAGGCGTCCTTGTTGGCGACCGCGAGCATGGCTTCGAGGCGGCTCAGGGAACGGTCGGTGCGCCACTCTTTGGCGAGTTCGACGGCGGCGCGGATCAGGTGGCCCTGATGTTTCTCGAGCTGGCCTTCGAAGCGTTCGAAGAGGGTAAAGGCGTCAGCGGTGGCACCGGCAAAACCGGCGATGACCTGGCCGTGGTACAGGCGACGGACTTTTTTCGCGTTGCCTTTCATCACGGTGTTGCCGAGGGAAACCTGGCCGTCGCCGCCCATGACGACTTTGCCGTGGCGGCGGACTGAAACGATGGTGGTCAAGGGAAGAGTCTCCACGCTGCGGGGCGAAAATGCCTTATGCAAACCCATATGGGGGTGGTGGAGGGTTTTTCAACTGCGGGGTCAGTGAGGGGACGAGCGGTGGGCAAGTATTGGAAGACGTAGCGTCTGTGCCGGCGTCTTCGCGTGAAGGCCCGATGCCACAGGGTTTGTGCTGATCCCTGTGGCAGCGGGTTTGCTCCGGGCAACCGGTGTTTCTGACGCTGTCAGCGGCTCTGGCGTTGTTGTAACAACAGGTTGCTGAAGCCGGCGCCGGCCAGTTGTTTCTGTGCGGTGGTCAGTTGTTCGCGGTTGCTGAACGGGCCGACCAGCACGCGATACCAGGTTTCATCCTTCACCGTGCCGGACTCCACCGCCACCGCCTGCCCCAGCAGAATGATCTGCGCACGGACCTTGTCGGCGTCAGCCTCTTTGCGGAACGAACCGGCCTGGAGGAAGAACTTGGTCACGGGTGCCGCCTTGGTCACCGGCGGTGCGGGTGGCGGGGTGATCCCGGCCAGTGCCGCCTGAGCCCGCGCAGTGTCGATCTTCGCCGCTTCCGCCGGGGTCACCGGCGTTGTCGGGATGGCCGGCACTTGAGGGGTCGGCAGAGTCTTCTCCGGCACCGCATCCGGCGGCACGATCACTTCCGATTCCGGCAGCAGGGTGTAGAAGTCGTATTTCGGCTTCACCGGTTGCGTCGGGCTCGGCGGGGTCTTGTTGGCCTCGGCGATCTTGGTGGCTTTCTGTTGTTGCTGTTGCTCGACCTTCTCGCGCTTGACCGTGTCGCTGCCCTTGCCCGGCTCCAGTTTCATCAGAAACACGATGAACGCGCCGACCGTCAGGCCGATGGCCATCCACAGCCAACCCGGAATCGGTTGCTTCGCTGGAGCTTGATAACGGCTGGCGCCACGCTTGGGTGCAGGTTTTTTCTTGGCAGCCAACTTACATGCGCTCCAGGGTTTCCAGGCCCAACAGCTCCAGGCCTTGCTTGAGGGTACGGCCGGTCAGCGCGGCAAGGCGCAGGCGGCTTTGCATTTGCGCCGGGGTTTCGGCGGCGAGGATCGGGCAGTTCTCGTAGAAGCTGGAGAACAGGCCGGCAACGTCGTACAGGTAGGTGCAGAGGATGTGCGGCGTACCTTTGTCGGACACGTTGTTCAGCACTTCGCCGAACTGCGCCAGTTTGGCCGCCAGTTCCTGTTCGTGGGCGGCTTCGAGGACGATCTGGCCGTCGACTTCGCTGAAATCCTTGCCCAGCTTGCGGAATACACCGGCCACGCGGGTGTAGGCGTAAAGCAGGTATGGCGCGGTGTTGCCTTCGAAGTTGAGCATCAGGTCGAAGTTGAAGCTGTAGTCGCTGGTGCGGTGCTTGGACAGGTCGGCGTATTTCACCGCGCCGATGCCGACGACCTTGGCGATTTTGCGCAGTTCGTCCTCGGCCAGCTCCGGGTTTTTCTCTTTGACCAGGTTGTAGGCGCGCTCCTGAGCTTCGGTCAGCAGATCGATCAGCTTCACGGTGCCGCCGTCACGGGTCTTGAACGGGCGGCCGTCGGCGCCGTTCATGGTGCCGAAGCCCATGTGCTCCATGTCCATCGGATGGGTCACGAAACCGGCCTTGCGCGCCACGGCGAACACTTGCTGGAAGTGCAGGGCCTGACGCTGGTCGACGAAATACAGCGCGCGGTCGGCCTTGAGCTTGCCGCTGCGATAGCGCACGGCCGCTAGGTCGGTGGTGGCGTACAGGTAGCCGCCGTCAGCCTTGACGATGATCACCGGCAACGGCTCGCCTTCGGCATTCTTGAACTCGTCGAGGAACACGCACTGCGCGCCGTTGCTCTCGACCAGCATGCCGGCGGCCTTCAGGTCGTTGACCACGTTGATCAGGTCGTCGTTATAGGCGCTTTCGCCCATCACGTCGGCCATGGTCAGTTTGACGTTGAGCAGTTCGTAGATTTTCTGGCAATGCGACAGCGAGATGTCCTTGAACCGGGTCCACAGCGCCAGGCACTCGGCGTCGCCGGCCTGCAGCTTGACCACCAGGCCACGGGCGCGGTCGGCGAACTCGGGCGATTCGTCGAAACGCTGTTTGGCGGCGCGGTAGAAGTTTTCCAGGTCCGACAGTTCGTCGCTGGTGATCGGGTTTTCCTGCAGGTAGGCCATCAGCATGCCGAACTGCGTGCCCCAGTCGCCTACGTGGTTCTGGCGGATCACTTCGTCGCCGAGGAATTCGAGGACGCGGGCCACGCCGTCGCCAATGATGGTCGAACGCAGGTGGCCGACGTGCATTTCCTTGGCCAGGTTCGGTGCCGACAGGTCGACCACGGTGCGTTGCGCAGGACCGGCCTTGCGCACGCCGATACGCTCATCGGCCAGGGCGGCGTCGAGGCGGTTGGCCAGCGCCTGGGTGTTCTGGAAGAAATTGATGAAGCCCGGGCCGGCGATTTCCGCCTTGCTGACGTTTTCGTCGGCCGGCAGGGCGGCGATGAGTTTTTCCGCCAGATCACGCGGCTTCATGCCGGCCGGCTTGGCGAGCATCATCGCGATGTTGCTGGCGAAGTCGCCGTGGGTCTTGTCCCGGGCGTTTTCCACCTGGATCGCCGGCGTCAGGCCTTCAGGCAACACACCTTCGTTGACGAGTTGGGTGAGGGCTTGTTGGATCAGCTGGCGAATGGTGTCTTTCATGGTCTTCTCTTTCGACCGCTGGCGCGGCGGCGCATCGATGCGCGGGTGGAAAAACTGGGCATTATCCGTTGCGAAGACGGGCTTGCCAACCTTAGCAGGCAGGATGTGGATGTGTGGTGACAAATAGCGCGCTTTCGCGAGCCGGCAATCTTCAGATCAATACAAATCGACCGGGTCCACGTCCAGCGACCAGCGCACCGCCCGCCCGCTCGGCATCTGCTCCAGCGCCAGCAACCAACGGGCGAGCAACCGATGCAGCGGCGCCCGGGCCGTGGCTTGTAACAGAAGCTGGGCGCGGAAACGCCCGGCCCGTCGCTCCATCGGCGCCGGCACCGGCCCCAGCAGCTCGATGCCGCTCAGGCTCTGCTCGGCCAGCAAGCGCTCGGCCTCGCTGCAGGCCTCATCCAGAAAGCCTTCGGCCTGTCCCGGCTTGTGCGCTTCGGCGCGCAACAGCGCCAGATGAGCGAACGGTGGCAGGCCGGCGGCGCGGCGCTCGCTCAGGGCTTGTTCGGCGAAGGCGAAGTAACCCTGCTCAGTCAGTTGCACCAATAAAGGATGGTCGGCCAGGTGCGTTTGGATAATCACTTTGCCCGGTTCTTCCGCCCGCCCGGCGCGCCCGGCGACCTGGACGATCAGTTGCGCCATGCGCTCGCTGGCACGGAAGTCGCCGGAAAACAGCCCGCCGTCGGCGTCGAGGATCGACACCAGCGTCACCCGTGGAAAGTGGTGACCCTTGGCCAGCATCTGGGTGCCGACCAGAATGCACGGCTGGCCTTTCTGGATCGTCGCGAACAACTGGTTCATCGCGTCCTTGCGCGAGGTGCTGTCGCGGTCGACCCGCAGCACCGGGTAGTCCGGGAACAGAATCGCCAGCCGCTCCTCGGCGCGTTCGGTGCCGGCGCCCACCGGGCGCAGATCGACCTTGTTGCACTTCGGGCACTGGCGCGGCACGCGCTCGACGTAACCGCAGTGATGGCAGCGCAGTTCGCCGTAACGCTGGTGTACCGTCATCCGTGCGTCGCAGCGCTGACACTCGGACATCCAGCCGCAGTCGTGGCACAACAGGGTCGGGGCAAACCCCCGGCGGTTGAGGAATACCAGCACTTGTTGGCCGGCAGCGAGGGTCTGGCCGATGGCTTGTTGCATCGGCCCCGAAATGCCGCTGTCCAGTGGCCGGCTTTTTACATCCAGCCGCAGGAATCGGGGTGGCTTGGCGCCGCCGGCACGCTCGTTCATGTGCAGCAGGCCATACCGGCCGGTGTAGGCGTTGTGCAGGCTTTCCAGCGATGGCGTCGCGGAGCCGAGGACAATCGGGATGTTTTCCTGCCGCGCACGCACCAGCGCCAGGTCCCGGGCGTGATAACGCAGGCCTTCCTGCTGTTTATAAGAGCCGTCGTGTTCTTCATCGATGATGATCAGCCCCGGATGTTTCATCGGGGTGAACAGCGCCGAGCGGGTGCCGATAATAATGTCGGCCTCGCCGTCCCGGGCGGCGAGCCAGGCGTCGAGACGCTCGCGATCATTGACCGCCGAATGCAGCAGGGCGATGCGCGCGTTGAAACGCTGCTCGAAGCGCGCCAGGGTCTGTGGGCCGAGGTTGATCTCCGGGATCAGCACCAGTGCCTGCTTGCCGGCTTCAAGGGTTTCGCGGATCAACTGCAAATAGACTTCGGTCTTGCCGCTGCCGGTGACCCCGGCCAGCAGGAACGCGTGGTAGCTGTCGAACCCGGCGCGGATTGCTTCATAAGCGGCACGTTGCTCGGGGTTGAGCGGCAGTTCCGGCTGGGCCAGCCAGTGTTCGTGGCGCGCACCGGGGGCATGCCGGCGCACCTCGACCTGGACCAGATCCTTGGCCAGCAACAAATCGAGGCTGTCCTTGCTCAGCATCAGTTTGCTCAACAGCTGATGGGCGACGCCATGGGGGTGCTGGGCCAGGGTCGCCAAGGCTTCACGCTGGCGCGGCGCGCGGGCGATGCGCGGATCGTCGAGGCTGGCGCCGGGGGCGACCGACCAGAAGCGTTCCTGACGAGCCTCGGCCAGTTCACCCTGGCGCAGCAGCACCGGCAGCGCCCAGTTCAGGGTGTCGCCGAGGCTGTGCTGATAATACTGGGCCGTCCACAGGCACAGCCTGAACAGCGCTGGCGGCAGCGGCGCGGTGGCGTCGAGCAGGGCCAGCGCCGGTTTGAGTTTTTCCGCCGGCACTTCGCTGGTGTCGCTGACCTCGACCAGAATCCCGATCATTTCCCGCCGACCGAACGGCACTCGCAAACGCATGCCCGGTTGCAACTGGGCGCGTTTGATCCCGGCCGGGGCTCGATAATCGAACAGGCGGCGCAAAGGCGAAGGCAGGGCGAGGCGCAGAATGGCGTCGGGCACGCAGGGGGATCTCGATCGGCGGGGAAGGGTGATGCATGGCGTATTGGGCCGGGAGCCTAGCAGACGACCGGTTTGAGGGACAGCTTGCGCGATTGACATTGTCTGGTAGAATCCGCGGCCTAATTACGTGCGGTATTCAACAATAGTGTTGGGTGGCGGCACGCTAGCCTGAGGAATACATCATGAAAGCTGATATCCACCCGAATTACCCAGCAGTTGAAGTTACCTGCAGCTGCGGCAACAAATTCGAAACGCGTTCGACCTTCGGTAAAGCCCTGGCGATCGACGTTTGCAACGAATGCCACCCGTTCTACACCGGTAAGCAGAAGACTCTGGACACCGGTGGTCGCGTTCAGAAGTTCGCCGACCGTTTCGGTGCTTTCGGCGCGAAAAAGGCCTAAGGCCCCTCATTCTGGAAAACCTCAACGGCTTTTCCGGTCTGATGAAAAAGGCGTCCCTTGCGGGCGCCTTTTTTGTGTCCGCGATTTGGCTGCCTGGCGCCCAGGCCTTGTGTCCGACGCCTTCGGGACTGAGCAGTGTCGCCGTGCAACGGGTGGTGGATGGCGACACCTTGCGCCTGAGCGATGGTCGCAGCGTGCGGATGATCGGGCTCAACACGCCCGAACTGGGCAAGCAGGGCCGCAGCGATGAGCCGTTCGCCGTCGCGGCGCGCAAACGTCTTGAGGCGCTGGTGGCCGACAGCGGCGGGCGGGTCGGATTACTGCCTGGCAAAGAGGCAAAAGATCATTATGGCCGCACCCTTGCCCACCTCTACAGCGCCAGTGGCGTCAATCTTGAAGCGCAAATGCTCGCCGATGGCCTCGGTTTTCAGGTCGCGGTGGCGCCGAATGTCGATCTCGTCGCGTGTCAGCAAGCGGCCGAGCGTGAGGCGCGGCGTGCGGGTCGAGGTATCTGGCGTCAGTCTCCTGTACTGAAAGCGGAGCAGATTCAGCGCTCGGGTTTCGCCGTGGTCGGCGGGCGTGTGAGCAAGATTCAGCGCAATCGTGGCGGAATTTTCATCGAATTGCAGGGCGATCTGGTGCTGCGTGTTGCGCCCAATCTGGTCGAACAATTCGACAACGCACGTTTGCTGGCCATGCAGGGCAGGCAGATCGAGGCTCGTGGCTGGATCGTTGACCGCTCACGACGTGGCGGACTCAAAACAGGTCAGGCGCGCTGGCTGCTGCCATTAACCGATTCGTCCATGCTTGAGTTGTCCCGCTGAATAAAATTGTAGACATTTTTTCGGCTGATTGTGAACAGTCAAGCCCTTGTGCGCCGTGGCTCTTGGCCCAAAGTCGTAGGGCAGGGCGCTTGACAGGGGTGACCGGGCAGTCTTGTGGGGACTTTGCGAGGCGCGTATCCTCGCTGACCAGTCTGTCCAACAGTAAAAGCGGAATGCCCACATGTCTGATCTGAAAACTGCCGCTCTCGAATATCATGCCAATCCTCGTCCAGGAAAGCTGAGTGTCGAGCTCACCAAGGCCACTGCTACCGCTCGCGACCTGTCGCTGGCCTACAGCCCCGGCGTAGCCGAACCCGTGCGCGAGATCGCCCGCGATCCGGAACTGGCTTACAAGTACACCGGCAAAGGCAACCTGGTTGCAGTCATTTCCGATGGCACCGCGATTCTCGGCCTGGGCAACCTCGGCCCACTGGCTTCCAAGCCTGTGATGGAAGGTAAAGGCGTGCTGTTCAAGCGCTTTGCCGGTATCGACGTGTTCGACATCGAAGTCGACTCCGAAAGCCCGCAAGCCTTCATCGACACCGTCAAGCGCATCTCCATCACCTTCGGTGGCATCAACCTGGAAGACATCAAGGCACCTGAGTGCTTCGAGATCGAACGCGCTCTGATCGAGCAGTGCGACATTCCGGTGTTCCACGATGACCAGCACGGCACCGCGATCGTGACCGCCGCCGGCATGATCAACGCCCTGGAAATCGCTGGCAAAACCCTGGGTGAGGCGAAGATCGTCTGCCTGGGCGCCGGCGCTGCCGCCATCTCCTGCATGAAGCTGCTGGTGAGCATGGGGGCCAAGGTCGAGAACATCTACATGATCGACCGTACCGGCGTGATCCACGCTGGCCGTGACGATCTGAACCAGTACAAGGCGGTGTTCGCTCACGCTACCGACAAGCGCACGCTGGACGACGCCATCGAAGGCGCCGACGTGTTCGTGGGTCTGTCCGGTCCGAACCTGCTGACTGCCGAGCAGCTCAAGCGCATGGCGGCCAACCCGATCGTGTTCGCGTGCTCCAACCCGGATCCGGAAATCGCCCCGGAACTGGCCCACGCCACCCGCAACGACGTGATCATGGCCACCGGCCGTTCGGACTACCCGAACCAGGTCAACAACGTGCTGGGCTTCCCGTTCATCTTCCGCGGTGCCCTGGACGTTCGCGCCAAGCGCATCAACGAAGAAATGAAGATCGCCGCCGCCAACGCCCTGCGCGAACTGGCCAAGCTGCCAGTGCCGCAGGAAGTCTGCGACGCCTACGGTGGTATCTCCCTGGAATTCGGCCGTGAGTACATCATTCCGAAGCCAATGGACAAGCGCCTGATCACCGTGATCTCCGATGCTGTGGCCAAAGCGGCAATCGAGACCGGCGTGGCGACCCTGCCGTATCCGAAGAACTACCCGCTGAAAAGCGTGGATGACGTGTTCAACGGCTGAGTCGTTGTAACGCTTCAACCGAAAGCCCCGGCTCTTTGAGTCGGGGCTTTTTGTTTTGTGTCGGTCGCGATAATGCATTCCAGTTTCAAGACCGGCCCTCACCCTGACCCTCTCCCGGAGGGAGAGGGGACTGGCCGCAGTGCATGGTCAATCTGCACTGACCTGAAAGTGCCAGGTTGAACTTGCAATCGACTCGATTACTCAGGTCGATGCATCACGCAAGACCACTCGGTCGGCGCCCTCTCGCCCCGGGAGAGGGCTGAGGTGAGGGGCTGGCTTGAAGTGCAATGCGTTTCCCGGAGCAACAAAAAGCCCCGCGCTTCTCTCGAAGGCGGGGCTTTTCTGTGCTTGGGATCAGAACAGGTCGATCGGCGCCTGCTCATCCGCCGGCAGCGGACTGCCCGGCACGGCGCCATTGCCAATCTCGTTCACCGACGGCGGTGTGTCCTCAGCCTTGAACAGCTCGAAATACGCCCCCGGCGTGCTCGGCGTTGCCGCACGGCCGCTCACCGGGTCCACGCGCAGGCTCAGGATGCCTTCCGGCTCGGCCTGGGTGTGCGGTGGCTTGTCCTTGAGCGCGGCGGACATGTAGTTCATCCAGATCGGCAGCGCCACGGTGCCACCGAACTCGCGGCGACCAAGGCTTTCCGGCTGGTCGAAACCGGTCCACACGGTGGTCACGTAATCGGCGTTGTAGCCGGAGAACCACGCATCCTTGGATTCGTTGGTCGTACCGGTCTTGCCGGCAATGTCACCGCGACCCATGGCCAGCGCGCGACGACCGGTGCCGAGCTTGATCACGTCCTCGAGCATGCTGTTGAGGATATAGGTCGTACGGCCATCGACAATCCGCTCGGCCACCGCCGGAGCCTGCGGCACCGCCGCACTGCCCGGCGCCTCGCCCGGCGTCGCATTGACTGTGAATGCCGGTGTGGCCGGCGCTGCGATGCCATCGGTGGCCGCGCCGCCCTGAGGCACGCTTGGCGGGTTGGCAACGAACAGGGTGTCGCCGTTGCGGCTTTCGATCTTGTCGATGATGTACGGCGTGATCTTGTAGCCGCCGTTGGCGAAGGTGCTCCAGCCGGTGGCGATCTCCATCGGGGTCAGCGTCGCGGTGCCCAGCGCCAGCGAAAGGTTCGGCGGCAGGTCCTGCTTGTTGAAACCGAAGCGGGTGATGTAGTCGATGGTCTTGCCTACGCCCATCGCTTGCAACAGACGGATCGAAACCAGGTTGCGCGACTTGTACAGCGCCTCGCGCAGACGGATCGGGCCGAGGAAGGTGTTGGTGTCGTTCTTCGGGCGCCAGACCTTGTCCAGGTACTCGTCGACGAACACGATCGGCGCATCGTTGACCAGGCTGGCGGCGGTATAGCCGTTATCCAGCGCGGCACTGTAGACGAATGGCTTGAAGCTCGAACCCGGCTGACGCTTGGCCTGCATCGCACGGTTGTAGTTGCTCTGTTCGAAGGCGAAGCCGCCGACCAGCGAGCGGATCGCGCCGTTCTGCGGGTCCAGTGACACCAGCGCACCCTGCGCCTGAGGAATCTGGCTGAACTTGAGCGAATTGTCCTTCTGACGTTGCACGCGGATCAGGTCGCCGACCTGCGCCACATCCGACGGCTGGCGCGGTGCGGCGCCCATGCTGTTGGTGTTGAGGAACGGCCGTGCCCATTTCATGGTGTCCCACGCCACATGCTCTTCGCCTGTGCGGGTCAGCACTTGCACGCCGTTCTTGTCGACTTGGGTGACGATCGCCGGTTCGAGGCTGCTGATGGTGCGTTGCTTGGTCAGTTCGGTGGCCCAGGCTTCGCGGGTCTTGCCCGGCAGGCGCGACTCGGGGCCACGGTAGCCGTGGCGCTGGTCGTAGGTCATCAGGCCTTCGTGCAGCGCGGTGTTGGCCATTTCCTGCAGGTTGCTCGGCACCGTGGTGGTGACGCGGAAACCTTCGGTGTAGGCATCGCTGCCATAGCGACCGACCATTTCGGCGCGAGCCATTTCGGCGATATACGGCGCGTTCACTTCCGGCGTCGGTACGTGATAGCTGGCGTTGAGGGGTTCGTTGACCGCGGCGGTGTAGTCCGCTTCGCTGATCTTGCCGAGCTTGTACATGCGGCCGAGGATCCAGTCACGACGCTCCTTGCTGCGTGCCGGGTTGGCCAGCGGGTTGAAGCGCGACGGGGCTTTCGGCAGGCCGGCGATCATCGCCATCTGCGCCAGGCTGATCTCGCGGATCGACTTGCCGTAGTACACCTGCGCCGCCGCCTCGATGCCGTAGGCGCGGTTGCCCAGGTAGATCTTGTTCACGTACAGCTCAAGGATTTCGTCCTTGGTCAGCTGCCGTTCGATCTGCAGCGCCAGAAGGATTTCCGTGGTCTTGCGCGAGAAGCTGCGTTCGCTGGTCAGGAAGAAGTTCTTCGCCACCTGCATGGTGATCGTGCTGCCGCCGGACTGGATGTGCCCGCTTTTCACCAGTTGGGTCGCGGCGCGCATCAGGCTGCTCGGATCGACGCCATAGTGGTTGGCGAAGTTGTCGTCTTCAGCACTTAGTAACGCATTGATGAAATTGGGGGGAATGTCGGCGAAACGGATCGGAGTACGGCGCATTTCGCCAAATTCTGCGATCAACTTGTTGTCGCTGCTGTAGACCCGGAGCGGAATCTGCAACTGAATGCTTCTCAGCGCCTCCACAGATGGCAAACCCGGACTAAGGTAAAGAAACGCGCCGCTGAGACCTAAAAGCAGTCCGCAGAAAACGGCGACGATGGACCAACCGAAAAATTTCAGCAGACGAATCAAGGCTTTTGGACATCCAGGGCAAAGAATGAATTTGGCGACAGGGTTCCGGGAACACACAGAACGGCCTGCGCGGGCAGTAAAAAGCGGAAAAAAACGCTGGGCATTATAAGCACTTTTCCGCCGGGGGCGTCATTTGCGCTTCTGTCAAGACGGGGCGAGGGAACGCAATGCTCATTACAGAGTCCGTAACTCACGGAAAGTCATAGGGAATTGGTAGTGCTAGGACTCTTCAATAAAAAAGCCAATACGTTACTGGGGATCGACATCAGCTCCACTTCGGTGAAGCTGCTGGAGTTGAGCCGTCAGGGCGACCGCTACCGGGTCGAGGCCTACGCGGTGGAGCCGTTGCCGGCGAACGCCGTGGTCGAGAAAAACATCGCCGAACTCGAAGGCGTGGGCCAGGCGCTGTCACGGGTGCTGCTCAAGGCGCGCACCGGGCTCAAGACCGTCGCGGTGGCGGTAGCCGGGTCGGCAGTGATCACCAAGGTCATCGAGATGGACGCCGGGCTGTCCGACGACGAGCTGGAAAACCAGCTCAAGATCGAGGCCGATCAATACATTCCCTATCCGCTGGACGAGGTCGCCATCGACTTCGAAGTCCAGGGCGCCTCACCGCGCAATCCCGAGCGAGTCAATGTGCTGCTCGCTGCCTGTCGCAAGGAAAACGTCGAGGTTCGCGAAGCGGCGCTGGCCCTTGCCGGGCTGACTGCGCGGGTGGTCGATGTCGAGGCCTATGCGCTGGAGCGCTCGTTCGGCCTGCTCGCCACGCAACTGGCAGCCTCCCAGGAGCGCCTGACCGTGGCGGTAGTCGACATCGGCGCGACCATGACCACCCTCAGCGTTCTGCACAACGGGCGGATCATCTATACCCGCGAACAACTGTTCGGCGGTCGCCAGCTGACCGAGGAGATCCAGCGGCGTTATGGCCTGACCGTCGAGCAAGCAGGGCTGGCGAAGAAACAGGGCGGTCTGCCGGACGACTATGTCGGCGAAGTCCTGCAGCCGTTTCGCGAGGCGCTGGTGCAACAGGTGTCGCGCTCCTTGCAGTTTTTCTTTGCCTCGGGCCAGTACAACGCGGTCGATCACATCCTGCTGGCCGGCGGCACGGCGTCGGTGCCGGGGCTGGATCGCCTGATCGAGCAACGCCTGAGCACCCCGACCCAGGTCGCCAACCCCTTTTCCGACATGGCCTTGAGCAGCAAGGTCAACGCCGGGGCCTTGGCGAGCGATGCGCCGGCCCTGATGATTGCCTGCGGGCTCGCGCTCAGGAGCTTCGACTGATGGCGCGGATCAACCTTTTACCCTGGCGTGAAGAGCGTCGCGAAGAGCGGCGCAAACGCTTTCTGCTGTCATTGATCGGCGTGGTGGTCGGCTCGGTCGGTGCGGTGTTCATCGCCGACCAGATCATCGGCAACGCCATCGCCCGCCAGGTGGCGCGCAATGATTACATCGGCAAGCAGATCGCCGTGGTCGATGAACGGATCAAGCAGATCAGCGACCTCAAGGCCCATCGCCAGCAACTGGTGGAGCGCATGCGCATCATCCAGGACTTGCAGGGCAACCGACAGATCAGCGGGCGGATCTTCGATCAGCTGGCGCGCACCCTGCCTGACGGGGTGTATTTCACCGAGGTGAAAATGGTCGGCAACACCCTGTCGATCAACGGTGCGGCGGAATCGAACAATCGGGTGTCCGACCTGATGCGCAATCTCGATGCGTCCGACTGGTTCGACGCGCCGAGCCTGAATGAAGTGAAGGCGACCACGGCCGGGCAACTGGATCAGGCCAACGTGTTTCAACTGACCGTGCGCCAGACCCGGCCCAAGACCCTGGAGGACGACCAATGAAACCGTCCGAATGGCTCAGCAGTCTGCGCAGTGTCGACTTCAACGATCTGGACACCAGCAACATCGGTTCCTGGCCGTCGGCGGTGAAAGGCCTGGCCGGTGCGCTGTTGATGATCCTGGTGCTGGCGCTGGGCTATAACTTTTTCATCAGCGACATGGAAAGCCAGCTCGAACTCAAGCGCGATGAGGAGCGCACACTCAAGGAGCAGTTCGCCAGCAAGGCGCATATGGCGGCCAATCTGGAGCTGTACATCCAGCAGATGAAGGAAATGGAAAACTCGTTCGGTGTGCTGCTGCGCCAGTTGCCCAGCGATACCGAGGTGCCGGGCCTGCTGGAGGACATCACCCGCACCGGGCTGGGCAGCGGTCTGGAGTTCGAGGAGATCAAGCTGTTGCCGGAGGTGACCCAGCAGTTCTATATCGAGCTGCCGATCCAGATCACCGTCACCGGCGCCTATCACGACCTTGCCACGTTCGTCAGCGGCGTCGCCGGGTTGCCGAGGATCGTCACCCTGCACGATTTCGAACTGGCACCGGCTAATCCCGAGGGCGGGCCGAAGTTGCGCATGAGCATCCTCGCCAAGACCTATCGCTACAACGACAAGGGGCTGCAAAAATGAGCCCGATCCGTTTTCTCATCCTGTCGATATTGATGCTCGCGCTGAGCGGCTGTGGCGATGACGACTTCCAGGACCTCGACGCCTACATGAACGAGGTTCGCCTGCGCCCGCCGGGCAAGATCGAACCCACCCCGACATTCCGCTCGTACCCGACGTTCACCTACAGCGCTGCCAACCTGCGCAGTCCGTTTTCACGCCAGGTGCGGGTCGACCTGGCGGGCCAGCAGCGGGGCTCGCGCAACGTCAAGCCGGATCCCAACCGGGTCAAGCAATACCTCGAAGGTTTCAACATCGAGCAATTCGAGATGGTCGGCACGATCGCCAATGCCTCCGGTTCCTTTGCGCTGCTGCGCGGAGCGGGCGGGGTGCATCGGTTGAAGGTCGGCGACTACCTGGGGCGCAACGACGGCCGCATCGTCGCGATCAGCGCCAGCCAGGTCGATGTGGTCGAAATCGTTCCCGATGGCGAAGGCGCCTGGCTGGAGCGACCGCGCACCATTCCTTTGAAAGAGCACTCATAGTGGAAGTCGAACAATGAACAGGATTTTCTCCACCCTCGGTTTTTCGCTATGGATAGCGCTGCTTTCGCCGATGGTACAGGCGGCCAGTCTCAAGGCGCTGGATGTCGCGGCGCTGCCGGGTGACCGCGTCGAACTCAAGCTGTCGTTCGATGGCACGCCGCCGCAGCCCAAGGGCTACACCACCGAATCGCCCGCACGGATCGCCCTCGATCTGCCCGGCGTTGCCAGTCAGTTGGCAGTCAAGACCCGCGATCTGGGCAGCGGTAATGCCCGCAGCGCCACGGTGGTCGAGGCCAAGGATCGCACGCGGCTGATCATCAACCTGACCCAGTTGACGCCGTACGACGCCCGGGTCGAGGGCAACACGCTGTTCGTGGTGGTCGGGCAGGGCACCAAGGCCACCGTGCCACGGCCGGTGACCGCTGCGCAGCGGGCAACCCCCGCGCCGGCGCCGGCCAGAACCTTCGCGCCGACGGCCAGGGCGATTCGCGGCGTGGACTTCCAGCGCGGCACGGACGGTGAGGGCAATGTCGTCATCGATCTGTCGGATCCCGCCATCGCCCCGGACATTCAGGAGCATGACGGCAAGATCATCCTCAACTTCGCCCGCACCCAACTGCCCGAAAAACTGCGGGTGCGGCTGGACGTCAAGGATTTCGCCACTCCGGTGCAATTCGTCAGTTCCAGCGTCAGCGGTGATCGGGCGACGATCGCCGTCGAGCCCAGCGGTGCTTTTGACTATTCGACTTTCCAGACCGACAACAAGCTGACCGTCAGCATTCGGCCGATGACCGTCGACGATTTGCGCAAGCGCAACGTTGACCGCAACAGCTACAGCGGCGAAAAGCTCTCGCTTAACTTCCAGGACATCGACGTGCGCTCGGTACTGCAACTGATCGCCGACTTCACCAATCTCAATCTGGTGGCCAGCGATACGGTTCAGGGCGGTATCACGTTGCGTCTGCAAAACGTGCCGTGGGATCAGGCACTGGATCTGGTGCTGAAAACCAAAGGCCTGGATAAACGCAAGATCGGCAACGTGCTGCTGGTGGCTCCGGCGGATGAAATCGCCGCCCGGGAGCGCCAGGAGCTGGAGTCGCAGAAACAGATTGCTGAACTCGCACCGTTGCGTCGGGAGCTGTTGCAGGTCAACTACGCTAAGGCCACGGACATCGCCAAGCTGTTCCAGTCGGTGACCAGTGCCGAGGCGAAGGTCGACGAACGCGGCTCGATCACCGTCGATGAGCGCACCAACAACATCATTGCCTACCAGACCCAGGATCGCCTCGACGAGTTGCGGCGGATCGTGGCGCAACTGGATATTCCGGTGCGCCAAGTGATGATCGAGGCGCGGATCGTCGAGGCCAACGTCGATTACGACAAGAGCCTGGGCGTGCGCTGGGGCGGTTCGATCCAGAACAAGGGCAACTGGAATACCTCCGGGGTCAGCAACGGCTCATCGACCACCATCGGGACGCCGGGCAGTACCAGCACCAACTCGCCGTTCGTCGACATGGGCACGGTCAACAACACCTCCGGGATCGGCATCGCGTTCATCACCGACAACGTGTTGCTCGATCTTGAGCTGACCGCGATGGAGAAGACCGGCAATGGCGAAATCGTCTCGCAGCCCAAGGTCGTCACCTCCGACAAGGAAACCGCGAAAATCCTCAAGGGCACCGAGATTCCCTATCAGGAAGCCAGCTCCAGCGGCGCCACGTCGGTGTCCTTCAAGGAGGCTTCGCTGTCGCTGGAAGTGACGCCGCAGATCACCCCCGACAACCGCATCATCATGGAGGTCAAGGTCACCAAGGACGAACCGGACTACCTGAACAAAGTGCAGGATGTACCGCCGATCAAGAAAAACGAGGTCAACGCCAAGGTGCTGGTGAATGACGGCGAGACCATCGTGATTGGTGGGGTTTTCTCAAATACTCAAAGCAAAGTCGTAGATAAGGTGCCATTTCTTGGCGATGTGCCGTATCTTGGCCGCCTTTTCCGGCGTGATGTGGTTTCGGAGAAAAAATCCGAGCTGTTGGTCTTCCTCACTCCGCGTATCATGAATAACCAGGCGATTGCTGTGAGTCGTTGATTCTGTGCGAAATTTGATTCTTGTAGGACCGATGGGCGCTGGAAAAAGCACCATCGGCCGGTTGCTGGCCAAAGAGCTGCGCCTGCCGTTCAAAGATTCCGACAAGGAAATTGAACTGCGCACGGGCGCCAATATCCCGTGGATCTTCGACAAGGAAGGCGAACCCGGCTTCCGCGACCGCGAAGAGGCGATGATCGCCGAACTGTGCGCATTCGACGGCGTGGTGCTGGCGACCGGCGGCGGCGCGGTGATGCGCGATGCCAACCGCAAGGCCCTGCATGCGGGCGGGCGGGTGGTGTACCTGCACGCCTCCGTCGAGCAGCAGGTCGGTCGCACCTCCCGTGATCGCAATCGCCCGCTGCTGCGCACCGCCGATCCGGCGAAAACCCTGCGCGATCTGCTGGCGCTGCGCGATCCGCTGTATCGGGAAATCGCCGACCTCGTCGTGGAAACCGACGAGCGGCCACCACGCATGGTGGTGCTCGATATCCTGGAACGCCTGCAGCAGCTTCCGCCCCGTTAAAGTGCCGTCGCAAATGCGCTATCCTCGGCGTCCTGTCGAGGGTTGTGGCGGATGGCAGGCGAGCGGCGTCATACCGGCACATGCCGTGAACATTCGATAATTCCAGGCAGGACGCCTGCTTCATCTTCATCGTGGGGACTCATGCAGACACTCAAGGTCGATCTAGGCGAGCGCAGCTACCCGATCCATATTGGCGAAGGCCTGTTGGACCGTCCCGAATTGCTGGCTCCGCACATCCATGGGCGGCAAGTGGCAATCATCTCCAACGAGACCGTTGCGCCGCTCTATCTCGAGCGTCTGACCCGCAGCCTGGCGCAGTTTTCGGTGATTTCCGTCGTCCTGCCGGACGGCGAAGCCTTCAAGAACTGGGAAACCCTGCAACTGATCTTCGACGGCCTGCTGACCGCCCGTCATGACCGCCGCACCACGGTGATCGCCCTGGGCGGCGGTGTGATCGGCGACATGGCCGGTTTTGCGGCCGCCTGCTATCAGCGTGGCGTCGACTTCATCCAGATCCCCACCACACTGCTGTCCCAGGTCGATTCGTCGGTGGGCGGCAAGACCGGGATCAACCATCCGCTGGGCAAGAACATGGTCGGCGCGTTCTATCAGCCGAACGTGGTGCTGATCGATACGGCGTCCCTCAACACCCTGCCGGCGCGTGAGCTTTCCGCCGGTCTGGCGGAAGTCATCAAATACGGGCTGATCTGCGACGAGCCGTTCCTGACCTGGCTCGAAGACAACGTCGACAAGCTGCGCAATCTGGATCAGCAAGCGCTGACCTACGCCATCGAGCGCTCCTGCGCGGCCAAGGCTGCGGTGGTCGGTGCCGATGAGCGCGAGTCCGGCGTGCGCGCGACCCTCAACCTCGGCCACACCTTTGGCCACGCCATCGAAACCCACATGGGCTATGGTGTCTGGTTGCATGGTGAGGCGGTCGCGGCTGGCACTGTGATGGCGCTGGAGATGTCCGCGCGTCTGGGCTGGATCAGCGACGCAGAGCGTGATCGCGGCATCCGCCTGTTCCAGCGGGCCGGTCTGCCGGTGATTCCGCCGGAAGAGATGACCGAAGCCGATTTTCTCGAACATATGGCAATTGATAAAAAAGTGATCGACGGTCGCCTGCGCCTGGTGCTGCTGCGCCGGATGGGCGAAGCAGTGGTGACCGACGATTATCCGAAAGAGGTTCTACAGGCCACGCTGGGAGCGGATTACCGCGCCCTGGCTCAGCTTAAAGGTTAATAAGATTCCGATGACTAGTTTGCATGCCGACGAGGCGTTTCTCGGCCATTACCAGTTAAGTCACGACCCTTTCGCTCCACGGGTTCCGGGCTTCAAGTTCTTCCCGGCCCAGCGCAAACCGGTGCTGGGGCAGTTGCATCACCTGGCCCGCTACAGCCAGTTGCTGCTGGTGGTCACCGGCCCGCAGGGCAGTGGCAAGACGTTGCTGCGCCAGGCGCTGGTGGCCAGTACCAACAAACAATCGGTGCAGAGCGTCGTTGTCTCCGCCCGTGGTGCGGGCGATGCGGCCGGCGTGTTGCGACAGGTGGCCCAGGCACTGAACGTGGCACAGGCCGAAGTCAACGCCATCCTCGATCAAGTGGTGCAACTGGCGCTGACCGGTCAGGAAGTCTATCTGCTGGTGGACGATGCCGAACAACTCGACGAGTCCGCCCTGGAAGCCTTGATGGCATTGGGGGCCGGCGCACCGGAAGGTCGCCCGCATGTGTTCCTGTTCGGCGAGTCGTCGCTGATCGCTCAGCTTGAGGCCTTGCACCTTGAGGAAGAGCGCTTCCACGTCATCGAATTGCAGCCATACACCGAGGAAGAAACCCGCGAATACCTCGACCAGCGGCTCGAAGGCGCCGGCCGTGGTATCGAACTTTTCACCGCGGATCAGATCTCTGATATTCACGAAAGCTCCGAGGGCTGGCCTGGCAACATCAACCAGGTCGCTCGCGATGCGATGATCGAAGCCATGATTGCCAGCCGCTCTGCGGTCAAGCGTCCAAGTATGGGGTTCAACATGCCGAAGAAACACGTATTGGCGATTTCCGCCGTCGTTGTGGTCGCGGTCGCTGCCGCCTGGCTGATGCCGGGCCGCAACAAGGCGCCGACCACCGGCGCGCCGGCCAACGAACAGGCGCAACTGCCATTGGGTCAGGGCACGCCTCAGGCCGGCGGCGCGCCGTCCGTCGAGTTCAATGGCAACACCCAGCCGATGCCGTTGCCGCTGGTCGGCAACTCGCAACCGGTGATGCGCGGCCCGTTGGCCGAGGCGGCGGGTGGAATCACCGAAGGTGACGATGGTGTGCCGCTCGAAGGCTCCAGCAATACGCCGCCGACCGTGACCACCACTGCGCCGCCGGCAGGCGTTCCGGCAGGCCCGGCACCTACGCCGGTCCCGGTTCCGGTTCCAGCCGCCAAGCCGACCCCGGCACCGACCCAGGTGGCGACCGCCAAGCCTGCTCCGGCGGCGCCAGTGGCCAAACCTGCTCCAGCGCCGGCCAAGCCTGTCGCCGCCGCCAAACCGGCGGAGAAGCCTGCCGAGAAGCCTGTGACCGTTGCCAAGGCTGCCGGTGGCAGCTGGTACGCCGGCCAGGCACCGGGTAACTACGTGGTGCAGATCCTCGGCACCAGCTCCGAAGCGACCGCGCAGAACTTCGTCAAGGAGCAGGGCGGCGAGTACCGTTATTTCAAGAAAGTCCTCAACGGCAAGCCTCTCTACGTGATCACCTATGGCAGTTTTGCCAACCGTGATGCGGCTGTTTCTGCCATCAAGGCCTTGCCAGCGAAGGTTCAGGCTGGTAAACCTTGGCCTCGCACTGTCGCCAGCGTCCAACAGGAACTGGCTACAACTCGCTGAAGATTCGGCGGCCTTACCCAGGCTGCCTCTCCCGGCACCTCAAAATCTCCACGAGTGCGCGCCGTCTCCACAGACTGCGTGCCTTGTGGTGTCTGCGTCACTGTAGTCTTTGAGTCGTTGCGGTCAAAATTAAAAAAGTTTTGACTAGCACAGCAGATCGCTTTAAACCTTTCACAAATGCGACATGAATTTGCGACATTTCGTCGTCAAATTTGTGGGCGTCTGTGTCGCTGTGTACAATGACCACCCTTTTGCCCCCGCTAAGCCGGCGTACGTTCGGCGCGGAGCGCAAGTGGTTGAATTGAAAAGAAATTTGCCTCGAAAAGAGGCAGCCTGGTGAGAAAGTGTCTATGAAAGCAGGTCTGTACCAACCAGATGAATTCAAGGATAACTGCGGTTTCGGCCTGATAGCCCATATGCAGGGCGAGCCCAGTCATACCCTTTTGACCACGGCCATCGAGGCCCTGACCTGCATGACCCACCGCGGTGGGATTAATGCCGACGGCAAGACCGGTGACGGTTGCGGTCTGCTGATTCAAAAGCCCGACGCGTTCCTGCGTGCCATTGCCCAGGAAACCTTCAACGTCGCGCTGCCCAAGCAATATGCCGTGGGCATGGTCTTCTTCAATCAGGATCCGGCCAAGGCCGAAGCCGCTCGCGAGAACATGAACCGCGAGATCCTCGCCGAAGGCCTGCAACTGATCGGCTGGCGCAAAGTGCCTATCGACACCAGCGTCCTCGGCCGCCTGGCCCTTGAGCGCCTGCCGCAGATCGAGCAGGTGTACATCGGCGGCGAAGGCCTGAGCGATCAGGACATGGCGGTCAAGCTGTTCAGCGCCCGTCGTCGTTCGTCGGTGGCGAATGCCGTCGACAGCGACCACTACATCTGCAGCTTTTCCCACAAGACCATCATCTATAAAGGCCTGATGATGCCGGCCGACCTGGCCGCGTTCTATCCGGACCTGAGCGACGAGCGCCTGCAAACCGCGATCTGCGTGTTCCACCAGCGCTTCTCCACCAACACCCTGCCGAAATGGCCGCTGGCCCAGCCATTCCGCTTCCTCGCCCACAACGGCGAGATCAACACCATCACCGGCAACCGCAACTGGGCCCAGGCCCGTCGCACCAAGTTCACCAACGATCTGATGGATCTGGAAGAACTCGGCCCGCTGGTCAACCGTGTCGGTTCCGACTCTTCGAGCATGGACAACATGCTCGAACTGATGGTCACCGGCGGCATCGACCTGTTCCGTGGTGTACGGATGATCATCCCGCCGGCGTGGCAGAACGTCGAAACCATGGACCCGGATCTGCGTGCGTTCTACGAGTACAACTCGATGCACATGGAACCGTGGGACGGCCCGGCCGGCGTGGTCATGACCGACGGTCGCTACGCGGTGTGCCTGCTCGACCGTAACGGTCTGCGCCCGGCGCGCTGGGTCACCACCACCAACGGTTTCATCACTGTCGCTTCGGAAATCGGCGTCTGGAACTACCAGCCGCAGGACGTGATCGCCAAAGGCCGCGTAGGTCCTGGCCAGATTCTCGCCGTGGACACCGAAACCGGTCAGATCCTCGACACCGATGCGATCGACAACCGCCTGAAATCCCGTCATCCGTACAAGCAATGGCTGCGCAAGAACGCCCTGCGTATCCAGGCGACCATGGAAGACAACGACCACGGTTCGGCGTTTTACGACGTCGATCAGCTCAAGCAATACATGAAGATGTACCAGGTCACGTTCGAAGAGCGTGATCAGGTGCTGCGTCCGCTCGGCGAACAAGGCTATGAAGCCGTTGGCTCGATGGGCGACGACACGCCGATGGCCGTGCTGTCCCAGCGCGTGCGCACGCCGTACGATTATTTCCGCCAGCAGTTCGCCCAGGTGACCAACCCGCCGATCGACCCGCTGCGCGAAGCGATCGTGATGTCGCTGGAAATCTGTCTCGGTGCCGAGCGCAACATCTTCCAGGAGTCGCCGGAACATGCCTCGCGCGTGATCCTCAGCTCGCCGGTGATTTCTCCGGCCAAGTGGCGCTCGCTGATGAACCTCGACCGCCCGGGTTTCGAGCGGCAGATCATCGACCTCAACTACGACGAAAGCGTCGGTCTGGAAGCCGCGATCCGCAATGTCGCCGATCAGGCTGAAGAAGCCGTGCGCGCCGGTCGTACCCAGATCGTCCTGAGCGACCGCCATATCGCCCCGGGCAAGCTGCCGATCCACGCTTCGCTGGCGACCGGTGCGGTGCATCACCGTCTGACCGAAAAAGGCCTGCGTTGCGACTCCAACATCCTCGTTGAAACCGCGACCGCCCGCGATCCACATCACTTTGCGGTGCTGATCGGTTTCGGCGCCTCGGCGGTCTATCCGTTCCTGGCCTACGAAGTGCTGGGTGACCTGATCCGTACCGGTGAAGTGCTGGGCGACCTCTACGAGGTGTTCAAGAACTACCGTAAAGGCATCACCAAAGGCCTGCTGAAGATCCTGTCGAAGATGGGTATCTCGACCATCGCCTCGTACCGTGGCGCCCAGCTGTTCGAAGCCATCGGCCTGTCCGAAGAGGTTTGCGACCTGAGCTTCCGTGGTGTGCCGAGCCGTATCAAGGGTGCGCGTTTCGTCGACATCGAAGCTGAGCAGAAAGCCCTGGCGAGCGAAGCCTGGAGTCCGCGCAAGCCGATCCAGCAGGGTGGCCTGCTGAAGTTCGTCCACGGTGGCGAATACCACGCGTACAACCCGGACGTGGTCAACACCCTGCAAGCCGCCGTGCAGCAGGGCGACTACGCCAAGTTCAAGGAATACACCACGCTGGTGGACAACCGTCCGGTGTCGATGATCCGCGACCTGTTCAAGGTCAAGACCCTCGCCACGCCGCTGGACATCAGTGAAGTGGAACCGCTGGAATCGGTACTCAAGCGCTTCGACTCCGCCGGTATTTCCCTCGGCGCGCTGTCGCCGGAAGCTCACGAAGCCCTGGCCGAAGCCATGAACCGCCTCGGCGCGCGTTCCAACTCCGGCGAAGGCGGCGAAGACCCGGCGCGTTACGGCACCATCAAGAGCTCGAAAATCAAGCAAGTCGCCACCGGCCGTTTCGGTGTGACCCCGGAATACCTGGTCAACGCCGAAGTGCTGCAGATCAAGGTTGCCCAGGGCGCCAAGCCGGGCGAGGGTGGTCAACTGCCGGGCGGTAAAGTGAACGGGCTGATCGCCAAGCTGCGTTACGCAGTGCCGGGCGTGACCCTGATTTCGCCACCGCCGCACCACGACATCTATTCCATCGAAGATTTGTCGCAGCTGATTTTCGACCTGAAACAGGTCAACCCGAGCGCACTGGTTTCGGTGAAGCTGGTGGCGGAAGCGGGCGTCGGCACCATCGCGGCCGGTGTGGCCAAGGCCTATGCGGACCTGATCACCATCTCCGGTTACGACGGTGGCACCGGCGCGTCGCCGCTGACTTCGATCAAGTACGCGGGCGCGCCATGGGAACTCGGCCTGGCCGAAACCCACCAGACCCTGCGCGGCAACGACCTGCGCGGCAAGGTCCGGGTGCAGACCGACGGCGGCCTGAAAACCGGCCTCGACGTGATCAAGGCAGCGATCCTCGGCGCCGAAAGCTTCGGCTTCGGCACCGCGCCGATGATCGCGCTGGGCTGCAAATACCTGCGTATCTGCCACCTGAACAACTGCGCCACCGGCGTCGCGACCCAGAACGACAAGCTGCGCAAGGATCACTACATCGGCACCGTCGACATGGTGGTGAACTTCTTCACCTACGTCGCCGAAGAAACCCGTGAGTGGCTGGCCAAGCTCGGCGTGCGCTCCCTCGAAGAGCTGATCGGCCGCACCGATCTGCTGGAAGTCCTCGAAGGCCAGACTGCCAAGCAGCATCACCTGGATCTGACCCCGCTGCTGGGCAGCGATCACATCCCGGCGGACAAGCCGCAGTTCTGTGGCGTTGAGCGCAACCCGCCGTTCGACCAGGGCCTGCTGGCCGAGAAAATGGTCGAGATGGCGACGTCGGCGATCAATGACCTCAGCGGCGCCGAGTTCGACCTGGACATCTGCAACTGCGACCGTTCGATCGGCGCGCGGATCTCCGGCGAAATCGCCCGCAAGCACGGCAACCAAGGGATGGCGAAAGCACCGATCACCTTCCGCTTCAAGGGCACTGCGGGTCAGAGCTTCGGCGTGTGGAACGCCGGCGGTCTGAACCTGTACCTGGAAGGCGACGCCAACGACTACGTCGGCAAGGGCATGACCGGCGGCAAACTGGTCATCGTGCCGCCGAAGGGCAGCGTTTATCAGACTCAGAACAGCGCCATCATCGGCAACACCTGCCTGTACGGCGCAACCGGCGGCAAGCTGTTCGCCGCCGGCACCGCAGGCGAGCGTTTCGCGGTGCGCAACTCCGGTGCCCACACGGTCGTGGAAGGCACTGGCGATCACTGCTGCGAGTACATGACCGGTGGTTTTGTCTGCGTCCTGGGCAAGACCGGTTACAACTTCGGCTCTGGCATGACCGGCGGTTTCGCCTACGTGCTCGATCAGGACAACACCTTCGTTGACCGGGTCAACCACGAACTGGTGGAAATCCAGCGGATCAGCGGCGAAGCGATGGAAGCCTATCGCAGCCACCTGCAAAACGTGCTGAACGAGTACGTCGCGGAAACCGACAGCGAGTGGGGTCGTGAACTCGCCGAGAACCTCGATGATTACTTGCGCCGTTTCTGGCTGGTCAAGCCGAAGGCTGCCAACCTGAAGTCGTTGCTTTCCAGCACCCGTGCCAACCCGCAGTGATGCGCCTGAAGAGTTTGATGAGGTTTTAACAATGGCTGAACGTCTGAATAACGACTTCCAGTTCATCGATGTCGGGCGCAAGGATCCGAAGAAGAAACTGTTGCGTCAGCGCAAGAAAGAATTCGTCGAGATCTACGAACCGTTCAAACCCCAGCAGTCGGCCGACCAGGCCCACCGCTGCCTGGGTTGCGGCAACCCGTACTGCGAATGGAAGTGCCCGGTGCACAACTTCATTCCCAACTGGCTGAAGCTGGTGGCCGAGGGCAACATCCTCCAGGCCGCCGAGCTGTCGCACCAGACCAACACCCTGCCGGAAGTCTGCGGCCGGGTGTGCCCGCAGGACCGTCTGTGCGAGGGTGCCTGCACCCTCAACGACGGTTTCGGCGCGGTGACCATCGGTTCGGTCGAGAAGTACATCACCGATACCGCATTCGCCATGGGCTGGCGCCCGGACATGTCCAAGGTCAAGCCGACCGGCAAACGTGTCGCGATCATCGGCGCAGGCCCGGCGGGCCTCGGTTGTGCTGACGTGCTGGTGCGTGGCGGCGTGACCCCGGTGGTGTTCGACAAGAACCCGGAAATCGGCGGTCTGCTGACCTTCGGCATTCCCGAGTTCAAGCTTGAGAAGACCGTGCTGAGCAATCGCCGCGAAGTCTTCACCGGCATGGGCATCGAGTTCCGCCTCAATACCGAGGTCGGCAAGGACGTGACCATGGAGCAACTGCTCGCCGAATACGATGCCGTGTTCATGGGCATGGGCACCTACACCTACATGAAGGGCGGCTTTGCCGGTGAGGATCTGCCGGGCGTCTACGACGCGCTGGACTTCCTGATCGCCAACGTCAACCGCAACCTGGGCTTTGAAAAGTCGCCGGAAGATTTCGTCGACATGAAGGGCAAGAAGGTCGTGGTGCTCGGCGGTGGTGACACGGCGATGGACTGCAACCGTACTTCGATTCGCCAGGGCGCCAAGTCGGTGACCTGCGCCTATCGTCGTGACGAAGCGAACATGCCGGGCTCGCGCAAAGAGGTGAAGAACGCCAAGGAAGAGGGCGTGAAATTCCTCTACAACCGCCAGCCGATCGCCATTGTGGGCGAAGACAAGGTTGAAGGCGTGAAAGTGGTCGAGACCCGTCTCGGCGAGCCGGACGCCCGTGGCCGTCGCAGCCCTGAGCCGATCCCGGGTTCCGAAGAGATCATTCCGGCCGACGCCGTGGTCATCGCTTTCGGTTTCCGTCCGAGCCCGGCGCCGTGGTTCGAACAGTTCGAGATCCAGACCGACAGCCAGGGCCGCGTTGTTGCGCCTGAGCAAGGTCAGTACAAGCACCAGACCAGCAACCCGAAAATCTTCGCCGGTGGCGACATGGTGCGCGGTTCCGACCTGGTGGTGACTGCGATCTTCGAAGGCCGCAATGCGGCGGAAGGGATTCTGGATTACCTGGGCGTCTGAACCCGGTTCGAAACTGCACCGCAATACCTGTGGGAGCTGGCTTGCCAGCGATAGCATCACCTCGGTCAGTCTGACATTCCGAGATGCCTGCATCGCTGGCGAGCCAGCTCCCACATTGGTTTCCAGGTGTTGCTGAAATCAGCGAAATCATTGCGACAAATTGACCCGATAGACAAAAGGCTGACCTGCATCCGTGCCTTTTGCGTCGCGCTCTGAGAAAATGCCCGCACTTTTTTTCCGGATGCCGACATGACTGCCCTGAAGAACGACCGTTTCCTTCGCGCCCTGCTCAAGCAACCCGTAGACGTCACCCCTGTGTGGATGATGCGCCAGGCCGGCCGCTACCTGCCGGAATACCGCGCCAGCCGCGCCCAGGCCGGTGATTTCATGAGCCTGTGCATGAATCCGGAATTCGCCTGCGAAGTCACGCTGCAACCCCTCGACCGCTATCCGCAACTGGACGCGGCGATCCTGTTCTCCGACATCCTCACCATCCCCGATGCCATGGGCCAGGGCCTGTACTTCGAGACCGGTGAAGGTCCGCGCTTCAAGAAAGTCGTCAGCACCCTGGCTGACATCGAAGCCCTGCCGATCCCGGATCCGCACAAAGACCTCGGCTACGTGATGAACGCGGTCAGCACCATTCGCCGCGAACTGAATGGCCGTGTGCCGCTGATCGGTTTCTCCGGCAGCCCGTGGACCCTGGCGACCTACATGGTCGAAGGCGGTTCGTCGAAGGACTTCCGCAAGACCAAGGCAATGCTCTACGACAACCCGCAAGCCATGCACCTGCTGCTGGACAAACTGGCACAGTCGGTGACCTCGTACCTCAACGGCCAGATCATGGCCGGCGCGCAAGCGGTGCAGATCTTCGACACCTGGGGCGGCAACCTGTCGGCGGCGGCGTACCAGGAGTTCTCCCTGGCCTACATGAAGAAAATCGTCAGCGGCCTGATCCGCGAGCACGAAGGGCGCAAGGTGCCGGTGATCCTGTTCACCAAGAACGGCGGCCTGTGGCTGGAAAGCATCGCCGACGCTGGCGCCGATGCGCTGGGTCTGGACTGGACCTGCGACCTGGGCAACGCCCGCGCCCGCGTCGGCGACAAGGTCGCGCTGCAAGGCAACATGGACCCGACCGTGCTCTACGCGAAACCGGAAGCGATCCGCACCGAAGTCGGGCGCATCCTCGCCAGCTACGGCAAGGGCAGCGGCCACGTGTTCAACCTCGGCCACGGCATCACCCCGGAAGTCGACCCGGAACACGCCGGCGCCTTCCTGCGCGCGGTGCACGAGTTGTCGGCGCAGTATCACGAGTGATCGCGCTTCAATAAAAACGCCCGGCTTGTGCCGGGCGTTTTTGTTTGCGCGATCCAATGTCAGACATGGATCAGAGACGAGAGGGAAGCAAGCTCTCTACAGGGATTTGGTCAGGCCTTAACGCCACCGAGAGGCGGCAACTTCGCCAGTTTCAACGCCACGATCAGCGCCACCAGCAGCAACGCGCCGATGAACAGGCCGATCCCGTTCCATCCGCCCCAATGCCAGAACACCCCGCCTGCCGTGCCGGCGATGCTCGACCCGGCGTAATAGCTGAACAGGTACAACGATGACGCCTGGCCCTTGGCCTTGGTTGCGCGGCGACCGATCCAGCTGCTGGCGACGGAGTGCGCGCCGAAGAAGCCGAAGGTGAAGATCAGCATGCCGATGATGACCAGCGACAGGGGCGTGAACATCGTCAGGGCGAGGCCGGCGAACATCAGGGCGATGGTCGCCCACAGCACTTTGCGGCGTCCCAGTTTGTCGGCCAGCGAACCGATTTTCGCCGAGCTGTAGATGCCCGACAGGTACACCACCGACAGCAGGCCGACGAACGCCTGTTCCAGATGATACGGCTCGGCCAGCAGGCGGTAGCCGATGTAGTTGAACAGGGTGACGAACGCACCCATCAACACGAAGGCCTCGAGAAACAGCAGCGGCAGGCCGGCATCGCGAAAGTGCATGGTGAAGCCGTCGAGCAGGCTGCGCGGATGCAGCGAGCGGGAACGGAAGTTGCGTGATTCCGGGAGGATCTTCCAGAACACCGCCGCCGCGATCAGCGCCAGACCACCAATCACCAGCATTGCCGTGTGCCAACTGACGAAGTCGATCAACACCCCGGTGATCAAGCGACCGCTCATCCCGCCAATCGCGTTGCCGGCGATGTACAGGCCCATCGCCAGACCGATGTGCTGCGGATGGATTTCTTCGCTCAGGTAAGTCATGGCGACCGCCGCCAGCCCGCTCAACGACAAGCCGATCAGCGCGCGCATCAGCAGCACGCCGTGCCAGCTCGGCATCACCGAACTGGCGATGGTGCACAGCGCGGCCGCGAACAGCGCGGTGACCATCACCGGTTTGCGCCCGATTCGATCGGAGATTGGCCCGGTGATCAGCAGACCGAACGCCAGCATGCCGGTCGCCACCGACAGGATCAGGCTGCTCTGCGCCGCGTTGATCGAGTACTCATGGGACAGCAGCGGCATCATCGGTTGCACGCAGTACAGCAGGGCGAACGTCGCGAAACCGCCGCTGAACAGCGCCAGCACCGTGCGCATGAACATCGGCGTGCCTTTTTCGATGTAGATCTCTTGCAGCTCCGTCATCACATCATCCGCAGCAGCGGGCGGGACTTCATGGGCAAGGGGGGCAACGGCAGTTTTCACATCAGACCTCGGAGGAGCACGGCCAGGCAGGCAATGAAAAAATCATATAGCTGGCTAATGTTTCTATCCAATATATTGTTCGACCTGTTTGATAGCTTTAACGACCTAATGGGGTTTCCATGGAATTGCGTCATCTGCGCTACTTCATCGCCGTTGCCGAAGAACTGCATTTCGGCCGCGCCGCACAGGCACTGGGCATCTCCCAGCCGCCACTGAGCCAGCAGATTCAGGCACTGGAGCAAGAGGTCGGTGCACGGCTTTTCGAGCGTACCAATCGTCGGGTCGAGCTGAGCGAAGCCGGTCGATTGTTCCTCGAAGAGGCGCGGCTGGTGCTGGCGCAGGTCGATAAGGCGGCGGATGTGGCCCGGCGCGCGCAGCTTGGTGAACTCGGTGAGTTGAAGATCGGCTTCACCTCGTCGGCGCCGTTCAACTCGACCATTCCCCAGGCGATCTTTTCCTTTCGCCAGCGCTTCCCGGCGGTGCATCTGAATCTGCGGGAGATGAGCAGCACTCAAGTGGCGGATGCGTTGGTCGAAGAGTCGATTGAAGTCGGGATCATGCGCCCGCTTGGCCTGCCGGATTCGTTGAGTGTCGTGGAGCTGATGCGCGAACCGTTGGTGGCGGTGCTCAGCTCCAAACATCCGCTGGTGCAGGGTCCCGAGGAAGGGCTGTTTCTTTCGGCGCTGGCGCTCGAACCGTTCGTGTTTTTCCCACGCAGCTATGGCAGCGGTCTGTACGCGCAGTTGCTCAGCCTGGCCCGAGACGCCGGCTTCAGTCCGCATTTTGCCCAAGAGGCTGGCGAGGCGATGACCATTATCGGTCTGGTGGCGGCGGGGCTGGGTGTCTCGGTGTTGCCGGCGTCCTATCAACGGATGCGCATCGACGGTGTGGTCTATCGGCCACTGCTGGATCCGGCGGCGGTTTCGGCGGTGTGGCTGGTACAGCGCAAGGACCAGAAGTCACCGATGGCCAAAGCCTTCGTCGACCTGCTCACGCGCAAGGTTGAACCCTTGATCGGCTAATGGCCGCTGGCCTCTTCGCGGGCAAGCCCGCTCCCACAGGGGGAACGCGTTCCAAATGTGCGGGCTTGCCCGCAATGGCTAAGGCAACCGCACCAGATCCCCCTTCAACGCCACCCGCGCGACGAAAATCCCCACCCGGCACTCATACGTATTCAGATCCTTGCGTACATGCTGGTCGTAGTAGCTGACGATATTGGTCACCGCATTCGCCCCGATCCGCTTGGCATCGGCCTGCAGCTTGATCAGGTTCGACTGCAGCACCCACTCGCAGGCATCGCGATCACTCTTGTTGAAACCGTTGGTGCCCAGATCACTGATCACATCCCTGCGCAACAACTGCTGAGTGCCCTGCGGCCCGTTACCGGCCAGATAAAACTTCACACTGCCATCGATCCGCCCGGCGCGCAGCGCGTCCGCCAATACGGTTTCGAACGGCATGTACATGAGGTTGGTGGCGTGGCTGGCGCCGGGGAGCAGGCTGAACAGTGTGGCGGCGATCAGGGCTTTCACTTGCATGGTCATCTCCTTGACGTAGCGAGTGGGGAATTCATCCAGTGTAGACAGTGAATGTTGGCCGTAAAAATATGCTCTGAAATGACAAAGGGCGCCGAACGGCGCCCTTTGTCATTCCTGGCGATTACTTCACGGTCGCCAGATCACCCTTCAACGCAACCCCGGCCATGATCGCGCCCGCGTGGCACTCGTAGGTCGTCGGGTCTTTGCGTTCGTTGCTCTTGTAGAAGCTGACGATGTTGGTCACGGCGTTGGCACCGGCGTTTTTGGCGGCCTGGTGCAGGCTGATGATTGCCGACTGCACCACCCATTCGCAGGCTTCGGTGTCGGACTTGTTGAACGCGTTGGTTTTCTTGTTGGTCACGGCGCCGGGACTGATGACGCTGACTTTGCCGGCCGGGGTGTTGCCGGCCAGGTAGAACTTCACGCTGCCGTCGATCTTGCCGGTGCGGGTCGCTTCGGCGACGGCTTTGTCGAACGGCAGGAACACCGGCGTGTCGCGGGCCTGGCTGACGGCCGGCAAGGCGCAGATCAGCAGGGTGGCGGCGGCAGCGAGTTTGTTGAAGCGCATGTGAGGTCTCCTTGACCTGGATTACGACGGTTATGACCAGCGGCGGAAGATCAGCGACGTGTTGACCCCGCCAAAGGCGAAATTGTTGTTCATCACGTAGTCGTGGTGCATCTGGCGGAATTCGCCACGCAGGTAATCGAGTTTGCCGCAGTGCGGATCGACCTCGTCGAGGTTGAGCGTATGCACGTACAGGTCGCGGTTGAGCATTTCGATGCTGAACCACGACTCCAGCGCACCGCAGGCACCGAGGGTGTGGCCAAGGAAGCTTTTCTGCGAGCTGATCGGCATGCGTTCGCCGAACAGGCTGCTGGTGGCCAGGGTTTCGGCGATGTCGCCTTGTTCGGTGGCGGTGCCGTGACCGTTCACGTAGCCGATGACGTCGGGCGTGAGGCCGGCGTCTTCCAGCGCGAGTTCCATGGCGCGGCGCATGGTGGCCTGTTCGGGGCGGGTGGTGTGCTGGCCGTCGGCGTTGCTGCCGAAACCGACGATTTCGGCGTGGATCCGCGCGCCACGGGCGAGGGCGTGTTCCAGCTCTTCGAGGACCAGCATGCCACCGCCTTCGCCGATCACCAGACCGTCGCGACCCTTGTCATACGGACGCGGGCTGGTGTGCGGCGCATCGTTTTTCAGGCTGGTGGCGTACAGCGCATCGAAGACCATGGCTTCGGTCGGGCAGAGTTCTTCGGCACCACCGGCGAGCATCAGTGGCAGGCGACCGAACTTGATCGCCTCGTAGGCATAGCCGATGCCCTGGCTGCCGCTGGTGCAGGCGCTGGACGTCGGGATCAGGCGACCGGTGAGGCCGAAGAAGATGCTGATGTTCGCCGCCGTGGTGTGCGGCATCATCCGCACGTAGGAGTTGGCGTTGAGGCCTTCGGCGACCGAGTTGAGCAGCATGTTGCCGAACGCCTTGATCTCGTCGGTGCTGCCGGTGGACGAACCACAGGCCACGCCCATGCGGCCGTCCTTGATCGATTCGTCGCCGAGCAATCCGGCGTCGGCCAGGGCCTGTTCCGCCGCCCCGACCGCCAGGCGCGAAACCCGGCCCATGCTGCGCAATTGCTTGCGCGTCCAGTGCGCCGGCACCAGGAAGTCATCGATCGGCCCGGCCAGCCGGGTGTTGAGCTCGCTGAAACGATCCCACTCGTCCATCCGGCGGATGCCGCTGCGGTTGGCCGCAAAGTTGCCGGCGATGGTTTCCCAGTCGCTGCCCAGCGAAGTGATGCCGGCCATGCCGGTGACGACAACGCGCTTCATCAGCACAAGCCTCCGTTGACTGCCAGCACCTGGCGGGTGATGTACGAGGCTTCCGCCGACATCAGGAAATTCACCGCGCCGGCCACTTCTTCGGGCGTGCCCATGCGTTGTGCGGGGATCATTTTCATCAGCTCTTCGACCGGCACGTTTTCGTCGAGCATCGCGGTGTCGATCAGACCCGGCGCGACGCAGTTGACTGTGATTTTGCGCTTGGCCAGCTCGATCGCCAACGCTTTCGCCGCGCCGATCACCCCGGCCTTCGAAGCGCTGTAATTGACCTGGCCACGGTTGCCGATCAGCCCCGAGACCGAGGTGATGCACACGATGCGACCGGCGGCACGGCGCCGGATCATCGGCATCATGACCGGGTGCAGGACGTTGTAGAAACCGTCGAGGTTGGTGCGCAGTACCACGTCCCAGTCGTCATCGCCCAGGGCCGGAAACGCGCCGTCACGGGTCAGCCCGGCATTGAGCACCACGCCATAGTACGCGCCGTGGGTGTCGACATCGGCTTCGAGAATGCGTTTGCAGGCTTCGCGGTCGGCGACGTCGAATTGCAGGACGCGGGCCTTGCGCCCCAGTGCTTCGATTTCGCCTTGCACCGCATGCGCCTCGGCCACGCCGCTGCGGCAATGCACGACGATGTCATGGCCGGCCTCGGCCAGGCGCAAGGCGATGGCGCGGCCGATGCCACGGCTGGAGCCGGTGACCAGGATGGATTCAGTCATCGTGCGACTCCTTGTTCTGTTCAAGATACTGCGCTGCCTGGGGCGGACGGAAAACGTTGAGCCGGGCGCTGGCCTTGATGCCGGGCGCATTGATATGGCATTCGAACACACCCATGCCGTTGTCATCCTCCAGCGAGCGGATGCCGTGGATGGTCAGTTCGCTGCCCGCCGGGAAGGACTCGACGTTGCACTCGAACTTGCGGGTGCCGAGCAGGAAACCCAGCGCCACCGGATTGCCTTTCTGCCGCGCGTGGCAACCGGCGAAGGCCGCGACGCTTTGCGCCATCAGTTCGATGCCGACCCATGCCGGCAGGCTGCCGTCGGGCAGGTTGAACAGGCCGTCGGGTTTGACCGTGAGGCGGGTGTGGATCTGTTCTTCGTCGAAGCTCAGGATCCGGTCGATCAGAATCATGTCGCCAGCGTGGGGCAGCAGTTCGGCGAGCGGCCAGTCGGTCATGGGGCGTCTCCGATAATCAGGCTGACGTTATTGCCACCGAAGGCAAACGAGTTGCTCATCAGGTAGCGGGGTGCAATGGACGACAGGCGTTCGCTCGCGGTCACCCACTTGAGCGGCGGCAGGGCCGGATCGGCCTGGCCGTCCCAGACATGGGGCGGCAAGGCGTGGTCGGGATTGTCGTCGCTCAGGCTCAGCCAGCAGAACGCCGCTTCCAGCGCACCGGCGGCACCGAGGGTGTGGCCGGTCATCGGCTTGCTCGAAGAACACGCCACGCCCTGGGGGAACAGCGTGGCGACGGCGAGGCTTTCCATGGCGTCGTTGTGCTGGGTGGCGGTGCCGTGCAGGTTCAGATAGTTGATCTGCGTGGCTTGCAGTTGTGCCCGGTCGAGGGCCTTTTGCATCGCTTGCAGGGCGCCCCGGCCCGACGGCTCCGGAGCGGAAATATGGTGAGCGTCGGAACTGGCCCCGGCGCCCAGCAGGGCGATGGCCGGGCCGCTGCCGCGCTGCTTGCTCATCACGAACAACACCGCCGCTTCGCCGATGTTGATGCCGTTGCGATTGGCCGAGAACGGATTACAGCGCTCACCGGACACTGCTTCCAGCGCGGAAAAGCCGTTGAGGGTCAGTTTGCACAGGCTGTCGACGCCGCCGCACAGCACCGCGTCGCACAGGCCGAGATCGAGCAACCGCCGGGCGCTCATCAAGGCCCGGGCGCTGGAGGTACAGGCGGTGGAAATCACATACGCCGGGCCGCTCAGTTGCAGCCACTCGGCGAGGAAATTCGCCGGAGCGCCAAGCTCCTGTTGCCGGTAGTCGTAGTCGGCGGGGAACTGCCCGTCGCGGATGTACCGGGCCAGACCCTGGCTGGCCTCGTCGATGCCCGAGGTGCTGGTGCCGAGCACCACGGCGATGCGCTCGCGGCCGTAGGCCTGGATCGCCTGTTCGATGTCGGCGCGGATCTGCAACGCGGCTTCCAGCAGCAGTCGATTGTTGCGGCTGTTGTGTTGCGCGCAGTGCGCCGGGATCGGCGCCAGTGCGCCCTGTACGCCGGCCACTGGCAGCTCGCGCTCGGGCACCCAGCCGGATTCGTGGCGCATGCCCGAGCAGTCGCCGGCGAACAGGTTGCGCGCGACTTCCTGCTTGTCGCGGCCGAGGGCGCAGATCACGCCGAGGGCATTCAGATAGGCGGTCATGGTGTCGGTTCACCGAGTGGAGAAACGCGATACTGCGGGCCTTGGGGCAGGTTCAATTCGAAGCTCAACGGTTGTGAATAACGGATGTCCCAGCGCGCCGGCAGGGAGCGTTGCCCGCCCTGCTGCTGCGCGGTGGGGTAATTGAGTGCCAGTTCACCGGACGGCGTCAGGGCGAACAGCAGCGCAGCGAACAGCTCTCGCGCTTCCGGGTTGGGCGGCAGCAAGCCATCGGCCTGCCAGCGTCCGTCGATCAGTTGCTGACGGGCCTGGGGGATGCCCAGCGGATCCATCATCGACCAGCGAATGCCCGGGCCTTCGCGCTGGATCACCAGCAGCCAGTCCTGCCGCTGTTCGGCCTGCACGCGTTCGATGTGCAGTTGCAGCGGCAGAGGCAACGTCGGGTTGCCGGCCGGCAGCGGGGCCTGGCTGGCGCAGGCGCTCAACAGCAAGGTGAAGGCGAGCACCATGAGTCGCCACACTGCCGTCCTTGTGGGAGCGTGCTTGCCCGCGAATGCAGACGACCATCCAGCGTGGCAAGCGATAGATCTAGCGCTTTTGCGAGCAAGCCCGCCCCCACAGGTTGTGTGCGACATCAGGAAGCCTCTTCCAGCGGCTTGCGGGCCACGACGTTGACCAGCGTTTCTTCCCGCTGTCCGAACGGCTTCGGCTGGCGCAAGCCAAGGCGCTCCAGCAAACCGAAATCCTTCGAACGGCTCCACCACAGATACGGGTAGGAAACGTTGCGCTCGCTGAACGCGAAACCCTGCTGGCGAATCATCTGCAGATACTGCGCCGCACTCTTCTGTACATGCATCGGGTGGCGAAACAGCCAGCGGATCACCCAGGTATCAATGTAGGCCTCGGTGGACTCGGCGAACAGCAGGTAACCGCCCGGTTTCAGCACCCGGTAAAACTCGGCCAGGGCTTTTTCCTGTTCCACCAGATGATGGAAGGTCTGGTGACAGAACAGCAGATCGACGCTGGCGTCCGGCACGTTGAGGGTCGCGCAGTCGCTGCCGATCAACTCCACTTCAAAGCCCTGGCGCGCGGCTTCTTCGGCGCTCAGTTCGAGGCTATGCGGGTCGGCGTCGACGCCGATCAGGCGCTGCGGAGCGAAGGTCTGACGCAGATGGCGGAACGACTTGCCCTGGCCGCAACCGGCATCCAGCAGCACCGGATTGACGGGCAACGACTCGCCGAACAGCCCGCGCAGATCATTGATCGCGACGCGCAACACGTGGTGCTGCCAGGTGTGGCTGCGCAGGAACCAGAAGCCGAAACGGGTTTCCTCGACGTAGCTGTCGCTCAAGTAATTCATGGGGCGTCCTTTGCACAGAGTTCGGAAATCATCTTCAGCCGGCGGCGCGCTTCGCTGACGAACGGGTTGTGTTCGTCCCAGGCGTAACCGGCGAGGATCGAGCAGATCATGCGACGGATGTCCGCCGAGCCTTGCTCGTGGAAAATCACGTCCTGGAAGGTCCCGGCGTACCAGCCTTCGACGTAGCTGCGGAAGGTGTCGACGCCGCGTTTCAGCGGCTCGGCAAATTCGCTCTGCCAGTCGACGGCCTCGCCTTGCAACTGCCGATGCAGCACAGCGGCGGCCATGCTGGCCGAGCGCATGGCGATGGTGACGCCGGAAGAGAACACCGGATCGAGAAACTCCGCCGCGTTGCCCAGCAGCGCGAAACCCGGACCGTGCAGAGTCTTGACGTTGGCCGCGTAGCCACCGAGGGCGCGCGCCGGGGTGTCCCACACGGCGTTGCGCAGTACCCCGGCGAGGCTTGGGGTTTGCTCGACGAAACCGCGCAGGCAGGCATCCAGATCGGCGTCGCGGCCGTTGAAGTGTTCGGCTGCGGCGACCACGCCCACCGAGCAACGGCCGTTGCTGAACGGGATCGTCCAGAACCAGATGTCGCGATGCTGCGGATGGATGCTGACGAGAATTTTCTCGCGGTCGAACGACGGGTTGTCGATGTGATCTTCGACGTGGGTGAACACCGCCTGGCGCAGCGGGAAATTCGATGGTGCTTCGAGGTCGAGCAGACGTGACAACACCCGCCCGTAGCCGCTGGCATCGAGCACGAATTGCGCTTCGACGCGGTATTCGCTGCCGTCCTCGCGGCGTACATCGAGTTGCGGTCGCGTCTGGGCGAAATCGACGCGGACAATGGCCTCGCCATAGCGGATTTGCGCGCCTTGCAACGCCGCCTGATCGGCCAGCAACTGGTCGAAGTCGGCGCGTTGCACCTGGAAGGTCGTCGGTTTGCCGGCGGTGAAGGTGTCACTGAAATCGAACGCGCTGTAGCGCTCGCCCCAGGCGAAGGCCGCACCGGTCTTGCGCTGGAATCCGGCGGCATATACCGCGTCGAGCATGCCGGCTTCTTCAACGAAATCCAGGCAATGGCAGAGCAGGCTTTCGCCGATGGAAAACCTTGGGAAATGCTCGCGCTCGAGCACCAGCACATCATGGCCCTTGCGCTTGAGCAGGGCGGCGGCGATGGCGCCGGACGGGCCGGCGCCGATGATGACCACCTGACGGGATTCCATTTCAGCGATTGGCACGCGAACTCCTTGCCGGGACGGCGACGTGATGCAGCGATGCACGGTGCAGACCGATCAGGGCCGGCAGCAGCGTCGCGATCAAACCCATCAGCATCAGCGCGAAATACAGCGCCGGGCTGATGAGCTGCTGGTGCAGCAAGAGATTCAGAAAGACGATTTCGCTCAAGCCGCGAATGTTCAGCAGCACGCTTTCACGCCAGCGGCTGGCGCCTTCGAACGACGCGCCGGCCCAGCCGAGGCCGAGCCAGTTGCCCAGCAGTTTGCTGATGATCGGCAACAGCAGCAGTGCCGCCCATTGACCGAGGCTCAGGCTGGACAGCGCACTGTGGACGTCGATCTGGACGATGCCGAAGGTGAGGATCAGCGGAATCGCGATCCACGTCTGCAAGCGGCTCATCCAGCGTGTCGGCAGCGGCAATACCAGCGGCACTTTGAGCAGCGCCATGCACAACAGGTAGCCGATGCCGAAGATCAGTGCGTTGAGTTTGAAATGCTCGGCGACCACCAGCAACGCGAAGAAACCGATGCTGAAGGTCAGTGGCTTGCGCAGCCCCAATACGCGCAGCAGCAACGGCGTACAGGCCAGCCCCAGCGGCAGCAGCAGGCTGCTCAGATGCAGGCTGCCCTGGGCGAGGCCGAACAGGGTCCAGCAGGTCAGGTCGATCAGGATCGCGGTCTGCACCAGACGCCGGGTGGCGGCGGGCGGGTAGTCGATGTGGCGCAGATACAGATAGAGCACCGGGATCGCCGTGATCGCAAACACCAGACCGATGGCCAGCGAATGGATCCACGGCTGTGCCGGTAAAAACCAATAAGCCACCGCAAGGCCACAGGCGAACGGTACGGCGAAACTCGGCACGGCGATTTTCACGCTCTGGCGATCCAGGCGCAGGTCGATCACATCACTGAGGATGTGCCCGAGCAACAGCGCGAAGGCCAGGCTGTAGAGGTTTTTCAGCCACGCCGGGGCGATCAGTTCGGCGCCGCTGAGGTGCCAGCCCGGCTCGATCCAGAAGTACATCAACAGCGGCAGGCCGAAGCTGGCGAGCAGCAACTGGCTGACAATCGGGATCAGGCCGACATGCCGACCGACGCGGGTCGCCACGGCGAACAATGCCAGCGCCATCAGCCAGAACCCGATGACCATCATGCTGCCGGCTCCGTGACCGCGACGGCATGGGCGTGGCGCCCGGCCCACGGCGCGAGCATGAAACTGAACGCCAGCCCGAGACTGACCGACAGACCGAAGTTGCTCACCGCCGGGGTGCTCGACACCGCCAGCAGACCGAACGACAGCCAGGTCGTCAGCGCCGCCAGCAGGGTGCCAAGCAGGCTGACGGCCGCGCCGCCGACCTGCTCGCGCATGAGGATCGCGTAATCGACGCTGATCGCCGTCACCAGCAACAGGCCGAACAGGCTGAACAGCGTCAGCGGCTGCCCCAGCCAGCCGAGACTGGCGAGGCTGCACAGCGCGGCGAGCAGCGGCAGGGCGACGATGCGCAGCGCGCCACCGAGGCCGAACGGCAGCATCAGCACCAACACAATCAGCGCGCAGGAAGCGAGTTTCAGTTCGGCGGCGCTGACCTGCGTCTGGGCGAAAACCTTGTTCAGGTCGCCGAGGCGATCGACCAGCGTCACCCCTGGCAAATCCAGCGCCTGCACCCGCAACAGCGCCGGGTTGTTCAGGCCTTGCAGGCTGACCATCGCCGCCACGCCGTCGTCGGTCGGGCCGAGCCACAGGGTGCGGTACGGCTCACCCAGCGGGCCGGCCAGCGCGGCGTCGATGTCCTCGACCGGCAGCGCCTGCAACTGCTTGAGTTCCGCTTGCAGGGCCGCCTCGGGGACGCCGAGGTCGAGCAACGGCTGCCAGAACTGCGGCAACCTGTTCAGTGCGTCGCGCACCTGCTGTTGCTGGTTGGCCGGGCTGAGCAACAGATCGAGGGCCAGATAGCCTTGCAGTTTGTCGAGGTTGACCAGTTGGTCCAGACGTTCGCTCAGCGCGGCCTGGCGTTCGAGCAACTGCTGCTGGTCGGCGGCGCGCACCAGGAAAAACTGGCTGGTCGGCTGATAGCCGGTGATGCGGGCGATGGTTTGCGCTTCATCGGTCAGATGCTGCGGCGCACCGATCCACTGGCGGATGTCGTTTCTGGTTTCCAGTTGCAGCAGTCCTCCGACGCAGAAGGCGATCAGCAGGGCCAGCAACGTTGGGGTTTGCGCATGCTCCAGCAGTTTTTCCCGCAGGTTGACCAGTCGTTCGGCCAGACGCAGCGGCCATTGCGCCGGGGTCAATTGGAGGTTGTTCAACAGCGCCGGCAACAGGCACACCGCCGACAGGTAGGCGCCGAGCAGGCCGGCGGCAGAGAACACGGCGATCTGGGTCAGGGCCGGGAACGGCGTCCAGGCCAGCGCGAGGTAGCCGATGGCGCTGGTGATCAGACTCAGGGTCAGGCCCGCGAGGGTCACACGCAGGGCTGGCCAACTGTGCCACGGCTTGAGGCTCCAGCTCTTGGACAGATAGTGCAGCGGGTAATCCACCGCCACGCCGATCAGGCTCGAACCCAGCACCAGGGTCATCACATGCAGGTGGCCGAACAGCGCCACGCAGGCGACCATGCCGAACAGCATGCCCACCAGCACCGGCACGAACGCCAGCAACACCCGCCAGCGACGAAAGGCGAGCAACAACAGCAGCAGGATGCCGAGGGTGGCGCCGCCGCCGACCCAGGTCATCTCGCGGGTGGCTTGCTGCTGACCATTGGCGGCGTACAACAGGCCACTGGCGGCCAGCAGTTGTACGCCGGATTGCGCGGCCTGCTCGCGGCTGTGTTGCAACAGCGTCGCGACTTGCAGCGGCAGGTTCATGTCGAAGGCGTTGCCGGTGGTACGCGCGCGCAGCAGTACCCAGCTCTTGCCGTCGGCGTCGGCGATCAATGCGCCGCTGCCGATGTCCAGTTGCACCGAGCCGTGCTGCGGCTGGTTGTTCTGGATGCGTCCGGTCAGGCCCAGCCAGTCGTCCTGGCTCGGCACCAGCGTGAAGCCGGCGAACGGATCGAACAGCGCCTGCACCCGTTGCTGGATGAACGTGTCGGGGTGTTCGATCAGCAGTTGCCGGTCATCGGCCGAGAGCATCGCCAGCCGTCCGTGCAGCAGTTGCGTGCGCAGCGCCGGCAGGTCCGCCTGCAGGTTCCATTGCACTTTCTCAAACAGCCCGCTGGCCTGCCATTGCTCGCCGAGGGTCTGGGCCATGGCGACGGCTTGCTGGCGGTCGGTGTGGCCGACCAGCACCAGCATTTCCCGGTTCAACGGCTCCTGCATGCGCTGTTCGGCACGCAGTTCGAGCGCGTCCGGGTGGGTGCCGGGCACCAGTTCCATCAGGTTGGCCGACAGCGGCGCGCCGTTGCGCCACTGCCAGGCGCCCAGTGCGACGACTGCCAGCAGCAGGATCAGGAACAGCCACGGCAGCCTGCGTTCACTCGGCAAAGTCATGTTGCTCCGCGTCGCTCAAGGGTTGACTGGCGATGCTGTCCAGCATGCGCAGAACGGTGCTGTCGCCCTGGGTTTCCTGCAGCTCGATGGTTTTTACCAGCGCGCCGCCGTCGATGTTGATTCGGTTGAACACTTGTTTGAGCAGCACCGAGCGTGGCGTCAGGGTCAGTTTCCACTGCTGCGCGTCGCCGCTCAGGGCCAGCTCGAAATCCCGTTGCAGGCCGCTGCTGTCGCCTTGCAGCACGGCGAGGAACAAACGGTTCTGCTCGGCACCGGCGCTCTTGTTCGGCAGCCATTGCCAGCCGTTGGCGTCACGCCGGGCGATGCCCTTGGCGGTGATGCGGTAGTCCTGCTGCAGCGGGGTTTTCAGCAGCCAGAGCAGGCCGTGGTTTTTCGCCAGGACGAAACTGCCCTTGCTGAGCAGCGGCTGGGGCAGGGCGCGCAGGTGTTTTTCCTGGATGAACTGGCCGTGGATCACGTCCGGTTTCGCCAGTTGTTCGCTCAACTGTTGCAAGTCGAAGGCGCTGGCCAGCGACGACACCAGCAACAGCGCCAAGACACTCAGGGATTTCGTAAACAGGTTCATCGCAGCATCCTTTCCACAGCGTCGGTGAAGACTTTCGGTGACGCCAGTTGCATCTCGCGACTGCTGACTTCGACCGCCACCTGCACGGAGCTGGCGCGGGTCAGGCGTTCGCCGGTCCCGGCGTCGGTGATCAGGTAGTGAATCTTCAGGCGGTTTTCCCATTCCACCAGACTCGCGCGCACGTTCAGCCGCTGGCCGAACACCGCGCCGCGCACGTAGCGCAGTTGCAGGTCGATCACCGGCCAGGCGTAGCCCGAATCGACCATCTGGTTGTAGTTGTGGCCGATCTTGTCGAGCAACGCACAGCGCGCCACTTCCAGGTATTTGACGTAATGGCCGTGCCAGACGACGTGCATGGTGTCGACGTCGAAGAACGGCACGAGGACTTCCGTATCGGCGTGAAGCACTCCGGCGCTACGCATGCAGCCTCCAGTGCTGGTCGGCGATGCGCTGCAGGCACAGGCGCAGTTCGCTTTCCAGGGCGCGGTCTTCGATCACCGGCGGGAAGTCCTTGGCGAGGGCTGCGTGCATGGCTGCCAGCGACGGCGGCAGTGGCCGGGCATCCTCGGCCTGGCTGCGCAGCCACACGCCCTGATTGGCGGCGAGCAGCGTGGCGGCGGCGACCTGTTCGGTCAGTTCCAGCACGCGGATCGCGTCGCGAGCGGCGATGGTGCCCATGCTCACCTTGTCCTGGTTGTGGCACTCGGTCGAGCGCGAGAACACACTGGCCGGCATCGTGTTTTTCAGGGCTTCGGCGGTCCAGGCGCTGGCGCCGATCTGCACGGCCTTGAAACCGTGGTTGAGCATTGCCCGCTCGGCGCTGGCGCCGGACAGGTTGCTCGGCAGACCGTGGTTGTAACGCTCGTCCACCAGCAGCGCGAGTTGCCTGTCGAGCAGGTCGGCGACGTTGGCCACGAGGTTTTTCAGGCTGTCCATGGCGAACGCGATGTGCCCGCCGTAGAAATGCCCGCCGTGGAGTACGCGCTCGGCTTCGGCGTCGATGATCGGGTTGTCGTTGGCGCTGTTGAGTTCGGTCTCGATGAACGAGCGCAGCCAGTTCAGGCTGTCGGCCAACACGCCAAGTACGTGCGGGGCGCAACGCAGCGAGTAGCGATCCTGCAAGCGATGCAGCGGCGCGGTCGGTGCGTCGATCGCCAGATCCTTGCGCAGCCACGCCGCCACCTGCATCTGCCCCGGATGAGGTTTGGCGGCGAACAGACGCTCGTCGAAATGCTCCGGATTGCCCTGCAACGCCACCACGTTCAACGCGGTGATGCGGGTCGCCAGTTGCAGCAGGTAATCGGCGCGGGCATAGGTCAGGCAGGCGAGGCCGGTCATCACGGCGGTGCCGTTCATCAACGCCAGCGCTTCTTTCGGGCGCAGCACCAGTGGCGTCCAGCCGAGTTCACGATGCACGTCGGCGGATGCACGGCGCTCGCCACGGAACATCACCTCGCGCTCGCCGGAAAGGGTCGCGGCCACGTAGGACAGCGGTGTCAGATCGCCGCTGGCGCCCACCGAGCCTTCCTCGGGAATCAGCGGCAGGATGTCGTGTTCGAGAAACGCCTGCAGACGCTCCAGCAGTTCCACCCGTACCCCGGAGACGCCGTGGCACAGCGACTGCAAGCGTGCCGCCAGTACCGCGCGGGTGGCTTGGGCGTCGAGCAGTTTGCCCAGGCCGCAACCGTGGAAGGTGAACAGGTGCTGGGGCAGCGCCTCGACGTGATGCAGCGGCACCGCGACCACGCAGGAATCGCCGTAACCGGTGGTCACCCCGTAGATCACGCCTTCCTTGTCCAGCAGCGAATCGAGGAACCGAGCGCCCTTGGCGATGCGTTCGCGGTAGTCGGCGTCGCTCTGCAACTGCACGGGCGCCTGACGGTTGGCCAGGGCCAGCACGTCTTCGATGCGCAAAGGGCGTTCGCCGAAGGTTACCGGCTCATGGGTTGGCGTCGTCATCGGTCTTCCAGAAAGGGTAAAAGTTGAACCATTGTCGCGGCGCTTCGAGGCAATAGTGACTCAGCCGCAGGGCATAGCGGGTCGCCCACTGATGAATGACCTGTTCGCGTTCGCTGCGCTTCCATTCCACGGCGTCGGCGAACGGCTCGATGGTCAGGCGATAATGGCCGTCGGGCTTCTTCAGGCACATCAGCAGATTGACCGGACATTTCAGCAGCCCGGCCAGCAGCCACGGCCCTTGCGGGAACGGTGCGGGATGGCCGAGGAAGTCCACGGTGACGCTGCGCCCGCCATGCAGCGGTACGCGGTCGCCGGCAATCGCCAGCCACTCGCCGCGCTCCAGGCGTTCGTGCAGTTGCAGCATGATCACCGGGTCGAGTTCGCTGACCTGGATCAGCCGCAGATTGGTCGCCCCGGCCTCACCCAGCAGGCGATTGAATTGCTCGGCGTGCTTGGTGTGGACCAGCACGTTCATCGTGACCTTTTCGCCGATCTCCGCCAGCGCCCGGCACACTTCGAGATTGCCCAGGTGCGCGCCGACCAGCAGTTGCCCGCGACTGCCGCGCAACTGGTTGCGCAGCAGCGCCGGGTCGATGATTTCGATCTGTTCGATGCGCAGCTTACCGTTCCACACGTCGAGCTTGTCGAGCATCGAGTCGGCGAACGCCATGAACTGGCTGAACACCCGCCAATGGCTCGGGCGCAGGTCTTCACGGCCGCTCCAGTCCGCCAGGCGCTGCTGGTACTGCCAGGCACTCCGGCGCGCGGTGCGGCCGAACAGGAAGAAGTACAGGACGATGCCGTACAGCAGCGGGCTGAGCAGGCGTCGGCCGAGGACCTTGGCGGCGAACGCGGTGAATTTCATCAGCAGGAAACTGCCGCGTTCTTCGCGGTCGGCCCAATGCTTGTTGTCGGACTCGACGCTCATGGGCGCCACCGTCGCCAGAGAATCAGCGGCGAGCGCAGCAACATGCCGAAGAACAACCGAGTGTGCATGCTCGAGATCAGCACGTTGTCGTGGAACAGGCGAAAGTGCGAAACCCCGTCCAGCGGGTAATGCACGCTGGTTTGCAGCCAGTGCATTGGCTGGTTGCGCCACGACAGGCGCACCAGAATGTCCGAGTCGAAATCCATGCGCTTGCCGATCCGCGCCGAGTCGATGACCGCCAGCGTCGGTGGCAGCGGATACACGCGAAAACCGCACATCGAATCGCGGATCTGCAGCGACAGGCTGTTGATCCACACCATTAGGTGGGTCAGGTAGCGGGCATAGAGCCGGCCTTTAGGCACGCTGTCGTCGTACAGCGGGTAGCCGCAGATCAGCGCTTGCGGATGGGCGCGGGACGCTTCGATGAAGCGGGTGACGTCCTGCAAGTCGTGCTGGCCGTCGGCGTCGACCTGCAAGGCATGGCTGAACCCCAGCCGTGCCGCTTCGCGCAAACCGGTCATCACCGCGCCGCCCTTGCCCTGATTGACCGTGAGCCGCACCAGATACACCCGCTCGCGTTCGGCCAGCCCGTCCAGCACCCGCGCGCAGGATTGGCTGCTGGCATCGTCCACCAGAATGCACGGCAGGCCCTGGGCGAGCAGCGCATCGATCACCGTGGTGATCGCGCTTTCGTGGTTGTAGACCGGAATGACCGCGCAGGGATTATGCATCGCCAGCCCCCAGCAGAATCCGCCCGCTGGAGCAGGTGGCCGTGTCGTTGCGGTAGGCGAAATACAACTTGCCGCGCTCGGGGTCGAAGCGCAGATGCAACTGGATTTCATCGCCGGGACGCACCAGTTGCTGGAATTTCAGCACTTCCATGCCGGCGAACGCGCCGCGCAGATTCAGCAACTGACGACCGAGGTTCAGCGCCCATTCGACCTGCACCACGCCGGGCAGTACGGGGGCCTTGGGGAAGTGGCCGCTGAAGTAGGCCAGATCCGGCGGTACGCTCAGTTGCAGGCTCCATTCGCCGTCGGTTTCGACCTGTTCCAGCACTTCGGGCGCCTTCGGGCGGGGTGCCAGCAGCAACGCTTCGACTTCGGCCTGAGGCAGTTTGCCCTGGGTGTTCAGTGGCAATTGTCGCAGCAGGCGCCAGCGCCGGGGCAAGGCCAGGGCTTCGCAATGCTCGCCGAGATGCCGGCGCAGGGTTTCGGTCAGGCTGCGCCGGCCGTGTTCGCGCAGGGCATACAGGCCCGACTCGCTGAGCACCAGCAAGGCGCCGAGGGAGGCGCGGTTCTCCTGCACCACGCCCAGGCGTACTTCGGCGACCCAGGCGTGGGCGACCAAGGCCTGTTCGAGCATCGGCAGGGAGATGCGTTTCTCTTCCAGCTTGACGATCCGGTCCAGCCGCCCGAGCAATTCGAAGCGGCCATCGGCGCCGATGCGCGCGGCGTCGGCGGTGTGTTCGACATGCCCGGCAGGCAGATACGGCGAGGCGATCAGCAGGGCGCCGTCGGCGTCCTGGCTCAGCTCGACAGCGGCGAACGGTTGCCACAGTTGTTCGCCCTGACGCCAGGCGATACCGCCGGTTTCCGAGCTGCCGAGGATTTCCGTCGGCCATTGCTGCAAGCGTTGCTGCAGGCTTTGCGCGGCGTCGAGGGGCAGCGCCCCTCCGGAGGAAAACACCCGGCGCACGGCGCTCAGGGCCGGCCAGTCGAGGTTGTCGCCCATGCGTTTGAGCAGCGCCGGGCTGGCGACCCAGGCGAAGGCCGGATGCTCGCGGCTGGCCCGTTGCATATCTTCAGGGAACGCCAGTTGCCGGCGCAGGAACGGACGCCCGGCGCACAACGGCCACAGCACCCGGAACAGCAAGCCGTAGATGTGCTGGGTGGCGACGCTGCCGATGATGCATGCCGTACCGAGATCCGCGCCCCACAGTTGCTCCAGGGCTTCGACTTCGTTGGCCAGCTGGCGCAGGGTCTTGTCGATGCGCTTGGGCTCGCCGCTGGAGCCGGAGGTACACAGGCTCAGTCGGCACTGGTCGAGATCCAGTTCGGCGCCGCTCAAGGGCGCATGCTGGAAGTGGCTTGGATGCGTGTCGTCGGGGTGATCGGTCAGCCACAGATCGACCTCCGCCGCCCAGCGCTGGCGGGTCTGTGCTTGCAGATCCGCGGGCAGCAGCACGCTGACGCCCGCGCGCCAGGCACCGAGCAGGGCGATCGCCAGTTCGGCGGCATCTTCCAGGTGCACGACCAGACGCCGCACGCCTCGGGCTTGCAGGCCGGCGGCCAGGCTCAGGGCGCGTTCGCGCAGGTGTGCATGATCCAGTGCCGGCGCGTCGGTGACCGCGCGCTCCGGCAGAGCCTTGAGCAACAATTGCTCAAGTTTTATCCAATTCATGGGCGTCCTCTTACCCGTTGTCGTATCAGCCATTCAATGGCAAACATCAGGCCGATCAATCCGTAGGAGATCAGACCGGTGTACAACATCCACCAGTGCAGCGGCGCCCACAGGGTCAGCAGGGCGGCGCACAAACCGTTGCAGAAGAAAAACACGCTCCAGGCCACGGTGACCTGACGGGTGTAGCGGATCGCCTCGGGCGGCAGCTGCGGCTCGCGTAGACGGGCCAGGCGCTCGACCATCGGCGGACCGTATTTCAGGCTCACGCCGAACAGCACCAGCATGAAGCCGCTGATCAGCACCGGATACCAGCGCAGCAGCAACGGGCTGTCGAACGCCGCCAGCAGCAGGCAGAACGCAATGGCGACACAGGCCATCCACAGGCTGCCGGGCTTGCGCTCGCCGGTCAGCGCGCGGGCCAGCCACAGGCTGCCCAGCAGCAGGCCGAACTGCCAAGGCGCGAAATGCTCCATGCCGAAATACACCGCAAAGGGGTACAGCAGGCCGGCCAGCAGCAGGACGAGGCCGATCAGTCGGCTCATGCGGCCGGCTGAACCAGACGGTAGACCGCCTCGACCACGTCGCTGACGGTGCGCACCGATTTGAATTCCTCGGCGGCGATTTTCTTGCCGGTCTGGCGCTTGATGTGATCGATCAGGTCGACGGCGTCGATGCTGTCGATTTCCAGGTCCTGATACAGATTCGATTCCAGGCTCACGCGGGCCGGATCCAGTTCGAACAGCTCGACCAGGGCATCGCGCAGGGTGTTGAAAATGTCGTCACGAGTTTGCATGGTCCGGTCTCAAGCTGCCTGTTTTGCCGTGACGAAAGCCGCGAGGCTTGCCACGTTGGTGAAATGGTTGCGGGTGTCCTTGGCGTCGGCGTCGATCTTGATGCCGTACTTTTTCTGGATCGCCAGGCCAAGCTCCAGGGCGTCGACGGAGTCCAGGCCCAGGCCTTCGCCGAAGAGCGTCTGGTCGTCGCCGATGTCGTTGACGCTGATGTCTTCGAGGCCGAGGGCGTCGATGATCAGCAGTTTTATGTCACGCATCAGGTTAGGGGTGTTCAGATCGCTCATCTTCGGCGAGCTCCTTGGTAAAGAGTTGATGCAAATAGTCGTTGAGCTTGCGCGAGGCTTGCGGCGCAGGGCCTTGCGTGGCGAAAGTCTGTGGGTCTATATCGGCCCCGACGCGAAAACTGAAATGCACGCGGCGACGCGGGATCCGATACCAGGGTTCGGCCTTGGTCAAGGTGGTCGGGCTGACCTTGATCATCACCGGGGTAAGAATTTTCGCACCGCGCAGGGCAATCGCCGCCGCACCCCGATGAAAGGCCGGCGCCTGGCCGGGCTGGGTGCGGGTGCCCTCGGGGAAAATGATCAGGGTCTGGCCACCCTGCAAGGCTTCGGCGGCGGTATCGAGCATGTCCATGCTGCCGTCGTTGCTGATGTAGCCGGTGCTGCCCAGCGGACCACGGGTGAAAGGGTTTTCCCACAGGCTTTTCTTCACCACGCAATTGGCGTGGGGCACCAGGCCGATCAGGAACACCACGTCGATCAGCGACGGGTGGTTGGCGATAATCATCTGCCCCGGCCGGCCGAGGCGCTCGGAGCCCTGGATGTCATAGGTCAGCACCCCGGTGCGGGCCATGAACCGGACGAAAAACCAGAACAGCCGACTGACGGTCTTCCGCGCCCGTTGCCGATGCGTGAGGGCATCACCGGGCAGCCATGAAAGCAGCGGAAACACCAGCAGGCGCAGGCACAGCCCGCCCAACCCGAACAGGGCGAAGCTCACGGCGGTGGCCAGCAGGCGCCAGTAGTAGGCGTCGCGGTTTTTCTCGGTCACAGGTTGCGTTGCCAGGTCCATACACGATTTTTCCAGGCATGTTGGCAATGGGGTTGCTGGCCGAACAGGGTTTGCAACAGATTCAGCGCATGGGGCCAGTGCGCTTTGGACAGTGATTCGGTGGTGCTGTTCAGGGTCAGCCGCCAGTCGGTACCGGGCGTCAGCAACAGGCCCACCGCGTAAGGAAACGGCACGTCATCGATCCACGTCGAATAGGCGGCGGGCGGCTGTTCTTCGGTGATCACCAGCAGCACCGCCGGCGCACCTTCGTCGAGCAGGGCAGCGGCTTCGAGCATGCCGTGTTCCAGGCCATCGCCTGCGGCGGCAAGGGCGGTCATTTCGCTGGTTTCGCCGCGCATGATCGACCACAGACCGATGATCGCGTTGTGTACCGACAGGCTGAACTGGGTCGGCGACAGCGGCTGCTCGTCGGCCAGATCACTGAGGATGTCGAAGGTGCGCGGGGTCTCGCCGTGCCGGGAGACGAACACCAGTGGCAGGTTTTCCCGGCCTTCGGCCAGCGGCCAGCCGACACTGAACGCCATGCGGGCCAGCCGGCTCAGGCGTCGGCGCTGCATGGCCGGCAGGAACGACACATCGGGCGCGGCATCGCTGCTGGCGGGCACGACCGGTTGTCGGCTCCAGGCCTGCCAGGCCTCCACGCTGTCGAGCCCGGGAGCCCACGCGCGCCATTGGGCGATGTTGAAGTTGATCACGAAGATTCATCCCGCCCCTGCGGGCTTCATTGCTGCTCTGGTTCACCAGCCTGTGGCAGGCCTGGTGTGGCGCTTGGCATTGAGTGGCGCGCATTATCCCGGTGCTACGGGTGTGTAGCAAATGTTGGTTACATTTTGCGCAACGAAATGTACCGGTTGGACCGTGATAAAAATGTCACTTGGCCATTATGCAGATCGGCGCTGGGCTGTCTGTCGGGCTGATCGGCGATCAATGGCAGCCTTTGCCCTGATTGCATGCAGATATTTGCGTCAGACCTTGTAGTCCGTGTCCGTGAAGGTAGCGAAGCGGGGCTGCGCACCACTACACTCGGTCATTCTTTGATACACGGAGGTTTTGTCATGCGGCGCGTGGTGTTCAATCAGAAAGGTGGCGTGGGCAAATCCAGTATTGCCTGCAATCTGGCGGCCGTCAGCGCGAGCGAGGGTTATCGCACGCTGCTAGTGGATCTCGATGCCCAGGCCAACTCCACTCAGTATCTGACGGGGCTCACCGGTGACGACATTCCGATGGGCATTGCCGATTTCTTCAAACAGACCCTGTCCTCGGGGCCGTTTGCCAAGAAAAACCAGGCGGATATCTACGAAACCCCGTTCGACAACCTGCACATCATCACCGCCACGGCGGAGTTGGCCGACTTGCAGCCCAAGCTCGAGGCCAAGCACAAGATCAACAAGCTGCGTAAGTTGCTCGATGAGTTGAGCGAAGAGTACGACCGCATCTACCTCGATACGCCGCCAGCGTTGAACTTCTATGCGGTATCGGCGCTGATTGCCGCCGATCGGGTGCTGATTCCCTTCGATTGCGACAGCTTCTCGCGTCAGGCGCTGTATGGGCTGATGGCGGAAATCGAAGAACTGAAGGACGACCACAACGAAGGCCTGGAAGTCGAAGGCATCGTGGTCAACCAGTTCCAGGCACGAGCCAGCCTGCCGCAGCAGATGCTCGACGAGTTGATCGCCGAAGGATTGCCGGTGCTGCCGGTGTACCTCACCAGCTCGGTGAAGATGCGCGAATCCCACCAGGCCAGCACGCCGCTGATTCACTTTGATCCCCGGCACAAACTGACCCAGCAGTTTGTCGAGCTGCACAACCTGCTCGAAGACGCCTGAGTCTTCAGGGCACACGGTTTTTCCTGTGGGAGCGAGCCTGCTCCCACAGTGGGATCAGATGCCCTGGCTACGCAGCCACGCCATCAATTGCTGCAGCGGAAACGCCCCGCTCTGCCGCGCCACTTCCTGGCCGTTCCTGAACAGAATCAGACTGGGAATCGAGCGAATCCCCAACTGCGCCGACAACTGCTGATTGGCGTCGCTGTCGAGCTTGGCCAGCCGGCACTTGCCCGCCAGTTGCGCAGCCGCCTGTTCGAACACCGGCGCGAATGACTTGCACGGCCCGCACCAGTCCGCCCACACATCCACCAGCAACGGCAGGTCGCCCTTGATCTGGCTGGCGTAGTCGCCTTGCTTGAGTTCGAACGGTTTGCTCAACAACACCCCGGATTTGCACCGTCCGCACTTGGGCTGATCACCGAGGCGTTCGGCGGGGATGCGGTTGAGGCCGTTGCAGGCGGGGCAGGGGATGAGGAGTGGGGTGGTCATGAGCGAGATCCAATGGAGAGCTGATAAAAAGCTAAGTGGAGACGTTTGCTCATATTTTCAATCGCGCAGCCTTTGAGGTCTTGCCTAGGCTGAGTTGTACCGGTCGAGGCCGTTGGTCTGTCTGGCTGTATCGCAACTTGCGATAATTTTGATCTGTGATTAACTCCCCATAGCAGAATGCGATAAGGATATTGCATGCATGTGTTCAGTGAAAAACCCATTCGAGAGGCCAAGGAACAATGGCCACAAGCAGCCAGTGCGTTGGCGCAGTGGTTTCGTCTGGCAGCAGGAGTTATCCAAAGGATTTCTCTGCGATGAAGTCGATATTTCCCGCGACCGACAAGGTTGGCGAGCTTCATGTTTTCGATATTGGTGGCAACAAACTGAGGTTGATTGCTTTTGTCAGCTACCGATCTCAACGGCTCTACATAAAGCACGTAATGGATCACCGCGAATATGATCGCGGAAAGTGGAAGGAGGGAAAGGTATGAGTGCTTTGATCAAAACGGTTGCCGAGCACTGGCAGTTTGTCTCTCCATTGCTTCGCAAACCGAAGAGCGAAGAGGATTACGACGACTTGGTACGGGCAGTCGACGAGTTATTGGAAATCACTGGCGATGATGAGTCACATCCGCTGATGAGTCTGGTCGACATCATCGGTGACTGGATCGCAGAGTGGGATCGTACCCATCACCCTATGGCTCAAGCGAGTGGCGAAGAGGTTCTCGGTTACATGATGCGCGAACACGGCCTGACTCAGAGCGACCTTCCGGGTGTCGGTACTCAATCGGTCGTTTCGGAAATTCTGAATGGCAAGCGCAAGCTCAACTTGCGCCAGGTTCGCTGGTTGGCAGAACGCTTCAATGTTCCGATCGATGTGTTTATCTGATCTTGCTCACGACGAACAACTGATCTCCAGATGTTTCCCCCACTCGGGCGGTCGCTCGGCATAACTCTCCATCCCCGGCTGTTCCTCGAACGGTTTGCTCAGCACCGCATGCAGCCGGCGAACCTCGGAGTAATCCCCGCCTTGCGCCGCTTCGATCGCCCTCTGCGCCAGGTAATTGCGCAGGATGTACAGCGGATTGACCGCATGCATACGCGCACGACGTTGCGCTTGATCGGCATCGCCGTCACGAGCGGCTCGGGCGATGTAGCGTTCGCCCCAGGCATCGAAGCCTTTGATGTCGACGAAGTCGTCACGCAGGCGGGCGATCGCCTGTTGCGGTGATTGCTCGCCCAGGTGGCGGAAGAACAGGGTGTAGTCGACGCCGCTGTTCTGCATCAGTTGCAGCAATTGCTCCAGCAGTTGCTGATCGTCGTCCTCGGCGCTGGTGAAGCCGAAGCGGCGGCGCATCAGGTCGAGGTAGTGAGCCTGGAACAGCGGCAGGTACAGGCCCAGGGTTTCGCGCAGGGCCTCGACGCTGATGAACGGTGTCAGGGCCTGGGCCAGGGCGCTGAGGTTCCATTGGCCGACGGGCACCTGATTGCTGAACGAGTAGCGGCCCTGGTCGTCGGAGTGGTTGCAGATGAAGCTCGCGTCGAAGTCGTCGAGGAAGGCGAACGGGCCGAAGTCGAAGGTGATGCCGAGGATCGACATGTTGTCGGTGTTCATCACGCCGTGGCAGAAACCATAGGCCTGCCATTTGGCGATCAGTTCGGCGTTGCGCTCGACGATTTCGCGGAACATCGCCAGATACGGTTCCGGCTGCTCCAGACACTCGGGGAAGTGCAGCGCCAACACATGTTCGCCGAGCAACTTCTGCTGTTCGGGACGCTTGGTGTAATAGAAATATTCGAAGTGGCCGAAACGGATATGGCTCGGCGCCAGACGCAGGACCATCGCCGCGCGTTCCTGCTTCTCGCGCCATACCGGGGTGTCGGAGCCAATGACACAAGCGGCGCGCGACGTCGGGATGTTCAGCGCATGCAGCGCTTCGGACGCGAGGAATTCGCGGATCGACGAGCGCAACACTGCGCGACCGTCGCCCATGCGCGAGAACGGCGTCTGCCCGGCGCCCTTGAGGTGCAGGTCCCAATGTTCGCCGGCGTTGTTGTACACCTCGCCGAGCAGCAGGCCACGGCCATCACCGAGTTGCGGGGTGTAGCCGCCGAACTGATGCCCGGAATAGACCATCGCCCGAGGCTCGGCATCGGCCCAGAGCTTGTGGCCGCTGAACAGCTCGGCGAATTCCTGAGTGTCGGCCACCGCCGGGTCGAGATCCAGCAGCGCCATGGCCGCGGGACTGGCAACCACCAGTCGCGGGTTGTCGATCGGTTCGGGCAGCACATGGGCCGAGAACGCATCGCCCAGGCGGGCGAAGCGGTTGTCGAAGGTCAGTTCGTCGAGGGCTTTCAAGGGCCGGCTCCAGCAGAATGTCCGAACATTCTGCTGGGTACAGGCCGGTTAGTCGAGTTTGGCGGGCGGTGGTTCTTGCAGCGGCTTCTGGCCGTCGACCGGCACGATGGTTTTCGTTTCCGGCTCGATCGGCACCATCTTGTATTCCTGGCCGTGGAGGTTCTTCAGGTAGACCTCCATCTGGCGGAACGAGATGTTGATGTGCTGCTTCTTGAACTCGCGGTTGATGAAGCGGTTGACCTCGTCGATCACCGGGTTGCGGTCACCGAGGTCGCGCACATGCATGCGCAATTCGTGGTCGAGGGTGCTTTCGCCGAAATTCAGGAAGTACACGTGCGGCTCGGGTTCTTTGAGCACCCGTGGGTTTTCCCGGGCGGCCTTGAGCAGCAGTTCCTTGACCAGATCCAGATCCGAACCGTAGTCGACACCCAGCTTGAGCGTGACCCGGGTGATGGTGTCGGTCAGCGACCAGTTGATCAGTTGCCCGGTGATGAACGTCTTGTTCGGGACAATGATGTCCTTGCGGTCGAAATCGGTGATGGTCGTGGCGCGGATGCGGATCTTGCTCACCGTGCCCGACAGGTTGCCGATGGTGATGGTGTCGCCGATCCGCACCGGGCGTTCGAACAGGATCATGATGCCGGAGATGAAGTTGGCGAATATCTCCTGCATGCCGAAACCGAGGCCGACCGACAGCGCCGCCACCAGCCACTGCAACTTGTCCCAGCTCACGCCGAGGGTCGACAGGGTCGAGACGAAGCCGACCCCGGCGATCACGTAGGACAGCAGCGTGGTCGTGGCGTAGGCGCTGCCCTGGGCCAGATTGAGTTTCGACAGCACGAACACTTCCAGCAGGCCCGGCAGGTTGCGCGCCAGGGCGAAGGTAATGCCGATGATGATCAGCGCACCGAGCATGTCGCCGATGCTGATCGGCACCATGCTCATGTTGGCGCCGGTGCCGCTGGTGTATTCGTAGAGGGTGATGTTGTCCAGGTACGAGAACACCGAAATCAGGTCCGACCAGACCCAGTACAGCGCGGCGATGAAACCGCCGAGCAGCGCCAGGCGAATCAGGCGCAGGGACTGCTCGTTGACCTTCTCGATGTCCAGCGCCGGCTCTTCGATCACCGCTTCGCCATCACCGGCCTCTTTCGCGGCCTGACGTTTCGCCAGGGCGCGCTGATAGGCCAGGCGCCGCGCGGCGACGGCGAGGCCACGCACGAAGGTGGCTTCGATCACCAGCCAGAACATCAGCAGGTACAGGGTGTTGATCAAGCGGTCGCTGAGTTTCAGCGCGGTGTAGTAGTAGCCGAAGCACACCGCGACGAACAACGCGATCGGCAGCAGGGTGAACATCACCGCGACGGCCTTGCGGAACAGCGAAGCGTTTTCGTGGGTCGGGCTGCTGATCAGCAGGCGGCTGAGCAGCCAGGCCATCAGCGCGTAGCAGGTCAGCACCACCGGCATGCCCAGCACGTCATCGGCCAGCCCCGCCGGTTGCAGCTCGGCAACCGCCACCACAGACACCAGCGCCATCACGACGAGGCCGAGTCGACGTACCCAGCCTTGCAGGAATTCGACTTGCGGCTTTTCCCAGCGGAAGTGCAGTTCGGCCACGCCGCCCGGCGCAAGAATCCGGTAAGCGGTGTAGAACACCAGCCACGCCTGGGCCATTTGCAGCAGCGCCGCGCCCATGTTGGCGTTCTGGCCTCGGGCGTCGATCTGCAACGCAAGGCCGCACAGCGCCAGGCCAAGGGCTACCGGCAGTGCCAGCAGAATGTTGATCAGGATCGCCTGCGGGGTGTGCAACTGGCTGTCGCGCTTGAAGTGGCCGATGTCCAGGTGAACCTTGTTCAGGCGCGCATACAGTTGCTTGCGGCGCCACAGCAGCGCGCCGATCAGCAGGGCCAGTGGCAGGAACAGCAGCGGTCGCTGGGTCAGGCCGTCGGTCAGCTCGCTCAGGCTCGAGGCCAGCGGCAGGGTGTCGACCTGACGTTGCAGGCGCTCCGGCACGCCACGCATCCATTCCAGATCCAGCGGCTTGTTGCTCGGAATCCAGAACATCTGCTCATCGAGGGTCGCGCGCAGGCTTTGCGCGGTGCTCAGCAGTTGTTTCTGGTTCAGTTGCAGGGTGATCGATTCATTGAGCACTGCGCTCAGTTCGCGGTTCAGCCGTTCCAGCAGGTCGGCGCGGGTGTTGGCCAGTTCCAGCAGGCTTTTGCGCAACTGCGGCGTGACTTGCTCCGGCGGCTGGGTGGAGAGCAGGTTGTCGACGTAGGTCGCCGGGTTGCTCAGCAGTTCGCGCTGCTGGCTGACTTCGAACTGATACAGGCGAATGTCGGCGATCTGATCCGCCAGGTCGCGATCGACCTTGAGCCGCGGCAGCGACTGTTTCTGTTTATAGAGAATCTTTGACAGCAGCAGGCTGCCCTTGAGCACGTTGATCTGCTCGTCGAGGGCCGAGTCACTCTGGGTCACGCTGTCCAGTTGCTGCTTGGTCTGCAGGTTCTGTTGGGTGACTTCGTTGAGGCGGTCGGTGCTTTTGAGCAAGTAGTCCGAGAGCTTGAGGTTGGCCGCGCTCTCGGTGGCGAGCAGGCTGCTGCCGCCGGCCTTCTGTGCTTCGATGGATTGCTGGGTGACGGTTTCCTGGGACAGCGCCAGACGCTTCTGGTTGATCAGGGTTTGCAGCTCCTGGATCTCGCGGTCCAGGCGATCGGATTTTTCCGAGAGCAGGTCATGCTGGCTGTTGCCCAGATCCTGCAAGGTGCTGTTGCCGGCCAGTTCCTGGCGGCGCAGCGGCATCAGTGCATTGAGCGCCGCCAGCTCGGCGTTGAGCAGGTCGCGCTGCTCGCCGCTGAGGGTCTTGCCGCTGTCCTTGCCGGTCTTGAGGATGTTGTTGATCTGCTGGATGCGCGTCTGGCTGCTGGCAATCTCGGCCTGGGCACGTTCGGGACGGGTCTGGGCGGTGATGATCAGGCTGTTGGCGTCGGCCAGGCTCTTTTGCAGATCGCTTTGCTGGGTTGCGCGCTCGGTGAGCATCTGCTCCAGCTGCTGGATGGTCTCCTTGGGGAAGCGCTGCGCCACCGGCACCACTGCGCTGGCCTTGAGGCGTGTCAGCTCGCGGGCATTTTCGACGGTCTGCTTCGGCGCGGTCGCCAGTTGCTGCTTGAGATCCGTCAGCTTCTGCTCGTAGTCACGCCGGTTGCCGAGCTGGGTCAGCGTGTTTTGCAGGACGGTTTGCAGGGCCTTCTGATCGGCTTCCGGCAGTTTGCGGTCGGCGATCTTGTCCAGGCTGGCCTGCACGGCTTCGCTGGACGGCGGTTCGGCAGCTTGCAGCGGGCCGACAGAAAGACTCAGGCCCAGCAGGGCCGCGACGAAAAAGGAGCGCAGGGTAGACATAGAGACCGGGCAAGCAAGTGAGAGTGGACGCAGTTTAGAGGAAGAGCCCGGGGCCGGGGCGACTTCCTTCGGGGAATCTGACGCCCACTTTGGCGATCTTGTTCCCTTCCATGACCGCAACAGTCCAGTGGGTGTTGTTCCACTCCACCTGGTCGCCAACGATCGGCGCGCCCCCGACTTTGTGGGCAATGAAGTGGCCCAGGGTCATGCCCGGATCGATGCCCTCGGCCGACAGCCCGTAGAGGGCGGCAACCGCTTTGAGCTGGGCGTCTCCTTCGAGTACGAAGTCGCCGAAGAAGCGCAGATCGAGGCCTCGTTGCGGCGCCTGGCTGAACAGTTTTCCGAGGGCCGGCAAGTTGTGTTCATGGCCGATAACACACAGCAAATCATCGACTTCCAGCACCGTACTACCCGACGGATGGAGCAGTTGCTGGCCACGAAACAGGGCCGCGATACGCGTGCCTTCGGGCATTTTCAGTTCACGCAGGGGCGAACCGATGCACCATTTTTCCGCGCCGAGGCGATAAACGAACAGTTCCCACTCGCTGGTGACGTGGACTTCCAGCGCCGCCCGAGAAATCGGCGCGGGCTCCGGCGGAACCGTTACCTTCAACAACTTGGCGACCCACGGCAGGCTCGTGCCCTGCACCAGCAGCGACACCAGCACGATAAAGAACGCCAGATTGAAATACAGCTGCGCATTCGGCAGTCCGGCCATCAGCGGGAACACCGCCAGAATGATCGGCACCGCGCCGCGCAGGCCGACCCAGGAAATAAATGCTTTCTCCCGGCCGTGGAAGGCCTTGAACGGCAGCAGCCCGACCAGCACCGACAGCGGCCGCGCGAACAGAATCATCCACAACGCCAGGCCGAGGGCGGGCAGGGCGATCGGTAGCAGATCGTGCGGGGTGACCAGCAGCCCCAGCACCAGGAACATGCCGATCTGCGCCAGCCAAGCCATGCCGTCGAGCATGTGCAGAATGCCGTGGCGGCTGCGTACCGGGCGGTTGCCGATCACCAGACCGCACAGGTACACGGCGAGGAAGCCGCTGCCGTGCAGGGCGTTGGTCAGGGCGAACACCACCAGACCGCCGGCGATCACCAGAATCGGATACAGGCCGGCGGCAAGGTTGATCCGGTTGACCAGTTGCAGCATCAGCCAGCCACCACCGAGGCCGATCACCCCGCCGATGCCGAACTCGCGGATCAGGTGCGTCAGCAGGCTCCAGTGCAGGCCGGTCTGGCCGCTGGCGAGCATGTCGATCAGGGTTACGGTGAGAAACACCGCCATTGGGTCGTTACTGCCGGACTCGATTTCCAGGCTGGCCGTCACCCGTTCGTTCAGGCCCTTGCCGCCGAGCAGCGAGAACACCGCTGCGGCGTCGGTAGAGCCGACGATGGCGCCGATCAGCAGGCCCTGGATCAGATTCAGGTCGAACAGCCACGCCGCGGCCATGCCGGTCAGCCCGGTGGTGATCAACACCCCGACCGTCGCCAGCGACAGCGCCGGCCACAAGGCCACGCGGAAACTTGAGACCCGGGTGCGTAAACCACCGTCGAGCAGGATCACCGCTAGGGCGAGGTTGCCGACCAGATAGGCCGTGGGGTAGTTGTCGAAAATGATGCCGCCGCCATCGACCCCGGCGGTCATGCCGACCGCAAGGATGATCACCAGAATCGGGATGCCGAGGCGTGAAGAAAGTGAGCTCACCAGAATGCTTGCACCTACCAGCAACGCGCCGATCAAGAACAGGCTGTTGATGGTCGTCGCATTCAAAGGCAGTACTCCGGAAAGCGTTAAGACGGGCGCAAACTGACCATGCAGTCTGCGTGCCAGCGATTCTAACCTGTTGAAATGTGATGCTGTCAAAAAGGTTTTTGCGCAGGCGTTCTCGGGTGTCGGGTTCGGCTGGCGATTACTGCCCTCGCCCTGACCCTCTCCCGGAGGGAGAGGGGACTGATCGGGGCGCTTTTGCGAAATGCATCGACCTGAAATATCGAGCCGAACTCAAGATCTGAAAGTCCCCCGATCTGCGCCCTCTCCCTCCGGGAGAGGGCTGGGGTGAGGGAACCCTTGATGTTGCCTCTTACAGGCTGAACCGCCCAACCATGTTGTTCAGATCCAGCGCCAGACGCGACAGCTCATTGCTCGCTGCACTGGTCTGATTCGCCCCGGTCGCCGATTGCACCGACAGGTCGCGGATGTTCACCAGGTTGCGATCCACTTCCCGCGCCACCTGCGCCTGCTCTTCGGCCGCGCTGGCGATCACCAGGTTGCGCTCGTTGATCTCGACGATGGCGGTGTTGATGGTGTCCAGCGACAGGCCGGCGCCACGGGCGATGTTCAGGGTCGACTCCGCGCGTTCGGTGCTGTTGCGCATCGAATCCACGGCGTGTTCGGTGCCGCTCTGGATGCTGCCGATCATCCGCTCGATCTCGCTGGTCGACTGCTGCGTGCGGTGAGCCAGGGCGCGAACTTCATCGGCGACCACGGCAAACCCGCGACCGGCTTCACCGGCACGGGCCGCTTCGATCGCTGCGTTGAGGGCCAGCAGGTTGGTCTGGTCAGCCAGCCCGCGAATCACATCCAGCACCTTGCCGATGTCGCGGGATTCGTTGGCCAGATCACCGATCAGGGTCGCGGTGCTCTGCACGTCGGCGCTCATGCGTTCGATGGCGCTGACGGTTTCCTGCACCAGATCACGGCCGTCACCGGCAGAGGTGGTGGCGTTTTTCGAGGCTTCCGAGGTGCTGACGGCGTTGCGCGCGACTTCTTCCACGGCGCTGGTCATCTCGTTCACCGCCGTGGCGGCCTGCTCGATTTCGTTGTTCTGCTGGGTCAGGCCACGGGCGCTTTCGTCGGTGACGCTGTTCAGCTCTTCGGCGGCGGACGCCAGTTGCGTGGCCGAGCCGGAAATCCGCTGCAAGGTATCGCGCAGCTTCGATTGCATCTTCGCCATGGCCGCCAGCAGGCGCCCGGCTTCGTCGGTGCCATCGACGTGGATCGGCTGGGTCAGGTTGCCCTCGGCGATGGTTTCCGCCGCATCCAGCGCTTTCGAAATCGGCTTGGTGATGCTCAGGGTCAGCAGCCAGGCGAACAGGATCGTCAGACCGGTAGCGATCACCAGCAGCGTCACCACCAGGTTGAAGGCCGAAGAATACTGGTCGGCGGCTTGCTGGTTGGTGTCTAGGGTCTGCTGGGTGTTGATTTCCAGCAAGCGGTTGAGCACGGTATTGACCGCTTCGGAATTGGTCAGCAGATCGGTGTTGAGCAGGTTGCGCAGTTCATCCACCTGATTGTTGCGCGACAGGGTTTTCATCCGGTCTTCGATCTGGCGGTACTGGCCCAGCAACTGCACGTATTGATCGTAGGCCGCGCGCTCCTGCGCACTGGTGATCAGCGGCTCATAAATGGCCTGGGCCTTGCGGATCTGCTGGTTGCGCGTCTCCAGCAGTTCGATGGTTTTCTGCTGCACATCCGGCTCGCGGTTCACCAGCAAGCGGTAGGACAGCACGCGCAGACGCAGGGTCAGTTGCGTGAATTCGTCGAGGCTCTTGATGCTCGGCACGCTGCTGGTGGTGATGTCCTCGGCGGCGCCGCGGATCTTGCTCATCTGGTTCAGGGCGAACACCCCGAGGATCAGCATCAGGCCGCCGATCAGGGCGAAACCGGTGAACGCGCGAGGCGCGATATTCATGTTGCGAAGGGACATGGCGGGATACCAGGAAGGGCCGCATCCATGCGGGCTGAAACGGCTGTTGAGTGACTTATCGGTCATACGACTAAAGTCTTGAGTACCCGTGCGGATTTGTCGCATGCGTCGCTCGGCGACGAAGTGCAGGAACAAGATCGGCAAATCGCAGTCTCTAACACTCGCGAGAACGGTCGACCGCCAGGAAAATCAAGGTCTTGCGCCGGTTTAACCCTGGCATCCACGACGACTTTTCTTTATCGTACGCGCCCTTTGAAAAACGCTTGGAAAATCAAAATGTTGGAAGCATCCCTCAGCCAATTGGAACAGCTCGTCAGCGACCTGGTGCAACAGAACCAGACCCTGACGCAAACCAACCAGACCCTGTCCACGGAACTGGCCCAGGCCAAGGATGAAAACGAAAGCCTGCAACTGAGCCTGATGGAACAGGAAGAGAAACACGGTGCCACCGCCGCGCGCATTCAAGCGCTGGTTGATCGTGTCAGCGCAGGTCCTGTCGGCGCATGAACCACGGAGCAGGGGTAAAGGTCATCTCCATCCTCGGGGAGGACTATTCGATCAAGGCGCCGGCCGGGGAAGAACAGACCCTGCTGGACGCGGCATTGATGCTCAAGGCTGCGCTGGCCGACACCAAGAAGAAGTACCCGACCCTGATCGGCGACCGGCTGCTGGTGCTGGCGGCGATGAATCTGTGCTCGCAGCAGATTGAGATGAAGAAGCAGCACCAGGAAGAACTCGAACGTTACCAAGAGCAAGTCAGCGCCACGGTCGAGACCATCGCCAAGACCATCAATCAGGGTTGATGGAATTGTTGGGCACAACCAAAGAATAAATTGTCGACGATCGTTGTATACAATCGGCACGGCTGTTGCAGTGTTTCAGCCTCTTATTCTTTGGGGGTGCTCCATGCAGTTCTGGCGTCGCAGTATTCAGTGGCAGTTGATCCTCGGCATGGGCACCGCCCTGCTGGTGAGCATTCTGATCGTGGTTGGCATTTATACCCTGGTGGTCAACCGCCTCGCCCAGAGCTATCTGGTCGAGCAGGCGCTGCCGTCGAGCATCGAAGCGACGCGCAACGACATCGAACGCATCCTTATCCAGCCGCTGACGGCCGCCAAGGACATCGCCAGCAACTCGATGGTGCGCGACTGGCTCGCCAGCGGTGAAGACAGCAGCAAAACGGCAGCCTTCGTGCAGTATCTGGAAGGCATTCGCGCCGAACACAAAGCCTTTACCGCACTCATCATCGGCACTCAAACCAACCACTATTTCACCGAAAAGGGCCTGGATCGCACCCTCAGTCGCTCCAATCCGGCCGACGCCTGGTTCTATTCGTTCCTCGACAGCGGTCAGCACCGCACCTTGAATATCGACAACGATGCGGCCACCGGCGAATTGGCGCTGTTCCTCGATTTGAAAGTGGAGCAGGCCGGCAAAGTGGTCGGTGTCGCGGGGCTCGGGCTGAGCATGAAAGAGCTGTCGGAGCTGATCCACAACTTCAGCTTCGGCGAGCGCGGCAAGGTCTATCTCGTGCGTTCCGACGGTTTGATCCAGGTGCATCCCGAAGCGCAATTCAGCGGCAAGCGCACCTTGAGCGAGCAGATCGGCGCGACGGCCGCGCAAGCGGTGATGGGTCAAAAAACCGCTGTGAACTCCGTCTTCCAGCGCGATGGCGAAGACTTCCTCGCCTTCAGCCTGCCCCTGCGTGATCTGGGCTGGACCCTGGTGGCCGAAGTGCCACAGTCGCAGATCTACGCCGAAGCCCGGCGGGCGATGTGGATGAGCAGCGGCATCGGTCTGGCGGTGGCGCTGGTATGTCTGGCGCTGGTGGTGTGGCTGGCCCAGGGGCTGGTGCGGCCGATTCGTCAGGTAACAGCCGCCCTGGTAGCGATCGGTAGCGGTGGTGGAGATTTGACCCACCGGTTAGATTCCAGCCGCGCCGACGAGTTGGGTGACCTCGCTCGCGGCTTCAACCGGTTCCTCGACAGCCAGCGCGCCATGATCGGTGAAGTGCTGACCACCAGCGAACGCTTGCGTGTCGCGGTCGGCCAGGTCGCCAGGGTTGTGGATAACACCGCCGAGCGCTCCGGACGTCAGCAGGAAATGACCGACATGGTCGCCACCGCTGTCCACGAAATGGGCCTCACCGTGCAGGAAATCGCGCAGAACGCCGGCAACGCCGCCGTTGCCTCGCAAACGGCCCGCGATGAAGCCTTGCAGGCGCGGGAAGTGGTGGGCGGCTCGATTCGCCATATAGAAAGCATGTCCGATGAAATCGGCGTCGCGGCGGGGGCGGTCGGTGAGCTGGCGCATCAAGTGGCGTCGATCGATCAGGTGCTGGCGGTGATTCGCGGGGTTTCCGAACAGACCAACCTGCTGGCCCTCAACGCCGCCATCGAAGCGGCGCGCGCCGGGGACATGGGCCGTGGTTTTGCGGTGGTGGCGGACGAAGTGCGCACCCTGGCGCGGCGTACCCAGGCCTCCACTGACGAGATCCAGCAGATGATCGGCAGCCTCAAGCAGGGCGCGGAAAACGCGGTTTCGTCGATGCGCACCGGCCAGGCTGCGACGGGCACCGGGGTGGAGTCGAGCCAGCGTACCGGGGCGTCGCTGACGGCGATTACCGGGCAGGTCGAGCGCATCAGCGACATGAACCATCAGGTGGCGACGGCCACCGAAGAGCAGTCGGCGGTGACCGAGGAAATCAACCGCAACGTGCAGGGCATATCCGATCTGGCCCGGGCGACGGCGGGGGAGGTCAGGGCCTGTCGCGAGGACTGCCAGATGTTGCAGCGGCTGGCGGATGACCTGGCGCGGCAGATGGGTGGGTTCAAGTTGAGCTGAAGCTGAAAGTCAAAAGCCCCTCACCCTAACCCTCTCCCGGAGGGAGAGGGGACTGATCGATGTGGCTTTGAGGAGTGTGTACAGCCGTCAGAACTGGGTTGGCTGGCAGGCCGAGTCGATTATGGGTTCGCCGAAGACCTTTCAGGTCGGCGTATCTCTACAGCATCCCCCGGTTGGCTCCCTCTCCCTCTGGGAGAGGGTTGGGGTGAGGGTCTGGGGCACTCTGCGGTTTAAGATCAGAACCACTCATCCCGCATCCCCAGGCACGTATCATCCCGCGCCTCCAGCAACGCCAGCTCCTGATGACACCCTGGCACTTCCCACGTCAGGAAATACCGCGCCGCCTGCAACTTGCCTTTGTAGAAATCCACATCCGCCGCATTCCCCGCGGCCAAGCCTTCCTCGGCCCGGATCGCCTGCTCCAGCCAGCGCCAGCCGATCACCGTATGCCCGAACACTTTCAGGTACAGCGCCGAATTCGCCAGGCTACTGTTGATCTTGCCTTGTGCCAGGTCGGTCAGCAGGCCGAGGGTCACGCTTTGCAGGCGCGCCACCAGTTTCTCCAGTGGCTCACGCAGGGCGTCCAGCGATTCGAACGTGCGTGCGCGCTCGGCGGTTTCGGCGATCAGGCGGATCAGTTGCTTGAGTCCCGCGCCGCCGTTCTGCGCCAGTTTGCGCCCGAGCAGATCCAGCGACTGAATGCCGTGGGTGCCTTCATGGATCGGGTTCAAGCGGTTGTCGCGGTAGTACTGCTCCACCGGGTATTCGCGGGTATAACCGTGGCCGCCGAGAATCTGGATCGCCAGTTCGTTGGCCTTCAGGCAGAACTCCGACGGCCAGGATTTGACGATTGGTGTCAGCAGATCCAGCAACTCATGGGCTTGTTTGCACTCGGCTTCGCTGTCCAGGGTCGTGGTGTCGTCGAACAGCCGCGCCGCATACAAACCGAGGTCGAACGCCCCTTCGACGTAGGATTTCTGCGTCAGCAGCATGCGTCTGACATCCGCGTGCTGAATGATTGCCACCGGCGCGGTGGTCGGGTCCTTGCTGTCCGGCCCCCGGCCCTGCGGGCGTTCGCGGGCGTATTCCAGCGAGTACAGGTAACCGGCATAGCCGAGCATCACCGCGCCCATGCCGACACCGATCCGCGCCTCGTTCATCATCTGGAACATGTAGCTCAAGCCGTGATGCGGTTTGCCCACCAGATAGCCGACACACTCGCCGTTATCGCCGAAGTTCAGCGCCGTCGAAGTGGTGCCGCGCCAACCCATCTTGTGGAACAGCCCGGCCAGCAGCACGTCGTTGCGCTGGCCGAGGCTGCCGTCATCGTTGACCAGGAACTTGGGCACGATAAACAGCGAAATGCCTTTTACGCCGGGCGGCGCGTCCGGCAGCTTCGCCAGCACCATATGGACGATGTTTTCCGAGAGCGGGTGATCGCCGCCGGAGATGAAAATCTTGTTGCCCTTGAGGCGATAAGTACCGTCCGACGCAGGCTCGGCGCGGGTACGAATATCCGACAGCGAGGAACCGGCATGGGGTTCGGTCAGGGCCATGGTGCCGAAGAAACGCCCGTCGATCATCGGTTGCAGGAAGCGGCGTTTCTGCTCTTCGCTGCCAAAGCTTTCGATCAGGTTGGCCGCGCCCATGGTCAGGAACGGGTACGACGTCGAGGCCGCGTTGGCCGACTGAAAATGCGCGAAGCAGGCCTGAGACAGCAATGTAGGAAGTTGCATCCCGCCGGCATCGAAGCTGCGCGCAGCGTTGAGGAAGCCGGCCTCGAGAAACGCATCCACCGCCGGTTTCACCTCGGGAATCAGAATCGCCTGACCGTTCTCGTAGCGCGGCTCGTTCTCGTCACCCTTGCGGTTGTGCGGCGCGAAATACTTCTCGGCGATGCTGCGGGCGGTGCCGATGGCCGCATCGAAGGTTTCGCGGTTGTGCTCGGCAAACCGCTCGCGCCGGGTCAGGCCTTCGGCATCGAGGACTTCATATAGCTCGAAAGCCAGATTGCGGGAACTGAGCAGCGTCTCGGACATGGCGGCTTACCTTTTTTTGGAATGGGCCGAGTCTAGGTGTGCGAATAAAGGTTGAACAGGAAGATTGATAACGGTGATGGAGAGGCCAAAAAAATGGGCGCCGGTGAGGACGCCCATTTTTATGTTGCTGACCGGGTCGTTGATTAACCGATGGTCATCAGACTGGCATTACCACCCGCCGCTGCGGTGTTGACGCTCAACGCCCGCTCGATCACCAGGCGCTCCAGCGCCACGTTGGTCTCGCCCTGGGACAAGCCCTGAACGCCAACGATGGCACCGGCGCGTTTGGCCACCTGCTGGCAGACCGCGCGCAACTGGTCGGAATGGCCGTGATGCAGAACGGCATCGAACACCACATCGTCCTTGTTCCAGTCGGAAACCCGTTTGATCCGCGCCTGAATGTCCTTTGGCAGGCGTGCGAACAGTGCCTTGCCGGCGTCGGATTCCGGCCAGACTGCCGAACCGCCCACGGCCAGTACCGCCGCCAGTTGCGTCAGCAGGTCACCTTCGACTTCCGCCAGGCACAGCACGTGTTCGCGCGGCAGGATCGCATAGCTGTTGCGTTCGCCGGTCGGGCCGGCCAGCACGCGGGTGATGCCGCTCTGGGACTGCGCCGCGAACTGCACGCACAGGGTGCTCAGGTCGGCGAACTTGTTGCTGTCGGCCCAGGCTTTCAGGGCGGTCAGCGGTTTGCTCATGGCGTCGCGCAGGCGCACATCCGGCGCCACGGCAGCATCAACGCGAGCGAAGGATTGTTCGATGGCGTCGGTAGGACGTGTCGACAGCAGACGGTACAGGTACAGCGGGCCACCGGCCTTCGGACCCGTCCCCGACAGGCCTTCGCCGCCGAACGGCTGGACGCCGACCACGGCACCGACGATGTTGCGGTTGACGTAGACGTTACCGGCGTTGACGGTGTCGATGACCTTGGCGATGGTCTCGTCGATGCGGGTATGCACGCCGAGGGTCAGGCCGTAGCCGGAAGCGTTGATCTGGCCGATCAGTTGATCGATCTCTTTACGCTTGTAGCGCACCACGTGCAGCACCGGGCCGAAGATCTCGCGCTGCAACTCGTCGAAGCTTTCCAGTTCGATCAGGGTCGGCATGACGAAGGTGCCGCGTTTGACTTCTTCGCTGTCGGCGATTGCCACCTGGTACACGTTGCGACCTTTGTCGCGCATGCCCTGGATGTGCTTCTCGATGCCGGCCTTGGCTTCGGCGTCGATCACCGGGCCGATGTCCACGGCCAGACGCTCCGGGTTGCCGAGGCGCGATTCGGCCATGGCGCCCTTGAGCATTTCGATCACACGATCGGCGGAATCTTCCTGCAGGCACAGGACGCGCAGGGCCGAGCAACGCTGGCCGGCGCTGTCGAAGGCCGAGGACACCACGTCGATCACCACTTGTTCGGTCAGAGCCGAAGAGTCGACGATCATGGCGTTCTGGCCGCCGGTTTCCGCGATCAGCGGAATCGGCCGGCCCTGGTTGTCCAGACGTCCGGCAATGTTGCGTTGCAGCAGTCGTGCGACTTCGGTGGAGCCGGTGAACATCACGCCTTTGACGCGCTCATCGCCCACCAGACCGGCGCCGACGGTTTCACCGCGACCCGGCAGCAGCTGTAGCACGCCTTCCGGAATCCCGGCTTCGAGCAGCAGGCGCACGGCTTGCGCGGCGACCAGCGGGGTCTGTTCGGCCGGTTTGGCCAGCACCGGGTTACCGGCGGCCAGTGCGGCGGCGACCTGACCGCTGAAGATCGCCAGCGGGAAGTTCCACGGGCTGATGCATACCACCGGACCCAATGGGCGGTGGGCGTCGTTGCTGAAATCGTTGCGTGCCTGTACCGCGTAGTAGCGCAGGAAATCGACGGCTTCGCGGACTTCGGCGATGGCGTTGGCGAAGGTCTTGCCGGCTTCGCGAGCCAGCAGGCCCATCAGCGGCTGGATCTCGCCTTCCATCAAGTCGGCGGCGCGTTCCAGAATCGCGGCGCGTTCGGCGGGCGGCGTGGCCTGCCAGATCGGCGCGGCGTTCAGGGCGCACTGGATGGCGTTGTCGACGTCTTCGACGGTGGCTTCCTGCACATGGCCGACCACGTCGCGGTGATCCGACGGGTTCAGCACCGCCGCCGGAGTTTCGCTGCTGGACGCGCAACCGAGCATCGGCGCGGCTTTCCAGTTGTTGTGGGCGGTTGCCAGCAGGGCACACGACAGCGACGCCAGACGATGTTCGTTGGCCATGTCGATGCCGCTGGAGTTGGCGCGCTCGCTGCCGTACAGGTCACGCGGCAGTGGAATGCGCGGGTGCGGCAGGCCGAAACCACCTTCCACGGTTGCCATCTGCTCGATGCTGGCTACCGGATCGGCCACCAGTTCCTGGATCGAAATCGACTGGTCGGCAATGCGGTTGACGAACGAGGTGTTGGCGCCGTTTTCCAGCAGACGACGTACCAGATACGCCAGCAGGGTTTCATGGGTGCCGACCGGAGCGTACACGCGGCACGGACGGTTCAGCTTGCCTTCGGAGACTTTGCCTACGACTTGTTCGTAAAGCGGCTCGCCCATGCCGTGCAGGCACTGGAATTCGTACTGGCCCGGGTAATAGTTCTGACCGGCAATGTGATAAATCGCCGACAGGGTGTGGGCGTTGTGCGTGGCGAACTGCGGGTAGATGACTTCCGGCACCGACAGCAGTTTGCGGGCGCAGGCGATGTAGGAAACGTCGGTGTATACCTTGCGGGTGTACACCGGATAGCCTTCCAGGCCTTCGACCTGGGCACGCTTGATTTCGCTGTCCCAGTACGCGCCTTTCACCAGACGGATCATCAGGCGATGACGGCTGCGGCGCGCCAGGTCGATCACGTAGTCGATCACGTACGGGCAACGTTTCTGGTAGGCCTGGATCACGAAACCGATGCCGTTCCAGCCCGTCAGTTGCGGTTCGAAACACAGGCGCTCGAGCAGATCCAGCGACAGCTCGAGGCGGTCGGCTTCTTCGGCGTCGATGTTCAGGCCGATGTCGTATTGCTTGGCCAGCAGGGTCAGCGACAGCAGGCGCGGATACAGCTCTTCCATCACGCGCTCGTACTGGGCGCGGCTGTAGCGCGGGTGCAGGGCCGACAGCTTGATGGAAATGCCCGGGCCTTCATAAATCCCGCGACCGTGGGAGGCTTTGCCGATCGAGTGGATCGCTTGTTCATACGAGGCCAGGTACTTCTGTGCGTCGTGTTCGGTGAGCGCGGCTTCACCGAGCATGTCGTAGGAATAGCGGAAGCCCTTGGCTTCGAACTTGCTCGCGTTGGCCAGGGCTTCGGCGATGGTTTCGCCGGTGACGAACTGCTCGCCCATCAGGCGCATGGCCATGTCGACGCCCTTGCGGATCATCGGCTCGCCGCTCTTGCCGATGATCCGGCTCAGGGACGAAGTCAGGCCGGCTTCATTGTGGGTCGACACCAGTTTGCCGGTCAGCAGCAGGCCCCAGGTCGCGGCGTTGACGAACAGCGAAGGGCTGTTGCCCAGGTGCGGCTGCCAGTTGCCGGTGCTGATCTTGTCACGGATCAGCGCATCGCGGGTGCCCTTGTCCGGGATCCGCAGCAGCGCTTCGGCCAGGCACATCAGCGCCACGCCTTCCTGGGACGACAGGGAAAATTCCTGCAGCAGCCCCTGAACAATGCCTGCACGACCGCCGGCACTTTTCTGGTTACGCAGTTTTTCCGCGATGTTTGCTGCGAGTTTGTTGGTGGCTTCGGCCATCGGTGCCGGCAGGCGCGCCTGCTCGATCAGCATCGGCACCACTTCCGGCTCAGGGCGGCGGTAAGCGGCGGTGATGGAGGCGCGCAGCACCGATTGCGGGAGGATGCTTTCGGCGAATTCGAGGAAGCATTGATGGGCGTGGTCGGTATGGACTTCGCCAGCATCGTCGCTGTCTTTTGCGGTCAAACCGCTCAGCTCGGTCAGGGTTGCACCACCCTCGAGTTTTTCCAGGTAATTGAAAATTGCCTGCTTGATCAGCCAGTGCGGTGTGCGATCAATCGAGGTCGCGGCAGCCTTCAGGCGCTCGCGGGTCGGGTCATCGAGTTTGACCCCAAGGGTGGTGGTAGCCATATTTTTATCCTCATGGTTGCCACAGTTGCGTGGCATCAGCTGGCGGCAAGATTAGCCGCGCGCCGAAAGAGGTGCAACCGGGTGCAACCCTTTTTTTGTCGGAATAATCCGCAGCTTGTCAGGAATTAAATTCTGGAACGAAAGTACCGCTCCTGCTTGGTGCTTTTGCTTCTAGCTAAGCGTGTTTACTGCATCAAAAGGGAGCAAAAACCGCTGCTTTTGCGATTTATCGGACTAGGTGCAACTAATTCTCAAGAAACTGGTTGCACCACTTTTGCATTGTTGAATAGGATTCGCGGCCAAGGTGCAACCGAGGATAACCCGGTGCGCCGGCCGATGGCTTTCCTGGGGAAACATCGGTCATAAATGCGCGGGGCCAGCAATCGTCTGTCAGGCAACAGTCTGCGAACGGTTCAACCACCGCCGCTACATAAAAACAAAGCCAGGGCCGTAACGTAATGAGCGCAAGCAATCCAACCCTGATCACGTTCGTGATCTACATCGCAGCAATGGTGCTGATCGGCTTCATGGCCTATCGCTCCACGAAAAACCTCTCTGACTACATTCTTGGCGGCCGCAGCCTGGGCAGCGTCGTCACGGCCCTGTCCGCCGGTGCTTCCGACATGAGCGGCTGGCTGTTGATGGGCCTGCCGGGCGCCATCTACATGTCCGGTCTGTCCGAAAGCTGGATCGCCATCGGCCTGATCGTCGGCGCCTACCTGAACTGGCTGTTCGTCGCCGGCCGTCTGCGGGTGCAGACCGAGCACAACGGCGATGCGCTGACTCTGCCGGACTATTTCTCCAGCCGTTTCGAAGACCACAGCGGCCTGCTGCGGATCATTTCCGCGGTGGTGATTCTGGTGTTCTTCACCATTTACTGCGCCTCCGGCATCGTGGCCGGCGCCCGCCTGTTCGAAAGCACCTTCGGCATGTCCTACGAGACAGCGCTGTGGGCCGGCGCGGCGGCGACCATTGCCTACACCTTCGTCGGCGGTTTCCTCGCGGTGAGCTGGACCGATACCGTACAGGCCGGTCTGATGATCTTCGCCCTGTTGCTGACGCCGATCATCGTGCTGCTGGCGACCGGTGGCGTCGATACCACGTTCCTGGCTATTGAAGCCAAGGATCCGGCGCACTTCGACATGCTCAAAAACACCACCTTCATCGGCATCATCTCGCTGATGGGCTGGGGCCTGGGCTACTTCGGTCAGCCGCACATCCTGGCGCGTTTCATGGCCGCCGACTCGGTGAAGTCGATCGCCAACGCCCGGCGCATTTCCATGACCTGGATGATCCTGTGCCTGGCCGGCACCGTGGCCGTGGGCTTCTTCGGTATCGCCTACTTCTCGGCGCATCCGGATGTTGCCGGCCCGGTCAGCGACAACCACGAGCGCGTGTTCATCGAACTGGCGAAAATCCTCTTCAACCCATGGGTTGCCGGTGTGCTGCTGTCGGCCATTCTGGCGGCGGTCATGAGTACCCTGAGCTGCCAGTTGCTGGTGTGCTCGAGCGCCCTGACCGAAGACTTCTACAAGACCTTCCTGCGTAAATCCGCTTCGCAACTGGAGCTGGTCTGGGTCGGTCGCGCCATGGTGCTGGTGGTTGCGCTGATCGCCATCGCGATGGCCGCCAACCCGGAAAACCGCGTGCTGGGCCTGGTGTCCTACGCCTGGGCCGGTTTCGGTGCAGCGTTCGGTCCGGTGGTGCTGATCTCGGTGATCTGGAAAGACATGACCCGCAACGGCGCGCTGGCCGGCATCCTGGTCGGTGCGATCACCGTGGTGCTGTGGAAGCATTTCGAATTGCTGGGCCTGTACGAAATCATCCCGGGCTTCATCTTCGCCAGCCTGGCGATCTACTTCGTCAGCAAAATGGGCGAGCCGAGCACTGGCATGGTCCAGCGCTTCGAAGCCGCCGAAAGGGACTTCCACCTGAACAAGTGATTGCGCTGAGCGTTCACTGACAGGAAAACGGCCCGTCTCCTACAGGAGGCGGGCCGTTTTTTTATGCGCGCAATTTCCAGACGCTTTATGGGGTGGGCCTGGCGATATTTCTGAAGGGTGTGTCTGTAGTTCCGATTGCAAATTTCGGAAGGCTTTTTCGACAGTCAAAGTAGGGCAAATCTGATTTTTCTGTCGCTGGGTCTGCACCCCTTGCCCCTCATGCAGAATCGCCCGCCTTCATTCTGCAGAGAGACACCGGATGTTCGCGCCTGCCAATCAACCGCGTTTCACGTTGACCCTCGAAGGCGCCCAATCTGACCTCAAAGTCCTTGAGTTCACGGGCAAGGAAGCCATCAGCCAACCCTATCGTTTCGAACTGGAACTGGTCAGCGAAAGGCCGGATCTGGACCTCGAAAGCCTGCTGCACTGTCAGGCGTTTCTGAATCTGGATGCTGAAGGATCCGGTATCCACGGTCAGATCTATCAGGTCGGACAGGGCGATTCCGGCAAGCGTCTGACCCGTTATCACGTCAGCCTTGTTCCGCGTCTGGCCTACCTCGGTCATCGAATCAACCAGCGGATTTTTCAGCACCTGAGCGTGCCGCAGATCGTCGTGCAGATCCTCAAGGATCACGCGATCCTGCGTGATGCCTACGAATTTCGCCTGAGCGGCGATTACCCTGCGCGGGAATATTGCGTGCAGTACGCCGAAAGCGATTTGGCGTTTATCCAGCGTCTGTGCGCCGAAGTCGGCATTCATTACCACTTTCAACACAGCCCGGACGGACACCTGCTGGTGTTCGGCGACGATCAGACGGTGTTCCTGCGTCTGCCCGAGCCCGCCCTGTACCTGCCGGGCAGCGGCATGGCGGCCGGGACGCCGGCGATCAAGCGCTTCAACGTGCGTGTTGAAACCCGTACCAGCGTGGTCACCCGGCGTGACTACAACTTCGAAAAACCGCGCCTGCAACTGGACAGCCGCGCTGAAGCCGAGCGACGACCGGTGCTGGAAGACTATCGCTTCCCCGGCCAATTCAACGAGCGTGAGTCCGGCAGGCAACTGGCCCGGCGCAGCCTTGAGCGACACGGCGCCGATTACCGTCAGGCCGAGGGCCGCAGCGATCAATCCGCACTGTCCAGCGGACATTTCCTGCAACTGGTCGAGCATCCGCGTACAGACTGGAACGATCTTTGGCTACTGACTGCCGTCGAGCACCATGGGCGACAGCCGCAAGTGCTGGAGGAATCAGTTACCAGCGATGGCGAAGAATTCCAGGGTTACCGTAATACCTTTCTTGCTACGCCGTGGGAGGTGTTCTTTCGTCCGCCACTGGATTCGGCAAAACCACGGATGCTCGGCTATCAACCGGCCGTCGTGACCGGGCCGAAGGACAGCGAAATCCATTGCGACGAGTACGGTCGGGTCAAGGTGCAACTCGCCTGGGACCGTGACGGCGAACTCAATGAGCATTCCAGTTGCTGGCTGCGAGTCGCCACCGGTTGGGCGCACGACCGTTATGGCAGCGTGCTGATTCCACGGGTCGGCATGGAGGTGCTGGTCGGGTTCATCGACTCGGATGCCGACAAACCGCTGGTCATGGGCTGCCTGCCCAACGCTGCGACCCCGGTGCCGCTGGATCTGCCGGCCGACAAGACCCGCAGTATTTTCCGTAGCCAGAGCAGTCCGGGCGGCGGGGGCTACAACGAATTGCGCATCGAGGATCGCCAGGGTGCCGAGGAAATCTACCTGCGCGCCCAGCGAAACTGGACGCAGCATGTGCTGCACGATCAACAGGTGCAGGTCGACAATCAGCGCAGCATCGTGGTCACCGGTCTGGCCAGGCATGAACTGAAGGCCGACGAACAGCGCATCACCCACGGCCAGCGCCAGACCGAAGTGAAGCAGGACGACCACTTGTCGGTGGCCGGCGACCGGCATATCCGCGTCAACAGCCAGGCGTTGACCGCCAGTGGGCAATTCCACGTCAGCGCCGGTCAGCAGGTAGTCATCGACGGCGGCGCGAGCGCGACGATTCAGGCCGGTGGCCAGTGGATCAACATCGGCCCCGGCGGCATCTTCAGCAGTGTATCGATCCAGGTCGGCGGCGCGCCGATGGCGGCGATGAGTGCTGCGCCGCAGGTGCCGGGGTTGCCGGAAAAACGCCTGACGGCGCCAGCGGCCATGCTGACTGCTGCGCAAATCATGAGCCTGAAAGGCAATGCGCCGTTCTGTGAAGAGTGTGAGCGCTGCAAGGACGGTGTCTGTGCCGCCTGATCTTCAGCCGCGCGAATGGCTGGCGCGCCAGCCGCTGAAATCCTCGGAGCAATTGTTTGCGATCTTCAGCAACGCCAGCGCTGCCAAGCCGTTCAAGGCCTGGCAACGTTCGGAAGTTGCCCAGGCGCCCAGCGCTGTGTGGGCTGAGACGATTTATGCCGAGTGGGATGCGGTCATGCCCTATGTGGGAATTGTCAGCGCAGACAGTGAGTTTCTCGATTGGGTGGCGACCACGGAATCCCGCGATTGGGGTTGGCTGGCGGTGTCGTCGGCAAGCCTTGAAGTGCTGATCGAGCATTTGCGCAGTTTGACCCAAGTGCGGATGCCGGACGGCAAAGCGGTGTTCTTCCGCTTTTGGGATGGGCGCTTTTTGCTGCCGATCCTGCAATCGGAAACCGTGGAGGCGACGCGGTTGTTGCCGGTGATCGGGCGTGGGTGGATCAACGGGCAGGCCGTTGAGGTCGGGGGCAGGGCGCTGGCGTCGGGGCGGGTTTTCCCCTGGTGGCAGGTGCCTGAGGCGCTGCTGGCGCAGACGGGGAATGAGGTCCGGATTGCCAATGCCTTGCAGTGGTTGAGCGAGGAGCATCCGCTGTTGTTCGAGGCGTTTCCTGAGGCCGTCCTGCATCGCAAGGTCGGGTGGTTTTTTCGGGTTTCGGCGTCGGAAGAGTCGTCGCAATCGTCGTTGTTGGCTTACTTGCTGGACGAGGCGGAGTGAAGTTTCCGGGCGAAGCCTTCGGACATTTCCTTCGAGTTGCGGCGGTTTTCATGAACTGGTGGGCGATGGGGCGCAGGGATAGTCTTTTCGTTGTCACTGCGAGAGTGGTGGCAGGGTGTAGGAACCCCGAGAAACTCACCGCGCACCAGCGCTTTCGTTTGATTGCGGCACCTGAGTCGTGTCCGTAGCATCGTTTGCGGCGGCTGTGCGCGGGAACGCTTCGGCGTAGCTGAGTTTGGTGGGTTCCTCAGTTTCCTACTCTCGCGTACGGCTGCCACCCAAACCTGTAGGAAGGTCATTGGCAGCCTCATTTAACCCATTGAGGTACAAAGGCATGACGACACTAAAATCCGATCAACCCTACGAAAAAATCATCCCCCACCCGAGCAACCGCTTCATGGCTCTGACCGGCAATTGCAGTGACATGCCCACTCTGTTCGTCGACACCCACGTCCCCCTGGATATCCTGATGGACGCCGCCAACTACCGAATCCGCGCGGTCATCCAGGTACTGGAAAACATGTGCATGCGCGGCTCGGTCGAATGCGATTCGGTGATCCTCAGCGACTTTGCCCAACTCTGCGCGATTCCACTGCGTGATGGCTGTGATGTGCTGGACGTGATTGGAAAACGCTTGCGCACGCATCTTTAGCGCAAGCCTTGCCGTAGATCCTTCCAGTATCGGTTTTTGGAAGGATCATTTAGTCAGGCGAGAAAGATTTCAGTTTTGCAAATACTGATCTGCGGATTCCGTTATCAGACTTCCTTTCTCCAGGCTGACAGGGTAATGACGACGCCGTCTTCCTCCTTGTTTTTTATTTCAACTTTGTAGGTGCCACCGCCGGTATAGCCTTCAACCAGCGCTCCTGACTCATCGCCGCTGATTTCGGCATCCTTGGCCCGTGCCTTGTAAAAGTCGATGACATCGTAATAGTCGGAGTAAGTGCGCAGGATGACCTCAAAGTCATGCCGTGGACGTCCGGCAATCTCATCCAGATCCCCGTAAATAGGCGCCCCCTTAAGACCTGGCGTGGTGAATACGCCGTCCGCACCGGCACCAACCAGATGAGCACGCTGAGGAAGTATGGCGAGCATCGCTTTCGGGAACGTCGCGGGGAGCTGCTTTGGGGTCCAGCCTTCTTTACCTGGGGTTGTAGTGACGTATTCCACCTTCGCGATCTTTTGCGCGCCAGCCCGTGTTTCGGGATCTTCGCTTTCTGCCATGATCGACATCATCGGTGGCAGTTCATTACTCCAGCGCGTCAGCGGCTCTGCATCGCGATTATTTGCCCCTTCAGGCTGAAAAATCGTGAGCACCGTATCCGGCAGCTCATTGCAAGTTAATGGCTCCTCACGGGACTTGACCGTGCAATGTCCATTGACCAACCCCACAGCCAGTACCTGACCTTTCTCATCCAGCATCAATGCCGCGCGTTCACGGCCATTGTTGCCGTCATCCATAGCGGTAATGACTTTCCGGCCCGCAGGCACATTGTCGGTAAATACCGAAAATTCGGAATCAAGTGCTTCAAGGACTTGCTGGACGATCAGGGTATCGTCGTTGGTGTAACTGCCGGTGGAGTAACCCAGGAAGTCGACCAGTGCAGAGCGGATGGCCGGATCTTCATTAAGTTGCGGAGGGCGTGGAGGAGCGGGATCGTTAGTGAGCAACAGCACTGTCGTGCCATCGGGTCGTTTTTCTGAGCGGAGAGACAGGGCTGTGGCGTCTAGGGTGAAGGCTAAAGCAAAGAGAAATGCTAGGGAACGGGTGATGATTTTCAAGTTACAGTCCTTTGTTTGGGCGGAGCGGATATTTGTTGCAGTTGGTGGGTTGGTTTTTTGCGGTGATATTTACAGAAAGTGGATGGTCATGATTTTTTGGCTAATAACATGAGGCTAATTAAAGTTTAAAATTTAATGCACTGCAAATATATCTATTAAAATTTTAAGTTCGCCGTAATGTGAGGCGATCCAAACTCAAAAAGGTTTGTTGCGATTTCTGTTTGTCATGCATCAAAGATTTTCTAGCTCCACCGGTCAGCCATTTTTTTTAATTCTGTTGAGCTCGGCTTAAAATGAATACTTTGAGGTGTGCTCGTTCTCTTTGTCGTAGTTTTTTCTTAAAAATCGAAAAGTTTTTCCTATGATCTTCTTGCTTTTTTCATCAATATTTTCAATCAGGTCGTAATTGTCGGATGACAGGAAGGCGATGTTTTTCTTAAGAGAGTAATAGGCACTTATGTTGTAAAGTAGTCCTGCTGCATCTGAATATTCTTCTTTGAGGTATTTTGCGTAACCTTCAAATAGGGTCGTCAAAAGGATTTGTGCTGCTTTTTGATACTTTAAGACGCTGCACATTTCCTGCCAATTACTAATGTGAAGGTGGTCTCCCCAGTCGGAAACTCTGGCAAAATAAATTCCATTGCCTTTAAAGAAGTCAGAGATTTCATGTCGATCTAAAGCTATTTCGAATGTGGTACTCATTGAATATTTACTTTGTACTCTGACTGGTGATACTGATTTTCTTGTACCTTCAAGTCAATGCGGCGGCCTTTTTTTCTACTAGCCCAGCACCCATTACCAACATTTCAGGCAAGTTTTTTCTATCCTCGTCCGATGCAACGCCCATATGGACATCACCTTTCCATAGTTCCCCTGCTACTAGTCTAAGATCCAAGTCTGTTTGAGAGACTCTTAAATCCTCATGCCCAACATGGTGCCAGCGTTGTCGTTGAATAGGTACTTTTGATGTGTAAAGCAGGAGGCCAAATGTATCGGGTAATGCTTCCGGAAGTTTTTGTTCGGTGATAAGGTTTTTATATATTCCAAGCAGGATCGTATCCTTGTATCGATCTGATACATACAAAACCTTGGCTGGCTTGAAACCTTTATCTACAGGGATCAAGACGATGTCACCAACGGTCGTTTTTTTGATCTTCACAGTCCAAGTCTCTTCAAGGTTTCATTAAATAGCTGATCTGTACCCGACTGTTCATAAAGTGGTGCATTCGGGTTTTCCGGGCGATATGAGCGAATTTCGTTTTGCAATGGCGTATGAGGATTCTGGCTTTTAGCACCGCCAAAGAAATCCATGATCCGCTGCTCTAGCCCTTTGGCTTGAGCCTTGCTCAGATTGTTTTCCCATAGAATTTGACCTATGAGGTCATCTTTTCCTTCGGTGTCAGCATGCTTCGCAATCCTGGTAGGAGCATCACCTCGTCCCACATATTTTACGTTTCCTGCTTCGTCTTTCAAAACATACAGCCCTTGCCCATTAGCCTTGTCATATGACGCCCCCGTACCCCCAACCCCAGAAGGCATAGGAGGTGTCGGCTCGCCTTGGTTAACGTGAGCGTTGCTAGCTGGATCTTCCATTCCCGCCGGGGGGGCGCAGGTTTCACCAGGGCATTCACCGTTCAACCCCAACGGATCCACCCACCCCGTAGGGTTAGGCACGTACTGGTAGTTGTTCAACCCACCCGCCAGCTTGATCGGATCCGGCGTCAAGAACCGTCCAGTCCCCGGATTGTAGTAGCGGTGCCGGTTGTAATGTAACCCTGTCTCCGTGTCGAAATACTGCCCTTGAAAGCGCAGCGGGTTGTCGATTTCGCTGACATCCAGCGCAGCCAGGTTGCCGTACGCTCGGTACTTGGCCGACCACATGATTTCGCCGCTGTAGTCGGTGAGTTCCTGCGGTGTGCCGAGGTGGTCGAGTTGGTAGTAGAACGGCGTGGCTTTCAGTGGGCCTTGGCCATCGAGCATGGCCAACGGGCGGAAGCTGCCGGGTTCGTAGATGTAGCTGCGATAACGGTTGTCGGCGCTTTCGGCGATCAGGCGTTCGCCTTGCCACAAGAATTCCGTGGTGTGGCCGTCGACGGTTTTTTCGACGCGGCGGCCGAAGGCGTCGTATTTGTAGCTGGCGACACTGCCGCCCGGCAGGCTGACGCCGATCAGGCGGTGTTGGCAGTCGTAGCGGTATTCGGTGACGAGTTTCTGCCCGGCGCCACGGCGTTCGCGGGTCAGGTTGCCGTAGGCGTCGTAGTCGTAGTGGCGGTCGCCTTGCATCAGCAGGCGGTTGCCTTTGACGTTGGCGAGGTTGGCGACAGGCATGTCCGTCTGGCCGAGCAGATTGCCCGCCGGATCATGGGCGAAGCTCTCCGGTGTCGCCCCGCGCACGCTGATCAGGCGATCAAGCGGATCGTAGTGGTAGCTGCGGTTGCCTTTGCGGCTGTCATCGATGCCGGCGAGGTTGCCGTTGGCGTCATAGGCGTAGCGACGTTGGAACAGGTTCTTGTCGCGCTGACTGACGCTGTGCGCCTGGAGCCGGCCTTGCTCATCGTATTGATACTGGCTGAGCAACAAGCCTTGTTGGCGCTGCTGTTCGCGACCGGCGCTGAACTGGTGAGTGGTCAGGCGCGCGCCGTTGAGGTCGATGCTGCTCAATTGGCCGCCAGGCAGGTGGCGATAATCGAGTTTGCTGCCGTCGGGGAGGCGGCAGTGGCTCAGTTGGCCGACGTTGTCGTATTCATAACGGGTGGTGCCCCAGCCCTGGTGTTCGGTGATCAGCCGATCTTGCCGGTCGTATTCGTAGGCGAGCGGCCAGTGGCCGTCGTCGACGTTGACCAGGCGACCGAGCGCGTCGTAGCTGTAGTGGATCTCTTCACCGTCAGCCAGGGTCTTCACCAGCAGACGACCGGAGGCATCGCGCTGGTATTCGGTCACCAGTTCGCTGCCGTCGTCGCCGAATTCGGTCTTCTTCAGCAATTGGCCGTTGAGGTCGTACTCGTAAGCGGTACGGCGACCGTCGAAGCCGGTTTCCTGCTGGATCAGGCCGTTGGCGTAGTAATCGAGTTGGTAGTGTTCGCCGCGTTCGTTTTCGATATCGGTGAGCAACAGCCGGGCATTGTCGTAGCGGTAGCGCAGCTGGCTGCCATCCGGGTTGATGCGACGGCTGACGAGGTGCAGATCGTCGGCGTATTCGTAGCGGGTGATGCGGCCCAGTTCATCGCGTTCGGCGGTGACTCGCCCGTACGGGTTGTAGGTGAATGCGCGCGTGGCGCCACCGGGCAAGGTGATCTGTGCAAGGCGGTTGGCGGCGTCCCATTGGTAATGGGTAATGGCGCCGGTTTCGGCCTGACGGGTGATTTGGCGGCCGAGCGCGTCGTAACGATATTTGCGCTGGCCACCGTCGGGCAGGCGTTCTTCCAGCAACTGACCGAGGTTGTTCCAGCCCAGTTGATGACGGCTGCCATCGGGATGCTGGATTTCCAGCAGGCGACCCTGACGGTCGTAGCTGTAGTGCGTTGAGTTGCCGTCCGGGTCGACTTGTTCGGTGATATCACCCTGGTCGTTGCGCCAGTAGATCCATTTCGCCGAACCACGGTTCACCACTCGAACGTAACCGTGCAAGTACTCGTAAGAGGTCGGTGCATCCTCGGGCGGAATGACTGCGACCAGGCGACCTGCTTCGTTGTACTGGTATTCGGTGACCGCCCCCATCGGGTCTTTTTCTGCGATCAGCCTGCCGTTGTCGTCGTACGCCTTGAGGTGTTGCGCGCCATCCGGATCGACCTTGGCGATCAGGCGAGCCTTGTCATCGTGGGTATAGATTTCTTCGCTGCCATCGGCGTTGGTTACCGTGACGCTGCCTTTGTCATCCCAGGCGTAGTGCGCATCCATCTGGGAAAAACTGGCCCAGTGATGGATGCAGCGCGCAGATTTGCCTTCCTTTTCCCATTCCCAATAGAAGCTGGCGCCGCCGGCGAGCTGTCGTTCGAGAATGACGTTCTGCTCGTTGTAGGCGTAACGCTCGGCTTCGCCAGCGGCGTTCGCGGCTTTGATCAAGCGTTGTTGGGCGTCGTACTCGTAGGTGACCAGCGTCTGGACGGTGCTCCAGGCATCTTCCAGGTTGTCCGCCGGGAGGAACTGTTGATAGTCAATGGCGACGATATGCTTGCGGTCGTACCTGACGAGGAGTGCGCGACCGGCGCCGTTGTCCACCCGCTTGATCCGGCCATGGATGTCGCGGGTGATGTGCAGGCGATTGTCGTAGTCGTCGCTGATGGCGATCAGCGTTGCGCCTTTGCTGTTGAAGCGGAAGTGGTAGAACTGTTTCCGCTCGCCCGCTTGGGTCAACACCAGTTCGGACGGGTCGTTACCCACGAAGATTGCCGCTTCCGAGAGGCTGTTGGTGATTGCCGGCCGCTGTACGCTGGGCATCGGGAACGTGGTGACACGGTTTTCGTGATCGGTCCAGACGACCTCGTCGCCCTTGATGTCGACCCGTTGGGCGAGGGCGTGACTCCAGCCATAGCCGAGGCCGCAGTCGATTTCCGCAGCGCTGGTGCGGTAGAGACGAGTCCAGCTGAACGGCAGCAGACCGCCGAGTTCACCGTCAGTGATTGTCAGCAGTTCCTCACCTGTGACCATCGAAACCGGGCAGCCATTGGTGCAGGTTTTCTTGGCGCAGGTGGCGCTTTTGTCGTCGGGTGTCTTGGACTGATCGGGAGCGTCGTCGATCTTCTCCTTTGGCTGGAGCGAGGTTTGATTCTGCTTTTTGTCCCGTGGAAACGAAGAGGCGTCCTTGACCTCCTGTTTCGGTGTGTCTGAGGTTTTCGGCAACGGGCCTTTGGCGGGGGGCTCCGCGACCTGGCTCTTGGGTGCGGCCTTTGGCGGCTGAGGCTTGGGCTTGGGCGCTTCAGTGGCGGCCTCATCGATTTTCAGCGCGGCGGTCTTTGCCGGCCTCATCGGCACGTTTTTCGCGCTGGCAATGACCGGTTTCGATACTTCCGAATGCGCCGGCAGAGCGTGCTTGTTGCTCAGTGTCATCAGGGTCGCGGCAAGGTCTTCAAGGTACTTGATCGCCTCTCCCGACTTCACGGCCGAAAGGACTTTTGTACCTGCTCGAACCGCCAGTCCGGCGCCACCGGTCAGGCAGATCCCTACCAGGACGTTGATCAGGAACTCCGAGGCAATCGCCGTCATGACGTCAACGATGACTTGCGGCGGCAGCATGCCGACCCAGGCCACAATGGCCGAGACGTAGATGAACATCAGCGGTTCGTCGCTGAGGATCAGCAGCCCTGAAGCAATCGACTCCTTGGAGGCTGCATAGAGTTTGTCGATCTCGACGTCCGACAGGTACTTTTTCAGCTTTTCGTAATTTTTTCTCGGATTGGCGAGCAGCTCGAACAGGCTTTTGATGTCATCCCAGAGCTGCAAGAGCGCCTTTTCAAAACCGTCCAGCGCCCGTTTGAGCAAAATGACCGAGCGCCCGGCGCGATCCGCCGCCGAGTAGCTGGCCCATTGCGGCTGGAACTTGCTCGACCACTCGCTTTGCAGCCAGCCATCGAGGTTGCCAATGATGCCTTGATAGGAGTCATAAAGCGCCTTGACGTTGCTCTGGGACACGTTCGGAAAGAACGTGATGCGGTAGGTCTGGCCTTTCTTGCAGCCATCAATCACTTTGATGCCGCTTGGGCCGATCATGGTTTCGATGGCCGGGCCGGTGACATCGTCGTAGAACGTGCCTTTGGTGACCGGCTCCAGTTTTACCGGCGTGTTGCCAATGGGCACGAACCGCGCGGACTCGAACATGTGTATCAGGGTGAAGTCGCCCACCAGCGGACAGGTCGCATAGGTTTCCACTGCGCCGGTCTTGGTCTTGCGTTTGGTCACGCTGACTTCATTGCCAACCTTGAACGTCTGGTCGACATCCAGTGCCCAGCCCGTCCAGAACCCGTCAGCCCATTCCTTGTAGTCGCTCAGGCAGTTCTTGAAGTCTTTGAGAATCAGGTTCACGTCAGGCGTTTTGGCGTCCAGCACACGCAGGACCAATGTACCAATCGGGGTATTCATGACGTGACTTCCTTTGTCAGCTCAGCAGCCAGACGCTCTGCCATATCGTCTGTATTTGAGTTTTGGCGGACGAAGCGCTCGACCTTTCTGCGCAGGTTGGCTTCGGGAAATTCGAAATACAGTTCCGGGCAATCCTCTGCCAGCCACTGCATCAGGTTCTCGACAACGGTGGTGTTGTCCTTTTTAGCGAGCAGGTCCAGGAGTGGCTGGGGTACTTCCCACCAGGGCCACTCTTTTGCGGGCGGCACCATTCTTCGCCCGACTTCCAGGCTTTGACCATTGACCAGGTAACGTTCGAACACCGGCAGGATTTCGCCGGCGGCCGCACCCAGCGCCTCGATGATCGGACAGATATGCCGGCCGTCCCAGAAGCGAAAAAACACCTCGGTAGCATCCGGCATACGGACTTGGGTCAAGCTGCGCAGGTGCTCCAGAACCAGATCTGGCGCACTGGTAGAGACTGCCAGCCAGCCCCAATCCAATGCGTCGGTTTGCGCGATCCACTGCAGAAACTCCGTATTGGGAGAAATTTCCGCGAGATAGGGCATCACCGGTTGCCAGTCGGCGTAGGGTGTTCCGCCCCAGATAGGCAGCAGCTGTGGCGCCGTATCCTGCTGGTAAAAGGGTTTGAGAGGCTCGGCATCACTCGCCGCACTGATGACCAGATACAACCGCTCGCCGCTTTGCAGCGGCTGTTGTGCCAACCATTGCTGGGGTGTCAGTCGATCAGATGGCACAGGCACCTGCCTTGCATTTCTCGCATTCTTCGCAGAACGGCGCGTTGCGTTTGAGGGTGTTGATCTGGGCTGGAGTGAGGACCTGGCCGGCCTTGTCGGCGTCGGCCTGTTTCAGCACGCCGGGCATCAGCGGGGCGGCGGGGGTGCCGCTGCCGGGACCGCCGCCGGAGTTCATCTTGATCGCCGGGCCGCTCAGGGTGACGCCGCTGGCGTCGATCTTGATGAAGCTGCCACCGCCGATCAGGGTCAGTTCGCTGCCGGCTTCGAGCACGACTTTCATGCCGCTGCTCAGGTGGATTTCCTGGCCGGCGTCGATGAACTGGCCGGTGCCGATCTTGATGTGCTGGTTGACGCCGACGGTCAGGTGGTCGTTGGCGCGGGCCTCGACTTTGCGGTCGGCGTAGACGGTGTGGTGTTCCTCGGCCTTGAACTCGCTGTAGCTGTTCTTTTCGACGGTGTCGTGGCGTTCGTTGCCGACGCGGATTTTCTGGTCGTGCTCGACGTTCTCGTCCCAGTCGCGCTGGGCGTGCAGGAAGATCTGCTCCTGACCTTTCTTGTCCTCGATGCGCAGCTCGTTGTAGCCGCCACCGCCCATCGAACTCAGGGTCTTGAAGGTGCTGCGGGTCTTGTTCGCCGGCAGCTCGTAGGGGACGGTGTTTTCCTTGTGGTACAGGCAGCCGCTGATCA
>NZ_JAHTKI010000011.1 GCF_019145475.1 Pseudomonas botevensis
CACGCCGCCATCAGGCAGGGTTTCCTCGATCAACTGACCGAGGTCGTTCCAGGCAAACACATGCCGGCCAGCGTCCGGATAACGGATCGACAGCAGCCGCCCCTGGGGGTCGTAGTGGTAGTGGGTGACCTGGCCGTCGGGATCGACCGCCTCGGTGACATCGCCCTGAGGATTGCGCCGGTAGGTCCACACCGCCTCGCCACGGGTGCGGCGGTGCAGGAAACCGTGGCGGTAGTCGTAGGACGTTGGCGCGTCTTCGGGAGGAAGCAGCGCCACCAACCGTCCGGCAGCGTCGTAGAGGTATTCGGTGACGGCGCCAAGCGGATCCTGTTCGGCAATCAGCCGCCCCTGGACGTCATAGCGCTTGAGGTGTTCAGCACCGCTGGCCTCGACCTTGCGCACCAGCCGCGCACTGTCGTCGTGGACGTAAACCTCTTCGGTGCCATCGACGTATTGCACCGTGACGCGGCCGGCGTCATCCCAGACGTAGCGGGTGTCCATCTGCGCAAACGACGCCCAGTGGCGTACGCAGCGTGCTGCCTTTCCGGTCCGTTCCCATTCCCAGAAGAAGCTCGCGCCGCCGCTCAACTGGCGTTGCAGGATGACGTGGGCGTCGTCGTAGTCGTAGCGTTCGCTGTCGCCAACGGCGTTGGTGGCTTCGAGCAGGCGATGGCGGGCGTCGTAGCGATAACTGACCAGCGTCTGCTCGGTGTGCCAGGCCTCTTCAAGGCTCGGTGCGGGCCGAAAGCTCTGGTAGTCGATGCCGATCAGATGGGCGCGGTCATAACGCAACAACAGCGCGCGACCGGCGCCGTTGTCCAGCCGCTGAACACGGTCCTGGCGGTCGCGGCTGATGCGCAAGCGGTTGTCGTACGCATCACTGATCGCCGTCAGACGCCCACTGCGAAAGTGATAAAACCGCGCCGTTTCCCCCGCCAGCGCAAGGATCAATTCCTCCGCTTCATCCCCGAGAAAAATCGCCGCCCGCGACAGACTGTTGTGAATCGCCGGGCGCTCGGCACTCGGCAGCGGAAACCGCATGCGCCGGTTTTCGTGGTCGATCCAGACCACGCTGTCGCCCTCGATCGCCAGCCGATGGGCCAACGAATGGCTCCAGCCATGGCCGAGGCCGATATCGATTTCGGCGGCACTGGTGCGGTACAGGCGGGTGAACTCGAACGGCAGCAATCCGTCGAGCACACCGTCGGTCAACGTCAGCAGCTCTTCGCCGGTGACCATTGACACCGGGCAGCCGTTGGTGCAGGTCAGCGGGGCGCAATCGGCGCTGTCGCCGTTGGGGTTTTTCGCCTGCTCGGACTGGTCGTGGTGAGGCTCGTCTTTCTTCAGCGAGGTGTTGCGCTTTGCATCCCAGCGCAGTTGCAGGTGGCCTTTTTTCAGGCTGGCCGCAATGCCTCGGGCGGCGACGGTTTTGTACTGGTTTACATAACCGATGAAGGTAGTGACGATGCCGAACATCGCCTTGACCAGACGGCTGACCGCCGACAGTAACCGGGCGCCGCGCTCCCCCAGACGCAATGTCAGATAAGCGATTCCCGCACCGGCACCGACAAACGTCAGCACAACGCCGATCAACACATCGATGAGTAGTTGCACCACCACCATCGATACGGCTTCAGCGGTTTTCCCGGCGACTTCGCTGGGCGGCAGCATTTCCAGCCAAAGGCTGGCCGTGCGCAATAGCAGGCATAGCGCCGCTTCGTCGCTGACCAGCAATTGAAGCTTTTCCATCATTTCAGGGGCGGTTTGCGCCAGCTCGATCAACTGCGCAGCCGCATCGCCCAGCCGCTCGGCAAACTTGCCAGGATCCTGAAGAATCTCCGACAGCAAACCGATGCTGCCCCAAACGCCCTCGATCGCCGACCAGCTCCCGGCCAGCAGGCCATTGCCCGCCGCCGTCGCGACCTCCTGCGACCACTGCGGTCTGAAGCCCCGCCACTCGCTGCGCAACCAGCTATCCAGTTGCTGAGTCAGGCCATCGTAGGACTCAAAAAGCGCGTCCATCTGCCCGGTGCTGACTTCGCCATGCACCCGTACCCGATAGGACTCGCCGGCCTTGCCGTGAAATACGCCCTGACCCTGGGCATCCAGGGTGACCGGCATCACCTCCCTGCTCCCCACCGTCACCACATCGACAACGATGTCGCCCAGCGGAATGTCGTAGACCGATTCGAACTTGCTTTCGATCAGCATTGGCCCGGTTTTCGAGCATTGAATGACGGCGGAGGAAAATTGGCTGTCGTCACTGCTGACAGTTGTGCGGGTCTCCCCGAAACGGATGACCCGCTCCATGCCCATCAGCGACGGCAGGTCGGCGGCATGACTGATCTGGTCGGCCGAGCGGCTGAGCCAGTGCTTGAGTTGCTCGCGGTAGAGGCTGAGGGTGTCGGGAAAGCTGTCGAGTTCCTGCTCAATGCGGGTGACGGCTTCCATCAGCGCATTCCCGTGCGCAAGGCGAAATGAAAAACCGGGTCAAACATGAGCGTTCCCTCGCACAGAAATTAGGCGCGAGGACTTTGCAGTGGATCTGTCGGTAAAGAAGTCAGGCAAGTAAGCAGGGGCTGTAGGAGAAATCTGCGAATCAGAGTCGCCAAACAACGGATGCAAAAACGGGGCGGGAGGTTTCCCTCACGCCCCGTTCAGGGATCTTTTCAATGGCTTATGGCGAACGGTCCCGGCCCGCCAACTCTTTCAACTTGAGCTCCGCCAGCGGATGCCCGGCCCTGACGGCCATTTCCCACCAGCGTTGCGCTTGCGCGGGATCCGGCGCCTGACTCGGCGTACCGGCAAGGCTGATGACACCGACCTGATACGCCGCCTTGCCATCCCCGGCCAGCGCCGCCAGACGCAGCAAGCGCACGCCCTCCTCGCGCGCGCCCAAGCCAACACCACGAAACGTCAGGATGTGCCCGTAAAAGCCTTGCGCGCCGACATCACCGAGATTGGCCATGCGCGCGAACTGCCCTTCCAGCCATCGCCAGCCACGCGGCTGACGGACAAACCACGACCAGTGAAACAGCCGGCGGGCGAGCCAGTAACCGGCCCGCGCCTTGAGTCGTAAAAACACTCAGGCTTCCGCCGACTCGGGGTATTCATATTCGAATACCCGCACCACTTCCGAGGCGTGCCAGGAGGCGGCGGCAACCCCGTCGGATGGCCCGGAAAACCGCCCCAGGCGTTCGACACACTCAAAAAAACCGGTACGTGGCAGGCGACTGGCCCCCTGACTGATCACCAGCGAGCTGCGCAGCGGCTGCTCGGCCTTTGCATCCAGCGCGGCCAGGTGTTCGAGTGCGGCGGTCAGGGTCTGCATGGCCGGCGTCGGCAGTTGCAAGCGTTCGAGCAAGGCTCGATAAGTCAGAAGATGGCGCTGCCTGCGCGCCTGATCAAGCTCCCCCAGCAATCCGTCCCAATGTTGACGACTGATGCGTACGCTCACGATTGTTCCCTCCACCCTGGCACCGTCAATTCCCAGGCCAGGCTGCGGCGAATCGCGGCGTCGGGCTGACGCTCGCCACTTTCGATCATGGCCAGGTAAGACGGGCTGATGCCTACCGTGCGGGCCAGCGCCTCGATGGCGATGCCCTTCCCTTCGCGCAAACTGCGTAATTGATCCAGACCTGGAAGAATCGGGTCTGAGGTGGCCGCGACAGGCGCTGCGGCCGGACGCGACGGTGTTTCGTTGATGCCTGCTGCTTTCAGTAGAGCCTGATACTGAGCCCACGGCAGAACCGCGTATTCGGGTTCGCCGTCGCGTGCAATTATCTGAATATCCATGACTACCCCGTAGGACAACAACACTTAGCGAGTCGGCACTTTTCCCTAGAAGTGTAATCCTAACAGCGGCCAAGGTCGTGGGGGGTATCTATCTGTGTAAGAGGCTGTCGCCATTCAGGACTTTTTCGGCCCTTGAAGTTGAAGTTGTTCAGGCGTATCGGGCAGGCGTTCGACGACTTTGAGCTTTTCCGGCGACTGTCGATTGCGCCACATGCGGAATGCGCTGAGCTCATCGTCGAGGGTTTTCATCAGCCACGCGAGTACGGCGATGTCGTCGAGCATGCCGAAAACGGGAATGAAGTCCGGGATCGCATCCACCGGGCTCAGGAAATACATCAATCCTGCCACCACCGAGACGATCGCCTTGGGGCTGATCGCCCGGTACTCGCCACGCCAGTAGGCCAGGCACAAGGCCTGGAGCAAACGCAGATCATCCTTCAATTTGCCCAGTCGATTGCCTTGCGCCGCGCCTTTGCTCGCCACGGCGAACAGCAGCGTCGGCAAGCGGCCCCGGGCAAGAAGGCGTCCGGCCAAGGGAAGGAATCGGGCGAAATTCCACGGAGCTTTCATCTATTTTTCCCGTTGAAATGTTATCCACACAAATTGTGGATAACCTTGTGAACAGAGCTGCATTTCAGCGCTGAGAGCCCCGTTTCATAAGGGCTGCGCTCAGATCGGGCGTTTTTTACTCACATAAAAAACCCCAATATTTCATTGACTTGGCGGCTCGGGGCGTCTAGCGCGGGCAGCCTCAAAGTCTAGGACTGCCCTGACGCCCATCGGTTCGCTCTGTTTACGCTGGCCTTCGACCAGATGCAACAACGCCCCGCATAAGCGAGGCGTTGTTGTTGAAACCGGTGCCGATTACTTGGCAGCGGCGTCTTCTTTGGCTGGATCCTTGATGGCCAGCAGTTCCAGGTCGAAAACCAGAACCGAGTTGGCCGGAATCGCCGGGCTCGGGCTTTGTGCGCCGTAAGCCAGGTCGCTAGGGATGTACAGCTTGTACTTCTCGCCAACGTGCATCAGTTGCAGACCTTCGACCCAACCCGGGATCACACCGCTGACCGGCAGATCGATCGGGCTGCCGCGCTCGACGGAGCTGTCGAATACGGTGCCGTTGGTCAGCTTGCCGGTGTAGTGAACAGTCACTACGTCGGTAGGCTTGGGCTGTGGGCCGTCGGCTTTCTTGACCACTTCGTACTGCAGACCGGAAGCGGTGGTGGTCACGCCGGCTTTCTTGCCATTTTCTTCGAGGAACTTCTTGCCGGCGGCTGCCGACTCTTCGCTCATCTTGGCCATACGCTCTTCAGCACGCTTTTGCAGCGCGGCGAAGGCTTCGACCAGTTCTTCGTCTTTCAGCTTCTGTTCTTTCTTGCCGACGGCATCTTCGATGCCCTGGGCTACCGCTTTGGAGTCCAGATCATCCATGCCTTCCTGAGCAAGGCTTTTGCCCATGTTCAGGCCGATACCGTAGGAAGCTTTTTGCGCCGGGGTTTTCAGCTCTACGCTGGTCTGCGAATCGCAACCCGCGAGGACCAGGCTAACCAGGGCAACCGCCGCCGCCAACCGATGCTGTTTCATGCTATTTCCTTGTTCATGCGCCGAAAGGGCAATCGAGTAAAGCCGCGAGCTTATCAGGCCGCCACGACCAATGGCTACCGGCATGAGAGCAGGAAACCGCTGATAAGTTCAGGGATTAAAACGCATTTTGAAAAACCGACGATGAAGCTTCTGTCATCTTGCTCCGACAACGATTGATGCCGCTTCCCACAACACTTGGCGTAATGGCCACTTGCCGCATGCAGCCACCTCAGGCATAACAGCGCAATAACTCGACAAGGATGTTTATCTTGCGCCTCTTATTCCGTGCTCTGACCCTGATCGTGGTGCTGCTGGGACTCGTCCTCGCGGTGGTTCTGTATTACGTCGCCAATCCCAAACTACCCTTCTATACCCCCGTGCAACAGGTGCATTACCTGAAGCAATGGACGGATGACGAGCGCCAGACGTACTACTTCACGCCGCAAGGCACCCAGGTCAAAGGCTTGCGCTACGAGTGGTTCCAGGCCCTGGAGCTGCCATTCTCGAAACAGCGTTTCGCCTCTCCCGAATACCTCGCACGCTTCGGCTTTCTGGTCGATCCGCAACAGAAAGCCACGCCGCAGAACCCCGGCAATCTGCCGGTAGGTTTTACCCGTCATCAGAACCCCGGCAGCCAGGAGCAATACCTGGACATCACTTGCGCCGCCTGCCACACCGGCGAATTGCGCTTCAAAGGCCAGGCCGTGCGCATTGACGGTGGTGCGGCGCAGCATGTGTTGCCTTCCAGTGTTCCTACATTGCGCGGCGGCAGTTTCGGACAGGCGCTGGTCGCCAGTCTTGTATCGACTTACTACAACCCGTGGAAATTCGAATCCTTTGCTCGCACGGTGCTCGGCGATGAGTACGACGCGCGCCACGAACAACTGCGCAAGGATTTCAAAGTTTCGCTGAACACCTTCCTCAAAGTGGCCTGGAACGATACCCATCGCGGCCTCTACCCGACCGAGGAAGGCCCCGGCCGCACCGACGCTTTCGGGCGAATCGCCAACGCGACCTTCGGTGACGCCATCTCTCCGGCCAACTACCGTGTGGCGAACGCCCCGGTGGATTACCCGCAGTTGTGGGACATGTGGACGTTCGACTGGGTGCAGTGGAACGGCTCGGCCCAGCAGCCGATGGCGCGCAACATCGGCGAGGCATTGGGCGTCGGCGCCACCCTGAACTTTTTCGACGCCAACGGTCAGCCGCTGCAAGGCGATGCACGGTATGCGTCCAGTGTCCGCGTGCGCGACCTGCACACCATCGAAGAAACCCTGCAAAAACTTCAGCCACCGGCCTGGCCGGAGGATGTGCTGGGCGCGGTCGACAAGCCCCTGGCAGCCAAGGGCCGTGCGCTGTTTGCCGAAAACTGCGCCGGTTGCCACGTCCCACGGGTGACCCAGGAGGGCGAACGCTGGGTTCAGCATCTGCACATGTTGCCGGTGGACGTCATCGGCACCGATCCGGGCGCGGCCAACAACATTGCCAACCACCGTTTCGACCTGACCGCGCTGCAGTGGGATCCGAAAGAACTCGAGCAGATGGACGTGAAGTTGCACCCCACACCCAAGGAACCGCTGGACCTGAGCCAGTTGTCGGTGGCCAAGGGCCTGGCCTACGTCACCGCGTTTGTCGAAGAACGCGCCTACCGCGAGGCCGGGGTGAAGACGCCCGAGGAAAAATCCCGTCTTGACGGCTTTGGCCTGCCGATCGGTGTCCGCGAAAAAGTCGCCTACAAGGCCCGTCCGCTGGCCGGCGTATGGGCGACGGCGCCGTTTCTGCACAACGGCTCGGTGCCGAGCCTCTATCAGTTGCTGTCACCGCAGGATGAGCGCGCCACCACCTTCTACAAAGGCACCTTCGAATACGATCCGCGCCATCTGGGCTATCGCACCGAAGCCTTCACCAATGGCTTTCTGTTCGACACGCGAGTGACCGGCAACCACAACAGCGGCCATGAATTCCGCGCCGGCGAACGCGGCAACGGGGTCATCGGCCGGCTATTGCAGCCGGAGGAACGCTGGGCGCTGCTGGAGTATCTGAAAGTGCTGGGCGGCCCGCTGGAGGCGCAACTGCCATGATGATCAACTCGTTCAGGAAGCCATCGATGCTCGCGCGGTTCTGGCTATGGCTGGGCCGACTTCTGGGCAAAACCCTGCTGGTTTTGCTGGTGATCGGCCTGATCGGCTGGGGATTGTCGGCGGCTTGGTTCGCTTGGCAGCACCGTGGTCCGGTGTCGGCGCAGGAGCAGATTCCGGAGGGCGAAGCGGCGATGACGCAGTCTGTGATCCAGACAGCCGTGCGCATCGTCGATCAACATCGGGAAAGCACGCGCTACCTGCGCGATGCCCATGCCAAGGCCCATGGTTGCGTGAAAGCCCAGGTGCAAGTGCTGCCGGATCTGGCTCAGGAGCTGCGTCGAGGCGTGTTCAGCGAACCAGGGAAGATTTGGCAAGCAACGATGCGCCTGTCCAACGGCAACGCCTATCCGCAGTTCGACAGCATGCGCGATGCCCGGGGCATGGCGATCAAACTGCATGATGTGCAGGGCCAATCGCTGCTCGACGATCGCCAGGGCCTGCATGAACAGGACTTCGTGATGTTCAGCCATCCGAACTTCTTTGTCAGCGATGTCGCCGAGTATCGTCAGAATGTGGCGGCGCAGGCGGACGGGAAAAAGGTCATGGCGTTTTTTCCGGGCTGGGATCCGCGCACCTGGCAGGTGCGCCATCTGTTTATCGCCCTGGCTACGCTCTCCCCGCCCCCGGACAGCCCGACACTGACGACGTACTTTTCGGTCTCGCCGTACAAGTTCGGTGAAGCCAACGCCAAGTTCCGTGTAGCGCCAGATCCGGGCAACTGCCCGGCCTATGCGCTGCCCAAGCAGAATCAGGATCTGCCGAACTTCCTGCGCAGCGCCTTGACCCAGCAATTGTCCACCGATCGCGTACCGGCGTGTTTCGTGTTGCAGATCCAACGCCAGGATGCGCACAAATTCATGCCCATCGAAGACACCAGCATCGAGTGGCGCGAGCAGGATGCCGCGTTCGAAACCGTGGCGCGCATTACCCTGCCACCGCAGGACTTCGACACCCCGGCGCTGAACCTGCAATGCGACAACCTGTCGTTCAATCCGTGGTTCGGCATCGAAGCCCATCGCCCCATCGGCGGGATCAACCGACTGCGTAAGGCGGTATATGAAGCCGTAAGCGATTACCGGCATAGCCGTAACGCCAGCCAGTGACCGCGACAGAAACGAAAAAAGCGACCGGATGGTCGCTTTTTTCATGCCCGGCCAGGCAAAAGCCAATCGCCAGACAGCAGAAAGCCCGCACATGGCGGGCTTTCTGGGGTGACCTGGCGTTCAGTGGTCCAGGTTACCGAATATGGCGCAGCGGACGGGACTCGAACCCGCGACCCCCGGCGTGACAGGCCGGTATTCTAACCGACTGAACTACCGCTGCGCGAAACGCTTGAAACGAATGGTGGGTGATGACGGGATCGAACCGCCGACATTCTGCTTGTAAGGCAGACGCTCTCCCAGCTGAGCTAATCACCCTTCGCTTCGTTACGGGATGCATTATGCCACAAGTTTTCGTAAAGTGTTGATTTAATTGAAGTTTTTTTCAAAAAAATCTGAAAACCGGTGAAACGACACATCCCGCGGAACAACGTACAAACTTGAGACAGAAAAAAACCCGCCTCAGCGGGTTTTCCGTGGTGACCTGGCGTTCAGTGGTCCAGGTTACCGAATATGGCGCAGCGGACGGGACTCGAACCCGCGACCCCCGGCGTGACAGGCCGGTATTCTAACCGACTGAACTACCGCTGCGCTAAACACTTGAAACGAATGGTGGGTGATGACGGGATCGAACCGCCGACATTCTGCTTGTAAGGCAGACGCTCTCCCAGCTGAGCTAATCACCCTTCGCTTCGGTGTGGCGCGCATTCTACGGAGCGACCCAACCTCTGGCAAGCACTTTTTTAATTAATTTTCTCAGGCCTTCCAAAGGGTTAGAGAAGGGTTGGCCTATGACACGGCGAGGACAATAATGCCCCCCTTTGTATAAAGGAGAGACTCACCCCATGTGGTTCAAAAACCTGCTGATCTATCGCCTGACCCAAGACCTGCCTGTCGATGCCGAGGCGCTGGAAGCTGCACTGGCCACCAAACTGGCGCGTCCGTGTGCAAGCCAGGAGTTGACCACTTACGGTTTCGTCGCGCCGTTCGGCAAGGGCGAAGATGCTCCACTGGTACACGTCAGCGGGGATTTCCTGCTGGTGTCCGCCCGTAAAGAAGAACGCATTCTGCCGGGCAGCGTCGTGCGCGACGCGGTCAAGGAAAAGGTCGAAGAAATCGAAGCCGAGCAGATGCGCAAGGTCTATAAGAAGGAACGCGACCAGATCAAGGATGAAATCATCCAGGCCTTCCTGCCGCGCGCCTTTATCCGTCGCTCGTCGACCTTCGCCGCCATCGCGCCGAAACAGGGCCTGATCCTGGTTAACTCCGCCAGCCCGAAACGCGCCGAAGACCTGCTGTCCACCCTGCGTGAAGTGATCGGCACCTTGCCGGTTCGTCCGCTGACCGTGAAAACCGCGCCGACCGCCGTGATGACCGAGTGGGTCACCACCCAGCAAGCCGCACCGGACTTCTTCGTCCTCGACGAATGCGAACTGCGCGATACCCACGAAGATGGCGGAATCGTGCGCTGCAAGCGTCAGGACCTGACCAGCGAAGAAATCCAGCTGCACCTGAGCACCGGCAAGGTGGTCACGCAACTGTCGCTGGCCTGGCAGGACAAGCTGTCGTTCATGCTCGACGACAAGATGACCGTCAAGCGTCTGAAGTTCGAAGACCTGCTGCAGGATCAGGCGGAACAGGACGGCGGCGACGAGGCCCTCGGCCAACTGGACGCCAGCTTCACCCTGATGATGCTGACCTTTGGCGATTTCCTGCCGGCGCTGATCGAGGCGTTGGGCGGTGAAGAAATTCCGCAGGGGATCTAAACCCTTGTGAAGTCCGACAGTGGGAGCGGGGTTGCTTGCGAAGGCGGTGTGTCATTTAACGTATTGGCAGACCTGACGCTTTTGCGGGCAAACCCGCTCCCACTTTGTTTTTTAGCGTGACCAATAATAAGGATCAGGCCATGCGCGCACTGGCAGCACTGAGCCGCTTTGTCGGCAACACCTTCGCTTACTGGGTTCTGATTTTCGCCGTGATTGCGTTCCTGCAACCAGCGTGGTTCCTCGGCCTCAAGGGCGCCATCGTGCCATTGCTCGGCCTGGTGATGTTCGGCATGGGCCTGACCCTCAAACTCGACGACTTCGCCGCCGTCGCGCGCCACCCGTGGCGTGTGGCACTGGGCGTGGTTGCACATTTCGTGATCATGCCCGGCATGGCCTGGCTGCTCTGCCAGGTGTTCCACCTGCCACCGGAAATTGCCGTCGGGGTGATTCTGGTCGGCTGCTGCCCGAGCGGCACCTCCTCGAACGTCATGACCTGGCTGGCCCGGGGCGACCTCGCGCTGTCGGTGGCCATCGCCGCCGTCACCACCCTCCTCGCCCCGCTGCTGACCCCGGCGCTGATCTGGCTGCTGGCTTCGGCCTGGTTGCCGGTGTCGTTCATGGAGCTGTTCTGGTCGATCCTGCAAGTGGTGCTGCTGCCGATCATCCTTGGCGTGGTCGCACAGCGACTGCTGGGCGACAAGGTCCGGCATGCGGTGGACGTGTTGCCGCTGGTATCGGTGATCAGCATCGTGATTATCGTGGCGGCCGTGGTTGCCGCCAGCCAGGCGAAAATCGCCGAGTCCGGCCTGCTGATCATGGCCGTGGTGATGTTGCACAACAGCTTCGGCTACTTGCTGGGCTACTTCACCGGGCGCCTGTTCGGCTTGCCATTGGCGCAACGCAAATCGCTGGCACTGGAAGTCGGCATGCAGAACTCCGGGCTCGGCGCCGCGCTGGCGAGCGCGCACTTCTCGCCGCTGGCGGCGGTGCCGAGTGCGCTGTTCAGTGTCTGGCACAACATTTCCGGCGCGCTGCTCTCGACGTACTTCCGGCGGATGAGTGAAAAGCAGGATCGCGAAGAACTGGCGCAACGGGTTGCCGACTGAGCCCGCAACGTCCCCGGGATGATTTTTCGGTAGTATGGGCGCCACGCGGGGACGACCCTGCGGCTCGATCGAGTCATTATCCTGGGGACGACCCCGTCATTGATGGAGGTCTTTCATGTCCTGGATCATTCTGTTTTTTGCCGGTCTGTTCGAAGTCGGCTGGGCCGTCGGCCTGAAATACACCGATGGCTTCAGCCGCCCACTCCCCACCGCCCTCACCGTCGCAGCCATGGCGATCAGCCTTGGCCTGCTGGGGCTGGCGATGAAGGAATTGCCTTTGGGCACGGCTTACGCCATCTGGACCGGGGTCGGTGCCGTGGGCACGGTGATAGCCGGGATCATGCTGTTTGGCGAATCGATGGCATTGATTCGCCTGGCCAGCGTCGCGCTGATCGTGACCGGTTTGATCGGACTGAAAGTCAGCGCCGCCTGACCCCTCCCCGACAAGCCCGCTCCCACTGTAGGAGCGGGCTTGCCCGCGAAGGATCGTCACCGACTACCGAACGGTCCCGCGCAACTCTCCAACCAGGCTCTGCAACTTCGCCGGCTCCGCCGCCTCGACGGCCACCGCCGAACCCGCCACCAGCGTCACCCGCGACCACAAGCGTCGGAACAAGCCCTTGTTCGGATCGCGACTGAAGAAACTCCCCCACAAACCCTGCAACGCCAGCGGAATCACCGGCACCGGCGTCTCTTCGAGAATCCGCGTCAGTCCGCCCTTGAACTCGTTGATCTCGCCGTCGGCGGTCAATTTACCTTCCGGGAAGATGCACACCAGTTCTCCGTCCTTCAGATATTGAGCGATCCGGGTGAAGGCCTTTTCGTAGATCTGGATGTCTTCCTGGCGTCCGGCAATCGGAATCGTCCCCGCCGTGCGGAAGATAAAGTTCAGTACCGGCAGGTTGTAGATCTTGTAGTACATGACAAAGCGAATCGGCCGACGCACCGCGCCGCCAATCAGCAAGGCATCGACGAACGAAACGTGGTTGCACACCAGCAACGCCGCGCCTTCATCGGGGATCGCCTCCAGATTGCGGTGCTCGACGCGGTACATGGAATGGCTGAGCAGCCAGATCATGAAACGCATGCTGAACTCGGGGACGATCTTGAAGATGTAGGCGTTGACGCCGATGTTCAGCAGCGACACCACGAGGAACAGCTGCGGAATCGACAGCTTGGCGATGCTCAGCAGAACGATGGTCACGATGGCCGAAACCACCATGAACAGCGCGTTGAGAATATTGTTGGCGGCAATCACCCGCGCCCGCTCGTTCTCGGCGGTGCGCGACTGGATCAAGGCGTACAGCGGCACGATATAGAAGCCACCGAAAACCCCGAGGCCGAGCACATCGATCAACACCGCCCAGGCATGACCGAACGTCAGCACTTCAATCCAGCTATGGCCGGTGACGCTTTCAGGAATTCCACCGGAGTGCCACCACAGCAGCAGGCCGAACACGGTCAGACCGAACGAGCCAAATGGCACCAGACCGATCTCGACCTTGCGTCCCGAGAGCCGCTCGCAAAGCATCGAACCGAGGGCGATACCCACCGAGAACACGGTGAGAATCAGGGTGACCACGGTTTCGTCACCGTGCATCCACTCCTTGGCGTAGGCCGGGATCTGCGTCAGATAAATCGCCCCGACGAACCAGAACCACGAGTTGCCGACAATCGAGCGCGACACCGCCGGCGTCTGCCCCAGACCCAGCTTCAACGTGGCCCAGGACTGGCTGAAGATGTTCCAGTTCAGGCGCATTTGCGGTGACGCAGCAGCGGCACGGGGAATGCTGCGGCTTGCCAGATAACCCAATACCGCGATGCCGACAATTGCACTCGACACCACCGGCGCGTAATGCGCCGACGACATCATGACCCCGGCGCCGATGGTGCCGGCCAGGATCGCGAGGAACGTGCCCATCTCGACCAGCCCGTTGCCGCCGACCAGTTCGTCCTCGTGCAAGGCTTGCGGCAGGATCGAATACTTCACCGGCCCGAACAGCGCCGAGTGCGTGCCCATGGCGAACAGGGCCACCAGCATCAGCGACAGGTGATCGAACAGGAAACCGACCGATCCCACAGCCATGATGGCGATTTCCGCGAGTTTGATCACACGGATCAACGCGTCCTTGGCGTACTTTTCCCCGAACTGCCCGGCCAGCGCCGAAAACAGGAAGAACGGCAGAATAAACAGCAACGCACACAGGTTGACCCAGATCGAGCGGTCGCCCTCGATGGTCAGGCGATAAAGAATCGCGAGGATCAGCGACTGCTTGAACACGTTGTCATTGAACGCGCCAAGCGACTGCGTGATGAAGAACGGCAGGAAACGCCGGGTGCGAAGCAGGTTGAACTGTGAGGGGTGACTCATCTTCCGTGTGTCCCTGATTTTGCGAAGGTAGAGAGAGGCCTGGATTCTTGTTATTGGAATCTCGAACCGCGATCCAGGCCACACCTTACCTAATCTTTTCAGGTTATTTCTTCAAACCTGCAATACACGGTGAAACAAACAGCTCGCCGCGCCATGCCCCTTGCAGCGTGCGCTTGCCGACAATCAGCCACATCGCCGCCAGCAACGCCACCAACACACAACCGGTCACGCTGAAAAAGCTCAGGTTCAGGACGCTGGCGAGCTTCAGTGTGGTCAGCGAGTAGACGCCCAACGGGAAGGTGAAACCCCACCAGCCAAGATTGAACGGGATACCGTCACGCAGGTAACGCGCGGTGATCAGCAGCGCAGTCAGCATCCACCACAGGCCGAAGCCCCACAGCGTAATACCGGCGATCAGCCCCAGGCCCGAGGCGATTTCACCGATGCCCGGCAAGCCGTTGGCGGCAAAGATCGCCGGTGCATCAGCACCCAGCACCAGCATGCCCAGAGCGCCGGTGCCGATCGGACCGAGGGCCAGCCAGCTCGATGCGGCCATGTTTTCATGAGGCAGTTTATGCAGGGCCATGCGCAGCATCAGAATGGTCAGGATGCTGAACGCCACCGGCACGGAAAAGGCCCAAAGTACGTAACTGGTCACCAGCACCACCATCTGCGCGTGCGCATCGGCCAGATGCGGTGCGAGCAGACCGCCGCTGGCCGCCGCCACTTCCGCCGCGACCACCGGCAGCAACCAGACAGCGGTCATCTGATCGATGCTGTGTTCCTGGCGAGTGAACATCATGTAGGGAATCAGCACGCCGCAGGCCAGCGACATCGCCACGTCCAGCCACCACAGGACTTCTGCAAAATGAATGACGCCGTCGCCCCAGCGCGGCAGGCCGAACACCAGCAAACCGTTGATGATCGTCGCCAGCCCCATGGGGATGGTGCCGAAGAACATCGAGACCGTGGAATGCCCGAAAATCCGCCGCGCCTCGTCGAAAAACAGAATCCAGCGCGCGGTGTAGGCTGCGGTAAACAGCGTGAACAACAGAATGTTGAACAGCCACAACCCTTCGGCCACGGCGTGCAGACCGGGAATGGCGACCGGCAATTGCGCCAGCGCCAGGGCCAGCACACCGGTGCCCATGGTCGCGGCAAACCAGTTCGGGGTGAACTGGCGGATCACTTCACGGGGATGTTGAAGGTGATTGAAGGGCTTGTAGCCTGGCTTGGCGGTGTGGGTGCAAATCATCATGAACTCCTGTCCTCCGTTGAGGTTGAGTCCATGGTAGATCCGAATCGAATATCTATATAACGGGTAATTTCTCTAACTGTTATCTGTTTTGTAGATATGCAGTCAGACGCTGCCTTGCGTCTCGATCACCAGTATCCGCGCCGCGCCTTGCGGATGGGCGACATGCTCGGTGCCGACCGAGGCATAAAAGATGTCGCCGACTTCCAGCAGCGTCTGCTGCTCTTCACCGTTTTCGCGATAGCGCATCTGCACGCGGCCATCGAGCACAACGAACACTTCCTCGCCGTCGTTGACGTGCCATTTGTACGGCTGATCGGTCCAGTGCAGGCGCGTGGTGATGCCGTTCATGTTGGCGATGTCGAGCGCGCCCCAGGCACGCTCGGCGGTGAAGGTCTTGCTGCGGATAATCTTCATGGATCGATCCTTGAGAAGCAGAGCCAGCCAGACTAACCGAATCCGCCAGGCTTATGGAGCGCCGCACGCCTTGGCAGCTGTCGCGCGGAAACTCATCAGCAACGCGCCAACGGCCAGAACGATCAGCACCACACCGTAGACATCGGTAGTGGCGAGCAGCCCCAGGCTGTGAGTGAAGTGCCCGGCCAGCAGCGCCGGCAGGCAGAACGCCAGGTAACTCAGCACGTAAAACGCCGACATCAGCCCGGCGCGCTCATGGGGCAACGCCAGCGGCACCAGGCTGCGTACCGCACCGAGAAACCCGGAGCCGAAACCACAACCGGCCACCAGCGTGCCGAAGAAAAACAGCGACAGGCTGGCGCTGTGTACGCCCAGCAGAATCAAGACGATACCGGCCGGCAACAGGCTCGCCCCCAGTTGCAGCGCTCGAGACGCCAGGCGATTACGCAGGGTGAAAATCATCAGCGCGCCGGTCACGGTCAACGCCGCCACGGTGGCGCCGCCGATCAGATTGGAAGTCGAACCGGTCGCGCTGCGCACCAATGACGGCGCCAGCGATGCGTAAAAACCACCGAGCGCCCAGGTCGCGGTGTTCAGCGGCAGCACGCGCCACAGGGTCGAGCGAGCTTGCACCGGGACATGCAGGGTCGGTCGCAGCGAAGCCCAGGCGCCGGCTTGCGGCGTGACGCTTTCCGGCAGCCGCCAGACGTACAGCGCCTGCACTACAAACAGCGCGAGCAGCAACCAATAGGTCAATTGCAGCGGCGCCGGAGCGAACTCCGCCAGCACCCCACAACCCATCGCCCCCAGCGCCATGCCCAGCAGCGGCGCCACGCTGTTGACCAGCGGCCCCTGCTGGCGATCAGTGTCGAGCAGGGTTGCGCTCAACACAGCGGTGGCCATGCCGGTGGCAAAGCCTTGCAACACCCGCGCGCCGATCAACCAGCTCACGCTGTCGGCATAGATGAACAGCAACATCGCCAGTGCATTCAGCACCACGGCGGTGAAAATCACCGGTTTGCGGCCCAGATGATCCGACAGCGAACCGACCGTCAGCAGCGCGGCCAGCAGACTGAGGGCATAGACGCCGAAGATCAGGGTCAGCACGGCCGCCGAAAAGTGCAGTTGATCCTGATACAGGTGATACAACGGCGTTGGCGCCGTGGAAGCGGCGAGAAAACTCAACAAAGTGATCGCCAGAAACCACAGGCTGGAACGGTTGGAAGCAAGGCTGGTCATGGGCATTCTCCACAAAAGCTAATTTTTTGCTTTTGCCGAGTGTGCGCTCGGCTTGCGCTTAAAGCAAATTCTTTGTGTTAAGGTCTGGCCCATGACTATTAAAGAAAGCAGCCGTCCGGGCGGGCGTAGCGCCCGGGTGCAGGAATCCATTCACAACGCCGTGCGCGCACTCCTCGAAGAGCAGGAGCGCTCGAGCGTGACCGTCCCGCAAATCGCCGCTCGCGCCGGGGTCACACCGTCGACCATTTACCGGCGCTGGGGCGACCTGGCCGCCCTGCTCGCCGATGTCGCCCTCGCCCGCTTGCGTCCTGAAAGCGACCCGCTGGAAACCGGCAGCCTGCGCGGCGATATCCGCGCCTGGGCCGAACAGTATCTGGACGAAATGAGCTCCGAGCCCGGGCGCAATGTCATGCGCGATGTGCAGGCCAGCGCGACACCGGGATTCTGCATCGCGATCATTGCCGACCAGTTGCAGACCATCGTTGAGCGCTTTCCCGATCAGTCGCCGCCGACGGTGGATCACCTGATCAATCTGGTGGTGTCACCAACAGTCTTCCGCATTTTGTTCGCGGTGGCGCCGCTGGAGATCGAGGAACTGCACCGGTTGATCGACATCGCGTTGAAACAGGACTGACGCCTTCGCGGACAAGCTCCCCACATTGGAATGCAGTGCTTTTGTGGGAGTGGGCTTGCCCACGAAGGCGTCCATACAGTCGCCACAGAACCACCCGGTTCCGCACATGCGACACCCCGCCACGCCACGACCTTGGTCGACACTGACTAACCGCCCCGCGCATGCGAGACTGTCTGACCGGGCGCAAGTCCGGTCGTATTTTGTCGGGAGTGTTCCATGTCGTTGTCCACCGGGCTGATCGCCGTCGTCGCCCTGGCCTATATGGCCATCATGTTCGCCATCGCCTTCTACGGCGACCGTCGCAGCACGCCCCTGCCGCCACGGATGCGCGCGTGGGTGTACAGCCTGTCGCTGGCGGTCTACTGCACCAGCTGGACGTTCTTCGGCGCGGTGGGCCAGGCGGCCGAACAACTCTGGTCCTTCCTGCCGATCTACCTGGGGCCGATCCTGTTGCTGCTGGGCGCGCCGTGGGTCCTGCAAAAAATGGTGATGATCAGCAAGCAGGAGAACATCACCTCCATCGCCGACTTCATTGCCGCCCGTTACGGCAAATCGCAAACCCTGGCGGTGGTGGTCGCGCTGATTTGCCTGGTCGGCGTCCTGCCGTATATCGCCCTGCAACTCAAAGGCATCGTGCTCGGGGTGAACCTGCTGATCGGTGCCGGCGCCGATGCCATGGGCACCCGCGCCCAGGACACGGCGCTGATCGTGTCGCTGGTGCTGGCGCTGTTCACCATCGTTTTCGGCACGCGCAATCTCGACGCCACCGAACACCACCGAGGCATGGTGCTGGCGATTGCCTTTGAGTCGCTGGTGAAGCTGTTCGCCTTCCTCGCCGTAGGAGCATTCGTCACCTACGGCTTGTATGACGGCTTCGACGACCTGTTCAATCAAGCGATGCTCGCACCGCGCCTGGAGGAATACTGGAAGGAAACCATCAACTGGCCGTCGATGGTGGTGCAGACCGGGGTGGCGATGATGGCGATTATCTGCCTGCCCCGGCAATTCCACGTCACCGTGGTGGAGAACATCGATCCGCAGGACCTGCGTCTGGCGAAGTGGGTGTTTCCGGCCTACCTCGCCCTGGCGGCGCTGTTTGTCGTCCCGATCGCCCTTGCCGGTCAGATGATGCTGCCAGGCTCGGTGCTTCCCGACTCGTTCGTCATCAGCCTGCCGCTGGCCCAGGCCCATCCGGCGCTGGCGATGCTGGCCTTCATTGGCGGTGCATCGGCGGCCACCGGCATGGTGATCGTCGCCAGCGTGGCGTTGTCCACCATGGTTTCCAACGACATGCTGTTGCCATGGCTGTTGCGCCGCAACAACGCCGAGCGCCCGTTCGAGGTGTTCCGCCAGTGGATGCTCTCGGTGCGCCGGGTCAGCATCGTGGCGATTCTGTTGCTGGCGTACGTCGCCTACCGTTTGCTCGGTTCGACGGCGAGCCTGGCCACCATCGGCCAGATCGCCTTCGCGGCAGTGACCCAACTGGCCCCGGCGATGCTCGGTGCGCTGTACTGGAAACAAGCCAACCGACGCGGTGTATTCGCCGGCCTCGCCGCCGGCACGTTCCTGTGGTTCTACACCCTGATCCTGCCGATTGCCGCCCGCAGCCTCGGCTGGTCGCTGGACGGCTTCCCCGGCCTTGCGTGGCTGCACAGCAACCCGCTGAACCTGCCGATCACCCCGCTGACCCAGGGCGTGGTGCTGTCGCTGGCGGGCAACTTCACCTTGTTCGCCTGGGTTTCGGTGTTGTCCCGCACCCGCGTCTCGGAGCACTGGCAGGCCGGGCGTTTCATCGGCCAGGAAATCAGCGCGCGGCCCAGCGCACGCTCGATGCTGGCGGTGCAGATCGACGACCTGCTGCAACTGGCCGCACGGTTTGTCGGTGAAGAACGCGCGCGCCAGAGCTTCATCCGTTTCGCCTATCGCCAGGGCAAGGGCTTCAACCCGAACCAGAACGCCGATGGCGAATGGATCGCCCACACCGAACGTTTGCTGGCCGGTGTCCTCGGCGCTTCGTCGACACGAGCTGTAGTAAAAGCCGCCATCGAAGGTCGGGAAATGCAGTTGGAGGACGTCGTCCGGATCGCCGACGAGGCGTCGGAGGTGCTGCAGTTCAACCGCGCCCTGCTGCAGGGCGCCATCGAAAACATCACCCAGGGCATCAGCGTGGTCGACCAGTCTTTGCGGCTGGTGGCCTGGAACCGTCGTTATCTGGAACTGTTCAATTACCCGGACGGCCTGATCAGCGTCGGCCGGCCGATTGCCGACATCATTCGTCACAACGCCGAACGCGGCCTCTGCGGCCCCGGTGAAGCGGAAGTGCATGTCGCCCGACGCCTGCACTGGATGCGTCAGGGCCGTGCCCACACCTCTGAACGGCTGTTCCCCAATGGCCGGGTGATCGAGCTGATCGGCAATCCGATGCCCGGCGGTGGCTTCGTTATGAGTTTCACCGACATCACCGCGTTCCGCGAAGCCGAGCAGGCCCTGACCGAGGCCAATGAAGGGCTGGAACAGCGCGTCAGCGAACGCACCCAGGAGCTGTCGCAGCTCAACGTCGCGCTGACCGAAGCCAAGGGCAATGCCGAAGCGGCGAACCAGTCTAAAACCCGCTTTCTGGCCGCTGTCAGCCACGACCTGATGCAACCGCTGAACGCCGCGCGGCTGTTCTCCGCCGCGCTCTCTCATCAGGACGACGGTTTGAGCGGCGAGGCACAGAAACTGGTGCAGCATCTCGATAGCTCGCTGCGCTCGGCCGAGGATCTGATCAGCGATCTGCTGGACATTTCCCGCCTGGAAAACGGCAAGATCAACCCGGATCGCAAGCCGTTCGCGGTCAATGAGCTGTTCGATATTCTCGGTGCCGAATTCAAGGCGCTGGCGCAGGAACAGGGCTTGAGCTTTCGCGTGCGCGGCAGCCAGTTACGCGTCGACAGTGACATCAAGTTGCTGCGGCGGATTCTGCAGAACTTCCTCACCAACGCCTTCCGCTACGCCAAAGGGCCGGTTCTGCTGGGCATCCGTCGGCGCCACGGCGAGGTCTCGCTGGAGGTGTGGGATCGCGGGCCGGGCATTCCGGAAGATAAACAGAAGGTGATTTTCGAGGAATTCAAACGCCTCGACAGCCATCAGACCCACGCCGAAAAAGGCCTGGGGCTGGGTCTGGCGATTGCCGACGGCTTGTGCCGGGTATTGGGCCACACCCTGCGCGTGCGCTCATGGCCGGGACACGGCAGCGTATTCAGTGTCAGCGTGCCACTGGCCCGCGCGCAGACTGTGCAGCCGAGCGCGGCGACCGAGGTCAATGGCAAGTTGCTCGGCGGCGCGCAGGTGCTGTGCATCGACAACGAGGACAGCATTCTGATCGGCATGAACAGCCTGCTGACCCGTTGGGGCTGTCAGGTGTGGACGGCGCGCAATCGCGAGGAATGCGCGGCGCTGCTCGACGATGGCATGCGTCCGCAACTGGCGCTGGTGGATTACCACCTCGATCACGGCGAAACCGGCACCGATCTGATGGCGTGGTTGCGCACTCGTCTGGGTGAACCGGTGCCGGGGGTGGTGATCAGCGCCGACGGTCATCCGGAAACCGTGGCGCAGGTGCATGCGGCGGGGCTGGACTATCTGGGCAAACCAGTGAAACCGGCGGCGTTGCGGGCGTTGTTGAGCCGATATTTGCCACTTTGAGAGTTGTGCCGGTCTCCAAGGACGCCTTCGCGGGCAGACCCGCTCCCACATTGAACCCTGATGTTCTTGTGGGAACGAGGTTGCTAGCGGCTACTCAGGCAACTCAACCAATCCGTCGGCGTCGGTCATCGCCCGCTCCAGCAAATCCGCCGGCAGGCTTTTGCTCGCCCGCGCGCCCAGCAATTTGAGCTGCTCGCTACGGCTGACAAGGTTGCCCCGCCCTTCTGTCAGTTTGTTTCGCGCCGAGCTGTAGGCTTTGTCCAGTTGCTGCAGGCGATTGCCGACCTCGTCCAGATCCTGAATGAACAGCACGAACTTGTCGTACAGCCACCCGGCGCGCTCGGCGATTTCCCGGGCATTCTGGCTCTGACGCTCCTGCTTCCACAGACTGTCGATCACCCGCAGGGTCGCCAGCAACGTGGTCGGGCTGACGATCACAATGTTGCGGTCGAAGGCTTCCTGAAACAGCGTCGGTTCGGCTTGCAGCGCGGCGGAAAACGCCGCTTCTATCGGCACGAACAGCAAGACGAAATCCAGGCTGTGCAAGCCTTCCAGGCGCTTGTAGTCCTTGCCGGCCAGGCCTTTGACGTGGCTGCGCAGGGACAGCACATGTTGTTTCATCGCAATCTGGCCCAGCGCATCGTCGTCGGCGGCAACGAATTGCTGATAGGCCGTGAGGCTGACCTTGGAATCGACCACCACCTGCTTGTCGCCCGGCAGGTAAATGATCACGTCCGGCTGGAAACGCTCGCCGTCCGGGCCTTTGAGGTTGACCTGCGTCTGATACTCGCGGCCCTTCTCCAGGCCGGCATGCTCCAGCACCCGCTCCAGAATCAGTTCGCCCCAGTTGCCCTGGGTCTTCTGGCCCTTGAGGGCGCGGGTCAGGTTGGTGGCTTCGTCGCTCAGGCGCAGGTTCAATTGCTGCAGTCGCTCCAGCTCTTTGGCCAGGGAGAAACGCTCGCGGGCTTCGGCCTGATAGCTTTCCTCGACGCGCTTTTCGAAGGACTGGATGCGCTCTTTCAACGGGTCGAGCAACTGGCCGAGGCGCTGCTGGCTGGTCTCGGCGAAACGCTGCTCGCGCTCGTCGAAAATCTTCCCCGCCAGCTCGGCGAATTGCGCGCGCAGCTCATCACGGGAGCCTTGCAGGTCGTTCAGGCGTTGCTGGTGGCTTTCCTGTTGCTCGCGCAGTTCGGCATTCAGCGAGGCCGCGTGAGCGTCCAGGCGCCGCAGTTCGGCTTCCTTGTTGGCGCGTTCGAGATTCCACGCGTGGGCGGCATCACGGGCGTCGTCGCGCTCGATTTGCAGCAGTTCGACTTCGCGGCGCAACGCAGCGAGATCAGCCTGCTTGGCGGCATTGGCCTGGCCGAGATCGGCGACTTCATCGCGGCTGGCTTCAAGTTGAGCGTTGAGACCGTCCTGGGCCATTTGTGCCATGGCCAGGCGTTCCTCCAGCAGCGCGACGTCAGCCTGTGCGTTGCCAGCCCGGCGCTGCAACTGCCAGGCCAGCGCCAGCAACGGCAGCGCCGCACCTGCCAGACCGAGCAAGATGCTGGTCAAGTCCATCGCCATAGAGATTCCTGCCGATCCGATAAAACCTGAAGGTTAACCAAGGCGTCAGACCTTGGACAGCTCAGTCTTCGATCAGGCCGAGTTCCTGTTGCGCGCGACGATCGCCGGCACGGGCGGCCTGGCGCAGCAGATCCTGGCCGATGCGACGATCCCGGGCATTGCCGCATTCACGGCACATCAATTGACCGAGACGGCTTTGCGCGGCGACCACACCTTCCCGGGCCGGTTGCTTGAGCAGGCGGCCGGCCAGATGCTTGGCATTTTGGTTGGTGCCCAGACGCGGACTGTCCAGCAGCCATTCGGCCACGCGTACGGAAAATCGTTTGGGAGCGGTAACACCAGGAGGTTGCGAGGTAACAGCGTCTGATACTGAGCGAAACTTCATAAAGCACTGTAGGGCAAATCGGAAGGCGCGCCACTCTACTCTTTTTTTCGCTCAGGTAAAGTCGAAAAAAACCCGGCACGCCCGTGCTAGAGCAAGCGCTAGGGACAATCCACAGAAGCTGTGGATAACTCAGTGGACAACCGCCTTCCAACCCGCGCAAAGCCTTATGGAATGGGGCTCGCAGTCAAACTGACGATTTTTTCACCAGTTAAAAAAAGCGATGTTTTTCATTGACTTAAACTTTTGATACAGGCAGTGACCGGGGTCAGGTTCGACATGACAGCGCCGTTACAGTCTGCGCAACTAATGTGCACAAGTACCTGTTACGCAGTTATATCGATGCGCCTTTTCGGGTCGTTTTTGACGCTGAGGTTGGGGATAACCGCTCGCGGTCTGCGTCTCCATGCGTATTGGGCGGACGACCAACGGTCGGATCTCGATCCATGACAGGGCGCCGGCCGCGACCAGAGCGAGGTCGATCCAGCGATTCGAGATTTTTTGCATTGCCGTTTGCGTTCGCTGTCAGGTTCCGTTAGTATCCGCGCCGTTAGTACCAAGCTGAAAGTCAATTCCGGTCGCATACATCCCCACGGTCAGCCTTCTGTCACAGAAGCCCTCACCGACAACAGCGGGAACGACCCCTCGATGGTTTCCAGGTAAATCTTGCGTCAACACTGCCTTCGAATGATTGCGAAGGGTGTTGCGAAGAACACTTACTCTGACCGAACCAACCTGCAGATTGATCAGGATCTTCACCCCGGGCCAGAACCTCTGCCCTCGATGTGCTGCCTGTCCTCCTAAGTACCTACCTGCCAGCCCAAGCGCGCCAACTTATCAGCGCTTCAACTGGCTGCTTTGTTCCAGTCGGGTTCTTCGTTCGACCAACGGTGGTCGACGTTACTGGAACGTTTTAACGTTGCACGGTTCTTAACCGTGTCATTTGTAGGAACACCTAATAACTATGTCTACTCAAATCCAGACTCAGGATGCCATTCGCACCCTCACCAACGCTTTTGCTCCAATGAACTGCCTCATCATGGCCGCTCGCAAAGGCTGCTTCAGCTTCACCGTGGTCAATGAACACGGGATCGCCCGCCACAGCGAGCGTCTGTACCCCGATCAATACTCCAGCGCCGAACCGCTGCAGGCCGTGATCGATCGCACCCGTCAGGCATTGATCGCCTGAGCAGCCGAAATGGCCGCAAAAGTACGAGCCCCGCTTGAAACGCGGGGCTTTTTATTGCCCGATGTTTCCCTTTTTGCCGGTCACGCTTAAGCACCTTCCGGTATAACGGTTATAACTGCCGTCCGGAAATATTTTAAAAACAGGCCTTTACGTCGCGAATATGACACTACACTTCAACTCAAGCGGCGTGATCCGCTTCCGGCGGGCCTGAGTCGATCCACTGCTGCCAAGCACCCCCTTCAGGCCCGTCGCCCACTTCGTGTTTCGAGGGTTTTATGGGTATCGCTGCCAGCGAACTGTGCCGCTATGTGATCCGTCCGACGCTGCTGTACCTGGGACGTCACTGCGCAACCGCCGAATCCCTGCTGCTGGGCATTGCCGCCAGCCAGTCAGCCCTGGGTTCCGCCCTGCACGATCGCCGTGGCCACGGCCTGTACCGGATCGCCGAACATCGCCATCAGGCCTTGTGGGATCACTATCTGGCGCTGGACCCGGAGCGTGCCAGCCTGGTGCGAGGCCTGGCCAGCCAGCATGCATTCCTCAGCGGTCCGCACCTGGAACTGACCGTCAACCTGCGCTACGCCACGGCCATTGCCTGGTTGCTGGTGGAAGAACAGAACCCCACCCTCCCCGACCCCGACGATCTGCTGGGGATGGCCCGAATCTGGCGCCAGACCTTCCAGCCCCAGGGTCGCCTGCGCGACTTCACCTACGCCTGGCAGACCTGTGTTTCACCGCTGAATCAGGTCGCATGCTGACCCACCGGTTTCGCAAGATCGGCCAACAGGTCGCGAATCTGGTCGGATTGTCCTACAAAACCGCTCTAACTCAAGCCATACGGACTATAGCGCCCGGACGAAAATGTTGGTAATTTTCGCCCCGGTGATCACCAGGAGTTCTAATAATGAAAAAAGTCATGCTCAAAACCACCCTTAGCCTCGCCGTTACCATGGCATCCACCCAGATCTTCGCAGCTGGCTTTGCCATCAACGAACACAGCATCAGCGGGATGGGAACTGGGTACGCCGGGCGATCTTCTTCTGCCGACGACGCAAGCACTGTTTACGGCAACCCTGCCGGCATGTCGCGCCTCACCCGCGAACAGGTCACTGGCGGTGTTGCATTCCTCGATGCCAAGACCGATATCAGCGACGCCAGCTCCAGCCCGAACGGCGGCAGCAACAAAGGCGACATGGTGCCCTTCACCTCCGTACCTATGGGCTTCTACGTCAAACCGATCGATGAGCATTGGGCATTCGGCCTCGGCGTATACGTGCCGTTCGGCCTGATTACCGATTATGAAAACGGCTTTGCCGGCCGTTACTTCGGCAGCAAATCCGAAGTGCAGGTCATCACCTTCCAGCCGACTGTCAGCTACAAGTTCAACGACGTCGTGTCGATCGGCTTTGGCCCGACCATCAACCGCATCGACGGTTCGCTGGAATCCAACCTGTCGATCACTCAGGCGCTGCCGGACGGCAAGGTCAAGATCAAGGGTGACGACACCGCACTGGGCTACAACATCGGCGTGCTGGTGCAGGCCACCGACACCACTCGCCTGGGTCTGACCTATCACTCGAAAGTCGACTACAAGCTCGAAGGCAACACCAAGGTCAACTACGGCGCACTCGCTGCCGTCGGCCTGGGCGCAAGCCAGAAGTACGACGCGTCGCTGAAGATCACCACGCCTGAATCCGTGGACTTCTCGGTCACCCAGGCCATCAACGACCAGTGGAACGTCTACGCCGGTACTACCTGGACCCGCTGGAGCCAGCTGGAGAAGATCACCGTCAAGAACTCCGGTGTGCAGCCTCTGCTGGCCGGTCAGTTCGGCGAAATCACCGAAGACCAGAACTGGCACGACTCGTGGGCCTACGCCGTGGGCACGTCGTACCAGTTGAACAAGGAATGGGTACTGCGCACCGGTCTGACCTTTGACCAGTCGCCGACCAACAACGTCGACCGTTCGCCACGCATTCCTACCGGCGACCGGACCATCTTCAGCATCGGTGCCGGCTGGAGCCCGACCGACGACCTGACCATCGATGTTGCCTACTCGTACCTGAAGGAAGAGTCGGTCAAGATTCGCAACGAAAACGATCGTGGCCAGAGCTACGACGCCAAGTATGAAAACTCGGCAAACGGTTTCGGTGTCGGTGCGACCTACCGCTTCTGATGCAGCACGGCGAGGCTAACCCCTCGCCCACAAAAAAGCCCCGCCGTCCTTGTGGACGCGGGGCTTTTTCATGCCTGCCATTGAGTGTGCAACGCCGCTCATTCAGCCAGGGGCTTTGACGCAATCGCCTTCTCAATCGCCGCCACAAACTCCGGATCGTCGGGTTTGGTCAAGCTGGAGAAGTTGGCGATTACCTTGCCCTGGCGATCGACCACGTATTTGTAGAAATTCCACTTCGGCGCGCTGCTCTGGGCGGCCAGCACCTGGAACAGGTGGGTGGCGCCGTCGCCACGGACTTTCTGCGGCTCGGTCATGGTGAACGTCACGCCGTAGTTGGCGTAGCAGACCTTGGCGGTCTCCGCGCTGTCCTTGGACTCCTGCTTGAAGTCATTCGACGGCACGCCGAGCATTTCCAGCCCTTGCGCCTTGTAGCGCTGATTGAGCGCCTCCAGGCCTTCGAACTGCGGGGCGAAACCACAGAAGCTGGCGGTGTTGATCACCACCAGCGGCTTGTCAGCGTAACGCTGGCAGAGGTCGATGGATTCCTTGGCGCGCAATTTGGGCAACGAGCCTTGCAGCAGCTCCGGACAGTCGGCGGCCTGGGCCAGTCCGGTCAACGCCATCAGCAACGCGGGAACAGCACACCAGCGCTTCAGCATGTCGGGCATCCTTGAAAGTCGTCAGACCTTGACGTTACTCGCCATGCCGACCATCTAGCAAGCGGCGTTCCGGCAAACGCCCCCTAACAGGAACCAAGCCCCAACTGCATCATCGCCAGCCCGCCCTGATGCCAGCCCCACCACACCAGCGCCAGCAAGGCAGCGCCAAGTGCGGTGAGGGCGATCTGTGGCCAAAGGCGATTCACGCGGCGCTCGCACGGGTTTGCAGGCGCTCGACCGGACGCTCGCGCACCGGCCAGTTCAACGCGGCCGCCAACAGGCTCAGCAGAATCGCCACTTGCCAGATCAAGTCATAACTCCCGGTACGGTCATACACCACTCCGCCCAGCCAGCCGCCGAGGAACGAGCCGAGCTGATGGAACAGGAACACGATACCGCCGAGCATGGACAGGTTGCGCACGCCAAACAAGGTCGCCACCGTACCGTTGGTCAACGGCACCGTCGACAGCCACAGGAAACCCATGGCCATGCCGAACAGGTAGGCCGACGTGGTGGTCACCGGCAGCCACAGGAACAGCGCAATCACCACCGCCCGCAGCAGGTACAGCGCGGTCAACAGGCGCGGCTTGGACATCCGTCCGCCGAGCCATCCGGCGGTGTAAGTGCCGAAGATGTTGAACAACCCGATCAACGCCAGCACGGTGGTGCCGACCGTGGCCGGCAGATGCTGATCGACCAGGTACGCTGGCAGATGCACGCCGATGAACACCACCTGAAAACCACAGACGAAGAAGCCGAACGCCAGCAGCCAGAACCCGGAATGCGAGCAGGCCTCACGCAGGGCTTCGGACAGGGTCTGCTCGTGGCCGAGCGCCGGCAGCGGCTTGTCCTTGAGCATGCTCACCAGCGGCACGATCATCGCCACCAGCAGACCCAGCACCAGCAACGCCGCCGACCAGCCCAGCCAACCGATCAACCCGAGCGTGCCGGGCAGCATGGCGAACTGGCCAAACGAGCCGGCAGCGCTGGCAATGCCCATGCCCATGCTGCGTTTCTCCGGCGGTACGGCGCGACCGACCACGCCGAGGATCACCGAGAAAGAGGTGCCGGACAGGCCGATGCCGATCAGCAAGCCGGCGCTCAGGGACAAGGTCAGTGCCGAATCGGACAGCCCCATGAACACCAGACCGAGGGCGTACAGCACACCGCCGATCAACACCACCCTGGCCGCGCCGAAGCGGTCGGCCAACGCACCAGTGAACGGCTGCGCCAGGCCCCAGATCAGGTTCTGCAAGGCAATGGCGAAGGCAAAAACCTCACGCCCCCAGCCGAACTGCGCGCTCATCGGCGACAGAAACAGCCCGAAGCCATGCCGCACGCCCAACGACAACGCCAGAATCAATGCACTCCCCAGCAACACCCAACCGCACGTACGCCACATCGAACTCATTGTTATTCTCCGTCGCGGGTATATACCCGCTTAAATCCGGAAAAACTGGCGTCAAGCCAGTTCATCCAACAGTTTCAGCAAGGTTTCACGCTTCTCGGCGCCCAGGCGGTCGATCAACCGCTGCTGCGCCGCTTCCCAGGCCGGCAGGGCAGCCGCCAGGCGTTGGATTCCGGTTTCGGTGAGCCGGACGATGCGGTTGCGCATGTCCGCACCCTCGGCCAGCGTCACCAGCCCTTCTCCCTCCAGCACCCGCAGGTTGCGCCCCAGGGTACTGCGATCCAGGCCCATCGCCTCGGCCAGTTCGGAAATGCTCGGTTGATCCAGACGCTGCAGGTTGCACAGCAAAGAATACTGGGCAACGTTGATCCCGAAGCCATCGAGGGCGCCGTCGTAATGCCTGCTGACGCCACGAGCGGCGCGACGCAGGTTGGTGCATAAACACTGAGAAGGAAGCATGATGCGTGTATATACCCGCGACTGTGTTAAATCAAGTTACAGATGAATTTGTTCAGTGACATCTTGAGTGCCCGCGAAGGCGCCGGATCATTCACCGGTAATCGCTCAGACCAACGCCAAGCCAACCAGCACCGCCATCTCCAGCAATTCCAGCAATGCCCCCGCCGTGTCGCCCGTCGTTCCGCCCAGTCGCCGCAACATCACCTGCCGCAACCAGACAAACCCGACCACCGCCACCAGCAAAGCCACTGCCCCGCTGAACCCGGCAATCACCAGACACCCCAGCGCACTGACCATCAACACCTGCCAGCCCACCTTGCGTGGCAGATGATCGGCCAGCGCCTGGCCCAATCCACCGGCCCGCACATAAGGCGTGGTCAGGAACAATCCGAGCAGCGCCGCGCGCCCGATCAGCGGCACGATAATCAGCGTCAGACCTTGTTGCTGTTCGATCAGCGCCAGCAACGCAGTGAATTTGAGCAACAACACCAACCCCAGCGTCACCACCGCGATCGGCCCGCTGCGCGGATCTTTCATGATCGTCAGCGTGCGCTCGCGGTCGCCAAAACCGCCGAGCCAGGCATCGGCGCTGTCCGCCAGCCCATCCAGGTGCAGCGCACCGCTGAGCAGCACCCACAACGTCAGCAACAGCGCCCCATGCAGCAGCAATGGCGCACCGGCCAGCGCCAGGTTCGCGCCCCAGAGGATCACGCCGAACAGCAATCCCACCAGCGGATAAAACAGCAGCGAGCGCCCGAGTTGCTCAGGCTCGGGCATCCCCGGCAGACGAATCGGCAGACTGCTGAGAAATTGCAGGGCGATCCACAGTGGCAGCATCTCAGCCGATCTCCTTGAGCGAACCATCGGCTTCAACGATCAGCGAAAACAGTCCGCCATGGCCGACCTCGACGTTGAGCAATTGCTCACGCGGCAACCCCCGAGCCCGGGCCAGCAACAAGCGCATGACCCCGCCGTGACTGATCAACAGCACACGCTCACCGACATAGGCCGAATACAGTCGCTCAATCGCATCCAGCACGCGAACGGAGAAATCGGCCACCGGCTCGCCCTGGGGCGGCGTGAACGCGTAAGGGTCCGCCCAGAACAACCCCAGCGCCTCGGCGTCGGTGTTCATCAGCGCCGCTGCGCTCTGCCCTTCCCAGGCGCCAAAATGCAGTTCTTGCAGTTGTCTGTCGTAAGTCACCGGCACACCCAGCTGCGCACCGAGCTGTTCGGCAAACCGCGCGCAACGTTGCAACGGCGAACTGACCAGACGATCCCACGGCCCCTGTTCGAGTACCGCCGCGCGCATCTGCGCCCAGCCGTTTTCAGTCAGCGCGTCGTCGAGACTGCCGCGCAAGCCGCCACCCAGTTCGGTTTCACCGTGACGCAGCAAATCCAGACGCAATGTCATGCCGGACGATCCGCCACCGCTGCTTCGGCGAATGTCGCCATCTGCCCGTGCAGGTCGCAGGCCAGCCGCAACAACGGCACGGCCAGCGCCGCACCACTGCCCTCGCCCAGACGCAGACCGAGTTCCAGCAGCGGTTCGGCCTTCAGCGTTTCCAGCACATGGCGATGGCCCGGCTCGGCGCCCCGATGCCCGAACAGCAGCCACTCGCGACATTGCGGATTCAGACGCACCGCCACCAGCGCGGCGACCGTACAGATAAAGCCGTCCACCAGCACCGCGATGCCTTCCTGGGCACAGGCCAGATATGCACCGACCAGCGCCGCGATCTCGAAACCGCCGAGGTTGAACAGGGTCTGCAACGCATCGCCACGCTGTGCCGCGTGCAGGGCCAGCGCGCGCTCGATCACCTGCGCCTTGTGGCTGACGCCTTCGGCATTCAGGCCGGTGCCGGGGCCGGTCAGATGCGCCACCGGGCAATCGAGCAAGGCACAGGCCAGCGCGCTGGCGGCGGTGGTGTTGCCGATGCCCATTTCGCCGCCGATGAACAATTGCGCACCGGCCGCTTGCGCCCGCAGCACGCTGTCACGGCCGGCCTGCAAGGCCAGTTCACCCTGCGCCCGGGTCATCGCCGAGCCCTGAACGAAATTCGCCGTGCCGGCGCCGATGTTCAGGTGACGCACGCCCGGCAGGCTCAGCGACGGGGTCACGGTGCCCAGATCCACCACTTCAAGCTGCGCGCCGAGTTGCCGCGCCAGCACGCTGATCGCCGCGCCACCGCTGACGAAATTCAACAGCATCTGCCCGGTGACTTCCTGGGGGAACGCCGACACACCTTCGGCGACTACGCCGTGATCGCCAGCGAAAATCGCAATCCACAGCTGATCCAGGCGCGGCTTGAGCTGACCCTGCAACCCGGCCAATTGCACCGCGACCGCCTCCAGTCGCCCGAGCGAACCGGCCGGTTTGGTCAATTGCTGTTGTCGCGCGGCGGCATTTGCGACGGCATCGCTGTTCACGGGTTTGCACGGGTTCAACCACCACGCTTGGGTCATAACGCAGGTCCTTTCAGAGTCAGGGGCAGGCCGGCGACGGTCAGGACAACTCGCTGACAGCGCTCGGCCAGAGCTTGATGCAGCCAACCGGCTTCATCGACGTAGCGGCGAGTCAATTCGCCCAGCGGCACGACACCCATTCCGGTCTCGTTGCTGACAAAAATGATTTCCCCCGGCAATCCGGCCAGACAGTCCAGCAGGGCTTCACGCTCGGCGGCGAGGCGTTCGGCATTGTCGAGCATCAGCAGATTGGTCAGCCACAGGGTCAGGCAATCCACCAGCAGGCAACGCTCGGCACTGGCGTTCTGGCGCAACACTCGGGCCAGCTCCAGGGGTTCTTCGATCAACGCCCATTCGGCCGGACGCCGGGCGCGGTGATGGGCCACGCGCTCATTCATTTCGCCGTCCAGCGGTTGGCTGGTGGCGATGTAGGTCACGGCCAGCGCGCTGTCGCTGGCGAGTTTTTCAGCCAGGCGACTTTTGCCGGAGCGGGCGCCGCCGAGAATCAGTTGCAGCATGGGAACGTCCTGAAAAATAGGCAGTGAGGCGCTAAACGCAATTCAAATCCCACAGAGCTGACGCAACAGCGCGGTATCCAGATGCTTCTCCACCAGATCCGCCAGCCGCTCGATATCCCGCTCGCGCAACCCGTGGTAATCCACCGTCTGCACATCGTTCAGCCCCGCCCAGCGCAACAACGCGGCGCTGGCTGCCGGGGATTCGAACAAGCCATGCAGATAGGTGCCGAAAATCTGCCCGTCGAGACTCTGCGCGCCATCACAACGCCCGTCATCCAGATGCACGGCGGCGTGCTCCAGGGCCGGCCCGGTGGTGACCCCGGCGTGAATCTCGTAGCCACTGACTTCCGCGTCTTCCAGCGCCAGCCGCCCGCGCACGTTGCGCAATTGCTTCTCGGCTTCAAGCTGCGTGGCAAACGCCAGCAAGCCCAACCCGGCACTCGAACCCGGCGCGCCTTCCAGGCCCAGTGGATCGTGTACCTGCTCGCCAAGCATTTGCAGGCCACCGCAAATCCCCAGCAACTTGCCGCCATAACGTAAATGGCGGCGGATGGCCGTTTCCCAGCCATTGGCGCGCAGGTAGGCGAGGTCGCCGCGCACGCTTTTCGAGCCGGGCAGAATGATCAGGTCGGACGGCGGAATCGCCTGGCCGGGACCGATGAATTGCAGATCCACCTGCGGATGCAGGCGCAGCGGATCGAAATCGGTGTGGTTGCTGATGCGCGGCAGCACCGGCACCACCACTTTCAGCACTTGTTCGGCCTTGTCGGTCTGCCGCTGGTCGATGCCGTCCTCGGCTTCCAGGTGCAGGTCCATCACATACGGCAGCACGCCGACCACCGGTTTGCCGGTGCGCTGCTCCAGCCAGTCGAGACCCGGTTGCAGCAAGGCGATGTCGCCACGAAAACGGTTGATGATGAAGCCTTTGACCCGCGCCTGCTCGCTCGGCGACAGCAGTTCCAGCGTGCCGACCAGATGGGCGAACACGCCGCCGCGATTGATGTCGGCGATCAGCAGCACCGGGCAATCCACCGCTTCGGCGAAACCCATGTTGGCGATGTCGCCGGCACGCAGGTTGATTTCTGCCGGCGAGCCCGCGCCCTCGACCATCACCAGCGGATAGGCCGCGCGGAGTCGTTCGTGGGAGGCCAGCACCGCCTGCATCGCGATGGCTTTGTAGTCGTGATAGGCCACCGCGTTCATGCTGGTGACGGCACGACCGTGAATGATGACCTGGGCGCCGGTGTCGCTGTTGGGCTTGAGCAGCACCGGGTTCATGTCGGTGTGCGGTTCGAGAAACGAAGCTTGTGCCTGCACCGCCTGCGCCCGGCCGATTTCACCGCCATCAGCGGTCACGGCGCTGTTGAGCGCCATGTTTTGCGGCTTGAAGGGCACCACGGCGACGCCCTGGCGGGTCGCCCAGCGACACAGCGCGGTCACCAGCGTGCTTTTACCGGCATCGGAAGTGGTGCCTTGCACCATCAGAGTGGTCATGCTGGATGTTCCATCAGGCAATCCTTGGCGAACGCTTGCAGGGCCAGTTCGAGGCGCGCCTCTTGCGCCGCATCGGCCGGCAAGCCGAAACGCAGGCTGCTGTTATGCACGAAGATGCGCACGAGAATGCCGCGTCGTGCCATGAAGTCGTGCATGGCGGCGGCGTGTTCGGTGATCAGCCATTGAAACAGCGCACAGCCGCCCTGCGGCTTGAAGCCATGGCGTTCGAGCAGCAGCGCCAGACGCTCGCTGGCCTCGTCGCTGCGGATGCGCTGTCGGGTATGGCCTTCGGTGTCTTGCAGGCAGACCTGGCCGAGTACTCGGGTTGGCCCGCTCACGGCCCAAGGCCCGACCTGCTCGGCCAGCAGCCTGAGCAACTTGCGCTCGGCCAGCACGAACCCCAGCCGCACACCGGCCAGACCGAAAAACTTGCCAAACGAACGCAATACGATGAGGCCGACCTGATGGGCATGGGCGGCCAGGCTCAGATGCGGCGTGTTGTCCATGAACGCTTCATCGACCACCAGCCAGCCGCCGCGCTGGGCCAGCCGCGCATGCCAGTCGAGCAGCCGTGCCGGAGTCAGACTCAGGCCGGTGGGATTGTTCGGATTGACCACCACCAGCACGTCGAGATTGTCGATGAAGAAATCGACTTCCTGCTCCAGGACCTCGCGCACGATGTAGCCACTGCGGCGCCAGGCTTCGGCATGCTCGGCGTAACACGGCGACAGCACACCGACCTTGCCGGCCCGGCGCAAACGCGGCAACAACTGAATAGCCATCTGCGAACCGGCCACCGGCAACACCTGGGACGCGCCGTAGTAATCGCACGCTGCCTGCTCCAGGCCGTCATCGGTTTCCGGCAATCGCGCCCAGGCCCGCAACGGAATCTCCGGAACCGGGAACGGCCACGGCGCCAGACCGCTGGAGAGGTCGAGCCAGTCCTGTTCGGCGATGCCGTACTCCAGCGCCGCCTTGCGCAGCCGGCCACCGTGCTCAAGCATAGAATTCAGCCCCCACGCAGAGAATCAGCAGCCATAACCATACGCCGCGCTGCACCAATTGCCAGCCGCGATCAATGGAATCGGCGTCCGCCGGCGCACCCTCGCCGAGTTGTGGACGCTCATGCAGTTCGCCGTGATAAATCGCCGGGCCGCCCAGCTCCACGCCTAGCGCGCCGGCACCGGCAGCCATCACCGGACCTGCGTTCGGGCTGTCCCATTTCGGTCCCTGGCTGCGCCAGCATTTCAAGGCGAGCCGGGTTTTGCCCAGCAACGCGTAGGTCAACGCCACCAGCCGCGCGGGAATGTAGTTGAGGACATCGTCGATTTTCGCCGCCGCCCAGCCGAAGCGCTCGAAGCGTTCGTTGCGATAACCCCACATCGCGTCGAGGGTGTTGCTCAAGCGATAGAGCACCGCGCCCGGCGCGCCGGCCACAACAAACCAGAACAGCGCAGCGAACACCGCGTCGCTGCCGTTTTCCAGCACCGATTCAGTGGCCGCGCGGGCGACGGCAGTGCTGTCCAGTTCGCTGGTCTGGCGACTGACCAGATAGCCCACGCGCTTGCGCGCCTCTTCCAGATCATCGCCACGCAGCGCCTGGGCCACGGGCGCGACATGCTCGCCGAGACTGCGCATGCCAAGGGCGCAATACAGCGCCAGAATCTCTACCAGCCAGCCGACATAGGGCGCCCAGGACAGCGCCGTGGCGAGCAAGGTCAGCGGCAGCACGGCGATCACCCAGGCGGTCACGCCATGGCTGCGCCAGCCGCGCCCACCGGCGTTGAAGCGTTGCTCGATGCGCCCGGCGAAATTGCCGAACGCCACCAGCGGATGCCAGCGTTTCGGCTCACCCAGCAGCGCATCCAGCGCGACTGCGGCGACACTCAACAACGCCACACTCATTGACTCACTCCCCAGAAATTTTCATACAGCAACTCATTGAGCGGACGCGCCCGCGCCCACCCTTCGAGCACCAGCATCGGCGCCGGATAGAACGCCTCGACCGGCCCCAGGCACAACACCGCCAACGGCTTGGCCCCGGCTGGCAATTTCAGCAGATCGGCCAGCGCCTGCGGCTCGAACAGCGACACCCAGCCCATCCCCAGACCTTCGGCACGCGCCGCCAGCCACAGGTTCTGGATCGCGCAGGACAGCGAGGCCATGTCCATTTCCGGCAGCGTGCGGCGCCCGAAAATATGTCGCTCGCGATCATCCATCAGCGCCGCAACCAGCACTTCGGCACAGTCGTTGATGCCTTCGACCTTGAGCCTCATGAACTCGTCACTGCGCTCGCCAAGGGCCTCGGCGGTACGCACCCGCTCTTCTTCCACAAGGCTTTGAATCTGGCCACGCAGCGCACGGTCACTGATACGAATGAAGCGCCACGGCTGCATCAGGCCGACACTCGGCGCCTGGTGCGCGGCTTCGAGCAAGCGGCGCAGCAGTTCGGGTTCGACCGTACCGCCGCTGAAGTGGCGCATGTCGCGACGTTCGGCGATGGCGCGATAGACGGCTGCGCGCTCGTCTTCGGAGAAGGCGTTGTCTGTCATAGCCCCTTCGCGAGCGAGTCCGCTGCCATCACGGTTTCAAATAAGGGTGCGGCCTCAGGATCAGGCGCCAGCAACGCGGCAATCGCCGCCGGATTGGACGGGAAGTAGAAATGCACGTAGGACGCCGTCATCCGCCCGTCCCGATAAACCGCTTCGGCTCCGCGCCCGCCGTTGGGGCTGTGGCCTCGGGCGATCGGGGTCAGTTCAGTAGTGGTCAGGGAATGGTGGTAGGTGTGACCGCGCAGCTCACCTTCCGGCAACTCGACCGATTGCAGGGCCAGCGCCGCCAGACGCTTCTGCATCACCGCCTCACCGCGCAACAGACCGACCAGCTCAGCGCGGACGCCGTCGACATCGGTCAGCGCATCGAGCAGATACAACATGCCGCCACATTCGGCGAGCAACGGTTTGTCGGCGGCGTGATGCGCACGGATCGCGTCGAGCATCGCCGTGTTCTGCGCCAGCGCGACGTGGTGCAGCTCCGGATAGCCGCCGGGCAGGTACAGGCTGTCAGCCTCGGGCAATTGCGTGTCACGGATCGGTGAGAAAAAGCGCAACTCGGCGCCCATCGCCCGCAGCAGATCGAGGCTCGCGCCGTAGGTGAAGGCAAACGCCTCATCCCGCGCAACAGCGATTCGCACGCCTTCGAGCAAGGGTTCCGTGGCCTGCACCTCAGGTGCAGCGAATTCAACCGCCGGTGGCAGCGCTACCTCGCAACTGCCGGCGAGAGCTTCGGCCGCCGCGTCGAGGCGCAGGTCGAGGTCATTGAGTTCGCTGGCCTGCACCAGGCCGAGATGGCGGCTCGGCAGTTCGATTCCGGTTTCCCGGGACAACGCGCCGTACCAGCGCAAGCCTTCGGTGAGGCTGCCTTCGAGCAATTGCGCATGGCGCAGGGTGCCGACGCGATTGGCCAGCACGCCGGCAAACGGCAAGTCCGGCTGGTAGCGCGCCAAACCGAGAGCCAGCGCGCCAAAGGTCTGGGCCATGGCAGTGCCGTCGATCACGCCCAATACCGGCACACCGAAATGCCGCGCCAGATCGGCGCTCGACGGCGTGCCATCGAACAGTCCCATCACGCCTTCGATCAGGATCAGATCGGCCTCGCCGGCGGCGTCCCACAACAGGCGGCGACTTTCCTGCTCGCCGACCATCCACATGTCCAGTTGATAGACCGGCGCACCGCTGGCGCGCTCAAGGATCATCGGGTCGAGAAAGTCCGGGCCGCATTTGAACACACGAACCTTGCGCCCCTGATTGCGGTGCAAACAGGCCAGCGCGGCGGTAACGGTGGTCTTGCCCTGGCCGGAGGCCGGCGCGGCGATCAACACCGCCGGGCAGTGACGTGGTGACTTCAAAGTTCGACGCCTTTCTGCGCTTTGATACCGGCCTGGAAGGCGTGCTTGATCATGCCCATCTCGGTGACGGTATCGGCCAGCTCGATCATTTCCGGCTTGGCGGCGCGGCCCGTCACGACAACGTGCTGCATCGGCGGTCGAGCCTGCAAATCGCTGAGCACCTGATCGAGGTCGAGGTAACCGTGCTTGAGGGCAATGTTCAGTTCATCGAGCACCACCAGGCCAATGGCCGGATCGCGCAGCATCTGCCGGGACACTTCCCAGGCCGCTTCGGCGGCGGCGATGTCACGCTGGCGATCCTGGGTTTCCCAGGTGAAGCCCTCGCCCATCACATGAAAACGCACTTGCTCGGGGAAGCGGCGGAAAAACAATTCTTCGCCGGTGCTGTTGCGGCCCTTGATGAACTGCACCACGCCGCACTGCATGCCGTGGCCCATGGCGCGCGCGAGCATGCCGAACGCCGAGCTGCTCTTGCCCTTGCCGTTGCCGGTCAGCACCAGCAGCAGGCCGCATTCGTTGGGCGAATTGGCAATGCGCTCATCGATCACGGCTTTTTTGCGCTGCATGCGCGCCAGATGACGTTCGTCACGTTCGGGGGAATCGGTCATGGGGGAGCTCTCCGTTGAGGCTGGATAACGGCGGGCAGGCACAAGAATAGACGGCAACAAGCCTGGCATCGCCCACCGTGATGCCGCTGGATGGATCAGGCCGGTCTCCGGGCTCATGAGCGGCGTCGGCCGGACTGCGCGCCTTCCCGCGTCGCCGTCGGACGCAGTGGCACAAGGCGCAGTCTTCACTCATTTACCGTTGCGGGGGCAGCGCCGGGATCGGAGTCGTTCTTCGCCTGAAGACAACCCTCACCGGCTTCCCTGTTTCACTCTGTCGACACCGGTCACAGAGCACCTGAAACAAGCCGCGAAGGTTAGAGGGTTGGGGGTGGAGCGTCAATTGAAGAGGACGCCGCCGAGCGAATAACTGCCGTCGATCAATTATCTGGCGCCAATCTTGTGCCACACTGAGACAAGTGATATCAAAGAGCCACACCCTCACATCAGACAAGAACAAGGTGAGCCCCATGCAAGGCATGATCATCAGCAACCCGCGCCTGGAATTCCTGCGCCCGGTGCTGGAACGCTGGTTTGACTGTATCGACCGCTACAACACCGTGCGCGGCGACAACGACACGCCGTACTGGCACGACGAGAAAGCCAACCTCGGTCTGTTGTCCGCTGCCGCGTGGATGGCTGAGCTGGTGACACTGCGCGACACCGCCACCCGCAAACAGAACGAGGAAGGCGAGCGCAATGCCCGCACCGACCTGCTCATCGCCGGCGCCGAGGATCGCGCCTTCATTCAGGCGACGCAGCGCTGGCCGCGAGTGAACAACCTCAACCTCAGCCAGGCTTTGGCCGAGATCACCAGCGATGCCAAGCGCATCAGCTATGCCAGCGACCTGAAGCTCGGCTGCCTGTTCGTCGCGCCGCAAAAGGCCCAGCACAGCGCCAGCCCCGAAGAGCTGCAAGACATGGTCGACGACCTGCAAAAGGAGCACACCTGCGCCGTCGCCTGGTATTTCCCCTACGCGTACCGCAAATTGCACAGCGATGCCGGCAACTATCATCCGGGCATCGCCGTACTGTTCAAGGAAGCGCGCGGCTGACCGGTTGAACCATCGGGCTTGCGCCCTTCTCTATGATTAAGAATGCATTCATAGGGAAGATCAGTAATGCGCAAGCCCCAGCTCGTTTTCATCATCGCCTTCGCCGGCGGACTTGCCGCGTGCGGCGAGTCGTCCAGCCTGCAAGTGTCCGACGGCACCGGCCCATCACCCAAACTGCCCGAACCGAACAAGACCCTGATCCCGACGGTGAACATCGCCCCGGCGACCGGCTGGCCGGCGGGTGGTAAACCGACAGCCGCCGCAGGCACCCAGGTGGCTGCGTTTGCCGATAACCTCGATCATCCGCGCTGGTTGTATGTGCTGCCCAACGGCGATGTACTGGTGGCGGAAACCAACGCACCGCCCAAACCGGATGACAGCAAGGGCATTCGTGGCTGGGTGATGAAAAAAGTCATGGGACGCGCAGGTGCTGGCGTGCCCAGTCCCAACCGCATCACCCTGCTACGCGATGCCGATCACGACGGCGTCGCCGAGACCCGCACGGTGTTTCTGCAAAACCTCAACTCGCCGTTCGGCATGACTCTGGTCGGCAACGATCTGTACGTCGCCGATACCGACCGCCTGCTGCGCTTCCACTACGAATCCGGCGCCACTGAAATCAAGACGCAGCCGATCAAGGTCACCGACCTTCCGGGCGGCACGCTGAATCACCACTGGACGAAAAACGTCATCGCCAGCAAGGACGGCAGCAAGCTCTATGTGACGGTGGGCTCGAACAGCAACGTCGGCGAAAACGGCCTGGATCAGGAAGAAGGTCGCGCCGCAATCTGGGAAGTCGACCGCGCCACCGGCAATCACCGGATCTTCGCCTCGGGCATCCGCAACCCCAACGGCCTGGCCTGGGAACCGCAAAGCGGCGCACTGTGGACGGCGGTCAACGAGCGTGACGAAATCGGCAGCGACCTGGTGCCGGACTACATCACGTCGGTCAAGGATGGCGCCTTCTACGGCTGGCCGTTCAGTTATTACGGACAACACGTCGACGTACGTGTGGAGCCTCAGAATCCGGATCTGGTCGCCAAGGCCATCGCCCCGGACTATGCCGTCGGCCCGCACACGGCATCTCTGGGCCTGACCTTCGCCGAGGGCAATCGCCTTCCGGCGCAATTCAAGGAAGGCGCCTTCATTGGCCAGCACGGCTCGTGGAACCGCAAGCCGCACAGTGGCTACAAAGTGATTTTCGTGCCCTTCGCCGCCGGCAAGCCGAACGGGAAACCGGTGGATGTGCTGACCGGTTTCCTCGACAAGGACGAAAACGCCCTGGGCCGCCCGGTGGGCGTCGTGATCGACCAGCAAGGTGGCTTGCTGGTGGCGGATGATGTGGGGAACAAGGTGTGGCGGGTGTCGGCCAGTAAGTAACGTCGACACAAACAACATGTGGGAGCAACCTTGCTCCCACATTTGTTTTCGAAATTTGTATTAAGGGTTATGCGCCAGATGCTCCGGCTGCAGGACTCGCTTGGCGCTCAGATACGCCTTCTGCCAGTAAGCCTTGGAGAGGCTGTCCAGCTTCACCGTCCCGCCCGTGGCCGGCGCGTGAACGAAACGCCCTTCCCCGACATAAATCCCCGCATGGCTGACCTGCGAGCCGCCGTTGGTGGCGAAGAAGATCAGGTCGCCGGTCTGCAAGCCTTCCTTGCCGACATTCGGTGCCTGCATGACGATCATCTCGCGGGTCGAGCGTGGCAGGCTGATGCCCGCCGCATCGCGGTAGACAAAACCGATCAGGCCACTGCAATCGAAACCCGAGTCAGGCGTGTTGCCGCCCCAGCGATAAGGTGTGCCGACCAGGCCGAGCGCGCGGAACAGCACGTCTTCGGCAGCAGGCGAAAAGGCTTGGGAGGGGCCGAACACGATCGGGGCGCGAACCACTGGCGCGGGCGGCGGAGTACGGCTGGCGCAGGCGCTGAGCAGCGCTGCGAAGAACATCAGGGCGAGGCGGGCCGACATCGTCATATGCAGAACATCCTGATCTGGCTGCGGCTTTTACTGCCGATTCGACAGAAAACAAAACCGCCTGCGTTGGGACGCAGGCGGTTTGCCATCAATATAGATCTGGATTCTAGCGGCTACGCGGCAAACTTCAAGTAAGACTTTAACTTCACCTTGTAAAGTTTGTGTCTACTGACCGCCGAAGCCCGCTTATCGCCACGAATGCAGCGACAGCGGCAGGATTACTTGCGGGCGGTGACCACGGTCGGAGCGTTCGCCAAAGCACGCTTGGCTTCGATGAAGGTCTTGCTCCAGTAGCTGTCACCCAGGCTGTCGATGCGAACACCGCCGCTGCGACGACTGCTGGAGTGGATGAACTGGTTGTCGCCCAGGTAGATCCCGGCGTGACTGACACGACCGCGACGACCATTGGTGGCGAAGAACAGCAGATCACCCGGCTCGAGGTTGCTGCGCGAGACCAGCGGAGCGTCCACGTTGATCATTTCGCGGGTCGAGCGCGGCAGGTTCATGCCGGCTTCTTCGCGGAACAGGTAGCCGATGAAACCGCTGCAATCGAAACCGGCTTCAGACGTACCGCCGAGACGGTAACGAGTACCGATCAGGGACATGCCGCGTTCGAGGATGCTGTCGGCCAGAACCGGAAGCTCGTAAGGCTTCTTGCCGTTGAATTCGGCAAGCTCCTTCTCGGTGTCCAGCTCTTCCTGATAAATAACGGAGGACTGGGCGGTAGCGGAATTTTTAAACTGTTGTTGCTGCTCTTGATTAACAGGTGAATGAGCAGCGCAACCGAACAACAGGGTGACGAGTGCGAGAGGCACGAGGGGTGCGAAGCGCTTTAGCATGGGCACGACCGTGGCTGATAGTTGTAAAGAAGCCGAGACTATGCCCGCTATCAGCCTCATTTGCAAATTCAATCGATCTTTTTGTGACTTTCCAGTTTCTCGTTTACATCTAAGCGCTTAAGCCTATTTGAATCGAGACGCAGCCTGTGGGAACCACGGGAAAGCGCATTTTCTGGCGCCTGAAATATGCCGGATCGTGCTGAAAGCCGCGTATTAAAGCGCTTTCACCAGCCCAGGGTTTCTTTCAGAAAGGGAATGGTCAGCTTGCGTTGAGCCTGCAAAGAGGCCTGATCGAGCTGCTCCAGCAGGTCAAAAAGCGCACTCATACTGCGAGTGCCACGGGTCAAAATAAAATGCCCGACCTCGTCGGTCAGGTGCAGGCCGCGACGGGATGCGCGCAGTTGCAGGGCGCGCAGCTTGTCCTCATCGGAAAGCGGACGCATCTGGAAAATCAGCGCCAGGGTCAGGCGCGATTTCAAGTCAGCGAGTTTCACCGGCAGTTCACGAGGCGAGGTAGACGCGGCAATCAGCAAGCGCCGACCGCTGTCGCGCAGACGATTGAACAGGTGAAACAGCGCCTCTTCCCAATCCGCCTTGCCCGCCACGGCTTGCAGGTCGTCCAGGCAGACCAGTTCGTACTGTTCGAGGTTGTCGAGAATTTCGATGCCGCGATCCATCAGCTCGGCCAGCGGCAGATATACCGCCGGCTCACCCATCTGCTCGAAACGCAGACATGCGGCCTGCAACAGATGCGTACGCCCCACCCCATGCTTGCCCCACAGATAAATAAGGCTTTCGGTCCAACCGGCGTCGGCTTCGCAGAGACGCTCGACATAGCCGAGTGCAGCGGCATTGGCGCCTGGGTAGTAATTGATAAAGGTGGCGTCGTCACGCAGACGCACACCTAGGGGCAGCTGAATTGGTTCCATGCTGACTGGACGGTTCTCAGGGAACCGTTAGTGGCCTCTGTGTAAAGTGTGCGAAGTTTATACCCGTGAGGCGGAGCGCACAATGCGACAGACTCCAAGCAAAATCAAAGGTTTGCGTTAACCTGCTGGTTTTATGACGGTTTCTCTGACACCACGACACCCGAACCGCCCGCACGAGGCGGGCCAATTCGATGGAATAACCGAACCGCCCGCCTGCGATACCTACAACTCGGGCTCATCCACACCGCTATAGATGTCGGAATCCTTGTACAGATCGTGGACATGGCGCACCAGCACCATGATCACCGCCGCCACCGGCAACGCCAGCAACACACCGGTAAAGCCGAACAGCTCGCCACCGGCCAGAATCGCGAAGATCACCGCCACCGGATGCAGACCGATCCGGTCGCCGACCAGCAATGGCGTCAGCACCATGCCTTCCAGCGCCTGGCCGACCATGAACACCGCGACGATCCCGATCATCGGATACAGCTCGCCACCGAACTGGAACAACCCGGCAATCAGCGCCGCCCCGATCCCGATCACAAACCCCATGTACGGCACGATGGCCGCCAAACCCGCAATCAGGCCGATCAACAACCCCAGCTCCAGCCCGACGATCATCAGGCCCGCCGCGTAAATCACCCCAAGCGCCAGCATCACCAGCAATTGCCCGCGCACAAACGCCCCCAGCACTTCATGACACTCACCGGCCAGCGCCACCACGCGCTCCTCGCGGTCACGGGGCAGCAGGCTGCGGATCTTGGCCATCATCAGATCCCAGTCACGCAGCAGGTAGAAACTCACCACCGGGATCAGCACCAGATTCGCCAGCCAGCCGATCAGCGCAAGGCTCGAAGCGGTCGCCTGGCTCAGCACCACGCCGACGATATCAGTGGTCTGCCCCATATGTTCGCTGATCGCCGCCTTGACCTTGTCGAACTTCCAGAAACCATCCGACAGCCCCAGCTTCGACTGCGCCCACGGCAATGCGGTGTGCTGCAGCCAGTCGAGCATTTGCGGGGCAAGCTCGTACAGACGCAAAAGCTGCTTGGCGAGCATCGGCACCAGCACCAGCAGCAACGTGGTGACAATCAGCGTAAACAGCGCAAACACCGTGATCACGCCCCAGGTTCGCGACAGGCCAAGCCTTTCCAGACGATCCACCAGCGGGTCGAACAGATAGGCGAGCAGCAGCGCCACCAGAAACGGCATGAGGATCGGGTGCAGCAACCACACAAACGCGCAAAGCAGGAGCACCCCACCGAGCCAGAACCAACGCCGCGTATCGGCCATTTACCACTCCATAGCTTCTATATAAGAAAGAAAAACCTACCAGCGAAACCGCAATGCCGGCGCCGCTGGTGTCGGGGCCGGTGTAACCACCGGTGCGGCTCCGGGAGCCACAGGTTCCGGCGCAGCAGCCGGCGCCGGCGTCTCGGCCGGCAACTCCTGCAATTTCGCCAGCGACAGCTGCGCCCGCAACTGGTCGGCGCTGCCGTTGACCCGATACACGATCCGGTCGCCATCGACGCTTTGCACACGCACGCCGAACGGTTCGAGCATGCGCAACAGTGTCGCGTAATGCTCCAGATTCATGCCCTGCACTTCCAAGGTCTGCTGCCCCGATGCGCCGGGCTTGGCGACAAACCGTGGCGCCAGACGCTCGGCAACCGCGAGCATCACCGCATCGGCGACCGCCGCCTGATCGGCGCCCTGCACGCTGCCGGCCTCCTTTTGATCCCCCAGCCACAGATGCCATTTGGCCTGCCACTGCCCGCCCTCTTCCCGGGCATGCACCGCCAGCAAGGCGTCAGCGCTGTAGCGCTCTGAAGCCGCCCGCAACGGCGCCGGATCGGTGCCTTCCAGAGTCGGCGCAGTGGCCACCAACTGCTCGCTCAGATCTGCCAGCGGCAAGTGCAGTGGCAACCCACGGTGCTGGGCAGCTCGGCGCAACGCTGCCGCGCTGGCCTGGCCGTCGCCGACCAGGCTTGAGCCCTCGGCGGAATCGTTCAGCCACCAGCTCAGGATCGACGGCCGATTGCCGCCCCACAACGCCAGTCCGGCGCGGCGCAAGGCCTGCTCGGTGGTCCCCGGATCGAAATCGACTTTCAGCACTTCCGGCGGCCCGGCATCAAAGCCGTACTGGCTGATGATCTGCTGCGGATCCTTGCGAATCGCCGCCAGCCCAGGGTTTTGCGGAGCTTTCGGGTCACCGGTCAGGCGCAGCACCAGGGTGTCCAGCGCCGCTTGCGTGGCTCGGTCACGCTCTTCCGGCGCCTGGCCCGTGACCGGTTGCCGCACTTGATACAGACCTTTGAGGTTTTCCGCGTGACTGGCAAGACTTGCCAGCGACAAACAACCCACAAACAGCAATTTACAAAAACGCATGGAGAATTCCCGTCGACAAGAGCGGCTGGAACAGGCCGCGTGAACCGGTTGAGCAAGCCTGTGACCACAGGCCATTGCAAAACATTCACACGCGGGCGGTAAGTTTTTGCTCTTCCTAAAGATAGACGGCTTCCTTATACAGGCACCCGTGATGTCACCTACAGCGACAATTGCAAAAAAATTCCGGCGATATGCCCCTGCCCGTCGGCGTGAGGATGGCCGCTGCCCCTCAAGCCTGATAAAATCGCGCGCCTTCGCAGACCGGCAACAGCCGGGCACCTCGAAACTCGCGTGAGGCAATCGCCCCCGTCGGTTCCGGCGTCCCCGCTGGACTCGGTCGTTACCCCTGAATCCCCTCCCCTAAAGGCCTGGATCATGAGCAAGCAACCCTCCCTGAGCTACAAGGACGCCGGTGTAGACATCGACGCCGGTGAAGCATTGGTCGAACGCATCAAGAGCGTCGCCAAGCGCACTGCGCGCCCGGAAGTCATGGGCGGCCTGGGCGGTTTCGGCGCCCTCTGCGAAATCCCGGCCGGCTACAAGCAGCCAGTGCTGGTTTCCGGCACTGACGGCGTCGGCACCAAACTGCGCCTGGCGCTGAACCTGAACAAGCACGACAGCATCGGCCAGGACCTGGTCGCCATGTGCGTCAACGATCTGGTGGTATGCGGCGCCGAACCGCTGTTCTTCCTCGACTACTACGCCACCGGCAAACTGAACGTCGACGTGGCCGCCACCGTGGTCACCGGCATCGGTGCAGGCTGCGAACTGGCTGGCTGCTCGCTGGTCGGCGGCGAAACCGCTGAAATGCCTGGCATGTACGAAGGCGAAGACTACGACCTGGCCGGCTTCTGCGTCGGCGTCGTGGAAAAAGCGGAAATCATCGACGGCTCCAAGGTTGCCACCGGTGATGCCCTGATCGCCCTGCCATCCTCCGGCCCGCACTCCAACGGCTACTCGCTGATCCGCAAGATCATCGAAGTGTCCGGCGCCGACATTGAAACCGTTCAGCTCGACGGCAAGCCGCTGACCGAACTGCTGATGGCCCCAACCCGTATCTACGTGAAGCCGCTGCTCAAGCTGATCAAGGACACCGGCGCAGTCAAAGCCATGGCCCACATCACCGGTGGCGGCCTGCTGGACAACATCCCGCGCGTTCTGCCAAAAGGCGCTCAAGCCGTGGTTGACGTCGCCAGCTGGAACCGTCCGGCCGTGTTCGACTGGCTGCAAGAGAAAGGCAACGTCGACGAAACCGAGATGCACCGCGTGCTGAACTGCGGCGTGGGCATGGTGATCTGCGTGGCTCAGGAGCACGTCGAAACCGCACTGAACACCCTGCGTGATGCCGGCGAGCAGCCTTGGGTCATCGGCCAGATCGCTGCAGCCCCCGAAGGCGCTGCGCAGGTCGAGCTGAAAAACCTCAAGGCTCACTGATGCCAAATACCTGTGATGTCGTGGTGCTGCTGTCCGGCACCGGCAGTAACTTGCAGGCCCTGATCGACAGCACGCGGACCGGCGACAGCCCGGTTCGCATCGCTGCGGTGATTTCCAACCGCGCCGACGCCTACGGCCTGCAACGCGCCAGCGAGGCGGGTATCGCCACCCGCTCGCTGGATCACAAGGCATTCGAAGGTCGCGAGGCCTTCGATGCCGCACTGATCGAACTGATCGACGAATTCCATCCCAAACTCGTGGTCCTGGCCGGGTTCATGCGCATCCTCAGCGCTGACTTCGTTCGCCACTACCAGGGTCGCCTGCTCAACATCCACCCGTCGCTGCTGCCCAAATACAAAGGGTTACACACTCATCAGCGCGCGCTGGAGGCCGGCGACGCCGAGCACGGCTGCTCCGTACACTTCGTCACCGAGGAACTCGATGGCGGACCACTGGTCGTACAGGCAGTAATACCGGTAGAGTTGCACGATTCGCCGCAGAGTCTGGCGCAACGGGTTCACGTTCAGGAACACCTGATCTACCCGCTGGCCGTACGCTGGTTTGCCGAAGGACGACTGACCCTCGGCGAACAAGGTGCTTTACTGGATGGCCAGTTACTCGCGGCCAGCGGCCACTTGATTCGAAACTAGGAGATATTATGCGTCGCGCCCTGCTCTTCGCTTGCGCTCTGCTTGCCCTGCCTTTCGCGCAGGCGGCCGATCTTCAACCGTTCTCCGCCAGCTATACCGCCGACTGGAAGCAGTTGCCCATGAGCGGCACCGCCTCGCGCAGCCTGACCAAGGAAGCCAACGGCGTCTGGAAACTCAGCTTCAAAGCCTCGATGATGATCGCCAGCCTGTCCGAGGAAAGCACCCTGACCCTCGACAAGGACACCTTGCTGCCGCAGTCCTACCACTTCGAACGTGGCGGCCTGGGCAAGGCGAAAAAGGCGGATCTGGATTTCGACTGGAACAGCAAAATGGTCACCGGCACCGACCGTGGCGATGCGGTGAAGGTCCCGCTGAATCGCGGCATGGTCGACAAGTCCACCTACCAGCTCGCGCTGCAGCATGACGTGGCGGCCGGCAAGAAGACCATGAGCTATCAGGTCGTTGATGGCGGCGAAGTCGATACCTATGACTTCCGCGTACTGGGTTCGGAGAAAGTTGAAACCAAGGCCGGCCAGATCGAAGCGATCAAGGTCGAGCGCGTGCGCGATCCGACACAAAGCAAACGCATCACCGTCCTGTGGTTCGCCAAGGATTGGGATTACCTGCTGGTGCGCCTGCAACAGGTCGAAACCGACGGCAAGGAGTACAACATCATGCTCCTGGACGGCACGGTCAACGGGAAAACCGTTAAAGGCAGTTGATCTGCTGCGATATCGAGAAGCCCCGCATTTGCGGGGCTTTTTTTCGTCTGCGATTCGACGCAGGTTCTACGTGTGTTGTTTAGGCAGGCTCCCGGCTCACACCGAAAACTTCGCCACCATACTGTTCAAATCCACCGCCAGCCGCGACAGTTCCTGGCTCGCTGCACTGGTCTGATTGGCACCGGCCGAAGTCTGCATGGCCAGATCACGGATATTCATCAGATTGCGGTCAACTTCCCGCGCCACCGCCGCCTGTTCTTCCGAGGCGCTGGCGATCACCAGATTGCGTTCGTTGATCAAGGTAAACGCCGAGGCAATTTCCTCCAGCGCCACCCCGGCGGCTTTTGCCAGCTCCAGGGTCGACCGGGCGCGGACGTTGCTTTGCTGCATCGAGCTGACCGCCGAATCGGTGCCCTGCTGGATGCCGCCGATCATCTGCTCGATTTCCCGGGTCGATTGCTGGGTGCGATGAGCCAACGCCCGAACCTCATCGGCCACCACCGCAAAACCGCGCCCGGCATCACCGGCACGGGCAGCCTCGATCGCCGCGTTCAACGCCAGCAGATTGGTCTGCTCGGCAATCGAGCGAATCACCTCCAGCACTTTGCTGATACCGTAGACCTTTTGCGCCAGATCCTCGACCTGGCTCGCATTGGCGGTGACATCGTCGGCCAGCAACTCGATGGACGACACCGTCTGCTGCACCTGCTCGCGACCATGCTGGGCAATGCGATCCGACTCGCGCGACGCCTCGGAGGTCGCCACGGCGTTGCTCGCCACTTCCTCCACGGCCGCCGTCATCTGGTTCACCGCCGTGGCCGCCTGCTCGATCTCCAGGCTCTGCTGATGCAGCCCGCGCGTAGCGTCTTCGGTGACGCAACTCAGCTCTTCGGAAGCCGAGGCCAACTGGCTGGAGGATTCGGAGATCCGCCGGATGGTGTCGCGCAGACTGTGTTGCATGCTCTTGAGCGCATGCAGCAGTCGCGCCGGCTCATCCGTGCCGATGATGCGGATATCGCCGGTCAGATCGCCGCCCGCCACCACCTCGGCGACCCCCAGAGATTGCGCCAGCGGCACCACAATGCTGCGAGTCAGCAGCAGCGCCAGGCCAACGGTGATCAGCGCGGTGAGGCCGATCATCACCCCGACCCACACCCGCGAATTGATGAACACCAGCCGCGCCGCTTCAGTGGCGAGGTTGGCATTGTGCTTGTTCAGTTCCACCAGTTCGCGCAGGGTGACCGCGATCTCATCGGCCAGCGGGTTCATCTGCCCATTGAGAATCGCCGCTGCCTCATCAACCTTGCCCTGCGCGGACAAGACCATGACCTGCGCCTGAAGCTCCAGATACTTATGCTCGGCAACCTTGAAGCGATCAAACAGCGCACGCTCCTCGGGCAGCACGATCAACACATCGTAGCGCTGCTGCGCCTCACTCAGCACACCACGCAGTTCGTTGAGCTTGGCAACGTTCTGATCGAGGGCTTGCTGATCGCGATTGAGCAACAGACGCATGGTCAGCGCTCGCAGCCGCAGCATGTCCTGACTCATTTCACCGACCGCCATCACACTGGGCAGCCAGTTGTTGTCGACCTCATCGGACTGCGCGCGCATGTTGGACATCTGCAACAGGGCGAACGCGCCGAGGGCAAACACCATCAGCGCCAGCAGGCCGAACCCCATGCCGGCACGAGGGGCAATATTGAGACTACGGATGCTCATTGCTCTGGCTCCTTCCAAAAGCGCTGCATCAACCCTGCAGCTGGTTGCTTTAGAAGGTATCGGCCCTGAGAAAAAATGCGTAAGACCAAAAGGTGATATCAAAAGGCCTTACTACTTCGAACCCTCGGCATTAACGATTCAGCGTCGTTTTCTCGGACTTGGGCACTGATCGCGGCAAGATCGATAACGTCAGACGAAACACCGACACAATTAATCTCCGGCAGACAGGCATAGGCTAGACCCTACCTGACCATCAGGATTCGTCCTTGCAGGAAAGTGGAACGCGCCTCTGTGGGAATGCTCTATAACTGCAAGGTCTTTTTTGATCGAATGACTTTTCCTACTGCTTGTGAGGTTCCCATGACCGTTACCGTCAATACCGTCTCCGCTGAAGGCTATCGTCACACCGTACAAATCGATGACCACGAATTGTTTGCCGACGCGCCGCTTGCCGCCGGCGGCGAAGGCTCGGCACCCGAGCCCCACGATTACTTCGACGCCGCGCTCGGTGCCTGCAAGGCCCTGACCCTGAAGATCTACGCGAAGAAGAAAGACATTCCGCTGACCGGCGTGGGCGTCGAGGTCAAACGCGACAACAGCCAGGAACAGAAAGGCAAATACGCCCTGCACGTCACACTGACCCTCAAAGGCGTGCTCACCGACGCCCAGCGCGAGGAGTTGCTGCGCGTTGCCGACCGTTGCCCGATTCACAAACTGATGACCACCAGCGAAGTCACCATCGAAACCCACGCCCCACAAGGCTTCGACAGCCAGTAATCACCACGACGCCTCTGGCGGGTTATGCTCCGCGCATCACCCGCCCCGCCTGGAATACCCCATGGACAGCCAACCCCTGATCATCCGCCCGCGCGCCGAAGACGTCGAAGGCCAGCCGATCCTGCGCCCTCTGCCGTCAGCCAAATGCCGCAATGTCGGGCCTTTCGTGTTTTTCGACCACATGCTCGAAACGGTTTATCCGACGGGCAAAGGCATGAACATCCGACAGCATCCGCACATAGGTCTGTCGACCCTCACCTATTTGTTTGAAGGACAGATCCAGCACAAGGACAGCCTGGGTTCGGATCAGGTGGTCAATGCCGGCGACGTCAGCTGGATGACCGCCGGCAGCGCCATCGCCCATGTCGAGCGCACGCCCGAAGCCTTGTGGGAGCGCAGCTTTACGATGCATGGCTTGCAGATCTGGCTGGCCTCGCCAAAAGATCACGAGCAAGGCCCCGGGCATTACAGCCATCACCCGGCCGCGACTTTGCCGGTCAGCGATAACCTCGGCGTGCAGATCCGGATGATTGCCGGGTCAGGCTTTTGCCTGGAATCGCCGGTGCCGGTGCTTTCTCCTACGCTGTACGCCGAATTGAAGATGCAGACCGCGACCACCCTGCTGATCCCCACCGAACATGAGGAACGGGCGTTGTATGTGTTGAGCGGCGACGTGCAACTGAACGGCGAGACGGTGGAGCCCCATGCACTGGTGGTATTGCCTGCCGGGGAAGAGATGACGCTGTTTGCCAACAGCGATACGCATGCCGTGCTGTTCGGCGGCGCGCCACTGGACGGGCCACGACGGATCAACTGGAATTTTGTTGCGAGCGATCCGGCGGCGATCGATGAGGCGCGGCGTAAATGGGCGGCCGGGGATTGGCCGACGGTGCCGGGGGAAGTCGAGCGCATCGAGCTACCCCGTTAAACCGCTACCCTCCCCCGGAGGGAGAGGGAGCCGACCGAAGTGTCTTGCGCCATCTATCGACCTGAAAGACCCATTCGATAATGGATTCTCAGGTCAACGCAGTTCCCGAGCAACCCATGGTCAGTCCCCTCTCCCTCCGGGAGAGGGTCAGGGAGAGGGGCTTTTACCTTGGCTTCAGGGCCATCAGCCCTTGAACACCTCGTCCAGCAAGTCATGCATCGATTTGAATGCCCGCGCCGCCGTCTTCGCGTCGTACATCATCTTGCCCGGCACATTGGCATGCGGATCAGTGAACGAATGCACCGCGCCGCCGTAGCTCAGCAATTGCCAATCCACGCCCGCCGCATTCATTTCCTCTTCGAATGCCGGCAGTTGCTCTTTTGGCACCAGCGGGTCGGAAGCGCCATGCAGCACCAGCACCGAGCCCTTGATATTCTTCGCATCCGCCGGGTTCGGTGAATCCAGCGTGCCATGGAACGAGACCGCCGCTTTCACCGGCGCACCGGTACGGGCCAGATCCAGCGCACAGCAACCGCCGAAGCAGAAACCGAATACCGCCAGTTTCGACATATCGACCGCCGCTTCTCCTTGCGCCTGCAACTGCTCGAACGAAGCCTGCATCCGCTTGCGCAGCAGGGCCCGGTCATTCTTCAGCGGCATCATTGCCGCACCAGCCTGATCGGCATTCTGTGGCCGTACCGCTTGACCATAGATGTCGGCAATCAACACCACATAGCCCTTGGCCGCCACCGACTTGGCAATATCTTCCGCGCCGGCACTGACACCCATCCAGTTCGGTGCCATCAGCAGCCCCGGTCGAGCACCTTTGTGATCGGCGTCGAACGCCAAACGGCCTTCATATGGCTGGCCATCAATCTGATAGACCACCGAACGTACAGTGACTTGGCTCATTTCTGACTCCTGAATTGTTCAATACCAGAATGAAAAAACCCGCCGAAGCGGGTTTTTCTACAACGTGATCAAGCGGACAGTTCAACCAGCAGCTTGTTCAGGCGGCGCACATAGGCCGCAGGATCCTTCAAGCTGTCGCCGGCCGCCAGGGCCGCCTGGTCGAAGAGGATGTGCGACAGTTCGCCGAAACGCTCTTCGCTGGACTCGTTGTCGAGCTTCTCGATCAACGGATGGCTCGGGTTGAATTCGAAGATCGGCTTCGAATCCGGCACCTTCTGCCCGCTCGCCTCGAGAATCTGGCGCATCTGCAGACCCAGATCCTGCTCGCCGATCGCCAGAATGGCCGGCGAATCGGTCAGACGATGGGAAACCCGGACTTCCGCCACGGACTCGCCCAGCGCGGTTTTCAGACGCTCGACCAGCGCTTCCTTGGACTTGGCGACTTCTTCTGCGGCCTTCTTGTCCTCTTCCGAGTCCAGGTTGCCCAGATCGAGGTCACCACGGGCCACGTCGACGAAGCTCTTGCCGTCGAACTCGCTGAGGTAGCTCATCAGCCACTCGTCGATGCGGTCGGTCAGCAGCAGCACTTCGATGCCTTTCTTGCGGAAGACTTCCAGGTGCGGACTGTTCTTGACCTGCGCGTAGGTTTCGCCGGTGAGGTAGTAAATCTTGTCCTGACCTTCCTTGGCACGGGCCAGGTAGTCGGCCAGACCGACGATCTGCTCGTCGTCGGTGCCATTGGTCGATGCGAAACGCAGCAGACCGGCGATCTTTTCCTTGTTGGCGAAATCTTCCGCCGGGCCTTCTTTCATGACCTGACCGAAGTTCTTCCAGAAGCCCTTGTATTGCTCAGGCTCGTTCTTCGCCAGTTTTTCCAGCATGTCCAGCACACGCTTGGTCAGCGCCGACTTCATCGAGTCGATGATCGGGTCTTTCTGCAGGATTTCCCGCGACACGTTCAGCGACAGGTCGTTGGAATCGACCACACCCTTGATGAAACGCAGGTACAGCGGCAGGAACGACTCGGCCTGATCCATCACGAACACGCGCTGCACGTACAGCTTCAGGCCTTTCGGCGCTTCACGCTGGTACAGATCGAACGGCGCACGGGCCGGCACGTACAGCAACGAGTTGTACTCGAGCTTGCCTTCGACCTTGTTATGGCTCCAGGCCAGCGGGTTTTCGAAGTCGTGGGCGATGTGCTTGTAGAACTCCTGGTATTCCTCATCCTTCACGTCGGTGCGAGGACGGGTCCACAGGGCGCTGGCGCGGTTGACGGTTTCCCACTCAACGGCTGGTTGCTCTTCGCCCTCGGCTGCGGCGGCTTCTTTCGGCAACTCGATCGGCAGAGCGATGTGGTCGGAGTACTTCTTGACGATATTGCGCAGGCGCCAGCCATCGGCGAATTCGTCTTCGCCGGATTTCAGGTGCAGGACGATGCGCGTACCGCGCTCGGCCTTGTCGATGGTGGCGACCTCAAACTCGCCCTCGCCTTTCGACGACCAGTGCACGCCTTCGCTGGCAGCGGCGCCGGCACGACGGCTGTAGACGTCAACCTTGTCGGCGACAATGAACGCGGAGTAGAAACCTACGCCGAACTGACCGATCAGGTGCGAATCCTTCTTCTGATCGCCGGACAGGTTTTTCATGAAGTCGGCAGTGCCGGATTTGGCGATGGTCCCCAGGTGGGTGATCACATCATCACGGTTCATGCCGATACCGTTGTCTTCGAGGGTGACGGTCTTGGCGTCCTTGTCGAAGCTCACACGGATTTTCAGTTCAGCGCCACCTTCGAGCAACTCAGGCTTGGCCAGGGCTTCGAAGCGCAGCTTGTCGACGGCGTCAGAGGCGTTGGAGATCAATTCGCGAAGGAAGATTTCCTTGTTGGAATACAGCGAATGGATCATGAGGTGCAGCAGTTGCTTCACCTCGGTCTGGAAGCCCAGGGTTTCCTTTTGAGTTTCCACACTCATGGTCATCAAACTCCAATCAGATGGCATTGGCCGCGACCCAGATGGTCTGCGGCGGGTTGTCATCTGAGTTGGGGGCGGTGTTCAGGATTTCAAGGGCTCATCGATTTTGAAGTGCGCGCGGGCGGTGGCAATAGGCTCGCCTTCGGTGGTCTGCCAAGCCGTGATCGCGACGTTCGCCACCCGCCGCCCCTGGCGACACACCTGACACTTGGCCCAGGTGTCGCGAAACTGCCCGGCACGCAGGTAATCCAGGGAGAAGTCGATGATCTTCGGCACGCCCGGCGCGCCAGTGAAAATCAACAGATGGAGGGCGGCGGCCAGCTCCATGAACCCGGCGATCACCCCGCCATGGATCGCCGGCAATATCGGGTTACCAATGTTGTCCTTGTTCGCCGGCAGCTTGAACAGCAAATCATCACCGACCCGCGAACACTCGACGCCAATCAGCCCGGCGTAGGGGATCAGCGCCAGCAGCGGCGCGTAATCACCCTTTTCGTGCGCGGCTTGCAGTTGCTGCTTGAGATCGTCACTCATTGGCCATCTCCCTTGATCACGCCGCCAAATCCCTTGGTGCCCTTGAGCCCCTTGCCCATACGCATGAATGTGCCGACCGCGTGTGCGATCGGGCGGTCGGGGTCGTCCTGGTAGGCAAAACCACGGGCGAAGATCACGTCGGTGGTGACCCGATAGCATTGCGCGAAACCGAACACATCCTTGTGCGGCTCGGCGGCGTGCATGTAGTCGATGCGCAGGTCGAGGGTCGGGCAAACCTCGAATTCCGGCAGAACGCACAGGGTCGACATGCCACAAGCGGTATCCATCAGCGACGTCAGGGCGCCACCGTGGATGACACCGGTCTGCGGATTGCCAACGATTTTTGCGCTGTACGGCAGGACTACGGTCAACCCGTCATTGCTGGCGCTGTGGACGCGCAAACCCAGCACCTGACAATGACGCAACGCCGAAAGAAATCGTATCGCACGCTCAAAAATGGGGTTTTCGGCCATTTGATGATTACTCGTATTAGTCGCTGTTTGCGGTAGTGGAGAGAACAGCAAAAGTTCCATTGCAAAACAAACTTATATATCTGTGAGAAATGAGGAACTTAACCCTTGGCGTCGCGCTCTTAAGGCCAGTAGTTATTTTCCATAAGGAGAAACACCCCATGCGTAAGACTTTAGCTATTGCCTTGATGTTGACCGCTTCCCTCGGTCTCGCCGCCTGCGATAAAAAATCCGAGGACAAAGCTCAAGATGCCAACCAACATGCTGAACAAGCTCAGCAGAAAATGAATGAGGCTCAGGATAAAGTGAACGACGCGGCGAAAGAAAACGCCGAAGCCGCCAAAGATCAGGCCGAATCGAACGCTGCCGCGCAAGAAGAAGCCGCCAAGAAGCAATAAGTCGCTTCTCGCTGCAATAAAAGAAAACCCGCCAAGTGCGGGTTTTCTTTTGCCTGTCAATTTTCGGTGATACGCCATTAGAGCACTAAGGTTCTAAAAGTCGGACTAATCATCAGTAACAAGCTGCACACTAACCCGACCAGCCAGACCAGGCTGCGCTGCCAGGCCAGATCAGCCCAGTAACACAACAAGTAGATGATTCGCGCAATCACAAAGATGATTGCCAGAGTATCGATCAACCACCCCGCCGTCTGTGTGGTGTGCGCCATCAGCACACCGACCGCAAACAGAATGAACGCTTCGATGCTGTTCTGATGTGCGGCCAGCGCCCGGGCGCCAAACCCGGTCAATTGCGCCTGCTGCTGACGCGGCAAATGGTTGTTGTAACCACCCTGCTCTTTCATCGCTCGAGCCACCGGCATACGCGCGATGTAAATCAACAATGCACTGATAAACACACACCAGAACGGAATACTCATCAAGCAGCCTCTTTGTTCGCTTCGGGCAACGGCGCCTCTGTAGGGGTATAGACCATTACATCCAGAACATCGGAATGAAACTCCCGGCGATACAAAACCAGCACCACGCCGGCGCTCATCAACATGAACAGCCACGGGCTGACGAACCACGCCAGCATGCTCATGCCGAAGTAATAGGAACGCAGGCCGAAGTTGAACTGATTGGCCGCCATCGAAATCACCCTTGCGGCCCGCGAAGCGAACGCCTTGCGTTCCTGTTCGGAGACTTGCCGCTCACCGATCATCGGCGCCGAACCGACCAGAATGGCCGCGAAGTTGTACTGGCGCATGCACCAACTGAACGTGAAGAAGGCGTAGACGAACACCAGCGCCAGGCACAGCAGCTTGATTTCCGACATGCCCTGGGAGGCCTGCTGCACCATCGGAATGTCCGCCAGCAACGACACCGCGCGCTCGGATGCGCCGAGGACAGTGAGAATGCCGGCAAGAATGATCAGGGTGCTGGACGCGAAGAACGAGGCATTACGTTCAAGATTGCCGATCACGCTGGCGTCGGCGATGCGGTTGTCCCGCAGCAGCATGCGGCGCATCCAGTCTTCTCGGTACAAATGCAGCACACTGGCCAGGCAAGCCGTGTCGCGGCCCTTCCAGGTGGCATAACGGGTGTAACCGCCCCAGCAGATGACAAACCAGACAGCGGCGAGCAAGTGGATCAGGTTGGCTTGGATGAACGACATGCAATTCCTTGTGATGAAGATTTCGGCACCCCTTCGACGTTAGCTCAGGGAAAAAGACACTGCCTCACGCCCATAAAAAATGCCCCGCATCGATTGATACGGGGCATTTCTGTTTAATCGCTCCAGACCCGCTTTTGGCAGATCGGTCAGCGTTCGTTACGCCAGGGCTTCGCTGCGCTTGCCCAGCAGACGATCACACACGAAGGCGACCGCCAGGGTCATGACCGACGGCACCAGCCACGCCAGGCCCTGCTCGCTCAGTGGAAGGTGTGCCAGTTGCGACGGCATCCAGTCGGCCAGACCGGCGCCTTTGAGGGCGTCGATGGTGCCGAACAGGAACGACACCAGCATCACCGGGCCGATGATGCGGCCTTGTTCATGCCAGAAGTCCTTGCAGAAGCTCAGAGCCACCAGAACGATGCATGGCGGGTAGATCGCGGTCAGGACCGGAATCGAGAACGCGATCAGCTTGGTCAGGCCCAGGTTGGACACCAGCAGCGAGAACGCCGCCAGGATGATCACCAGGCTCTTGTAGGACAGCGGCAGCACGCGGCTGAAGTATTCGGCGCAGGCGCAGGTCAGACCGACCGCCGTCACCAGGCACGCCAGGGAAATCAGCACCGCGAGGAAACCACTGCCCAACGAGCCGAAGGTGTGTTGCACATAAGCATGCAGCACCGCCGCGCCGTTGGTGGCGCCGGCCGCGACTTCATGGCTGCCGGAACCGAGGCGGAACAGGCTGACATACACCAGCGCCAGACCGACACCGGCAATCAGACCGGCAATGATCGCGTAGCGGGTAATCAGCGCCGGTGACTCGACGCCACGGGAGCGGATCGCGTTGACGATGACGATGCCGAACACCAGTGCGCCCAGGGTATCCATGGTCAGGTAACCATTGATGAAGCCCTGGGAGAACGGCGCGGCGACGTACTCAGGCGTTGCGACACCGATATCACCGGCCGGCAGCGCGAACGCGGCGATGCCGAGTACCGCCAGGGCAATGATCTTCAGCGGCGCGAGGAAACGCCCCACGGTGTCCAGCAGACGGCCCGGATAGAGCGAAATGAAGAACACCAGCAGGAAGTACACCGAGCTATAGAGGAACAGCGCCAGCGGGCTCTCGCCGGTCAGCGGCGCCAGGCCCACTTCGAACGATACGGTCGCGGTACGCGGAGTGGCGAACAGCGGTCCGACCGCCAGGTAGCAGGCAGCAGCCAGCAGACCACCGGCGATCTTGCCGATCGGGCTGCTCAGGGTGTCCATCGCGCCACCGACCTTGGCCAGCGCGACGACAGTGATCACCGGCAGACCGACGGCGGTGATCAGGAAGCCCAGCGCCGCCATCCAGACATTGGGTCCGGACTGCAAACCGACGATAGGCGGGAAGATGATGTTGCCGGCCCCGACGAACAGGGCAAATGTCATGAAACCAAGTGCCAGGATGTCCTGACCTTTCAAAACTTTCATTAAGGAAATACCACACTACTGAATCGGAATTTAGAGGGGGATTTCCCTGTGGGGTTAGGGAAATGCTGTCAGTCCGTTTGGGACTGACCCGTTTAGCGCGTTGCCTGCCTTGTGGGCCGCAGACGCAAAAATGGCTGCTAGCCTAACGAATTTGCCCGACAAACGCACTGTTTGAGGGCGAACTATCCGATACGCGACATTCCTGTGTCGCGTTTTTGTATGAAAACCAGCGACAAGTGACAAGTTCCAGGCCGCAAGCCTTGCGTTGCAACGGTCCGCCTGAAGCTTGCAACTGCTCTAAAACGACAAAGGCCACCCGAAGGTGGCCTTTGTGCTGGAGCTTGAAGTCAGTCGAAACTTACTTCTTCACTTCCCAGCCAGTCAGCTCGGCCAGGGCCTTGCCGATGTCTGCCAGCGAACGCACGGTTTTCACGCCAGCGTCTTGCAGAGCAGCGAATTTCTCGTCTGCAGTGCCTTTGCCGCCAGAGATGATTGCACCTGCGTGGCCCATGCGCTTGCCCGGAGGAGCAGTCACACCAGCGATGTAGGAAACAACCGGCTTGGTTACGTTGGCCTTGATGTAGGCAGCCGCTTCTTCTTCAGCCGAACCGCCGATCTCGCCGATCATCACGATCGCTTCGGTCTTCGGGTCTTCCTGGAACAGCTTCAGGATGTCGATGAAGTTGGAGCCCGGGATCGGGTCACCGCCGATGCCAACGCAAGTCGACTGACCGAAACCGGCGTCAGTGGTCTGCTTCACAGCTTCGTAGGTCAGGGTGCCGGAACGGGAAACGATACCGACTTTGCCTGGCAAGTGAATGTGACCTGGCATGATGCCGATCTTGCATTCGCCCGGAGTGATCACGCCTGGGCAGTTAGGGCCGATCAGGGTAACACCCAGCTCGTCGCACTTAACCTTCGCGTCCAGCATGTCCAGGGTAGGAATGCCTTCGGTGATGCAGACGATCAGCTTGATGCCGCCGAAAGCCGCTTCCAGGATCGAGTCCTTGCAGAAAGGAGCCGGAACGTAGATCACGCTGGCGGTGGCGCCAGTGGCTTCTACGGCTTCTTTCACGGTGTTGAACACAGGCAGGTTCAGGTGAGTGGTGCCACCTTTGCCTGGAGTCACGCCGCCAACCATTTTGGTGCCGTAGGCAATGGCTTGTTCGGAGTGGAAAGTACCCTGCGCGCCGGTGAAGCCCTGGCAGATGACTTTGGTGTCTTTATTGATCAGGACGCTCATTACTTGCCCTCCGCAGCTTTGACAACTTGTTGAGCAGCGTCGGTCAGGCTGGTAGCAGCGATGATGTTCAAACCGCTTTCTGCCAGTACTTTAGCGCCCAGTTCAGCGTTGTTGCCTTCAAGACGAACAACAACCGGGATTTTCACGCCGACTTCTTTCACGGCGCCGATGATGCCTTCGGCAATCATGTCGCAACGAACGATGCCGCCGAAGATGTTGACCAGTACTGCAGCGACGTTGCTGTCGGACAGAATGATCTTGAAGGCTTCGGTCACGCGCTCTTTGGTAGCACCACCACCTACGTCGAGGAAGTTGGCTGGCTTGCCGCCGTGCAGGTTGACGATGTCCATGGTGCCCATGGCCAGACCGGCACCGTTGACCATGCAGCCGATGTTGCCTTCCAGGGCTACGTAGTTCAGTTCGAACTTGGCAGCGTGCGCTTCGCGCGGATCGTCCTGCGACGGATCGTGGAAAGTCTTCAGCTTAGGCTGACGGTACATGGCGTTGGCGTCGATGTTGATCTTGGCGTCCAGGCAGTGCAGATCGCCGTCAGCCTTGATCACCAGCGGGTTCACTTCCAGCAGAGCCAGGTCGTGATCCTTGAACAGCTTGGCCAGACCTACGAAGATCTTGGCGAACTGAGCAACCTGCTTGCCTTCCAGACCCAGCTGGAACGCCAGCTCGCGACCCTGGAATGGCTGAGCGCCAACCAGTGGATCGATAGTGGCCTTGAGGATTTTTTCTGGAGTGTCGTGAGCGATTTTCTCGATGTCCACGCCACCTTCGGTGGAAGCCATGAACACGATGCGACGGCTCGAACGGTCAACGACAGCGCCCAGGTACAGCTCTTTAGCGATATCAGTGCACGATTCAACCAGGATCTTGGTGACTGGCTGGCCGTTGGCGTCAGTCTGGTAAGTCACCAGACGCTTGCCCAGCCACTGCTGTGCGAAGGCTTTGGCGTCTTCTTTGCTGCGAACCAGCTTTACGCCGCCCGCTTTACCGCGACCACCGGCGTGAACCTGGGCTTTGACAACCCACTCGTTGCCGCCGATTTTGTCGCAAGCTTCCGCTGCTTCTTCCGGGGTGTCTACCGCGTAGCCTTTGGATACTGGCAGGCCGTACTCAGCGAACAGCTGCTTACCCTGATACTCGTGAAGATTCATGCTTTTTACCGTCTTCGTTAGGTACTGCGCATTCGGCGCTGCGCTCGTTATGAGTGCCGCGCCACCTGTGACTGCTGCTTGCGCAGCCTTTCCGGATACCCGGTGCAGCTACGCAAGACTGCGTCCAGCGGACATTCCGCGGTGAGTCTTGCACGCAAGGCTCACGACGGGCCGTACCGCCGTGGTTTCTTATTGTGTCTTAACGCTTCTTGCGGTTGGCAATGTGGATGGCGCCGCCATTCACCGCCAAAGCAGCTTCGTGCAAGGCTTCAGACAGGGTCGGATGGGAGAAAACCATCATGCCCAGGTCTTCAGCGCTGGTGCCGAATTCCATCGCGATCGCGCCTTGCTGAACCAGTTCTGCAGCGCTTGGGCCAATCACATGGACGCCCAATACACGGTCAGTCTTGGCATCGGCGATGACCTTGACGAAACCGCCGGTATCGTTGGCGGCCATTGCGCGGCCGGAGGCTGCGAACGGGAAGGTGCCGACGTTAACTTCAACGCCTTCAGCTTTCAAGGTCTGCTCGGTTTTACCGACCCACGCGATTTCCGGGTGAGTATAAATAACCGAAGGGATCAGGTCATAGTTCATCTGAGCCTTGTGGCCCTTGATGCGCTCGACAACCATGATGCCCTCTTCCGAGGCCTTGTGTGCCAGCATCATGCCGCGAACCACGTCGCCGATGGCGTAAACGCCCGGTACGGTGGTGGCGCAGTGATCGTCAACGTGCACGAAACCGCGCTCGTCCAGGGTCACGCCACTGTCGGCAGCCAGCAGATCAGTGGTCACCGGACGGCGACCAACGGCTACGATCAGCTTGTCGAAAGTGATGGTCTGTTCGCCGTTGGCATCGGTGTAGTTCACGACGACTTCAGCGCCGTTCACTTTGGAGCCGGTCACGCGAGCGCCCAGCTTGATGTCCAGGCCCTGTTTGGTCAGGGTTTTCAGCGCTTCCTTGGAAACAGCGGTGTCCGCTGCCATCAGGAAGGTGTCCAGGGCTTCCAGGACGGTCACTTCTGCACCCAGACGCGACCATACCGAACCCAGTTCCAGGCCGATCACGCCGGCACCGATCACGCCCAGGCGCTTCGGTACGGTCTGGAATTCCAGAGCGCCAGTCGAGTCGACGATAACGTTCTGGTCAACCGGGGCCGGTGGAATGTCGATTGGGCGCGAACCTGGAGCCAGGATCACGTTTTCGGCTTCGATGACTTCAACCGAACCGTCAGGCTTGGTGACTTCGACTTTCTTGCCGGCCAGCAGTTTGCCGTGGCCCTGGATCGAAGTAACGCCATTGGCCTTGAACAGGGTGGCAACACCGCCGGTCAGGTTCTTGACGATGCCAGCCTTGCGGCCAACCATCGCAGCGACGTCCATCTTGACTTCGCCGGTCGAGATACCGTGGACGTTGAAGCTTTCTTTCGCTTCCTTGTATTTCCAGGAGCTGTCCAGCAGTGCCTTGGAAGGAATGCAGCCTACGTTCAGGCAGGTGCCGCCCAGGGCTTGCTTGCCTTCAGCATCGGTGTACTTCTCGATGCAGGCAGTGCTCAGACCGAGCTGTGCAGCCTTGATGGCTGCCACGTAGCCGCCAGGGCCAGCACCGATCACTACTACGTCAAATTTCTGCGACATTCAAAAAATCCTCTTTAGCGAAAAGCTTCAGGCCGCAAGCTGCAAGCCGGGCTGCCGTTGCTTGCAGCCCGAAACTTGCAGCTCACAGCTGCTTCAATCAGATATCCAGCAACAGACGAGCCGGATCTTCCAGCAGGTTCTTGATGGTCACCAGGAAGGTTACAGCTTCTTTGCCATCGATCAGACGGTGATCGTAGGACAGTGCCAGGTACATCATCGGACGGATCACGACCTGACCGTTGATGGCCATCGGACGCTGGATGATGTTGTGCATGCCCAGAATCGCTGCCTGCGGCGGGTTGACGATCGGGGTCGACATCATCGAGCCGAAGGTACCACCGTTGGTGATGGTGAACGTACCGCCGGTCATTTCGTCCATCGACAGTTTGCCGTCACGGGCTTTCTTGCCGAAGGTCGCGATGCCGTTTTCGATTTCAGCCAGGCTCATGTGCTCGGCGTTACGCAGAACCGGAACCACCAGGCCACGGTCGCTGGAAACTGCCACACCCACGTCAGCGTAGCCGTGGTAAACGATGTCGTTGCCGTCGATCGAAGCGTTGACCGCCGGGAAGCGTTTCAGCGCTTCGGTAGCCGCTTTCACGAAGAACGACATGAAGCCCAGGCGTACGCCGTTGTGGGACTTCTCGAACAGGTCCTTGTACTTCGAACGCAGCGCCATGACTTCGGTCATGTCGACTTCGTTGAAAGTGGTCAGCATCGCCATGTTCGACTGAGCTTCTACCAGACGCTTGGCGACGGTCGCGCGAACGCGGGTCATCGGCACGCGCTTCTCGACGCGATCGCCAGCGGCGAACACAGGAGCGGCGGCGGCCGGAGCAGCAGCCTTGGCAGGTGCGGCAGCCGGAGCAGCTTTCTTGGCAGCAACAGCAGCAACCACGTCTTCCTTGGTTACGCGACCGCCCTTGCCGGTGCCGGCAACGGAAGCGATGTTGATGCCGTTCTCTTCAGCCAGCTTGCGCGCGGCAGGAGCAGCGATCGGGTCGTCTTCGCCGTCAGCGGCAGCCGGAGCGGCGGCAGCGGCCGGAGCAGCAGCGGCTGCCGGGGCAGCGGCAGCAGCGCCGCCTTCAACGATGGAGCCCAGGACTTCGTCGGACAGAACGGTGTCGCCTTCGCCCTTGACGATTGCGCCCAGCACGCCGTCAGCGGTCGCCAGAACTTCCAGCACGACCTTGTCGGTTTCGATGTCGACGATCAGTTCGTCACGCTTGACGGCGTCGCCCGGTTGTTTGTGCCAGGTGGCAACGGTGCCATCGGCAACCGATTCCGGGAAAGTGGGGGCTTTGATCTCGATAGCCATTATCTGTGGTTCCTTAAATTCGGTTTCAGGTGCGCGAAGGCGTTAAACGGTAAACGCGTCTTGCAGCAGTTTTTCCTGCTGCTCGGCGTGCATCGATGCGTAACCGCATGCAGGTGCAGCAGAAGCCTCGCGGCCCGCGTATTCGAGTACGAGAGACTTGTTGAGGTTGCTGATGCTGCGACGCAGGTGGTGCTGGCTGCAGTACCACGCACCCTGGTTCATCGGCTCTTCCTGGCACCAGACGGCATGTTTGACGTTGGTGTAAGGAGCCAGGACTTCTTTCAAGTCGTCCTCAGGGAATGGGTACAGCTGCTCGATACGCACGATGGCGATATCTTCACGGCCTTCGGCACGGCGTTTTTCCAGCAGGTCGTAGTAGACCTTGCCGCTACACAGAACAACGCGCTCGACCTTTTTCGGGTCCAGGGCATCGATTTCCGGGATCACGGTCTGGAACGAACCATCGGCCAGGTCTTCCAGCGTCGAGATGGCCAGCTTGTGGCGCAGCAACGACTTCGGAGTCAGGACCACCAGCGGCTTGCGCAGCGGGCGAATCACCTGACGACGCAGCAAGTGGTAGATCTGCGCCGGCGTGGTCGGCATGCACACCTGAATGTTGTGCTCGGCACACAGTTGCAGGTAACGCTCAAGACGCGCCGAGGAGTGCTCAGGACCCTGACCTTCGTAGCCATGCGGCAGCAGCATGGTCAGACCGCAGAGACGGCCCCACTTGTGCTCGCCGCTGGTGATGAACTGGTCGATCACGACCTGTGCACCGTTGGCGAAGTCACCGAACTGGGCTTCCCAGATCACCAGCGCGTTTGGCGTGGTGGTCGAGTAACCGTATTCGAATGCCAGTACGGCTTCTTCCGACAGGAACGAGTCGTACAGGTCGAAACGCGGCTGACCGTCGTACAGGTTCTTCAGTGGAATGTAGGTGCCGGCGTCTTTCTGGTTGTGCAGAACAGCGTGACGGTGCGAGAACGTACCGCGGCCGATGTCCTGACCGGTCATGCGAATCGGGTGACCTTCGAACGCCAGGGTCGCGTACGCCATGGTTTCGGCGTAACCCCAGTTGATCGGCAGGCCGCCGGCTTGCATCTTCTGACGGTCTTCGTAGATCTTCGCGACCTGACGCTGAACCACGAAGCCTTCCGGAATTTCCAGCAGCTTGGCGGACAGCTCCTGCAGGGTCTTCAAGTCGAAACGGGTGTCGTGACGCGCAGTCCAGGCGTGGCCCAGATACGGACGCCAGTCCACGAACAACTCTTTGTTCGGCTCTTTGACCAGGCTCTTCACTACGTGCAGACCGTTGTCCAGCGCGTTGCGGTACTCGTCGACCTTGGCCTGAACACGCTCAGCGTCCAGCACACCGCCCTGGATCAGACGATCGGCATACAGCTCACGGGTGGTGCGCTGTTTGGTGATCTGCTGATACATCAGAGGCTGGGTGCCGCTCGGTTCGTCCGCTTCGTTGTGGCCGCGACGACGGTAGCAGACCAGGTCAATCACCACGTCACGCTTGAACTGCATGCGGTAGTCGATGGCCAGCTGGGTCACGAACAACACGGCTTCCGGATCATCACCATTCACATGGAGGATCGGCGCCTGGATCATTTTCGCGACGTCGGTGGCGTACTCGGTAGAACGCGAGTCCAGCGGGTTGCTGATGGTGAAACCGACCTGGTTGTTGATCACGATGTGCACGGTGCCGCCGGTCTTGAAACCGCGGGTCTGCGACATCTGGAAGGTTTCCATCACCACGCCCTGACCTGCGAATGCAGCGTCACCGTGGATGGAGATCGGCAGGACTTTCTCGCCGGTCGGGTCGTTACGACGATCCTGACGGGCGCGAACCGAACCCTCGACCACCGGGGAAACGATTTCCAGGTGGGACGGGTTGAACGCCATGGCGAGGTGAACTTCACCGCCGGTGGTCATGACGTTGGACGAGAAACCCTGGTGGTACTTAACGTCACCGGAGCCCAGCTCGACCTTCTTCTTGCCTTCGAACTCGTCGAACAGCTCGCGCGGGTTCTTGCCGAAGGTGTTGACCAGCACGTTCAGACGGCCACGGTGGGCCATGCCGATGACGACTTCCTTGGTGCCGTAGGAACCGGAACGCTGGATCAGCTCGTCGAGCATCGGAATCAGGCTTTCGCCGCCTTCCAGGCCGAAACGCTTGGTGCCTGGGTATTTGGTGCCCAGGTATTTTTCCAGCCCTTCACCGGCGGTCACGCGCTCGAGCACGTGAGTCTTGATGTCGGCGGAGTACGTCGGACGACCGCGCACGCTTTCCAGACGCTGCTGGAACCACTGGCGCTGCTCGGAATCGGTGATGTGCGTAAATTCAGCGCCGATGGTGCGGCAATATGTCTGCTGCAACGCTTCGTGAATTTCGCGTAGGCTCGCTTCCTCTTTGCCGATGAACAGGTCGCCGGCACGGAAGGTCGTATCAAGATCGGCATTGGTCAAGCCGTAATGATTGATCGACAGGTCTGCAGGTGCAGGACGCTGCCACAGCCCCAGCGGGTCAAGCTGGGCTGCCTGGTGGCCACGCATACGGTAGGCCTGGATCAATCGCAGCACTTCAACTTGCTTCTTCTCGTGCTCAGTGCTCACGCTTGCGGCGGAAACCGGCTGGGCGCGGCGCTGGTTCTTTGCCAGCAGCACGAAATGATCGCGAATTGTGGAGTGCGAAACATCGGTGGCAGAGTTGCCTTCGGTTGGCAACTTCTGAAAGTAGGTGCGCCACTCTTCTGGCACAGCGTTAGGGTCGTGCAGGTAGAGCTCATAAAGCTCTTCCACATAGGCAGCATTTCCACCGGAAAGGTAGGCGCTGTCCCACATGCGCTGCATCACGCTCTCTTGCATGCTTGGTCACCCTCGGTTAGGGGAACACCACCGGTGTCGACACCGAGCAAGCTTGCAGAAGTCCGAATGCAGCGACCAAAACAAGCCACTTAGGATCACACTGATAGTCCGGGTACCAGCCCGGATGCCCCTGCTTGTCTCATTTCTTCAAAATAAGAGCCGCAGCTTATGACTGCTGCTCTGGTTATAGCCATGGCGCGGGTTGAAGCCCGCGCCGTGACCTTTAGCGGTCCTACGGGTACAGCAGCTGAATCACACGCCGCTCGAGAGCAGCATGTTACGGATGTGACCGATGGCCTTAGTCGGGTTCAGGCCTTTCGGACATACGTTGACGCAGTTCATGATGCCCCGGCAGCGGAATACGCTGAACGGGTCATCGAGCGAAGCCAGACGCTCGGACGTCTTGGTGTCGCGGCTGTCTGCCAGGAAGCGGTACGCTTGCAGCAGTGCGGCCGGGCCCAGGAACTTGTCCGGGTTCCACCAGAAGGACGGGCACGAGGTCGAGCAGCAGGCGCACAGGATGCACTCGTACAGACCATCGAGCTTTTCACGCTCTTCAGGGGACTGCAGACGCTCGATGGCCGGAGCCGGCGTGTCGTTCTGCAGGAATGGCTTAACCTTCTCGTATTGCTTGTAGAAGATGCTCATATCGACGACCAGGTCACGGATAACCGGCAAACCTGGCAGCGGACGAACAACCAACTTGTTGCCTTTCACGACAGCGGACAGCGGCGTGATGCACGCCAGGCCGTTCTTGCCGTTGATGTTCATGCCGTCGGAGCCGCAGACGCCTTCACGGCAGGAGCGACGATAGGAGAAACCTTCGTCCTGCTCTTTGATCAGGGCCAGCACGTCCAGCACCATCAGATCCTTGCCACCGGTGTCAACCTGGAAAACCTGGGTTTTCGGCGCGGAGTCGGTGTCAGGGTTGTAACGATAAACTTCAACTTGCAACATGGCGGTCACCCTTAATAAGTCCGGACTTTAGGTTCGAAAGTCGGAACAGTCTTCGGCGAGAAGTTCACGGCACGCTTGGTGACGCGCTTGTCACCCGGGAAGTACAGGGTGTGGCACAGCCAGTTTTCGTCGTCACGATCTTCGAAGTCTTCACGGGCGTGAGCACCGCGGGACTCTTTACGCACTTCGGCAGCGATGGCGGTAGCTTCAGCCACTTCCAGCAGGTTTTGCAGCTCGAGAGCTTCGATACGTGCAGTGTTGAATGCCTGCGACTTATCGTTGATCTTCACGTTGGCGATGCGCTTGCGCAGATCGGCCAGCTGAGCGATACCTTTCTGCATGTATTCGCCGGTACGGAATACACCGAAATAGTTCTGCATGCAGCTTTGCAGCTCGCGACGCAGGGTGGCGACGTCTTCGCCATCGGTACGCTCGTTGAGGGCGGACAGACGGGCCAGAGCGGCATTGATGTTGGCTTCGGTGGCGTCGTCGTATTCGATACCGTCGGTCAGCGCCTTTTCCAGGTGCAGGCCGGCGGCACGGCCGAATACCACCAGGTCGAGCAGCGAGTTGCCGCCCAGACGGTTGGCACCGTGAACCGATACGCAAGCCACTTCGCCTACCGCGAACAGGCCCGGGATGATGGTGTCGACGCCTTCAGCGTTCTGGGTGATCGCCTGGCCGTGAATGTTGGTGGCAACGCCGCCCATCATATAGTGGCAAGTCGGAACGACCGGAACCGGAGCGACAACAGGGTCAACGTGAGCAAACGTCTTCGACAGTTCGCAGATGCCTGGCAGACGACTGTGCAGCACTTCCTCGCCCAAGTGGTCGAGTTTGAGCATTACGTGGTCGCCATTCGGACCGCAACCGTTGCCGGCGATGATTTCCTTAACCATCGAGCGGGCAACCACGTCACGACCAGCGAGGTCTTTGGCGTTCGGAGCATAACGCTCCATGAAGCGCTCGCCGTGCTTGTTGATCAGGTAACCACCTTCACCACGGCAACCTTCGGTCACCAGAACACCGGCGCCGGCGATGCCGGTCGGGTGGAACTGCCACATTTCGATGTCTTGTACCGGTACGCCTGCACGCAGAGCCATGCCGACGCCGTCACCGGTGTTGATCAGGGCGTTGGTGGTCGAAGCGTAGATACGGCCTGCACCGCCGGTCGCCAGTACGGTGGCTTTCGCGCGGATGTAGGTGGTTTCGCCAGTTTCGATGCAAATGGCAATAACACCGACGAAGTCGCCTGCGTCGTTCTTCACCAGATCGACAGCGTAGTACTCGTTCAGGAACGTGGTACCGGCTTTCAGGTTGCCCTGATAAAGGGTGTGCAGCAGCGCGTGACCGGTACGGTCGGAAGCGGCGCAGGTACGGGCAGCCTGCCCGCCTTTACCGTAATCCTTCGACTGACCGCCGAACGGACGCTGGTAGATACGGCCTTGTTCGGTACGCGAGAATGGCAGCCCCATGTGGTCCAGCTCGAAAACGGCAGCCGGGCCTTCCTGACACATATATTCGATAGCGTCCTGGTCACCGATGTAGTCGGAACCCTTGACGGTATCGTACATGTGCCAGCGCCAGTCATCGTTCGGGTCGGCGGACGCGATCGCGCAGGTGATGCCGCCCTGGGCGGATACAGTGTGCGAACGGGTCGGGAAAACCTTGGTGATCACGGCAGTCTTGTGACCGCCCTGTGCCAGTTGCAGCGCAGCGCGCATGCCGGCACCGCCACCACCAATAATGATGGCGTCGAAAGAAATCGTTGGAATGTTAGCCATGACTCAGATACCCCAGAGAATCTGCACACCCCAGACGAAGTAAGCGAACATCGCAACGCCGCATACTGCCTGGAAAAGGAAACGTACTGCAGTCGCCGATTTGCCCAGCGCCATTGGCGTCAGGTAGTCGGTCGCGATGGTCCACATGCCGACCCAGGCGTGAGCGCCCAGGGCAACGAGTGCCAGCAGACTGAAGATACGCATCGCATTGTGGGCGAACAGACCGTGCCATTGCTCATAGCCAATGCCGGGGTTCGCGGCGAGGTAGCCGATCAGAAAAATGAAATAAGCCGCGAGAACGACCGCAGACACACGCTGTGCCATCCAGTCATAGAGGCCCGAACGCGAAAGGTTCGTAACGCTGGTTACCATATCCAAACTCCTGCCAGAACGATCAGCACCACGGAAACGGCGATGATAATTTTCGAGCCCAGGCGGCCGCCTTCCAGCGTCTCACCGATGCCCATGTCCATGATCAAGTGGCGCACACCGGCAACCAGGTGATACAGAAGAGCGGACAGGAGGCCCCATGCTACGAACTTGGCCAGCGGACTGGTCAAGCATGCCTTCACCTCGACATAACCTTCCTCGGAACCCAGGGATTTGCCCAATGCATAAAGCATGATGCCAAGGCCCAGGAAGAGGATGATGCCGGAAACACGGTGAAGAAACGACGTAACGCCGGTGATGGGGAGTTTGATGGTCCTTAGGTCTAGGTTTACAGGTCGTTGGCTTTTCACGGCTTTTTTTTCACACTGAAGAGCCCCTAACAATCAGGGCAAAGTTGTTGGGGAGTGCACTGGTCAGGTAACCACCACCCAGGGATGCGACCCCCAATGAAAGCAAGCCCAAAAGCCCTTGGCGGTCGGTCGCCGAGTATAGACAGTTAGGCTACTAATGACAACGCAATCGCCTACCCCCAATAGCTGATTGCACAAGTCGTATAAAAGGCGTAAATGGCAGGCAATTTCGAGGAAAAAGTCCGGTTAAAGCCTTCTGGAGCAAGACTTTAGGCAAATTGACATTCGAATTTATCTCACTATAGTGGTGCGGGCCCTGCGTGGGGGGTCTGTCTGATGATTTCAAGCATAAATAGGAGGCCACATGGCTGACAAAAAAGCGCAGTTGATCATCGAGGGCGCAGCCCCCGTCGAGCTGCCCATTTTAACCGGCACCGTTGGTCCCGATGTTATCGATGTTCGGGGCCTGACGGCCACGGGCCGCTTCACTTTCGACCCCGGTTTCATGTCGACCGCTTCCTGCGAATCGAAGATCACCTATATCGACGGCGATAACGGCATCCTGCTGCACCGCGGTTACCCGATCGAACAGCTGGCTGAAAAGTCGGACTACCTGGAAACCTGCTATCTGCTGCTCAACGGCGAGCTGCCGACCGCAGAGCAGAAGGCCCAGTTCGTCAGCACCGTGAAAAACCACACCATGGTTCACGAGCAGCTGAAAACCTTCTTCAACGGCTTCCGTCGCGACGCCCACCCGATGGCCGTCATGTGCGGCGTAGTCGGCGCTCTCTCGGCCTTCTACCACGACTCCCTGGACATCAATAACCCGCAGCATCGCGAAATCTCCGCGATCCGTCTGGTTGCCAAGATGCCTACCCTGGCGGCGATGGTTTACAAGTACTCCATGGGGCAACCCATGATGTACCCGCGCAACGACCTGACGTACGCGGAAAACTTCCTGCACATGATGTTCAACACCCCGTGCGAGATCAAACCGATCAGCCCGGTGCTCGCCAAGGCCATGGACCGGATCTTCATCCTCCATGCCGACCACGAGCAGAACGCTTCGACCTCCACCGTGCGTCTGGCGGGCTCCTCGGGCGCCAACCCGTTCGCCTGTATCGCCGCCGGCATCGCTGCACTGTGGGGCCCTGCCCACGGCGGTGCGAACGAAGCCGTACTGACCATGCTCGATGAAATCGGCGATGTTTCGAACATCGACAAGTTCATCGCCAAGGCCAAGGACAAGAACGATCCGTTCAAGCTGATGGGCTTCGGTCACCGCGTCTACAAGAACCGCGACCCACGCGCGACGGTCATGAAGCAGACCTGCGACGAAGTGCTGAAGGAACTGGGCATCAACAACGATCCGCAACTCGAACTGGCCATGCGCCTGGAAGAGATCGCCCTGACCGACCCGTACTTCATCGAACGCTCGCTGTACCCGAACGTCGACTTCTACTCGGGGATCATCCTCAAGGCGATCGGCATTCCAACCAGCATGTTCACCGTGATCTTCGCCCTGGCGCGTACTGTCGGCTGGATCTCCCACTGGAAAGAAATGCTCTCCAGCCCGTACAAGATCGGCCGTCCGCGCCAGCTGTACACCGGCTACGAGTCGCGTGACATCACCAAGCTGGAAGACCGCAAATAAGACCTGTCTTGCGATAACGTCTTGAGCTGTATCGAAAACGGCCTCCATGTGAATGGGGGCCGTTTTTGTTTGGTTTCAGCGGCCTTTGGGCCGACTGTTTTTTGGTTGACTGGGGGCATATCCGTTGCTGCGGGTGCTGCCGCTGGCGGTTTCGCTCTTACAGCGAGTCACTTTTGACAAACGCCTCAAAAGTAACCAAAAAGTCTTGGCCCCGGCGTACGGCACTTCGCTTAGGCTCAGTGTTCCCTCGCTACGGTGCCCATCAGGGGGCATCGCCTCCGGCTTGCTTCGCTGCACCTCCTCTCGATGTATGCGGCTTCGCCGCACGGCGCTGCGCGCCTACCCCCTGATGAACACCTCCGCTCGGCCTGCCGAAGGGGCAAAAATCAAAAGCCAGAGCCAGAGCCAGAGCAAAAGCAAAAGCAAAAGCAAAAGCAAAAGCCAGATCAAGAGCCACCCACCACACACCACGATGAGCGTTAGCTCGAGCAAAGCTTTTGATCTCAAGGCCCGTCGGCAGGCTGAGTGGAGGGATTGATCCGGGGGTGGGAGCGCAGCGACCGTTTGGCAAAGCCAAACACATCGAGAGGAGGTGCAGCGAAGCAAACCGGAGGCGATGCCCCCGGATCGATCCCGGAGCGAAGGAACCCGAGCCACAGCGAGGGCCGAACGTCAGGGTAAAGCCTTTTGGGTTACCTTTTCGGCGTTTGGAAAAGGTGACTCGCCACAGTCAGGGCGAAACCCTAAGAAGCCGTTACCGCAGCAACGGATATGTACCCAATCAAAAAAACCACACCAAGCCGTCCGATAACCGCCCACAAAAGAAATGCCCCGATCTCACGACCGGGGCATTTCACTTGAAGCTCACAACTTGAAGCTTGCAGCTCTGCTTTTAATGCGAAACCGCCCCGCTAGCCCCCAACCCAGTCTGCGAACGCACAAACTGCGGATGGAACAACTCACGCTCTTTATCCGCCGCTGCGGACTTGTCGGTAACCGAGAAGAACCAGATACCGATGAAGGCAATGATCATCGAGAACAGCGCAGGGTACTCGTATGGGAAGATCGCCTTCTCGTGGTGCAGGATCTGCACCCAGATGGTCGGGCCGAGGATCATCAGCCCCACCGCACTCACCAGCCCCAGCCAACCGCCGATCATCGCGCCACGGGTGGTCAGCTTCTTCCAGTACATCGAAAGCAGCAGCACCGGGAAATTGCAGCTCGCCGCGATGGAGAACGCCAGGCCGACCATGAACGCAATGTTCTGGCTTTCGAACAGGATGCCCAGGCCGATAGCCAGCACACCGAGTGCGACGGTGGTGATCTTCGAAACGCGGATTTCATCTTTTTCGTTGGCCTTGCCCTTCTTGACCACGCTGGCGTAAAGGTCGTGAGACACCGCCGAAGCACCGGCCAGGGTCAGCCCCGCCACCACCGCAAGAATGGTCGCGAACGCTACCGCCGAGATGAAGCCGAGGAAAATGCTGCCACCCACCGCGTTGGCCAGGTGGACCGCCGCCATGTTGTTGCCGCCGAGCAGAGCGCCCGCCGCATCCTTGAACGCCGGGTTGGTGCTGACCAGCAGGATCGCGCCGAAACCGATGATGAAGGTCAGGATGTAGAAGTAACCAATGAAACCAGTGGCGTACAGCACGCTCTTACGCGCTTCCTTGGCATCGCTCACCGTGAAGAAGCGCATCAGGATGTGCGGCAGGCCGGCCGTACCGAACATCAGCGCCAGACCCAGGGAGAACGCCGAAATCGGATCTTTCACCAGGCCGCCCGGGCTCATGATCGCCTCACCTTTGGGGTGAACCTTGATCGCCTCGGAGAACAGCGTGTTGAAGTCGAAGTTGACGTGCTTCATCACCATCAGCGCCATGAACGACGCGCCGGAGAGCAGCAAGACAGCCTTGATGATCTGCACCCAGGTGGTCGCCAGCATGCCGCCGAACAGCACGTAGAGGCACATCAGGATACCGACCAGAATCACCGCGACGTGATAGTCGAGGCCGAACAGCAGCTGGATCAGCTTGCCGGCACCGACCATTTGCGCGATCAGGTAGAACGCCACCACCACCAGCGAACCGCAGGCCGACAGGGTGCGGATCTGGGTTTGCCCGAGACGATAGGACGCCACGTCGGCAAAGGTGTATTTACCCAGGTTGCGCAGACGCTCGGCGATCAGGAACAGAATGATCGGCCAGCCCACCAGGAAGCCGATCGAGTAGATCAGGCCGTCGTAGCCGGAGGTGAACACCAGCGCGGAAATCCCCAGGAAGGACGCCGCCGACATGTAGTCACCGGCAATCGCCAGACCGTTCTGGAAACCGGTGATCTTGCCGCCCGCCGCATAGTAGTCGGCCGCCGACTTGTTGCGCTTGGAGGCCCAGTAGGTGATGCACAGGGTCGCGCCGACGAACACCACGAACATGACGATCGCGGAAACGTTGAGCGGTTGTTTATGGACTTCGCCGGTCAGGGCGTCAGCGGCCCAGACGGCTGGAGCGAACGCTGCGATGCTCAAAAGAGCCAGTAGACGCCGGATCATTGCTGAGCCTCCTTGAGAATCGCATTGTTCAGGTCGTCGAACTCGCCATTGGCGCGACGCACGTAGATGCCGGTCAGAACGAAGGCCGAAACGATCAGGCCGACACCGAGCGGAATGCCCCAGGTGATGGATGATTCAGGACTGAGTTTCGCCCCGAGCACTTGCGGCCCGTAAGCGATCAGAAGGATGAAGGCGGAGTAAAGCCCGAGCATGATCGCCGAGAGTATCCAGGCGAATCGTTCTCTTTTCTTGACCAGCTCCTTGAAGCGCGGGCTGTTCTGAATAGAGAGGTAAATGCTGTCGTTCATTGTTTTTATCCTCGCAGCACAGATTATTGTTGGAACGATATCCACTGTATGCGGCTGCGAGCGCGGTTCCAGACGACCTTAGTAGTAGAACGCCATGACACAAATGCCATTTTCCAGCACACCCGAAAAGCAATGTGGGAGCGGGCTTGCTCGCGAAGGCGTCGTATCAGTCCACCCATCAGTCGACTGACAGACCGCCATCGCGGGCAGGCCCGCTCCCACAGTTTTAACGCCTGGTGGCTGTTATTTGGTCCAGTCGGCTACGCGATCAGGGTGCTTGGCAACCCAATCCTTGGCCGCCGCTTCAGGCTTGGCGCCGTCCTGGATCGCCAGCATGACCTGGCCGATTTCATCCTTCGATGCCCACTGGAAGTTCTTCAGGAACTTGGCGACTTCCGGAGCCTTGGTATCCAGCTCTTTGCTGCCGATGCTGTTCACGGTTTCAGCCGCGCCATACACGCCTTTCGGGTCTTCGAGGAAGCGCAGTTTCCACTTGGCGAACATCCAGTGCGGCACCCAGCCGGTCACGGCGATCGACTCGTTCTTTTTCTCGGCGCGGGTAAGCTCGGCGATCATGCCGGCGCCGGAGCTGGCCTTGAGGTTGTAGCCGGTCAGGTCGTAATCCTTGATTGCCTGGTCGGTCTTGAGCATCACGCCCGAGCCGGCGTCGATGCCGACAATGCGCTTCTTGAAGCTGTCATCGGTTTTCAGGTCTTCGATGGACTTGGCTTTGACATACTCCGGCACGATCAGGCCGATTTTCGCATCCTTGAAGTTCGGACCGTAGTCGACGACCTGATCCTTGTTCTTCGCCCAATACTCACCGTGAGTGACTGGCAGCCAGGCCGAAAGCATGGCGTCGAGTTTGCCGGTAGCCACGCCTTGCCACATGATCCCGGTGGCGACGGCTTGCAGTTTCACGTCGTAGCCGAGCTTCTGCTTGATCACTTCAGCCGCTACGTGGGTGGTCGCGACGCTGTCGGACCAGCCGTCAACGTAACCGATGTTCAGGGTCTTGGTTTCAGCACTGGCCAGCGTGGAGCCCATCGCAAGTACCAGTGCGGCACCTGCGCCTAAAAGTCGTCGCATCTTCATCGTTACTTCCCCGAAATGCTGCGCCCGACGGATGCCGGACGGCGTCAACGTATTGTTATGGTGCTCGGCGCCCCCATCACGCCCGACCGCAAACTCGTGCGAACATCAGCGGAGTACTGACGGCTTCGATCATCAACCTGACGCCGTCGACGACCTGCTCTGCCAGCGACCTCAAGGCAACGAGAAACGACATCAGAAAGCCATTAATGTGGCGCCGGGAAATCCCATCGGGCAATCCGCCCGAACTTTGCATGACAAAATCATGCGAGGCCCCAAGCCCGCACTAAATGCAGGTAACATGCGTCGCTTTGCAGCCACCCGGCCTGACCATGTCCGCGACCTCCCGCTTCCCTTTTCTGCCTTATCTGTTCGCCTGCCTGCTCGGGCTGTTTGCCCTCGGCGGCTTCTGGTATGGCCTCGGCCAACCGGTGATCCTGCCGGACGTCGCGACCCCGACCCACAAGTTGCAATGTGCCTCCTACACCCCGTTCGACAAGGACCAGTCGCCGTTCGACGTGCCGTTCAAACTGCGCCCCGAGCGCATGGACGCCGACCTCGCACTGCTGGCAACGCGCTTCGAATGCATCCGCACCTACTCGATGACCGGCCTCGAAGCGTTGCCGGATCTGGCGCGCAAGCACGGCTTGAAGTTGATGATCGGCGCCTGGGTCAACAGCAACCCGGTGGACACGGAAAAGGAAGTCGATCTGCTGATCGCCTCGGCCAACGCCAACCCGGACGTGGTCAGCGCGGTGATCGTCGGCAACGAAGCACTGCTGCGCAAGGAAGTAACCGGCGCGCAACTGGCCCGGCTCATCAATAAGGTCAAGGCGCACGTCAAGCAACCGGTGACGTACGCCGACGTCTGGGAGTTCTGGCTCAAGCACCCGGAAGTCGCGCCGGCGGTGGATTTCCTGACCATCCACCTGTTGCCGTACTGGGAAGATGACCCGTCGAACATCGACGCCGCGCTGCAGCACGTAGCGGATGTGCGCCGGGAGTTCGGGATCAGGTTCGCGCCCAAGGACGTGCTGATTGGCGAAACCGGCTGGCCGAGTGAGGGACGCCAGCGCGAGACCGCCCTGCCGAGCCGGGTCAACGAGGCCAAGTTCATTCGTGGTTTTGTCACCCTGGCCGAGCAACAGGGCTGGCATTACAACCTGATCGAAGCCTTCGACCAGCCGTGGAAACGTGCCAGCGAAGGCGCGGTCGGTGGTTATTGGGGGCTGTTCGATGCCGATCGCCAGGACAAGGGCGTACTCGCCGGCCCCGTGTCGAACGTGCCGTACTGGTCGCAATGGCTGGCGGTCGGCGGCCTGATTTTTCTGGGGACGCTGCTGCTCGGCGGACGGGTTCGCAGCACGCGCTCTGCGCTGGTGCTGCCGTTGCTCGGCGCCCTCGCCGCCTGCTCGATCGGTGCCTGGGGTGATCTGGCCCGGCTGACGACGCGATTCGCCAGCGAATGGCTGTGGGTCGGATTGCTGACGATTCTGAATCTGCTGGTGCTGGCCCATGCCGCGCTGACCTTGGGCGTCCGTGATGGCTGGCGCGCGCGGGTTTTCGACGTCTTCGAGCGGCATGCCGGGTGGCTGGTGGCGGTTTCAGGGTTCGCAGCGGCGGTGATGATGCTGGAACTGGTGTTCGATCCGCGCTATCGCAGCTTTCCGAGTGTCGCGCTGATTCTGCCGGCACTGGTTTACCTGTGCCGACCGGTGTCGGTGGCACGTCGTGAAATTGCCCTGCTGACGTTCATCATCGGTGCCGGGATTGCGCCGCAGTTGTTCCGTGAAGGCTTGCAGAATCAGCAGGCCTGGGGGTGGGCGCTGGTCAGCGTGCTGATGGTGGCTGCGTTGTGGCGCTGTCTGCGGGTTCGCAAGGGCTGACTTTCAGCTCAGCCTCTGGCCCTTTCGTGGGCAAGCCCACTCCCACACTGGATCTGTGTTGTTCACGATTCCCTGTGGTGCTTGCTCGCGAAGCCTGACTGTCAGGCGCTGCGCGAAGCCCTGACCAGCCGCAACCCGGCAATCACCACGGCAAACACCGCCAGCGTCGTGTTGTACAACGCCAGTGCCGGCAATCCGCACAGCAGCGCCAGAACCGCCAGCCACCACCCTGCCCGTCCCGGCAGCACGAAACCGACCAGCGCAGTTCCAAGCGCCGCCCATCCCAGCACCTTGAAATGAATCATCAGCCCGAGAGTGGAACGCACCTGGCATTCCCAGCGGCTCGCCTCATCGACGCAGATGCCGACCCACTGTCCGTCCTCCATGAAGCCATAACGCGCGCCATAACTGGCGGCCAGCCATAACGGCAACAGCACGAGCAACAGAATCACGGGCAAACGGCGGGACATGGAACACTCCAATCGATGAAATCGCCGGCCAGCTTAATCTGCCGCCATCCATACGCAAGCAATAACAACTGTTAACTGTTCATCCAGACCGTGCAAAGTGTATCGTCCAGCTACTATTACCCCCGAAATACGTCCGTTTGGCGCCGTACATGGCACTTTGGCGCAAACCTTGTGGTCATAGCCTGCGAACTTCATTCGGCACCTTCCTTTAAGGGATCCAGTCATGCTCCGTTCCTTGCGCTTCGCCGCCCTGTTTGGCGGCCTTATTCTGAGTGCGTCCGCACTGGCGGTGGATATCGACGCCGCCAGTTATGGCTATCCCCTGACCAACCCGTTCGAAGCGACCATCGCCACCACGCCGCCGGACCTGCGCCCGGAACTGCCGCTTGACGACGACATCAACCAGACCGACCGCAGCATCACTCTGCGCCCGGAGCGTGAGTTCATCCTGCCGGACAACTTCTGGGCAGTGAAAAAGCTGACCTATCGCATCGCCACCCAGGACAAGGCCGCGCCCCTGATCTTCCTGATCGCCGGCACCGGTGCGCGCTACGACAGCACGCTCAACGAGTACCTGAAAAAGCTCTATTACAAGGCTGGCTACCACGTCGTGCAGCTGTCATCGCCGACCAGTTTCGACTTCATGAGCGCCGCCTCGCGCTTCGCCACGCCGGGCGTGACCAAGGAAGACGCCGAAGACATGTACCGGGTGATGCAGGCCGTGCGGGCGCAGAACCCCAAAGTGCCGGTCACCGACTATTACCTCAGCGGCTACAGCCTCGGCGCCCTGGATGCGGCATTCGTCGCGCATCTGGACGAAACCCGACGCAGTTTCAACTTCAAGAAAGTCCTGCTGCTCAATCCGCCGGTCAACCTGTACACCTCGGTCACCAACCTCGACAAACTGGTGCAGACCGAGGTCAAGGGCATCAACAACAGCACCACGTTCTATGAACTGGTGCTGGGCAAACTGACCCGCTACTTCCAGCAGAAGGGCTACATCGACCTCAACGATGCGCTGCTCTATGACTTCCAGCAGTCCAAGCAGCACCTGAGCAACGAGCAGATGGCGATGCTGATCGGCACCTCGTTCCGCTTCTCGGCGGCGGACATCGCCTTCACCTCGGACCTGATCAACCGTCGCGGCCTGATCACCCCGCCGAAATTCCCGATCACCGAAGGCACCAGCCTGACGCCGTTCCTCAAGCGCGCGCTGCAATGCGACTTCGACTGCTACCTGACCGAACAAGTGATTCCGATGTGGCGCGCCCGCACCGACGGCGGCAGCCTGCTGCAACTGATCGATCAGGTCAGCCTGTATGCGCTCAAGGATTATCTGCACGACAGCCCGAAAATCGCCGTGATGCACAACGCCGACGACGTGATCCTCGGCCCGGGCGACCTCGGTTTCCTGCGCAGGACATTCGGTGATCGTCTGACGGTTTATCCGCTGGGTGGCCATTGCGGCAACCTTAACTACCGCGTCAACAGCGACGCCATGCTGGAGTTCTTCCGTGGCTAAATATCTCCTGCTGATCGCAGCGTTACTCAGTGCAGGCGTGGCCCAGGCTGACAACAGCAAAGCCAATGCACCGGTGGTGGTCGACAGCGATGGCTTCAAGGAGCCGCTGTCCAAACTCAAGTTCAACCCGGGGCTGGATCAGCGCGAATTCGAGCGCTCCACCCTCAGCGCGCTGAACGTGTATGACCCGCTGGAGTCGTGGAACCGCCGCGTCTATCACTTCAACTACCGTTTCGACCAATGGGTGTTTCTGCCGGTGGTCGACGGTTACCGCTACGTGACCCCAGGCTTCGTGCGCACCGGCGTGAGCAACTTCTTCAACAACCTGGGCGACGTGCCGAACCTGGTCAACAGCCTGTTGCAGTTCAAGGGCAAGCGCTCGATGGAAACCACTGCGCGCCTGTTGCTCAACACCACCATCGGCATCGCCGGCCTGTGGGACCCGGCCACCGCCATGGGCCTGCCGCGCCAGAGTGAAGACTTCGGCCAGACCCTGGGCTTCTACGGCGTTCCGGGCGGTGCCTACTTCGTGCTGCCGATCCTCGGCCCGTCGAACCTGCGCGACACCGCCGGCCTGGCCGTCGACTACACCGCCGAGTCGGCGATCAACTATTTGAACGTCTCCGAAGTCAGTTCCAACCACCCGGAAATCTGGGCACTGCGCGCCGTCGACAAGCGCTACCAGACCAGTTTCCGCTACGGCCAGCTGAACTCGCCGTTCGAGTACGAGAAGGTGCGTTACGTGTACACCGAGTCGCGTAAGTTGCAGATTGCCGAGTAAAAACGGCAGGTAAAAAAAGGGCCATTCGATGTGAATCGAATGGCCCTTTTTTCTGCACCTATTGTGGGAGCGCTCAGCCTTTCATTGATTTGCAGATTTTGCTGAACACAGAAACCACCGCCAGCACCACCGCACCCGCGACAATCCCCGCCACACCATTGAGCAACAGCGGCACCACAAACCCGGCACCGCCCGCCGCTGCGCTGACGCCTTCGATCCAGTGATGCACCACCGGCACGCCATGGGTCAGGATGCCGCCGCCGACCAGGAACATCGCTGCCGTGCCGATCACCGACAGACCCTTCATCATGTAAGGCGCGGCACGCAGGATGCCGTTGCCGATGCTTTTAGCCATTTGCCCGGGCTTCCGGGTCAGCCACAGGCCGAGGTCGTCGAGTTTGACGATGCCGGCCACCAGGCCATAGACGCCCACGGTCATGACGATGGCGATGCCGGACATCACGATCACCTGCTGGGTCAGCGAGGCATCAGCCACGGTGCCGAGGGTGATGGCGATGATTTCTGCCGAAAGAATGAAGTCAGTGCGGATCGCGCCTTTGATCTTGTCCTTTTCATAGGCCACCAGATCGGTCGCAGGATCAGCCACCGCCTCAACCAGTTGCGCGTGCTCGGCTTCGTCTTCCGCCTTGCTGTGCAGAAACGTGTGCGCGAGCTTCTCGAAGCCTTCGAAGCACAGGTACGCGCCACCGACCATCAGCAACGGCGTCACCAGCCACGGCACGAACGCACTGATGGCCAGCGCCGACGGCACCAGGATCAGCTTGTTGACGAACGAGCCCTTGGCCACCGCCCACACCACCGGGATTTCCCGCTCGGCACGCACGCCAGAAACCTGCTGGGCGTTGAGCGCCAAGTCATCGCCGAGCACCCCGGCGGTCTTCTTCGCGGCCATTTTGGTCATCAACGCAACGTCGTCCAGAACAGTGGCGATGTCGTCGATCAGCACCAGCAAACTGCTTCCTGCCATGGGTCAGGCTTCCCTACGTGAAAAAAGTGCGCGCAGCATACCGTGCCGCGACACAGCGGGCGAAAGATTCACGGCACCTGCCAGCCACCGCCCAGGCTCTGGAACAGCGCGACACTGCCCTGACTGAGCAAACCCTGGGTATCACGCAGGTTTTGCTCGGCCTGCAACAGCACCAATTGCTGGGTCAGCACCGCTTGCTGGCTGACCGTCCCCGCCCGCTGCTGCGCCTGCTGACTGCCGAACAGTTGCTGATTACGCTGAAACATCTGATCAAAGGCTTGCGCCTGCGTGTTCAGGTGATTGATCGCCGACAGGTTGTCCTCGACGTTCTGCAACGCGCCGAGCACCGTGCCCCGATACGTGGCCACGTCCTGATCGTAAGCGGCTTCGGCTTCCTGCTTTGCCGCCTCGCGGGCGCCGCCATCGAAAATGGTTTCGGCCAGCGCCGGCCCGAGGGTCCAGATGCGGTTGGGCACGGCGAGCAGGCCACCCAGCGCCGAGCCCCGGAAGCCACCTTCGGCAGTCAGGCTCAAGGTCGGAAAAAATGCCGCTTCGGCGACCCCGATCCGCGCGTTGGCCGCCGCAGCCAGGCGTTCGGCCGACACCACATCAGGCCGGCGCAGCAGCAAGTTCGACGGCAACACCGACGGCGGCATGGGCGTCGTGAAGCGATAGTCAGCGGCTCTGGGCAGGTCGAACTGCGCCGGGGCCACTCCCACCAACACCGCCAGCGCATGTTCGGCCTGTTCCCGCGAACGCTGCGCCGTTTGCAGCGCTGCGATCACCGTACTGAGCTGATCCTGCGCCACCAGCAGTTGATCGTTGGTCGCCGTGCCCTGAACGGTCTGTGCCTGAATCATCGTCAGCAGTTGCTGATTGATGGCTTGCTGTTGCTGCAACAGGTCGATGTCGATATCCAGTTGCCGCAGCCCCAGATAGTCAGTTGCCACACTGGCGCCGATGGACAGCCGCACGCCGGCCAGCAACGCATCGGACGATTGCAGAGAAGCCTGGCTCGATTCGATGCCGCGCCGCACTTGCCCCCACAGATCCGGCTCCCAACTGGCACTGAGGGTGGCACTGACCGTTTGCTCGACGGTGCTGCCGCTGCTGCCGGTCAAACCGCTGGTGGTGCTGCCACTGGCCCCGCCGCCGACACCACGAGCGCCGGACAGCCCCACGCCTACGGTTGGCCACAACCCGGCACGGCTCGACGCCACTTGTGCCTGCGCCAGCCGATACGCCGCCTCGGCGCCGATGATCGACGAGTTGGCCTTGGCCGACCGGTCGATCAGATCGTTGAGTATCGGGTCCTGATAGACCCGCCACCACTGACTGTCCAGAGCGCCTTGCGGATTGGCCTGCGCGCGCTGCCACGGCGTGCCTTCCTTGAACGAAGTCGGCAGTTCGACGACCGGTTTGTGGTAGTCCGGGCCGACCATGCAACCGCTCAACAACAGACTCAGCACCAGGCTTGCGCCCATTGGGAACAGGCGACGTTTCATTTATTGCTCCTTACGCTTCAGGCGCTGCGACGCCCAATCCAGCCAAAGGTAGATCACTGGCGTGGTGTATAGCGTCAGTAACTGACTGAACAGCAAGCCGCCAATGATCGAAATCCCCAATGGCCGGCGCAGCTCCGAGCCATAACCGCTGCCTAGCACCAGCGGCAGTGCGCCGAGAATCGCCGCCAGCGTGGTCATCATGATCGGCCGGAAGCGGATCAGGCAGGCGCGGCGGATCGCGTCCTTGGCGCTCAAGCCGAATTCGCGGCGCTCGGTGATGGCGAAGTCGATCATCATGATTGCGTTCTTCTTCACGATCCCGATCAGCAGAATCACCCCCACCAGCGCGATGATCGACAGCTCGGTGCCGGTCAGCAGCAAGGCAATCAGCGCGCCGACGCCGGCCGACGGCAAGGTCGACAGGATCGTCAGTGGATGCACCAGGCTTTCATAGAGCATGCCCAGCACCACGTACACCGACAGCAGCGCGGCGACGATCAGCAACGGCTCGCTGGCCACCGAAGACTGGAACACCTGCGCCGTCCCGGCAAACTGGCCGACCACACTGGCCGGCATGCGCAATTGTTTGACGGCGTTGTCCACCAGCGCCGTTGCCTGGCCGATGGAGACGCCCGGCGCGAGGTTGAACGAAGCGGTCACCGCCGGAAATGTCCCCTGATGACTGATCGAGATAGCCGTGCGCCCCACCGAATAGTCGGCCAGCGTCGACAGCGGCACCAACGCCTGCGAGGCCGTGGCGCTGAGGTTCGGCGCCGCCGCAGCGCCCTTGCTGGTGACGGCGGCGGTGCCCACCGGCACGTAGAGGTTTTTCAGGCTCGCCGGGGAGTCCCAGTACGGCGGCGCGACCTCCATCACCACGTGATACTGATTGGCCGCGCGGTAGATGGTCGAAACCTGGCGTTGCCCGAACGCGTCGTACAACGTCTGGTCGATGGCCGACATGCTGACCCCGAGCCGGGCGGCGGCATCGCGGTTGACAGTGACACTGGCCATCAGGCTGTTGTCCTGCTGATCGGTGTTCACATCGGCCAGTTGCGGCAAGCCGTGCAGCACCGCGACGACTTTCGGCACCCATTCGTCGAGGGTGCTCTGGTCGTCGGCAGTCATCGTGTATTGGTACTGCGCCCCGCTCTGCCGACCGCCGACCGTGATGTCCTGCGCCGATTGCAGATACAGACGGGTGCCAGGCATGTCGCCGAGGGTGTGGCGAATCTGGCCGATGACCTGATCGGCGCTGTCCTTGCGATCCGCCAGAGGCTTGAGGGTGATGAACAACTGCGCACTGTTGACCGCCCCGCCGATCCCGCCACCGCCACCGACAAACCCGCCTACCGTCGCCACGTTCGGATTGCTCAAGACCTTTTTATTGATCGCGCTGAAGTTCGACTGGATCGCGCCAAAGGAAATGCTCTGCGCCGCGATGATGCTGCCAGACATGCGACCGGTGTCTTCCTGCGGAAAGAAACCCTTGGGCACCAGCACGTACAACACGCACGCCAACACGATCACCAGCAGCGTCAGCAGCCCCATCAGGAACGAATGCTCGACGACCCAACCGAGGGTGCGATCGTAAAAGCGGTGAAAGTACGAGTCCGGGTGATCGTCACCCTTGCCGCTCTGTTGCTGAGTACGCAGCAGCACACTGGCGAGCATCGGCGTCACCGTCAGCGACACCAGCATCGAAATCACGATGGCCACCGACAGCGAAATCGAAAACTCGCGAAACAGCCGCCCGACCACCCCGCCCATCAGCAGCAACGGAATGAACACCGCCACCAGCGACACGCTGATGGTCATCACCGTAAAGCCCACCTCCCGCACCCCAGCCAGCGCGGCTTGCACGCGGCTCTCGCCTTTTTCCAGGTGCCGCATGATGTTCTCGACCACCACGATCGCATCGTCGACCACAAACCCGGTGGAAATGGTCAGCGCCATCAGTGACAGGTTGTTGAGGCTGTAGCCGAGAAAATACATCGCCCCGAAGGTGCCGAGCAGCGAAAGCGGTACGACGATGGCCGGGATCAGCGTGCTGCGCCAGTCGCGGAAGAAGCCGAAGGTCACCAGCGTCACCAGCGCGATCGAAATCAGCAGGGTCACTTCCACGTCGTGCAATGACGCGCGAATGGTGGTGGTGCGGTCCATCAGGATGTTGATCTTGATCGCCGAGGGGATCGAACTCTGCAGAAACGGCAGGTCGGCCTTCACCGCATCCACGGTGTCGATGACGTTGGCGCCGGGCTGCTTGAACACCACCAGCAGCACCGCCGGTTTGCCGTTGGACAGGCCGAAGTTGCGCAGATCCTCGACGTCCTCGGTGACGTCGCCCAGATCGGAAATGCGCACCAGATCACCGTTGCGTTGCTTGACCACCAACGGCCCGTAATCGGTGCCCTGATACAGCATGTCGTTGGCCTTCAGACCGTAGGACTGATCACCAACTGACACGGTGCCCTTGGGCAAATTCACGTTGGACGCCTGAATCACTTGGCGAACCTGTTCCAGGCTGACGCCGTAGCGATTGAGCCGATCCGGATTGAGCTCAATCCGCACCGCCGGCAAGGCCGCGCCCCCCACCGTCACATCGCCCACACCGGTGGTCTGCAACAAGCGCTGTTCGAGCAGAGTAGAAGCCACGTCGTACATCTGGCCACGGGTCGCGGTGTCGGAAGTCAGGCTGAGGATCAGGATCGGCGAGTCGGCCGGATTGACCTTGCGGTAGGTCGGGTTGCCGGACAGATCGCTCGGCAGATTGCTGCGGGCTGCATTGATCGCCGCTTGCACGTCGCGCGCCGCGCCATCGATGTCGCGGTTGAGGTCGAACTGCAAGGTAATGCGGGTCGCCCCCAACGAACTGGACGAAGTCATTTCGGTGACCCCGGCGATCTGCCCGAACTGACGTTCCAGAGGCGTCGCCACTGACGACGCCACCGTGCTGGGGTCAGCGCCGGGTAACGACGCGCGCACGCTGATGGTCGGGAAATCCACTTCCGGCAACGGCGCCACCGGCAACAGGTTGAACGCCAGCACACCGAACAGCGCCAGCCCGACCGCCAGCAACGTGGTGGCGATGGGGCGCTGGATAAACGGCGCGCTAAGGTTCATCGCGCAAGGCCTTGGTCGCCGCTGGCCGGCGCCAGGTGAAGCGCTGCTCCAGGCCATGCATGGCGAGGAAAATCACCGGGGTCGAGAACAGCGTCAGCAACTGGCTGAGCAACAGTCCGCCGATGATCGCAATTCCCAGCGGATGACGCAGCTCCGAGCCGATCCCGGTGCCCAATGCCAGCGGGACCGCACCGAACAAGGAGGCCATGCTGGTCATCAGAATCGGCCGGAATCGCAGCTCGGCGGCCTGACGAATCGCAGCTACCGGATCGAGCCCGCCCTTGCGTTCCAGCTCCAGGGCGAAGTCGACCATCATGATGCCGTTCTTCATCACGATACCGATCAGCAGAACGATGCCGATCAAACCGATGATGTCGAACTGCGTACCGGTGATCAGCAATGCCAGCAAGGCACCGAGCGCGGCGGATAGCAGAGTCGAGAGAATCGTCACCGGATGCACGAAGCTCTCGTAGAGAATCCCCAGCATCAGGTACACCACGATGATCGCCGCCAGCACCAGAAACACCTGATTGGACAACGACGCCTCGAACGTCGCCGCCGCTCCTTCCAGGTTGGCTTGCACCGACAGCGGCAGGCCGGCCCGGGTTTCGATGTCCTTGAGCCGCGTCACCGCCGCGCCGAGGGTCTGGCCGGGGGCGAGGTTGAACGAGGCATCGGCGTAGGGAAATTGCCCCAGACGGTTGATGGTTACCGGCGCACGAATCACCTGCAGTGTCGCCATGCTCGACAACGGCGCGACCCCGCCGCCGGGAATGGCGACGTAGAGTCCGGTCAACAGGTCGGCCAGATTGTGCGGCGGATGGTCGGTGGCGATCACCACGTGATACTGGTTCAGTTGGGTGTAAATGGTCGACACCTGGCGCTGGCCGAAGGCGTCGTACAGCACGTCGTCGATGGCTTGCGGGGTGATGCCCAGACGCGAAGCCGTAGCGCGGTCAAAGTTGAGCTGGATCTGATTGCCGAACTGCATCGCCTGGCTTTGCACGTCGGTGAACATCGGGTCCTGCCTGATCGCCGCGAGCAGTTTGTTGGTCCAGGTTTCCAGTTCGCCCGGGTCGGTAGCTTGCAGTCCGAGGCGGTAACTGGTGGTCGATACCGTGGCGTCCAGCGTCAGATCCTGCACGCTGTGCAGGTACAGGCGAATCCCGGCGTCGTCGGCATTGGCATCGGAGAGCCGGCGGATCACCGCTGCGCTGCTGTCGCGCTCGCCATGGGGCTTGAGGTTGATCAGCAGATTGCCCTGATTGATCGTCGGATTGGTCTGATCGATGCCGACGAACGACGAAAGACTCGCCACCGCCGGGTCCTTGAGAATCCGGGCGGCCAGCCGCTGCTGTTCGACCTGCATCTGCTGGAAGGAAATGCCCGGCGAGGCTTGGGAAATGCCTTGGATCAGTCCGGTGTCCTGCTCAGGGAAAAAGCCTTTGGGCATGACCACGATGATCAACAGCGTCAGCAGCCCGGTGAGCACCACCGAGATCAGCGTCAGCCCGCGATGCAGCAGCACCCAATCCAGGCCTTTGACGTAATAGCCGTTGACCCGGTCGAAGAAATCGACCCGGCGCTCCTCGTGCTTGGGCTTGAGCATCCGCGAACACATCATCGGCGTCAGGGTCAGGGTGATCAGCGCCGAGATGACGATGGTCACCGCCACGGTCATGGCGAATTCGCGAAACAGCCGGCCGACCACATCGCCCATGAACAACAGCGGAATCATCACTGCGATCAGCGCCACCGACAGCGAAATGATGGTGAAGCCGATCTGCTCCGCCCCTTTGAGCGCGGCCTGCATAGGCGAGTCGCCGGCCTCGATGTAGCGGGTGATGTTTTCGATCATGACGATGGCGTCATCGACCACAAAACCGATGGCGATGGTCAGCGCCATCAGCGTCAGGTTGTTCAGCGAAAACCCCACCGCGTACGCCACCGCCAGGGTGCCGACCAGCGTCAGCGGCACGGTCACCGCCGGGATGATCGTCGCCGCCACGTTACGCAGGAACAGGAAAATCACGATCACTACCAGCAACACCGCTACCGCCAGCTCGTACTGCACGTCGGTGACCGAGGCGCGGATGGTTTGCGTGCGGTCGGTGAGCACGTTGACCTTCAGCGTCGCCGGCAAACTGGCGCGCAGCTTGGGCAGCAGTTGTTGCACGCGGTCGACCACATCGATGACGTTGGCACCGGGCTGACGCTGGATATTCAGGACAATCGATGGCGTGCTGTCGGTCCATGCCGCTTGCCGAGGATTTTCCGGACCCTGGGTCGACGAAGCGATCTGCGACAGGCGAATCGGTGCGCCATTCTTGTAGGCGATCACCAGGTCGCGGTACTCCTCGGCCGACTGCAACTGGTCGTTGGTGCCGATCGAGTACGCCTGATATTTGCCGTCGATATTACCCTTGGCCTGATTGACGTTGGCCGTGCCCAGGGAGGTGCGCAGGTCATCCAGGGACAGTCCCAGACTGTTCAGCGCCGACGTGTTGGCCTCGACCCGCACCGCCGGACGCTGACCGCCACTGAGGGTGACCAGGCCGACGCCGGTGATCTGCGAAATCTTTTGCGCCAGCCGCGTGTCAGCCAGATCCTCGACCTTGGTCAGTGGCAGCACGTCGGAGGTCAGCGACAGCGTCAGAACGGGCGCATCGGCCGGGTTGACCTTGCTGTACACCGGCGGGTACGGCAGGTTCGCCGGCAGGAAGGTGCCGGCAGCGTTGATTGCTGCCTGCACTTCCTGTTCGGCGACATCCAGCGACAGCGACAGATCGAATTGCAGGGTCACCACCGAAGCGCCGTCGGAGCTGGTGGAGTTCATCGACTTGAGCCCCGGCATCTCGCCGAGCTGGCGTTCCAGCGGCGCGGTGATCGACGAACTGATGACCTCGGGACTGGCGCCGGGGTACTGGGTGAACACCTGAATGGTCGGGTAATCCACCTCCGGCAATGCCGACACCGACAACAAGTGATAACCGAGCAGACCGAGCAACAGTACGGCGACCATCAACAGCGTGGTGGCCACCGGGCGTTCGATGAAGGGGCGCGAGACGTTCATGGGCTACGCCTCCTACGGCGCGACGACTTTCACCGCCGAGCCATCGTCGAGTTTGTCGGCACCTTCGGTGACGACCTGCTCGCCCGCCTTCACCCCGTTGTCGAGCACCGCCGAAACGTCGCCCATGGCCGGCCCGGTCTTGATGTTGCGCAGGCTGACCTTGTTGCCGGGGTCGACCACCACAAACACGAAATCGCCTTTGCTGCCATGCTGGATCGTCCGGGTTGGCACCACGGGGTTCTGACTCAGGGTGTCGGCCTTGAGCCGGGCGTTGACGAACTGATTGGGAAACAGCGCCTTGCCCGAGTCATCGAACTGCGCCTTGACCTTGATCGTGCCGGTGCTGGTATCGACCTGGTTATCCAGCGCCAGCAGAGTGCCGGTGGCCAGCAGGTTGTGTTTGTTGCGGTCGTAGGCCAGCACCGTGACTACGCCTTTGGACATCGCCTGATTGATCGAACCCAGATCGTCCTCGGGCACGGCGAACACCACGGTGGCCGGGGTCATCTGGGTGATCACGGCAATCCCGGTAGTGCTGGTGGTGGTCACGTAGTTGCCGGGATCGACCTGGCGCAAACCGACCACGCCATCCACCGGTGAAGTGATGGTGCAGTAGCTCAACTGGACTTCGAGGTTCTGCACGCTGCCCTGATCCGAAGCGACCGTACCTTGCAGTTGTTGCACCAGGGAGGCCTGGGTATCGAGAGTCTGCTGAGTGGTGGAGCCGACCTTGATCAGCTCGCGATAACGCGCCAGATCCCGCACGGCGTTGGCGAGCAACGCCTGATCGTGCATCAGCGTGCCCTTGGCCACCGCCAGTTGCGCCTTCAGCGCGCGGTCGTCGATGCGGGCGATGACCTGGCCCTTGCCGACGTGCTGGCCTTCTGTGAAATCGACCGAGCTGAGAATGCCGTTGACCTGCGTCACCACCGTCACGCTACGGGTCGGGGTCACCGTACCCAGTGCGTCAATGTAAACCGGCACGTCTTGAAGCTTGACGGCGACCGTCGCGACCGGCTCAGCGGCGGGCGGAGGCTTGACGCGATGCTGACCGGCGCTCAGATAGATCCACAAGCCAAGCCCCAGCAACAGCACAATGCCGATGATCAGCAGGACTTTGCCGCGCCTGCGTGTCGCCATGACCGCCCGCCTCTTGCCACCGAGTCTGCCTTGACTCTAGCAGCGTCCCGAAAGCCGTCGCGAGGGATGGAGAAGTTGTTCAGGCTGGCGACAGACTGACGCGACGAGCGCCACTGACGGGCATTGTTGAGCGCCGCGCGAGGCCGGTGCTACCATGCGCAACCGCCAGAACAGGCAAGGAACCACCGGGTTTATGAGCACAATCCGCGAGCGCAACAAAGAACTGATCCTGCGTGCCGCCAGCGAGGAGTTTGCCGACAAGGGCTTCGCGGCGACCAAAACCAGCGACATCGCGGCCAAGGCGGGGCTGCCCAAGCCCAACGTCTACTACTACTTCAAGTCCAAGGAAAACCTCTACCGCGAGGTACTGGAAAGCATCATCGTGCCGATCCTGCAGGCCTCGACCCCGTTCAACCCGGACGGCGTGCCGAGCGAAGTGCTCAGCGGCTATATCCGCTCGAAGATCCGCATCTCCCGCGACCTGCCGTTTGCCTCGAAGGTGTTCGCCAGCGAAATCATGCACGGCGCCCCGCACCTGAGCGCCGACCTGGTCGAACAACTGAACAGCCAGGCCAAGCACAACATCGACTGCATCCAGAGCTGGATCGACCGCGGCCAGATCGCCCCGATCGACCCCAACCACCTGATGTTCAGCATCTGGGCCGCGACCCAGACCTACGCCGACTTCGACTGGCAGATCTCCGCCGTGACCGGCAAGGAAAAGCTCGACGAGGCGGATTACGAAGCGGCGGCACAGACGATTATCCGGCTGGTCCTCAAAGGCTGCGAGCCGGACTGACGGCACGAAACACAGGCAAAAAAAATCGCAGGCCTGGCCGAGGCGTCCTGAAGACGTGGCCAGACCTGCGATTTTTTTGTTTCAGGCGTCGCTACCCATCAACCAGCGCAGTGCTTGCGGCAAGGATGTGCTCCAGTCATCCGGGAAGGAATGCCCGCCTTCATGAGTACGGGATTTGACTTCGTTGCCGTCACTGAACAGCTTGCGAAAATACGTGGCCATCTGCTGATTGCCCGCCCCTTCCAATTTGCCGTTGATCACAAACACTCTTTTGCCGTGAGCCTTGCTCACCGTTGGTGTCGGCTGCCGACCGCCAGGTGACAGCAACAGAGCGCCCGCGTAGTCATCCGGATGCTGCGCCAGCAATGCGCCTGCATGTTGTGAACCTTGAGAGAAGCCCATCAGATAGACGCGTTTGCGATCGATGCATTGCTGCGCCGCCAATTGGTTCAAGCCGTTCTGCACCGTTTGATGGGTGCCTTCGAAGCCCGGGCCGATCCAGCGAAAGCTGTCGACCGCGTTGATCATTTCTGTACCGTTGATGCCAAGGATAATGGCCCCGGTGTCCGCGAGCGGTTGATAGCTCTCATCGAGTTCACCATTGATACCGTAGCCGTGCAGCCAGACCACCACCGGACGACACGCCTTGGGCGCGGGAATATCCGCCGACGGGTTGAGCACTGAAATGGCGCCGACCTTGCCGGGAGCGATTTTCTTGTAGCGTTGCTGAGCGTTGGCCAATACGGCTTTGTAGGTGGATGTCTCGCGCAGGTCAGAAAAGTCCTCGTCGCCGGCCAACAATGGGCCGAACCACATGCCACGATCATCAGCCTCTTGCAGGAAGCGCAAGGCCAGTTTGTCATCGCCACGGCGGGCAAACAGCGCCGCGACCTGATAAGGCGCAAGCATCTGTTCGGGATCTTCACGCGTGGCCGCCAGATAAACCGCAATGGCCTGCAACGTGTCGGTGTCTTCGAGCTTCTCGGCCCGCGCCATCAATTCAGGAACATCGTCGGCATTGATCAACGCGGTGACCACCGGGCTCAGCGCCTGGAACGCGATATCTTCGGCGTCCAGCGGTTCGGCGGCGTGCAGAAAGGGAGTGACGAGGGTCATGGCCGTGGCCAGAGAAAAGCCAAGTAGCGTCTTCACGCTGATCTTCCTTGATACAAAAACGGGGCGGCAGTCTATCGACGCCGCCCCGATTCGTCATCACCGCAATACCAACCGGGGTGATTCAGTTCCCGTCAGGCCGCCACCCCCGCATCCGCCCGCAGATCCAGCGCCTCCACGGCTTTGATCGCCACCTGTTCATCGACATCCGACAGATCGCCGCTGATGCCGATCGCTCCCAGCACGTTCCCCGCCTGATCCCGGATCAGCACACCGCCCGGTGCCGGCACGACGCTGCCCTGCCCCATGCTGTTGAGCGCGGCGATGAATGCCGGGCGTTGTTGCGCGTCCAGCGCCAGCAGGCGTGAGCCCTTGCCCAGCGCAATGGCGCCCCAGGCTTTGCCGATGGCGATGTTCGGGCGCAGCAGGCTGGCGCCGTCTTCACGTTGCAGGGCAATCAGGTGCCCGCCGGTATCGAGTACCGCGATGGTCAGCGGCGCAGCGGAGATCGCCCGCCCTGCGCTGATGGCTTCACTGACCAGGTTGACTGCGACTTTCAAGGTTAAAGCGCTCATGGTGCCGTCCTCATTTTGTTATTGGAAAGCGGTGGGGCTGCGCGCTTTTGTCGCGTGACGTGCCGCAACCCGATGCAACAAATAGAACACAATGAATTATTTTTTTGTATACAATAATTTTCGAAAAGCGCCTCATGCGACGAAAAGCCACAGCAGAACAGGCTTCCGACGAATGAAACAGCTGCTTGAGAAAATGGATTGACCTGCGCCATCCGCCGTGAATACACTCTGCGCAAAGCCACTTGTATACAATTACAAAACGTAAAGAGGCACAAAACCATGAGCAAAATGAGAGCAATCGAAGCCGCCGTTCTGGTGATGCGCCGTGAAGGGGTTGATACCGCTTTTGGCATTCCGGGTGCTGCGATCAACCCGCTGTACTCCGCCCTGCAAAAAGTCGGCGGCATCGATCACGTCCTCGCGCGCCACGTTGAAGGCGCCTCGCACATGGCCGAGGGCTACACCCGCACCAAGGCCGGCAACATCGGCGTGTGCATCGGCACCTCCGGCCCGGCCGGCACCGACATGGTCACCGGGCTCTACAGCGCCTCGGCCGACTCGATTCCAATCCTGTGCATCACCGGCCAGGCCCCCCGCGCCCGCCTGCACAAGGAAGACTTCCAGGCTGTCGACATCACCAGCATCGTCAAGCCAGTGACCAAGTGGGCGACCACTGTTCTGGAGCCGGGCCAGGTGCCTTACGCGTTCCAGAAGGCCTTCTATGAAATGCGCTCCGGTCGTCCAGGTCCGGTGCTGATCGACCTGCCGTTCGACGTGCAGATGGCCGAAATCGAATTCGACATCGACGCCTACCAGCCGCTGCCACTGGCCAAGCCGAGCGCCACCCGCGTTCAGGTCGAGAAGGCCCTGGCCATGCTCGATCAGGCCGAGCGTCCATTGCTGGTGGCCGGCGGCGGCATCATCAATGCCGATGCCAGCGAGCTGCTGGTTGAGTTCGCCGAGCTGACCGGCATCCCGGTCATCCCGACCCTGATGGGCTGGGGCACCATCCCGGACGATCACCCGCTGATGGTCGGCATGGTCGGTCTGCAGACGTCGCACCGCTACGGCAACGCGACAATGCTCAAATCCGACGTGGTGCTGGGCGTCGGCAACCGTTGGGCCAACCGTCACACCGGTTCGGTGGATGTCTACACCGAAGGCCGCAAGTTCATTCACGTCGACATCGAACCGACCCAGATCGGCCGCGTGTTCACCCCGGACCTGGGTATCGTCTCCGACGCTGCCGCCGCGCTGACCGTATTCATCGAAGTCGCCCGCGAATGGCAAGCCGCCGGCAAACTGAAGAACCGCAGCGCCTGGCTGCAGGATTGCCAGCAGCGCAAACAGAGCCTGCAACGCAAGACCCACTTCGACAACGTGCCGGTCAAGCCGCAGCGCGTTTACGAAGAAATGAACCAGGTGTTCGGCAAGGACACCTGCTACGTCAGCACCATTGGTCTGTCGCAGATTGCCGGCGCGCAGTTCCTGCACGTCTACAAGCCGCGTCACTGGATCAACTGCGGCCAGGCCGGCCCGTTGGGCTGGACCATTCCGGCGGCGCTGGGCGTGGTGAAGGCCGATCCGAACCGTAAAGTCGTGGCCCTGTCGGGGGACTATGACTTCCAGTTCATGATCGAAGAACTGGCTGTCGGGGCTCAGTTCAAACTGCCGTACATCCACGTTGTGGTGAACAACTCGTACCTGGGGCTGATCCGTCAGGCCCAGCGCGGGTTCGATATGGACTACTGCGTGCAGTTGTCCTTCGATAACCTGAACGCGCCGGAACTCAACGGTTATGGTGTCGATCACGTCGCGGTCGCCGAAGGCCTCGGTTGCAAGGCGCTGCGTGTGTTCGAACCGGCTGACATCGCCCCTGCCCTGCGCAAGGCCGAAGAGCTGATCGAAGAGTTCAAGGTGCCGGTGATTGTCGAGATCATCCTGGAGCGTGTGACCAACATCTCCATGGGGACCGAGATCAACGCCGTCAACGAATTCGAAGACCTGGCGCTGGTCGGTAACGATGCGCCGACGGCGATTTCGTTGCTCGACTGACTGCTTTCAGCTCCCTCTCCCTCGGGAGAGGGCTGGGGTGAGGGGATGGTTTTGTGCCATTCGCGGAATCCGGGGCCAACCCGAATTCCCCTCACCCTAGCCCTCTCCCCCAGGAGAGGGGACTGACCGCGTCGAATTCAAATCTGTTTTAGGAGACCACCATGCCGCGTTTCGCAGCCAACCTGTCCATGCTGTTCACCGAACAGGATTTCCTTGCCCGTTTCGACGCCGCCGCCAAGGCGGGTTTCAGTGGTGTCGAATACCTGTTTCCGTACGATTTCAGCTCCGCCGAAATCAAAGCCAGGCTCGATGCCAATGGCCTGACCCAAGTGCTGTTCAACCTGCCGGCCGGTGACTGGGCCAAAGGCGAGCGCGGTATCGCGTGTCTGCCGGACCGGGTCGAAGAGTTCCGCGCCGGGGTCGATCTGGCAATCGCTTACGCGCAGGTGCTGGGCAACACCCAGGTCAACTGCCTGGCCGGCATCCGTCCGCAAGGCGTGGACGATGCCACCGTGGAAAAAACCTTCGTCGCCAACCTCAAGTACGCCGCCGACAAGCTGCAAGCGGCGGGCATCAAACTGGTGATGGAAGCGATCAACACCCGCGACATTCCGGGTTTCTACCTGAACAACACGGCGCAGGCCCTGTCGATTCGCGAGCAGGTCGGCAGCGCCAATCTGTTCCTGCAATACGACATCTACCACATGCAAATCATGGAAGGTGACCTGGCCCGCACCCTGCAATCGCACCTGGGCGAAATCAACCATGTGCAACTGGCGGACAACCCGGGGCGCAACGAGCCGGGCACCGGCGAGATCAACTATCGCTTCCTGTTCGAGCACCTGGACCGCATCGGTTATCAGGGCTGGGTCGGCTGCGAATACAAACCGCTGACCACCACTGAAGCGGGCCTCGGCTGGCTGAAAACCCACAACGCAATCTGAAGCAGAACCTGGTGGGATTGGGTTTGTTCGCGAATGCGGTGGTTCAGTCCGCACGGATGTCGAGTGTTCCACCGCATTCGCGAGCAAGCCCGCTCCCATAAAGCAGCAGCTCCCCCATTTGCTTGAGCAAGACAAAAACAAGAGGATTTTCTCATGGCTAAAATCGGATTCATCGGCACCGGCATCATGGGCCACCCAATGGCGGCGAACCTGCAGAAAGCCGGTCACAGCCTGTTCCTGTCCGCCCACCACGACGCCGCCCCGGCCGATCTGGTGGCCGCTGGCGCCGTCGCCCTGACCAACCCGCGCGATGTGGCCCAGGAAGCCGAATTCATCATCGTCATGGTGCCGGACACCCCGCAGGTCGACGACGTGCTGTTCCGCGCCGACGGCGTTGCCGCCGGTATCGGCAAGGGCAAGGTCGTGATCGACATGAGTTCGATCTCGCCGACCGCCACCAAGGCCTTCGCCGCGAAGATCAACGAGAAAGGCGCGCAATACCTCGACGCGCCGGTGTCCGGCGGTGAAGTCGGCGCCAAGGCCGCGACCCTGAGCATCATGGTCGGTGGCGACGCCGATGCCTTCGAACGCGCGCTGCCGCTGTTCCAGGCCATGGGCAAGAACATCACCCTGGTCGGCGGCAACGGTGACGGCCAGACCGCCAAGGTCGCCAACCAGATCATCGTCGCCCTGAACATTCAGGCCGTGGCCGAAGCGCTGCTGTTCGCCTCCAAGAACGGCGCCGATCCAGCCAAGGTGCGTGAAGCATTGATGGGCGGCTTCGCCTCGTCGAAGATCCTCGAAGTGCACGGTGATCGCATGATCAAGGGCACCTTCGATCCGGGCTTCCGCATCAGCCTGCACCAGAAAGACCTGAACCTGGCCCTGCAGGGCGCCAAGGAACTGAACATCAACCTGCCCAACACCGCCAACGCCCAGCAAGTGTTCAGCACCTGCGCGGCCATCGGTGGCAGCAACTGGGACCACTCGGCGCTGATCAAGGGCCTGGAACACATGGCCAACTTCTCGATCCGCGATAAGCAGTAAACCCCTGCCCCGCTTTCCATGTGGGAGCGGGCTTGCTCGCGAAGGGGGCGTGTCAGTCGGCATGGAGATTGACTGACCCACCGTATTCGCGAGCAAGAACGTTCCCACAATGGATCTGAGTTGCCCTTTCGAATAACAAGAATTCCGGGAGCCCGTCATGTCGGTCGATCCGCAACAACTGCTGCGCGAGCTGTTTGCCACAGCCATCGACGCGGCCCATCCGCAACACGTCCTCGAAGCCTATTTGCCAACTGACCGCACCGGTCGCGTGATCGTCATCGGCGCCGGCAAGGCCGCCGCCGCGATGGCCCAGGTGGTCGAGCGTTGCTGGCAGGGCGAAGTCAGCGGCCTGGTGGTGACCCGCTACGGTCACGGCGCGCCGTGCGAAAAAATCGAAGTGGTCGAAGCCGCGCATCCGGTGCCGGACGCCGCCGGCCTGGCCGTGGCGAAGCGGGTGCTGGAACTGGTCAGCAACCTGAGCGAAGACGACCGGGTGATTTTCCTGCTCTCCGGTGGCGGCTCCGCGTTGCTCGCGCTGCCGGCCGAAGGCATCACCCTGGCCGACAAGCAGTCGATCAACAAAGCCCTGCTCAAGTCCGGCGCGACCATCGGCGAAATGAATTGCGTGCGCAAGCACCTCTCGGCGATCAAGGGCGGACGCCTGGGCAAAGCCTGCTGGCCGGCGACTGTTTACACCTACGCCATTTCCGATGTGCCGGGCGACCTCGCCACGGTCATCGCCTCCGGTCCGACCGTGGCCGACCCGAGCACCAGCGCCGAAGCCCTGGCAATCCTCAAGCGCTACGGCATCGACGTCCCGGCCTCGGTGCGCAACTGGCTGAACAGCCCGGAATCGGAAACCGTCAAACCCGGCGACCCGAGCCTGGCCCGCAGCCATTTCCAGTTGATCGCCCGCCCTCAGCAATCGCTGGAAGCAGCGGCGGTGAAATGCCGCCAGGCCGGTTTCAGTCCGCTGATCCTCGGCGATCTGGAAGGCGAATCCCGCGAGGTAGCCAAGGTCCACACCGGTATCGCCCGGCAGATTATCCAGCATGGTCAACCGCTGGCGGCGCCGTGCGTGATTCTCTCCGGCGGCGAAACCACGGTCACCGTGCGCGGTAATGGCCGTGGCGGACGCAATGCCGAATTCCTCCTCAGCCTGACCGACAGTCTCAAGGGTCAGCCCGGCGTCTACGCCCTGGCCGGTGACACCGACGGCATCGACGGTTCGGAAGACAACGCCGGCGCGATCATGACCCCGGACAGCTACGCCCGTGCCGCCGCCCTGGGCCTGAGCGCCAGCGACGAACTGGATAACAACAACGGCTACGGCTATTTCGAGGCGCTCGATGCGCTGATCGTCACCGAGCCGACCCGCACCAACGTCAACGACTTCCGCGCCATCCTGATTCTCGAGAGCCCTAAATATGACGCCTGACAAAAAAGTCAAAATCCTCGCCACCCTCGGGCCGGCGGTCGATGGCATCGACGACATCCGTGAGCTGGTCGAGGCCGGGGTCAACATCTTCCGGTTGAACTTCAGCCACGGCGACCATGCCGACCACGCCAAGCGCTATCAGTGGATCCGCGAAGTCGAGCGCCAGCTCAACTATCCGCTGGGGATCCTGATGGACCTGCAAGGGCCGAAGCTGCGGGTCGGCAAGTTCGCCGAAGGCAAGGTGCAATTGCATCGCGGCCAGGCGTTCCGCCTGGATCTGGACGCCACGCCGGGCGACCAGCGCCGGGTCAACCTGCCGCATCCGGAGATCATCGCCGCCCTGGAGGCCGGCATGGATCTGCTGCTGGACGACGGCAAGCTGCGCCTGCGGGTGGTGAGCAAATACGCCGACGCGATCGACACTACCGTGCTCAACGGCGGCGAACTGTCGGATCGCAAAGGGGTGAACGTGCCGCAAGCGGTGCTCGACCTGAGCCCGCTGACCGCCAAGGATCGCCGCGACCTGAGCTTCGGCCTGGAGCTGGGCGTGGACTGGGTCGCGCTGTCGTTCGTGCAGCGTCCGGAGGATATCCGCGAAGCCCGTGCGCTGATCGGCGACAAGGCCTTTCTGATGGCGAAAATCGAGAAGCCGTCGGCCGTCGAACAACTGCGGGAAATCGCCGAGTTGAGCGACGCGATCATGGTTGCCCGGGGTGACCTGGGCGTGGAAGTGCCGGCCGAGAGCGTGCCGCAAATCCAGAAAAACATCATCACCACCTGCCGCCAGCTCGGCAAACCGGTGGTGGTGGCGACGCAGATGCTTGAGTCGATGCGCTTCTCCCCAGCCCCGACCCGTGCCGAAGTCACCGACGTCGCCAATGCCGTGGCCGAAGGTGCCGATGCGGTGATGCTGTCGGCAGAAACCGCCTCGGGCGAATACCCGCTGGAAGCCGTGCAGATGATGAGCAAGATCATCCGCCAGGTGGAGAACGGTCCGGATTACCAAACCCAGCTCGACGTCAGCCGGCCGAAAGCCGAGGCCACCGTGTCCGACGCCATCAGTTGCGCGATCCGCCGCATCAGCAACGTGCTGCCGGTGGCGGTGCTGGTCAACTACAGCGAGTCCGGCAGCTCGAGCCTGCGCGCCGCGCGGGAACGGCCGAAGGCGCCGATCCTCAACCTGACGCCGAACCTGCAGACCGCGCGCCGCCTGAGCGTGGCCTGGGGCATTCACTCGGTGGTCAACGATCGGCTGCGTCAGGTCGACGAAGTCTGCTCGACCGCTCTGGAAATCGCCCAGGCGCAAGGCATGGCCGAACGCGGCGACACGTTGTTGATCACGGCCGGTGTGCCGTTCGGGCAACCGGGATCGACTAATTCGCTGCGGATCGAAACATTGATTTAAGTAACACCTGTGTGGCGAGGGAGCTTGCTCCTGTCGCTCGGCATGACGGTTTCCAAAAAGAGACACCGCATCCACCGGACCGGGGCCAGCTAAAGCCCCACGGGAGCCGCGCCCTCGCCACAGAGTTTTGCAAGACCTTTTGATTTTCCTCCTGCCCAGATTTTCCAGACATGCCTGCCAACCACTTCAACACCCACTGCCCTGACTGGGCCGAGGCTTTGCTCAACGGCTTCAGTCAAATCTTCCTCCAGCGCCACCCGCTGTGTGGCCTGCTGTGCCTGCTGGCGATTCTGCTGACCGCACCTGTGCTGTTCGCCGGCGCGCTGCTGGGCGCGGTCGCCGGTTTGCTGACCGCGCAACGCCGCAACTACGCCAAGGCTGATCGCCAGGCCGGGTTGTTCAGCTACAACGGCGTGTTGCTCGGCCTGTTGCTGAGCCTGTATTTCCCCTGGTCGCCGATGCTGCCGCCGCTGATTCTGGCGGCCGGCGGCCTCAGTGCGATGGTCACTCAACAGTGGCTCAAGCGCGCTCGCCTGCATCATTGGCTGCCCGCCTACACCGCGCCGTTCGTTCTGCTGAGCTGGGTGTTTCTGTGCTTCGCTGAGCCGTCGGCCGCCGCGCCGCCGCTGGAATTGAACACGCCCAATCTGCTCGGCGCCGCGTTGAAAGGACTCGGCCAGGTGATGTTCCTCGACCATCCGCTGGCCGGTGCGCTGATCGGTGTCGGCCTGCTGCTCGCCGATCGTCGCGCCTTTTGCTGGGTGCTGCTGGCGTCGCTGATCGGCCTCGGCTCCAGCCTCGCCCATCACGACAGCCAGACCGCGCTGTCGGGTCTGGGCGGCTACAACGCGGTACTCGCCGCCCTCGCCTTCAGCACCCGGCGCCAGCAACCCTGGTTGCCGCTGCTCGGCATTGCCCTGGCGTTGCTGCTGACGCCGCTGTTCAGCGCCATTGGCCTGGCGACCCTCACGGCACCGTTCATTCTCGCCTGCTGGCTGCTGCGCACCGGCACCCGGCTGATGCGCCAGCCCGAGGTGAACGCCGCGCCTTGCGCTCATGGGGAGAATCAACCTAGGCTGCGCTGACCTTTGATTCAGGCGTTATCCATGGACAGCAGCAAGCACTGGCGTGAACAGCTTTACGTCATGATTTTCCAGACTGACACCCGCGCCGGGCGGCGTTTCGACGGCATCCTGTTGTTGATCATCCTCGCCAGCCTGGTGATCGTGATGCTCGACAGCATCGACAGCGTTCATCGCAACTACGCCGACGTGCTGGCGTACATCGAATGGGGCTTCACGATCATTTTTGCCGGCGAATACCTCCTGCGCCTGTACTGTTCGCCCAAGCCGCTGCGGTACGCGTTCAGCTTCTACGGGCTGGTGGACCTGCTGGCGATCGTGCCCGGGATTCTCGCCCTGTATTACAGCGATGCGCAGTACCTGCTGATTATCCGGATCATCCGGATGCTGCGGATTTTCCGCGTGCTCAAGCTCAGCCCGTACCTCAAGCAAGCCAACTATCTGATGTCGGCCTTGCGTGGCAGCAAGCAGAAGATCGTGGTGTTTCTGGTCAGCGTCTGCACCCTGGTGACGGTGTTCGGCACCCTGATGTACGTGATCGAAGGCCCGGAACACGGCTTCACCAGCATCCCCAAAGGCATTTACTGGGCTATCGTCACCCTGACCACCGTGGGCTTCGGCGACATCGTGCCGAAGACGCCGCTGGGCCAAGTGATTTCCTCGCTGGTGATGATCACCGGTTACTCGATCATTGCCGTGCCCACCGGGATTTTCACCGCCGAACTGGCCAACGCCATGCGCGGTGAGCAACTGCAACACGACTGCCCGGTGTGCGAGAAAAAAAGCCATGAACAGAACGCGGCATTCTGTTCGCGGTGCGGCAATCAGCTGTTCAAGAAAATGGAATAAGCAAAGAGCTTTTTAATCTTTAAGCGACTATGCGTGCCCCGTTTATAGTCGCTGGCAAATGGCTGTCATCTCTGTAAAAAACACCCCCACAGAACAAGGAATGCGCAGTGAAAAAACTCTTTGGCGCCTCACTTCTCGCCGCCGGTCTTGCCTTCGGCAGCGTGGCTCAAGCCGCACCGACCCTGCTGAACGTTTCCTACGACGTGATGCGCGATTTCTACAAGGACTACAACACTGCGTTCCAGAAACACTGGCAAGCCGAACACAACGAAAACATCACCGTGCAGATGTCCTTCGGCGGCTCGAGCAAACAGGCGCGCTCGGTCATCGACGGCCTGCCGGCGGATGTCATCACCATGAACATGGCCACCGACATCAATGCCCTGGCGGACAACGGGCAACTGGTGCCGAAAGACTGGGTCACGCGCCTGCCGAACAACAGCGCGCCGTTCACTTCGGCCACCGTGTTCATCGTCCGCAAGGGCAACCCGAAAGCCCTTAAAGACTGGCCGGACCTGCTCAAGGACGGGGTGCAGGTGATCGTGCCGAACCCGAAAACCTCGGGCAACGGCCGCTACACCTACCTGTCAGCCTGGGGCTACGTGCTGAAAAACGGCGGTGACGAGAACAAGGCCAAGGACTTCGTCGGCAAACTGTTCAAACAGGCGCCGGTGCTCGATACCGGCGGCCGTGCCGCCACCACCACGTTCATGACCAACCAGATCGGCGACGTGCTGGTGACCTTCGAAAACGAAGCGGAAATGATCGCCCGCGAGTTCGGCCGCGACCAGTTCGAAGTCATCTACCCAAGCGTCTCCGCCGAAGCCGAGCCGCCCGTTTCGGTGGTCGACAAAGTGGTCGACAAGAAAGGCTCCCGCGCCGCCGCCGACGAATATCTGAAGTACCTGTGGTCGCCGGAAGGCCAGGAAATCGCTGCCGCCAACTACCTGCGCCCGCGTGATGCAGCGGTGCTGGCGAAATACACCGACCGCTTCCCGAAAGTCGACTTCCTCTCGGTGGAAAAAACCTTCGGTGACTGGCGCACCGTGCAGAAGACCCACTTCAACGATGGCGGGGTCTTCGACCAGATCTACACCAACAAGTAAGCGCTGAGCGGCAATGAAAAAGGCGACCGTCAAGGGTCGCCTTTTTTGTTGCCCAGCAAATATCCGCTCCCCCAGGAATGGCTACATCGGCGGGGTGACGCCATCCTTCCCCGCCGAAATCGACTGCGCCGTCAGCGTGCCGTCCGCGCTCTGGGTCACGAAGGTAACGATCTTCACCCCGACCTTGAGCAAGCTGCGATCCCCCGGCAGCAGGTTGACGATCGGCACGTCCACCGGCACGAGGATCTTTTGCTGCCCGCCCTTGTAGTTGACGGTCAGCACCCGCCCGTTGCTCACCACCAGGTCGCCGACACTGCCATTGGTCATGCTGCTGCCCTTGGCCAGGTCGAACGGGCGATGGCCGTCGCCGCTGCCGGCCAGTTCCGGCGGGAATACGTGGACCTCCAGCGCCTTGAGCGTGCCGTCCTCCTGAGGAATGGCCGCCGAGCCGATGTAGCTGCCGGGTTTGATGTCTTCGATATTGGCGAGGGTGACAGCGCGCACCCGGGTGTCCTGGGTGAGCTGGATCACCACGTTTTCACCGCTGTTGACGTGGACTTTCAGGGCATCGGCGCTGACCCCGGTGATCTCGCCGCGCACACCGATGCGCATGCCGGGGGCATCGGCGGCCTGTACGGTGGACGCGGCCAGCAGGCCGATCAGGGCAATCGTGGTGCTGTGGCGAAGCAACTGACGGAACATCGCGATCCTCCGGTGACGAATGATGAAAACTCCAGCCACAACATAAGCACGCTATCGAACAAGATGTAAGTGAATGTATCATCGGCGCTCGACGGTCGGACGCAAAGTCCACCGATGGACGATAACCACCCGGCCGCCACTCATTCCGCAACGGAATAATTGATATCAAACGAAAGCGTCTTCCGCCGGCCCCACCCGTCCCTTAGCCTCACCGCACTCTTTTTCGCTGGATCGAGAACCCTATGACCGCCACAACTCACGCAATGACCCGAGGCATGGTGCTGCTGTTCGCTTTCTGCTGCGGCGCCATCGTTGCCAACATCTACTACGCACAGCCGATCATCGGCCTGATCGCGCCGGACATCGGCCTGACCGACACCATGGCCAGCTTCATCGTGTCGCTGACCCAGATCGGCTATGCCCTGGGCCTGTTCTTTCTGGTGCCGCTGGGCGACCTGCTGGAAAACCGCCGCCTGATGATCCTCACCACCGTGGTGGCGATTGCCAGCCTGCTCGGCGCGGCGTTCACCGATCAGCCGAATGTGTTCCTGCTGATTTCGTTGCTGGTGGGCTTCAGTTCGGTGTCGGTGCAGATCCTGATTCCACTGGCCGCGCACCTGGCGCCGGAGGAATCCCGTGGCCGCGTGGTTGGCGGGATCATGGGCGGTCTGCTGCTGGGGATCCTGCTGGCGCGGCCGGTATCGAGCGTGGTGGCCGACCATTTCGGCTGGCGGGCGATGTTCATGATCGCGGCCGCATTGATGGCGGCAATCAGCGTGGTGCTGGCGCTGACGGTGCCCAAGCGCCAACCGGATCACAGCGCATCCTACGGCCAGTTGATCGGTTCGCTGTGGACGCTGCTGTGCCAGCAACCGCTGCTGCGCCAACGTGCGTTTTACCAGGGCTGCATGTTCGCCACTTTCAGCCTGTTCTGGACCGCCGTACCGCTGGAGCTGGCACGTAACCATGGCCTGTCCCAGAGTCAGATCGCGATCTTCGCCCTGGTCGGCGCCATCGGTGCCATCGCCGCGCCCATCAGCGGACGCCTGGCGGATGCCGGCCACACCCGCATCGCCTCGTTGCTGGCCATGCTGTTCGCCAGCCTGAGCTTCCTGCCGGCCTTCATCCACCCGGCCTACAGCGTGATCGGCCTGGCGGTGACCGGCGTGGTTCTGGACTTCTGCGTGCAGATGAACATGGTGCTCGGCCAGCGCGCGGTCTATTCCCTCGACGCCAAGAGCCGTGGACGTCTCAACGCGCTGTACATGACCAGCATCTTCATCGGCGGTGCCTTCGGCTCCTCGATCGCCAGCGCGGTGTATGAACACGGCGGCTGGCTGTGGATCGTGATCGTCGGCAGCGCGTTTCCGTTGCTGGCGCTGCTGCGCTTCCTCAGTGCGGCGCAACGGCCGTCACTGGCGACCGCGTAACCCCTTCCCCATCGCGGGTCCATCGACCCGCGAGGCCAGAGGCAAGGATGCCTGCTCAATAGCGAACCAGTTTTTCCATCGCCGCATCCGCCAGGAAGGAGGAGCGGCTTTTGACATTGTGCTCTCGCACATAACGGTCAATCCGCTGAATCACGTACCCGGGCAACGTCACATTGACCTTCTCGGTCTTGCCCAGATAGGGCGAGATATCCAGCTCCAACATCCCCCAGCCCATCTCTGCGAATTCAGGGTTGTTGCGATGCGCCGCCGCAGAGGTCGGCAGGGGAATCGTCTCTCCATCTGCGGCGATCTCCTGCAACAGGATGTGCGCAATCTCGACGGCGGCGTTATAGGCATCTTCAAAGGTGTCCCCGGCCGTGACAGCACCAGGAATATCGGGGATCTGAATACCGATGGCAGTTTCCTCATCGCCCCACTCGATACAGATTGGGTATTGCATTATGGATCTCCTGTGTAACTGGCTGGCGGGCTGTACAGCCCGGCACGCTTCCTGATGCTTTTGACCGTCCCCAGTGGCAAATCCTTTTTCGGGTGAGGAACGGGGATCGTGTACGAGCTGTAACGGTGAGTGAAGATGTGATGACTGCCGGTGACTCGATCCAGCGTCCAGCCTGCCTCCTCCAGCTCCTTGATCAATAACCTGCTTTGCACCAACCGCCTCCTTGCTTCGGCTCAATAAAAATAACTCTAGAGTTATCTTTACTCAAGCACAGAAATCCGCAGAACGACGTCCGGTTGTTTTACAGCATGTAAGCCCTCCGCCCATTCCCCCCAAGCATGAATGCTATGCCCCCCGCCCGCGTTCTCCTTCGCGCGCTGCACGGTCACTCTTGAACCCGGCCACTACCGGCTGTTCCCGAGGACAATCCACATGACACTGCAAGCCCGACTCGATGCCTTCAAAGCCGATTTCAAGGCCGGCAAACCACCCTACAACGCGCCCGCCGATATCCATCCGGTGATGGAACGCGCCACGACTGAATTGATCGCGTCCGGTGCGGCAAGCCGTGCGCTGAAGGTGGGTGACAAGGCGCCGCTGTTCACTCTCAAGGACCCCGATGGCCATCCGGTTTCGTCGGCGGATCTGCTGGCTCAGGGGCCGTTGGTGTTGACGTTCTACCGTGGGGTCTGGTGCCCGTACTGCAATCTGGAGCTGCAAGCGCTCCAGGCGTTTCTGCCGTCGATCCGCCAGGCGGGGGCCAGCCTGCTGGCCATTTCGCCACAGATCGCCGCCAACAGTCGCAAGTCGCAGCGGATCAATGGGCTGGGTTTCCCGATCCTCAGCGACTCGCACAATGAAGTGGCGGCGGCGTTCGGTCTGCGCTTTGAATTGCCGGATTATCTGATCGAGTTGTACAAGAATCTGCGCAATGACCTGCCGACGTTCAACGACGATCCTTCATGGACTTTGCCGATGCCGGCGCGTTATGTGATCGGTCAGGATGGCGTGATTCGTTACGCCGAGGTCAACCCGGATTACACTCAGCGACCCGAGCCGGAAGCGATGCGGGATGCATTGCGCGGCTGAGCCGGTCAGAGGCTCGATTGCCGACCTTCACTTGGCAAAAACGCGTTCTGACCGGTACTGAAAATCCCCCGAGGGAGCAAGTCCCTACGGGGGCTCGTCGAACACTGCAAGTTTGCGCAAGGATCTGGGATGGACCGCCTCTCCGCTATGGAAACCTTCGTCTACGTCGTGGAAACCGGGTCGTTTTCCGCCGCCGCCCGGCGCCTGAATATCGGTCAGCCGGCCGTCTCGAAAACCATCGCGCACCTGGAAACCCGACTGGCCGTGCGTCTGTTGCTGCGTTCGACCCGAGGCCTGACCCCGACCGAGGCCGGACTGGCGTTTTTCGAACGGGCCAAACGTGCCCTCGAAGAAGCCGACGAGGCCGACAACGCTGCCCGGGGCGCCGCCAGCGGCCTGAGCGGCAACCTGCGCATCAGCGCCGCCGTGACCTTCGGCCGCCTGCACATCGTTCCGCACCTGGGACCCTTTCTCGATCAGCATCCGCAGTTGAACATCGACCTGATGCTCGATGATCGCAACATCAATCTGGTCGAGGAAGGCATCGATGTCGCCCTGCGCATGGGCGCGCTCACCGACTCGGGCCTGACCGTCCGCAAGGTCGCCGACTGCCGTCGCGTGGTACTCGGCACCCCCGCCTACTTCGCCAGACACGGCGAACCCACCTGCCCCGCCGACCTGAGCAAACACCAGGCCGTCGTCTACAACCTGGGCGGCGGCAACACCTGGCAATTCGCCAAAGACCTGGAAAAACAATCAGTGATCATCAGCGGGCGCATCCGCGTCAGCGCCGCCGAAGGGGTTCGCGAAGCCGTGCTGGCCGATCAGGGCCTGACCCTGGCCTCGGAATGGATGTTCGCCCCGGAACTGGCCGACGGCTCGGTGAAGACCGTGATGGACGACTGGACACTGCCGGACCTGGACTTGTGGGCGGTGTTTCCAACCGGCCGCATGGCCAGCGCCAAGGCGCGGGCGTTTGTTGAGTATGTGCAGGGGTTGTTGACCAAAGAGGTCTAAACGGCACGCTGTTTCGTTTATTGCGATTTTCGTTTGATTCGAATACTGTTCCGGCATCCCCTCTTGGAATGCTGGAACAACACCATGCCCACTGTTATCCACCCCTCGCTCAATCTTCCCGCAGAACGCGAAGTGAAAGCTGCCATCGAAGGCCAGCGTGCCCTGGCAGCCTACCTCGCCACTCATTTCGAAACTCAGCACATCCAGATATTCGACGAGCAGAACGAGGCTCATCGCGTCGAACTCCCCACCTCGGCCCTGCGTCTGCTGATCGATATTCTCGCGGAGCTGGCAGAAGGCAACGCGGTAAAGGTCGTCCCGGTGCATGCAGAACTGACCACGCAGGAAGCGGCCGACCTACTCAACGTCTCACGCCCACACCTGATAAAGCTGTTGGAAAACGGTGAGTTGTCCTACCACAAAACCGGCAAGCACCGACGTGTGCGTTTTGCCGATCTGATGGACTATAAAAACCGGCGCGACACCGCCAGCGAGCAGGCAATGGCGCTTCTCGCAGAGCAGGCACAGGCTTTAAGGACTGGATACGAGTGAGGCATTCTTCTTTCACCGCAGTATACGATGCATGTGTGCTGTACCCCGCCCCGCTGAGAGATTTTCTGATGTGGCTGGCTCTCTCCGGAAGATTCCGGGCGCGATGGACCAAGGAGATTCACAGCGAATGGAAACGCAATCTGTTGAAGAATCGAACAGACCTGACGATGGAACAACTGGATCGCACGTCCGCGTTGATGGATCGAGCGATTCCCGATGCTTGTGTTGATGACTACGAAGACCTGATTGCCGGACTGACACTACCCGACAGCAATGACCGCCACGTTCTGGCAGCAGCCATACGCTGTGGCGCCAGCGTGATCGTGACCTTCAACCGGAAAGACTTTCCCGACGCTGCGCTTCAACCGTTTGGTGTCGAAGCGCAACATCCCGACGAGTTCGTCGACAACCTCTTCGATCTTGATCCTGTATCCGTTGTCATGGCGGCCCAAAAGCAGCGTCGCCAACTGAAAATGCCGACCATGGAAGTAGAGCCGTTTCTGGACCTTCTGCAACGCCAGGGTCTGGTTCAGTCAGTCAAGGCATTGAGCGGCTATCGGGCAATTCTCTGAGTCCTTGTTGCCCACACCAGACAGCAAAACGGCGATCCATGGATCGCCGTTTTTCATTCACTCTCCGAACTGTTTGCCCAACCCCGCCGGCACGCCGTGGATGTTGGTGTCTTCCCACGGCCCGTTGGGGCTGATCGAGCGGCTCCAGCCGTTGTTCCAGCGGAAGTAGGTGCGCTGACGGTAGAAAGTATTGGGTTGGTCATCGAGGACGTAGACGCCCAGCTTCTGGTCCCAGTGGCTGTTGCCGCCTGGTGGCGGGGCGAAGCTGGCGGAGGTGCGGGGTGCCGGTTTGGCGGGTTTGACCGGAACTCCCGGTTTACCCGGCGTCGGCGAAGTCGACGGTGTGGGGCGAGGTTGCGACGGCGGGATCGGCGGCAGGTTGGTCGTCGGTTCCGGGCGTTGCACCGCACATGCGCTCAAGCCCAGGGCCAGTGTGAGGACTGTGATTCGGGCGATGGCGTTCATGGCGGTGCGTTCCTGTTTGGCGCCGGTTATTTGTCCGGGCTGTCGATGGTCAGTGTTTGTGGCGCGGTGGTGTTGCTGGCCAGCGGCCCGCTGCGACCCACCCACTCACCGGCAGTCGGCTGACCGGCCCGGGAGATGCGCGCAACCAGTTGGACTTCAGGGAAGTTCGACAGTTTCAATTGCGGCATCATGGCGTCGGCATCGCCCAGCTCGACGGTCACCGGCAGGTCGGCGACAGTCAGGCGCTTGGCCGCCAGGGGCGCCGGTGGGCCGGAAACGGCGCGGGCGAAGATGAACACGCTGTCGCCCGGCTGAACCTTGCCCTTGAGTTCGCTGGCCAGGTTCACGCTGACCTTGAGCAAGGCTGCCGCCTTCGCGGCCGGCGCCTGGGCGACCTTGCCGCCACTGGCTTGCAGCTTCTCCGTGGCACGGGCGATACCGCCCTGCAAGGCTTCACGGGATTTGTCTTCCGGCGGCAGCTGCGCCAACAGACGATTCCAGTAATCGATGGCTTGCTGATAACGCTCGCCTTCGAATGCGGCGATGCCGAGCAGGCCGAGGCTGGTGACTTCTTTCGGATCGGCCTTGAGCGCTTCGTCGGTCAGGGCCTGGACCTTGTCCGACCACTTCTTGCCGTCGGCGAAATACTGGGCCTGCGCCCACTGGCCGAGCAGCTCCGGCTGACGACCGGCGAGATTGACGGTGCGCTCGAACATTTTCGCCGCGTCCGCCGGGCGATCCTGGGCCATGTAGGTACGACCCAGGAAATACAGGCCTTCGGCGGAATCCGGTTGCGCCGCCACGGCACGCTCCAGACGACGGGTCATCTCTTCCATCGACTGCGGCGCCTGGGCGAATTCACGGGTCAGCTCAACCTTGTCGCTGGCACCAAAATGCAGATACAGCCCCAGCCCCAATACCGGCACCAACAGTGCCGCCAGCAACGGCAACGGTTTGCCCAGACGGGAAACCCGCGCCGGAGCCACACCTTCGGTATCGGCGAGCAGTTCGCGGGCCGCTTCGGCGCGGCCGCTGTCCATTTGCGCGGCGTCGAGCACACCTTCGGCCTGTTGCGCCTGCAACTCGGCGACACGCTCCTGATACAGCGCAACGTTCAGGGCAGTACGATCCTCTTCCCGCTGGGCACGGCGACCACGCAACACGGGGATCAACAAGAAACTCAGGGCGACCAGAAGCAACAGCCCTGCGGCGAGCCAGAAATCAATCATTCTTGGTTTTTATCCAACAGTTGGTCGAGGCGCTGACGCTCTTCGGTGGACAGCGAATCAGGAGTCGCGGTGCGTTGCCCGCGACGACGGCGGACAATCATCGCAATCACCACGAACCCGCCGAGCAACAGGCCGGCCGGGCCGAACCAGAGCAATGCGGTCTTGGCATTGAGCGCCGGTTTGTAGCGGACGAAATCACCGTAGCGGTCGACCATGAAGTCGATGATCTGCTGATTGTCCTTGCCCTCGCCGAGCATGCGAAAAATCTCTTTGCGCAGGTCGGCGGCGATCGGCGCGTTGGAGTCGGCGATGTCCTGGTTCTGGCACTTGGGGCAGCGCAGTTCCTTGGTCAGCTCGCGAAAACGTTCACGGTCGCCCTCTTTGGCGAACTCGTAGGTGTCGATCGCCGCGTGAGCCACGCCGGCCAGACTCAACCCCAACACCACAGCAGCGAGAAAGCGCTTCATGGCTTGGCCTCATCGACCAGCGCCTGATACTTGGCCGCCAGTTTTTCGCGCCAGACCTGCTCGTCGATCACCCCGACGTACTTGTCGCGGATGATGCCCTTGGCATCGATGAAAAAGGTTTCCGGCGCACCGTAAACGCCGAGGTTCAGGCCCAGGGAGCCTTCATCGTCGCGGATGTCTAGCTGGTACGGATTGTGGAACTCGGCCAGCCACTTCAACGCATCGGCATTGGTGTCCTTGTAGTTGATGCCGTAGATCACCACGCCGCGCTCGGCGAGTTTGTTCAGCACCGGATGCTCGACCCGGCAGGAAATGCACCAGGTGCCCCAGACGTTGACCAGCGCCGGTTTGCCGAGGATGTCGGCGCGGGTCAGGGTCTTGTCACCCTGCACCGCCGGCAGCGAAAACTCCGGGAATGGTTTGTTGATCATCGCCGACGGCAGCTCCGCCGGGTCCAGGTACAGACCGCGATAAAGGAATACCGCCACCAGCAGGAAAATCGCCAGTGGCACCAGCATCAACCAACGTCTCATGCAGCGGCTCCTTCCATGCCCAGCGCTTCACGCACCCGGCTTTTGACTTTGACCCGGTAACGCCGATCCAGCGCCGCGAGCAATCCGCCGAGACCGGTCAGCAGGCCGCCGAACCAGATCCAGCGCACGAACGGTTTGACGTGGACCCGCACCGCCCAGGCGCCATCGCCCAGCGGCTCACCGAGAGCGACGTAGAGGTCGCGGGTGAAACCGGCGTCAATCCCGGCCTCGGTCATCATCGAACTCTGCACCGTGTACAGGCGTTTTTCCGGGTGCAATACGCTGACTTCCTGGCCGTTGCGGATCACCCGTACAGTGCCCTTGTCAGAGGTGAAGTTCGGCCCTTCGAAGTGCTTGGCACCTTCGAACACGAACTGGTAACCGGCCAGCTCCATTGACTCGCCCGGCGCCAGACGCAGGTCGCGCTCGGCACTGTTCTGGCTCGACAACACTACACCCAGCGCGCATACCGCGATCCCCAGGTGCGCGAGCTGCATGCCCCAGTAACTGCGGGTCAGGCTCGGCAGACCTTTGATCAGGCCTTTGTGGCGGGTCTTGTCGAAGATGTCGCGAACACCGGCCAGCAGCACCCACGCCGCCAGCATGAAGGTCGCGAGCACCGCCCAGTTGAAATCACCGTAGGCGACCCCCGCCACCACCGACAGCGCGGCGCTGCCCAGCAGCACCGGGGTCAGCATGCTCACCAGCCATTTCACCGGGGTGTCTTTCCAGCGCACGATCACGCCGACGGCCATCACCACCATCAGCAACGCCATCAACGGAATGAACAGCGCGTTGAAGTACGGCGGGCCGACCGACAGCTTGGCGCCGCTGATCGCATCCAGGACCAGCGGGTAAAGAGTGCCGAGCAGAATCATCGACGCCGCCACCACCAGTACCAGGTTGTTGCCCAGCAACAGGGTTTCCCGCGACCACAGGTTGAAACCGACCTGGCTCTTGACCACCGGCGCACGCAAGGCGAACAGGGTCAGCGAACCGCCGACCACGAACAGCAGGAAGATCAGAATGAACACGCCGCGTTCCGGATCCGAAGCGAACGCGTGGACCGAAGTCAGCACCCCGGAACGCACCAGGAACGTCCCGAGCAGGCTGAGGGAGAACGCGGCGATCGCCAGCAACACCGTCCAGCTCTTGAACACGCCGCGTTTTTCCGTGACCGCCAGCGAGTGAATCAGCGCGGTGCCCACCAGCCAGGGCATGAACGAGGCGTTTTCCACCGGGTCCCAGAACCACCAGCCGCCCCAGCCGAGTTCGTAGTAGGCCCACCACGAACCGAGGGTGATACCGATGCCGAGGAACGCCCAGGCAACGATGGTCCATGGACGCGACCAGCGTGCCCACGCCGCATCGAGGCGACCGCCCAGCAAGGCAGCGATGGCGAAGGCGAACGCCACCGAGAAACCGACGTAGCCCATGTAGAGCATCGGCGGATGGACGATCAGGCCGATGTCCTGCAGCAGCGGGTTGAGGTCACGACCGTCGGCCGGAATCTGTGGCAAGATTCGCGAAAACGGGTTCGAGGTCAGGATCAGGAACAGCAGGAAACCGGTGCTGATCATGCCCATCACCGCCAGCACCCGGGCGAGCATGACCTGGGGCAACTGCCGGGAGAATACCGACACCGCGAAGGTCCAGCCGCCGAGGATCAATGCCCACAGCAGCAACGAACCTTCGTGGGCGCCCCACACCGCGCTGAACTTGTAGTACCACGGCAAGGCACTGTTGGAGTTCATTGCCACGTAGGCGACGGAGAAATCATCGGTCATGAACGCGTAGGTCAGACAGCCGAAGGCGAACAGCAGAAACGCAAACTGCCCCCACGCGGCCGGTTGCGCCAGCCCCATCCACAAGCGGTCGCCGCGCCAGGCACCGAGCAGGGGCACCACGGCCTGCACCAGCGCCAGGCACAGCGCCAGAATCATCGCCAGATGACCCAGCTCCGGAATGAAAATGGTCGAAGTCATCGATCAACCCTCCTTCGCAGGCGTCGGCGCGGATTGACCGCTGTCCTTGAGCGCCTTGGTGACTTCCGGCGGCATGTACTTCTCGTCGTGCTTGGCCAGCACCTCGTCGGCGACCACCACGCCGTCGGCGTTGAGCTTGCCGAGGGCGACGATGCCCTGTCCTTCACGGAACAGGTCCGGGAGGATGCCGCGATAGGTGATGGTCACCGACTTGTTGAAATCGGTGACGATGAATTTCACGTCCAGCGAGTCCGAAGAGCGCTGCAGCGAGCCCTTCTCGACCATGCCGCCGGCACGGATGCGCGTGTCCTGCGGTGCTTCGCCGTTGGCGATCTGGGTCGGGGTGTAGAACAGATTGATGTTCTGCTGCAGGGCGCTCAGGGCCAGGCCGACGGCAGCGCCGACCCCGACCAGAATCGCCAGAATGATGATCAGACGTTTTTTGCGCAGCGGATTCACTTGCCGTTCTCCCGGCGCAGACGACGCGCCTCTTGTTGCAGATACCGCTTGCGGGCCAGGATCGGCGCCGCCACGTTGAGGGCCAGCACCGCCAGGCAGATGCCGTAGGCCGACCAGACATACAGGCCGTGATGGCCCATGGCGAGGAAGTCGCCGAATGACGCGAAACTCATCGAGCGGCCTCCAGGCTGTTCTGCACTTCTTCTTTCACCCAACTGGCGCGGGCCTCGCGCTTGAGCACTTCAAGGCGCATGCGCAGCAGCAATACCGCGCCGAAGAAGCAGTAGAAACCCAAAGCCGTCAGCAGCAGCGGCAGCCACATTTCCACCGGCATCGCCGGTTTTTCGGTGAGGGTGAAGGTTGCGCCCTGATGCAGGGTGTTCCACCACTCCACCGAGTATTTGATGATCGGGATGTTGATCACGCCGACGATCGCCAGTACCGCACAGGCCTTGGCGGCACTGTCGCGGTTGCTGATGGCGTTGCCCAGGGCGATCACGCCGAAGTACAGGAACAGCAGAATCAGCATCGAGGTCAGGCGCGCGTCCCAGACCCACCACGAACCCCAGGTCGGCTTGCCCCAGATCGCCCCGGTGACCAGCGCCACGGCGGTCATCCACGCGCCGATCGGGGCGGCGCATTGCAGGGCGACGTCGGCCAGTTTCATCTTCCACACCAGCCCTACAACACCGCACACCGCCAGCATCACGTAGATCGATTGGGCGAGCATCGCGGTAGGTACGTGGATATAGATGATGCGAAAGCTGTTGCCTTGCTGATAGTCCGGCGGCGCAAAGGCCAGGCCCCAGATGACGCCGACAGAGATCAGCAGCAACGCCGCAATACTGAGCCACGGCAGCATTTTGCTGCTGATGCCGTAGAACCACTTGGGCGAGCCGAGCTTGTGAAACCAGGTCCAGTTCATACTGTTTCCATCACGGGTGCGCTTCGCTATGAAACGCCTGGGTCTTTGCTGATCAAATTTTGATCAGACCTCATCATTATTCGCCGACGCTGATCTTCAGGCCAGCCGCTATTGCAAAAGGTGTCAGGGTTATTGCCAGGGCGGTCAGGCTACCAAGCCACAACAGATAACCAATCGCCGGCATGCCCTGCAACGCCGCCTGCAAGGCGCCACTGCCCAGGATCAACACCGGGATGTACAACGGCAGAATCAGCAGCGCCAGCAACAGGCCACCGCGTTTCAGACCGACCGTCAGCGCCGCGCCCACCGCGCCGAGCAGACTCAGCACCGGCGTCCCCAGCAGCAATGACAGCAGCAGAACCGGCAGGCAGGCGGCCGGCAATCCGAGCATCAAAGCCAGCAAGGGCGAGAGCAAAACCAGTGCCAGCCCGGAAAAAAGCCAGTGTGCCAGCACCTTGGCCAAGACCAGAAGTGGCAGGGGGTGCGGCGAAAGGACCCACTGTTCCAGGGATCCATCCTCGAAATCACTGCGGAAAAGCCCGTCCAGCGAGAGCAGGACCGACAAAAGCGCCGCCACCCAGACTAACCCCGGGGACAAGTTTTGCAACACTTGTGTCTCCGGGCCGACGGCCAGCGGGAACAAGGCAATGACGATGGCGAAGAAAATCAGCGGATTGGCCAGCTCCGCCGGGCGGCGGAACAGCAGTCGGGATTCACGGGCAACCAGCAGGCCGAACACACTCATACCGCCCAATTCCCCAGATCGATGTCGCGATAACCGGCCGGCATCCGGCTCAGGGTGTGGTGGGTGGTCAACACCACCATGCCGCCGCGCTCGCAGTGCCCGGCCAGATGCGCTTCAAGTTGCGCCACGCCCTGCTTGTCGAGGGCGGTGAACGGTTCGTCGAGAATCCACAGCGGCGGACTGTCCAGATACAGGCGCGCCAACGCCACGCGGCGCTGCTGGCCGGCAGACAGACTGTGGCAGGGAACATCTTCGAAACCGCGCAATCCAACCGCCGCCAGGGCCTGCCAGATTGCCTCGCGTCCGGCCGGTTGATGCAGGGCGCAGAGCCAGGACAGGTTTTCTTCCGGGGTGAGCAGATCCTTGATCCCGGCGGCGTGGCCGATCCACAGCAGGTTGCGCGCCAGTTCGCCACGCTGCTCGTTCAACGGTTGACCGTTGAGCAAAACCTGACCGCCGGTCGGCTGCATCAGCCCGGCCAGCAGGCGCAGCAGACTGGTCTTGCCGCTGCCGTTGGGGCCGCTGATCTGCACCATATCGCCACTGGCCAGTCTCAATTCGAGATTTTCGAAGAGCAGCCTCAAATCTCGCTCACAAGCGAGGGCGACGGTTTGCAGGACAGGGCTGGTCAAGGGATCACGGGCCTTATACGGTTCAAGTCGGCTCTGGCGCGGCCGTTAAAGTGATGCAGCATAGATGCAAAAACGGCTTGATCTAGAGAGCTGCGTCAAACAAATGCAATGTTTTAGCCACTCTCGGAAAGACGGGCGGCATTATACATGCCGTACCTTACTCTCAAGCGTGCAATTTCCTCAGGTTGTGTCCGCGTATGACAGGTGAAATGAACATCCTCCCGCTCCCGCAAACCACGCCGGCGAACAGTCGCCCACAAGTGGTCAGCGGTGAATTGCTCAAGCTGCTGACGCCGGTCGAGGGGTTGATCGGCGCCGGTCAGAGCGCCCGGGCCGAGGTGTTGTCGCTCAAACAGGCGGACCAGACCTTTCAATTGCTGCTCAAGGTCACCCTCGACAACGGTCGCCAGACCACCGTGCAGGCCACCAGCAGCCAGCCCCTGCCCCAGGGCACCAGTCTGGCGATCACCCAGCCATCGGCGGGCAACCTGGCGATCACCGTGCAACAGGCCATCGCCAGCAGCGTCGCCACCCTCACCCGCATCGACACCGCGCAATTGCCGGTCGGCACGCTGTTGCAAGGCAAGGTGCTGACCGCTCAGGTGCTGCCGCAAGTGCCGGGACAACCGACGGTGTATCGCTCGCTGGTGACGCTGCTCAACACCGCGTTGAGTGGCAGCACCCTGAGCATCGACAGCCCGCAACCACTGCGTATCGGCACGCTGCTGTCGGCGCTGGTGCAAGACACCCAGACCCTGAAATTCCTGCCCCTGAGCAATCGTCAGGAGCAACTGGCGGTCAGCCAGCAACTGGTCAGTCAGCAGAGCCGCCAGGGTTCGCTCGATGGCTTGCTGAAGATCCTCCAGAACCTGCCGCCCGCCAGCAGCGACCAGACTTCCCAGGACTTGCGCGCGGCGGTCGACAAACTGCTCGCCAGCCTGCCGGATGTACAACAATTGAGCACCCCTCGGGGTCTGGCCCAGGCCCTGGCCAACAGCGGGGTTTTCCTCGAAACCAAACTGCTGACCGGGCAAAACCCGACGCTGACCCCGGACATGAAAAGCGACCTGCTGAAACTGATCGCGCAGCTCACGCCAGGACTGCCGAGCAGCACCAGTTTCAACGCGATCATCGCCGCCAACACCCTGGCCCAGGCACTGCCGAGTTTCGTGCGCAACGCCCTCGGCACCCTCGGCCAGGTCAGCGCCAAACCTGTGCCGAGCAGCTTCCCGCTGCCCGAACGACTGCTGCAAAGTCTGGAAGGCGAAGGCGATCTGGAGCATCTGCTGCGCCTCGCGGCAGCGGCGGTATCGCGCCTGCAAAGCCATCAGTTATCGAGCCTGGAACAGACCGGCGTCACCGACGACGGCCGTCTCCTGAGCACCTGGCAACTGGAAATCCCCATGCGCAACTTGCAGGACATCGTGCCGTTGCAGGTCAAATTCCAGCGCGAGGAAGCCCCGGAAAAACAGGAGCCGAACGAGCAACGCCGCGACGAGCGCGAACCGAAACAGCAACTGTGGCGCGTCGATCTGGCGTTCGACATGGAACCGCTGGGGCCGATGCAGATTCAGGCGCAACTCATCAGTGGCAGCCTGTCGAGCCAGCTCTGGGCCGAACGGCCGTACACCGCAAGCCTGATCGAAAGCAATCTGGCCGCGCTGCGCCAGCGCCTGCTGGATTCGGGGCTGAATGTCGGCGATCTCGACTGCCACCTCGGCACTCCGCCGCAAGGCAACCAAACCCGTCTCGAACACCGCTGGGTCGATGAAACCGCATGAACGATTCCACTGCTCCACGCCAGGCCATCGCCCTCAAATACGACGGCAGCCACGCCCCGACGCTCACCGCCAAGGGTGATGAAGAACTGGCCGAAGAAATCCTGCGCATCGCCCGTGACTGCGAAGTGCCGATCTACGAAAACGCCGAACTGGTGCGCCTGCTCGCGCGCATGGAACTGGGCGACAGCATTCCGCAGGAGCTGTACCTGACGATCGCCGAGATCATCGCGTTTGCGTGGAATCTGAAGGGCAAGTTCCCGCAAGGACAGGATCCGGATGCGCCCATGGTCGAGAAGGACATCACCGATCGCGGGGATGATTACTGAGGTTTCGAAGCCCCCTTCGCAAACAAGCCCGCCGCCACGTTGATTGTGGGAGCGGGCTTGCTCGCGAAGGGCGATTTCAGCTTCAACGCAAAAATCAGCTTCTGTGCAGCTTTCTCATCAACTCTGCCTCAGCCTGGGTCAAGCCGCAGGACTGGGTCAGTTCATCGACGCTCGCGCCCATGCCCACCAGTTTCGCCGCCTGGGCGAACGACAGGCTCGAGGGGTCGCGCTGTTCCAGCTGGATGATCTTGTCCGGCAACGGACCGACGACCGCGCGCAACTCGTGCAGGGCTTCGCCCATGCGCACGTTGCCGTTCTGGTAATCGTCGACGCGTTTGGCCAGGTCCTTGATGCGCTGGTCACGCAGCGCATCGCCCTGGGCCTGTTGCGCAGCGATCAGCCGCTGCGCCTTGATGTACGCCAGAAACATCGCCAGCGTGCCTGCCCAGAAAAGGAACAGGACAATGACCGCTACCTCGAGAATCAATCAGATATTCTCCAGTTCCGACCATTCTTCTTCGCTCATCATCTTGTCCAGCTCGACCAGGATCAGCAACTCGTTGTTCTTGTTGCATACGCCCTGGATGAACTTGGCCGACTCTTCGTTACCGACGTTTGGCGCGGTCTCGATTTCCGACTGACGCAGGTAAACCACTTCAGCCACGCTGTCGACCATGATCCCGACCACTTGCTTGTCGGCCTCGATGATGACGATACGGGTGTTGTCGCTGATCTCGCCGCTCATCAGGCCGAAGCGCTGACGGGTGTCGATCACGGTCACCACGTTGCCGCGCAGGTTGATGATGCCCAGCACGTAGCTTGGCGCACCCGGAACCGGAGCGATTTCGGTGTAGCGCAGGACTTCCTGAACGCGCATCACGTTGATGCCGTAGGTTTCATTGTCCAGTTTGAAGGTCACCCATTGCAGGATCGGATCTTCGGAACCCTTTGCCGCCGTAGCCTTGTCGTTCATACCCTAGCCCCTCGAAAAACCGCGCCTGGCGGTGTGTGTTCGGTGCGCCGGCTTCAAGGGCCAGCGCGTGTCTTTTATGTCGGTTTGTGGTTCGGCTTACTGCCGGACATGTGCTTAGCCCCGCCGCTGGCGATCAACTCGGCCAGTGCGGCGACATCGAGCAAGGCGCACATGTGTTCAATCACCGTGCCGGCGAGCCATGGCCGCTGCCCTCGGTGACTTCTCCATTTGATTTCATTCGGGTCCAGGCGCAGCGAGCGGCTGACCTGATGCACCGCCAGCCCCCACTCGTAGCCCTGCACCGAAATCACGTACTGCAAGCCCTGACGGAAGTCGTCGCGATAACGATCCGGCATGACCCAGCGCGCGGTGTCCAGTACCTTCAGGTTGCCAGCCTGGCTCGGCAGGATGCCGAGGAACCATTCCGGCTGACCGAACAGCGGCGTCAATTCGTGGCCGGCCAGCGAATAGATCGAACCCAGGCACACCAGCGGCACCGCCAGGGTCAGCCCGGCGACGTCGAACAACAGACATTCGAACGCTTCGGCGGCCCAGGCCGGACGGCCATCGGTGTCCACCGGCGGCGGTGTGTTGCTCGGCGGCAGATGCACTTCCACCAGCGGTGGAACCAGCGTTTGCTCAACCTGCACAGGGGCCGGCGCTTGTGGCTCGACCGGCGCGGGAGCGGGTTCTGGTTCCGGCGTCGTTTGCAGCAATCGGGTTTGCAACAGCGGTGCGAGGGTCGAAACCGGCCGCACAGGTTCCGGGGTTTCGATCAATGCCACAGGCGCTCTGGCAACCGGGGCCGGGGCTGGCGCCGCCACCGTTGTCACCGGTCTGGCAGACGCCTGTGCATCGCGCGCCTGCTCTTCAAGCACCGCTGCCTGGAATTCATCGAGCGCGGCGGCACTTTCAACCACTTCGACCTGCACCTCGACTTCGTCCAGCAACGCCTCCGGCACGTCCTGCAACAAGCTGTCCAGATAGGACTGCAAAGCCATCTGCGGACGTGAAGTCAGTTTGATCGGCCGGTTCATGCTCAGGCCACCTGCGGAACGAGTTGCTGCGCCAGCAGATGCTTGAGCAACGCGCGGTAAGCCAACACGCCACGGCTCTTGCCATCGAACTGCGAAGGCGTGACACCGGCACGGCTGGCATCGCGCAGACGGGTATCGACCGGGATGTAACCCTGCCAGATCTCGTCGGGGAATTTGTCCCGCAACACCCTCAGGGTGCCCATCGACGCCTGGGTGCGGCGGTCGAACAGGGTCGGCACGATGCTGAACGGCAGAGCCTGTTTGCGCGAGCGGTTGATCATTGCCAGGGTGTTGACCATGCGCTCCAGACCTTTGACGGCCAGGTGTTCGGTCTGCACCGGGATCACCAGTTGCTGACTGGCGGCCAGGGCGTTGACCATCAGTACGCCCAACAGCGGCGGGCTGTCGATGATCGCGTAATCGAAATCCTGCCACAGCTGCGCCAGACTCTTGGCGATCACCAGGCCCAGGCCACTCTGCCCCGGCGACTGGCGCTCGAGGGTCGCCAGCGCGGTGCTCGATGGCAACAAGGAAATGCGTTCGTCGCTGGTCGACAGCAGCAACTGCCCCGGCAGGCCTTGCGGCACGCCGCCCTTGTGCAGAAACAGGTCGTAGTTGCTGTGTTCCAGGCTGTCGGGATCGTAACCGAAATAGCTGGTCATCGAGCCGTGGGGGTCGAGATCGACCACAACCACGCGCTTGCCCGCCTCGGCCAGCAACCCGGCTAAAGCGATGGAGGAAGTGGTTTTACCGACACCACCCTTTTGATTGGCGACTGCCCAGACTCTCATTCGGATCATTCCTCCCGGCCGAGATGCTCGGCCGAGACATAGCTCAGCGTATTAATGCGGGCGACGGAGAATTGACGGCACTCTCGCGTCCCGGCGTCTTGACCGGGGTCGGTGCAGTTTGTGTGCCAGCGCGCTTCAATGCCGCGTCCGGTGTTGCATTGGCGGTGCCCGTACCGGTGAGGCTGCGGCGCACGTCGAGGTTTCGCGACACCACCAGCACCACGCGACGGTTTTTCGCGCGGCCTTCGGCGGTGGCATTGTTGGCCACCGGCTGGAATTCGCCGTAGCCCACCGACGCCAGGCGACCGGGGTTCACCCCCTGCATCGCCAGCATGCGCACGATGCTCGCCGAACGCGCCGAGGACAGCTCCCAGTTGGTCGGGTACTGCGCGGTGCGGATCGGCTGGTCATCGGTGAAGCCTTCGACGTGGATCGGGTTGTCGAACGGTTTGAGGATCGCTGCGACCTTGTCGATGATGCTGAACGCGATGTCGCTCGGCATCGCGTCGCCGCTGCCGAACAACAGGCTGGAGTTAAGCTCGATCTCGACCCACAGCTCGTTGCCGCGCACGGTCATCTGGTTGGAACTGATCAGGTCGCCGAACGCGGCGCTGATGTCGTCGGCAATGCTTTTCAAAGGGTCGCTGGCCCCGGCGATACCGGCGTCGACCTGCTCGCTGTCCTTGACCAGCGGCTTGGCCGGGGTCACGGTCTTCGGTCGTTCTTCGCCGATGGGGATCGGCTTGAGCGCGCGGTCGGAGTCGGTGAAGACCCCGATCAACGCTTCGGAAATGATCTTGTACTTGCCTTCGTTGATCGACGAGATCGAGTACATCACCACAAAGAAAGCGAACAGCAGCGTGATGAAGTCTGCGTACGACACAAGCCAGCGCTCGTGGTTGACGTGTTCTTCATGCTGGCGACGACGAGCCATAGTCCATTACCCCCATCAATCCATGAAGCCCTGAAGCTTCAGCTCGATAGAGCGAGGGTTTTCACCTTCGGCGATCGACAAAATACCTTCCAACAACATTTCGCGATAACGCGACTGCCGCAACGCGATTGACTTGAGCTTGGCGGCGACCGGCAGCAGCACCAGGTTGGCACTCGCCACACCGTAGATGGTGGCGACGAACGCCACGGCGATGCCGTTGCCCAGTTGCGACGGATCGGCCAGGTTGCCCATGACGTGGATCAGGCCCATCACTGCCCCGATGATGCCGATGGTCGGCGCGTAGCCGCCCATGCTTTCGAAGACCTTGGCAGCTTCGATGTCGCGGGCTTCCTGGGTGTAGAAATCGACTTCAAGGATGCTGCGGATCGCTTCCGGCTCGGCGCCGTCGACCAGCAGTTGCAGGCCTTTGCGCGAGTAGGCGTCCGGTTCGGCATCTGCCACGCCTTCCAGGCCGAGCAGGCCTTCCTTGCGCGCGGTGAGACTCCAGTTGACCACCCGGTCGATACCGCCGGCCAGATCCACCCGTGGCGGAAAGAAGATCCAGGCGAGAATCTGCATGGCGCGCTTGAAGGCGCTCATCGGCGATTGCAGCAGCGCGGCCCCGATGGTGCCGCCCAGCACGATCAGCGCCGCCGGGCCGTTGGCCAGCGCGCCGAGGTGGCCGCCTTCAAGGAAGTTGCCGCCGATGATGGCGACGAACGCCATGATGATCCCGATAAGGCTTAGAACATCCATCAGATGCACGCCTCGACCAGATGCTTGCCGATATCGTCCAGGCCGTACACCGCGTCGGCGAGGTCAGCTTTGACGATCGCCATCGGCATGCCGTAGATCACGCAACTGGCTTCGTCCTGCGCCCACACCGAACTGCCGCCCTGCTTGAGCAGACGCGCGCCTTCACGGCCATCGGCGCCCATGCCGGTCAGCACCACCGCCAGAACTTTGTCGCCGTAGGATTTCGCGGCGGAGCCGAAGGTGATGTCCACGCACGGCTTGTAGTTCAGACGCTCGTCGCCCGGCAGGATTTTCACCGCACCACGGCCGTCGATCATCATCTGCTTGCCACCCGGCGCCAGCAGCGCCAGGCCCGGACGCAGGATGTCGCCATCCTCGGCTTCCTTGACGCTGATGCGGCACAGCTTGTCCAGACGCTCGGCGAACGCCTTGGTGAACGCCGCCGGCATGTGCTGGATCAGCACGATCGGCGCCGGGAAGTTCGCCGGCAACTGGGTCAGGACCCGTTGCAGGGCTACCGGGCCGCCGGTCGATGTACCGATCGCCACCAGTTTGTAGGACTTGCGCTTGGGGGCCGGCGACGAAGCGCTGGCCGCCGGAGTGCGGGTCGGTGCATGGACAGGGGCTGGCGCCGGACGGGCCGGAGCGCTGCTGCCATGGCTGGCGAAACTCGACGGCGCAGGTGCAGGCGCGGGTGTCGGCGCAGGCGCAGCGGCCGGCGCCGGAGCGCTATAGGCGCTGAAACGACGGTTACTGCGCGAGATGCTGTGAACCTTCTCGCACAGCAACTGCTTGACCTTCTCCGGGTTGCGGGAGATGTCTTCGAAATTCTTCGGCAGGAAATCCACCGCGCCGGCATCCAGCGCATCCAGGGTCACCCGGGCGCCTTCGTGGGTCAGCGAGGAGAACATCAACACCGGGGTCGGGCAGCGCTGCATGATGTGCCGCACGGCCGTGATGCCGTCCATCATCGGCATCTCGTAGTCCATGGTGATCACGTCCGGCTTGAGGGCCAGGGCCTGATCGATCGCCTCTTTACCGTTGGTCGCCGTACCGACGACCTGGATGCTCGGATCCGCTGAAAGAATTTCCGAGACGCGGCGGCGGAAAAAACCCGAATCGTCCACCACCAGGACTTTGACTGCCATAAACACTCCATTAGGTGCGGCGAGACGTTGTCGCCCCGCCGCCCCGGATTCAAATACGCCGTGCGGCGTAACGCTTGAGCATGCTCGGAACATCGAGAATCAGTGCAATGCGGCCGTCACCGGTGATGGTGGCGCCGGACATGCCCGGAGTTCCCTGGAGCATCTTGCCCAACGGCTTGATGACCACCTCTTCCTGGCCGACCAGTTGATCGACGACGAAGCCGATCCGCTGGGTGCCCACCGAAAGGATCACCACATGGCCCTCGCGCTGCTCTTCGTGAGCGGCGGAGCTGACCAGCCAGCGCTTGAGGTAGAACAATGGCAGCGCCTTGTCCCGCACGATCACCACTTCCTGGCCATCCACCACGTTGGTGGTCGACAGGTCGAGGTGGAAGATTTCGTTGACGTTCACCAGAGGGAACGCGAACGCCTGGTTGCCGAGCATCACCATCAGGGTCGGCATGATCGCCAGGGTCAGCGGCACCTTGATGACGATCTTCGAACCCTGGCCCTTGGTCGAGTAGATGTTGATCGAACCGTTGAGCTGGGAAATCTTGGTCTTCACCACGTCCATGCCGACGCCACGGCCGGACACGTCGGAAATCTCGGTCTTGGTCGAGAAGCCCGGGGCGAAGATCAGGTTGTAGCATTCGGTGTCGCTCAGGCGATCGGCCGCATCCTTGTCCATCACACCGCGTTTTACCGCGATCGAACGCAGGACGTTCGGGTCCATGCCCTTGCCGTCATCGGAAATCGACAGCAGGATGTGGTCGCCTTCCTGTTCGGCGGCGAGCACCACCTTGCCGCCACGGGCCTTGCCCGAGGCTTCACGCTCTTCCGGCGACTCGATACCGTGGTCGACCGCGTTGCGCACCAAGTGGACCAGCGGGTCGGCCAGTGCCTCGACGAGGTTCTTGTCGAGGTCGGTTTCTTCACCCACCAGTTCCAGGTTGATCTCTTTCTTGAGCTGACGCGCCAGGTCGCGAACCAGACGCGGGAAGCGCCCGAAGACCTTCTTGATCGGCTGCATCCGGGTCTTCATCACCGCGGTCTGCAAGTCGGCCGTGACCACGTCGAGGTTCGACACGGCCTTGGACATGGCTTCGTCGCCGCTGTTGAGACCCAGGCGCACCAGACGGTTACGCACCAGTACCAGCTCGCCGACCATGTTCATGATTTCGTCGAGACGCGCGGTGTCGACCCGCACGGTGGTCTCGGCTTCACTGGCCGGTTTTTCCGGTGGCGGCGAGGCCGGCGCACGGGCGGGTGCCGGTGCGGCCGCAGCGGCCGGTTTTGGCGCTTCGGCTTTCGGCTCGGCAGCTTTCGCGGCCGGCTTCGGCGCAGCCGCCGGAGTCTTGGCGGCAGGTGCGGCGGCAGCAGGCGTGGCGACGGCCGAAGTGCTGCCGGCGGAAACTGGCGCACCGCTAGCGACGTCCGTGAACTTGCCTTTGCCGTGCAGCTCGTCGAGCAGCGATTCGAATTCGTGATCGGTGATCAGATCGCTGCCTGCAGCGGCCGCAGCCGGAGCGGCAGGCGCCGGGGCCGAAGCAATGGCCGACTCCAGTGCTTCGACGGCGAAGTTGCCTTTGCCGTGCAACTGATCGAGCAGGGCTTCGAACTCATCGTCGGTAATGTCGGAGCTGTCGCCGGCCGCCGGCGCCGCAGGAGCGGCCGCCACCGGGGCCACCGCATCAGCGGCGAACTGGCCCTTGCCGTGGAGCTGGTCGAGCAGCGACTCGAACTCGGCATCGGTGATTTCATCGCTGGCCGCTTCATCGGCGCTCTGCACCGGCGCAGCCACGGCCGCCGGGGCCTCGGCTTCAGCCTTGACGGCGCTCAGCGAGTCCAGCAACTGTTCGAATTCGTTATCGGTGATGTCGCCCGAGGCTGCGTCTTCAACGACCAGTTCCTCGATCATCTCGGCCACCGGCGAGGCCACGGCTTCATCAGCCGATTGCGGCTCGGCCAGACGCGACAGCGCCGCCAGCAGTTCCGGTGTTGCAGCGGTGATCGGGCTGCGATCGCGAACTTCGCCGAACATGCTGTTCACCGAGTCCAGCGCTTCGAGCACCACGTCCATCAGTTCTGCATCTACGCGTCGCTCACCCTTGCGCAGGATGTCGAACACGTTTTCGGCGATGTGACAGCACTCCACCAGCTCGTTGAGCTGAAGGAAGCCGGCGCCCCCTTTTACAGTGTGGAAACCGCGAAAAATTGCGTTGAGCAGATCCGCGTCATCCGGACGGCTTTCCAGCTCGACCAGTTGCTCGGACAGTTGCTCAAGAATCTCGCCGGCCTCAACCAGGAAATCCTGAAGGATCTCTTCATCGGCGCCGAAGCTCATTAATGGGGTGCTCCTACAGGTCTAAAAACCCAAAAAAACTCAAAATCCAAGGCTGGATAGCAAATCGTCCACATCGTCCTGACCGGACACAACGTCTTCTCGTTTATCGGCATGAATCTGCGGACCTTCACCCTGCGAGAGATGTTTTTGTGGATCTTTTTCAGCAAGCATCGCCGCACGGTCATGTTCGATGCCCGCGAAGCGGTCCACCTGACTGGCCATGAGGACGAGTTTGAGCAGGTTGCTTTCGACTTCGGTGACCAACTGGGTCACACGCTTGATCACCTGACCGGTGAGGTCCTGGTAATCCTGCGCCAGCAGAATGTCGTTCAGGTTGGCCGATACGGCGCGGTTGTCCGCGCTGCTGCGTGCCAGAAAACCGTCGACCCGGCGAGCCAGTTCACGGAACTCTTCGGCACCGACTTCGCGGCGCATGAAACGCCCCCAATCGGCACTCAACGCCTGGGCTTCGTCAGCCAGGCCATTGACCACCGGCGTGGCGCTCTCCACCAGATCCATGGTGCGGTTGGCGGCGTTCTCGGTCAGCTTGACCACATAGCCCAGGCGTTCGGTCGCATCAGTGATCTGCGACACTTCCTCGGCTTGCGGCATGTGCGGATCGATCTGGAAATTGACGATCGCGCTGTGCAGTTCACGCGTGAGCTTGCCCACTTCCTGGTACAGGCCACGGTCGCGGGTCTGATTGAGCTCATGGATCAGTTGCACGGCTTCGCCGAACTTGCCTTTTTCAAGGCTTTCGACCAGTTCGACCGCGTGTTTTTTCAGAGTCGACTCGAAGTCGCCCTGTGAAGATTCGTTATGCTCCATAGCTCCCCCGGGGCGCGTACATCAGCCGATGCGTTCGAAAATCTTCTCGATCTTTTCTTTCAGCGCCTGAGCTGTGAAAGGTTTGACCACGTAGCCGTTAACGCCGGCCTGGGCCGCTTCGATGATCTGTTCGCGCTTGGCTTCAGCGGTCACCATCAGCACCGGCAGGTGCTTGAGCTTTTCATCGGCGCGCACGTGACGCAGCAGGTCGATGCCGGTCATGCCGGGCATGTTCCAGTCAGTCACCAGAAAGTCGATGCTGCCGCTGTTGAGCACCGGAATGGCGGTGGTGCCATCGTCCGCTTCAACGGTGTTGGTGAACCCCAGATCACGCAGCAGGTTCTTGATGATCCGCCGCATCGTCGAGAAATCGTCAACGATGAGGATTTTCATGTCTTTGTTCAATTCGACCTCCAAGCAGTCTTAAACGCGCCCAGCACCTGGACGCGCCATTTCAATCAATCCGGCAAAGCACTCAAAGACTGTCTGGAGCACAACAGATCGAGACCGGTGCCGTTCACCACCGCACCAGCCTCGTTCGCAGCGTCCCCACACGGCTCTCAGCGCGCTCGCCACTCCCCCAAACGCCCCCGCAAACGGGCCGCGCACTGGCTGTGTAACTGGCTGACCCGCGATTCACTGACGCCCAGGACTTCACCGATTTCCTTGAGGTTCAGCTCTTCGTCGTAGTACAGCGCCAACACCAGTCGCTCACGCTCCGGCAAATTGGCAATCGCGTCCGCCAGCGCGGCCTGGAATCGCTCGTCTTCCAGATCGCGCGACGGCTCCAGATGAGCACTGGCGCCATCCTCGTGCAGACCTTCGTGTTCGCCGTCCTGCAACAGGTCGTCGAAACTGAACAGCCGGCTGCCCAAGGTGTCATTCAAAATCCCGTAGTAATCGTCGAGACTCAATTGGAGTTCGGCCGCAACCTCGTGATCTTTAGCGTCACGGCCGGTTTTAGCTTCAATTGCGCGAATCGCGTCGCTGACCATACGGGTGTTGCGGTGAACCGAGCGTGGCGCCCAGTCCCCCTTGCGCACTTCATCGAGCATCGCGCCGCGGATCCGGATGCCCGCGTACGTTTCGAAACTGGCGCCCTTGCTGGCGTCGTATTTGGTCGAGACTTCGAGCAGGCCGATCATCCCGGCCTGGATCAGGTCCTCGACCTGCACACTGGCCGGCAATCGCGCCAGCAAGTGGTAGGCAATGCGTTTGACCAGTGGCGCGTAACGCTCGATCAGCTCGTACTGCGCGTCACGTGCCGACTTCTTGTAGTAGTTCATACCGCTGGCGGTCATAGCACTGGCCCTGCCGTTTGCTGCACGAGGCGCTCGACGAAAAATTCGAGGTGCCCACGCGGGTTGGCGGGCAGCGGCCAGGTGTCGACCTTCTGGGCGATGGCCTTGAACGCCAGCGCGCACTTGGAACGCGGAAAGGCTTCATAGACCGCACGCTGCTTCTGCACCGCCTTGCGCACGCTTTCGTCGTAAGGCACCGCGCCGACGTATTGTAGGGCGACGTCAAGGAAGCGATCAGTGACCTTGGTCAACTTGGCGAACAGATTGCGCCCTTCCTGCGGGCTCTGCGCCATGTTGGCGAGGACGCGGAAGCGGTTCATGCCGTAGTCGCGATTGAGCAGTTTGATCAGCGCGTAGGCGTCAGTGATGGACGTCGGTTCGTCGCAGACCACCAGCAGCACTTCCTGGGCGGCGCGGACAAAACTGACCACCGAGTCACCGATACCCGCAGCGGTGTCGATCACCAGCACGTCGAGGTTGTCGCCGATATCGCTGAAGGCCTGGATCAGACCGGCATGCTGCGCCGGGCTCAGGTGAACCATGCTCTGGGTGCCGGAAGCGGCCGGCACGATGCGGATCCCGCCTGGCCCCTGCAACAGCACGTCGCGCAGCTCGCAGCGGCCTTCGATCACGTCGGCCAGTGTGCGTTTTGGCGTAAGCCCCAGCAGAACGTCGACGTTCGCCAGCCCCAGATCGGCGTCCAGCAGCATGACCCGACGGCCAAGCTCTGCCAGCGCCAGAGACAAGTTCACTGACACGTTAGTCTTGCCGACGCCACCTTTGCCGCCGGTCACCGCGATCACCTGTACGGGATGCATGCTGCCCATGTTATTTCTTTACCTTGTCTTGCATAGACGGAGGCCACATTACTGGCTGCGCGTTCACAACCGGAACAATGCGTGGCAAGCCATCGATGTAGGTACAAAAACTGTTCATTACCTCAGCCAACCTGCTTGGTCGGGCTGTGGTAGATATCAGCGAACATGTCAGCCATGGCTTCTTCGCTGGGTTCTTCCTGCATTTGCACGCTGACGGCGCGGCTGACCAGTTGATGACGGCGCGGCAGATGCAGATCATCCGGAATGCGCGGGCCATCGGTCAGGTAGGCGACCGGCAGTTCATGGCTGATCGCCAGGCTCAACACCTCGCCCAGACTGGCCGTTTCATCCAGTTTAGTCAGGATGCACCCGGCGAGCCCGCAACGCTTGTAACTGTGATAAGCGGCGGTTAGAACCTGTTTCTGGCTGGTGGTTGCCAGCACCAGATAATTTTTCGAGCGGATGCCGCGACCGGCCAGGCTTTCCAGTTGCATGCGCAGGGCCGGGTCGCTGGCCTGCAGGCCGGCGGTGTCGATCAGCACCACGCGCTTGCGCAGCAACGGATCCAGCGCCTGCACCAGGGACTGGCCCGGGTCGACGTGGGTCACCGACACATTGAGGATCCGCCCCAGCGTCTTCAACTGCTCCTGGGCACCGATGCGGAAGCTGTCCATGCTCACCAGCGCAATGTTCTGCGCGCCGTACTTGAGCACGTAGCGAGCAGCCAGTTTGGCCAGCGTGGTGGTCTTGCCCATGCCGGCCGGGCCGACCATGGCAATCACCCCGCCGTCTTCCAGCGGCTCGACTTCCGGAACAGAGATCATCCGCGCCAGATGCGCGAGCAACATGCGCCAGGCCTGACGCGGCTCTTCGATATCGCTGATCATCGCCAGCAGATCACGGGACAGCGGGCCGGACAGGCCGATCCGTTGCAGGCGACGGTAAAGATTGGCCTGGGCCGGACGGCTGCCTTGCAGCTGGTTCCAGGCCAGGGTGCCGAGCTGCACTTCCATCAGTTCGCGCAGGCTGTTGAGTTCGAACCGCATCGAGTCCAGCGCACGCGGATCGACACCGGCAGCGGCCGGGGCAGGCGCCACCGGGGCCGGGCGATTCGGCGCGGCGTAGGTCGGCTCGGTCAACGGTTCGGCAGCGGTCAGCGGCAGGCCGGCCGTCAGCGGCAGCCCGGAGAACAACTGGCGATTGGTGCTGCCGTCGGCTTCGCCACGCAGGCTCAGCTCGGCCTGGGCGGTGACGATGCGCGACTGGGTCTTGCGCAGCTCGTCTTCGAGTTCCATGTTCGGCACCCGTGGCGCCAGCGCCGACAGTTTGTAATCCAGCGCCGCCGTCAGCTCGACGCCGCCGGCAATGCGGCGGTTGCCAATGATGGCGGCATCAGCGCCCAGCTCATCACGAACCAGCTTCATGGCCTGACGCATATCGGCGGCGAAAAAACGCTTAACTTGCATAAACCACTACCTCAGCCGTTGGGCCCTACTGTCGCAACGATGGTCACTTGCTTGTTGTCCGGAATTTCCTGGTAGGCCAGCACATGCAGTCCGGGGACGGCGAGGCGACCAAAACGCGAGAGCATCGCGCGTACCGGGCCTGCTACCAACAGGATCACCGGCTGACCTTGCATTTCCTGACGCTGCGCCGCTTCGATGAGCGAACGTTGCAGCTTCTCGGCCATGCTTGGCTCCAGCAGAACGCCCTCTTCCGAGCCTTGTCCTGCCTTCTGCAGACTATTGAGCAATATTTGTTCCAACCTTGGCTCCAAGGTGATCACAGGCAGCTCGGACTCAGTACCTACAATGCTTTGGACGATGGCGCGGGATACGCCAACCCGCACGGCAGCCACCAGCGCGGCGGTATCTTGACTCTTGGCGGCGTTGTTGGCGATGGCTTCGGCGATGCTGCGGATATCGCGCACCGGCACATGTTCGGCCAGCAGCGCCTGCAGAACCTTGAGCAGTTGCGACAGCGAAACCACCCCCGGCACCAACTCTTCGGCCAGTTTCGGCGAACCCTTGGCCAGCAATTGCATCAGTTGCTGCACTTCTTCGTGGCCGATCAGCTCGCTGGAGTGCTTGTACAGAATCTGGTTCAAGTGAGTGGCGACCACGGTACTGGCATCGACCACGGTATAACCCAGCGATTGCGCCTGGGCACGCTGGCTGATTTCGATCCACACCGCTTCCAGGCCGAAAGCCGGATCCTTGGCGTTGATGCCGTTGAGCGAGCCGTAGACCTGGCCGGGGTTGATCGCCAGTTCGCGGTCCGGGTAGATCTCGGCTTCGGCGAGGATCACGCCCATCAGGGTCAGGCGATAAGCGCTCGGTGCCAGATCGAGGTTGTCGCGAATGTGGACGGTCGGCATCAGGAAGCCCAGGTCCTGGGACAGCTTCTTGCGCACGCCCTTGATCCGCGCCAGCAGTTGCCCGCCCTGGTTGCGGTCCACCAGCGGAATCAGGCGATAGCCGACCTCCAGGCCGATCATGTCGATCGGAGTCACGTCGTCCCAGCCCAGCTCCTTGGTTTCCAGGGCGCGGGCCGGCGACGGCAGCAGCTCCTGTTGACGTTTGACCTCCTGCAACGCCTGCACCTTGTCGGCGTTCTGCTTTTTCCAGAACAGGTACGCGCCGCCAGCGGCCAGGGCGGCCATGGTCAGGAACGAAAAGTGCGGCATGCCCGGCACCAGGCCCATGACCGCCATCAGTCCGGCGGCCACGGCCAGCGCTTTGGGCGAGGCGAACATCTGGCGGTTGATCTGCTTGCCCATGTCTTCCGAACCGGAAGCACGGGTCACCATGATCGCCGCAGCAGTGGAGAGCAGCAGTGATGGCAATTGCGCCACCAAACCGTCACCGATGGTCAGCAGCGCGTAAACCTTGCCCGCGTCGGCGAAGGTCATGTTGTGTTGGAAGATACCGACGGCCATGCCGCCGATCAGGTTGATGAACAGGATCAGCAGGCCGGCGATGGCGTCACCGCGCACGAACTTGCTGGCACCGTCCATGGAACCGTAGAACTCGGCTTCCTGGGCGACTTCCTGACGGCGGGCCTTGGCCTGGGCCTGGTCGATCAGGCCGGCGTTGAGGTCCGCGTCGATCGCCATCTGCTTGCCGGGCATCGCATCGAGGGTGAAGCGCGCGCTCACCTCGGAAATCCGCCCGGCACCCTTGGTGACCACGACGAAGTTGATGATCATCAGGATCGCGAAGACCACGATACCGACCACGTAGTTACCGCCGATCACCACCTCACCGAAGGCCTGGATCACCTTACCGGCGGCGGCGTGGCCGTCCTGACCGTGGAGCATCACCACCCGTGTCGACGCCACGTTCAGCGCCAGTCGCAACAGCGTCGCCACCAGCAGGATCGTCGGGAACACCGCAAAATCCAGCGGCCGCAGGGCGTACACGCAGACCAGCAGCACCACGATCGACAGGGCGATGTTGAAGGTGAAGAACACGTCGAGCAGGAACGGCGGCACCGGCAGCATCATCATGGCCAGCATGACCAGCAGCAACAGCGGCACGCCCAGATTGCCGCGACTGAGTTCGGCAATGTTCGAGCGAGCACTGTTGATTAACTGAGAGCGATCCACCGGTTTTCCCCGTTCCTTTAAAGCAAACTTTTGACGCCCGAAGCAGGCGCACGGCGGCTACTGCAAAAAGCCTTCCAACTTTTGCACAGGATTGAAACAGAGGGGTTTATCGGGATTTTTGCGCAAGGATTGCATCAGTGAAAACGGGCCTGCCGACGCTCTCGCAAACAGGCCCGTGGCGGGCAGATCAACCGGCGGTGAGAATCTGTTCGGGCGCAATCGACCCCAACGTCAGTTGATGGGTTTTCATGTAGCGCATCCCGCGATTCATCGGGACACCTTCCACATCCACCATGTCTTCTTCGGCATAACCCAACACGACAACCGTGTACGGCGCCGTGTCCCCGGACAAAACATCACTGTGCATCAGGTTGAGGGCCGCCTGGAAACGAGCGACCGGCAGTTCACCGACCTGCACCGGCCGCCCGTCCTCATGGCGAAAATACTTGCCCGCCGTGATCTGCAAGGTGTCTCCGGTCATTTTGAGCTCGGGCTTGTCGTACCGCTGTTCGAGCCCGCCGCTCGACCACGCGGCCGAGTAGTAATCCGCATCGCTGAAAACCCGGAACAACGCCGCGTTATCGCGAATACGTCCTGCCCAGTCGAAGAAGTAATTGTAAGCATGGTGATAGGCCAACCCATCGAACTCGGGCCGGATCGCATTGAGCGGCGCGTCCAGATAGCCGGGAATGTACTGGTCCGCCATGACCTTGAAGTTCAAAAAGTCCATGCGCAGATTGAAGACGACCCGATACCCCATCGCCCTTTCACTGGCATTTTCCATCAGCTCACCGGAGACGAAATCCAACGCCATCCCCGGGACCTTTCGATACAGACGCTCAACCATGATGGCTTCCTCTGACAAGACGCGAGCATCTCGAACGCTCTCAGCACCTGCCACAAGCGTCCACGGCGAGACATCCAGCGGGAACGATTCCCGCCCCCATGAAAACGCCTGGACCGGCGGCCGTCTACTGTCAGAACTGTCAGGTGCGAAGGGTTTTCAGACGAAATGCACAGTCAGGAATCGCGGCGCAGATCCGGCGGGATCGGCAGGTCGTCCTTGAGCGGATCCGGGCGCTTGCCCTTGCCCGCGCGGTATTGGCGGATCTGGTAGACGTAGGCCAGCACCTGGGCGACCGCCAGATACAGGCCGCCGGGGATCTCCTGCTCCAGCTCGGTGGAGTAGTAGATCGAACGCGCCAGGCCCGGCGACTCAAGCAGCATGACATTGTTGGCCACGGCGATTTCGCGGATTTTCAGTGCCAGGAAATCGCTGCCCTTGGCCAGCAACACCGGCGCCCCGCCCTTGTCGGCGTCGTACTTGAGCGCCACGGCGTAGTGGGTCGGGTTGGTGATGACCACGTCGGCATCCGGAATCGCCGCCATCATCCGCCGCTGCGACATCTCGCGCTGGGTCTGGCGAATGCGCTGCTTGACCTCCGGGCGGCCCTCCTGGTCCTTGTGCTCGTCGCGCACTTCCTGCTTGGTCATCTTGAGCTTCTTGATGCTCTCCCAGATCTGCACCGGCACATCGACCGCCGCGATGATGATCAGCCCGCACGCCAGCCATAGCGTGCTCCAGCCCACCAGCAGCACGCTATGGATGATCGCCTGCTCAAGCGGTTCGTGGGCAATGCGCAACAGGTCGTCGACGTCGCCGGACAACACCACCAGCGCCACCGCCAACGTGATCAGGAACTTGGCCAGCGCCTTGAGCAGCTCGATCACCGATTTGCTGGAAAACATGCGCTTGAACCCGGACAGCGGGTTCATCCGGCTGAACTTGGGCGCCAGGGAGCCGGCGGCGAACAGCCAGCCACCCAGCGCAATCGGCCCCAGGAATGCGGCAATCAGCAGCGTAATCATGATCGGCTGAATCGCCAGCAGCGCCATCAGCCCCGACTGCATCAGAAACTTGCCCATGGAGCCCTGATCCATGACCACTTCGCGCGACAGGGTGAAGTTCAGGCGCATCAGCTCCATCAGGTCCTCGGCCAGCATGCCGCCGAAAATCAGCAGCGCCGCCGAGCCGGCAAGCATGATCGCCAGCGTGTTGAGTTCCTTGGAGCGCGCCACCTCGCCCTTCTCGCGAGAGTCCTTTTTGCGCTTCTCCGTGGGGTCTTCCGTCTTATCCTGACCGCTTTCGCTTTCGGCCATGACTCAGCTCGCCTTTGCCAGTTCACGCAGCAACTGCAAGGCCTCGGCGGCCAGCGGTTGATACTGGTTGAGAATGTCCGCCAGACCGACCCAGACGATGAAGAGGCCGAGCACCAGGGTCAGCGGAAAACCGATCGAGAAGATGTTCAGTTGCGGCGCCGCGCGGGTCATCACGCCGAACGCGATGTTGACCACCAGCAGCGCCGTGACCGCCGGCAACACCAGCAGCAATGCCGCGCCGAGCACCCAGCCGAGCTTGCCGGCCAGCTCCCAGTAATGCGCGGTCATCAGACCGCCGCCGACCGGCAGCGTGGTGAAGCTTTCGGTGAGCACCTCGAACACCACCAGATGACCGTTCATGCCCAAAAACAGCAGGGTCACCAGCATGGTGAAAAACTGCCCGATCACCGCCACCGACACGCCGTTGGTGGGGTCGATCATCGAGGCGAAACCCATGCCCATCTGGATCGCGACGATCTGCCCCGCCACCACGAAAGCCTGGAAAAACAGTTGCAGGGAAAACCCGAGCACCGCGCCGACCAGAATCTGCTCACCGATCAGCAGCAGACCGCTCAGGTCCAGCGGACTGACCGCCGGCATCGGCGGCAGGCCAGGCGCGATCACCACGGTGATCGCCACGGCGAAGTACAGACGAATGCGTCGGGGAACCAGCGTGGTGCCGAACACCGGCATCACCATCAGCATCGATGCGATGCGAAACAGCGGCAGCATGAACGACGCCACCCAGGTACTGATCTGGGTGTCGGTCAACTGAAGCAGCGACTGCATGACTCAGCCGATAACCATCGGAATGTTTTTGTACAAGCCGATGATGTACTCCATGAACGTCTGCACCAGCCACGGGCCGGCGACGATCAGGGTCACCAGCATCACCAAAAGACGCGGCAGGAAGCTCAGGGTCTGTTCGTTGATCTGCGTCGCTGCCTGGAACATCGATACCAGCAGGCCCACCAGCAGGCTCGGCACCACCAGGATCGCGACCATCATGGTGGTCAGCCACAAGGCTTCGCGAAAAATGTCGACCGCCACTTCAGGGGTCATGGCGAAACACCTCCAAAACTGCTGGCCAGGGTGCCGATAATCAGCGCCCAACCATCCACCAGCACGAACAGCATGATTTTGAACGGCAAGGAAATGATCAGCGGCGACAGCATCATCATCCCCATCGCCATCAGCACACTCGCGACAACGAGGTCGATGATCAGGAACGGAATGAAGATCATGAAGCCGATCTGGAACGCGGTCTTCAGTTCGGAGGTGACGAACGCCGGCACCAGAATGGTCAGCGGCGCCTGCTCAGGCGTGGCGATGTCGGTGCGCTTGGACAGACGCATGAACAGTTCCAGATCGCTGGAGCGGGTCTGGGCGAGCATGAAGTCCTTGATCGGCACCTGAGCCTTTTCCACCGCTTGCTGAGCGGTGAGTTTCTCCGCCAGATACGGCTGCAAGGCATCCTGGTTCACCCGATCGAACACCGGGGCCATGATGAACAGGGTCAGGAACAGCGCCATGCCGGTGAGGATCTGGTTCGACGGCGTCTGTTGCAGGCCCAGGGCCTGACGCAGGATCGAGAAAACGATGATGATCCGGGTGAAGCTGGTCATCAGGATGACGAACGCCGGAATGAAGCTCAGCGCCGTCATGATCAGCAGGATCTGCAGGCTGACCGAATACTCCTGCGCGCCCTCGGCATTGGTGCCCAGGGTAATCGCCGGAATCGACAACGGATCGGCGGCGAACGCCAGCGGCGCGGCCAGCATCAGGGCCATGGTCAAGACGATGCGCAACGCACCCATTACTTCTTATCCTTTTGATCCTTGCCGAGGATCTTCAACAGATGCTGGGCAAATTCCGGGGTCGCTTTTTCGCTGGTGACCGGCACCTGCACCGGCTCCTTGAGCACATGCAGCGCGGTGATCGTGCCAGGGCTGAGGCCGAGCAGGATTTGCTCGTTGCCGACCTGAACCAGCATCAGCCGGTCACGCGGACCGAGCGCGCGGGAACCGATCAGCTCGATCACCTGCCCCTTGCCGGCGGGACCGGCCTGCTGCACCCGACGCAGCAGCCAGGCGAGGAAGAAGATCAACCCCAGCACCAGCAGCAGGCCGAACACCAGTTGCGTCAGTTGCCCGGCAACGCCGCTGCCGACCGCCGGTGCCACGACCGCAGCGCTCGTGGCAGCCGGTTCGGCCGCCATGACGCCGACCGGCAGCGCCAGCAGAGCCCAGAGAAACGTTTTCACTCAGCGCAGCTTCTTGATGCGTTCGCTCGGGCTGATCACGTCAGTCAGGCGGATGCCGAACTTTTCGTTGACCACCACCACTTCGCCGTGGGCGATGAGCGTGCCGTTGACCAGCACATCCAGCGGCTCGCCGGCCAGACGATCCAGCTCGATCACCGAGCCTTGGTTGAGTTGCAGCAGGTTGCGGATGTTGATGTCGGTGCTGCCCACTTCCATCGAGATCGACACCGGGATGTCGAGAATCACATCCAGGTTCGGACCGTCCAGGGACACCGGGTCGTTGTTCTTCGGCACGCTGCCGAACTCTTCCATCGGCAGACGGTTGGAGCTGGAAGTGCCCGCATCGGCGGCCAGCAGCGCATCGATATCGGCCTGCCCGGCTTCGCCGGTTTCTTCCAGGGCCGCAGCCCATTCATCGGCCAGTGCCTGGTCGTCCTGGGTGTTCATATCGTCATTCATCATTTGTCCTCGGCGGGCAAAAAAACCGGTAAAGAATCAGGGGTTGGGGCGCCGCTTCAGCGACGCTCGATCGGCTCGATCACCTGCAACGCGAGGTTGCCTTTGTGCGAGCCCATCTTGACCTTGAAGGCCGGCACGCCGTTGGCGCGCATGATCATGTCTTCCGGCATCTCAACCGGGATCACATCCCCCGGCTGCATGTGCAGGATGTCGCGCAGCTTCAGCTGGCGACGGGCAACGGTGGCACCGATCGGCACGTCGACGTCGAGCACGTCCTGGCGCAGGGCGTTGACCCAGCGCTCGTCCTGGTCGTCGAGATCGGACTGGAAACCGGCGTCGAGCATTTCGCGAACCGGCTCGATCATCGAATACGGCATGGTCACGTGCAGGTCGCCGCCACCGCCATCGAGTTCGATGTGGAAGGTCGAGACCACAATGGCTTCGCTCGGGCCGACGATGTTGGCCATGGCCGGGTTCACTTCCGAGTTGATGTACTCGAAGTTGACTTCCATGATCGCCTGCCAGGCTTCCTTCAGGTCGACGAACGCCTGCTCCAGCACCATGCGCACCACACGCAGCTCGGTCGGGGTGAATTCACGCCCTTCGATCTTGGCGTGACGGCCGTCGCCGCCGAAGAAGTTGTCCACCAGCTTGAACACCAGTTTGGCGTCCAGAATGAACAGCGCGGTGCCGCGCAGCGGCTTGATCTTGACCAGGTTGAGACTGGTCGGCACGTACAGCGAGTGTACGTATTCGCCGAACTTCATCACCTGCACGCCACCGACGGCAACGTCCGCCGAGCGACGCAGCATGTTGAACATGCTGATGCGGGTGTAGCGGGCAAAACGCTCGTTGATCATCTCCAGGGTCGGCATGCGTCCGCGGACGATGCGATCCTGGCTGGTCAGGTCGTAGCTTTTGACACTGCCGGGTTCGGCAGCGTTATCGGTCTGTACCAGACCATCGTCGACACCATGCAACAGCGCGTCGATTTCATCCTGGGACAGCAGATCCTGCACGGCCATGTCGTGTTCCTACTGCAATACGAAATTAGTGAAAAGCAACTGTTCGATCACCACTTTGCCCAGCTCTTTCTGCGCCACTTCCTGGACGCTGGCCGTGGCCTTCTGACGCAACATTTCCTGACCGACCGGCGTCGCCAGGGTGGCGAAATCCTGACCGGAGAAGAGCATCACCAGGTTGTTGCGGATCACCGGCATGTGCACCTTGAGCGCTTCCAGATCCGCCTGATTACGCGCCAGCATGGTGATGCTCACCTGCATGTAGCGCTGACGGCCGTTCTGGTTGTAGTTGGCGACGAACGCCGGTGCCATCGGCTCGAAGATCGCCGGCTGCTTGCCGACCGGCGCGGCTTGGGCGGCGGCTTCGGCAGGCTTGCTCTGAGCGCTGTGCATGAAGAACCAAGTGGCCCCCACGGACGCGCCGATCGCCAACAGCAGCGCCAGCACGATCACGATGATCAGCTTGAGTTTGCCTTTGGTTGCGGGGTCTTTTACTGCTGCTGCTTCGCTCTTCGCCATGCCAATAATCCGTCACTAATCGGGTTTTCACAGTCGCACGGCAAGGCAAGAGCAAGTGTTATGCCAGAAGTGTCGCAGGCAGGATTGGGCGAGTTACAAAACCAATGTGGGAGCGGGCTTGCTCGCGAAGGGGGCGTCAAATTCAGCATAAATACTGACTGACACACCGCTTTCGCGAGCAAGCCTGCTCCCACACATTGTCACGTCGACCGGATCAGGCGTAGTAGTCGACCGCACTGCTGCCGATCACGCTGGTGGTCTGGGCGGCGGCTTCGGCCACACCGGTTGCGGCCAGCTCTTCATCCGCCGAATCGAGACGACCGCCGGCAGCCTGGGCGCGACCACTCTGCCCCTGCTGCGCCTGTTCCTGACCCTGCCAGCCACGGCTCTGGTCGGAAACGTTGACATCCACCTGACCCATGCCCTGCTGGGCGAACATGTCGCGCAGGCGATGCATCTGGCCGTCGAGCGCTTCACGCACGCTCGGGTGGGCGCTCATGAAGGTCACTTGCGTCTGCTGATCCGGCACCATGTTCACCCGGATATCCAGGCGCCCGAGCTCGGCTGGCTGCAGCTGGATATCGGCAGCCTTCAGGTTGGCGCTCGACAGGTACATGACACGGTTGACCACCTCCTCCGTCCAGCCGTTCTGGTGCATGGCGATCGGCTGATTCACCGGCACGGCGTTGGCGGTTTTCGGCGTCGCGGCCTGGGTCAGCGCCGCCAACCGGTTGGCGAAATCATCGACCCGGGTATCGCTGGTGGCGCTTTTGAGATCTTTCAGGCCGTCGTCGATCAGACCACTGAAGGACTTCTCCCCACCCTGACTGGTGCTGTCCTTGTCGGCCTGCACGTCAAGCATGTTGGCCATACCGGCGGTGAAGGTCTGCGCCGAGGTCAATTCGCCGTCGGCCGGGTTTTGTGTGGGTGGGGTCTTGGCGGACGACTGGCTGGAAGCGGAAATGTGCCCACTCTGTTCCATGGCCAGGCGCACGGCCGGCAAGGCATCGAGCGGGTCGGCCGCCGGATCGAAATCGCTGTCGGCGACCGCTGCCGGATCCTTGACAGCCGCCGGCAACGCGGCCACGGCCGGGGTTTCGACTTTGGGTTGGGGCGTTTCGACGACCGGCGCCTGCGCCACCGGCGCCGTGACCAGCGGCTGCACGACCTGAGCCACCGCCGGGTCCAGCGCCGGATCAACCGGAGCGGTATCGGCCACCGGGGTTTGCGCCGGGTCGGTTGTGTCGTCAGTGGCCGTCTTGTCCTCGGTCGCCGGTTTGTCGGCGGGCAAGTCATTGCCGCTATCGGCAACCGCCGGCTCCGGGGCGGCAGAAGAATCGTTGTCGACCGTTTTCTTGCCGCTGGCCTCAGCAGTCTTGGCCTGCACGGGCGCGGCCGAATTGTCAGCGACCGCCGAAGGCTTTTTCTGCCCCTGGTCGGCGAACACCTGAGCGAAGCTTGAGGCCTTGTCTGCGGGTTCCGTGGCCGCTGCCGATGCTTTCGCGGAGGCGGCTTGAGCCTTGGCCTGGGCGGCGGTCTGAAGAAGAATGTTAGGGGTCGCAGGCATGACACGGTCTCCGCTGCACTGGGATCGTAGGTACAGTTGAGAGAGATGACTGCAAGTGCCGGGCCACTTTCCCCGATGGCCCGACAAAAGCGCCGGACGGTCGGCTCAGTGCGTCAGCGAGCGCTGTCGTTCGGCTTCATAGACAGGACGCACATCCGCAAACTCGCTGTGGATATCGGCGACCAGTTTGATGATTTCGGAGGGGCTCTTGTCCCTGGCGTGTAATTCCAGCTCATGACAAAGCTCGGCCAGACGAGTCGCCCCCATGTTGCTGCTGCTGCCCTTGAAGCTGTGAGCCACATGGGACAACACCTCGGCGTCGGCAGTCTTTTGCAACTCCCGCAGACGCGTTTCGGAATCCGCCATGAAGGTATCCAGCAATTCCGGATAGGCTTCCTCCATGACTTCCTGCAACGCGCTCAGCACGTTGCGATCAACTTGTATTTCAGCCACTTGTTCACTCCTTGATCAAGAATGCGCGGATTATGCCAGAGCCTCCCAGAAAAACTCCACGTGGGCACTGCGACCATCGTCGGACCAGCCGGCATTGCGGCCCAATTGGCGGATCAGGCTGACGCCGCGCCCCGACAGACGGACATCGTCGAGGGGCCGCTGCATGACCCGCGTCACGTCGAAGCCCTTGCCGCTGTCCTCGACCCGAATGGCCAGGCATCCGCCCTCGCCCTCCGGCGTCACCTTCAGGTGTACGCGCACATAGCCGTCCTGCAACGCATCGAGGCGCGCATTGCGCTGTTCATAGTAACGCGCAAACCCCTGGGCATCGCGCTTGAGGCTGGAGTCGAGCCCCAGCACCCCGTGTTCCAGGGCATTGGAGTACAACTCGGCGAGCACGCTGTACAGCGCGCCGCTCTGCGCCCGCAGGCCATGAACCTCCAGCAGCAATTGCAGCAGGTACGGCATGGGGTTGAAGCGCTTGAGCGTCGCCCCGCGAAACTCGAAGCTCACCGACCAGTCCAGCGGGCACGACTGGCCGCTGTCGGAATACACCGGTGCCGATGGACTGACCTGCGCCGCCTCCAGCAGGCTGACCTCGACCATGCTGACATCGTCCCGCGCCTCGCCACCGAAATCGTGCAGCGCCTGCTCGATCTCCTCGAACAGGTGATCGGGCTGGCGATTGGCGGCAAACAACTGCTGCAGACGCTCGACGCCGAACAGCTGATCCTGCGCATCACAGGTGTCGATCACCCCGTCGGACAGCAGAAATACCCGATCACTGACCGCCATCGAGTGGACTTCCGTACGATCATTGAAGGCCTGCGGGCTGAGCACGCCCAACGGCAGGTGCCGCGCCGCCAGCGGCTTACGCTCGCCGGTGGCGATGCAATGCAGATAACCGTCAGGCATGCCGCCGTTCCAGACCTCCACCGTGCGGCGCTGGAAACTCAGGCTCAACAGCGTCGCGCAGCAGAACATGTCCACGGGCAGGATGCGCTTGAGCTTGGCGTTCATCTCCCGCAGCGTTTCAGCGAGGCCGTAGCCCTTGGCGGTCATACCGTAGAACACTTCGGCCAACGGCATGGCACCCACCGCGGCCGGCAGGCCGTGACCGGTGAAATCCCCGAGCAGCACATGCATGTCGCCGGCCGGCGTATATGCAGCCAGCAGCAGATCGCCGTTGAACAGTGCGTAAGGCGATTGCAGATAGCGAATATTCGGCGCGCTCAGGCATCCGGAGTGCGCGACCTTGTCGAACACCGCTTTGGCAACGCGTTGCTCATTGAGCAGGTAATCATGATGCCTGGCGATCAGGTCGCGCTGTTGCAGCACGGTGGCCTGCAAGCGGCGCAGACGATCCATCGCCTTTATTTTGGCGGTGAGGATCACCTGGTTGTAGGGCTTCGCCAGAAAGTCGTCACCCCCCGCCTCCAGGCAGCGGGCCAGCGCTTCGCTTTCCGTCAGGGAGGTGAGAAAGATGATCGGCACCAGGCTCTCGCCCGCCAGCGTCTTGATCTGCCGTGCCGCCTCGAAGCCGTCCATCACCGGCATCATGGCATCCATCAGCACCAGATGCGGTTGCTCTCGGCGGAACACCTCGACCGCCTCGGCGCCATTGGCGGCAGTGAGCACCTCATGGCCCTGGCGCCGGACAATGGTCGACAGCAGCAACCGGTCGGCGGCACTGTCCTCCGCGATCAGGACTGTCAGGGGTTCCAGCGGCTGCATGGCCGTCAACTGATGTCGAACAGTTTGTCGAAATTGGAGATGGCGAGGATCTTGCGCACGTCCGAGTTGCTGTTGACCACCCGCACGTCGGATTCGTCGCCACCCGCGTGGTCGCGCAGCAGAAGCAACATGCCCAGCGCAGAGCTGTCGAGGTAGGTGGCGTCCTTCAGGTCCACCACGATGGATTCGGGTTTCTGGTTGAGTCGCTCATAGGACTCGCGAAACTCCTGATGGCGCCCGAAATCGAACCGCCCCTTGATCGAAATCGTCAGTTTTTTCTGGTCCGGGGACACTTCTGTAACGACTGACATTTTATGGCTTCCTTGTCATGAACAAACCTGTACAAGGTTTAGCACTTGGCCGGGGTTGCGGCAAGGCGCAAGCACGATCAAAACGACGATCGAAGGTTCGCTCAAGGATACGCATCGTGCCTCGGCAGGCGCTGGGACAATTCGTCCAGCAGTTTCTGTTCGCGCTTGTCTTCGGCGCGCTGCGCCTCATCGCGATAACGTTGTACAAGTTTGCGCAACCCTTCGACCCGGGCGAACGCCTGTTGCCAGGCTTCGCGCGCCTTGTCCAGATTGTTCTGGTGCCAGTTGAGGCTTTGCCGCTGTTGATCGACAGCGGTATCGAGTTGCGCAAGAAAGCCCTGAAAACCCAGCAGCCACTGCCCGGAGACACCCGTGCTGCCGCGCACGATCCATTGCTCCGAGTAGTCGAGGCGAAAGGCATGCAGGTCGGCCAGCTTGCTTTCGGCGACTTTCACCTGCCCCTGGAAGTAACCAAGGCGCTGCACGGCGGTTTTCTCGGCCTTCTCGGCCATTTCCACCACCGGCGCCAGACGCGCCGCTCGGCTCAGGGCCATGAGCGGTTACCCGCCGGCCGCTGTGGCGAAAATCGTTTCGAGGTGCGCCTCGCTTTCGCCCAGGCTGATGCTGTCGTTCAAGCCCTGACGCAAGTATCTGACCAGTTGCGGCTGGAGCGAGATCGCCAGGTCCGTTTCACGATCGCCGCCGGCGACATAGGCACCGACGCTGATCAGATCGCGACTCTGCTGATAACGCGACCACAACTGCTTGAAATACTGCGCCCGGGTCATGTGTTCCGGCGGCACCACCGCCGGCATCACCCGGCTGATCGACGCTTCGATATCGATGGCCGGGTAATGGCCTTCCTCGGCCAGACGCCGGGACAGCACGATGTGTCCGTCGAGCACGCCTCGCGCGGAGTCGGCAATCGGGTCCTGCTGGTCGTCACCCTCGGACAGCACGGTGTAGAACGCGGTGATCGAGCCCCCGCCCTTCTCCGCGTTACCGGCACGCTCCACCAGTTTCGGCAATTTGGCGAACACCGATGGCGGGTAACCCTTGGTCGCCGGTGGCTCGCCGATGGCCAGGGCGATTTCCCGCTGGGCCTGGGCGAAACGGGTCAGCGAATCCATCAGCAACAGGACGTTCTTGCCCTTGTCGCGGAAATACTCGGCGATCCGCGTGCAGTACATGGCAGCGCGCATCCGCATCAGCGGCGCGTCGTCCGCCGGGGACGCGACGACCACCGAACGCTTGAGGCCTTCTTCACCGAGGATGTGCTCGATGAACTCTTTAACTTCACGACCCCGCTCGCCGATCAGGCCGACGACGATGATGTCGGCCTCGGTGAAGCGGGTCATCATGCCCAGCAGCACCGACTTACCGACACCCGTACCGGCGAACAGACCCAGACGCTGGCCGCGACCGACCGTCAACAAGCCGTTGATGCAACGGATGCCCACGTCCAGTGGCACGCTGATCGGGTCACGGTGGAGCGGGTTGATCGTCGGCCCGTCCATCGGCACCCAGTCTTCGGCCTTCATGCCGCCCTTGCCGTCCAGCGCCCGGCCGGCACCGTCCAGCACGCGACCGAGCATGCTCATGCCCATCGGCAAGCGCCCGGTATCGGTCAACGGCACGACCCGCGCACCCGGCGCGATGCCGGCAACGCTGCCGACCGGCATCAGGAACACCTTGCTGCCGGAGAAGCCCATGACTTCGGCCTCTACCTGCGACGGGTGATAGGAGTCGTCGTTGATCACCATGCAGCGAGTGCCCATGGCGGCGCGCAGGCCCTCGGCTTCGAGGGTCAGGCCGACCATGCGCAGCAGGCGTCCTTCGAGGATCGGCGCACCGGCGATTTCGGTGGCCTCGGCGTAGGTGCTCAGGCGCTTGGCGAAACTGGTGCGTTCAAGGCGCATCGGGGGCGTCCGCACGCGGCTCGTCAGTGATCGGCGACGGTGTTGGCGTTTCCGGCAGATCCAGGCTCATGTCCGGCGCGGCCGGATGCAGAGCCTGTTCGTGCAACTGGTCGAACAGCTTGGCCATGATTTGGCTGACCCGGGTTTCGATGCTCGCATCGATCCGGCTGTGCTCGGTTTCGACCCGGCAACCGCCCGGCAGCAGACTTTCGTCCTCGACGATGCGCCAGGTTTCCTCATGACGTTCGCGCAGGGCTTTGACCTGCTCGAAATCCTGCGGATTGACGTACAGCCGCACGTTGTCCACGCCCAACGGCAACAGTTTGAGCGCGTCGCGCATGACGTGTTCGATCTGTTTGGAGTCGATGGCCAGTTCGCGCTGAATCACCTGTCTGGCGATGTGCTGCACGAGGTCGACCAGCGACTTTTCGATCTGGGTGTCCTGCTCGGCGATGGGTTCGAACAGATGCCCCATCAGTTGCTCAAGACTGGCGATCTTCGCGGTCAGCGCCACTTCGGCTTCCTGGCGTACCCGGAGGGTCGCGCTGTGGAAACCTTCTTTTTCGCCGATGGCAAAGCCCTCGTTGTAAGCCTCCTGACGGATGCTTTCGAGCTCTTCCAGGGTCAGTGGCTGGACCTCCTCCAGCGGCACCTCTTCCATTTCCGGCGGTTCGGGTTCCGGTTCAGGCTCGGGTTCCGGCTTGGGCGGATCGAAGCTGGGCAGCGCCCAGGATTCGAAACCACGGACATCCCGGGCACGGATCAGGTCCGTCACAGACTCGTCATGCTTGTCCATGGGCTTAGATCATTTCCTCGCCGCCCTTGCCACCGAGCACGATTTCTCCGGCTTCGGCCATACGGCGGGCGATGGTGAGGATTTCCTTCTGCGCGGTTTCCACGTCGCTGACGCGCACCGGGCCTTTGGCCTCGAGGTCGTCGCGCAACAGTTCGGCCGCACGTTTGGACATGTTCTTGAAGATCTTTTCCTTGACGCTTTCGTCCGAACCCTTGAGGGCCAGTACCAGCACGTCGGAGGACACTTCGCGCAACAGCGCCTGGATGCCACGGTCGTCGACGTCGGCCAGGTTGTTGAACACGAACATGAGGTCTTCGATCTGACCGGACAGGTCTTCGTCGACTTCGCGAATCGAATCCATGAGCTGGCCTTCGATCGAGCTGTCGAGGAAGTTCATGATGTCCGCCGCCCGCTTGATGCCACCCAGGGTGGTGCGCGAGGCATTGGAGTTGCCGGAGAACTGCTTCTCGAGGATCTGGTTCAATTCTTTCAGCGCGGCCGGCTGCACGGTGTTCAGCGACGAGACGCGCAGGATGATGTCCAGGCGCACCTTGTGGTCGAAGTTGCCCAGCACTTCACCGGCCTGATCCGGATCGAGGTACGCCACCACGATCGCCTGGATCTGCGGGTGTTCGTAACGGATCACGTCGGCAACAGCGCGCGGTTCCATCCATTTCAGGCTGTCGAGGCCACTGGTGTTGCCACCGAGCAGGATGCGGTCGATCAGGCCGTTGGCCTTGTCTTCACCCAGGGCCTGAGTCAGCATTTTGCGCACGTAGTCGTCGGAGCCGACGCCCAGGCTGGTCTGGTCGCCGACGATGTCGACGAACTCGCTCATCACCTGCTCGACCTGCTCACGGTGGACGTTGCCCATCTGGGCCATGGCCACACCGACCCGCTGAACTTCTTTGGGCCCCATGTGGCGCAGCACTTGGGCGGCATCGGTCGAACCCAGGGACAGCAGCAGAATCGCGGCTTTATCGACCCGGGACAATTTGGCGACGGCGGCTCGGTTATCACTCATCTGCGTTAATCCACTCTTTCACGACCTGGGCCACACGACCCGGGTCTTCTGCCACCAGACTCTTGATTGCGTTCAACTGTGCGTCATAGCCTTCGCTCGGGCTCGGCAGCAGGATGCTGGTCGGGCCGCCGAGGCTGACGCGGTCGTTGGACAGTTCGCCATCCAGGCCGCCCATGCCACCGAGTTCGACGTCACCACCCAGGCCGGCCAGGTCTTTGCCCTTGCCGCCGTTGGTGATGTTGTTGAGCACAGGACGCAGCACGCCGAACACCAGCACCAGGATGAACAGCACACCCAGCACTTGCTTGACGATGTCCCAGAACCACGGCTGGGAGTAGAACGGAATGTCGGCAACCACTTCACCGCGCTCGGCGGAGAACGGCATGTTGATCACGCTGACGCTGTCGCCACGGCTGGCATCGAAGCCGACGGCGTCCTGCACCAGACGGGTGAAGCGCGCCAATTCGTCGGCGCTCCACGGCGCGCGGGTGGTTTCACCGTTGGCCGGGTTGATCTTGACCTGATCGTCCACCACCACCGACACCGACAGGCGATTCAGGCGACCCTGCTGCTGTTTGGTGTGGCTGATGGAACGGTCGAGTTCGAAGTTCTTGGTGGATTGTTGACGCTTGTCCGCCGGATACGGAGCCAGCATCGGCTGGCCGGTGGCCGGGTCCATGATCTGCTGGCCGTTGGCGTCAACCAGGGGCTGACCCGGCTGCACCATGCCGGCAGCCGCTTGCGCACCACCGGTGGTCTGCGGCGCCGAGGCCGGCGACGGTGGCTGGTTGCTCAGGGCACCCGGCACGCCTTGCGGGCCATTGCTGGCGGTACGCTGTTCGTTGACCGATTGTTCGCTGCGCAGCGCCGGCTGATCCGGGTTGAACTGCTCGGCAGTCGATTCGACGGCATTGAAATCGATGTCCGCCGAGACTTCAGCCTTGTAGCGGTCGTTGCCCAGTACCGGTTGCAGAATGTTGTGTACACGCTGGGTGAGCATGCTTTCCATGCGGCGGCTGTAGTCGAACTGCTTGCCGGCCATGGTCATTTCGGAGTTTTCCGCCTGATCCGAGAGCAGGTTGCCCTTCTGGTCGACGACGGTGATCTGCGATTTGCTCAGCTCGGGAACGGAAGTCGCCACCAGATTGATGATGGCGACGACCTGACCCGGCTCCAGCGAACGGCCGGAGTACAGCTCGACCAGAACCGAAGCACTTGGCTTGCGTTCGTCACGCACGAATACCGAGCTCTTCGGAATCGCCAGGTGAACCCGCGCGCCCTTGACGTTGTTCAGGCTGGAAATGGTGCGGGCCAGTTCGCCTTCGAGGCCGCGACGATAACGGGTCGCTTCCATGAACTGGCTGGTGCCCAGACCCTGCTCCTTGTCGAGGATTTCAAAACCGATATTGCCATCGCTGGGAGTGACACCAGCGGCCGCGAGCTTGAGCCGCGCACGGGACAGGTCATCGGCCTTGACCAGCAAGGCGCCGGAGTTCGGTTCGACGGTGTAGGGAATGTCGGCGGAGGCCAGGGTGTCCATGACCTGCTTGGCATCCATGCCGGCAAGGCTGCCGTACAACGGACGGTAATCCGGCTGCTGCGACCACAGCACCACGGCAAAGCCAATCGCCACGCTCGCAGCCAGGCCGACCAACAGGCCCACCTGACGCAGCATGGTCATCTGGGAGAGGTTTTCCAGGAAGGACAGGCCGAACAACGGCGGTTTGCCGTCTATCGGGGTGGCCTTGGCCGGAACGTTATCGGCGACTGCTTCTGCCATGACTCAATCTCGTCCTTAAACCGGCATCTGCATGATGTCTTGATAAGCCTGAACCAGTTTGTTGCGCACCTGGGTCAGAGCCTGGAACGACACGCTGGCTTTTTGCGACGCGATCATCACATCCGTCAAATCGACGCCGCTCTTGCCGATTTCGAAGGCGTTGGCCAGCTGGGTCGACGCCTGCTGGGTATCGCTGACTTTGTTGATGGCCTGACCGAGCATGTCGGAAAAGCTGCTGCCCGCCATTTCAGGGACAGCGGCAGTCGATTGCGGCTTCGACATGGCGTCCATTTTCATGGCCTTCATGTCCATCATCAATCGATTAAATTCAATACCTTGGCTCATGGTCTACTCTCTTGGGCGGCCCGCAATTTTTTGACACTCACTCAGCGGCTACACAGGTATTAGCAACAACGGTGCCAGCTCGCCGACAGCGTTTTGAGAAAACGTTTGCGCCATCACTCAAGTGGCGAACAGATACCCTTCGACATCCATGCCCGCATCACGCATCTGTGCCAGTTTGTAGCGCAGGGTGCGGGGGCTGATGCCGAGCTTTTCCGCCGCTTCCTTGCGCCGGCCACGCTCGGCACGCAGGGTATCGATAATCATCTGGAACTCACGACGACGCAGGTCATCACCCAAAGCGCCGGCCGAATCGCTTTCAACCTCGACCTCTCGCACAGTGTGTGGCACCGCTGTCGCTACAGGCAGCGGCGCGAACGTCACTGGCCCGGCGAGACAGAAATCCTGCGGCTGGATCAAACCGCCCTGCTGCAGAATCAACGCGCGCTGGATCGCGTTATCCAGCTCCCGCACGTTGCCCGGCCACGGATAAGCCGTCAGACAGGCCTGCGCCTCGACCGACAGTCTGGCGGCCGCATGCTTCATTTTATTGACGTGTTTGGCCAGCAGGCGCTCGGCCAGTGGCAGGATATCGGCGGTACGCTCGCGCAGCGGGCGCCAGGCCAGCGGAAATACCGAGAGCCGGTAGAACAGGTCTTCGCGAAAACGCCCCGCCGCCACCTCCCCGGCCAGATCGCGGTTGGTGGTCGCGACCACGCGGATGTCGAGGGTGATCGGCTTGCGCGCACCGACCCGCTCCACTTCACGCTCCTGCAACACCCGCAGCAACTTGGCTTGCAGGCCCAGGGGCATTTCGGAAATTTCGTCAAGCAGAATGGTGCCGCCGTCGGCCTGTTCGAATTTGCCAGCCTGGGCCGCGATGGCGCCGGTGAACGAGCCCTTCTCGTGACCGAACAGGGTCGCCTCGAGCATGTTGTCCGGAATCGCCGCGCAATTGATCGCAATGAATGGCTGACTGGCGCGGTGGGATTGCTGATGGATGTAGCGCGCCAGCACTTCCTTGCCGGTGCCGGACTCGCCGGAAATCAGCACGGTCGAATCGCTGCGCGCCACTCGCGCCGCCAGATCCAGCAACTGGGCGCTGGCCGGCTCGACCGCCACCGGCCCTTCGACATCACTGCCGCCGCCGACACTGCCCAGCGCGTGGCGCGCCACCAGATCCAGCAAGGCCTTGGGCTCGAACGGCTTGACCAGATAGTCCGCCGCGCCCTGGCGCATGGCGTCGACGGCACGCTCGACCGCGCCGTGAGCCGTCATCAGCAGCACCGGCAATTGCGGCTGACGGGCACGCAGCAGACCCAGCAACTGATGACCGTCCATACCCGGCATGTTGACGTCGCTGACCACCAGACTGAACGCCTCGCGCTCGACCGCCTTCAAGGCCTCCTCGGCCGAACCCACCGCGTGGTAATCGTGGCCGGCAAGCAGCAGCGTATCGGCCAGCGCCTCACGCAGCGCGCGGTCGTCCTCGACCAGCAGAACCTTGATGCCCATGTCCTTCACTCAGCTCCCTGTGCAGCGGAAAACAGCGGCAGGATCACCTGCGCGCACGTGCCGCGCCCGACCCGCGAGCGCAACTGCAATTCTCCCTGATGCGCCCGCGCCACAGCCTTGACCACGGTCAGGCCCAGGCCGGTGCCGGTGACCTTGGTGGTAAAAAACGGTTCGCCCAGACGCGCCAGCACCACCGGTTCGATGCCGCTGCCGCTGTCACTGACAGACAGGCGCAAGGTGTTGTCACGGGTGTAGAAATGCACTTTCAAACGAATATCACCGCCACTGGCCTGGATCGCGTTTTCAATCAGGTTGAGCACGGCGCCGACCAGAGTGTCGCGATTGCACAGCAACTCACCGGTATGGCTGTCGCACTGCCAACGGATCGGCAGGTCCTGCACATGGGTCAGCGCAGCGGCCTGCAAGGACTGCATCAAGGCATTGGGCGTGATGCGATCGGTCAGCGGCAACTCGCCGCGCGCGAATACCAGCATGTCGCGCACCTGATGCTCCAGCTCGTGCAGGCGCTCCTTGAGGCGCCCGGCGAAACGCTGCTGGGTGGCGACCGGCAATTCCTGCTCAGTCAAATGACTGGCGTAGAGCAAGGCGGCGGACAACGGGGTACGAATCTGATGGGCCAGCGAAGCGACCATACGCCCCAGGGATGACAGACGCTCGTGGCGCGCCAGTTGATCCTGCAGGTGGCGGGTTTCAGTCAGGTCGTTGAGCAAGACCAATTGCCCGGGTTCGGCATCCAGCGAACGGGTGGCAATCGACAGGCGCCGACCGTTCTTCAGGGAGATTTCATGACCGTCGTCTTCGCGTGGCGCGAAGCAGCGGGCAATCACCTGACGCCACAACTCGCCTTCCAGCGGCAGGCCCAGCAGCTCGATGGCCGCCGGATTGGCTTCACGCACAATGCCGTGCCCATCAATGACAATGACGCCACCGGGCAACAGATCGAGAAGATTTTGCAGACGGTTGGCCAGCCGCTCTTTTTCCGCCAGCTCCTGCATGCGCTGGGCGCTGACCACCGCCAGCTCGCCCTTGAGCTCGGTGACCCGCGCTTCGAGCATGCTGTAGGAATCGGTCAACTGGCTGGACATCTGATTGAACAGGGCGAACGCCTGCTCAAGCCCCTGACGGCTCGCCTGCTCAACGGACGGCAGTTGCCCCGAAGAATCGGCAACAGAAGACATCTGGGAGGCTTGGGGCATTGTGCTCACTCGCTTGGCTGACCGTCAGTGAAACGGAACGTTGCGAGGGACGTAGCAATACCCGTGCCTAAAAAAAACCGCTTATAAATGAAGCGGTTGAAAAACAGGCGTCAATCATCCGCCTGTTCATCACCTTCGCGCCGGCTCATGCCGTACTTGCGCATCTTCTCCACCAGCGTGGTGCGACGGATACGCAGGCGTTCAGCGGCGCGCGCCACAATACCGTTGGCGTCGTCCAGCGCCTGCTGAATCAGGCCCTGCTCCAGACCACCGAGGTAGTCCTTCAGGTCGAGGCCTTCCGGCGGCAGCATGGCGTTGACCGTGAAGTCCGGAGTATGACCGTTGATCGCCACACGCTCTTCGAGATCGCTGCGCAGGCTGTCGACCATTTGCTCGTCTTCGTCGTCGACGTAGCGGAATTTCTTCGGCAACTCGACCACGCCGATCACCCCGTACGGGTGCATGATCGCCATGCGCTCCACCAGGTTGGCCAGTTCGCGGACGTTGCCCGGCCAGCCGTGACGGCACAGGGACATGATCGCGGCGGAGTTGAAACGGATCGAACCGCGCTTCTCGTGCTCCATGCGCGAGATCAGCTCGTTCATCAGCAGCGGAATGTCCTCGACCCGCTCACGCAGCGGCGCCATCTCGATCGGGAACACGTTCAGGCGATAGTAGAGATCTTCGCGGAAGGTGCCGATCTCGATCATGCTTTCGAGATTCTTGTGGGTCGCAGCGATGATGCGCACATCGACGCTCTGGGTCTTGTTGCTGCCCACGCGTTCGAAGGTGCGCTCTTGCAACACGCGCAGCAGCTTGACCTGCATCGGCAGCGGCATGTCGCCGATTTCGTCAAGGAACAGCGTACCGCCGTTGGCCAGCTCGAAACGCCCGGCACGGCTGGTGATCGCACCGGTGAAGGCACCCTTCTCGTGACCGAACAATTCGCTTTCCAGCAACTCGGCCGGAATCGCGCCACAGTTGACCGGCACGAACGGCGCATCGCGGCGCTTGGAATGGTAATGCAGGTTGCGCGCGACCACTTCCTTGCCGGTCCCGGACTCGCCAAGGATCAGCACGCTGGCGTCGGTGTCGGCCACTTGCTGCATCATCTGACGCACGTGCTGGATCGCCCGGCTGGTGCCGACGAGGCTGCGGAACAGATTGGGTTCGCGATGACGGCCGCGCTCGCGGGCCTGGTCGTACATCTCGCGGTAGACCTGGGCACGGTGCAGGGAGTCGAGCAGCTTGCTGTAGCTCGGCGGCATTTCGAGGGTCGAAAGCACTCGGCGGCGCTGGTCTTCAGGCAAGTCGACGGAAGAATTATCACCCATCAGCAAAACCGGAAGGAACTCATCCCAGGTTGAGAGTGTCTTTAACAAGCCCAGAAGCGCACCCGGAGCATTGACCGTCCCGATCAGCACACAAATGACTTCACGACTTGACGACAAAGAGCCGACAGCCTGCTGCCAGTCATGGCTACCGCAGGGTAAATTTTCTTCACCGAGAAAATTTAAAATCACCGCCAGATCGCGGCGGCGGACGCTATCGTCATCGATCAGCAGAATTTTGGTTTCACGCCACATGCAATAGCAACTTCCCTAGTCAACTCAATGCCCGAAATGAGTGGGCAAGCGAGACGCTTGCAGGACACCTTGTGCCTGTAGACGCCTTCAATCTGAAAACAGCCACTAGTTAAGTCAAAAAACCGTGCACAGTCAAATTTATGGCGCACATGCCTGGATTAACTGGGGGTTAATTAACCAAACAGATGGTAAACCTTTGCCGCATTCTTCGCTTGAGTGATCTGCGACATCTCGTCGACTATCGCCTGGCGCTCGCCCATGGCCACTTCCAGCAACTCCTTGTAGACGTGCAGCAACTCCTCGAGATTACCGCGCAACGCCTCTTCATCCAGCGACGCTTCACTCAAGACGTCTTCCATGCAGGAACGGCAATCCAGGTCCAATTGACCGATGGCCTCCCAGTTGCGTTCGGCCAGCGCGCTGACCAGCGCCATGCGGGTATCTTCGATTCGCTGCAATACGGCACTCATGACAACCTCCTTAAAACTGAGGAGCAGGCACAGGCGCGATGGCGTCCCAGCCCTCTTTCACCGTGCTCAGCAGGCCGGCAACCTCGTCGAGAACGCGCGGGTCGCTGCTGATATTCGCCTCGGCCAGACGCTTCATCATGTAGATATAGAGGCCGTCCAGATCCCCCAGCGTATCGGCGGAATTCTCCAGATCCAGACCTTCGCGCAGGCCACTGACAATGCCGATGGCCTTGCTGATCGCCGTGCATTTGCCCGGAATATCCTTGCGCTCGATGGCGCCCTTGGCCTGAGCGATACGGTCCAGGCCACCTTCCATCAGCATCTGCACCAAGCGGTGGGGACTCGCTTCGGACGTCTGCGCCTGCGCGCCGACTTTCTGGTATTGCCGAAGGGCCAACATCGGATTCATGTTCTACCTCATTTGCCACAATGACTCGTATAGCCAGTGTATCGCCTGCGAGCCTGGAAACTTTAGATGAAAAGACAAAAACCCGGCGCGCGCCTGAAAGCGCAGCCGGGTTTTTGTCGTTCCTGCATGTTACTTCGCGGATTGCTGGGCGTTCAGCGAAGAGAAGAACGACGTGATGTTGCTCGCCGTTGCCTTCATTTGCCCGACCAGCAAGTCCATGGCGTTGTACTTCGCCGTCAGGGTCTTGGTCAGGTTGGCCACACGCAGATCCAGCGCCAATTGCTGATTGGTGATGTTCTTCGTGTTGTTGTTCAGGATCGTCAGACGCTGATCCAGCAAGCCACCGGTAGCGGTACTGCCGGTGGGCGCCTTGAGATACGGATCCACCGCCTTGCTCATCCGCGCCAGCAGACCGTTGGTGTCATCGGTGCCGGTGAACAGCTGCTGGACCTGACCGGTCATGCCCGGTTGGGCCATGGTCTTGGTGAATGCAGCGGTGTCGAACTTCAGGTTACCGGTATCACGGTCGGTCAGAACACCCAACTGCGACAGCACGGCCAGTGGTCCGCCGGCACCGGTAGCGGTCAATTGACCACGGATATCGGCAATGAGCGAACGCGGCAGCGCATCGCCAGTGAACGCCGCCTGAACGGTCAGTTTGCCATCTTCGTCCGGCGTTGCCTTGGACAAGGTGTCAACGGTGCTCTTGAGCGTGTTGTAGGCATCGACAAACGCCTGGATCGATGTCTGCAGGCCCTTGGTGTTGGCATCAACGCTGACAATCGCCGGCGTTGGCGGTGTGCCAGGGCTGGCAGCGACCAGGTTCATGGTCAGACCACTGATTGCACCGGTTACCGTATTGCTCTTGCTGGTCACGGCCAGGCCATCGATGGTCAGCGACGCATCCTTGGCCAGCGCACTGACCGCACCGGAGGCGCCAGGCGCCGGGTTGGTGGCCATCACCTGGGTGCCGTCGATTTCCAGACCGGCAATACCGCTGACCGTCATGTCGGAACCCGCACCCGTCTTGCTCGAGTTGATCACCAGGCGCGAAGCGCCAGTGGCGTCGGTCACGATGTTGGCGGAAATGCCGTTGGCGCCCTGAGCCGTGTTGATGGCATCACGGGTGCTCTGCAACGTCGCATTGGCCGGAATCGTGACATTGTAATCAGTGCCATTCTGACTGATTTTCAGAGTACCACTCGGAATGGCACTGGTAGCACCGCCGGCAAAGGATGCGCTGGCAATTTTCGAGCCGGTGGCCAGTTGACTCACAACCACACTGTAGCTGCCCGACACTGCGGTGTTATCGGAGGTCGCGGTCAGGATCGACGGCGTGCCCGAAGTCGCCGTGAAACCGGCAAACGCAGGGTTGGTCTTGCTGCTCAGGTTGGTCATCGCCGTCTGGAATGCGGTCAGCGCACTCTTCAGCGTACCGATACCGGAGATCTTCAGCGTATTGGTTTTTGTCTGGGAATCGATCTGCGTCTGTTTCGGCGACTTGTCAGCGTTGACCAGCGCAGTAACGATTGCACCGATGTCCAGGCCGGAACCCAGGCCCGTACCCGGTAAAATTGGACTTGCCATGTGCCTCTCCCTTCAAATTGCTGCCAGTCTTTTGACCCTTCCAGGCGTCATGGGGAATGACAAACACTATTCATGCCAGCTATCAGACCTTGGCGTCGAACAACACATGACTCGCATTGGCGAGACTGTCTGCCAGTTTGAGAGCTTCAGCGGAGGGGATCTGTCGTACGACCTCGCCCGTCTCGCTGGCGATCACCTTGACGATGACCTTGCCGGAATGCTCGTCGATCGAGAACTCCAGGTTGCGCTTGATCGACTGGACGAATTTTTCGATCTCTTGCACCGCCAGCTTCAATTTCGCCTCATCCGTATCCTGATGCTTTTCTGCAGCCGAAGCATCGGTGGTACTGGTGACTTTAGGCGTCTCTGACGGCTTTTCAACAACAGGGGTTGCTGGCTTGGGAGCCGGATAAGACACGTTAAGCTTTACGCTCATGTCCATGTCCATCACCTCCTAACGTGAAAAAGCGAGAGAGCACGACAAGCGCACTCCCCCGCCAAAACTCATTCCGAAATTACTGAAGCAGCTTCAGTACAGCGGAAGGCAGTTGGTTGGCTTGAGCCAGAACGGAGGTCGAAGCCTGTTGCAGGGTTTGCTGCTTGGTCAGGTTAGCAGTCTCTGCGGCGAAGTCGGTATCTTGTACGCGACCTTGTGCAGCAGTGGTGTTTTCAGTGATGTTCTGCAGGTTGGAGATGGTGCTGGTCAGACGGTTTTGCGAAGCACCCAGAGCGGCGCGGGTGGCGTTGATGTTCGCAATTGCAGCGTCGATCGCGGTGATCGCGTTGTCGATGTTCGAAGCGGCGGCTGCGGAAGTAGCACCGGTCAGAACAACAGTACCGCTACCTACCGACAGGCTTGCAGCGTCGAACTTGCCGCTCAGTACCAGGTCGATGTGGTTAGCCGAACCGGTGTTTGCGCCCACTTGCAGGGTCACAGTACCAGCCGAACCGTCCAGCAGGTTTTTGCCGTTCAGGTTGGTAGCAGCCGAGATACGGGTGATTTCGTCAGACATCTGAGCGAATTCAGCGTTGGTTGCGGTCTGGTCAGCAGTGCCGTTGGTGCCGTTACGTGCTTTAACAGCCAGTTCACGCATACGCTGCAGGATGTCGGTCGAAGCTTGCAGAGCGCCTTCAGCGGTCTGAGCAACGGAGATACCGTCGTTGGCGTTCTGGATCGCCTGGGTGTTACCACGGATCTGCGAAGACATACGGGTAGCGATTTGCAGGCCAGCGGCGTCGTCTTTAGCGCTGTTGATTTTCAGGCCGGAAGACAGGCGCTGCATCGAAGTCGACAGAGCGTCAGAAGCGCGGTTCAGGTTTTTCTGAACGTTCAACGACGTGGTGTTGGTGTTTACTGTTAAAGCCATGACGAATTCCTCGTTGGTTGGGTACTGCGGCTTCCGGCCCTGGCAACCGCCGGGTATGGCCTAGAGAACCTTCGTAATAGTTATCGTCGGGTTTGCAGGTTGCTTGAGGGCTTTTTTGAAAAAATTTGCCATCAACCTGCCACCCCCTAGAAAACAAAGACTTAGCAGCACTTTCCCTTCAATAAAATGACGTCAAAAAGCGCACACGGCGCAAACCTGCGCGCCAAAGCGCTCGGGCATTTTCAGCCCGGCGCCCGTTCCAGCAAATCGATCAACTCATACTCCATGAAGTCGGCCAGCCCGAGCCAGTCCTGACGCTCCTGACAATCGAGCATCTGCGTGAGCACCTGCGCCCACGACTGCCGGACTTCGGCAGACGCGGACACCAGCCACTGCTGCGCCCCCTCGAAGACCTCGACCATGGTCAACGCCGCCTCGACATCCCGTCCCAGCCGAAACAGCCCGGCGCACTGCCGGCATTCGTCGACACACTTGCGCAGCGCACTCATCGCACGAACTCCTGATTGAGCGTGGTCCCGGCAATCTGCGCGCCCGCGCGACTGCTGTTGAGGAACTGCACCTGCGGCTGGGTGGCGATATAGCGCTCCAGCACACACAAATAGCCGCGGAAGTTGAGCTGCGTACTGACCCGCTCACCGAACCCGTCACGCACCCAATGCCGCGCCTGATTCACCGACGGCCCCAGATCACCGTCGTTCCAGCCGGCGTGGGTCTTGTTCATCGGAAACGCGAAGTCGGCGCCAAACAGAGTGATCCGCCCTGCGCCCATCTTCACCGCCAGATCCACCGCCGGGTGAATCACGCTGCCACCCACATGCAGCAAGGCCCGTGGATGTTGATCACGCAGGCCGGCGTACACCGGACTGGCCGAGTAGCCGCCATAGCGCTTGCCCTTCCAGGCTTTCAACACCTGCGGATCGCTCATCGGCAGATACACCAGCGGGATGCCGTCGGAGTCTTCCCAGGGCAAATGGCGAAAGCTGATGCGCTGATCGATGCTTACCACGAAGTCAGGCACGATCCCGTGCTCGCGTAGCGGCCGATAAGCGGTGTCGACGCAAATGAACAGCGGACGCTGCGCCTGGCCACGCACTGCCGCCAGGCGCTCGAAATGCCCCTCAAGGGTCGGTCCGGTGCCGATCACATAGATTTCCCGACCCGCGCAGGTGCCAAACAAGGTCGCCACGTCATCGTCAGCCAGCAACACCGGCAAGCACTCCTGCAAGCGCTGCTGGATGAAGGGCGATTGCGGGTCGAACTCGCGGTTGTTGAAGCTCAGGTGCACTTCGCTGACCAGGCGATCACGGATCTTCGCGTTGAAGTCATCCGCCAGCAGCATTTCGGCAGGCAGGGCAAAGAACGGCGTGCAGATGTCCGCCAGATCGCCGGCATACAACAGCTCCACCCGAGGGTCTTGCAGCCAATAACGCTGGTCGAGCAATTGCAGCACGAGACTGAACAGCGCGCCGTTGAGGATATGCACATACAAGCGCTCGAGTCCGGCGCGCTCCAGCAATACCGTCGGCAAATCGCCAAGGCCGGTGCCGTAGACATGCAGTTGCGGCTTGTCCGCCGGCAGGCTCGCCGCCTGGACCCGCGCTTCGTGAACACGATCATGGCGACTGGTGAGCTGAATCCCGGCAATGCTCAGCGTCGAACCCAGCCCCTGAGTCAGTTCCGCGTCGATCGCCGTGCTGTCTTCACCCAGCAGACGGGCGAGCAGGCGCGGCCAGCGGCGCTCGATGACCTCGGCGTTGGATTGGAAAAACTCGCTCATGACGCCTCGCGCTCCCTTCAGGCAAAAAAATAGCGTTCAAGGTTAGCCTTGAACGCTATTTTTGTATCGACTGTTTTTTACCGACTCACGGGCGGTAGATGATCGCCGAGCCCCACGACAGACCGACCCCGAAACCACTGATCGCAATGCGCTGCCATTGGGAATCGAGAGCGTGTTTCTCCAGCAGCAGCGGAATGCTCGACGACACGGTGTTGCCGGTCTCGACCATGTCCTTGATGAACTTCTCCGGCTCTCCCTCGAAACGCCGAGCCACGGCGTCGACGATTGCCGCACTGCCCTGGTGGATGCAGAACGCATCGATGTCATCGGCCTTGAGGGCAGAATCGTCGAGTAATTCGTGCAAATGCGCCGGAACCTTGAGCAACGCGAAGTTGAACACCTGGCGACCGTTCATGAAGAACACGCCGTCGGTGACTTTCAGGTGCGGTGCGCCGGAGCCGTCGGTGCCGAACTTGGCCTTGCCCAGCGCCCAGGTCGGATCTTCACCCATCCAGGTCGCAGTGGCGGCATCGCCGAACAGCATGGTGGTGTTGCGATCTTCCGGGTCAACGATCTTCGAGTACGGGTCGGCGGTGATCAGCAGGCCGTTCTTCAGACCGGCGGCTTCCATGAAACCCTTGATCGCGTAGATGCCGTAAACGTAACCGGAGCAGCCCAGGGAGATGTCGAACGCAGCAACGTGGGTCGGCAGACCGAGCTTGTCCTGAACGATCGCCGCCGTGTGCGGCAGGCCTTCTTCATCACCGTTCTGGGTGACGACGATCAGCGCATCGATGGATTCACGTTTCAGCTCAGGATTGCTGGCAAACAGCGCATTGGCCGCTTCAACGCACAGATCGGAAGTTTCCTGGTCCGCATCCTTGCGGGGCAGGAAGGCCGAACCGATCTTGCCGAGGATGAATTCTTCATCCTTCTCGAATTTTGCACCTTGTGCGTAATTGTCCACGCCGGCTACAGGAACGTAGCTCGCAATGCTTTTTATGCCAATCATTACGGCTTCCCAATAATAAACAGCCCAATACCACCGCTCGCAAGGATTCGAGGGGCGCCGACAAACAGAAAACGGCCGCCACAACGGGCAGCCACGGGGAGCGCAGAGGGCTATCACTGAAACCGATAACGGGTCAGGCGCCATCTCCCCGGTCATTACAATACAGTGAAGATGCGCGTTATGACTCGCAGGTCACGCCATTTTGCCGAATCGGTTGCAGATCGGGTTATTCGACCAACGACCAGTCCAGCGGCGTGCCACGTTTGATCGGCGCGCGCGCGCGGCGGCCGAGGACGGCATCGGTGTGCTTGGGCGGCAGACCGAGGCCGGGACGGATGGCGCGCAGGTTGGCGGCCGTGAAGGGTTCACCGGCGGCCATGTCGGCGGTGACGTACAGCGACCGACGGTACACCAGCGACTTGCGCTCGGCCTCCGTCACCCCGTAATGCACCTGGCCCATGGCCTGCCAGGCGCGTTCGGTTTCCAGCACCAGGCTGGCGAGTTCCGCCGGCTCCAGGGAGAAACTGGCGTCGACCCCGCCGGCAGCGCGATCGAGGGTAAAGTGCTTTTCCACCACGGTCGCCCCGAGCGCCACGGCCGCCACCGAGACACCGACGCCCATCGAGTGATCCGACAGCCCCACTTCGCAACCGAACAGCTCGCGCAGATGCGGGATCGTGCGCACGTTGCTGTTGACCGGGGTTGCCGGGTAGGTGCTGGTGCATTTGAGCAGCACCAGATCCTTGCACCCGGCCTCACGGGCGGCGCGCACGGTTTCATCGAGCTCGGCGATGCTCGCCATGCCGGTGGAGATGATGAGCGGCTTGCCCGTGGCGGCCACGCGGCGGATCAGCGGCAGGTCGGTGTTTTCGAAACTGGCGATCTTGTAGGCCGGCACGTCGAGGCTTTCGAGAAAATCCACTGCCGAATCATCGAACGGCGTCGAGAACGCGAGCATCCCCAAGGCTTTGGCCCGGGCGAAAATCGGCGCGTGCCACTCCCATGGGGTATGGGCCTTTTCATACAGATCGTACAAAGACGTGCCGGCCCACAGGCTGTTCGGGTCCTTGATGAAGAACTCGCCCTCGGCCAGATCCAGGGTCATGGTCTCGGCGGTGTAGGTTTGCAGCTTCAAGGCGTGCGCCCCGGCCTTCGCCGCTGCATCGACAATCTGCAGCGCCACGTCCAGCGACTGGTTATGGTTGCCGCTCATCTCGGCAATGATGAACGGCGGTGCGTCGGCACCGATCAGACGGTCGCCAATCCTGAAACTGCTCATGGGCGGTGTTCCTTCAAAACCTTGATGAACGCGCAGGCAGCCTGGCTGAACCCGGCGTCGTGAAATACAGTCAGCGAGGGCCGATTGGCCGGCAGCACCTGCGCGGTGATTGCAGTGAGGGACGGCCAGTGCGCGCTGACGAACGCCTCGCCCCGCGCCAGCAACGCCCTGCCCCAGCCGAGGCCGAAGCGGCCTTCGAACAGATACAGCGAGACTTCGGCCTCGAAGCCGCGCAGGTCGTAGCGCAAGACACCCACCGGGCCGTCGTCGGCCTCGGCGATCAGCAACAGACGCTGGGGATTGCTCAGACTCGCGGTCAGCCAGTTCAGGTGCGCCGGCCATTCGATCACCCCGGTCTCCAGCGACCAGCGCCGCACCGCCTCGGCATTGCGACCGTCGAACAGCAACTGCGCGTCGTCCAGCGTCGCCACACGCAAGGTGAGGACCGCGCCAGCCAGTGCCGCCGCCACCCGCTGCGCCCCGCGTCCGTCGACCAGTTGCCGCGAACGCTCGGCCAGGCTCTGGCGCAGGTAAAAATTCTCGCTGACAAAACCGATGGCATCGCGCAGTTGCTCGACGCTGACCTGCTCCCGTGCGCCCATGAACACATGCACGCCCGCCGCCGCCATCACCTCGCCGTTGGTCTGCTGGTTGTTCGACACCGCGATGCAGATCGTCGGCAGGCCCATCGCCGCACGCTCCCAACTGGTGCCGCCGCCCGCGCCGATGAACAGATCGGCCTCGGTCATGCGTTGATAAAAATCACTGACAAAACTGTGCAGGCGCCAGTTCGGCCGCGTCTCGGCCAGGGCCTGCATCTGTACCCACGCCGGGTTGTCGGCGCCAGCGACGAAGTCCACTTCCAGTTCGGGAAAGTTCGCCAGCGCAAGCATCGCGTGGTGCGTCTGCCGCGCCGCGTCGAAACCGCCGAAGTTCACCAGCACCCGCCGCGCGACCGGCTTGATCGCAATGGCCGGGCAATCGAACTCGTCGCGCAGCATGGCGTAACGCGGGCCGAGCAGCGTCCGGCAATTCTCGGGCAGCAGCGGCGCATAGTTTTCGCTGAGACCCGACAGATTCTGGTTGAGCAACAGATCGACGCTGTAGCGACGGGTCGCCAGATCATCCACGGCGGCAATCCGCAGCGCCCAGCGGCGCGCGGCGGTCTGCCAGTGATGATCGAGGCCGTAATGATCGACGATGATCCAGTCGAAGTCGGTCTGGCCGTCGAGCAGCGCGGCCAGGGCGTCGATGTCCGCCTGCCACGGCAGCATCGACTCGATGGCCTGCTGTGGGTCCTCACCGGGATAGCGATCCGGCAACGCGAAGGTTGCGAAGCCCTCGGCCTGCAAGGCCTCCAGCCGATGCCCCGGCAAGCGACGGCAGGCAAACGCTACGTGACTGCCCTGGGCGCGCAGCACCCTGGCCAGGGTCAGACAGCGGGCAATGTGACCGCTGCCGATGGTCGGCGACGCGTCGGCGCGAATCAGCACTCTCATTGCAGTTCTCCGCCGGCCTTGAGCGCGGCGTAGAGATACTCGGCGCGCGTCCAGTCTTCGGCGGTGTCGATGTCCTGCACCAGATGCCGGGGCAGAATCACCGGCAGGCTGGCCGGCGAATAGAGCACCTCGCCGCGCAGCCACGCCTCGCGCCGGCCCCAATAGAACTGGCCGGCATCCTGGAAGGCCTCGGGCAAATCCTGGGAACGGGTGTCGCGAAATTGCGGATACAGTGCGGTCAGGGCGCCCTGCCCGTCCAGAGTCAACGCGCGCTGCACCGGAAAACCGAAACTGCTGACCGAAAAGGCGAACGACTTGTCCGCATGCTGTTCCAGCAACTCAAACCCCTCACGCAGATACCGCGCCTGCAACAGCGGTGCCGTGGCGTACACGCAGCAGGCGTAATCGAAGGCCGGCAGTTGCTGCAAGGCATGCACGATCACCGCCGCCGTGCCGGTGAAATCATCGGCCAGTTGCGCCGGACGCAGGAACGGCACGTCGGCGCCATGCGCCCGAGACACGTCGGCGATTTCCTCGTCATCGGTACTGACCACCACCTGATCGAACAACCGCGAATCCAGTGTCGTGCGGATCGAGCGGACAATCATCGGCACACCATCGAACGGCTTGAGGTTCTTGCGCGGGATGCGTTTGCTGCCACCGCGCGCCGGGATGATCGCCACGTTGCTCAAGAGCGTTTTTCCAGAAGAAACCAGGTGATGTCGTCGACCGGGAACTGCGGATCGCGGTGATAACCGAAGCCGTAGTCCAGCAGTTGCAGGTCGGGATAGCGATCGAGCATTTCACCGGCAAAATCGCGCTTGAACAGCTTGCCGCTGTTGCCGCGATAAGACACTTCCACCGGCGCCGGGTTGTAGTACTCAGCGATCAGGATGTAGCGCTGGCTCAGTTCGTACAGCTGCGCATAGGCCGCCGGCAACAGTTCCGGCGCCAGGTGAATCAGCACGCCTTTGCTGAGGGTCAGGTCGTAGCGGCGCTCGCGGGGAAAGTCGAACAGCGAACCGTGCCAGATCTGCGCAATGTCCAGTGCTTGCGCCTGGGCGCAGGCACTGGCGTTGATCTCGACGCCGAACAACGCGCATCGCGGCAGCAACTGACGCAGCGCCTGCAAGTTGTTGCCGGCGTTGGTGCCCAGTTCCACCAGGCTCTCGATGCGGCCGGCGCGGGTCAGCGCCTTGGCGAACAACGCCAGGTTGGCCGCCACCAGCGGCTGGCCGACGTTGCGTTCGACGTACTGGTTACCGAACTCGCCCTGCCAGAATTTTTCCTGCTCACTCAGGTCACGCATTGCAGATTCCCATCCGTCGCCACAGGCAATTTATTCGGTCAGACGACGCAGTTGCTCCACCACATGATCCTGTTGCGCATCGCTCAACAGCGGAAACATCGGCAGGCTGATCGCTTCGGTGTAATAACGTTCGGCCTCGGGAAAGTCCCCTTCGGCGAAACCCAGGTCACGATAGTACGGCTGCAAGTGCAACGGAATATAGTGCAGGTTCACGCCGATACCGGCCGCGCGCAAGCCTTCGAACACCTGACGGTGGCTGAGGCCGATGCGCTCGCTCTGCAAGCGAATCACGTACAGGTGCCAGGCGGATTCGGCCTCAGGCTGCGCGCTCGGCAGTGTCACCGGCAGGTACGCCAGCAACCGGTTGTAGCGCGCCGCCAGTTCACGACGCCGGGCGATGAAAACGTCCAGTTTGTCGAGCTGCGACAAACCCAGCGCGGCTTGCAGATCGGTGATCCGGTAATTGAAGCCCAGCTCGATCTGCTGGTAGTACCACGGGCCGTGGCTGGGTTCGGTCATCTGTTGCGGATCACGGGTCATGCCGTGGCTGCGCAGGCGTTGCAGGCGCTCGGCCAGTTCCGGGCGATTGGTCAGCACCATGCCGCCTTCGGCGCTGGTGATGATCTTCACCGGGTGGAAACTGAACACGGTCATCGCGGCGAATTCACCGCACCCGACCGGGCGCCCCGCATAGGACGCACCGACTGCGTGGGACGCGTCTTCGATCACCGTGAAGTTGTAGCGCTCGGCCAGTTCGGCAATGCGCCGCATGTCGCAGCTCTGCCCGGAGAACGCCACCGCCACCAGCACTTTGGGCAGTGTCCCGGTTTGCTCGGCGCGGTCGAGTTTGTCGGCCAGCACCTCGGCATCGAGGTTCCAGGTCAGCGGATCGATGTCCACGAAGTCGACATCGGCGCCGCAATAACGCCCGCAGTTGGCCGAGGCGAGAAAGGTGTTCGGCGTCGTCCACAAATGGTCGCCCGGCCCCAGCCCCGCCGCCACGCAGGCAATGTGCAGCGCCGCCGTGGCGTTGCACACCGCCACGGCGAAATCCGCCTGGCAACGTTCGGCCACCGCTTGCTCGAAGCGTTCGATGGTCGGCCCCTGGGTCAGCCAGTCCGATTGCAACACCTCGACCACCGCGTCGATATCGGCCTGATCGACGCTCTGCCGGCCGTAGGGAATCATGCCGACAGCTTCGCGTGCAGGTCGGCGATCTGGCCCACCGAGAGGAAATGCGGGTTGGTGTCGGAGCGGTATTCGAAGTCCTCGCCTACCGGCCGGCCGCGCTCGCCGAGACGGTCCACGGCAAAATCCACGTCGACGCTGGTGAAACGGATCGACGGCTGGATGGTGTAGTGATCGGCGAATTCCAGGGTCATCCGCGCGTCATCCAGCGGCACCATCAGCTCGTGCAGCTTTTCTCCCGGACGGATGCCGACGTTTTTGTGTGGCAGATGCTCGGCCATGCCCCGCGCCAGATCGACGACGCGGATCGACGGGATCTTCGGCACGAACACTTCGCCGCCGTGCATCCGCGCGAAGCTGTCGAGAACGAACTGCACGCCGTGGTCGAGGGTGATCCAGAACCGGGTCATGCGCTCGTCGGTGATCGGCAGCTCAGTGGCGCCATCGGCGATCAGCTTGCTGAAGAACGGCACCACCGAACCGCGCGAACCGGCAACGTTGCCGTAGCGCACCACGGCGAATCGCGTCTGTTGCTCACCAGCGATGTTGTTGGCGGCGACGAACAATTTGTCCGACAGCAACTTGGTCGCGCCGTACAGGTTGATCGGGCTCGCGGCCTTGTCGGTGGACAGCGCCACGACTTGCTTCACGCCGTTGTCGATGGCAGCGGCGATGATGTTTTCCGCGCCGTTGACGTTGGTGCGGATGCACTCGGTCGGGTTGTATTCCGCCGCCGGCACCTGCTTCAACGCGGCGGCATGCACCACGTAGTCGATGCCGCGCATGGCCTGGCGCAGACGGTCGGCGTCGCGCACGTCACCGAGGAAGTACCGCATGCACGGCGCGTTGAACGTCTGCTGCATTTCGTACTGCTTGAGTTCATCGCGGGAGAACACCACCACCCGCTTGGGCTGGTATTGCTCAAGCAGGCGGCGGATGAAGTTGCGACCGAACGAGCCGGTGCCACCGGAGATGAAGATCGATTTACCGTTGAACATGTCTTGAATCCTGTTCCCTGTGCGAAGGCTTAGGCGAGCAACTGCGCCCAGTCCAGCGAAGCACTTTCGTTGAGAACAAAACCTTTGCCGCTCAGGCTCAGGTTGGCGTTGTAGGCGGCGTCCTGGGCGAAAGCCGAGGACCATTTTTCACGCAGCGCTTGCAGCGCTTGCGGGGACTGCGCGACGTCACCCGAATGGATGACCTGAACCAGCGGCGTCCACACGTTGAGGAAACCGGCCTGACCGGCCTTCAGGCACAGGTCGACGTCGCTGAAGCCTTCGGCGAACTGCTCGTCCAGGCCTCCCAGCGCGTCAAACAGCTCCTTGCCGATCATCAGGCACACGCCCGACACCGCCGAGTAGTTCTGCTCCACGGCCAGACGCTGCATATAGCCATCGGCATCATGCTTGTCACCGACGAAGGCCGAGCCGACACCGCCATTGAGGCCGAGAATCAGGCCGGCCTGGGCGATCTTGCCATCGCGGTCGACCAGTTTCGCGCCGACCACGCCGACTTCCGGACGCTGGGCATGGTTGAGCAGCGACTCGATCCAGTTCGGATTGACCACTTCGCTGTCCGCCGCCATCAGCACCAGGTATTCACCCTGCGCCTGCTGGCTGGCGGCGTTGCACAGCGCCACGCTGTCGAGCGGCTGGTCGGCGTGCAGCACCCGCACCCTGGCCTGGCTCAGTGTGCCCAGCCAGTCATTGACAGCGGCCGACTGATTCGAGCTGGCCGCGATCAACACTTCATAGCGGGTGTAGCGGGTTCTGAGCAGCAGGCCTTCCAGGCACCGTTGCAGGGCCGGCAGATCGTCGCTGGCCGGCACGATGACCGATACCAGCGGCTGTTCCGCGTGGCGATAGTCGACCTGATAGGTGCCCGGTTTGGCCGAGGTGATCTTCGCCTTGTAGCCACGATTGCCGAGATGACGCAGCAGCGCCTGACGCTCGTCGGCGTTCTCTTCCAGCACCGAGGCCTGGGCAATCAGCAGCGGTTCGTCGAGGTGAGCCAGGCCGCCCAGCCCGCCTTGCTCGATGATGCGCAGCAGCAGATCGAATTCCAGCGCCTTGCTGAAATCGGCCTGGTAACCACCGACCTCGATCAGCACGTCACGCCGGATCAGCCAATGCCGCGCCATGAGGGCCGGCAGGCTTTGCAGCAGGTCAAGGTTGAAGCCGGGACGGAATACATCCACCAGGGCGCCGTCGGCGGTCCGCTGGATTTCGTCGGTGGCGACCGCGCGGCATTCAGAGGCGCACGCCAGCTCCAGACCGGCGCGCAGCAGGCCGCCAGCGGTGAACTCGTCGCCCGCCTCGGCCAGCAGCAGCCAGTCGCACGGCGACTGACGGACGCTCAGGTTCAGTTTGTCGACGAAGTTGCCCACCGTGACGCGTACGAAGTGCAGCGTGTTCTGCGCAGTGGTCGCCGCTGGCGGCTCACCGGTGGTGAACACGACCACTTTGAACGCCTTGCTGTGACCTTCAAGCAAGCTGTCCAGGGTGGTCTGCAGCTTGCCGATGTCGTTATCCAGATCGAGCAGGAAAATACCGAACTGCGGGCCGCCGTCATTGGCCGCCAGATGGCTGGCAATTGCTTCGGCCTGAGCGGCATCCGGTTGACGCGCCGCGAGCCACTTGAGCAGGCGGCCGGTGAGCATCTTGCCGAAGGCCTGATCGTTGCCTTCCACCGCTTGCAGGCGCGCGGTCCAGTCACGCAGTTTTTGCGCGTCTTCGTCCTCGCCCATCGACTGCAACTGGTCGATCAGACGGCTGATGACTGCGCGGTTGAAGACGTTGCTGTCGTGGGCCTGCCACAAGCGGTCAACCACGCTTTCCGGCGTGTCGTTGTTGCGGGCCAGCATCAGGTTCTGCTGACGCGCCCAGATGCCTTCCAGGCCCTGCAATTGCAAACGTCCCGCCGGCATCGAATGCAGCAGGAATTCGAATTGGGTCAGCTGATCGAAGAATGGCTGATTGTAGAACGGCATTTCGACGTACTGTTTCGGGCCGAAACGGCGCTGCGGACCGGCCTCGATATCGGTCCAGGCCGATTCGAACACCAGCTCGGCGGTCAGCGCGCGACCGACCCGCAGGCCGTCGGCCAGGGCCTCGAAGCTGTCCAGCACGCTCTGCTTGCCCTGCTGCGGATCCTGATGCTGGACCTGGGTCGGCAACCCGGCCAGGAAACCGGCAAAGGCGTCGCGCTCGGCGACATGCTTGGCATCGGTGTAGGCCAGCGAGTGGTAGATCTCGGTGTTGTGGTCGGAATGCTGGTAGTTGAGCTCACGCACCACGTACGGGATCGGCAGAATCCGCGCCTTGCCGCGCGCCAGCAGATAGTAGGTGTGCCCGACTTCCTGCCACTGGAAGGACGTGTCGTGTGGCAGGACTTCATACCACTCACGCAGGACGGCTGTGCGCTGTACGGCATAGAACGGTGGCAGGTACTGATACAGGTAATCGTGTATACGCTCCTGCGCCACGTCCGAGGCGTAGTCTTCGCAGACTTTCTTGTCGCGCCGGTAGTAACTGACGCTGTTGGCCAGCGACAGATACATCATGCTGTAGCCGTGGCAAAGGCTGTAATCAGGGTTGGCCTGCATGAACGCTACGGACTCGTGCAAGGCCTCCGGCACATGGAAATCGTCGTCGGCGGCAAACACCATCAGGGGCGTGGCGACCTGATCCACACCGTAGGCCAGCTTGGCCCGAATGCCCCAGTAACCGTATTGCGGCAGGTGCTGGTAGTCGACGTTCGGGTAGCGGCCGGCCATGCCTGGCTGAGCCTCGGCAGAGGAATCCAGGACGAGAATCCTGTAGGGCAAGCTGCTGTAAAAAGTCACCGCCCGCCGCAGGAACGCCGGTCGTTCGTGTGAGATCAGCACCACGGTCAACTGTTCGTGGAGTGCCAATTGCGTTTCAGAGCGGTTCTTGCCTTGCATAAAATTTCCCCAACCGGCGAGTAGCCGAAAGAACTCAACGATGTCGTGTCGATTAACGTACGCGGCGCAGATAGCCATCCGGCGCGACAGTGATCAGCAACTTGCCGTGAACGGCATGGTCGATCTCGAAATCGCGGTTTTCTTCCAGATAGGCCCAGACCGCGGTTTTCGGATTGTCGCCCTTGCCCCACGGACGATCAGGGAACGCGTCCTGCGGCATGTCCTCCACGACGGTATCCATCACCACGCAATAGCTGTCCACCGAGGTCAGCGGGGCGTAGGCCTGCAACTCCGCCAGCACATGTTCGTGAGTGTGGTTGGAGTCCAGCACCACCAGCACTTTCTTGCCGGCGACGCGCTGACGCACTTCATCGACGATCGCCGGGTCGATGCTCGAACCCTGGATCATCTGAATCCGCTTGCTCATCGGGTGAGTTTCAATGGCTTCACGGTTGTGCTGGCGGATGTCGATATCGATGCCCAACACTTCGCCATGGCCGATCAGTTCCAGCATCGAGGCGTAGAACACCAGCGAGCCGCCGTGGGCGATCCCGGTTTCAACGATGATGTCCGGCTTCACCGACCAGATGATCTCCTGCATGGCGATCATGTCCTGGGGGAACTGAATGATCGGGCGTCCCATCCAGCTGAAGTTGTAGGTGTACTTGTGCTTGGCGGTCGTATCGATCCAGTCCTGCGAGGCCGCTTGCAGCGCCTTGTCCTGCTGCAGCCCCTGGATGTTCTCTTTTACTTCTTCGCGAAACTGTTCATGCGGATTCATTGCACACTCCAGAATTTGATTGGCGGCGGTTACTTGAAAACCCGGCCGTCTTGAAAGGAATCAGGATTGGACTTGATGATTTTGCCGGGATTGCCGACCACGACCGCGTAGTCCGGAACGTCCTTGGTCACCACGGCACCGGCACCGATCGTCGCCCAGCGACCGATTCGAATGCGCGGCAGAATGCTTGCGTTGGTCCCGATGAAGGTCCCGTCGCCGATCTCGCAGCAACCGGAAACGCTCACGCCATGGGCAATGAACACCGAGTTGCCGACATGGCTTTCATGGGCGATCAAGGCGCCCATGTGAATACTGCTGTTATCACCGATGGAAACTTCTGCCTGGAGAATCACCCCTTCCTGCAAATAGTTGCCGGTGCCCATGCTCGTCATCGTCAGGTCGATGCTCGGGTGAATGAAGTTGCCCAGTTGCCCTCCGGCCTCGACGATGCGGCAGGTGGTCTGGTATCGCGTGGTCGTGCTGCCGGTGATCAGATTGACGAACCGCACATCGTCGCCCTTGAGCTCTGCCACCCGATCCAGACCGCCAACCACCGGCAAGCCGTGGAACAGCGTGCCCTGCTTGGCCGGATCGTTGTCGAGAAAGGCGAATTCCTGGTTTGGCAGCGCGCGCTGAATCGCCAGGATCATGCGCATCGTTTCAGGATTGGCGGCACCCAATAGATAGATCTTCACAGTATCCCCTTGTGCTTGAGAACAACGCGCACGACCTCGATGACCCGGTTCTGATCCGCTTCGGTCATGTCGTGATAGCTAGGCAGGTTGATGGCACGCCCCGGCAACGCAAAGGCCACGGGCGTAGTCACAGGTACGTCAAACATCGGCAGCGAAGACAGCGGCCAGAAGAACACCCGGGCATCGATGTCGGCCGCCTGGAACGCCTCGATCAGCTCTTCGCGAGTCACGCCGGTGCTTTCATCGAATACCACCGTCGGCATCCAGTAGCCGTTTTGCGCATGGGCAGGCTGCGGGTTCATCGAGACACCCGGCAGCCCGGTCAACGCCTGGGCGTAGTAAGCGAAAATCGCCCGCTTGCGCTCGATCAACTCGTCGATCCGCTCGACCTGCGCGCAGCCGACCGCCGCCTGCAAGTTGCTCATCTTGTATTTGAAGCCGACGAACTCCGGCCAGAACTGCTTGGTGCAGCCCGCCACCCGACCGTGGTTGGACAGGGTCAGGACCCGCTCGTACAACGCCTTGTCGGAGGTGACGAACATCCCGCCTTCGCCGGTGGTCATGGTCTTGGTGCCATGGAACGAAAAAGCCCCGAAAGCGCCGAGCGAGCCTGCTGCCTTGCCGCGCCACTGTGAGCCTATGGCTTCCGCCGCATCCTCGATCACCGGAATGCCGAACTCGCGACCCAGGGCCAGCAACGCATCCATGTCGCACAGGTTGCCGTACAGATGCACCGCCAGAATCGCCTTGGTGCGCGGGGTAATCGCCTCCCGGACCCGCTGCGGATCCAGGCACCAGCTATCGGCCAGCACATCGACGAATACCGGCGTGGCACCCAGGTAGGTGATCGGCGCCGCCGAGGCGATCCAGTTGGTGTTGCCCAGGATCACCTCGTCACCGGCGCCGATGCCCAGCGCCGCCATGCCCATGTGCAAGGCGCCGGTGCAGCTGGAGGTAGCGATCGCGTAGGTCGCGCCCAGATGCTCGGCGAAGCCGTGTTCGAAGCGGGTCAGGTATTCGTAGCAACGGGCGCCCCAGCCGTTCTGCACGGCATCCAGGGCATAGCGGGCCTCGAGTTCGCCGACGCTCGGCTTGGTGTAATGAATTCTGCTCATTGGATGCTCAACTCCGGAACGGCGACGACGAAACGCGCGCCCCATGTTTTGGCCGAAGACAGTTGCCGGGTCACTTCACTCAACAGGTTCCATGGCAGAACCAGGATGTAATCAGGCTTCTCCAGCTCGATATGCTCGGGCGCGACGATCGGAATGCGACTGCCCGGCAGGTACTTGCCCTGCTTGTGCGGATTGGCGTCGGCCACCCAGGCCAGCAGATCCGCGCGGACCCCGGCATAGTTGAGCAAGGTGTTGCCCTTGGCGGCCGCGCCATAACCCACCACGCGCTTGCCTTCGGCCTTGGCCTGCAGCAGGAAACGCAGCAACTGGTGTTTGATGTTTTCAGCGGCCGGCGCGAGGGTCGCGTAGTAGCCGGGGGTTTTCACGCCCGCATCGAGTTCGGCCTGCAACTGCTGCTGCACTGCCGGCTGCACGGCACGGCGCTCACCGTCCTGGCGCTGGACGAACACCCGCAGCGAGCCGCCATGGGTGGTCAACTGACTGACGTCGAACACTTCCAGGCCATTGCGCTCGCACAGGGCCTGCACGGCGGTCAGGGACAGGTAGGAATAGTGTTCGTGATAGAGCGTGTCGAACTGCGCGCCGGCCATCAGCGTCAGCAGTTGCGGGAATTCGAACGTGGCCACGCCGGTCGGCTTGAGCAGCGTCGCGAAACCACCGAGGAAGTCGTTGATGTCCGGCACATGGGCCAGCACATTGTTGGCCGCCATCAGGTCGGCGCCCCAGCCTTCGCTACGCAGTTGCGCGGCGGTGTCGCGACCGAAGAACAGCTCACGAATTTCCAGGCCTTTTTCCCGTGCGGCCTGCGCGGTGCTGCGGGTCGGCTCGACGCCCAGGCACTGGATCCCGCGCGCGGCCACGTACTGCAACAGATAACCGTCGTTGGCGGCGACTTCCACCACACGGCTGTCGGCAGTCAGGCCAAAGCGTTCGGCCATCTCGGCCACATACCGCTCGGCGTGGGCCAGCCAGGTGCTGGAGAACGAACTGAAGTAGGCGTACTCGGCGTCGAACAGGCTTTCGGCGCTGGTGTAATCCTCGGTCTGCACCAGCCAGCATTGCTGGCACACGGCGACCTTCAGCGGCACCCACTGCTCGGCCTGCTCGAGGCGATCGGCGTGCACATAGGCGTTGGACGGCGGCGAAGTGCCGAGATCGATCAACGGCAGGCTCAGCGGTGCGGCGCACCCACGGCAGTTCATAGACGCACTCCAGCAAAATGTTGATCGAGCACGGGATGGCTGGAGTCCCGCACCGACAGATTATTGACAGGCAACGGCCAGGCAATCGCCAGCCGTGGATCGTTCACCGACAGACCACCCTCGTGCTCCGGCGTGTAATCGGCGCTGTGCAGGTAGAGCAGTTCGGCGTCGTCGGTGAGGGTCTGGAAGCCGTGGGCGAAACCGGCCGGGATCAGCAGGCTGCGGCCATCGCCGGCCTTCAGATGCTCGGCGTGCCAGTGCAGAAAGGTGGCCGAGTCCGGGCGCAGATCCACCGCCACGTCCCACACTTCGCCGCGCAGGCAGGTGATCAACTTGGCTTCCGGCGCGTTGGCGTTCTGGTAATGCAGACCGCGCACGCTGCCCTTCTCACGGGTGCAGGAGTGGTTGATCTGGCGGATATGAAATTCGCTGCCGAACGCCTTCAGGCTGCCTTCGCAGAACAGTCGGGCGAAGTGCCCGCGCTGGTCTTCGAAGCGCTTGTGCCGCACGTTGAACAGCCCGGCCAGCGGCAAGGCCTGCAAGGAAAATTCGCTCACAGCGCGCCCCGGTACAGGTTCAATTGACCGAGGGTCACGGTGCGCATGTCATCGCCGTTCTGCCAGGCCAGGTGCCAGTCGAGGGTCTGGGTCAGGCATTGCTGCAACGACCAGCGTGGCTGCCAGCCGAGCACCTGACGGGCGCGGCTGCTGTCCAGGCGCAGCAGGCCGGCTTCGTGCAGGTCGCTCGGTTCGATGCGCAGGCCACGGGCCTGGGGCCAGCGGTTGGCGAGCAGTTCGACCACTTCGCCGACGCTGCACATGTCCGCCTCGCCCGGGCCGAAGTTCCACGCCCCGGCGTATTCCGGGCCTTGTTCGTAGAGCCCGGCGGCCAGTTGCAGGTAACCGGCCAGCGGCTCCAGCGCGTGTTGCCACGGGCGCACGGCTTGCGGGTAACGCAGGGTCACCGGCTCATCCGCCGTCCACGCCCGGAGTACGTCGGGAATCAGTCGCTCAGGGGCGAAATCACCGCCGCCCAACACGTTGCCGGCACGCGCGGTGGCCAGTGCCAGACCGTGCTCGGCGTACTTGTCGGCCGGGAAGAACGATGCCGCGTAAGACTGTGCCAGCAATTCGCAGCACGCCTTGCTGCTGCTGTAAGGATCATGACCGCCGAGGGCTTCGTCCTCGCGGTACGGCCATAGCCATTCCTTGTTGGCGTAGACCTTGTCGGTGGTCACCAGCACGCAGGCCCGCACGCAACCGACCTGACGAATCGCTTCCAGCAGGTTGAGGGTGCCCATGACGTTGCTGGAGTAAGTGCCGAGCGGATCGCGATAGCCCTCGCGCACCAGTGGCTGGGCCGCCAGGTGCAGGACGATCTCCGGCTCGGTGTCGGCGATGATTTCCAGCAAGGCGCCGAGATCGCGCAGGTCACCGCGCTGATCGTTGATGCCTTCGCCGACCCGCGCCAGTTCGAACAGGCTCGGCTCGGTCGACGGGTCGAGGGAAAACCCGCTGACCTGCGCACCCAGGCTTTGCAGCCACAGGGTCAGCCAACTGCCCTTGAAACCGGTGTGGCCGGTCACCAGAACCCGTTTGCCGCGCCAGAATTCCGGACTCAGTCCCATTGCTTCCATGGGGCCTCCCCGCTCTGCCACAAGGCTTCGAGATGGTTCTTGTCACGCAGGGTGTCCATCGGCTGCCAGAAGCCTTCGTGCTGGAACGCCATCAGCTCGCCGCGCTCGGCAAGGCCGTCCAGGGGGCCGGACTCCCACGACGTTTCGTCGCCGTCGATCAGCGGCAGGACTTTGGGCGACAGCACGAAGAAACCACCATTGATCCAGCCACCGTCGCCGCGCGGCTTTTCGGTGAAACCCAATACCCGGTCGCCATCGCGATCCAGGGCGCCATAGCGTCCCGGCGGTTGGACGGCGGTGACGGTCGCCAGTTTGCCGTGGGTCAGGTGGAAGTCCACCAGCGCGCTGATATTGAGGTCCGAAACGCCGTCGCCGTAGGTGAAGCAGAACGCCTTTTCGTTTTCCAGATAGCGCGACACACGACGCAGACGACCACCGGTCATGGTTTCCTCGCCGGTGTCGACCAGGGTCACTCGCCATGGATCGCTGTAGTTCTGGTGAACGTCCATGCGGTTTTCACGCATGTCGAACGTCACGTCGGAGGTGTGCAGGAAGTAGTTGGCGAAGAAGTCTTTGATCGCGTAGCCCTTGTAGCCAAGGCAAATCACGAAATCGTGAATTCCGTGCGCGGAATACTGTTTCATGATGTGCCAGAGAATTGGCTTGCCGCCGATCTCGATCATCGGTTTCGGCTTGAGGTGCGACTCTTCACTGATGCGCGTGCCCAGGCCACCCGCCAAAATAACTGCCTTCATCGTCTCCCCTCTCGTTCGTCACCGGGCTGCGCGCTGCTTTCTGCGCATGGCGGCCACCTGGCTAAACCTGTCTGCCGTTCCGGGCGCAGGGGCGATGACCGCGAGCGCTCGTTTTATGGCGATTTGAGGGGGACTTGCAGGAAACGCGCCAGCTCCGCAAGCGCTGCGTCGACGGGACGCGCAGGCATGAAAAAAGGGATGAACCCGTCACCGGGTCCATCCCTTTCGTGCAGCGACATCAACGGTTCAGTTATCAGCCAAACATGGCGAACGCATCACTGTTGGCTGGCAGATTGATAATCTGGTTATCAGCCGTCTGGATCTGTTCGATGGTGTCGGAGCCGGCGAACCAGTCCTTGAGGCGTACACCTTCCTCCGGTGTCTGGCCTGCGGCGAATGTCGACCGGTGCAGGTACAGATCATCACCCACGCGATCGAGCAGCAACTCCCTGGAACTGATATTGGCCAGGACCAACTTGTCGCCACGGCTGGCGCCAGTGTCCTGAATGGTTACCAACAGGCTGGTGTTGACGGTGTAGGTGTCATCCCCTTCGCCGCCGTTGGCAAAACCTCCGGACTTCATCTGCCATGGGTACACACCCGCCAGGCCCAGTTTCAGCGTGTCATTGCCCGCGCCACCCAGCAGCACGAAGTTGGCGCCGGTGCCGGTCAAGGCGTCTGCGCCATCGCCACCATCAGCGGTGCCGCTGACCACGGTGATGCTGTCGTTGCCCGCTTCGCCGAAGGCGAAGGTTCCGCGGTCATCCGGCGCACTGACGATCGTGTCGTTGCCATTGCCGCCGTACAGCATGTCCGCTTGCGGGCCGGCAGAAAGCGCGTCGACCGCGAACGGCCCGAGCGCGGTGAAGAAGCTGCCGTAGAGGTAGTCGTCGCCGTCGCCGCCATAAATGACGTCATTGCCCAGACCACCTTCAAGCCCGTTGGTCAGCGCATTACCGGTCAAGGTGTCGTTGAAGTTAGTGCCGATGATGCTCTCGACGCTGATCAGCACATCGCCCTGGGCGTCGCCGCCCTGATTGACGCCGGTCGCCAGGTTGATGTCCACGGCGGTGCCGTTGTTGACGTACCAGACCGTGTCGATACCCTCGCGACCATCAATGACGTCAGCACCGGCACCGCCAATCAAGTTGTCGTAGCCGGCCGAGCCCGACAACGTGTCGGCAAACTGGCTGCCCTGGAAGATTTCGATCCCGGTGTAGGTATCGCCAGCGGCATCACCGCCATTGACCTTGGTCTTCAGGTCGATGGTGACCGCACTGTCCGAGTTCTCATAGCTGACCATGTCCAGACCCGTACCGCCGTCCAGCGCCATGGCGGCCGTACCGCCGACGAAGATGTCGTTGTAGTTCGAACCACGAATCGCTTCGATGCTGTTGTAGGTGTCACCCAGCGCGATACCGGTATTGACCCCGGTCTTCAGGTTGATGCTGACGCCCACGGTGCTGTCGGTGTAGCCAACGGTGTCCATGCCGGCACCACCGATGAACTGGTCCGCGCCATCGCCACCAAAGAACGTGTCGTTGCCGATGCCGCCGGTCATGATGTTGTCGCCAGCGTTACCGTAACCGGTAAAGGCGCCCGTGCCGGTGTAGGTCAGGCGCTCGACGTTGGCGTTCAGGGACTGCGTGCCGTAGTTGGTGCGCACCTCGTCGTCACCACCGCCAGCCTGTTCGATCACCGTACCGCCGATGCCATTGATGACATACACATCGTTGCCCGCACCACCCTCGAAGGTGACCGTCAGGGTGTCGAGGTTGAAGGTGTCGTTGAACGCGGTGCCGATGACTTTCTCGATGTTGATCAGGGTATCGCCCTGAGCATCGCCGCCAATGCCGGCACGGCCCGGGGTGCCATAACGAATGTCGACGTTGATTGCTTCGGTGGAACCCGAATAATCCACGGTGTCGATTCCCGTACCGCCGTCAAAGGCAAATACGCGGCTGTCAGCGACGAAGGTGTCGTTGTATTTCGAGCCCAGGATGCCTTCGATGCCAGTGTAGGTGTCGCCCGCTGCAATGCCGGAGTTGACCCCGGTCTTGAAGTTGAGCGTCACGCCGACGGTGCTGTCGGTGTAGCCGGCGACGTCGATGCCTGCACCGCCGATGAACTGATCCGCGCCGTCACCACCGAACAGCGTGTCGTTGCCAATGCCGCCGGTGATGATGTTGTCGCTGGCATTGCCGTAACCGGTAAAGGCGCCCGTGCCGGTGTAGGTCAGGCGCTCGACGTTGGCGTTCAGGGACTGCGTGCCGTAGTTGGTGCGCACCTCGTCGTCACCACCGCCAGCCTGTTCGATCACCGTGCCGCCGATGCCGTTGATGATGTACACATCGTTACCTGCACCGCCCTCGAAGGTGACCGTCAGGGTATCGAGGTTGAAGGTGTCATTGAACGCGGTGCCGATGACTTTCTCGATGTTGATCAGGGTATCGCCCTGAGCATCGCCGCCAATGCCGGCACGGCCCGGGGTGCCATAACGAATGTCGACGTTGATTGCTTCGGCGGAGCCCGAATAATCCACGGTGTCGATTCCCGTACCGCCGTCAAAGGCAAATACGCGGCTGTCAGCGACGAAGGTGTCGTTGTATTTCGAGCCCAGGATGCCTTCGATGTCGGTGAAGGTGTCGCCCGTAGCGATGCCCGAGTTGATCCCGGTCTTGAAGTTCACGGTGACGCCGACAGTGCTGTCGGTGTAGCCAACGGTGTCGACGCCTGCACCGCCGATGAACTGGTCCGCACCGTCACCACCAAACAGGGTGTCGTTGCCGATGCCGCCAGTGATGATGTTGTCGCTGGCGTTGCCGTAACCAGTAAACGCGCCGGTGCCGGTGTAGGTCAGACGCTCGACGTTGGCGTTCAGCGATTGCGTGCCGTAGCTGGTACGTACCTCGTCGTTGCCGCCACCTGCCTGTTCGATGACAGTACCGCCCACGCCGTTGATGATGTAAACGTCATCGCCCGCGCCGCCTTCGAATGTCGCGGTGAGGGTATCCAGGCTGAAAGTGTCGTTGAACGCGCTGCCGATCACCTTCTCGATATTGAACAGGGTGTCGCCTTCCGAGTCGCCACCGATACCGGCACGGCCCGGGGTGCCATAACGGATATCGACGTTGATCGCTGAGGTGGAACCCGAATAGTCCACGGTGTCGATGCCGGTATCGCCATTGAAGGCCATGACGCGGCCGTCAGCGACGAAGGTGTCGTTGTATTTCGAACCCAGGACACCTTCGATGTCGGTGAAGGTATCGCCGGCCGCGATGCCCGAGTTGACCCCGGTCTTGAAGTTGACGGTGACGCCGACAGTGCTGTCGGTGTAGCCAACGGTGTCGATGCCCGCGCCGCCGATGAACTGGTCCGCACCCGCGCCACCGAACAGCGTGTCGTTGCCGATGCCGCCGGTGATGATGTTATCGCTGGCGTTGCCGTAACCGGTAAAGGCGCCCGTACCGGTGTAAGTCAGGCGCTCGACGTTGGCGTTCAACGACTGGGTGTAGTAGCTGGTGCGCACTTCGTCGTTACCGCCGCCGGCCTGTTCGATCACCGTGCCGCCCACGCCGTTGATGATGTACACATCATCACCCGCGCCACCTTCGAAGGTCGCGGTAAGGGTATCCAGGCTGAAGGTGTCGTTGAACGCGCTGCCGATCACCTTCTCGATATTGAACAGGGTGTCGCCTTCCGAGTCGCCACCGATGCCGGCACGGCCCGGAGCGCCATAGCGGATGTCGACATTGATCGCTTCGGCAGAGGTGGAGTAATCGACCGTGTCGATCCCGATATCACCATTGAACGCCATGGCACGGCCGTCAGCGACGAAGGTGTCGTTGTATTTCGAACCCAGGACACCTTCGATGTCGGTGAAAGTGTCGCCCGCCGCGATGCCCGAGTTGACCCCGGTCTTGAAGTTGACGGTGACGCCAACGGTGCTGTCGGTATAACCGACGGTGTCGATGCCCGCACCGCCGATGAACTGGTCCGCACCGTCACCACCAAACAGGGTGTCGTTACCGATGCCACCGGTGATGATGTTGTCGCTGGCGTTACCGTAACCAGTGAACGCGCCAGTGCCGGTGTAGGTCAGGCGCTCGACGTTGGCGTTCAGGGACTGGAAGTAATAGTTGGTACGTACTTCGTCGTTACCACCGCCGGCCAGTTCGATGACAGTCCCGCCCACGCCGTTGATGATGTACACATCATCGCCCGCACCACCTTCGAAGGTCGCGGTGAGGGTATCCAGGCTGAAGGTGTCGTTGAAGGCGCTGCCGATCACCTTCTCGATATTGAACAGGGTGTCGCCTTCCGAGTCGCCACCGATGCCGGCACGGCCCGGAGCGCCATAGCGGATGTCGACATTGATCGCTTCGGCAGAGGTGGAGTAATCGACCGTGTCGATCCCGATATCACCATTGAACGCCATGGCACGGCCGTCGGCGACGAAGGTGTCGTTGTATTTCGAACCCAGGACACCTTCGATGTCGGTGAAGGTGTCGCCCTTGGCAATACCGGAGTGAATCCCGGTCTTGAAGTTGACGGTGACCCCGACGGTGCTGTCGGTATAACCGACGGTGTCGATGCCCGCACCGCCGATGAACTGGTCCGCACCGTCACCACCAAACAGGGTGTCGTTGCCGATGCCACCGGTGATGATGTTGTCGCTGGCGTTACCGTAACCAGTGAACGCGCCAGTGCCGGTGTAGGTCAGGCGCTCGACGTTGGCGTTCAGGGACTGGAAGTAGTAGTTGGTACGTACTTCGTCGTTACCACCGCCGGCCAGTTCGACGACAGTGCCGCCCACGCCATTGATGATGTACACGTCATCACCCGCACCACCCTCGAAAGTCGCGGTGAGCGTGTCGATGCTGAAGGTGTCGTTGAAGGCGGTGCCGATCACCTTCTCGATATTGAACAAGGTATCGCCTTCCGAGTCGCCACCGATGCCGGCACGGCCCGGGCTGCCGTAGCGAATGTCGACATTGATCGCCCCGGTCGAAGCCGAATAGTCGACGGTGTCGATCCCCGTGCCGCCATCGATCTTGTCCGCGCCCGCACCACCCAGAATCAGATCATTGCCAGCCAGGCCATTGATCTCGTCATCCCCACTGGTTCCCGTCAGCGTATCCGCGCCGTTTGTCCCGTTTATGACTGCCATTGTTTCTTCCTTGCCTTGTTTGTGAACCGGTACAGGCCTGCGGGGTGATCACACCTCAGCGCGGCGCAATTTTCGAAAACAGAGAATGTGTTGATATCGACAGGAAATACTCAATCCTTGAGGGGTCGAAAAAAATTGTATCGAGATTGATGCAAATACGAATTTCAAACGCAAAAAAAAACAGACGACCGCCAAGTCGCCTGTTTTTTTGCTGTAGCCGGTGCGGTTCGATCAGTCCGCCAGCCAGCCGTTTTCCCAATAGCGCAGGTTATCGCCACGCAGCACATAGTCGCGCAGAACGACCTCGCGCAGCTCGTCGCCCATGCGGTAGCTGGCATCCGGATCGGCCAGGTGCATGCGGATCGCCTGCAGCCACTCGTCCGTGGTGTTGGTCTTGATCCGGGTGCATGGCAGGTAACCGCGATAGGCCTCGGTGTCGGTGCAGATCACCGGGTAGCCACAGGCGCCGTACTCCAGCAGACGCAGATTGCTCTTGCAGTCGTTGAAGATGTGGAATTCCAGTGGCGCCAGGGCCAGGTCGAGGTTGAGGCTGGCCAGTTTCGCCGGGTACACGTCCAGGCCGATCACGCCGTGGAATTCGTGCATGTACGGACGCAGGTCATCCGGGCACATGCCGAAGAACACCCAGTCGACCTCGTTAGCCAGCTCGCGCACCACATCGGCGATCACCGCCAGATCGCCATGGTGGCTGGTGCCGCCGCCCCAGCCGACCCGAGGTTTTTTCGAGGTGCGGCGCTGGCTGCGCAGGTCGCTCCACAGGTGTTTGGCCAACATGTTCGGGACGACGCGAATGTCGCTGTGCATGCTCGACAGCGCATTGCCCAGCGGCGCGGTGGACACCACCACGCGGTCGCACATGGCGATCGCCCGGCGGACCAGCCTCTCCATCTCGTCCTTGTTCGGCATGTTGCGGATGTGTGCGTTGCGGTGCGGAACGTCGATCACGTAGTCATCGAGTTCATAGATGCGCCGCGCGCTGGAATACTTTTGCAGGCCCGGGATTTCGTTGATCGGCGCTTCGGCATAACGCCCCTGCAAAATGATCACGTCCGGAGACTGACGCTCGACTTCAATGATCGTCGGCAGGTTGTAGTGAATGCGCCCCAGCGCGCGACCTGCGGCTTCCAGTTCGATCAACGGCTGAGTCACGCGATAGTGGCCGATGGCGGAAGCGTTGACCGGCAGCGCGAGGATCTTCGGCAGTTGCGGCTGGGAAAACGGACTCCAGCCGGTACGCAGGCCCGGATCGAGACTGAAGCTCGAACCGCCCAGGCCGTTCAGCGACAGGTTCTTGTTGTAGGCCGGGTCCCGCGCCACGATCGGCAACCAGCGCTTGTAGAACGTTTCCTGTTCCTGGCCGAGCTGCGCCTGCTCGCCCTCCTTCGGCGTACCCGCCGGCTGCGCGCCGAGGGCCACTTGAGCATACGGCGTCCAGACCACCAGATAACCTTCCTGACCGATCCGCAGGCACAGGTCCACTTCATTGAGCGACTGCGCCAGATCCTGCTCGTCGAGGCCGCCGACCGCGTCGAAAACCGCCTTGCGCACCAGCAGGCAATCGCTGCCCACAGCGCTCAGATCATGAGCCACCAGCAACCGGTACATGTAGCCCGTCGCTTGCAGCGACTCACCGTAAAACGGCACGCCGGCCGGGCCTTGCAGGCCGAGGATCAGCCCGGAGTGCAATATCCGGCCATCCGGGTTGAACAGCTTGGCGCCCACCACACCGACTTCGGAACGCTGGGCATGGTTGAGCATTTCCGCCAGCCACTCGCCGTGGGTGATCACTGCGTATGGGTTGAGCAACAGCACGTACTCGCCACGGGCCTGGCCTACGGCGGCATTGCGTACCGCCGCCATGTTGTCCTGCTGCGGGCAGTCCAGCACGCGAATCCGCTCGCTGCCCAGTTGCGCCATGCCATCGAACCAGGTCTGCGCCTCGGCGCTTTCGCTGCCGTTGTCGACCAGCAGCAACTCGTATTCGGCGTAAGCGGTTTTCTCCAGCAGGCTCTCGACGCAGCGCTGCACGGCGGCGGTCTGATCCTTGCTGACAATGACAATCGACACCAGCGGCTGGCGCGCATGGTGATAGTCGACCCGGTTGAGCAGCGTCGATGCGCCGCGACGGATGTCATGGGCAATGCCCAGGCGATCCAGGTGCGCGCTGACCAACTGTGCGTTGTTGTCGGCCATTTGCGGCTCGGACAACCACTTGGCGAGGTCGAACGCCGACTCCAGCAACACCTCGGCGACATGCCCGACCACTTGCGTACCTTCGTGCTCGACCATGCGCCACAACAGATCGTGGGGCGCCAGTTCGCCGAACGCGGCATCGAAACCGCCGAGGTCCAGGAAGCGCTCACGCTCGAACGCCAGCGCCCTGCCGACATAGGGGTAGCTGCGCATCAGGTCGAGGTTGAAGTCCGGTTTGAAAACCGGTTCGCTCGACTCGCCCTGGCTCAAGCCACCTTCATCGCTGTACAGGCACGCCAGGCTGCGCGACAGCGCAATGCGCTCGGCCAGCACCAGCAACGCCGGCACCACCAGCCGATCACCGGCACGCAACAGGTAGAACCAGTCGGCCCCGTCCAGCTGCGGCAGCAGGTCATTGATTTGCTGCTGCCAGTTCTCCTGCAGCGGCATGCGCACCACGCGTTCGTCCAGCTGCGCTTCGGTACAGGACGCCGACAGCACAATGGTCAGCTCGGGCAAGTATTCCTGGGCGGCCAGCGATTGCAACGTCAGGTCCAGCGCCGAACGGCTGCCCTGCTCGTCGATAATCAGCGGAACGATTTTCGGCACACGCGGCCACGCGGCCAGCGTATCGGGCAGCAGCTCGCGCTGGCCTTCGGTCAGGTTGCGGCAGGCCAGCCACTGCGCGTACAGCTCGGCGAAACTGACACTGGCGATCCCGACGTGCCAATCCTGGGTGGTCTGCTTGGTGCCGAGCGTGCGGCTCAACGGCAGCTCTTCCCAGACACGCGGGGTCTCGCTGGCCTTGCTCAGCGGCACGTGACGCACCCAGCCCGATGCGGGCGCGGATTCGCCACTGCGCGCTTTGAGCATCTGCGTCAGCCATTGGCGTTCGGCCTCGATCGCATCACGCATGTGCTGCTGACCGCTCAATCGCTCCGGGTACAGCCGCTCGACGCTCATGACGTGATTTGACACCACCACGTTGCCCCGGCGCAGCAGGCAGACATACAGCGCGAAATCGAGGGAGGCGACAAAGCAATGCCCGGGCTGGGTCAGCGCCGGGAGCAGTTCCAGCACGTCGGCCCGACGAAACAGGGCGTTGCTGAAACCGCCAAGAATGTTGACCGGGAAATTCTCGAAGATCGCCAGCAGGTCTTCACCCTTGAGCAGGCCGCAGGTCGGCGACAGCGGCGTGTTTTGCAGGCGCGACGGCAACGGCATATCGTCGGCGTCCCAGAACAGGCGCTGGGCCAGGGCCAGGTTGACATCATGGTGATCGATGAGGATTTGTGCCTGGCGCTCGACACAGATGCCGAACAACTGATCGTCATCGCACAGGAATTTGATGAACTCACCCTGCGCCTGCTCCAGGCACGCATGCAGGTTGCCGACCAGCCCCAGCGTCCGGGGATTGCGCACATAACGCACGGCCACGCCGCTGCTTTCACTCACCGCCGTGACGATGGTTTCGATCTCCGTGCCGCGACTGTCATCGCAGACAATGATTTCGAGATTGCCATAGCCTTGGCTCACGGCACTGAGCAACGCCCGTTCGAAAAAACGCGGATTGAAGGCGGGAATGACCAGGCTGACGAGGGGAAGTGAATTCACGGCGGGCTCACAGGCGGTGCGAGCCCGCTCAGAAAAGCGAGCCCTTGAAACCGCTAAAGACATTAACTATTGAAGAAACAGGGCAACACGGGCGCTTGCGCGCCCGCCTGCCATCAGATCTTGTTGAACAGACCCAGCTGGCTGATTTTGCTGAACGCCAGTTGCGAGGCCTGCAGCATGGTCTGCTGCAAGGTCAGGCGCGTCATCACCTCGGCCGGGTCCGAATCACGGATCGAGCCCTGGGTGGTGGTGTTGGCCTGGGTCAGGCTCTGGTTGGTGGTGGTCTGGTCATCCAGCGTCTGGCCACGGGCACCGATCGAGGTCACGGCGGAACCGATCTGGTTCGCGGCGCTGTCGATGTTGCCCAGAGCCGACTCCATCTGCCCCTGGAATTTCTGCTTGGCGACCGGATCACCATCGATCGGTGCATTCAGCGCGGTGACCATCTGGCCCAGGGTGTCGAGCACGTTCTGGGTCTGGTGGTTGTTGGACTGAATCGAGAACTGGTCACCGGCCGCTGGCGTACCGCCAATGGCGAAGGTCACACCGGCGGCCGTGGCATTGCCGGCGGTCACGGTGCCCGACGACACCGGCTTGCTGTCGGCAGTGACCGGCGCTGCGTACAGGTCGAAGTTGGTGGCGCTGGTGAACTTGAGGATCGCGCCGCCGCCCGACGGGAAGGTGCTGTCGTACGCCGCCTGGTTGGTCACGCTGGAGCCGGTGATCACGGCAGTCGACGGGTTGCCCGGGCTGCGCGCGGTGGTGAACGAGTCCGGGGTGACCGACAACTGGAAGCTGTGACCGGCAATGACCGCGTCCGGGTTGGTATCGCCCGCCTTCAGGTTGATGTTCAGCTTCAGGTCGACGCCACGGAAGCTGACCGTCTGGTTGGCGCCGTTGGTGTTGACGATCGCGCCGTTCTGGCTGGCTTCGGTGGTCACGTCGTTGCCCAGGGCATCGGTGATTTTCAGCTGGGTGCTGCTGATGAAGTCCACGGTGTACGGCTGGCCGGCGGCGAACTTGGCGTTGTAGGTGGCAGCGGTGCCGACCGTACCGTTGGACAGCACCACGCGACCGTCATCCACCGCCGGAGCAGTCATGTTGGTCTGGGTGCGGCCGGTGTTGATGGTCTGCTGGAACGCGTCCCAACCGGTGGTGTTGGTCGCGACCGACAGGCCATCGCCGATGCCCAGATTGATCTGGGTCTGGTCACCGTTGTAGGTGTAGGTGCCGTCGGCGTTCTGCGAGTACGGCGCGGTATCGGTCTTGGAGCCGGAGAACAGGTAGTTGCCGTTGGCATCCTTGGAGTTCATCAGGCCCAGCACCTGCTTCTGGATCTCGCCCAGTTCGGCGGCGTAGGCCTTGCGGTCCGTGTCGGTGGCGATACCGTTGTTGGCGGCCAGACCGATTTCCTTGGCGCGCTGCAAGGCATCGTTGATCGACGTCAGGGTCGATTCCTGAACCGTCAGGCCACTCTTGGTGGTGTCGATGTTGGACTTGTACTGATCGAGCATCGCAGCCTGCTGACCCAATTGCAGCAGGCGACCGGCACCGATCGGATCGTCGGCGGCGGTGTTGATGCGCTGCAGGCTGCTCGCTTCGTTGGCGGTCTCGACAGTCTTGCTGTAGTTGCGCTGATATTGAGCAGCTTGCGTCGCGTAATACTGAGCGGTGGAAATGCGCATGGATTACGACTCCTTAAAGGCTGTTGATCAGCACGCTGAAAGTTTCCTGCGCAGCCTTGATGATCTGCGAAGAGGCGGTGTAGTACTGCTGGTACTTGACCAGGTTGCCGGTTTCTTCATCCAGGTTGACCTGGGACAGAGAATCACGGGCCGTCTGCGCCTGGTCCAGGATCGCCGTGGTGGCGGTGCTGTCGGACTTGCTCTGGGCGGCCTTGGTGCCGACGTTGGTCACCAGTTTGTTATAGGCGTCGGTCAGGCTGATGCCCTTGCTCGCCGTACCGGTGTCCACGGTCTGTTTGGTCTGCAGGCCGACCAGCGCCTGCGCGTTGCGGTTGTCCGAAGACGCGGCACCGGTCAGGTTCATGGTGAAGGTTTCACCGCTCTTCGGCGTCGCCGCCACCGTGGTCTGTACGGTGAAGGTTTTCTGTACGTTCGGCGTGACGCTGGTGTCCATCACCGGGTTGCCACTGGAATCGAGCATGCCGATCTTGAGATTCAGGGTGTTGGCCTGCCCCGGAACGATCGTGCCGGTGCCGATGCTGTTGCCCTTGGCGTCGACCAGGTTGTAGGACTGGCTGCCGCTGGTGGTAGCGCCGAACACCAGTTTGACCGGTGTCGAATACTTGAGCGCGTTCTGCAATTCCGCCTGGGAGGCCGGGTTGTAGATATCGACGGTGTCGACCAGGGTCGGCTGGGTGTAAGTACCGGCGTTGTTGGCACTGGCCACGCCGGTCAACGGTGCCGCCGCCGCGATTTTCTTCGGGTCGGTGAGCACGGTCTGGATGGTGGCCGCCGCGTTGCGGGTCGGGGTGATCTTGAACGTGTCACCGGCGCTCAGCGCGCCGCCGTTAAGGGCCAGGGTGAAACCGTCGATCACCGGCGGCGGTGTGGTCGTGGTGCTGAACGAGCCCATGTCGGTGCCGTCGGAACGCTTGACCGAGTAGTTGGTGGCGCTGGTGAAGGTGACCTGGTAATCGCTGGTGGTCAGCTTGCCAGTGTCCTTGATGGTGACGTCAAGGTTGCCCGAACCGGCGCTGTTGCCCGCCTGGGCAATGCTGCGCTGGCTGACCAGGGCGGCACTGTTGATGTTGTTGAAAATCGCCGCGCCGAAGTCACCGTTCTTGTCGATGCCCTGGGCTTGCTGGCTGTTGATCTGGTCGGCCACCACCAGTGCCACGCGACCCAGTTCGTTGAGCGAAGGGTCGAGCACTTCCTTGCGATAGGTCAGCAGGCCGCCGATCTCACCGCCGCTGATCACCGAGGTGATGTCGATGGTGCTCGAGCCGCGATCCATCTGGATGTTCATGCGCGACGGATCGTCTTTGCTCGGAACGGTGCTCAGGGTGTTGGTGGTGTTGCCGACGACCAGCGGCTGACCGCTGCCGACGTACACGTCGAAACTGGTGCCACGTTCGACGACCTGCGCGCCGACCAGTTCGGACAACTGGCGCACGGCTTCGTTACGGGTATCGAGCAGATCGTTCGGCTGGCCGCCGCTGGTGGAAATCTCGCCGATCTTCTGGTTCAGATTGGCAATCGAGGTCGCCAGCTTGTTCACCTGGGTCGCCATGTCGCCCAGGCTGCCGTTGATCGTGGTGTTCTGATCGTTGAGCTGCTTGGACAGCGCATTGAAGCGGCTGGTCAGCGCCTGGGCGCCGGTCAGCACCGACTGACGGGAGGTGTCGTCGGTGGCCGAAGTCGTCACGCCCTGCATCGAGGTGAAGAACTTCTGCAGCACGCCGGTCAACCCGGTGTTGGTATCGGACAGCGAGCCGTCCAGCGCGGTCGCCTGGGCACCGTACGCAGCCGCTTCGCTGTTGAGCGAAGTGGCGGTATGCAGTTGCGTCTCGAGGTAGGAGTTGTACACCCGGCGCACGTCGGCGAGGGTCGTGCCGGTGCCGATGAAAACGTTGCCGAACTGTTGCGAGGACTTGGTGCCCTGCACGGTTTGCTGGCGTGAATAACCGGCGGTGTCGACGTTGGCAATGTTGTTACCTGTCGTTGCCAGAGAGGACGAACTCGCGGCCAACCCCGACATCCCGATATTGAGCAAACTCATGGTTAAGACCTTATTCCTTGTGCCTTATAAAGGCGTGGTGGAAACGCCCGCCGCAGCGTAGTTCTGGAAACTGTTCATCTGCTTGGCTATCTGCGAAATCTTCGTCGCGTAGTTCGGGTCGGTCGCGTAACCGGCCTTTTGCAACTCGCGTACAAACTGTTCTGGGTTATCGGCCGACTTCAGCACATCTTGATAGCGATTATTGCTCTGCAACAACGTCACCAGATCGTGGAAGCTGTCCTTGTACGAGGCGTAGGAACGGAACTCGGCCGTCTCCTTGACCATCTGCCCGTTACGGAATTCGCTGGTGATCGCCCGGGCCGAATCGCCCTTCCAGTTGCTGCTCGCCTTGATGCCGAACAGGTTGTGACTGCTGGTGCCGTCCTGGGCGCGCATGACCGATTTGCCCCAACCGGTTTCCAGTGCGGCCTGCGCCACCAGATAACGCGGATCGACGCCAATGCGCGCGGCGGCCTCCTGGGCCATCGGCAGCATGGTGTTGACGAATTCGTCGGCGTTGCTGAATGCCTTCTTCGCCGGCGCCAGAGGGATCTGCGCCATGGCGCGACCGTAAATCTGCATTTGCCCGCCCGAGGCTTTGTCCGCCTCGGCCCGCGCCAGCCAGTCGCCGTTGTACAGCGGGCCGGAACCGGTGGCCGTAGCAGTCGTCGTGGCGCGCTGCGGCAGTTGCGTGGCGGCCGTGGCAGTCGTGGCCGACGGCACCAGGCCGGCGAGCAAGCGATCAGCCAGTTTCGGCGGCAGCGCCAGACGGCGCTGGTTGATCAATTCCATGTCATTGCGATGGGCGAGCTGGGTGTTCGGTGCGCTCACCGAACGCGACGCCCACAACGGACGCTCACCGTTGACCCGCGACAACGGGCCGGTGGCGACGGTGCCGGCGGCAACCGGCGTCGCCACGGCGGCGGCTTTCGCCTTGGCTTCTTCCTGCTTGGCGGCGGACGCGGCCGCCGCCTCACCCGGTGCCATTGGTTTGTTTTTCGACATTTGGCGCATCAGGACGTCGGCCAGACCGATACCACCGCCCTCGCGGGACAGGGAAACGGCCAGTTGCTGGTCGTACATTTCCTGATACTGCTTGGCCGCCGGGGTATTCATCGGGTTGTCTTGGCCCAACGCTTCGGTGGCCGAACGCATCGACTTGAGCATCTCGCCCAGGAACAGCGATTCGAATTCCTGCGCCACCTTGCGCATGTTCGCATCGCTGTTCTTGTCGCCGACCTTGAGCTGGTTCAGGCGATTGAGGTCGGAGTAGGAACCCGAATCGCTGCTGCTGACCAGACCGCTCTTGCGCATATCCATGCTCGCCGTCCTCAGATCACGATCAGGTCGGCTTGCAACGCGCCGGCCTGCTTCAGTGCTTCGAGAATGGCCATCAGGTCACCCGGCGCTGCGCCGACCTGGTTCACCGCACGAACGATTTCGTCGAGGGTGGTGCCCGGGCCGAACTTGAACATCGGCTTGGCCTCCTGCTCGGCGTTCACGCGCGAGCGAGGCACGACAGCTGTCTGGCCGTTGGACAACGGGCCTGGCTGGCTGACGATCGGGTCTTCAGTGATGGTCACAGTCAGGCTGCCGTGGGTCACGGCGGCCGGCGAGACTTTCACGTTCTGACCGATGACGATGGTGCCGGTGCGCGAGTTGATGATGACTTTCGCCACCGCCTGGCCCGGATCGATTTCGAGGTTTTCCAGGATCGACAGATAGTCGACGCGCTGGCTCGGATCGAGCGGCGCGGTCACCCGGATCGAGCCGCCGTCGATGGCCTGCGCGACGCCAGGGCCGAGCATGTCGTTGATCTTGTCGACGATGCGCTTGGCCGTGGTGAAGTCGGAACGGTTGAGGTTCAGCGTCAGGCTGTTGCCCTGGTTGAAACCGCTCGGCACCGCACGCTCGACCGACGCACCGCCGGGGATGCGACCGGCCGACGGAACGTTGACGGTGATCTTCGATCCGTCACGGCCCTCGGCGTCGAAGCCGCCCACCACCAGATTGCCCTGGGCGACGGCGTAGACGTTGCCGTCGATACCCTTGAGCGGGGTCAGCAACAGGGTGCCGCCGCGCAGGCTCTTGGAGTTACCGATGGAGGAAACGGTGATATCGACCTGCTGACCCGGTTTGGCGAACGCCGGCAGGTCGGCACTGATCGACACCGCCGCGACGTTTTTCAACTGCACGTTGCCCGACCCTGGCGGAACCTTGATGCCGAACTGCGACAGCATGTTGTTGAAGGTCTGCAGGGTGAACGGGGTCTGCGTGGTCTGGTCGCCGGTGCCGTTAAGCCCGACCACCAGGCCGTAGCCGATCAACTGGTTGGAACGCACGCCGGAAATGCTGGCGATGTCCTTCAACCGTTCGGCGTGGGCATTGACGGCCGCCGACAACAACAGCGCGGCCATCATGAGGCGCTTGAAATTCAAAGTAGCCACCTAGAAAGGGAACAGCGGGCTGAGGAAGAAACGGTCGAACCAGCCTGGCTGACTCGCATCGGCGAACGAACCGGTGCCCGAATAGGTGATGCGTGCATCGGCGACGCGGGTCGACGACACAGTGTTGTCGGTGGCGATGTCATCGGCGCGCACCAGACCGGCAATCCGCACCAGCTCGTCGCCGGTGTTGAGGGTCATCCACTTCTCGCCGCGCACGGCGATGATGCCGTTGGGCAGCACGTCGGCCACGGTCACGGTGATCGAACCGGTCAGGGTGTTGCCTTGCGCGGCCTTGCTGTCACCCTTGGTCGCACGGTCGCCGCTGTAGCCGACGTCCAGGCTCAGGTCACCGCTGCCGAACGGGCTATTGGTGGTGGCGCTGCCGCCGAACAGCGAGGTCAGGCCGATGCCGGTCTTGCTGGTCTTGTCGACCTGCGAGTTGGCGTTCTTGCTGGCCTGGGTCCTTTCGTTCAGGGTGATGGTGATGATGTCACCGACCCGGAACGCCTTGCGGTCGCTGTACAGGTTCTGCTCGAAACCGGCCTGATAGATCGAGCCGTTGTTGGCGGCCGCCGGCAACGGTGTGCGCGGCAACACCGGCGCATAGTAAGGGTCATTGGGCTTGGGCGTCGGGGCGACGCAGCCCGCGAGCGAGACGACCCCACTCAATGCCAGAACAGATACGAAGCGATTCATGACCCTTACCTCACGGTGTTGCAGGCGACCTCATGGCCGCCTCGTAGACTTGATTACAGATTCTGCGTTACGAACGAGAGCATCTGGTCGGCGGTGGAGATCACCTTGGAGTTCATCTCGTACGCGCGCTGGGTGGTGATCATGTTGACCATCTCTTCCACGGTGCTGACGTTGGAGGTTTCCAGGGTGTTCTGCAGGGTGGTGCCGAAACCGTTCAGGCCCGGGGTGCCGACTTGCGGCGCGCCGGAAGCGGCGGTTTCCAGGAACAGGTTGTTGCCCACCGCTTGCAGACCGGCCGGGTTGATGAAGTCGGCGGTTTGCAGGTTGCCGATCACTTGCGACGCGGCGTTGCCGGGCACAGTGATGGAAACGGTGCCGTCACGACCAACGGTGAAGGTCTGGGCGTTGTTCGGGATGACAATCGCCGGCTCCAGGGCGAAACCGCTGGCGTTGACGATCTGGCCGTTGGAGTCGAGGTGGAAAGTACCGTCACGGGTGTAGGACGTGGTGCCGTCCGGTTGCAGGATCTGGAAGAAACCGCGACCGTCGATGGCCATGTCCAGCGGCTGCTCGGTGGTTTGCAGGCTGCCGGCGGTGAAGTTCTTCTGGGTGCCGACGATGCGCACACCGGTCCCCACTTGCAGACCCGACGGCAGTTCGCTGTCCTGGGTCGACTGGGCGCCTGGCTGACGCTTGATCTGATACAACAGGTCCTGGAACTCGGCGCGGTCACGTTTGAAACCCGTGGTCGACACGTTCGCCAGGTTGTTGGAAATGGTGGTCAGGTTGGTGTCCTGAGCGGACAGACCGGTTTTGGCAACCCATAGAGCCGGAAGCATTCGATTCTCCTCGTGCGCCTGTTTTACGGCGCGACGTTCTGATAATTAGCTGATCTGCAAGACCCGAGCCATGGCCTGGTCGTCGTCTTTGGCGGTGTTCATCATCTTGACGTGCAACTCGAACTGCTTGGCCAGGGCCAGCACCGAGGTCATCTCTTCCACGGCATTGACGTTGCTCGACTCCAGGAAACCCGACACCAGCTTGACGTTGGCATCGGCCGGCGCAGGCTGGCCGTCCTTGGTGTAGATGGAACCGTCCAGGCCCTTGTTCATGTTCTTGATGTCCGGGTTGACCAGCTTGATCCGGTCGACTTCGGCCATGACGCGCGGGCCTTCGCCCATCGCACGAATACTGATGGTGCCGTCTTCACCGACTTCGACCTGCTGCTCCGGCGGCACGGCGATCGGCCCGCCATTGCCCATGACCGGCATGCCGTTGCCGGCGCGCAGGACGCCGAGGGCATCGATGTTGAGGCTGCCGGTGCGCACGTAGCTCTCGCCACCGTTGGGGTTCTGCACGGCGATGAAGCCGTTGCCGCTCACGGCCACGTCGAGGTCACGCCCGGTCTGCACCAGCGAGCCGGCGGTGAAATCCGTGGCAGGTCGTTCGCTCATGGCAAACGCACGCGCCGGAAAGCTGTCACCAAACACCGGCATCGAACGCGCCTGCTCCAGGTCGCGCTGAAAACCGTTGGTGGAGATGTTCGCCAGGTTGTTGGCATGAGCCTTTTGCGCCAGTGCGTTCTGGCTGGCGCCGGTCATTGCCACATAAAGGTACTTGTCCACACTCTTTCCTCTGCATGCCGGACGTTTGCCGCCCACCGCTGTACTGCTGAGCCATAAGCAATTTGCAGACCAACTTTTTTCTGGCGGCTCGCGACCCGGTAAACAAAGGACTTGCAGGATTTTGTGGGGAGGGAGGGAATGTATCGAAGTCGAAAAACCGGCGGTGTCATGCCGCCAAGCGGCATGATCGTTCCCACACAACGCCCGGGAACGATCATGCAGAAGCTAGGACTCGGTCTTGCCCACTTCATACTCGCGCAACTTATTGGCGATCGTGGTGTGCGAAACCCCCAGCCGCTTGCCCAGTTGCCGGCTGCTCGGGTGTTCGGAATACAGCCGCTCGAGTACCGCTTTCTCGAAACGCCCGACAATCTCGTCCAGTCCGCCATCGAGGGAAAAATCGCCAAGGGGCTGACGCACGCCATAGTCCGGCAGGCGAATATGCTCGGCCTTGACCGTCCCACCCTCGCACAGCGAAACCGCCTGGAACAGCACGTTCTCCAGTTGCCGCACGTTGCCCGGCCAATGGTAGTGACTGAGCCGATCCATCGCTGCCGGCGCCAGTTTCGGCAGCGAGCAGCCAATCTGCCGACTGGCCTGATCGAGGAAGTGTTCCACCAGCGGCGTCAGGCCGTCGAGGCATTCGCGCAGCGGCGGAATGTGCAGCGAAAGCACGTTCAAGCGATGGTACAGATCCTGGCGAAACTCACCGCGCGCGCACAACTCGGACAAGTCCACCTGAGTCGCGCAGATCACCCGCACATCCAGGTAAACCTCTTCATCGCTGCCAACACGCCGGAAGCATCCGTCCTGCAGGAAACGCAACAATTTCACCTGCAGGCGCGGACTCATTTCGCCCACGCCATCGAGAAACAGCGTACCGCCCGCCGTCAGTTCCAGCAGCCCGAGCTTGCCCTCGGCGCGCGCCCCTTCGAAGGCGCCAGGGCCATAACCGAACAGTTCGGTCTCGGCCATCGACTCCGGCAACCCCGCACAATTGAGCGCCATCAACGGCGACTGGCCGCGCGGACTCGCCAGGTGACAGGCGCGGGCCAGCAACTCCTTGCCGGTGCCGGTTTCGCCCTCAATTAATAATGGTGCGTCCAGCGGCGCCATGCGCCGCGCTTCGCGGACAACCGCCGCCATCACTTTCGAGCTTTGGAAGATACTGTCGAACCCGCGCAGCTCCTGCTTGCGCACGTTATAGATGCGCTCGCCGACCCGGTCCGCGCGATGCAGGGTCAGCACCGCGCCGGCCATGGCTTCGCTGTCGTCGTGCTCCGATTGCAGCGGCGCGATGTCGGCCAGAAAGACGTCACCCTTGACCTTGACCCGCATGCCATTGATTCGCGATTTGTTGGCGCGCACCAGCTCCGGCAAGTCGAAATCCTCGGCGTAGCGCGACAGCGGAATCCCCGGCACCTCATCGACCCGCACCCCCAGCAACTGGGCGGCCGCGCGGTTGGCGGCGACGATGGAGCCGCCCATGTCGATCGACAGCACCGGAAACTCCAGCGCGCCGAGCAACGCATTCAGCTCCATGTGCCGGCGTTCGCTGGGCATCAGCCCTACCCGCTTGACGCCGAACACCCCGGCAATTGCCTCGAACTTGGGGCGCAGCGCCTGGAACTGGATGTTGATCAGGTTCGGACAATGCAGATAGATCGCGTTGCCGTGCTCGCCGCCGACTTCGCCGCGAGCAACGTTGATCCCGTACTCCACCAGCAGATTGAGGATGTCGCGCAGGATGCCGATGCGGTTCTGACAATGGACTTTGATACGCATAGGAAAGGCCCGGAATGCGGTGGAATAAAGTGTCCGTTCCTGTGGAAACGGGCGTGCGCGGCGCAAATCTGGACAATTTTCTGTCGAGGCGCACAGATAATCGTCAAGATTATGTGACAGTCATCCACCATTTCAAACCCAAGACTCACCGCAAATACGACTTGGCCGACAAAGCGTAACGAAAATTTTACGAAATCTGCCGACTTTTCCTACGCAAACACCGCTCAACCCGCTGCAAGCCGACACGCCTTGGGTTATTTCTGAGTCCATCGCAGGACATAACAAGAACGAAATTCCCCTCGCAGGAGAGCAGTATGAAGCAGACGCAATACGTGGCCCGCGAGCCCGATGCGCAAGGTTTTATCGACTACCCCGCCGAAGAGCACGCGGTGTGGAACACGCTGATCACCCGTCAATTGAAAGTGATCGAGGGTCGTGCGTGCCAGGAGTACCTGGACGGTATCGAAAAACTCGGTCTGCCCCACGACCGCATTCCACAACTGGGCGAAATCAACAAAGTGCTCGGCGAGACCACCGGCTGGCAGGTCGCCCGCGTTCCGGCACTGATCCCGTTCCAGACCTTTTTCGAATTGCTCGCCAGCAAACGCTTTCCGGTGGCGACGTTTATCCGCACCCGTGAAGAGCTGGACTATCTGCAAGAGCCGGACATCTTCCACGAGATCTTTGGCCACTGCCCGCTGCTGACCAACCCCTGGTTCGCGGAATTCACCCACACCTACGGCAAACTCGGCCTGCAAGCGACCAAAGAAGAGCGCGTGTACCTGGCGCGTCTGTACTGGATGACCATCGAGTTCGGTCTGGTCGAAACACCGCAAGGCCGCCGCATCTATGGCGGCGGCATCCTGTCCTCGCCCAAGGAAACCGTTTACAGCCTGTCGGACGAACCTGAGCATCAGGCCTTCGATCCACTGGAAGCCATGCGCACGCCGTATCGCATCGACATCCTGCAACCGCTGTACTTTGCCCTGCCGAACCTCAAGCGCCTGTTCGATCTGGCCCACGAAGACATCATGGGCATGGTCAAGCACGCCATGCAGCTGGGTCTGCACGCACCGAAATTCCCACCCAAGCCAAAAGCGGCGTGAGCCGCGACTTTTGCTTACAAGTGAGTCTGTCAGTGGCCGCCACTTTGGTTTAGCTTGGCGGCATTGACGACCCGTTCAACCCTTATAAGAAAAACACGCCTTCTCAGGAAAAATGCCATGTCCAGTTTGAACCAAGCCCATTGCGAAGCCTGCCGCGCCGATGCGCCACAAGTCAGCGACGAAGAACTGCCGATCCTGATCAAGCAGATCCCTGACTGGAACATCGAAGTACGCGACAGCATCATGCAGCTGGAAAAAGTCTTCCTGTTCAAGAACTTCAAGCACGCCCTGGCGTTCACCAACGCAGTTGGCGAAATCTCCGAGGCCGAAGGTCATCACCCGGGCCTGCTGACCGAGTGGGGCAAAGTCACCGTGACCTGGTGGAGCCACTCGATCAAAGGCCTGCACCGCAATGACTTCATCATGGCCGCGCGTACCGACGAAGTGGCCAAGACCGCAGAAGGACGCAAGTAATGCACTTCGACGCCATCGGCCGGGTGCCCGGCGACCCGATCCTCGGCTTGATGGAGGCGTACGCGCAGGACTCCAACCCGCGCAAATTCGACCTGGGCGTGGGCGTCTACAAGGACGCCCAGGGCCTGACGCCGATTCCCGAGGCGGTGAAAATCGCCGAGGCGCGGCTGGTTGAAAGCCAGGACACCAAGACTTACATCGGCGGCCACGGCAACCCGCTGTTCGGCAAGGTCATCAATGAGCTGGTGCTCGGCGCCGACTCGAAACTGATCGCCGCGCAACGCGCCGGGGCCACCCAGACCCCGGGCGGCACCGGCGCCCTGCGCCTGAGCGCCGACTTCATCGCCCAGTGCCTGCCGGGCCGTGGCGTGTGGCTGAGCAACCCGACCTGGCCGATCCACGAAACGATTTTCGCGGCGGCCGGGGTCAAGGTCAGTCACTACCCGTACGTCGGCAGCGACAACCGTCTCGATGTTGAGGCGATGCTCGCCGTGCTCAGCCAGGCACCGAAAGGTGACGTGGTCCTGCTGCACGCCTGCTGCCACAACCCGACCGGTTTCGATCTGAGTCACGACGACTGGCGCCGGGTGCTGGAGGTGGTGCGCAACCGCGACCTGCTGCCACTGATCGACTTTGCCTACCAGGGCTTTGGCGACGGTCTGGAACAGGATGCGTGGTCGACCCGGTTGTTCGCCGCCGAACTGCCGGAACTGCTGATCACCAGTTCCTGCTCGAAGAACTTCGGCCTGTACCGCGACCGCACCGGTGCGCTGATCGTCTGTGCGAAAACCGCCGACAAGCTCACCGACATCCGCAGCCAACTGGCCAACATCGCCCGCAACCTGTGGTCGACGCCGCCGGATCACGGCGCGGCGGTAGTGGCGACCATCCTCGCCGACCCGGAACTGAAAAGCCGCTGGGCCGACGAAGTGGAAGCCATGCGCCTGCGTATCGCCCAGTTGCGCAGCGGCCTGGTCGAAGCGCTGGAACCTCACGGCTTGCGTGAACGCTTCGCCCACATCGGCGTGCAACGCGGGATGTTCTCCTACACCGGCCTGTCGCCGGAACAAGTGAAAAACCTGCGCGACCACCACAGCGTGTACATGGTCAGCTCGGGCCGGGCCAACGTCGCCGGCATCGATGCCACGCGACTGGACCTGCTGGCCGAGGCAATCGCCAAGGTCTGCCAGTAGCCACAAAACCTGATGTGGGAGTGGGCTTGCCCGCTCCCACATTGGCGTTAGCGCATCCCTTACAAACCTGTCTAGACAAGCCCATCCGTCGCAACAAATGGATATAAAAATCTGTTTGTCACTTTTCCTGCTGTATCCTCCACGAGCTTTCTGAAAGCGCGGATCTACCAGATCTATCAACAGACTTAGCGAGGAGCGCAACCATGCACGAGATTCCCAATCTCCCCTTCCCAAGCCTGCACGTACCTGAGCAGACGACCCCGCAACAAGCCGGCGCCCAACAGCCCGAGCCGAAACAAGAAGCCACTGACAGCCGCAAGGCTGACAGCGAAGACTGAAACACCCGCCGTACAGACCGTGTGGAAAGCGCTAACATGCGCTTTCCACACTGCCTGAAACCGAGCCCGCCATGACCGACGAATTCTCCGCCAGCCAAGCCGAAGTCCTGATCGGCGCCACCGAGAAAATGATCGAGATCTGGAACCGCCTCTCCCCGGAGAAACAGGCCGCCCTGCTCGCCCGCTTCGGTACGGAAGAAAATGCCCTCGCCGCGCTGGTCACCACGCAACTGGTCGCACCGGCCAAATCCTGATTTCGCCGCCCGGCAAATAGTTTTACTTTTCCCCGCCCCTGACGCGTCCGCGCCGGTATCATAAGCAGCCTATCTAATCCTGCTTCCCGTGGATCGTTTCCAATGTCAGAACCTCAGCGCCCCCTGGCGGTCACGCTGCAAGTCGTTTCCATCGTCCTCTTCACCTTCATCGGCTACCTCAACATCGGCATTCCCCTCGCCGTTTTACCGGGCTACGTCCACAGTGATCTGGGCTTCGGCGCGGTCATCGCCGGGCTGGTGATCAGCGTGCAATACCTGGCCACCCTGCTCAGCCGCCCGTACGCCGGCAAGATCATCGATAACAAGGGCAGCAAACGCGCCGTGATGATCGGTCTGGCCGGTTGTGGCTTGAGCGGTGTGTTCATGCTGATTTCGGCGTGGACACCGCATGTGCCAATGCTCAGTCTGATCAGCCTGCTGATCGGCCGCCTGGTGCTGGGCAGCGCGGAAAGCCTGGTCGGTTCCGGCTCGATTGGCTGGGGCATCGGCCGGGTCGGCGCGGCGAACACCGCCAAAGTGATTTCCTGGAACGGCATCGCCAGTTACGGCGCACTGGCCGTCGGTGCGCCGCTGGGTGTGTGGCTGGTCAGTCGCCTGGGGCTGTGGAGCATGGGCGTCAGCATCATCTTGCTGGCTGCACTGGGTCTGCTGCTGGCGTGGCCGAAAACCGCCGCACCAATCGTTGCCGGCGAGCGCCTGCCGTTCATGCATGTACTGGGTCGGGTCTTTCCCCACGGCTGCGGACTGGCGCTGGGCTCGATCGGTTTCGGCACCATCGCCACCTTCATCACCCTGTATTACGCCACGCAGCATTGGGACAACGCCGTGCTGTGCCTAAGCCTGTTCGGCGCCAGCTTCATCGGCGCGCGGCTGCTGTTCGGCAATCTGATCAATCGCCTCGGCGGCTTCCGCGTGGCGATTGCCTGCCTGTCGGTGGAAACCCTGGGCCTGTTGCTGCTGTGGCTGGCGCCGGATGCGCATTGGGCGCTGGCGGGTGCGGCGTTGAGCGGTTTTGGCTTCTCGCTGGTGTTCCCGGCGCTGGGCGTTGAAGCGGTGAATCTGGTGCCGGCCTCCAGTCGTGGCGCAGCCGTTGGTGCTTACTCGCTGTTCATCGACTTGTCGCTGGGGATCACCGGGCCGCTGGCGGGGGCGATTGCGGCGGGCTTCGGCTTTGCTTCGATCTTTCTGTTTGCGGCGCTGGCGGCGTTAAGCGGCCTGGCGTTGAGCATCTATCTGTACCGCCACACCTCGAAGTATCGCGAGGACTAGAAATCAACCTTGCCCCGCCCGGCCTTGATATTGCCGCGCTTGGCTTTCGACTCGAGGCGGCGTTTCTTCGAGCCGAGGGTCGGCTTGGTCGGGCGGCGCTTCTTTTCGACTTTGCTGGCGCTGAGGATCAGTTCGACAAGACGCTCCAGCGCATCGGCGCGGTTCTGCTCCTGCGTGCGGTATTGCTGGGCCTTGATAATCAGCACGCCGTCGCTGGTGATACGACTGTCGCGCAACGCCAGCAACCGCTCCTTGTAGAACGCGGGCAGGGACGAGGCCGGAATGTCGAAACGCAGGTGCACGGCGCTGGAAACCTTGTTGACGTTCTGCCCCCCGGCGCCCTGCGCGCGAATGTACGTCAGCTCGATTTCGGCATCCGGCAGATGCACGTTGTTGGAAATCACCAGCATGGAAAAACGTCCGAATTCAGAACTCGCAGGATACCTTGATTGATCCGTTTCCTGTGGGAGAGGGAGCGGCATCAAGCTCAGAAACGACAAACCCGGCACATTGGCCGGGTTTGTCGTTTCTGCATCTGACGCTTATTTGGCAGCGCCCGCCGTGTGCAGCGCCTGCTGCGCACCGCGCTTGTTCTTGATCACGTAGCAGACCCACATGAACACGACCCACACCGGGATCGCATACACCGAGACCTGGATGCCCGGGATCAGCAGCATCACGCCCAGAATGAACACCACGAACGCCAGGCAGATGAAGTTGCCGTACGGATACCAGAGTGCCTTGAACAGCGGCTTCTGGCGGGTCTTGTTCATGTGCTGACGGAACTTGAAGTGCGAGAAGCTGATCATCGCCCAGTTGATCACCAGGGTGGCTACCACCAGCGACATCAGCAATTCCAGCGCGTGCTGCGGAATCAGGTAGTTGAGCAGCACCGCCACCAGCGTCACCGCTGCCGAGGCGAGGATCGAACGCACCGGCACGCCGCGCTTGTCGATTTTCGCCAGGCCCTTCGGCGCATCACCCTGCTCGGCCATGCCCAGCAGCATGCGGCTGTTGCAGTAGGTGCCGCTGTTGTACACCGACAGCGCCGCCGTCAGGACCACGAAGTTGAGGATGTGCGCGGCGGTGTTGCTGCCGAGCATCGAGAACACCTGCACGAACGGGCTGCCGCTGTACGAGTCGCCCGAAGCGTTGAGGGTTTCCAGCAGGCTGTCCCATGGGGTCAGCGACAGCAGGATCACCAGCGCACCGATGTAGAAAATCAGGATCCGGTAGATCACCTGATTGATCGCTTTCGGGATCACGGTCTTCGGCTTGTCGGCTTCGGCGGCGGTGAAACCGAGCATTTCCAGGCCGCCGAAGGAGAACATGATGATCGCCATGGCCATCACCAGGCCGCTGACGCCATTGGGGAAGAACCCACCGTGGGACCACAGGTTGCTCACCGAGGCCTGCGGGCCGCCGTGGCCGCTGACCAGCAGGTAGCTGCCGAGGGCAATCATGCCGACAATCGCCACGACCTTGATGATCGCGAACCAGAATTCGGCCTCACCGAAGACTTTGACGTTGGCCAGGTTGATCGCGTTGATCAGCACGAAGAACGCGGCGGCGGTGACCCAGCTCGGGATGTCCGGCGCCCAGTAGTGGATGTATTTGCCGACCGCTGTCAGCTCCGACATGCCCACCAGGATGTACAGGATCCAGCAGTTCCAGCCCGACAGGAAGCCGGCGAAGCCGCCCCAGTACTTGTGCGCAAAATGGCTGAAGGAACCGGCCACCGGCTCTTCGACGATCATTTCGCCGAGCTGGCGCATGATCATGAAGGCGATGAAGCCGCAGATGGCGTAGCCGAGGATCATCGACGGGCCGGCGGATTTCAGCACCCCGGCCGAGCCGAGGAACAATCCTGTACCGATCGCGCCACCGAGGGCGATCAGTTGAATATGGCGATTTTTCAGGCCGCGTTTCAGCTCGCCTGATTGCGAGTTTTGTCCACTCATGAAAAAGGTCTCACGCAAGGTTTGATGATGTTCAGTAGACGTTGCTGCAAGGTTGCGATTTCAGGCAGCCCCGATCAAACCCCAGCGCAGGCACCAGGAGTTCAGCTTTTTTACAACGGTCATGCGTCACCTGTTTGTTTTTATCTGTGACGAAATCGAACCCGACACGCTCGTGACGCGACGGAGTGAACAAGGCGGATAGCCTTGCGGTTTGCGCGATTACGCAGGGGGTCACAGTAAAACGCGGCGCATTGTACACCGCTAACCCCCTGCTGCCAGACCCGCCGGATCAGCGTGTCGGTTGCCGGGATTGCATGTGTCCGCCTCGAGATGCCCGGGCGGCCGCAAAAATTGAGTCAGGCCTTTGCAGGCCATCGGCGTGGACGATGGAAAATCCGCCCCACGTAGAGAAGTGAAAATGGATAACGGCGTTCATTGCGCCTCCTTCTTGTTATGCACCTGCACGACAGGCATGGGGCGCATCTCACCTTTCAATCGGGCTTGAAACAAGCGGCTTAGAGCCTTGCGAAAGGCCCGGCGGACGGGGTTTCGGCAGGTTTTCCTTACACGCCCGCCAGCCCATGGGATTCACGGCTTGAAGTACGTTTTTTCGTAAACATCCGCTGACACCGTGTAACGAATTTTTTCCACGTTGAGCCAGGAGCACGGCTCGACAGGCGGGCGCTAGAAAGCCTGCTAACTAATTGAAAGATCTGTTTTTTGTTTTTTAAATAAGAAAAATTCGGGAAGAAAAGAGAGCTTGAAGAGTGGATTTAAATTTTAAATAAATATGTTCTGGCGCTTTTAACCAAGGCTCAGGAGCAAACGCCAGACGAAAAAAAACGCCAACCCTGAGGTTGGCGTTTTCACTTCAGCTTGCAGCTACCTTATTCCGGCTTCTTGCGACCGAAACCCGGACGCTGACCCGAACCGGCCGGTGCACCACGGCGCTTGCCCGACGGTTTGTCGTCATCGAGCTTGAGGCCTGGACGCTTCACACCGGGCTTGGCCGGACGCTTGGTGTCGGCTGGACGATCCGCCACCGGCGTACCACGACCGGCCGGCGCGCGGCCTTCGCCACGCTCGGTGCGACCGCGTGGAGCGCGCTCGCCATCCGGACGCGCGGCCGGCTTGCGACCTGGACGCTCGCCTTCGATCTGCGGCTCACGGACCGGGCGCGGGCCGGCGGCAGCAGGAGCACCATTGGCCGGACGCAGCGTACGTACGCGATCAGCACGCGCCATCGGACGCGACGACTTGCGCTGCATGCGGTCGAGCTTGTCTTTGCTCTTGGTGGTCATTTGCGGCATGGCCACCGGGGTCAGACCCACTTCGGCGCTCAGTACGTCGACTTCGTACTGGCTCATTTCACGCCAGCGGCCCATCGGCAGATCGGAGTTGAGGAACACCGGACCGAAACGCACGCGCTTCAGACGGCTGACCACCAGCCCTTGGGACTCCCACAGACGACGAACCTCACGGTTACGGCCTTCCATCACCACGCAGTGATACCAGTGGTTGAAGCCTTCGCCGCCCGGCGCCTGCTGGATGTCGGTGAAACGCGCCGGGCCGTCTTCGAGCACAACGCCGGCCTTGAGGCGGTCGATCATCTCGTCATCGACTTCACCGCGTACACGCACGGCGTACTCGCGGTCCATCTCGTAGGACGGGTGCATCAGGCGGTTGGCCAGTTCACCGTCGGTGGTGAACATCAGCAGCCCGGTGGTGTTGATGTCGAGGCGACCGATGTTGATCCAGCGGCCTTCTTTCGGACGTGGCAGCTTGTCGAACACGGTCGGACGGCCATCCGGGTCGTCACGGGTGCAGATTTCACCATCAGGCTTGTTGTACATGATGACGCGGCGAACCGACTCGGCGGCTTCTTCGCGCTTGATGACCTTGCCATCGATGCTGATGGCGTCGTGCATGTCGACACGCAGGCCGAGGGTCGCGTCGTTGCCATTGACCTTGATCCGGCCCTGGCTGATCCACGCTTCTACGTCACGGCGCGAGCCGACGCCGATACGGGCGAGGACTTTCTGCAGTTTTTCGCCTGCTGGACGGATTTCCTGGTCGTCTTGCTGATTGATGTCACTCATCTGGGCACCTCCCGGTGTGGTCGGTTCAGGCAGCGCCTGAAACGTTGAATCTAACGTTGAAAAACAGGTTTTCGGGCGAAGGGATCGCCGAAGGGTCGCGAATCATACGCGGATGTGCTCGTTCGCGCATCAGAGACTAGTCGATCAACCCGCAGTTATTTCATTTTCCGCCGACCGGTGTGCGACTGACGCAAGCAGGTCAGTCTTCGAACTCGCGGCGTTCGGCCTCAATCGCTTCGGCCAGCGCGCGGGCTTCGGCTTCTTCTTCGCTCAATTCCGGTTCGGGCGTCGATTGTTCAAGGGCGGCAACGGCGGCCAGGAGCTTTTCCCTGGCTTCGGCGACGCCCAGCACGTCTTCCTCGGCTTCCGCTTCGGGTTCGGGTTCGGGTTCGGGTTCAGGTTCTGGCTCGGCCTCGACTTCAGCCTCGACTTCAGCCCCAACCTCCAGCTCGACCGCAACGACCGGCGCATCCGGCGGCGTTTCGAACGCATCCGACAGGGATTCCCCATCGCGCAGCAAATCGTCGAAGTCGGTCTTGATCCCCTCCTCCATGCTGTCCAGCTCCAGCAGCAAGGTGTGGAAACTGGTTTCTTCCTTCGGTTCTTCGTCGGGTTCGGCGCTGGCGTCGGCCAGTTCCTGCAAGCTGCGCGGCACCGGGGCGTCGTCAAAGTCGAGCACGGGCTCGGTTTCCATCTCGCGCAGTTCGGCCAGCGGCGGCAGATCTTCGAGGTTTTTCAGGTTGAAGTGATCGAGAAACGCCTTGGTGGTAGCGAACATCGCCGGTTTGCCCGGTACGTCGCGATAGCCGACGATGCGAATCCACTCGCGCTCGATCAACGTCTTGACGATGTTGCTGTTGACCGCCACGCCCCGCACATCTTCGATCTCGCCCCGGGTGATCGGCTGGCGGTAGGCGATCAGCGCCATGGTTTCCAGCAAGGCTCGGGAGTAGCGTTGCGGCCGCTCTTCCCACAAGCGGCCGACCCACGGCGAGAACTTCTCGCGAATCTGCAGGCGATAGCCGGAGGCAACCTCCTTGAGTTCGAACGCCCGCCCTTCGCAGGACTTGCCCAGCAGGGTCAGGGCTTTCTTGAAGACCGGCGGCTCCGGCCGCTCGCCCTCTTCGAACAGTTCGTAGAGACGCTCAAGGGATTGCGGCTTTCCCGAGGCCAACAGAAAGGCTTCAAGCAGGGGCGCCAGCTCGCGGGGTTCAGTCAGGTTCATGTTTCGACTCGTTATTCGGCTCGGGCTCGCACGTGGATCGCGGCGAACGGCTCATTCTGCACCAGCTCGACCAAGGATTCCTTGACCAGTTCAAGGATCGCCATAAAGGTCACCACCACGCCGAGCCGGCCTTCCTCGGCGGTGAACAGCTCGACGAACGGCACGAAGCCGCCGCCCTTGAGGCGCTCCAGCACATCGCTCATGCGCTCGCGGGTGGACAGCGCCTCGCGGCTGACCTGGTGACTTTCGAACATGTCGCCACGGCGCAGCACTTCGGCCATGGACATCAGGATTTCTTCCAGCGCCACGTCGGGCAACAGCTTGCGCGCGCGGGCCTCCGGAGCGTCGAGCTTGGGCACCACCACATCGCGGCCGACCCGGCTCAAGCCGTCGATGCCTTCGGCGGCAGCCTTGAAGCGCTCGTACTCCTGCAGGCGGCGGATCAGTTCGGCGCGCGGGTCGTCCTCTTCGTCGTCGACGGTTTCGGCCCGTGGCAGCAGCATCCGCGACTTGATCTCGGCGAGCATCGCGGCCATCACCAGGTATTCGGCGGCCAGTTCCAGGCGCACCGACTGCATCAACTCGACATAGCCCATGTACTGGCGGGTGATTTCCGCCACCGGGATGTCGAGAATGTCGATGTTCTGTTTGCGGATCAGGTACAGCAACAGGTCGAGGGGGCCTTCGAAGGCTTCGAGAAACACCTCCAGCGCATCCGGCGGGATGTACAGGTCCAGCGGCATTTCCATGACCGCCTGGCCATAGACCATGGCAAACGGTAGCTCCTGCTGGGCGCCGGCCTGGGGATCGACGTTTTCCACTGCTGACATTCAGGCCTCGACCATGAACGGAGCCGGGTCGCCGCAACCGACGCGCACCACTTCCGGGTCGTCGCCGGTCAGGTCGATCACGGTGGACGCCTTGATCCCGCCGAAACCGCCATCGATGATCAGGTCGACCTGATGCTCGAGCAACTGACGCATTTCGTAGGGATCGCTCAGAGGATCGTCCTCGCCGGGCATGATCAGGGTCACACTCATCAGCGGCTCACCCAGTTCGGCGAGCAGGGCCAGGGCAATCGGATGGCTCGGCACCCGCAAACCGATGGTGCGCTTCTTCGGGTGCAGCAACAGCCGTGGCACTTCGCGGGTGGCGTTGAGAATGAAGGTGTACGGCCCCGGCAAATGAGCTTTGAGAATGCGGAAGGTGCCGGTGTCGATCTTGGCGTAGTTGCCCAGTTGCGACAGGTCGCTGCAAATCAGCGCGAAGTTGTGCTTTTCATCCAGTTGACGCAGGCGCCGGACGCGCTCGATGGCGGTCTTGTCGCCGATCTGGCAACCGATAGCGTAGGAAGAGTCCGTGGGATAAATCACCACCCCGCCGTTGCGGATGATCTGGACGGCCTGTTTGATCAGGCGCGCTTGCGGGTTTTCCGGATGTATCTGGAAAAATTGGCTCACATTCTCTACCTGTTCAGACGGCGGCAATAACTGGGTCATGTTTGAACCGGCGCCACAGGGGCGGCAGGTCCTCGGGAAGCGGCCGGTACTGGCCGATCTCGGACCAGCCACCCGGGCCATGGAAATCACTGCCGGCGCTGACCAGCAGACCGAACTCTCGGGCAAGGATCGCCAGGCTGCCCACCTGTTCCGCAGGCTGATAACCGTTGACCACTTCCAACGCTTGCCCGCCCGCTTGAATATAGTCGGCAATCAGCTTTCGGCGCTTGCTGCGGGTGAAATCGTAGTGCCACGGATGCGCCAGACTGACCCAGGCACCGGAATCGCGCAGCGTGCCGACGGTGTCGTCCAGGCTCGGCCAGTGCTGCTTGACGTCACCCAGCTTGCCGGCGCCGAGCCATTTGCGGAATGCCTCGGCGCGATCCTTCACAAAACCTTCGCGCACCATCCAGTCGGCGAAATGCGGACGGGCCGGCGCGTTACCGCTGTCGCCCAGTTCCTGCTGGATCTGCCGGGCGCCTTCGAGCGCGCCGGGCATGCCTTTGAGCGAAAGCTTGCGGCTTATCTCTTCCGACCGCAGCCAGCGGCCATCGTGCAGTTTGGCGATGGCCTCGACCAGTGGCGCGGCATTGACGTCGAAACCGTAGCCCAGCACATGAATGGTGGCGCCGCCCCAAGTGCAGGACAGCTCGACACCGTTGATCAGGTGCATGCCCAGTTTCTGCGCGGCGCTGCGCGCTTCGGCGAGGCCTTCGACCGTGTCGTGATCGGTCAGGGCCAGCATTTGCACGCCGTTCTCGAACGCCCGCGCAACCAGTGCCGTCGGCGCCAGGGCGCCATCGGAGGCCGTGCTGTGGCAGTGCAAATCAACATTCACGGGGAGTTGTAACCTCAAATCAGCTGGCGCTATCGCGCGCCCATATGTTTGTTATTATGCCGCCACATCCAGCTTCTGGCTCTTACTGTGAAACAATTCATCGATTTCATCCCGCTCCTGCTGTTCTTCATCGTCTACAAACTCGATCCGCGCAGCGTCGACGTGGCCGGCCATGAATTGACTGTAGGCGGTATTTACAGCGCCACCGCGATGCTGATCGTCAGTTCGCTGGTGGTGTACGGCGCGCTGTTCATCAAGCAGCGCAAGCTGGAGAAGAGCCAGTGGCTGACCCTGATCGCCTGCCTGGTCTTCGGCAGCCTGACCCTGGCCTTCCACAGCGAAACCTTCCTGAAATGGAAAGCACCGGTGGTCAACTGGCTGTTCGCCCTGGCCTTCATCGGCAGCCACTTCATCGGTGACCGCCTGCTGATCAAGCGCATCATGGGCCACGCGCTGACCCTGCCGGACCCGGTCTGGACCCGCTTGAACATCGCCTGGATCGCCTTTTTCCTGTTCTGCGGTGCCGCCAACCTGTTCGTCGCCTTCACCTTCCAGAGCATCTGGGTGGACTTCAAGGTGTTCGGCAGCCTGGGCATGACCGTGCTGTTCCTGGTCGGTCAGGGCATCTACCTGTCCCGTCACCTGCACGACGCCGATACCACAACGCCAAAAACCGAGGACTGACATGCTCTACGCAATCGTTGCCACCGACGTCGCCAACTCCCTGGACGCCCGCCTCGCCGCGCGCCCGGCGCACCTGGAACGTCTGCAAGTGCTCAAGGGCGAAGGCCGCATCGTGCTGGCCGGTCCCAACCCGGCGGTCGACAGCAATGATCCGGGCGCGGCGGGTTTCACCGGCAGCCTGATCGTCGCCGAATTCGACTCCCTGAGCGCCGCGCAGGCCTGGGCCGATGCCGACCCGTACATCGCCGCCGGCGTCTACGCCAGTGTCGTGGTCAAGCCGTTCAAGCAAGTCCTGCCGTAATCTCTGCGGCAAATCTCCCCACGCGATGAACCTTGTCGGTTCATCGCGTTCTCAATCGCTCATTATTCTCGTTTGCCGGCCGACAACCTGCCCAATATCCATTTGGAAGCAGGAGTCGCGATGCGCAAGGGTCCGTTGTGTCTGATGTTGGTCACGTTGTCGATCGTGGCGCCCGCCCATGGTGAGGAAGGCAGCGAAGGCGGCAATTCCACGCCGTTGTCGTTGAGCGTCGGCAGTCAGATCACCGAGTTGCAGCAGCGCCTGAAGGCCAGCGAGCAGCAGCGGGAAGAACTGAGCAAACAATTGCAAAATGCCGACAATGAACGCGAAAGCGCCCAACTGGCGCGGCTGCGCCAGGAAAACCAGCGCCTGAAGCTGCAACTCAAGGAAGCCCAGGCAAGCCCGCTGCCGCGCCTGCTGACCGATCAGCAGCAATGGTTCGTCACCGGTGCCGGAGTAGCGCTATTGGCTCTGCTCTGCGGTATCTTTGCCAGCGGTGGACGTAGAACACGTCGGCAATGGCTAAATTGAGTGAGTCATGAGCGAGCTGTTACTAATTGATGATGACCAGGAGCTGTGCGAGCTCCTGAGCAGTTGGCTGACCCAGGAAGGTTTCCAGGTGCGTGCCTGCCATGACGGCCAGAGCGCCAGAAAGGCACTGGCTGAGTCTGCGCCCGCCGCGGTGGTGCTGGACGTGATGCTGCCCGACGGCAGCGGTCTGGAACTGCTCAAGCAATTGCGCAGCGACCACGCCGATCTGCCGGTGCTGATGCTGTCGGCCCGTGGCGAACCGCTGGACCGCATTCTCGGCCTGGAACTCGGCGCCGACGATTACCTGGCCAAGCCGTGCGACCCGCGTGAGCTCACCGCCCGCCTGCGTGCCGTGCTGCGCCGCAGCCATCCGGCCGCCGTGTCGACCCAGCTGGAACTGGGCGACCTGAGCTTCAGTCCGGTGCGCGGCGTGGTCAGCATCGACGAAAAGGAATTCACCCTCACCGTCTCCGAAAGCCGCCTGCTCGAAGCCCTGCTCAAACAGCCTGGCGAGCCGCTGGACAAACAGGAGCTGGCGCAGATCGCCCTCGGTCGCAAGCTGACCCTGTACGACCGCAGCCTCGACATGCACGTCAGCAACCTGCGCAAAAAGATCGGCCCGCACCCCGACGGCCGCCCGCGCATCGTTGCTCTGCGCAGCCGAGGCTACTACTACAGCCTGTAAGTTTTGTCAGGTCAGCGCCGAAACGTCTTTACCCAAGCTTTACCCAGCGCTGACCGCCGCTGACCTAGATCTCCGTAATCTGAACTCATCCGGAACGTACCGGGAACGAGACAAGGAGATACACCATGCGCAAGACTCTTATCGCTCTGATGTTCGCCGCTGCCCTGCCAACCGTCGCCATGGCCATGCCTGAAGGCGCAGGCCCGATGGGCGGCCCGCTGGACGGCCCGCACCACGGCGGTCAGATGCACGGCATGCACGGCAAAGGCCCGTACAGCCAGCTCGACCTGTCCCGCGAACAGCGCGAGCAGATCCGCAAGATCATGGGCGAACAGATGCACGAGCGTAAGCAAACGGTCGAAAAGTACCTGGAGAAACTCTCGCCGGCTGACCAGAAAGCCATGAAGGACGAGATGGCGGCCAACCACAAGAAAGCCGAGTCCGATGTCCGGGCGGTGCTGAAACCGGATCAACAGAAGAAATTCGACGAGATCCAGAAGAAACAGGCCGAACGCCGCGCCGAATGGGCCGAGTTCAAAGCCTGGAAAGCGCAACAGCCGCAAAAGACGCAATAATGCAGTGACCGCAGGCCCGACGGCTGACCCCGTCGGGCCTGTTTTCACTTTGTTGAATGTGAGAGCGGGCTGGCTCGCGAATGCGGTGTATCGGACAACCCCTGTCGACTGACGCACCCGTTCGCGAGCCAGCCCGCTGCCACCATTGGTTTTTGTGTTTGATCGAGGAATTTCTGTGCGTTCACTGTTCTGGCGTGTCCTCGCCAGCTTCTGGCTGGCCATTGCTCTGGTTGCAGGGCTTTCCATTCTGCTGGGGCACATGCTCAACCAGGACGCGTGGATCCTCAGCCGCCATCCGGGCCTCAACACCCTGGCCGAGCAGTGGACGCAAACCTACGAAAGCCAGGGCGAAGACGCCGCTCAGGACATCCTCGAACAGCGCAAGCGCCAGTACCACATCGACGTGCAAGTGCTGAACGAGAGCGGCGACCCGGTGGTACGCGGCACCTTCCCCCGTCGCGCCGCCGCCTTCGAAGCGCGCCAGAACAACGACGACCGCCGCCTGCCATGGCGGCGTCTGACCGATGAGTTCACCAGCGACAAGACCGGCGATACCTACCTGTTCATCTACCGCATCCCGCACCCGGAACTCGACGCCTGGCACCGCGAAAGCCTGCTCTGGCCGCTGAGTGCGCTGGGCATCGCGCTCGTGGTGCTGACCCTGTTCAGCCTGTTGGTGACGTTCTCCATCACCCGTCCGCTGAGCCGTTTGCGCGGCGCGGTGCATGATCTCGGGCAGACCACCTATCAGCAGAACAGCCTCGCGCAACTGGCGAATCGTCGTGATGAATTCGGCGTGCTGGCCAATGACTTCAACCGCATGGGCGCGCGTCTGCAAAGCCTGATCGGCAGCCAGCGCCAGTTGCTGCGCGACGTGTCCCACGAACTGCGCTCACCGCTGGCCCGGTTGCGGATTGCCCTGGCGCTGGCCGAACGGGCCAGTCCCGAAGAACGGGAAAGACTCTGGCCGCGCCTGACCCGTGAGTGCGACCGCCTGGAAGCGTTGATCAGTGAGATTCTGGTGCTGGCACGGGTCGATGCCGACAACGCCAGTGCTGAAGATGTCGACTTGAATGCGTTGCTGACGGCCCTGCAAAAGGACGCGCAGCTCGGCTCACCCGAGCAGAACGTGCGCCTGGAGGCCGAGCCGCAGCTCAATCTGACGGGGTGGCCGACCATGATCGAACGGGCCGTGGACAACCTGCTGCGCAATGCCCAGCGATTCAATCCGCAAGGCCAGGCAATCGAGATGCAGGCCACGCGGCAAGGCGAGCGGATTGTAGTCAGCGTGCGCGACCACGGCCCGGGGGTGCAGGACGAGCATTTGAGCCAGTTGGGCGAACCGTTCTTCCGCGCGCCGGGGCAGACGGCTGCCGGGCATGGCTTGGGCCTGGCGATTGCGCGGCGGGCGGCGGAGCGGCATGGCGGGAGCCTGGTGCTGGCGAATCATCCCCAGGGCGGGTTTGTGGCGAGCCTGGAGTTACCGTTGGTGCCTGGCGCTGTTGTGCAGCCTTAAAGCCCCTCACCCCAGCCCTCTCCCGGAGGGAAAGGGCGCCGACCGAGGTGTCTTGCGTCATACATCGACCTGAAAGATCGAGTCGATTATGGTTCTGCAAAAGCACCTGAACCAAATCAATTCGGATTCGGCCAAAGCACTTGAACCCGTCAATTCCGGATTCGGCCAAGCTCTGTCAGCTAGGTGAACCTCTGAAGCATCCCCCAATCAGTCCCCTCTCCCCCTGGGAGAGGGCTAGGGTGAGGGGGTGCTTTTAACGCTTTCAGGCTTTACCCGACCAGGCGCTGACGAACGCGTTCAGATCAACTTTCTCGGCCACACGCGGTTCTTTCTGCGGAGTGCCGAGGTACAGGAACGCGATCACCTCTTCATCCGCCCCCAGCCCCAGCCCTTGGGCCACGTGCTTCGAATAAGCCAGCTCACCGGTGCGCCACACCGCGCCGATTCCCTGCGCATAGGCCGCCAGCAAAATCCCGTGGGCCGCGCAGCCTGCCGCCAGCAATTGCTCGGCTTTCGGGTATTTGACGTGATCCTGCAATTTGGCGATGACGACCACCACCAGCGGAGCCCGCAGCGGGCCGTTACGGGCCTTGTCGATGGCCGCTTCAGTGACTTCGCCGTCCTGCATCTGCGCCGCTTGCGCCAGCAATTCGCCCATTTGCTCGCGTGCCGCGCCTTCGACGGTCAGGAAGCGGTACGGCTGCAAATGGCCGTGATCCGGTGCCCGGGTCGCGGCGCCGAAGAGGATTTCCCGCTGTTCGGCAGTAGGGGCCGGTTCGACCAGACGAGGAACGGAAACACGGTTGAGCAAAGCCTCGAGCGCCTGCATGGGTCATCTCCTGAAAAAATTGTGCGGCTATTCTAGCGGTATCTGCCATCAGGATGCCGGTTTACATGCCCTGCCCCACGGGTAGAATGGCGCCCTTCACACTTCAGCCCGAGCGGACTTCATGGCGTTGCCGACCTTACGGATCATTGGTTTCATCATCGGCATCTTCCTGATCACCCTGGCCATCGCCATGGTCGTGCCCATGGCCACACTGTTGATTTTCGACCGCACGGGCGATCTGCCGTCGTTCCTCTGGGCCAGCATGATCACCTTTGTCGCCGGCCTGGCGCTGGTGATTCCCGGTCGCCCGGAACACATTCACCTGCGCCCGCGCGACATGTACCTGCTGACGGTCAGCAGTTGGCTGGTGGTGTGCATTTTCGCCGCGCTGCCGTTCCTGCTGACCCAGCACATCAGTTACACCGACTCGTTTTTCGAAAGCATGTCCGGCATCACCGCCACCGGCTCCACCGTGCTCAATGGCCTGGACAACATGTCCCCCGGTATCCTGATGTGGCGCTCGTTGCTGCACTGGATCGGCGGTATCGGCTTCATCGGCATGGCGGTGGCGATTCTTCCATTGCTGCGCATCGGCGGCATGCGGCTGTTCCAGACCGAGTCCTCGGACCGCTCGGAAAAGGTCATGCCCCGCTCGCACATGGTGGCGCGGCTGATCGTGGCGGCGTATGTGGGTATCACCATTCTCGGCAGCCTGGCGTTCTGGTGGGCCGGGATGAGTCCGTTCGATGCGATCAACCACTCGATGTCGGCGATCTCCACCGGCGGTTTCTCGACGTCTGACCAATCCCTCGCCAAGTGGACCCAACCGGCGGTGCATTGGGTGGCGGTGGTGATCATGATTCTCGGCAGCCTGCCGTTCACCCTGTACGTGGCGACGCTGCGCGGCAACCGCAAGGCGCTGTTCCGGGATCAACAGGTGCAGGGTTTGCTCGGCATGTTGCTGGTGACCTGGCTGGTGCTCGGCACCTGGTACTGGTGGACCACCAACCTGCATTGGCTGGACGCACTGCGCCATGTGGCGCTGAACGTGACCTCGGTGGTCACCACCACCGGCTTCGCCCTCGGCGACTACAGCCTGTGGGGCAATTTCTCGCTGATGCTGTTCTTTTACCTGGGCTTCGTCGGCGGCTGCTCCGGCTCGACGGCAGGCGGGATCAAGATTTTTCGTTTTCAGGTCGCCTACATCCTGCTCAAGGCCAACCTTAACCAGTTGATTCACCCCCGCGCGGTGATCAAGCAGAAGTACAACGGTCACCGCCTCGACGAAGAAATCGTGCGCTCGATTCTGACCTTTTCGTTCTTCTTCGCCATCACCATCTGCGTGATCGCCCTGCTGCTGTCGCTGCTCGGCGTCGACTGGATGACCGCGCTGACCGGTGCCGCCAGCACCGTATCCGGCGTCGGTCCGGGGCTGGGCGAAACCATCGGCCCGGCCGGCAACTTCGCCAGCCTGCCGGACGCGGCCAAGTGGATTCTGTCGTTCGGCATGCTGCTCGGCCGACTGGAGATCATTACGGTATTTGTGCTGTGCATTCCGGCGTTCTGGCGTCACTGACGGCACCCGGCGCCTGCAGCAGCCGCACCCGATAATCGCCCGGCGTGGTGTCGAACCAGCGGCGGAAGGCACGGAAGAAGTTGCTCGGGTCAGCGAAACCCAGCAGGTAGGCAATTTCCAACAGGGTCATGCTCGGTTGCGCCAGATACTGCTCGGCGAGTTCGCGGCGGGTGTCATCGAGCAGTTGCTGAAAACTCGTGCCCTCCTCCTGCAGGCGCCGTTGCAGGGTGCGCTGCGACAGGTGCAGGGTCTGCGCCACCGCATCGCGCTTGGGCTCGCCCTGGGGCAGCAGGCGGCACAGCACCTGGCGCGCCTTGTGGGTCACGCGACTTTCGGAAAACCGCGCCAGATACTCCCCGGCAAAACGGTCATGCAGCAGCGCCATCGCTTCGTTGGCGGTCGGCAGCGGCGCTTCCATGTCGGCACGCTCGAAGATCAGCGCGTCGTACGGCGCGTTGAACACCAGCGGTGCGTGGAAGGCTTGCTTGTAAGGTTGCAGATCGTCCGGCTCCTCGCCCTGCACCAGCACTTTGCGTGGGTGCAACGTGCGCCCGGTCAGCCAGCCGCACAGGGCCAGCGCACAGGCCAGAGACGCTTCGGCGCTTTGCCGGGTCGGCGGCAGGTGATCGCCATGCACCGTCAGAATCAGCGCATAACCTTCGTCGAGCAAACGAAAACTCAGGTCGGCGCTTTCCGCGATGATCCGCTGATAGCGCACCAGTCGCTCGAAGCCTGCGGCCAGAGTGTTGCTGGACATCAAGGCGTAGCCGGCGACATGGAACGACGCCGGTCGCACCACCTTACCCATGTTCAGGCCGATCGCCGGGTTGCCGGACAGTTCAACCGCCCGTTGCCAGAGGCGGGTCATGGAATCCTGTGGGAAGCGTGCATCCGGATCATCCAGTGCCGCGTAGTCGAGCCCCAGTTGCTTGAACAAAACCCGGCAATCCAGGCCGTCCATTTCCAGTGCTTTGACAATCCCCATCGCCCAGCTTGCAGAAGTCGTTCGTTCGCTCATGGCGTTTTTTTCTTTTGCATGATGGGCTGCAGGCTACAGCCCGATTTGCGAAGGATACTAAAGTGGCGCCGATTGTCACTGGCCGGCGCCAACGTTCACTCTAGACTCAAATAAGCTACCCGCCGAACAACTTGCCATCAGAACAATAACCACAGAGATCGCGGTCGTGGAAAACATCAAGCAGTTCAACAGCTTCGCCGAGTTCTATCCGTTCTACCTGGGCGAACACCGCAACAGCACCTGCCGGCGTCTGCATTTCGTCGGAACGACACTGGTGATTTTCATTCTTGCGATGACCGTCGCAAAAGGCGCCTGGCTGCTGTTGCTGGCCCTGCCGCTGGCCGGTTACAGCTTTGCCTGGATCGGGCATTTCTTCTTCGAGAAAAACCGCCCGGCCACGTTCCAGCATCCGTTCTACAGCCTGCTCGGCGATTTCGTCATGTACCGCGACATGATCCTCGGTCGCGTGGCGTTCTGAACAAGGGGTCTGCCGATGAATGCCAATGCGCGCTTCACCCATATGAAGGACGGCACCCAGGAAGACTGGGCGATCATCGCCGCAGATTTCAGTGCCTACGCCCGCCAGTTGCCGTCGCGGATCGTCGCGCACCTGAAACTGCTCGAAGGCGACTTTGGCGGTTTCCCGGTGGATCGTCTGACCCATTCCCTGCAAACCGCGACCCGCGCCCATCGCGACGGGCGTGACGAGGAGTACGTGGTCTGTGCCTTGCTGCACGACATCGGCGACACCCTAGGCACCTATAACCACCCGGACATCGCGGCGGCGATCCTCAAACCGTTCGTCAGCGCCGAAAACCTGTGGATGGTGGAAAAGCACGGGATCTTCCAGGGCTATTACTTCTTTCATCACCTGGGCATGGATCGGCATCTGCGCGAGCAATTCAGCAGCCATCCGCAGTATCTGGCGACGGTGGAATTCTGTGCCAGATACGATGCGGCGGCGTTCGACCCGGATTATGAAAGTCTGCCGCTGAGCTTCTTCGAACCGATGCTGGAACGGTTGTTCGCCCAGCCGAAGAACTCGATCTACAAGGCGGCGATGGAAGAACACGCCCCGGTGTGAAATCGACACGTGTCACAGGTTGTGGGAGCAGACCTGCTCCCACAGGCAGTTGCTACGCCAGCTCGGCCACTTTGGCGGCTTTCAGTTGGGCCTCGCGCGCTTGGGCATCCGCCAGGCGATACAGCTCGATCGTGCCGTCCCAATGCTCGATCAGCGCCGTACACGACTCCACCCAATCACCGCAGTTGAGGTAATCCACCTCGCCGACCTTGCGAATCTCGGCATGGTGAATGTGCCCGCAGACCACGCCATGCAGCTCGCGCTTGACGCACTCGTGGGCGATGGCTTCTTCGAAGTCGCTGATGAAACTCACCGCCGTCTTTACCTTGTGCTTGAGATAAGCCGACAGCGACCAATAGCCGTAGCCGTACTTCGCCCGCCAGTGGTTGAGCCAGCGGTTGAGGGTCAGGGTGAATTCGTAGGCGGAGTCGCCGAGAAACGCCAGCCAGCGGTGATAACGGGTGATCACGTCGAACTGGTCGCCGTGGATCACCAGCAGGTGCCGGCCATCTGCGGTGACGTGGACCGCTTCGTCGACCAACTGAATGTTGCCCAGGATCAGCTTCGAATAGCGCCGCAGGAATTCGTCGTGGTTGCCGGTGACGTAGATCACCTCGGTGCCGCGCTTGCTCATGGTCAGCAGGCGGCGGATCACATTGGTGTGCGCCTGCGGCCAGTACATGCCGCCGCGCAGTTTCCAGCCGTCGATGATGTCGCCGACCAGATAGATCTTGTCGGCATGGTAGCCCTTGAGGAACTGCGACAGATGCTCGGCCTGGCAATCCCGGGTGCCGAGGTGCACGTCGGAGATCCACAAGGTGCGCACCCGTTGTTTGCGACTGGGTTTGGCGAGCTCGGCGCTGGTCATGGACAACCCTCTGCGATGTTTTCGCCAGCTTGCGCGAGCCCGGTTAATCGACCATGACAGGTTCGCGTCAGTCGTGTGACAGCACGATCCGAGCAGCGGCCGTGTAGACTGGCGGCTCGCCCGGAGATTCGCCATGCACCCGATCCTGTCCCTGCGCCACTACACACACGATCTGATCGCCCACAGCCACGACCACCCGCAACTGGTGTTCGGCCTGTCGGGTGCGCTGGATTTCGAGGTCGATGGCTATGGCAGCCAGGTACGCCAGCAGAGTTTCGTGGTGGTGCCCGCCGGTGCCCATCATGCCTGCGGCAGCATCGATGGCAGCCGTTGCCTGGTGCTGGATGTGCCCGGTGATTCATGGGTGACGCAATCGCTCGGCGCACATGCCGACGCCAGCCGCCGCTTGCTCGACAGCGCGGCGCGCCGCTCGCTGGATGCCGGGCAAAGCCAGTTGGTCAACTGGCTGGCGAGCAGCCCGGTGGACGATCCGCTGATCGCCCGCCAAGGCGCGGTGTTGCTGCTGGCGAGCCTGAACAACACCAACCCCGTGGCACTCGCGGGCCGACGCCTGCCCTACGCGGCACTCGACGCGCACATCGAGCAATACGCCGCCTACCCGTTGCAAGTCGCCGATCTGGCCCGCGTCGCCGGTCTTTCCAGTGCTCGTCTGCATGCGCGGTTCATCGCCGAATGCGGGCAGACGCCGATGGATTACCTGCGCAACCGCCGACTGCAAATGGCCGTGAAACTGCTGCGCGACACGCCCTTGCCGATTGGGGAAATCGCCAGTCGGGTCGGCTACAGTTCGCAGAGTGCGTTTTCAGCGGCGGTGTTGCGCGAATTCGGCGCCTCCCCCGGCCAGTTGCGCCGCGAGTCCGGCGCTAAAACGCGCTAGCCTGGCGACAGACTTTTTGCGCCGTTTCACGCTTCAATGGGCGTGAAACCGTACTCAAACCAAGGATCGCAATGACTCCCCGTACCGCCCTCGGCGCCCTGCATATCGGTGCCTTGATGTTCGGCCTGACCGGCGTCTTCGGCAAACTTGCGGCGGCGACGCCCGCCGTCATCGTGTTCGGCCGCGCCGCGTTCGCCGTCCTCGCCCTGGCGTTTTTCGCCCGTTTCGCCCGTGGCCAGGGCTGGCAGAAACTCCAGGCCGTGGATTGGCGGCGTCTGCTGCTCAGCGGCGTGTTGCTGGCCGGGCATTGGGTGAGTTTCTTCATCTCGGTCAAGGTCGCCGGCGTGGCCATCGCAACGCTGGGGTTCGCCAGTTTCCCGGCTTTCACGGTGATCCTCGAAGGATTGATTTTCCGCGAACGCATCCGCGCCAATGAAATCATTCTGGTGACATTGGTGACGGTGGGTCTGGTGCTGGTGACCCCGGCGTTCGATCTGGGCAGCGGCGCCACCACCGGGCTGCTTTGGGCGATCCTTTCCGGGCTGCTGTTTTCCCTGCTGTCGCTGACCAACCGCGCCAGCTCCGGGCGCATTCCGGCGGTGCAGGCCGCGCTGTGTCAGAACGTGGTGGTCGCGCTGTGTCTGTTGCCGGTGGCGGCGCCACAACTGAGTGAAGTGCGCGCCATCGACTGGTTGTGGATCGGCCTGCTCGGGGTGTTCTGCACCGGTGTCGCCCACAGCCTGTTCGTCGCCAGCCTGGCGGTGATCAAGGCGCGTACCGCCGCCGTGGTGTTCGCTCTGGAGCCGGTCTACGGCATCACCGTCGCCTGGCTGCTGTTCGATGAAAACCCGACCCTGCGCATGTTGATCGGCGGCGCGCTGATCATCGTCGCCATCGTGGTGTCGAGCCAGATGTCAGGCGGCTCCGACAAAAAAGCCGTGGCCGCCGAAGCGGCCTCTCACTGAGTACGGTCGTTGTGCCCGAGGTCGCGATCAGGATCGATCCGGTCGCGCACCCGTTGCTTGAGCACCTTGGCCTCGGGGAAACCGCCGTCGGCCTTGCGCTCCCAGATCTGCACCTCGTCGCACGTAATCCGGAACACCCCGCCGGTGCCCGGCACCAGTGACACTTTGCCGAGGTCGTCACCGAAGGTGCTGAGCAGTTCCTGCGCCAGCCACGCGGCGCGCAGCAGCCACTGGCATTGAGTGCAATAGGTGATGACGATTTCCGCTTTGGTGGCAGTCATGTTCGCTGAAACTCCTGAGGCAGAGGGGCGCCGCTATAATAGCCGGCTTTATCGCTCGCCCCGAGACTCACGATGCGTCGCCTTCTGCTCTGCCTGCTTGTTTTCCTCCCGTTGTTTTCCGGCGTCAGCGCCCAGGCCAGCGAAGCGCCGCGCCCGAAGGTCGGCCTGGTGCTGTCCGGCGGTGCCGCCCGTGGCCTGGCGCACATCGGCGTGCTCAAGGCGCTGGAAGAACAAGGCATCAAGATCGATGCGATCGCCGGCACCAGCATGGGCGCCGTCGTCGGTGGGCTGTACGCCTCGGGCTACAAGATCGATGAGCTGGAAAAACTCGCCCTGAGCATCGACTGGCAGCAGGCGCTGTCCGACGCGCCACCCCGTGAGGACGTGCCGTTCCGACGCAAACAGGACGACCGCGACTTTCTGGTGAAACAGAAACTGAGCTTTCGCGACGACGGCAGCCTCGGCCTGCCGCTGGGGGTGATTCAGGGCCAGAACCTCGCGCTGCTGCTGGAAAGCCTGTTGGCCCACACCAGCGATACCCGTGACTTCGACAAGCTGCCGATCCCCTTCCGGGCCGTGACCACCGACATCGCCAATGGCGAAAAAGTGGTATTCCGCAAAGGGCATCTGCCGCAGGTGATCCGCGCCAGCATGTCGATCCCGGCGGTGTTCGCGCCGGTCGAGCTGGACGGCAAATTGCTGGTGGATGGCGGCATGACCGACAACATCCCCCTCGACGTGGCCCGGGAAATGGGGGTCGACGTCGCCATCGTGGTCGACATCGGCACGCCGCTGCGCAATCGCAAGCAACTGGTGACCGTGGTCGATGTGCTGAACCAGTCGATCACCCTGATGACCCGGCGCAACTCTGAAGAACAACTGGCGGCGCTGCATCCCGATGACGTACTGATTCAGCCACCGCTGGCGAGTTTCGGCGCCACCGATTTCGGCTGCGCCCAGGAAATGATCGACGCCGGCTACCGCGCCGCCAAAGTCCTCGATGCGCGCCTGGCCCGTTTGAAGCCAGCGGTGTCCCAGGACGCCGAACTCAATGCCGCCCGCGCTCCGGGCCAGCGCACGCCGATCATTACCGCGATCAGGGTCGAGAACGACTCGAAAGTCGATGACGACGTCATCCGCTATTACATCCGCCAGCCCATCGGCGAGCCACTGGACCTGGGCCGTCTGCACTCGGACATGGGCACCCTGTACGGCCTCGATTACTTCGAGCAAGTGCAATACCGCGTGGTTCACAAGGGGCAGGATCACACCCTGGTCATCAGCGCCCGGGGAAAACGCAGTGGCACCGATTATTTGCGGGTCGGCCTGAACCTGTCGGACGACATGCGCGGCGACAGCGCCTTCAACCTCGGCGCCAGTTACCGGGTCAACGGCATCAACCGCCTCGGCGCGGAATGGCTGACCCGCGCGCAGATCGGTGACCGACAAGAGTTGTACAGCGAGTTCTATCAGCCGCTGGACGTCGGCTCACGCTACTTCATCGCGCCGTCCGTGGTGTTCCAGGCGCAGAACGTCGATGCGGTGCTCGACAACGATCCGATCGCGCAATATCGCGTCGAGCGCTACGGGCTGGCCCTGAATGTCGGGCGGCAGATCGGCAACAACGGTGAGGTGCGCTTCGGCGTCGGCGAGGCCTGGGGCAAGGCCGATGTGCGGATTGGCGATCAGGATCTACCCAGCGAGCGCTTCAAGGAGGGCTTCTATTCGCTGAAATATTCCTATGACTCGCTAGATAACGTTTATTACCCGCACGAAGGCAAGGACATCAGCCTGACCCTGCTGCAATTCGAACCGAGCCTGGGGTCGGACAACCGCTACCAGCAATGGGAATTCAAACTGGACAAGGCCATGAGCAGTGGCCCGGACACCCTGATTCTGGGCGGACGCTACGGCCGCACGCTGAATGACGCCAACGTGGTGACTTCAAGCTTCCTGCTCGGCGGCGCCCGGCAGTTGTCCGGTTTCCGCGAAGATGCGATCTCCGGGCAAAACGTCAGCCTGATGCGCGCCGTGTACTACCGCCGCCTGACCCCGCGTGCCTACCTGCCACTGGACTTCCCGCTGTATGCCGGCGCTTCGCTGGAGCGCGGACGGGCATGGAACAACGACAATGAATTCGACAGCGGCTACATCAATGCCGCCAGTGTGTTTATCGGCTTCGACACGCCACTGGGGCCGCTGAACTTCAGTTATGGCTTGAATGATGCGAGTGAACAGGCGGTTTATCTGAACCTGGGGCAGACCTTCTGAGGCAGAGCGGATTTCTGCGGTGACGATCAGTCCGTCTTCGTGGACAAGCCCACTCACACATTGCCGGCGGTGACCTGTGGGAGTGGGCTTGCCCACGAAGGCGTCAGCACAGTCACCCCGGCAAGATCGGCTGTACCCGGATCAGCGAATCCCCGCCAACAATGTCCGCGCCGTTTGCTTCAGCGGTTCATCAGCCTCCTTGAGCAGCTCGTTGAGCAAGGCTATCGCGCTCTCCAGGTCACCGTCGTCGATGCAGGTCTGGGCCTGTTCGAGTTTGCCGGCATTGGCCGCGTCCTGAGGATCTGGCGCCTGCAAATCCAGCGACTGACCGGGGTCGCCGAACTCATTGAGAAAATCATCATCCAGCGGCTGCGCATCCGGTTCGACAAGCCATTCCAGCTCGGCGGCTTCAGCCTCGTCGTCCGCCGGTTTTTCCGACAGCTCGAAACCCTGCGGCAATACCTGGAGACTGGCGCCGAATGCGCTCTCCCCCAGTTCCGGTTTATCGCTAGGCGGGCGGCTGTCCTCCAGATCCCAGCTGGAATCCATCGATAACGCATTCAGATCCAGCTCGAAATCATCCTCGACCGGCGCGGGTGCAGGCTCGGGCCGGGCCTCGGCCAGCGGCGCCACGGCGGCAACCGGAACCACAGCGGCCAGCGGCGCGGCACTGACCAGTTGCGGATAGCGCGCGCGGATGTCCTGCAACGTCTGCTCCTCGACCCCCAACTGGCGCAGACGGCTTTCCTGTTCGTCATAGGCCGGCGAATCACCCTGCCGCCCCAGCACCTCCAGCAGTTGCACACCGATGTCGGTGCGTTCCGGCTCCTTGTACAAGGCATCGCGCAGCAGACCCGCCGCTTCACCGAGCCTGCCGTAAGCCAGATAAATGCCCACGGCTTCCAGCACATCCCCCGCGACGTGATCCTCACGATGTTCGACGGCAGGATGAACCGCCGCCGGGCGCGCACTCTCGGTGTCATTCACCTCGGGTTCACTGCGCGACGGCAACGCGGCGATCGGCACGGCATGGCCCTGCCCCTGTTGCCGACGACGGATGTACAAGCCCGCAGCCAGCAGGCCCAGCAACACCAGCAACCCGCCGAGCAACGGCCAATTGAGCGAGTCGTCCTCCTCGACTGGCGCGGCGACCGGAGCAGGCACAGACGGTGCCACGACGGCCGCTGGCGGTGGCGGCTGTTGCAGCTCGGCGATGCGTGCCTGCAAGTCGCTCACCTGTTTTTTGCCATCGGCGATCAACACGTCCTGCGCCTGTAATCGCAGGTTCAGTTCATCGACGGTTTTTTGCAGTTGCTGGTTCTGCAACACACTGGCCGCCAGTTGCTCGGCTGCCGCGTCATTGGCCGGCACGGCTGGCGTTGGTGCCGGCGCAGCGGCAGGCCTGCCCTGGGCGCTCGGCGCAGGTGCCTCGGGGACGGGAAATTCAGAGGATTGCGCGCGCGGGTCAGGCTCATCGGTGGCCGGCGTGATACCGGGCGATCCCGGCGGATCGATCAGCACGGTGTACTCGCGCAGCAGGCGACCGTTGGGCTGATTGAGCTGCACCAGAAAATTCAGAAAGGGTTCTTTGACCGGTTTGGCCGAGGTCACCCGGATCATGTTGCGATTGCCGTGCAGGATCGGGGTGAACTTCAGGTCATTGAGAAAAAACACCCGCTCGATCCCGGCCTCGCCGAACTCGTCGGGCGTTGCCAGGCTGACCGACAGGTCGCTTTCGCGCAGACCGCTGACATCCGCCAGGGCGATGTCGGCCTTGAGCGGCTGATTGAGGGCCGAATGGACGGTGATGTCACCCAGCCCCAGCGCCAATGACGCGCTGGACCAGGCCACAACACCGGCCACCAGCAGCGAATGAGCGCAACGCATTACCACGTGCCGACTTCCGAGCATGAGCATCCCTTAAATAAGCAAAACCGACTTCTATGCGTTCGCACATCCGGTACGAACACGATATTGCCCAGTAGTTCTTATAGTCTGCCCAGCGCGATCTCTCAAAAAAACGGCACGAGGTTATGCCTCAAGATTTTTCCAGGTTGGCCAGAATGTGTCCGTGAACGCGCATGCAGACCTTCAAATCCGCCTCATCGACGCCTTCGAACAGCTCATGGCGCAGTTGCGTGGCAATGGTTTCAATCTGTTCGATAAGCGGGAGGGCCGGAGAGCACAGCACGATTTTTTTCGCCCGACGGTCTTCCATCACGGACTGGCGTTGCACCAGTCCCTGGCTTTCCAGGCTGTCGAGCAGACGGGCCAGGGTCGGCCCTTCGACGCCGACGCTTTGCGCCAGCTCCCGCTGGGTCGGCGCTTCGTCGAATCGCGCCAGATGCAGCAGCACCAGCCAGCGGGCCTGGGACAGCCCCAGCCCCGCCAGACGGCGATCCAGTTCGGCACGCCAGCCACGGGACATCTGCGCCAGTTGCATGCCAAAGCGGTGTTGATCGGTTAACGGCATAAAACACTCATGAGTAGACTGAACAAATAGAAAAAAACTAATTATTAGTCAGCTAAGCATGACATTTGGCTATAGGCAAGAGCCGTCCTGTACTGAATCGTTACAACCACCTGACGGTTGTCACATACGCCGTCTTACATTTCAAATTCCGATTGCAGCGCAGCCCGCACGCAGTACAGCACGCCCTCCGGCACCCGGCCCGCAAACAGCTCGGAGACTTCGGCGACAGACGGCAGCTCGCCCTCGCCGTCGAGGAACGCGTCCTGGACTTCACCCATCAGGTCTTCAGGCAGATCCAGCGCCTGTTCCAGCGACAATTGCTGCTTGCCGATGGCCTCGGCGAGCATGCTGTAGACGTTCTTTTCCGAGCACTGCAACTGACCGGCGATCTGCAACGGGGTCATGCCGGCACGAGCCAGGGTGATCAGTTCGTGGCGCACATCGGCGACCACTTTCGGCGTTTCGGCTTCACCGCCGAGCACTTCGAGGAAGGCCTCGCCGTAACGCTCCAGCTTGCGCGCGCCAACGCCGCTGACCCGGGCCATTTCCGCCAGCGAGGTCGGCTGGCTGCGGAGCATTTCCAGCAATGTCGAGTCGGGGAAGATGACGTACGGCGGCACGCCGTGTTCTTCCGCCAGTTTGCGCCGCAGGGCGCGCAGGGCTTCCCACTGTTCGCGCTCCTCGCCGCGCACCAGTTGGCTGGCCTGGCTCTTGCTGCCGCTTTTGGCAGTGACTTGCGGCTTGAGGTCGCGGCGCAGCTCCAGGGTCACTTCGCCCTTGAGCAGCGGCCGGCAGGTGTCGCTCAGGCGCAGGCCGCCGTAGCCTTCGTGATCGACATCAGCCAGGCCACGGGCCACCAGTTGGCGGAACAGCGAACGCCATTCGCTCTCCCCCAGCGCCTTGCCGACGCCGTACACCGACAGGTGCTGATGGCCGAAACTGCGGACTTTCTCGTTGTCCTTGCCCAGCAGTACATCGACCAGATGACCGACGCCATAGCGCTGGCCGGTGCGGAAAATCGCCGACAGCGCCTGACGAGCCGGCTCGGTGGCGTCCCAGGTCTGCACGCCATCGACGCAGTTGTCGCAATGGCCGCAAGGCTCGGGCAGATCTTCGTCGAAGTAGGCCAGCAGCGCCTGACGGCGGCAGCGGGTTTCTTCGCAGAGCGAGAGCATCGCGTCGAGCTTGTGCTGCTCCAGACGCTTGTGGCGCTCGTCGCCCTCGGAGTTCTGCAGCATCTGCTTGAGCATCACCACGTCTTGCAGGCCGTAGGCCATCCAGGCGTCCGCCGGCAGGCCGTCACGACCGCCACGTCCGGTTTCCTGGTAATAGGCCTCAAGGGACTTCGGCAGATCGAGGTGCGCGACAAAGCGCACGTTGGGCTTGTCGATGCCCATGCCGAACGCCACGGTGGCAACCATGATCAGGCCTTCCTCGTTGAGGAAACGCTTCTGGTGAAAGGCGCGCAGATCATTGGGCAGGCCGGCGTGGTAAGGCAGCGCCGGGAAGCCCTGCTCGCTGAGAAACGCCGCGACCTCCTCGACCTTCTTGCGCGACAGGCAATAGACGATGCCGGCATCGCTGCGCCGCTCGGCGAGGAACGCCAGCAACTGCTTGCGTGGCTGCTCCTTGGGCACGATGCGGTAGAAGATGTTCGGCCGGTCGAAACTCGACAGGAAACGCTCGGCGTTCTGCAAATGCAGGCGGGTGACGATTTCTTCGCGGGTGCGCTTGTCGGCGGTGGCGGTCAGGGCGATGCGCGGCACGTCGGGGAACATCTCCGCCAACTGCCCCAGTTGCAGGTATTCCGGACGGAAGTCGTGGCCCCATTGCGATACGCAGTGGGCTTCGTCGATGGCGAACAAAGCGATGTTCAGCCCTTGCAGGAACGCCAGCATGCGCGGCTGCACCAGGCGCTCGGGGGCCAGATAGAGCATTTTCACTTCGCCGCGCTTGATCCGGGCGGCGAGGTCGCGTTGTTGCTCGGCGCTCAACGTGGAGTTCAGCGCGGCGGCGGCCACCCCGAGTTCTTCAAGGGTCGCGACCTGGTCGTCCATCAGCGCGATCAACGGCGACACCACCACCGCCAGGCCCTCGCGCAGCAGTGCCGGCACCTGGAAGCACAGGGACTTGCCGCCGCCGGTCGGCATCAGGACAAGGGCATCACCGCCACTGGCCACGCGCTCAATGATTGCACCCTGGCGGCCACGGAAACTGTCGTAGCCGAAGATGTCCTTGAGGACGCGTTGAGCCTGTTCGAGCATAAAAACTCCAAAAATCCACCGAAACATCCCTGCACAGGCTGGTTCAGGACAGCCGAAGCCGTTTAAACAAAACGTAAGGACGCGTTGCAGGTCGATGCAAGGCGGGCAGGGATCGCAAAACGCGGCAGTATACCCGAGCGTTCCCCCGCACAGGGCGCCGCTGATAAGACGGGGCAACTCCCATGGGTTTTATGCCAGAGCCGGCAATTGGGCCAAATCTGCCAAGCGGCTGGCTTGAGCGGTCAAGAAGGCCTAGAATTCCCGCATTGTTTATTCCCCCAAGGTAGCCCTTTAATGTCCTTCGCCGAGCAACTAACCCGCCTGCAAGTCTTCCTCGACGCCGACGAGCTGCACGAAGAGGCGCTGGACTACGTGGCCGCCCACGGTTTCCTCACCGCGCTGTCGGTCTGCGCCGAAGTCGTGCCGGATCGCGAGTGGATCGACGCCCTGTTCGCCGAAGAGCCGCATTACAGCAGCGAAGCCCAGCGTGAAGAGATCGAAGCCACGCTGATCGGCCTCAAGGCGCACATCGCCCGTCAACTGGCCTCCGACGAAGAATTCGAGCTGCCCTGCGATCTGGATCTGGGCGACGAGCCGGACGACTCCGAACTGCGCGGCTGGTGCATCGGTTTCATGGAAGGCGTGTTCCTGCGCGAAGAAGCCTGGTTCGAAACCGCCGAGGAAGAAGTCAGCGAAATGCTTCTGCCGATCATGGTCGGTTCGGGCCTGTTCGACGAGCAGCCGGAGTTCTCCGACATCGCCGCCGACGCCAACCTGATGGACGACATGATCGTGCAAATCCCGGAAGCCCTGACCGCGCTGTACCTGCTGTGCCACGCGCCAGACGAAAAACCGGCGATCCTCAAGCCTCGTCACCATTAAGATCCGGCCTATGGACAATCCCATAGGCAACCGCCCCCTGATGTTGCGCTACATCCTGCTGGCCATCGGCTGGCTGAGCGTGGCATTGGGGGTGCTCGGGATCTTCCTGCCCGTTTTGCCCACCACCCCTTTCCTCCTGCTGGCGGCAGCCTGTTTCGCCCGCAGCTCTCCGCGTTTCTATCGCTGGCTGGTGGAGCATCCACGGCTTGGCCCGTGGATTCGCGACTACCTCGACGGCAACGGCATCCCGCTCAAGGGCAAGGTCTACGCGATCGGCCTGATGTGGGCGAGCATTCTGTTCTCCTGCTACCTGGTGCCGCTGCCGTGGGCACGAGGGTTCATGCTGACCAGCGCGGTGCTGGTGACGGTGTACATCCTGCGGCAGAAAACCCTGCAAAAACCCTGAGGCGACAACCGACCGCTCGTCGTAAAACCGCCGCCCCCTGTCAGATCTGACAGGTGCCAATTTCGCCCTTTTGACGCTCAATCACTCCGTCATCCTTGATCGGAGTTTCCGTCATGAACACCCCGGCGCCCACCGGCAACACCCCGCTGCTGCTCAAGGAACTCGACATCCCCGGTCGCAGCCCCCAACCGATATCGAGCAACCCCATTGTCTGGGGCATCAACTGGGCCGCCGCGCTGGGTAACTTTCCGCTGCTGGGGTTGCTGTGCCGCGCCGGCCCCTGGTCCACCATGAACGTCGGTGACCGCTTGGTGGTGAACTGGGGCCCCGGCCAGCAGGTGGTGAACAAGACCATCGACAAGGATGAGGTCGATAAAACGCTGACGCTGTTCGTGCCGCCGGGGCGTCTTCTGGATGGCCCGGTCAAGGTGTCCTACGTGGTCACCCGCCTGGGTCAGGTGGCCGAGCCTTCGGAAGTGATGGACGTGCTGGTCAAGCTGACGATTCCCGGTGGTCAAGACACTGATCCGGGACCAGGCCACTCCAACTTCTTCATGTTCCTCCCCAAGGGCACGGTGGAAAACGGCATCGACAAGGACAACGTCGCCGACGGGGTCGATATCACCATCGGTCCGGATCCCGCCTCGGGGCGGCCTTATCTGAATGCGGCGGCGGGTGATGTGGTTCTGGTGAGCTGGGGCGGCGTGTTCGTGCCCGGCCCGCCGCTGACCCAGGATCAGGCGGACGGCAAGGCACCGATCATCATTCATGTCGATGAGGCGACCATTCGCGAAGCCGGCGACTCGGACGGAGTGGCGGTGGCGTTCGAGGTCCATGACAAGGTGTTCAACCGCTCCGAAGACTGGAGTCACGAGCAGCGGGTGCCCGTGGCGATCGACACGACCCGGCCGGCGGCGCCGCTGCTCAAGCAGGCGGTCAGCAACGTGCTGGACCTCGACAAGCTCGGCAATGCCGACGGCATCGCCCAGGTCATGATTCTGGACAACCGGATCGCCGTCGGCGACATCGTCACGGTCAGGGTCAAGGGCGCGACGACGGAGGGGGTGCCGATCGATGAGAAGATGCCCGCCGAGCCGGTGGTCAGTGTGCCGAGCATTCTGGAGATCGATATTCCCAACGCCTTGCTGCGGCGAATGGCCAAGTCGCAACTGATCCTGTCCTATGCCGTGCAGAAGCGCGATGGTTCCCCCGACTTGCAGGCCAGGTCCCAGTTCATCAGCGTCATCGGCGAAGCCCGGCGGCTGCTGGCGCCGAAA
>NZ_JAHTKI010000012.1 GCF_019145475.1 Pseudomonas botevensis
AGCTAACGCTCATTGTGTTGAGTGGTGAAGGGCGGAGGTGGACGGCTTTCGCTTTTGCTTTTGTGGGAGTGGGTTTGCCCGCGAAGGTGGCCTTTGGGCCGATCTGGTTTGGGTGATGGGGTGTCTGCAGGTCTGCTCAAATTACTCGCCCGGCCTTTCAATCATGCCCGCTGCGCTGATTTTGAAAATGACTTGAAAGTCTCTCTTGCTGTCGTGATGGTCGTAAAAAGTAAAGTTACCTTCAGCATCAAATTCTCCCTTAACAGGATCGAACCTGATGATGGTGATGTATCCCTGATCGCGGTAAGAGTTGTAGTACATCTGAGTGCCGCCGCTCAGGCGCGAGACGGTTGGTACTTCGGCGGCTCCTGCTTGTCCGAAGAAGTATTTTTTATTTTCTATGCTGTCGGGAAAAACCATTGAGCATATGAGTCTTGCGCGGGCGTCATATTCTCCCTCACCCACTACCACGACTATGTCGCGCTGGTGATAGAAGGTTCGAACGCCAAGATTGAAATTTTCCTTGCCGTAACCAGGGATAGAGAAAACAAACGCTCCGGATGCAGAGGGTTGATGGGGTTGATCGAAAGCGTCCAATGCTTTACTCGTCATGTTATGTAATCTCAGCTGATGGGTGAGGAGACAAACATGACACGCAAACACGGTCGCAACTACTGTCAGTTCTGACAGGTCATTTAGAATGATTGGCTATTGCAGCCACCTGAAAACAAATGACTGCGCGCTGATTGCCAGCCAGCCAGACCCTTGTCGGCAGGCAGATCAGCACTTCAGTCAAACCAGCAAAAGTCAGTTCGCCACCCGAACCCCACCCATGCTCCCGCTCAGTTCATAAGCCGCCAGTTCCGCCTGATGCGCCGCCAGAATCTCCGGCAACGAACCCCGCAGGTACTCGACCCAGGTCTTGATCTTGGCGTCCAGGTACTGGCGCGACGGGTAGATCGCGTACAGGTTCAGTTCCTGCGAGCGGTAGTTGGGCATGACCCGTACCAGCGAGCCATTGCGCAGGGCTTCGATCGCGGCGTACACCGGCAGCACGCCAATGCCCATGCCGCTGATGATCGCGGTTTTCATCGCATCGGCGGAGTTCACCAGGAAGGGTGAGCTGTTGATGGTGACCATTTCCTGGCCTTCCGGGCCGTCGAAGGCCCATTTTTCCAGGGGGATCACCGGGCTGACCAGGCGCAGGCAGGCGTGGTTCAGCAGGTCGCTGGGTTTTTGCGCGCAGCCGTTGGCTTTCACGTAAGCCGGGGAGGCGCAGACGATGCTGTAGGTGATGCCCAGGCGCTGCGAGACGAAGCCGGAATCCGGCAGTTCGCTGGCGAGCACGATGGACACGTCGTAGCCCTCGTCGAGCAGGTCCGGCACGCGGTTGGCCAGGGTCAGGTCGAAGGTCACGTCCGGGTGGGTCTTGCGGTAGCGGGCGATGGCGTCGATGACGAAGTGCTGGCCGATGCCGGTCATGGTGTGCACTTTCAATTGCCCGGCCGGGCGTGCGTGGGCGTCGCTGGCTTCGGCTTCGGCCTCTTCGACGTAGGCCAGGATCTGCTCGCAGCGCAGCAGGTAGCGCTTGCCGGCCTCGGTCAGGGCGATGCGCCGGGTCGTGCGGTTGAGCAGGCGGGTTTGCAGGTGGGCTTCCAGATTGGAGACCGCGCGCGAGACGTTGGCGGTGGTGGTGTCGAGTTGCACGGCGGCGGCAGTGAAGCTGCCGGCTTCGGCCACGCAACTGAAGGCGCGCATGTTTTGCAATGTGTCCATGGGGTGCTCTCAAGGGAGATGGCAAATTGTGACACGAAGTTTCAGGGGCTGAACCCCAGACTTAAGGATTATCTCGTTAACCGTAACAAAGATTCGCAGAAATCCCAGCTTATCGTGGTTCGGGGCGCCCCCTAGAATTGCGCCGTTGTGGAGCCGGGCCCTTTGCGAAAGCCACGTATTGATCGACATCAATGTTGAATGCGAAAGCGTTTTCGCGAGCAAGCCCGCTCCCACAGGGTCTCGATCCATCCCTCTCTCAGGAATTCGCAGCTGTGCCGCGTCGCATCAACAGAGCGCTTTTGCCGCTCAGTGTTCTGGCTTTTACCCTGGGTCTTGGCGGCTGCATCGGAACCGGAGGCATTGCCCCGCAGGGCAAGGCGCTGGAGGCCAACGCCCTGGCCACCGACGACGCCATCGCCCACGCCGCCCGTGATGCAAACTGGCCCACCGCCCGCTGGTGGCAGGCTTACGGCGACCCCCAGCTCAATCACTGGATCGACCTCGCCGTGCAAGGCAGCCCGACCATGGCGATGGCGGCCGCGCGGGTGCGTCAGGCCCGGGCCATGGCCGGTGTTGCCGAAGCCGCCGAGTCGTTGCAGATCAATGGCGAGTCGACCCTCAAGCGCCACAACTGGCCGACCGATCAGTTCTACGGCCCTGGCGAGTTGGCTAACACCACCACCTGGGACAACAACGCCGCCCTGGGCTTCAGCTATGCCCTCGACCTCTGGGGCCGGGAGAGCAATGCCAGCGAGCGCGCGGTCGATCTGGCGCACATGAGCGCCGCTGAAGCGCGGCTGGCGCAGCTCGAATTGCAGAACAACATCATGCGCGCCTACATCGAACTGTCGCTGCATTACGCCCAGCGCGACATCGTTGCCGCGACGCTCAAGCAGCAGCAACAGATTCTCGACCTGGCGCAGAAACGCCTGAACGGCGGGATCGGCACGCATTTCGAAGTCAGTCAGGCGGAAACCCCGCTGCCGGAAACCCATCGGCAACTGGATGCGCTGGACGAGGAAATTGCCCTGAGCCGCAACCAGATTGTGGCGCTGGCCGGCAAGGGGCCGGGGGAGGGCGCGCAGTTGCAGCGTCCGACCCTGTCCCTCGGGGCCGCGCTGAAACTGCCGTCGGCCCTGCCCGCCGAATTGCTCGGCCAGCGTCCGGACGTGGTCGCCAGCCGCTGGCAAGTGGCGGCGCAGGCGCGCGGGATCGATGTGGCGCATGCCGGGTTCTATCCCAACGTCGATCTGGTCGGCAGCCTCGGCTACATGGCGACCGGTGGCGGGGCGCTGGAGTTTCTGACGGGCAAGAAGCTCAACTACAACGTCGGCCCGGCGATTTCCCTGCCGATCTTCGACGGCGGCCGCTTGCGCGCTGAACTCGGTGAAGCCTCCGCCGGCTATGACATCGCCGTGGCGCATTACAACCAGACCCTGGTCAATGCGCTGAAGAACATCTCCGATCAGTTGATCCGCCGCGAGTCGATGGACAAGCAACAGGCATTCGCCGCCGAGTCGGTGGCGACCGCGCAGAAGACCTACGACATCGCGATGGTCGCGTATCAGCGCGGCCTCACCGACTACCTCAACGTGCTCAACGCCCAGACCCTGTTGTTCAAGCAGCAGCAGGTGCAACAGCAAGTGCAGGCCGCGCGCTTGAGTGCCCATGCCGAACTGGTGACCGCGCTCGGCGGTGGCCTCGGTGCCGGTAACGATGTGCCGACCACCGAACAGACCGCCGTCCCGAAAACCCCGGCGCTCTTGCGGTGAACTCGCTCCCACGGATTTTTCTGAGCAGAACTTCATGACTCCCTTGCCCGCCCCCCTGCGCTGGCTCTACTCCCTGGAGTGGCGCCGGGGTTTCTTCGACTGGGCACGCAGCGATGGCGTGACCTGGGTCTACATCTTCAAGGTGCTGATCGCCGCGTTCCTGACCTTGTGGCTGGCGATGCGCCTGGAGCTGCCGCAGCCGCGCACGGCGATGATCACCGTGTTCATCGTCATGCAGCCGCAGAGCGGTCAGGTGTTCGCCAAGAGTTTCTATCGTTTCCTCGGCACCCTGGCCGGGTCGGCGATGATGGTCACGCTGATTTCGCTGTTCGCGCAGAACACCGAACTGTTCCTCGGTTCGCTGGCGATCTGGGTCGGCATCTGCTCGGCCGGTGCCGCGCGCTGTCGCAACTTCCGCGCCTATGGTTTTGTGCTGGCCGGGTATACGGCGGCGATGGTCGGCCTGCCGGCGCTGGCGCATCCTGACGGCGCGTTCATGGCGGCGGTGTGGCGGGTGCTGGAAATCTCTCTGGGGATTCTCTGCTCGACCCTGGTCAGCGCCGCGATCCTGCCGCAGACCGCCAGTGCGGCGATGCGCAACGCCTTGTATCAGCGTTTCGGCGTGTTCGCGCTGTTCGTCACCGATGGTCTGCGCGGGCGCAGCAAAGCGGAGTCGTTCGAAGCCAGCAACGTGCGCTTCATCGCCGAAGCGGTAGGGCTGGAAGGGCTGCGCAGCGTGACCGTGTTCGAAGACCCGCACATGCGCCGACGCAACGGTCGCCTCAGCCGTTTGAACAGCGAATTCATGGGCATCACCACCCGTTTCAACGCCTTGCATCAGTTGCTCGAGCGCCTGCGCCGCAACGGCGCCGAGCACGTAGAGGCGGCGATCAGACCGGGCTTGCAGGACCTGGCCGAAGTGCTCGACGGCTTCAGCGGTCGCGCCCTGACCAGCCCGGATGCGGCACGACTGGTGGTGGCGTTGACGGCCTACAAGGAAGGCCTGCCGGCGCGGGTGCGCAGCCTGCGGGCGATCTTCCAGGAGCGTGCGCCGAGCGATGCCGAGCTGTTGGATTTTCATACCGCGTATGAGCTGCTTTATCGCTTCGTCGATGACCTGCACGGTTATGCGCAGACCCACGCCTCTCTGGCCGATCACCGCCACGAGCGCGAGCGCTGGGACGAGCCGTTCACCCCGCAGACCAACTGGTGGGCTGCCGCCGCTTCGGGGATTCGCGCGTCGTTCATTCTCATCGTGCTCGGCAGTTACTGGGTGGCGACCGCATGGCCAAGCGGCGCGACCATGACCCTGATTGCCGCCGCTACCGTAGGCCTTTCCGCTGCGACGCCGAACCCGAAACGCATGGCGTTCCAGATGGCGTGCGGGACGTTTCTCGGGGCGCTGATCGGCTTCGTCGAGATGTTTTTCATCTTCCCGTGGATCGATGGTTTTCCACTGTTGTGCGTGATGCTCGCACCGGTGATCGTGCTCGGCTCGTTCCTCGCTTCCCGTCCGCAATACGCCGGGGTCGGCCTCGGTCTGCTGATCTTTTTCAGTACCGGTTCGGTGCCGGACAACCTGACCATCTACAACCCTTACAACTTCATCAATGACTACATCGCCATGGTCATGGGCATGCTGGTCTGCGCGGCGGCGGGGGCGATCATTCTGCCGCCGAACAGCCGCTGGTTGTGGAAGCGTCTGGAGCAGGATCTGCGCGGGCAAGTGGTGTATGCGATCAGCGGCAAGCTCAAGGGCCTGGCGTCGAGTTTCGAGAGTCGTACCCGCGACTTGCTGCACCAGGCCTACGGCCTGGCGGCCGGTCAGCCGCTGGTGCAGAAAAACCTGCTGCGCTGGATGTTCGTGGTGCTGGAGATCGGTCACGCGATCATCGAATTGCGCAAGGAACAGGCGATCCTGCCGGTGCATCCGGCGTACGCCGAATCGCAGCCGTGGCGTCAGGCGATCCGCGTCATGGGCCGGGCGCTGGTGCGGCTGTTCCTGCAACCGAACGCGAGCAATCTGGAGCGCGCGCTGGTCGCCGTCGATCACGCGATCAGTCGGGTGCAGGCCACCGACGAGCCGTTCGCGCCGCACTTCGACACCTCGGCGTTGCGCCGGGTGAAGAGCTACCTGCACTTCATCCGCACCTCGCTGCTCGACCCGCAATCGCCGCTGTCGGCCTACGTTGCCGTCACCGCATCCGCCAGACCCGAAGGACTTGCCCATGCCTCGTGAGATCGCTTTCCACGGCGTGTACATGCCGACCATGACCCTGATGTTCTTCATCGCTGCGGCGCTGGCCTGGGCGCTGGACCGGTTTTTGTCCGGATTCGATCTGTACCGCTTCTTCTGGCACCCGGCGCTGCTGCGCCTGAGTCTGTTTACCTGTCTGTTCGGCGCGATGGCGCTGACTGTCTACCGTTGAGAACGCTCCGATGAAAAAGTTTTTCAGCCTGCTCGCGACTCTGCTGGTGCTGGCCCTTGCGCTGTGGATCGGCCGGACCCTGTGGGAGCACTACATGAACACGCCGTGGACCCGCGATGGGCGGGTCCGGGCGGACATCATCAACGTCGCCGCCGACGTCACCGGGGAAGTGGTCGACGTCCCGGTGCGCGACAACCAGTTGGTGAGGAAGGGCGACCTGCTGATGCAGATCGACCCCGAGCACTATCGTCTGGCGGTGAAACAGGCGCAGTCGCTGGTGGCGTCTCGCAAGGCCACTTGGGAGATGCGCAAGGTCAACGCCCATCGCCGCGCCGATCTCGACAACCTGGTGATCTCCAAGGAAAACCGCGACGACGCCAGCAACATCGCCGACTCGGCGCTGGCCGATTACCAACAGGCCCAGGCGCAACTGGAGGCCGCCGAACTCAACCTCAAGCGCACCGAAGTGCGTGCGGCGGTGGACGGCTACGTGACCAACCTCAACGTTCATCGCGGCGACTATGCACGCATCGGCGAAGCGAAAATGGCCGTGGTCGACATGAACTCGTTCTGGGTCTACGGCTTCTTCGAAGAAACCAAACTGCCCCACGTGCGTGTGGGCGACCAGGCCGACATGCAGCTGATGAGCGGCGAAACCCTCAAGGGCCATGTCGAAAGCATCTCGCGCGGCATCTACGACCGCGACAACCCGGAAAGCCGCGAGCTGATCGCCGATGTGAACCCGACCTTCAACTGGGTACGCCTGGCCCAGCGCGTGCCGGTGCGGATTCACATCGATGAGGTGCCGGAAGGTGTCGTACTGGCGGCGGGGATTACATGTACGGTGGTGGTCGGTCAGGCTCGGTAGTAGCGATAAAAAACCCCAGAGACTCCACCTAATCCAATGACGTTGCATACATAGAGCAACCGGTCTGATGAATAGGGCAGGAGTGCGTTAGCAGCGCCTGACATGAACTCTCCCACAACGCCACCCGTGCCAAACCTGGGATTGAGTTCACCGTCAGGCGTCAGTGACGCAAGCAGGAGGTCGTAGCCACCGGCTGCGTAAATATTTGGGCCGTGAGTGAACAGTGCGTCCCAGCCGGTCGTATGACTTGGGCTGACGGCCCCCTCCAGCGCAACGCCGGCATTGAATTCGGGATCGTTTTTGCCCTGGTTGTCGAAGCCCAGCAACAGACCGATGGCGTCAGTTGCCCCGACTTCGCCAATGCTGCCCGCCGCCAGGTATTTGCCAGGTTCGCGCTCAGTGACGGCGTTCAGACTGACGTTGCTGTCTGCCTTGGCGAATAGTCGAAAGCCGGGGGCATTTGGGTCGCCGCCAAAGATCAGATTGGTCGAACCGTTCTGGTTCAGCATGGAGAGTAAACCGCCAGAGAACCGGGATGATTTGGCGTGAGCGTAGCCTGCCAGAAGAATTCGACCGTCGCTCAAGACGCACACGTCTTTCAAGGTAGTGACTGCTTCGTAGGGCAGGTTTATGTCGACAACGCCATTGTTACCGAAAGACGTCACGGGCCGGCCACGGGCATCGAACTTCATCAGGTAACCCCTTGTGACGCGAGACGGGCCAATAGCACCGTTGGCGACGACAAGCAGACTGCCATCTGGCAGGACCCGGATGCGACCCGGTAAATGCCCATGGAAAACGCGATCATTGACCTTTTTTTCTATGATGATTTGCCCGTTGGTCCCGAAGTCTTCGATGCGCTTGCCTGTCTCGTCGAAGCATAAAACCGCCATTTCGGTATCCAGAGAATCTGGTGCTTTTGAGCCGCCGAACATATAGATGCGCCCATCCGCTCCCTGAACCATCTCGCCAGCTTTCGCAGAAAGATCGGGCGCGAAGAGTTCTGTGAGAAATCCTTTTCGCCCAAAGCGCTCATCCAGTTCTCCGAGAGCGTTGAGTTTGGCGATAGAGAAATGTGGCAAGCCGGCTTCCATCATCGTGGTGGCAATCAACGTACTGCCATCGTCAAGTATCAAGGCACCCTGGGCCTGACGAGCGTCGGACTGACCATCATCAAACACGTCTTTTATGAATATTCGTCCGTCTTTGTTCGGCCCCCAATGTTCATCACGACTACCGGGTGCACCCGTCAACGTATCAGTCTTCATGTCCGTTTCCCCTCAAGGAGTGGTCGCCGGGAGATGAAGTGAAATCGGCCAGCCGAGGACCGCCCGGTGCCGATCCCTCGCGCGACCGACTCTACGCCTTGGCCCCCCCGGCCATAACTGACAACTCTGACAGTTGACACAGGCGAGTCGAGGGGAGTACCGGCGGCCGGAGATGCAATGAGATAGTGGAAGCGGGCGACGCGATCCTGTTGGGAGCCGTGCTTGCCCGCGAAGAACGATAACGCGGTCTTAGAGTTGCCCGCGCAAGCCGAAGCGCTTCATCAACGTCGATTCCACGCTCACGCGGGAGCAAACGCTCTCGCTATAGGTATGTATTTACCGGTAGAACTTTTCGACCACTTTCAGGCCGGACTCGATGGTTTCACCGACCGACAAGTCAGGGTCGTCCATGATGGCGACGATTCGCGGGTCCTTGGCGATATTCGCGTCAGGTTTTTTCAGCAGGGCGGCGCGATTGATCACGATGTAGCTCAATACGTGACCGCGACTCTTGGTGAACGGCAGATCGAGGGCCGTGTACATTGACTGCTTCACGTAGTTGTAACGCTCGGTGGACGACATGCCCTTGAAGGTGTCCGGCCATTCCTGGTAGATCTCGGCGGAGTAACGGCCGACGTCTTCTTCCCGCGCTTCGGCGTACATGGCTTTCTTGCTGGCGACCTGAGCGGCGAGTTCGCTGTAACGCTTTTCACCGTCGGCAATTTGCGCAGCCGTCATTTTCTTTTTCAGGGCATCGGCCGCCGTGCTGTCATCATCCTTCGCCATTACTTTGGTCCAAGCATAGGCGTCAGCCAGGTTGCCTCGCTCCTCATACTGCTCGATCAGCTCTTTCTGCGCCTCGGGATAACCGTGCAGGGAGGAACGCTCCAGCCAGCGAGTGGCGAGTGCCGCATCTGCCTCGACCCCGACGTTGCCGTATTTATAGGTCTGGTACAGGCCATATTCCGCGCACCAGTCGTTTTGCAATGCCGCATAAGCGGTGTAATTGAAGGCTTCGGTGTCGCGTTGCTCGGTGGTCAACTGCTCGTCCTGACGGACAATCATCGACAGATAGCAAAACGCGCGCGTGTGCTTTGGCGCAGCCATGACCATGCAGGTCTTGGCGTCGTCGAGTTCCTGGTTTTCATACATCTGGAAGCCGATGCCGTACAGAATGTCGCTGTCCATCTGCGCATTGCAGTGTTCATTGGCAGTGACGGTCGGCAACACGTTCTGCAGGGTCAGTTTGGGCAGGGTGTCATTGAGGGACGGTTCTTTGGCTGCGCAGCCAACCAGCAACGAGAGCAATGCCAGTGGCAATACTTTGAAAGTTTTCAAAAGATGTTTCCTGATCTGAATTGAAGCGTAAAGCGGGGTTCGCGTCAGGCAGGTCAACAAAGCAGCGGCGCTTTCCAGGCAGGAAAGGTCCGGGAGGAAACGATCAGTGTTCAGCAATTCCCTTGCTTCGATGCTTGCGCCAGCGATTCCATGCGCTATTGGTGGCACTTCAAGCACCGGGGTGCTCGAAGTGCGGCGCATTCTACGTGGATCGAGCGATTTGGCAATTTGGCGCGGTTGAATCAGAGATTTCCACGCAAACCGAAGCGCTTCATCAACGTCGACTCCAGCAAGCCTTTAGGCAGCAGTGTCGCCAGCAGCGGCAGCGCGCGGCTGCCGTTGCCGATGCGGATCAGCCGTGGCGGCTTGCTCTGTTGCACGGCTTTGAGCAGTTCGGCGGCGAACTCGCTGGCCGGTGTCGGTTTGTCCTGGGAGGCCTTGGCCCGTGCGCGAATACCTTCGCGCAGGGGGAACCACGGCGATTGTTCGGTGATCAGTTGCTCGGCCTCGGCTCCGGCATTCTTGGCGAAGCTCGACTGAATCGCGCCGGGCTGTACTTCCATCACCCGGATGCCGAACGGTGCCAGCTCCATGCGCAACGCATCGCTCAAGGCATGCACCGCCGCTTTCGAAGCGCAGTAGGCGCCGGCGAACGGTGTGACCAGAACCCCCGACACGCTGCCGACATTCACCACCAGTCCCTTGGCCCGGCGCAGCACCGCAAACATGGCGCGAGTCACGCCGACGATCGAGAACACGTTGGTTTCGAACTGGCGCTGCATGGCCGAGACGCCGCCATCGAGCAGCGGCCCCATGGCGCCGTAACCGGCGTTGTTGATCAGCACATCGAGGCCGCCGTGTTGTTGATTGATCCGCTCGGCGAGCTGTTCCAGTCCCCCGGCGTCGTTGACGTCGAGTTGCACGGCGGTGAAGCCGGCGGACGCCAGCATGGCGACGTCGTCAGCCTTGCGCGCCGTGGCCCAGACCGAATAACCGGCAACCTTGAACGCGTCGGCCAGGGCGCGGCCAATGCCGCTGGAACAACCGGTAATCAACGCAACGGGCATGGCGCATTCCTTGTGCAAAAGAGTGGGGAAAAGGATCAGTCGGAGAAGCTACCCTGCAATCGCTCGGCGCGAAACTCCAGGGTTTGCGGACGGTAGCCGGGGCGCAGCGGCGGCAGGGGCAAACAGTCGTCCCAGTTGCCGCCGGCCTGCAATTCGCCCGGGCCGCGATAGCGTGGCGCGGCGTATTGATTGTCGGCCAGATTGACCGTGTCGCCGGGCGCGTAGGCCGCGATGCGCCAGCGCAGTTCAGTCAGCGGCACATCGTTGCCGTTATTCATCTTCAGCAACAGCGGACGATCCGCCGGGCACTGTTCGGGAGCGTAGGTGATGCGCAGTTCAAGACGCGCCAGTTGCTTGATCTCGCGGTTGTCCAGCCACACCACCCACATCGCCACCAGCCCGAGGCCGACAGCGGCAGCCATCGACACCGGCAGGGCCTTGGCCGGATAGCGCAGCAACAGGATCAGCCAGGTGATGACCAGCAAGACGCCGATGAACATTTCGCACAACCTCGCAGGGATAGAGGGGCATCCTACCTAAGCGTAGGTGAGGTTGGCGATGGGCCGTGCTTCGGAGGTGTCCGTCAGGACGCCTTCACGTCTGCAGGAGTCGGGCTTGCCCGCGAAGAGGCGGGCGGCGCCAATACACCATCCGGACAAAAAAAGCCCCCGGGCCAACCACTGCGGATAGGGGACGCAGCGGCGGGGCCGGGGGCTTTAAAACAGCGCGATCACTGGGCGATGGTTTTCACTGACACGCCACGTTCGATCGGCGTGGAGCGACCGTAGATATCTTCGAAACGCTCGATATCGTCTTCACCCAGGTAGCTGCCCGATTGCACTTCAATGATCTCCAATGGGATCTTGCCCGGGTTGCGCAGGCGATGCACCGAGGCGATCGGGATGTAGGTCGACTGGTTCTCGCAGAGCAGGAACACGTTCTCGTCGCAGGTCACTTCGGCGGTGCCGCTGACCACGATCCAGTGTTCCGCGCGGTGGTGGTGCATCTGCAGCGACAGGCACGCGCCCGGCTTGACCGAGATGTGCTTGACCTGGAAACGCCCGCCCATGTCCACCGAGTCGTAGGAGCCCCACGGACGATAGACTTCGCAATGGTTCTGGGTCTCGCTGCGGCCCTGCTCGTTGAGCGTGTTGACCATCTGCTTGACGCCCTGAACCTTGTCCTTGTGGGCGATCATCATGGCGTCCTTGGTTTCGACCACCACGATGTTTTCCAGACCGATCACCGACACCAGTTTGCCGTTGCCGTGGATCATGCAGTTCTTGCTGTCCTGGATCACCACGTCGCCCTTGCTGACGTTGCCGTTGGCGTCCTTCTCGTTGACTTCCCACAACGATGACCAGCAACCGACGTCGCTCCAGCCGGCGGTCAGCGGCACCACGCAGGCACGCTGGGTCTTTTCCATCACCGAGTAGTCGATGGAGTTGTCCGGGCAGCAGGCGAAAGTGGCTTCGTCGAAGGTGATGGTGTCAACATCCTGCTCGCTGCGTTCCAGGGTCAGCAGGCAGGTGTCGTAGATGTCCGGATCGTGTTTTTTCAGCTCTTCGAGGAAACGGCTGGCGCGGAACAGGAACATGCCGCTGTTCCAGTAATAACCGCCGGACTCGACGTATTCGGTGGCGCGTTTGACGTCGGGTTTTTCGACGAAATGCGAGACACGGCTGACCCCTTCGGGCAGCAGCGAGTCGTTGACCGACTTGATGTAGCCGTAACCGGTTTCCGGTTTGGTCGCCGGTACGCCGAACAGCACCATCTCACCGTTTTCCGCCGCCACGGTGGCCAGGGCCAGCGCGCGTTGCAGGGCTTTCTGATCTTCAAGGACGTGGTCGGCCGGCAGCACCAGCATCAGTTCATCGCGACCTTCGTTGACCAGCATCATCGCGGTCAGTGCCACCGCCGGCGCGGTGTTGCGGCCGAACGGTTCCATGAGGATGCGCTGGGTTTCCAGATTACGGTTGCTCAACTGCTCGTTGACGATGAAACGGTGATCCTTGTTGCAGACCACGATCGGGGTGTCCATGCCTTCGAACACCAGGCGCTCCAGGGTTTGCTGGAACAGCGTGTGTTCGCCGGTCAGGGCGAGGAATTGCTTGGGGAATTGCTTGCGCGAAAGCGGCCAGAGACGTGAACCGCTACCACCTGACAAGATCACCGGAATCATGTTGTTACTCCTTGAGAATCGATTGGTTAGAGGCACGAACGTTGTGTCGTTTCACTCTTGTTGTTGTTCCGTGCCGGGCAGCGACGGCTGCCCGGTTTCATAGGCTTAGCGGGTCGACACCGGGCGTTTCACCCACACCGGCGACAGGCTGCTGCCAGTGCCGGTGACGTACAGCACCGCCGCTTCGCCGCGTTCCAGGGCGACCGGCTTCACGTCGCCGACTTTCTTGTCGCCCTCGTACAGCGCCAGGCTGACTTTCACCGGATTGATTTCACGCTCGCCACGGCCCTTGGCGGCCACGTTTGGCACCACCTCGGTCTTGCCGTCGGCGGTCTTCAGGGTCAGCGGCTTGTCGCTGAGGTTCTGCACGCGCACCAGGGATTTCTGCTTGTTCTTGAACGGCGGCTCTTCGATCAGTTGCGGCGCCCCGGAAGCGTTGTTGACCAGGGTGTAGTAATGGTCGCTGGCGAGTTTCACCGGCAGGGTCTGGCTGCCGATCTTGGCGCTGTAGTCGCCGCCGGGCATGAAGCTGAAGTCGCTGCTGGCCAGCGGCGCGACGTCGCTCAGGCTGGTGCTGCCGACGGTGGCGCTGACTTCGGCGTTGCTCGCGTTGTAGACCCGCACGAAGGTCGAGCCTTTCGGTGCAGTCGGGCCGTACAGCGCAGCGTCGCCACCGGCAAATGCCTGGACCGACAGCACGCTCAGACCGGCAACCAGCGCGAAGCGTTTAGCGAGACGACGAGGAGTTGTAGTGAAAGTCATGGTGTACCTCTCTTTCAGTTTTGCGCCCGATCGGGCGTCTCGGATTTAGTGTTGATGGCTACGTTTTGTTGGCGAGCGCCGGCTTGTTTGAGCTCTGCGACCCACTGCGGGTCGGCGTCGCCGATTTCGTTGTTCACAGGCAGATATCGTTCAGGAAACTCCCAGATCAGCACCTGTGGTGGGCTGTTCTTGAAGTCATCGCTTTTCAGGTAGCTGAGCATCGGCAGAATCGGGCCGTGGCCGTCTTCGGCGTAATTGACCACGTCGCTGTGCAGCGCTTGCTTGAGTGCACCGACGAAGTTCCAGTTGGGGTTGGCGCTGTAGCTGGTGCCGATCAGCGCGACCGGCACTTCGCTGTTGGCGAACAGCGCATCGTCACCGGCAGGCTGCTCGGCGGCGGCCACGGTGTTGCGTTTTTGCAGCGGCTCCTGGGCCGGCATCAGGTTTTCGAACAGCGGATCCAGCGGCAGGAACAGGCGCAGGTCGCCCTTGTGCGTGACTTTCTCCGCTGGCGTGGTGACGAAGCGCTGCGGCTCGCCGCTGAGCGGGAACTTGTCGGCGATGGTTTTCGCCAGGGTGTTGGCGGCGATCTCGGCGCCTTCCGGGGTCCAGTGGGTGTCGGTGCGCAGGAACACTTGCTGGCCGTTCTGCTTGGCCTGTTGCAACGGCTTGAGCAGGTCGGGAGCGAGGATCTTGTCTGCCGCAACGCGAGCGTGGAAGTCCTGATAGAGGTTGGCGTGGATGCTCGCCGGTTTCACTTCACCCAGGTGTTCCGGGTACAGGCGAACCTTGGCCGGGACGATCGCCATCACCAGTTTCACGCCTTTGGCCTTCAAGGTCTGGCGCACGCCTTCGACCAGCGCGTAGTTGCCTTGCAGGTTCAGCTCTTCGTTGACGATCGGATTGAATTCCTCGTCGCTGTACAGCCACTGATCGCGACCGAGCACCACGCCCGGACGGCCCTCGTTGAACAGTTTGAAATCCAGCGCGGCCCAGAGATTGGTGCCCAGGCGCTTGATCGGAAACTCATCGTCGTAGTGGGTTTCCACAGCCTTGGTCCAGCGCCCGTTGAGTACCGTCGCGTCGGCGTTGGTGCTGAAGCCGAAGAAGCTGCGCATCGACCACAGACCGAGCACCAGCAAGGTCAGCAGAAACAGCGCGATGTAGAACATGCGTAATGAGCGGGTCATGTCAGATCCCTCAGAACTGGAAGTAAAGGAACGGCGAGAAGCTTTGCGCCGAGAGTTTGAGAATCGAGGCGATGAACAGCAGCAGGATCAGCCCGCGCATCACGTAGCGCGGCCAGTCGGCAGTCCAGTAGGCCGGTTGCACCTGGGCTTCGACGCCGACGGTGTAGCCAGGCTCGTGGATGCTCGCCGGGTTTTCGCCAGGGGCGGCCTTGATCACCCCCGGTTGGGCAGCGGCAGGGCCGTCGCTTTCGACGTTCACTTCAGGCTTGGTCTTGACCGGTGGCTTGCTGGTGTACAGGTCACGCAGGCCGAAGAACGCCAGGGTCAGGTAGGCCACCACCAGCGTTGCCACATGCAGGCCGGTGAGGCTGGCGCGGTTGAGTTCCGACAGCGACCAATCGCCGAAGCTGAACATCGCGCCGTACATACGCCCGGCCACGTGCAGGTTCTCGGCGCGGAAGATCACCCAGCCCATCACCACCAGCAGGAAGGTCAGCGCCCAGCGGATCGGGTTGAGGCTGCGCGGCGAGGTGTTGAGGCCGAGCATTTTTTCGATTGCCAGCCACATGCCGTGCCACGCACCCCAGACGATGTAGGTGATGTTCGCGCCGTGCCACAGACCGCCCAGGAGCATGGTCAGGAACAGGTTGCGGTAGGTCATCAGCGTGCCTTTGCGGTTGCCGCCAAGGGTGATGTAGAGGTAGTCGCGCAGCCAGGTCGACAGGCTGATGTGCCAGCGCCGCCAGAACTCGGTGATCGACTGGCTGATGTATGGCTGCTTGAAGTTTTCCATGAAGCGGAAACCCATCATCAAGCCCAGACCAATCGCCATGTCGCTGTAGCCGGAGAAGTCGAAATACAGCTGCGCGGTGTAGGCCAGCGCACCGAGCCAGGCATCGCCGGTGGTTGGGTGTTGCAGGGCGAAGCAGTGGTCGGCGACCACCGCCAGGGTATCGGCGATGAATACCTTCTTGATGAAGCCCTGCATGAACCGCGTGCAGCCCTCGGAGAACTTGTCGAGGGTGTGGGTACGGTTGTTGAACTGATCGGCGAGGTCGCGGAAACGCAGCACGGGACCTGCGATCAGGTGCGGGAAGATCGCCACGAACGCCGCGAAGTCGATCAGGTTGCGGGTGGCCGGGGTGTCGCCGCGATACACGTCGATGATGTAGCTGATCGACTCGAAGATGTAGAACGAGATGCCGATCGGCAACAGCACGTGAGTCAGGATGAACGGCTCAAGGCCTACCGACGTCATCATCGCGTTGATGCTGTCGACGCCGAAATTGGCGTACTTGAAATAGCCGAGGATGCACAGATCCACCGCCACGCCGAGCAGCAACCAGCGTTGGGCCGGTTTGCTGCGCACGCCGGCGGCACCGACTTTCAGGCCGATCCAGTAGTTCCACAATGTGACGGCTGCGAACAGCGCAAGGAAGTCCACCCGCCACCAGGCGTAGAACACATAGCTGGCGATCAGCAGCAGCAGATTGCGATAGCGTTGCCCGCTCAGGTAGTACAAGCCGAGAAAGATCGGCAAGAACAGAAACAGGAACACGTTGGATGAAAATACCATCCCGATCTCTCCATGTTTGAACCAACAGTCAAGGGCCAAAGCCCCCCCAAACCCCCCGTGAAATTCCGGTGGGCGACATCACTTCGCTGTGGGAGCGGACTTGCTCGCTCCCACAGGGGGATTGCATTCGTCTTACGAGCCTTTGTTGCCCTTTTCATGCGATGGGTCGTAGACCTTGGTCAGGTCTCCACCCAGCCGGAACGTCTTGAACGGCTGCATCCCGTGCTTCTTCTCCAGCACGTCCGGCGAGCAGGTGTAGAGGGTGCAGAACGGTTCGAGCCAGGCGAATTTCATGTCCTCTTTCAGATCGGTCATGTCCTGCTCCTTGCCGTTCTTCTTCTCGAACTGCTCCGGGTCTTTCACCCCGGCCAGCACCCGATCACCCAGACGCTTCAGCGCGCCGTTGTTTTCCTGACGCAGGTCCACGCCGTTGACCTGGGCGAAACTGGCGATCATCGCCAGCGGCGGCAGGGCGTAGTTGTGGTAGGCGAGGGCGCGTTGCTGGCGCTTGAGTTCGTTCGGCAGGTAGCCGTCGGCGTCGATCTGATTGGCGCCGACCTTGTATTCCTTCACCGCCCAGTCAAACAGGTCGCGGCGGTTGGTGGCGATCGACGTCGCCATCACCGACCAAGCCGCCCAGTACGAGTGGTTGTTGGTTTTATCCAGCGGCAGGTTGTCCCAGTCGCTCACCACCTGGTCGGCCATCTTGCTGAACCAGGCCTCGATCAACTGCGCTTCCTGCTGATGCTCGGCCAGCGGATGGGAGTCGGAAAACTTCAGGCGAATGTATGAAGACGCCATACTGCCCAGCGCCCATTTGCGCATCGACTTGCCGGTGTGGTTGAAGTCCCTGGACATCAAGGCATCTGCCTTGGCCCAACTGGTGAGCCAGTTCAACGTGCAATCGAGTTGCTCCGGACGCCCGTCGCGCATGAACTGCATCACCCGTTTGGCGGTGCCGCGCTCCAGGGTGGTGATGTCCTTGGTGGTGTCGCGGAAAGCCTTTTCCGACTGCACGTTGAGGGTCGCGCGGGCCTTGTCCGAGCCTTCGTACTTGCTGCGAAATTGCAGCGGGCCGGTGTACGGCGCCGGCATTGCGTCGCAGCCGTCGCTCTTGTCGGCGGATTTGAATCTATCCACAGGCGCGAAGTAGCCCTGGGGTGGACGCAATGGCGCGGCGGCCTGGGTCGCTCCGGCGAACATCGCCAGGGTCAGCAGGGACGGCGCGAGCCAGTGTTTGATCGTTCGGTTGTGCATGGCAGACCTCATTGCCCGAGCTGCGCGGTTTGTTGACCGGCGCCGGGGAATACGTTGCGTTTGCAGATTTTCGCTTCGACCTTCTGTGGCGTGCCGCCCGTTTCCGGGCCATGGACTTCGACGGCCAGCAGGTTTTGCGAGGCCCAGTCTTCGTCGGTGCGCAGTTCAAAGGCGAAACGCCCGTCGGTGTCGGAGGTTTCCGGTTTTTCGATCTTGATGTCCTCGTGGCGACCGTTCATGTACCAGAGGGTGGCTTGCAGGGTTTTCACCGAGGTGTCGGCGAAGCGGATGTCGACCTGGTGGCTGCTGTTCTGCAGGTTCAGGTTCTTGCTGTTGACCAGCAGTTCGGTCTTGCCGTTCGGCTTGACCGTACCGCTGCCGGTCATCTGCGCTTCTTTGCCTTCGCAGCCGTTGTCCAGCAGCGCCATCATCTGGCGGTAAATGGTTTCCTGGTCGAGGCGATACAGCGGCGAGAATTCCCAGATGAGAATTTTCGGCGGGGTCTTCTGGAATTCGTCGCTGCCCAGGTACTGCAACATCGAACCTTCCAGACCGCCGCCAGGGAAGGCGACGTTGAGGATGTCGGCGCCGATGGCTTCTTCGAGGAACCCGGCGAAGTTGTAGTTCTTGCCGCTGTGGGAGGTGCCGACCAGGGTGATCTGCGGATTGCCGGAATCGCCGAACAGATCGCCGTCACCGGCCTCGCCCTTCGGCTCGGTGGTGAACTGGTCCATGTACTGGATCGCGTAACTGGTGCCGCACAGTTGCCCGGCCATGTTGTGCAGGGTGCCGGTCTTGCCCATGCGCCCGGAGCGCTTGGTTTCGAATTCACGCTTGGGAATGTCGGCGAAGGCGGGGATCTGCCTGACCTTCTCGGCGACGATTTTCGCCGTGCGCTGGGCGCCGTACGGGGTCCAGTGCTGGTCGCCACGGAAGTAGAAATCGTGGGCCGGCAAGGTGTCGGGCAGCGACTCGTTGGTCAGCGGCGAGAGGTCCGGCACCACGTAGCCCATTTTGGCGAAACGGCCGAGCATGGTCTTGTAGTTGCCCAGCGCTTTCTCGTAATCGAAGGCGGCTTTCTCTTGCGGGTTGAGCTTGTTGCGGTTCACCAGGCCACGGGTCGGCTGATAGACGATCACCAGTTCCACGCCCTTGCTCTTGAATGCGTCGTGCAACTGTTGCAGGCGCTTGTAGCCGGCCGGGGTGGTGTCGAACTCGGTGCGCAGGTCTTCCTGGGTCCGGAACAGCCAGTCGCCTTGCGCCTGCACCAGCGTGGTGAAGTTCTGCTGATAACGGGTGGTGTAGTTCTTCGCATCGTGGGCGGCAGGGCACAGGCTGCAGCACGGTTCGGCGCTGAACGACGGCGCTTTGACTTCATCGGCACGGGCGCCAGTGCTGGCCGCGAGAATGCCCACGGTCAGGGCCGACAGGCTGAGTAATCTGATCAGGTGTGGGTGCATAAAATTATCCTCAGTCCTGCATTTCGGTCTGGCGTTCGACGGGGTCGATCAGCACGGCTTTCTGCTGGCGCACCAGCAGGTCGAGAATTTCATCCTGGCGCTCGCCGAGGATGCCGTTGAAGCTGATGCCGCTGGATTTGGTCGGCGCCAGCATCGACACGCGGTACAACTCGACACTCAACGGCGAGTCGATCGACAGCGGGCCGCTGCCATTGGCCGCCAGCTCGCCGCCGACCACGATCAGCGACACCTGGGCGTCGAACGGGTCGAGCTTGATGTCGCGGTCGGTGTCGGTCAGGTCCTTGATGTGCCCGTAGACGCCGGTGAGACCGTTGGCCATGGCGACGTTTTCGTAGAGGCGAATGTTCACGCTGTTACGAATGCGGATGCCGTGGCGCTTGTTGCTGATGACCTTGTTGCCCCACAGCAGGTTGTCGGCGGACTCGTAGAGGGTGATGCCGTCGGTGTGGTTGCGGTAGATCTCGTTGTAGGCGACCAGGTTGTTCACGCTGTTACGGTCGATCACCAGCCCCGAGAGGTGGTTGTCGTAGCTTTTGTTGTTGAAGATGAAGCTGTCGTTGACCTCACGGGAAATGATGATTCCGTGCTTCTTCTTCGTCCCGTACACGGTGTTCTCGGCGATGATCAGACCGTGGGAACGGTCGTGCGGGTCGATGCCGTAGACGATGTTGTCCTTGTAGGTGTTGCCCTTGACCACGAAGTCGCGGGTCTCGTAGCAGTAGAAGCCGTACCACATGTCGGAGAACTCGGAACCGACGATCCAGCCGGTCGGCTCTGGACGCTTGAGGACCTTGGCCATGTTCGGCGTGTACTGGGAAATACTCACGCCGTAGGACTTACTGTTGGCGTAGCCGAAACTCGCCATCTTGCTGTTGACGATGTAAGTCTCGGTGCCGCCCCAGGCCAGCAGGAACGGACGGAATTCCTTCGGCGAGCGGAAGGTCGCCGGGCCGTTTTCCTTCTCGCGCCAGCCAGTGACTTTGGTATCGCGCACGAACAACTGGCCGTCGTTGACCAAGAACGAACCGGCCTCCTGGGACAGGCGCAACTCCTGGGTCTGGCCGTCGATTTCGAGGATGCCCTTGCGGCCGACCACGATCGGCAACTTCGCCAGATACACCCCCGGCGAGGTTTCGCTGAAATACTGCTTGGGCAGTTTCTGCGCCAGTTCCTTGAGGTTCATGTAGCCGTCGTCGACGAAGATCGCCTGGGGGATGCCGTGCTGGCGCACCACCCATTCGGCCATCTTGTTGTCGCCGCCGATGAAGTCCTTCAGGGCGTCTTCCTGCATCATCCGGCGCACGCTGAGCTTGCCTGGTTTGCTGCGCACGATCTTCGCGGCGGCGGCTTCGGCGGTGTAGCCGGAGAGATCGGGCAGTTTCGGCTTCGCCAGCTCCAGCGCCTCGGTCGGTGCGCTGCTGACGGTGTAGGTCTTGGCCTGTTGCAGTTCCTTGGCGACGGTCACCGGTTTGCCGGGTGACGGTGCCGCCGGTTCCACGTTGGCGAACGTGCCGGCCGAGGCCAGCAGCATCGCGCCGGCCAGCAGGCTCAACGTGGCTATGCGGTTGCTGTGCATGTCGGGCACTCCCTTGGCGGTCTGCATCAGAAGCGCCAGATCACATCGATGAACGCACGGTGCATGTACGAATCGACCTGGCTGCCGTAGGCATCACCCGGCTTGAACACGCCGCCACGGAAACGCACCAGCGCCGACGGCTCGTCGATCGACTGGCTCAGCGCCGCCGGCAACAGGCCCTGCTTGAAGTACTTGGTGACCACCAGATCCATTTCCTGGCCCAGGTCCTTGTTGCCGTCCTGCAATGGCAAGGAGGTGCTGGAGAGGATCGCGCCGGTCACGTCGTCGGTGTTGTTTTCCACGGCGTTGATGCCGTTGCTGCCCACCGGTTTGTTGCCGTCCACGCGCCAGAACTTGTGGTAGATCAGGCTGGCGTCGTACTGGTCGTTGAGCATCCACGAGCCGAACAGGGTGGCGCTCTGCATGTTGTTCATTTCGCCACGGAAGGCCTCGCCGAAACGGTGAACTCGCGAGCGGGTGCCGGTGTAGGTCGAGCGGTTGCTTTCCAGGCCGTTCTGTTCGTAATCGGCACTGGCACGGGCATAGGCGGCACCGACCTGCCATTGCGGATCGAGGCGCAAGCGCACGCCGACATCGGTGGCCCAGCCGTCGACGTTGTCGCTGCGCTTGGCCTGGGCCGGACGGCTGCCATCGGCGTTCAGCGGGTTGACCGTGTCGCGGTCGCCGCTCATGCCGGTGATACTGCCCCAGTAGTTGACGGTGTTGGTGTTGCGCCAGTTGTAGGCGTCACTGTCGGCGGTCAGGCCGAGCCAGCTGATGTCGCCGTTTTCGGTCTTGTCGAGGGTGTCGCGGGGCACGCCCGGCTCGGCGTAGTCGAGCTTGCCGTCATCGTGGGTGTGATGGCCACGAATGCCGACCCAGTTGCCCGGCGTCCACTGGTAAGCGGCGTCGGCGTAGGCGTGCAGGCGATCCTTGTCTTTGGGCGCCAGTTCCTTGAGGTCGGTGCGGTATTCGCTGAAGCGTTCGGCGACACCGGCGTTGGCGCGCAGCAGGGTGGTGTCGAAGGTCCAGTTCAGCGCCTCGATGTTGGTGTCGCGCCATTGGCCGTCGTCGTTGCGCAGGCGCTGGCGACCGAACTTGAGCATCTCGCCGGGATAGGGCGTCAGGCCGCTGTAGCCGACCCAGAACTCGCGCATCGCCAAGTAGTTTTTCTTGGTCTTGCGGTCGCCGCTGTCGGTGGTTTGCGCACCGTCGGACTGTTGCAGGGTGTCGGTCTCGATGATGTCGGTCGAGGTCACGGCCTGACCCATGGCGTAGGCGCTCCACGCGCCGCTCTCGCCGTAGACCCACGGACGCAGGTCGAGGCCGACGCCGTTGACGTCGCCACCGCTGGCGGTGCCGAGGTCGCGGTCGTCTTCGGACTGGCCGGTGATTTTCACTTCGAGACCGAAGTTCTTGGTTTCAGTCATCGCGGCCAGTGTCGGGCAAGACCAGATCAGCGCGAAGGTCAGGCCGATGCCGGCCTTGACGAATGGATTCAGCTTCATAGGGATTCCTCGCCGTCTTCTTCTTGCAGGGCGTGCAGTTGCAGCGTGTTCTGGTTCAGGGCGCCACGGCTGGCCTGCTCCTGTTGCAGCAGGCGCTGGGCTTCGGCCAGGCGTTCGGGCGGCAGTTGTGCGGCGAGGGTGGTCGCCAGCTCATCCGCTTGCGGGGTGTTTTGCGCCTTCGCCAACTGGCTGAACACGTAGGCGTTGAGCGGATCAGGCTTGGTGCCTTTGCCTTGGGAGAACAGTTGGGCAATGGCGAAGTCGGCGCTGTTCTGGCCGTTGCGCGCCGCCGTCAGCAGGTGATCGAGGGCCTTCTGCGGATAGACCTTGCCCAGGTAGCCACGGCGGTAGATCTGACCGAGGTAGTAATCGGCGGCGACTTCGCGGCCGACGGCTTTCTGGAAGTGTTCCTCGGCGACCTTGGCGTCGGCCGGGACCATTTTCCCTTCGTAGTAAAGCTTGCCCAGCAACAGCTCGGCGCGCGGCTGGTCGGCGGCGCGGCCGTTGTCCAGGTACTTCATCATCTGGTCGATATCGCCCAGTTCCGGGAAGTCGTAGAGCAATTGCGCGAGGGTCACCCACGAGGCCGGGTAGCCGGGGGCGATCGGTTCGAGCAGCGCCTGCGCGGTTTTTTCGTCGGTCTTGCCCAGGGTCGAATCGGCGAGCACACGGGCCACGCTGTCGACCCGTTGCGCGGTCACGGCGCCACGGCTGAAACCTGCCTGCATCTGCTTGAGCAGTTCGGCCTGCTGTTCCGGTTGCGCGCGTTTCTGGTAAACGGTGGCCAGTTCGACGTAGCAGATATCGGTGGTGTGCAGCGCGGCCTTGCAGATTTTTTCCACGTCATCCAGGTGCTGGTCGTAGCTGCCCTGAGTGCGATACAGCAGCACCTGCGCCAGACCCGCCTCCGGGTTACCCGCCTTGCGCCACTGGTCGATCTGCTGCTGGGCGTTGATGTTCGGGAAGCTGTGCGGGTATTGCAGATAGAGCATCGCCAGCGGGATCAGCGTATTGCCTTCGCCATTGGCGCCAGCCTTTTTCAGCAGGCTTTCGGCCTCCTGATGTTCGGCTTCGGTGGCGCCGGGCTTGGCCACCAGCAGGCGCCCGAGACGCGCCTGGGCGCGGGGCGAAACGCTGGCGGCGGCACGGTAGGTGGCTTCGGCCTGTTTGATCTGCGCCGGGTCACGGCTGTCGACCTGAATGTCGGCCAGGCCCACTTGCGCTTCGCTGTAGCCCAGATCGGCCAGCGCGCGGTAGTTCTGCGCGGCCGTGGCGGTGTCCCCGCGCTTGAGCGCTTCGTTGGCCAGGCGCTGGTCCGGCAGGCCGGCGCAACCGGCCAGACTCACCGCCAATGCCACTGCACACAGGGTCTGCGGGGTTCTGAGGATGGGTGAAATCATCACAGGCATATCCTCGACTTAAAGACCGGCAGCCATGGCTTTGTCGATCAGCCAGTTGAGGTTCGGACCACGGTCGCTGTTCACTTCCACCGGGCGACCGGCGAAGGTGCTGTCCAGCGGCTCGTCAGGCTGGATCTGCACGCGGATATCGGAAGACAGGTCTTCGCTTTTCAGGCTGGAACTGCTGACGATCTTGCCGGTGCGGGTCTTGTCGTCGCCGGCGATCTGGAAGCTGACCGGAGTGCCCGGACGCACGTCGCCGAACTGGCGATAGGAGAAGCGCGCATCGACGGTGGCCTGGGTATTGCGCGGCACCAGTTCGAAAATCACGTCACCCTTGCTCGCGTATTGACCGTCGGCCACCAATTGTCGGGCCACGGTGCAGTCGCACGGCGAAGTCAGGGTGCCGGTCATTTGCTTGCCGAACAGTTCCTCGACCTTGGCCGGCTGCAACTGGTCTTCGTCCAGATGGCCCTTGAGCACGTCGAGCATGCTGGTGCTGAAGGTCGCCAGCGGTGCGCCCTTGGCGGCGACGCCGTCGGACTTGATCAGGCTCTGCACGGTGCCGTCGCGAGGCATGGTGATGTTCATCGCCGGCACGCTGACCAGACCGGCCTGGGCGTGGCTGACGAAGTACATGCCGTACACCGATTTGAAAATGAAACCGAACGCCGCCAGGCCGACGATGAACACACCGGCGCTGAAGGTCACCGCTTTCAGACGGCCGAAGGCGGTCATGCCATGGCCGCCGTCCTTGACCTTGCGCGCCTTGGTGAAATTGTCGCGCTGCAGGGTCGCGAGCACTTCGCCGATGCTGACGATGTCGCCGGCCAGGTGCGAGGTGATCAGGTGGCGCAGGGTGGAAATATCCTGCGGCTCGAGGTTCTGGAACTGGCAGCCGGCGCGGCCGGTCTGGCGGTCGTAGGAGCGGACCTGCAACTCGACGTCCATCGCCAGGCCGAGGTTGTCGATGACGAATTGCAGACGGGCCTTGTACACATCACCGGTCTTGAGCGGCAGTTGCCCGGCGTTGAACGCCAGGCCACCGGCGGACAGGTCGATGACCCGCGCTTCAACCGGCGTCCGGTCAGGGCCGAAGAACCGCAGCTTGGCCGGGATTTTCACCCGCGCGTGCTGACGCTGGGCTTCGGATTCATGGACTACGTTGACGTTGACGGCGGTATTCATAGGGGCGGTTTCCTTGTTAATTCAAGAGGGGCGGTTCAGACCATCATCAGCAGCACGGCGACGAAAATGCTGCCGGCGGAGAAGGTCATGGTCCGAGACGACCAGGTGTTGAACCAACGTTGAAAGCTGGCGAGATCACGGGACAGCGATGTGGGCTGGCGAGTCCAGGATTGCTGGTCGAGGCGGAAGAACACGTAGATCTTCACCAGCGCGCCGACGATCTGGTTGTAATAGAGAATCGCCGGGTAGGCCGGGCCGATCCGGTGACCGGAACAGGACAGCAGCAAGGTCAGGATCAGGCGGGTGATGCCGATCCACAGCAGGTACACGAGGATGAACGCGGTGCCGTACTTGAAACTGGCGATGATCGCCACGGTCAGGCCGAGCAGCGACGTCCACATCGACACGCGCTGGTCGAACAGCACCACCGAGGTGAAGACGCCAAGGCGCTTCACACCCAGCCCCAGCGCCCGGGAGTTCTGCCGCAGGTTGTTGCCGTACCAGCGGAACATCAGTTTGCGACTGGCCTTGATGAAGCTCTTTTCCGGCGGATGTTCAACGGTGTTGATCGCCGCGTCCGGCACGTAGAAGGTGTCGTAACCCAGGCGCATCAGGCTGAACCAGCTCGACTTGTCGTCGCCGGTGAGGAACTTGAAGCGGCCCAGGCGCCAGTGTTGCAGCGAGTCGCTTTCGACGTCGGCGATGAATTCCGGGTTGGTGACCACGGTGGCGCGGAACACCGACATCCGCCCGGTCATGGTCAGCACACGCTTGGACAGGGCCATCGAGCACATGTTGATGTGACGCTGGGCGAAACGCAGCTTGTGCCATTCGCTCATGATGTAGCCGCCGCGCACTTCGCAGAACTCGTTGGTGGTCAGGCCGCCGACATTGCCGAACAGCTGGAACCACGGCACGGTCTTGCGCACGGTGCCTTCGCCGAGCACGGTGTCGCCGTCGATCACGGCCACCACGGCACGGTCGTCCGGCAGGTGACGGGAGATCGCGCGGAAACCATACGCCAGGCCATCGCGCTTGCCGGTGCCGGGAATGCGCACGAAGTCGAGCTTGACCCGATCCGGCGGATTCATCCGCGCCCACAGGCTTTTCACCAGCAGCTCATCGGACATTTCGACGATCGAGCAGACCACGGTGGTCGGCAGTTCGCAGTCGATGGCTTCACGGATCACCGAGCTGTAGACCTGCGCGGTGGTCAGCGCGTCGATACGGAAACTGGTGACCATCAGGTACACATGCGACGGGTCTGCCGCTTTACCCAGCTTGCGCAGTTTGCGGCGCAGATGCGGGTAGACGATGTAGAGAAAAATCATGCCGCGCACGAAGTGCGTGGCACCCATCGAGTAGCGCCAGATACCCACGGCGCCAATCAGGAAAATGAAGTCCTTCGACTCTGAGTCGAATGTGGACACGGGCAGCATCAGGGCCAGGCCCATCAGCAGGCTCAGGAACAAAAGCCAGCCGGCAGCTTGCAGAAAAAAATGTTTGAGCTTGGACATGACCGTCTTCCGAAGGTGAAGGAGGCTTCGAGCCACAAGCGTCGGGCTGCAAGTGCAACGACTTGGCGCCCGACGCTTGCCGCTCAGGGCTGCTTTACCAGCAGATCCCTTCGGTACGGCTACCGGCGCTGGTGGCCTTGGACATGAAGCCCACCAGGTCGATGACTTGTTTGCCGTGCGGTACTTCCTGGGCCAGGGCGCGGAACTTCTCGTCGCGGTTGCCGAGGATGATCACGTCGGAGTTATCAATCACCGACTCGAAGTCCGCATTGAGCAGGGACGACACGTGAGGAATCTTCGACTCGATGTAGTCCTTGTTCGCGCCGTGGACACGGGCGTACTCGACGTTGCTGTCGTAGATGCTCAGGTCGTAGCCCTTGCCGATCAGCATCTCGGCCAGTTCCACCAGCGGACTTTCGCGCAGGTCGTCGGTGCCGGCCTTGAAGCTCAGGCCGAGCAGGGCGACTTTGCGTTTGTCGTGGCTTTCGACGATGTCGAAGGCGTTCTGCACTTGCGATTCGTTGCTGCGCATCAGCGAGTTGAGCAGCGGCGCTTCCACGTCCAGGGAACCGGCGCGGTAGGTCAGGGCGCGTACATCCTTCGGCAGGCACGAGCCACCGAAAGCGAAGCCCGGACGCATGTAGTACTGGGACAGGTTGAGGGTCTTGTCCTGGCAGACCACTTCCATCACTTCACGGCCATCGACGCCGACCGCCTTGGCGATGTTGCCGATCTCGTTGGCGAAGGTCACTTTGGTAGCGTGCCAGACGTTGCAGGTGTACTTGATCATCTCGGCGACGGCGATGTCCTTGCGGATGATCGGTGCGTCGAGCTCTTCGTACAGTGATTGCAGGACATCGCCCGAAGCCTTGTCGAACTCGCCGATGACGGTCATCGGTGGCAGGTCGTAGTCGGCGATCGCGGTGGACTCACGCAGGAATTCCGGGTTGACCGCAACGCCGAAATCGACGCCGGCCTTCTTGCCGGAGCAGTCTTCGAGAATCGGGATCACCACGTTGGCGACGGTGCCCGGCAGCACGGTGCTGCGGACGACGATGGTGTGGCGGGTGGTTTTTTCCCGCAGGACGAAACCGATCTCGCGGCATACCGCTTCGATGTAGTTCAGCTCCAGGTCGCCGTTCTTCTTGCTCGGCGTACCGACACAAATCATCGACAGATCGGTGTCGCGAATCGCCTCGGCGAAGTTGGTCGTACCGCGCAGACGACCGGTCTCGATACCTTGCGCCAGCAGCTCGCCCAGGCCCGGTTCCACAATGGGGGATTTGCCAGCGTTGATCATATCGATCTTGTCTTTGGCAACATCGACGCCAACCACGTCATGGCCCCGTGCAGACAGGCAACCGGCACATACTGCGCCGACGTAACCCAAACCAAATATGCTGATGCGCATCGCAATTACCTCTGTATATATCAGGCCGTTAGATGGCCGGAGTTAATGGTGTTCAGCGGTCATAGTGCACTCGAAAGTGCGGCTTACAGGCGCCGCAATGCCGTGTGCAGGCATACTAAGTTTCGAGTGTCTAAATAAGTGCACTCAAGTTGTGCGCAACCAGGACTTGTTCTTGTGACTTGCCCTGTCATGCAGCCGATCCTCAATCTTGAGGATGTTCGTGCATTCTTTCTGCGCGCTCGATGCCGGACGAAAGGCCCGTGGATCAAGCGGTTCGGTGCTCAGGCGAGCACGTTATAGGGGGACGGCCCAGGCCTTGCCGGCGATCGTCATGGTGCGTATCTCCGGTCCCTTGTTAGTTGTCCAGAGGCGTTATTCCATCTAGACAAGTTGCTGTGACAACTTGGTTACATGGTTTTTATCTCTGCGTAAGTTATCTCGTACAAATTCGCCGAGAATCGTTACCGGTGGTATGAGCAATGCATTTGGACATAGTTCCTGCCCGCTCATCGCGAAATCTGAAATTTCTTGAAATATTGTAAAAGATGGCACTGAGAGCAAATTGATAGCACTTTTGATTTCGCCCTTTATTAATAGGGAGATAATCGGCGCGGATGGTTTTATGCCACTACCGTGAAAAAAATTACGTGCCACTACTGAAAAAAATGACATCTGTCGAGTGAAACAAACGTTAGGAATTGGCGAGGTGTTTTATTGGCGCCGGTTAATTGGCGTTATTAGGCGGGGGATTTTTGACGTCGTGCGAGCTGCACGACTCTTTTATTGAAGAGTCGTGCAATGAGCATGCTTTATTCCGGGGCGTGGTCGCGCAGAAAGACCAGATTGTCCGGTTTCGATTGCTCGGCGCTGAAGCGATAACCCTGCACGTCGAACTGTTTGAGGGCGGTCGGATCGTTGATGCGTTCCTGGATCACGAAACGGCTCATCAGGCCTCGGGCCTTCTTCGCGTAGAAGCTGATGATCTTGTACTGGCCGTTCTTCAGGTCCTTGAATTCGGTGTTGATGATCCGCGCGTTCAGGGCCGTGCGCTTGACCGCCGAGAAATACTCGTTGGAGGCCAGGTTGAGCAGCACGTCATCGCCCTGGTCGGCCAGCGCTTCGTTCAGCCATTCGCTGATGCGCGTGCCCCAGAAGGCGTACAGATCCTTGCCTCGGGCGTTGGCCAGTCTGGTGCCCATTTCCAGGCGATAGGCTTGCATGAGGTCCAGCGGACGCAGCAGGCCGTAGAGCCCGGAGAGCATGCGCAGATGCTGTTGCGCGTAGTCGAAATCCGCTTCGCTGAAGGATTGTGCGTCGAGCCCGGTGTAGACGTCGCCCTTGAAGGCCAGCAGTGCTTGCTTGGCGTTGGCCGGGGTGAACGCCGGTGTCCAGCTGCCGAACCGCGCGGCGTTGAGGCCGCCGATCTTGTCGGAGACATGCATCAGCTCGCTGATCTGCGCCGGTGTCAGCTCGCGCAATTGCTGGATCAGCTCCTGGGAATGGTCGAGGTATTGCGGCTGGGTGAAGCGCGAGGTCGCCGGCGGTGTTTCGTAATCGAGGGTCTTGGCGGGGGAAATCACCATCAGCATGAAGTCGTCTCCTTTAATCGTGGGGGCGATTCTAGGGGGTTGAGCGTGTCGACTCCAGCTATCAGGGTCATAGGTGATCGACGGCATCACCTGATTCTTGTGGGAGTGTCGTTGCTGCTGGGATTGGTACTGGATCAGCTATAGTGCCGCGCGGGTTTTGTTATGGAGACATCCCTTTGCGTACCGTTCTTTTATTCACCGCGTGGCTGTTGAGCTTCGGTGCCGTGGCGGCGCCGGGCGATATCGCGACGCTGGATCGCAGCACCTGGCCGGAAAAACTGAGCAGCCCGACCCTGTTCGACGTGGCCTCGCGGGCGGAAGTCCTGATGTTTGCCCGAGGCCTGCTGGGCAGCGAAGCGCTGGAGCCCACCGCGCTGGCCCAACGCCTGGGGCTGCGCACGGTCAACATCGACGCGATCAACAGCCTGCGCGAGCGCCTGTGGCAGCGGCTGCTGACCAGCTACAACTTTGCCCAGCAAAGCTGCGATCAGGACGCCTCGTTCTGCTTCCTCGTCGAAGATCTGCCGACCCTGCGCGAGCAGGCTGCCAAGTTCGTGGTCAGTGACGAGAGTTATTACACCAAGTGGGCCGAGCCGAGCCGGATCTTCCATTTGCAGTATCTGGACGAGCTGTTGCGCAAGGCTGCGCTGTCGCCGCAGACCAGCAGCGAAGTCGATCATTTCGGCGACTACGAGCGTAACGGCGACGACATGCACGATCGCCTGTTTCTGTTGAGTTTCGACAGCGCCGCCAACCTGCAGCCGGACAACACCGACTGGCTCACCGAGTACTTGCGCAAGTCGAACCTGAGCGGCACGTTCTTCATGTTGGGCAAGGATATTCAGGCGCGTCTGGCCGAGCGTTCGGTCAGCAATCTGCAAGCGGCGTTTTCCCGCCAGTGCGTGGGTGTCCAGGGCTGGGAATTCCGTTCCCACAGCCACTGGCAGGACTGGCAGGACTCGGTACGCCGCAGCGCCGATCTGGTCAAGAACAAGCTGCCGGAAAACTACGTGCCGCTGTTCCGTCCGCCGGATGGCCAGCGTCGTAGCGACGCCCAGGGCTTCTTCAACAATCAGGGGCTGCAAGTGGCGCTGTGGGACATCGATGCCCAGGACGGCGCGGGCAAACTCAAGGGCAATCCGAGCGCGCAACGGGTGCTGACCCTGATGCTGCTGTGGCGTCACGGAGTGATCAATTTCAACATGAAACAGGATGCGGTGAAGACCGCGTTGCCGTGGCTGATCACGCAAACCGCGCAAAGCGGCATCGGCTGGGAAGATTGTCAGGACGCGTTTCGCTGAGAAACGGCAGAAGCCCGGAAACATTGGGCCTGGGAAAAATTTTACGCAGATTTTGAAGCAGGCGGACTTCCGACTCTAACGGGGGCAGGGCGGTCCGCCAAGGGCTTTTCGTCACTTTGCAAAATAAACTTCAAAAAAGCGTCAAAGTGCTTTTTTCTGTCATGGGTTTTGGAGTATTACGAAGTCAGACCGCCGAAACCTGCGACACAGGTGGCGTCTCCCAAGACCCACTTTGTGTGCAGTCCGTCTGGCCCTCGAACGAGCCCGCGCAGATGGATTCGGCAGTCACTTCGAGGCGCAGCACCGCCCAGGTATTGCGTCGAATGGCTCCCACAAAGGTGACCGAGTATGGATGATCACGGACGTAGCCCTTCTTCCAACCAGCCAATCCTTTATGTACTCGATACCAACGTACTGATTCACGATCCAAACGCCCTGCTGAATTTCGAAGAACACCACGTCGCGATCCCGATGACCGTGCTTGAAGAGCTGGACAAGCTCAAGAGCGGGCATCACAGCGTGGCCGCCGAATGCCGCCAGGCCATCCGGCTGATCGACAAGACGCTGGGCGATGCGTCTCCCGAAGATGTCGAGCTGGGCGTGCCGATCCAGCGCGGCAAGAGCGGACCGAAGGGCTTGCTGTCGATTCTGATGAGCAAACAGGCCGAGTCGAACCTGATTCTGCCCGAGCACCTGAACGACAACAAAATCATCAACCAGCTGATCGACCTGCACACCCGCGAGCCGAAGAAACCGGTGGTGCTGGTCACCAAAGACATCAACATGCGCCTCAAGGCGCGCGCCTGCGGGATCGCGGCCGAGGACTACAGCACCGACCAACTGGTCGACGACGTCTCCCTGCTGCCCAACGGCTACCACGAAATGACCGGCTCCTTCTGGGACCGCGTGAGCAAGGTCGAAACCCGTCAGGACCACGGCCGCACCTGGCATCAAGTGCAACTGATCGACAACCTGCCGGCGGTGCACATCAACGAGTTCATCATCGACGAGCAAGGCTTCGTCGGCTGGATCAAGGAGATCGACGAGGACCGTCTGCTGATTCTCGATCTGCACCAGGAACCGCTGCTGCATCAGGAAGCGTGGGGCCTCAAGCCGCGCGACATCTATCAGAGCCTGGCGCTGTACGCGCTGCTCGACCCGGATATCCATCTGGTCAACCTGTCCGGTGCCGCCGGCTCGGGTAAAACCATTCTGGCCCTGGCGGCGGCGATCGAGCAGACCATGGTCAGCAAGCGCTACCGGCGCATCATCGCCACCCGCAGCGTGCAGGGGCTGGACCAGGAAATCGGCTTCCTGCCGGGCACCGAAGCGGAAAAAATGGAGCCTTGGCTCGGCGCCATCACCGACAACCTCGAAGCCTTGCACATGGATGACGAAAACACCCATGGCAGCGTCGACTACATCCTCAGCAAAGTGCCGTTGCAGTTCAAATCGCTCAACTACATTCGCGGTCGCAGCTTCCAGCAGAGCCTGATCCTGATCGACGAATGCCAGAACCTCACGCCGCACCAGATGAAAACCATCATCACCCGGGCCGGCGCCGGTTCCAAAGTGGTGTGCCTGGGCAACCTGGCACAGATCGACACCCCTTACCTGTCCGCGACCAGTTCCGGGCTGACCTACCTGACTGAACGCTTCAAGGATTTCCCCAACGGTGTCCACATCACCCTGCAAGGGGTGCCTCGTTCGATCCTGGCCGAATACGCCGAATCGCATCTGTAATCCGCAACACCAAAACCGGGCGGCGTAAAAGCCGCCCGGTTTTTCATGCGTACACAACCGGTGGCAGGGGGCGGTAATCAAAGGTGCGCAGTCTTGACCCGCAGGTTTACAATCGATGCTCCTGATCAGGAGTAATCCCGTGCTGACTCATCTCGATTCCCAAGGTCGCGCCCATATGGTCGACGTCACTGAAAAAAACGTGACGTTCCGTGAAGCGACGGCCCAAGCGCTGGTGCGCATGCTGCCCGAAACCCTGCAGATGATCGTCAACGGTGGCCACCCCAAGGGCGACGTGTTCGCCGTGGCGCGCATTGCCGGCATCCAGGCAGCGAAGAAAACCAGTGATCTGATTCCTCTGTGCCACCCGCTGATGTTGACGGGCGTCAAGGTCGAACTCAGTGCCGAAGGCGACGATACCGTGCGCATCACCGCCTGCTGCAAGCTGTCCGGGCAGACCGGCGTCGAGATGGAAGCGCTGACCGCCGCCAGCGTCGCCGCCCTGACCATTTATGACATGTGCAAGGCCGTGGATCGCGGCATGACCATCGAAAGCGTGCGCCTGCTGGAGAAACTCGGCGGCAAGAGCGGACACTTTCGCGCGGAGCAAGCATGAACCTGACCGTGAAGTTTTTTGCCCGTTACCGGGAGGCGCTGGGTGTGGACTCGATCAAGGTCGAGGGCGATTTCCGCACCGTCGATGACGTGCGCGCACTGCTGGCGCAGCGTGCTGGCGCCGAAGTGTTGAGCGAACAGAACCTGATGTGCGCCCGCAACGAAGATTTGTGTCAGCTCGACGAGCCGGTGGCCGACGGCGATGAAGTGGCGTTTTTCCCGACCGTGACCGGAGGCTGAGCCATGGCGATTCGCGTGCAGACCACGCCGTTCGATCCGGGCGTTGAAGTCAATGCGATGCATGCGGCGAACGTCGGCGTCGGCGCGGTGGTGAGTTTTGTCGGCTACGTGCGTGATTTCAACGATGGCCTGGACGTGGCCGGGATGTTCCTCGAACACTATCCGGGCATGACCGAAAAAGCCCTGGGCAAGATTGCCGACGAGGCGCAGCAGCGCTGGCCGTTGCTGAAGCTGGAAGTGTTGCACCGCATCGGCGCGCTGGAACCGGGCGAGCCGATCGTCTTCGTCGGCGCTGCCAGCGCCCATCGCCAGGCGGCGTTCGACGCCTGCGCCTTTGTCATGGATTATCTGAAAACCCGCGCGCCGTTCTGGAAGAAAGAGAACACCAGCGACGGCCCGCGTTGGGTCGAAGGGCGCGACAGCGATCATGCGGCGGCGGATCGCTGGCAGAAGTAAAGTCTGCGTCGTCGTCCCGTCTGCCTTCGCGAGCAAGCCCGCTCCCACAGGATTTCACCGATCCGGTGGGAGCGGGCTTGCGGGCGAACAGGTCTTCAGTTCTGCCGGATAACCCTCTGATTCATCACCCGACCACCGGCCGGGCGCAATCCCTTCTGCCCGATTGACGGAATATACATAAAAGTCCAGTATGGATTTCCAAGTACAAAAAAGTCGTCCCCGCTCCAGCTCTTTCTTCTGTCTTGCCAAACCTACAACAACCCGCGAGAGAACGAACATGAAGAAGCTTCCCCTCATCACCGGTCTGGCGCTGAGCCTGTTGGCTGCCAGCAGCGTGTTCGCCGCCGAGAAAACCTTGCGCATCGGCATCGAAGCCGCCTATCCGCCGTTCGCGTCCAAGACTGACGCCGGTGAAATCGTCGGTTTCGACTACGACATCGGCAATGCGCTGTGCGCGCAGATGCAGGTCAAGTGCGTGTGGGTCGAGGGCGAATTCGACGGTCTGATTCCTTCCCTGAAAGTGAAGAAAATCGACATGGCGCTGTCGTCCATGACCATCAATGACGACCGCAAGAAGTCGGTGGACTTCACCCACAAGTACTATTTCACCTCGTCGCGGCTGGTCATGAAGGAAGGTGCGACGGTCGACGATCAATACGCCAGCCTCAAGGGCAAGACCGTCGGCGTGCAGCGCGCCACCACCACCGACCGTTACGCCACCGAGGTGTTCGAGCCCAAGGGCATTACCGTCAAGCGCTACGGCAACAACGAAGAAATCTACATGGACCTGGCGGCCGGACGCCTCGATGCGATCTTTGCCGACACCATTCCCCTGACGGATTTCCTGGGCATGCCACGGGGCAAGGGGTACGCGTTTGTCGGGCCGGAACTGAAGGATCCGAAGTACGTGGGCGAGGGCGCCGGGATCGCAGTGCGCAAGGGTAATACCGAGCTGGTCAGCCAGTTGAACACGGCCATCGACGGGATTCGCGCGAGTGGCGAATACCAGAAGATTTCCGAGAAGTACTTCAAGTCTGATATCTACGGCGACTGATTGACCGCCTTCGCGAGCCAGCCCGCTCCCACAATGTCGTGGGTGCGGGCTGGCTTGCGAAGGGGCCGGATCGCTCGGCTCCTAGCCTTTCAATTCCTTCAAATGCTTGTACACCGTCGCCCGCCCCATGTTCAGCACATTGGCCACATAGTTCGAGGCGCTCTTGCCCTTGAACGCGCCTTCGGCGTGCAGCGCGAGCACCAGTTCGCGTTTGTGGTCACGGGTCAGCAGGTTCAGGCTCAGTTGCCGCTCGCGCAGCCAGTTGTGTAGGAAGGTGTTGATCCGCTCCTGCCAGTCATCGCGAAACAGTGAGTCCGGTTGCGGGATCAGTTTGCTCGGCGAGAGGAACAGGTCCAGCGCAGCCTTGGCATTCTCGAACAGCGAAATGTTCAGGTTGATACACAGCACCGCCAGCGGATGACCGTCGCTGTCGCGCAGCACGGTGCTGAGGCTGCGAATCTTCTGGCCGTCCCAGTTGAGCTTTTCGTACGGGCCGATGTTCCGTTCGCTGACGTCCTCGCTGAGCATGTCCTCCAGCGACGACTCATCTCCGATTTCCCGCTTCGACAGGTTGTTGGCGATGTAGTCGACTTTCTGCGTGCGCAGGTCGTGCAGCACCACTTCGGCGTGGGGGAAGAACAGCGTGGCGATGGCGTCGGCGATGGCATGGAAGTTATCCAGCGCGGCGTCATGCAGCTCGGGTGTCGGTTCGGGGGCGGTCATAGCAGTGGAGCTCCAGGCAGCGTCAATGCCCCCGTATTCCGGGGGCAAGACGAGTGTGCCGCAATCCGTTGGGCGCGTCATCCGGGCAAGCGGTCAGCTCAGGCGAGCGGGGGAGAGCATGTCGGCGCTCAGGCCGAACTGCTTGAGATGTTCGGGCAGCGGCTCACCCCGCACCAGCGCCGCGCTGGCCTGGCCCATGGCCGGCGACGTCTGGATGCCATAGCCGCCCTGGGCCGCCACCCAGAACAGCCCCGGAACCTGCACATCGAAACCGGCCAGCAAGTCGCCGTCCGCGACGAAACTGCGCAGGCCGGCCCAGGTTCGGGTCGGGCGGCGGATGGTCAGGGTCGTGGCTTCTTCGATCTGGTAGATGCCCATGGCGATGTCCAGTTCTTCCGGCTGTACGTCGTGGGGTTCGACCGGATCGGCATTGGCTGGCGAGCCGAGGAACATTCCGGCGTCGGGCTTCATGTAGAACGATTCGTCGAGGCTGACCAGCATCGGCCAGTGGTGAATGTCCACGCCTTCGGGGCCGGCGAAGATGAACGCGGCACGGCGTTTCGGTTGCAGCCCGAGTGTTTGCGCGCCGGCCAGTGCGCCGATCTGGTCGGCCCAGGCGCCTGCGGCGTTGATCACGATGGGTGCACTGAAGGTCTGGCCGTTGGTCTGCACCTGCCACTGGCCACCGGCGTCGCGGCTCAGGCCCAGCACTTCGCAGTCGGTATGGACTTCACCGTTGTTACGCCGAATGCCGCGCAGATAGCCCTGGTGCAGGGCGTCGGTGTCGATGTCGCTGGCCGAGGGATCGTAGATCGCGCCGTGGACTTTTTCCCGGCGCAGGATCGGCAGCCGTGCACAGGCTTGCTCGGCGCTGAGCAGTTGCATCTCCGGCACCGTGGCCTTGGCGCTGAGGTACTGATTGTTCAGTTCGGCGGCATCACCGGTGAAGTCCACGGTCATTTCACCGCGCGGCGTCAGCAACGGATGCTCGCAGAAACCAGGCGGCGGCGTGTCGAAAAACGCCCGACTGGCCTGGGTCAACGCCCGCACTTGCGCGGTGCCATAGGCGGCGGTGAACAGTGCGGCGGAGCGTCCGGTGGAGTGATAGGCCGGGTGCGACTCGCGCTCCAGCACAATGACCTTGCCGTGGGGCGACAGCCAGAAACCGGTGGAAGCGCCGGCGATTCCGCCGCCGATGATGATGAAGTCTGCCTGGCTCATTGAGATCTCCAGTGGGCGCGATATCGAGAAATTGGTTGATTGTCTCGTGGGAGCGGGTATCAGGATTGGAGGCGGTACACCGCGTTGGCGACGGCGATGTCTTCCAGGCCCAGGCCGATGGAGCGGAAAAATACGTGACGGTCGTAAGCGGGGCGCGGCACTTTTTTGCCGAGCAGATCCGCCAGGTCGCCAACGATCGCGTCCTTGTTCCAGCCGTGCTGCTCGGCGGCAATCAGCATTTCCCCCGCCGAGCCCGGCGTGGTCAGACGATAGTCGCAGAATACCTGCATGCCATTGAGGCTGCTCGGCGGCACTTCATGGGCGCGCGGGGCGTTGGTGCTGATCGAGGTGATCAGCGCCGGTTTGCTCAGGATGGCCGGATCGATCACAGGTCCGGCGGACGACGTGCAGAGCATGATGACGTCGGCATCGGCGATGGCGGCTTCGCGGCTGGCGGCAATGTTCAGGCGCGGCTCGATGCTTTTCAGCAGGCTCGCGGTGGCCGGATCTTCGCCGAGGTTCGGGGCGTACAGGCTGATGCTTTGCCAGTCGCGCAGGGTTTTGACGTAATGCAGATGCGCCTGGGCCACTTTGCCGCTGCCGATGATCGCCAGCCGTTCGGCCGCGTGCGGGGCGAGGGCGTCGACTGCGACGGCGGTGGTCGCGGCGGTGCGCGCGGTGGTCAGTTCGCCGGCGTCGCACAGCAGCAGCGGCTGGCCGGTCTGCATCGACATCAGCAGCGTCCACGCGGTGACCAGCGGACCTTGCTCGCGGACGATGTACGGCGAAGTCTTGACCCCGTACACGCCATCTTCGGCCAGCACGCCGAGGTAGTTGATGAAGTCGCCGGCACCCTGGGGGAATTCCACCAGTTGTTGCGCCGGTTGCACCGCATGCCCGGCCGCCAGATCACGAAACAGCTTGCGCATGATCTGCGGCACATCGATACGGGCCAGCAGGTCGCGGGCCTGGGTTTGATCGATCACATACGGCGTGCTGGACATGGCGGACTCCGGGGATTGAAATTAAACTAATTTGTCCATTATGGACTTTTAGTTTAATCCAGCAATATCCAGGCGAAAAAAAAGCGCAGCCCGTTACCGGCTGCGCCTTTTTTTACCGCGTCGCTTACTGAGGACGCTTGCGCTCAACCGCCCGTAGCAGATGGGTTGGTGGCATTTCGCAGCTGATCTTGCGACCCAGCAGTTCCTCGATGGACGGTAGCTGATACGAGTCGTCCTCACCGGCGAAGCTGATCGACACGCCATCGGCGCCTGCCCGACCGGTACGGCCGATGCGGTGTACGTAGTCGTCCGGGACTTCCGGCAGGGTGAAGTTGATCACATGGCTGATACCGTCGATGTGGATACCGCGACCGGCCACGTCAGTGGCGACCAGCACACGGATCTTGCCTTCGCGGAAACCTTCCAGGGTCTTGATGCGTTTGTGCTGCGGCACGTCACCGGACAGTTGCGCGGCGTTGATACCGTCACGCACCAGGCGTTCTTCGATGCGTCGCACTTCATCCTTGCGGTTGGCGAACACGATCACCCGCTCCCAGCCGTTGTCGTTGACCAGGTTGTAGAGCAGTTTGTACTTGTCGGCGCCAGCCACGGCATAGATGTGCTGTTCGACGTTCTCGTTGGCCACGTTGGTGACTTCGATTTCGACGATGGCGGGGTCGGTGGTCCATTGCTTGGCCAGGTTCATCACGTCATCGGTGAAGGTCGCGGAGAACAGCAGGGTCTGGCGTTCGCTTTTCGGCGGGGTCTGGCGAATGATCTGGCGAACCTGCGGGATGAAGCCCATGTCGAGCATGCGGTCGGCTTCGTCCAGCACCATCACTTCAACCATGTCCAGGTGCACGTCGCCGCGCTGGTTGAAGTCCAGCAGGCGGCCTGGCGTGGCGACGAGGATGTCGCAATGGCGCGCTTCGAGGTGCTTGAGCTGCTTGTCGAAGTCCATGCCGCCCACGAAGGTCATGACGTTGAGGCCGGTGTACTTGGTCAGGTCGGCGGCGTCCTTGGCGATCTGCACCACCAGTTCGCGGGTCGGCGCGATAATCAGTGCCCGTGGCTCGCCCATGTAGCGCTCTTTCGGCGGCGGCGTCTGCAGCAGTTGGGTGATGATCGAGATCAGGAACGCGGCAGTCTTGCCGGTGCCGGTCTGGGCGCGGCCGATGGCGTCTTTGCCGGCGAGGGTGAAACCCAGCACCTGGGCCTGGATCGGCGTGCAGTACGGGAAACCCAGGTCCTGGATGGCGTGCATCAGTTCCGGAGCGAGTTTGAAATCGTGGAAGCGGGTTTTGCCTTCCTGGGGTTCGACGACGAAATCTTCGAGTTTCCAGGGAATCACCGGCGCCTTGGGCTTCGGTTCGCGGCGCGGTCTGGGCGGTTTCGGTGCTTCGCTACGGGCAGGTTCGGCAACGTTGGCAGCGGCGGAGGCCGGTTTCGGCTCTGGTTTCGGTGCCGCTGGGCGAGGCTGGCGGTCGGCCGGTTTGGCATCGTTGCGATGACCGGGGGCGGGGGACGGCGCAGTGGGCGCTGGTGCGAGCGGCTCAGCCTCGCTTTTACCGAACATTTTCTTGAGTGCTTTGAGCACGGTCGTCTCATCAATTGGTTAAGGAATGTACGCCGGCCAGTGTAATGCAAGAAACGGGCGCGGCGTAGTGGGATGATCAAAGGGTGCCGTCTGTAGGAAAAACCCCTGAGGCGCGATCAGCGCAGGCGTTCGCCCAGCCATTGACCAATGTCGCGAATTTCTTCGGGTAACACTTCGTGCTCCATTGGGTATTCCTGCCATGTCACGGTGACACCATTGGCTTTCAGATACTCATAGGCGGTGCGGCCCATGGAGTTCTGCACCACGTTGTCGAACTGGCCGTGGAGCGACAGCACCGGGATCCGTTGCTGGCTGGCGGACAGCTCCAGCGCATCGCTGAATGTCGGTGCGTAGGTCGACAGCGCCAGCACGCCACCCAAGGGTCCCTGCCATTTCAGGAACGCGGTGTGTAGAACCACTGCGCCGCCCTGGGAAAACCCCGCGAGAAAAATCCGCGAAGCGTCTATTCCGCTGGCGCGCTGCTCTTCGATCAGTTCGATGATGCGGTCGGCGGACGCTTCCAGTTCGTCGCGGTCGATCGCCCGCGCCGGGCTCATGGCCTTGATGTCGTACCAGCTCGGCATGGCATATCCGCCATTTATCGTGACCGGGCGGGTGGGTGCCTGAGGCAGGACGAAACGCGTGCTCAACAGGGTTTCCTGCAACGCCTCGGCCACCGGCAGGAAGTCGTAGCGATCGGCGCCGAGGCCGTGCAGCCAGATCACGCAGGCGTCCGCGGTCTTAACAGGCTGAAGAATCAAGGGCTCGGTCATGGCTGCTCCAATTGTGTGCGGGCGCTCTCATTAAGTGCGTGATTCGAGTGCGCGCCTGGTTTATCCGTTAAGAAGATGTCGCAAGGCTGAAAGTTTTGCTATTGACCTCTTCCTCATCTGCTTCTGCGACCGGTCTGGTACGGGCTTTGCTATGAGGTGGTTGTGCAATCGATCTCGGGCCTGGCGGTAACACTATCAGTGAACGCCCGGCGACGGGATAGCAAAGAATCCGGTGATGGATGTTCGCCAATGGCCGCTACGGGCATCGCGAACGTGAAAGGGCTACAGCCCGTTCGGCCGACTGGTGAGAAGTGAGTTGTCCATTATGTGGATTTTCTCCTACTAGACTCATAGCTAAGGTCTTACGTCGGTTGACCCCATAAGAAGCCAACACGGGTCAACTACGCCTCAAAAGGGTGCGACTGGACTCAAGCTCCGACACAACAAGAGCAAAACTGGAGGTTTGAATGAAGATGTTGAAATCCACTCTGGCGGTCGTGACTGCTGCTGCAGTTCTCGGCGTCAGCGGGTTCGCTCAGGCGGGTGCAACCCTGGATGCGGTACAGAAGAAAGGTTTCGTGCAGTGTGGCGTGAGCGACGGTCTGCCAGGCTTCTCCGTACCGGATTCGACCGGCAAGATCATCGGTATCGACGCTGATGTCTGCCGTGCCGTGGCCGCTGCCGTGTTCGGCGATGCGACCAAGGTCAAATTCAGCCAGCTGAACGCCAAGGAGCGCTTCACCGCGCTGCAGTCCGGCGAAATCGACATCCTGTCGCGCAACACCACCATGACCAGTTCCCGTGACGCGGGCATGGGCCTGAAATTCCCTGGCTTCATCACTTACTACGACGGTGTGGGCTTCCTGGCCAACAACAAGCTGGGCGTGAAAAGTGCCAAGGAACTGGACGGTGCGACCATCTGCATCCAGGCCGGTACCACTACCGAACTGAACGTGTCCGACTACTTCCGCGCCAACGGCCTGAAGTACACCCCGATCACTTTCGACACCTCCGATGAAAGCGCCAAGTCGCTGGAGTCCGGTCGTTGCGACGTGCTGACCTCCGACAAGTCCCAGCTGTTCGCCCAGCGCAGCAAGCTGGCTTCGCCGAAGGACTACGTGGTTCTGCCGGAAACCATTTCCAAGGAACCTCTGGGCCCGGTCGTGCGTAACGGCGACGACGAGTGGCTGGCCATCGTACGTTGGGTCGGCTACGCGCTGCTCAACAGCGAAGAAGCCGGTATCACTTCGAAAAACGTTGTTGAAGAAGCCAAGTCCACCAAGAACCCGGACGTTGCCCGTCTGCTGGGTGGCGACGGCGAATACGGCAAGGACCTGAAACTGCCGAAGGACTGGGTCGTCAAGATCGTTTCCCAGGTGGGTAACTACGGCGAAATCTTCGAGAAAAACCTCGGCAAGACCACTCCGCTGGAAATCGACCGTGGCATGAACGCGCTGTGGAACAACGGCGGCATTCAGTACGCACCACCAGTGCGCTGATTGTTCTATCACCCGGCGGGCCAACCGCCGGGTGATGTTCTGTTCGATTTTTTCCGGGGCACTTCATGCAAAATTCAATCGGCGCACCAAAGCAGAGGTTCAGCCTCAGCGATCCGCGTGTGCGTGCGTGGCTGTTTCAGATCATCACCGTCGTGGCGGTGGTCTCGATGGGCTGGTATCTGTTCGATAACACCCAGACCAACCTGCAACACCGGGGCATCACCTCCGGTTTCGGCTTCCTGGAGCGCAGTGCCGGGTTCGGTATCGCTCAACATCTGATCGACTACACCGAAGCGGACAGTTATGCCCGCGTCTTTGTGATCGGCCTGCTCAACACCCTGCTGGTGACATTCATCGGCGTGATCCTGGCGACCCTGCTGGGCTTCATCATCGGTGTGGCGCGTCTCTCGCCGAACTGGATCATCAGCAAACTGGCGACCGTGTATGTGGAAGTGTTCCGCAACATTCCGCCGCTGCTGCAAATCCTGTTCTGGTATTTCGCGGTATTCCTGACCATGCCGGGGCCGCGCAACAGTCACAATTTCGGCGACACCTTCTTCGTCAGCAGCCGTGGCCTGAACATGCCGGCCGCGCAAATGGCCGATGGCTTCTGGGCGTTCGTGGTGAGCATCGTGGTGGCCATCGTCGCCATCGTGTTCATGAGCCGCTGGGCGACCAGACGCTTTGAAGAAACCGGCGAGCCGTTCCACAAGTTCTGGGTTGGCCTGGCCATCCTGCTGGTGGTTCCGGCCTTGTGTGCGTTGATCTTCGGCGCTCCGCTGCATTGGGAACTGCCGCAGCTCAAAGGCTTCAACTTCGTCGGCGGCTGGGTGTTGATCCCGGAACTGCTGGCGTTGACCCTGGCCCTGACCGTGTACACCGCAGCATTCATCGCCGAGATCGTGCGTTCGGGGATCAAGTCGGTCAGCCATGGCCAGACCGAAGCGGCCCGTTCCCTCGGCCTGCGCAACGGTCCGACCCTGCGCAAGGTGATCATTCCGCAAGCGCTGCGAGTCATCATTCCGCCGCTGACCAGCCAATACCTGAACCTGGCGAAGAACTCGTCCCTGGCCGCCGGTATCGGTTATCCGGAAATGGTTTCGCTGTTCGCCGGCACCGTGCTCAACCAGACCGGTCAGGCCATCGAAGTCATTGCCATCACCATGAGCGTGTACCTGGCGATCAGTATCAGCATTTCCCTGCTGATGAACTGGTACAACAAGCGCATTGCGCTGATCGAGCGGTGAGGAAACGCGCATGACATCCCATACTTTCAAACCTGACATGCCCCCACCGAGCAGTAGCATCGGCGTGGTGGCGTGGATGCGCGCGAACATGTTCTCCAGCTGGCTCAACACCCTGCTGACCCTGTTTGCGTTCTACCTGATCTACCTCGTGGTCCCACCGATTCTCAGCTGGGCGATCCTCGATGCCAACTGGGTCGGCACCACCCGCGCCGACTGCACCAAGGACGGCGCCTGCTGGGTGTTCATCCAGCAGCGTTTCGGCCAGTTCATGTACGGCTACTACCCGACCGACCTGCGCTGGCGCGTGGACCTGACCGTGTGGCTGGCGGTCATCGGCGTGGCACCGCTGTTCATCTCGCGCTTCCCGCGTAAAGCGGTGTACGGATTGAGCTTCCTGGTGATCTACCCGATCGTTGCCTACTGCCTGCTTCACGGCGGTGTGTTCGGCCTGACCACCGTGGCGACCAGCCAGTGGGGCGGCCTGATGCTGACCCTGGTGATTGCCACCGTGGGGATCGCCGGTGCGCTGCCGCTGGGGATTCTCCTGGCGCTGGGGCGTCGCTCGAACCTGCCGGCGATTCGCGTGGTCTGCGTGACCTTCATCGAGTTCTGGCGCGGCGTGCCGTTGATCACGGTGCTGTTCATGTCCTCGGTGATGCTGCCGCTGTTCCTGCCCGAAGGCATGAACTTCGACAAGCTGTTGCGAGCGCTGATCGGCGTGATCCTGTTCCAGTCGGCCTATGTCGCCGAGGTGGTGCGTGGCGGTCTGCAAGCGATCCCCAAAGGTCAGTACGAAGCCGCCGCTGCGATGGGCCTCGGTTACTGGCGCGCCATGGGCCTGGTGATTCTGCCGCAAGCCCTGAAGCTGGTGATCCCGGGCATCGTCAATACCTTTATCGCGCTGTTCAAGGACACCAGCCTTGTGATCATCATCGGCCTCTTCGACCTGCTCAACAGCGTCAAGCAAGCCGCCGCCGATCCGAAATGGCTGGGCATGGCCACCGAAGGCTACGTGTTCGCCGCCCTGGTGTTCTGGATTTTCTGTTTTGGTATGTCGCGCTATTCCATGCATCTGGAACGCAAGCTCGACACTGGCCACAAGCGTTAGGAGTTCTCTGTAATGAGCGAAGCAATCAAAAAGCCAGTGGGGCCTGAAGGCATCATCCAGATGCAAGGCGTCAACAAGTGGTACGGCCAGTTCCACGTTCTGAAAGACATCAACCTCAATGTCAAACAGGGCGAGCGTATCGTGCTGTGCGGCCCGTCGGGCTCCGGCAAGTCCACGACCATTCGCTGCCTGAATCGTCTGGAAGAGCACCAGCAGGGCCGCATCGTGGTCGACGGCGTAGAGCTGACCAACGACCTCAAGCAGATCGAAGCGATCCGCCGTGAAGTCGGCATGGTGTTCCAGCACTTCAACCTGTTCCCGCACCTGACCATCCTGCAGAACTGCACGCTGGCGCCGATGTGGGTGCGCAAGATGCCCAAGCGCAAGGCCGAGGAAATCGCCATGCATTACCTGGAGCGCGTACGCATTCCGGAGCAGGCGCACAAGTTCCCGGGGCAACTGTCCGGTGGTCAGCAACAACGTGTGGCGATCGCCCGCGCGTTGTGCATGAAGCCGAAAATCATGCTGTTCGACGAACCGACTTCGGCACTCGACCCAGAGATGGTGAAAGAGGTTCTGGACACCATGATCGGCCTGGCCGAAGACGGCATGACCATGCTCTGCGTAACCCACGAAATGGGCTTCGCCCGCACCGTGGCCAACCGCGTGATCTTCATGGACAAGGGCGAGATCGTCGAACAGGCGGCGCCGAACGACTTCTTCGACAATCCGCAGAATGATCGGACGAAGTTGTTCCTGAGTCAGATTCTGCATTGATGCAGAGGTGATTTCTGAAACAGACCCGGCCTTGTGCCGGGTTTGTTTTTTGCGGGAAACCTGTTCAGGAGGCGGGGAGGGTTTCGCGTTCCGTGTGAACAGTGTCCTTGAACCCCCGCAAGTCCGCGCCTTCCCCCAGCACGCGAGCGTCGGCGAGCAAATGCGGATAACGATCGAGCAGGCGCATCAACACCATCAACGCCTTGGGAGGCAACGTTTCACCACGTTCATAGCGTGAAAACGCGTTGTGCCCGCCGCCCGACAGCAGTTGCACTGCGTCTTTCTGAGATAGATGGAGTTTGCGGCGAATGCGCTTCATCTCATTGCCGATCATTTGCCTGCCGGCGATGACCAGTTCGTCGCAGGCATCCGAATAACGCTCTGCGCTACCTGGGTCGAAGATGACCTCTGCGCAGGCCTGGCACTCCCAACCGGATAAGTCATCGAGCCGCTGCTCCATGCCCTTGACGCTCATGGTTTCGCCGCGACCCTTGAAGTGCCGCATCCCCTCGGGGGCACCACAGCTGAAACATTGCTTTGTGTTCATGGATTTTTCTCCTTGAAGGAGATCACCGGAGGTTCACTACCTGTGCAGTAAGTGACCTTGATGTATATCTCCAAATCGTTCCAGGTCGTGTGATAGACGTCTTGCCAGACTCGATGATCGCTGTAGGTGGTCATCGATTTGTAAAGCATCCGGCTGTTGAGTTCGAAAACGACCTGTTGCATTTCATTGAGGCTCAGACCCAAGTCCCTGCCGGTATTTCGGGCAGTTCGGGTGAACGCTTCTCTACCCAGTCTCCTGACATCCTCCTTGATCACCGCCAGGTTGTAGTGGGGTGTGTTTTTCTCCATAAAAACCTGAGTCCCGTCCCTGAAATTACCCTTAAAGGGTAATTTTGACCAATCGAAAATCCCGCTCCATTTCCCTCTCTCTGACCGTAGGCGGTTGCCGTCCTACACGGAGCTGACTAACATGTCAGAAAATTCATCCCATGATTGGATGAAAGGACGAATCCCATGTCAGAAAATTCCTTGCTCATTAAGCGGTCACTGGTCGATCAGGCGCTGGACCAGTTGCGCCAGCGCATCACCGACGGCACCTGGCAGGTCGGCCAGCGTCTGCCCACCGAACCCGAGCTCTGCGCGGAACTCGGCATCAGCCGCAACACCGTGCGTGAAGCCATGCGCGTCCTGGCGTTTTCCGGGTTGATCGAAATCCGTCAGGGCGACGGCAGTTATCTGCGCGCGGTGGTCGACCCGATGGACACCCTCAAGGCGCTGTCCCGGTGCTCGCTGGATCAGGCCCGGGAGACCCGGCACATTCTCGAAGTCGAGGCCATCGGGCTGGCGGCCCTGCGCCGTACCGATGAGGATCTGGTGGCATTGCGCGAGGCACTCGGGGTCATCGGTTGCCACTACCACGGTGACCTCGACACTTACATCGCCTGCGATCTGGTGTTCCACCGCCGACTGGTGGATGCTGCGCACAACCCGACCCTCAGCGAGCTGTATCGCTATTTCTCCAGCATTGTCGGCGCGCAATTGCGCCAGACCCTGAACATCGTCCCGCGCCGTCAGGAAGTGTTCGACCTGCACGTCGCGCTGCTCGACGCGGTTGAACAACGTGATCCTGAGCGGGCCAAAGCCATATCCAGGCAGTTGATCAATGAACCTTGAAACCGAGAAGTCCATGTCCCGCAGTGAGTTGTCCACAGCCGCCAAACACTCGACCGAGATCGAAGAGTTGCTGATCGACGCCGAGGCCAATGATGAGCAGGTGCAGCAGAGCCATCCGCTGGTGCGCCGTCCCTGGCTATTGCTGTTGGGGTTGATCCTGGTGGCACTGAACTTGCGCCCGGCGCTGTCCAGCATGGCGCCGCTGCTCAGCGACGTGTCGAAAAGCCTTGGGTTGTCGGCCGCCCAGGCGGGTCTGCTGACCACATTGCCGGTCCTCTGCCTGGGGCTGTTCGCCCCGCTGGCACCGATGCTGGCGCGGCGCTTCGGCGCCGAGCGAGTCGTGCTGGGAATTCTTTTGACGCTGTCCGGCGGCATTATCCTGCGCAGCAACTTCGGTGAGATCGGTCTGTTCGCCGGCAGTGTGCTGGGCGGTGCCAGCATCGGCATCATCGGTGTGTTGTTGCCGGGCATCGTCAAACGCGACTTCGCCAAACACGCGGGCACCATGACCGGTGTCTATACCATGGCCCTGTGCCTTGGCGCGGCGATGGCGGCGGGTTCGAGCGTGCCGTTGAGCGAGCATTTCGACCACAGTTGGGCGATGGGCCTGGGCTTCTGGGTGATTCCGGCGCTGGTGGCGGCGCTGTTCTGGCTGCCTCAGGTGGGGCAGAAACACGGCGCGCACAATGTCGCCTATCGGGTGCGCGGGCTGCTGCGCGATCCGCTGGCCTGGCAGGTGACGTTGTACATGGGGCTGCAGTCGTCGCTGGCCTACATCGTGTTCGGCTGGCTGCCGTCGATCCTGATCGGGCGCGGGCTGACGCCGACCCAGGCGGGTCTGGTGCTGTCCGGCTCGGTGATCATCCAGCTTGCCAGTTCCCTGGCGGCGCCGTGGCTGGCGACCCGTGGCAAGGATCAACGCCTGGCGATCGTGGTAGTGATGGCGTTGACCCTGGGTGGTCTGTTCGGCTGCCTCTACGCACCGATCGAAGGGCTGTGGGGCTGGGCGATCCTGCTTGGCCTGGGGCAGGGGGGCACGTTCAGTCTGGCGCTGACGCTGATCGTTCTGCGCTCGCGCGACTCTCATGTTGCGGCGAACCTGTCGAGCATGTCCCAGGGCTTCGGCTACACCCTAGCTTCGATGGGGCCGTTCGCGGTCGGCGTGGTGCACGACTGGACTGGCGGCTGGAATGCCGTGGGCTGGATCTTCGGCATCATCGGCTTCGGTGCGATCCTTGCCGGGCTTGGGGCCGGGCGAGCGTTGTATGTGCAGGTGCAGAGCGAAAAGATCTGAGGCTCGCCAGTTCCACCGTTTTAATCCGCACCGCCGCCATTCGAATCACGAATGCCGATAGTGTTTCCGGCGATTGCAGATTATCGTGCTGGCAATCTGTACATTCTTTGGAGATTGCCCATGAGTGAAGCCCACGCCGCCCTGATTACCCGGTTCTACCAAGCCTTCCAGCGCCTCGATGCCGAGGCGATGGCCGCCTGTTACACCGATGATGTGGTGTTCAGCGATCCGGCCTTCGGCGAACTGCGGGGCCGTGATGCCGGCGACATGTGGCGCATGCTCACCACCCGTGCCAAGGACTTTTCGCTGACCTTCGACAACGTGCGTGCCGACGAGCGCAGCGGCGGCGCCCATTGGGTGGCGACCTATCTGTTCAGCCAGACCGGCAACATCGTGATCAACGACATCCAGGCGCGTTTCGTCTTCCGCGACGGCAAGATCTGCGAACACCACGACCACTTTGACCTGTGGCGCTGGTCGCGTCAGGCCCTCGGCTTCAAAGGTCTGCTGCTGGGCTGGACGCCGCTGGTACGCAACGCCGTCCGCGCCCAGGCGTTGAAAGGGCTGAAGGCATTTCAGGCCGGGCGCTGATAAGATCGCGGCCTGTTTCCTACACGCCCTGACCGTTACGTGACCACCCTCAGCGAAAATCCTGTCGATGCCGACGTCCCGGCGAGCAAGTCCTGGTTCGTCTACCTCGTGCGCGCCGCCAACGGCTCGCTCTACTGCGGGATCAGCGATGATCCCGTGCGCCGCTTTGCCAAACACCAGAGCGGCAAGGGTGCACGGTTTTTCCTCTCAAGCCCGGCCATGGCACTGGTCTACACCGAGCGCTGCCGCGACAAGGGCGATGCGCTGCGTCAGGAGCGGCTGATCAAGAAGTTGAGGAAGAGTGCGAAGGAGTGTCTGGTGGCGGGGTATCAACCTGACTGATGGGTTCCCATCAGCCACATCCGTAGGCCGCGATCCAATTGCACGCTAAGCTGCTGATTCACTTTCTGTGCGGCGGAGCCGAGCATGTCCGAGCTTATTCTTCACCACTACCCAGCCTCTCCATTCGCCGAAAAGGCCCGGCTGCTGTTGGGGTTCAAAGGTTTGTCCTGGCGCTCGGTGAATATCTCGCCGGTGATGCCCAAGCCCGATCTGACGGCCCTGACCGGAGGCTATCGCAAGACCCCGGTGCTGCAGGTCGGTGCCGATATCTATTGCGATACCGCCTTGATCGCTCGTCGCCTGGAGCAGGAAAAGGCACAGCCGGCGTTCTTCCCGGAAGGTCAGGAAATGATCGCCGCCAGTTTCGCCACCTGGGCGGATTCGGTGGTGTTTCAGCATGCGGTGAGTCTGGTGTTTCAGCCGGAGTCCGTGGCGGTGCGTTTCGGCAAATTGCCGCCGGAAGCGATCAAAGCCTTCCTGGCCGACCGCGCGGGGCTGTTCAGCGGTGGCAGCGCGACCCGGCTGTCCGCCGAGCAGGCCAAACATCAATGGCCGACGATCATGGCGCGTCTGGAACAGCAGTTGCCGCGCGAGCAGGGCGACTTTCTGTTCGGCGATCCGTCGATTGCCGACTTCGCCATGGCCCATCCGCTGTGGTTCCTCAAGGCAACTCATGTGACCGCGCCATTGGTGGATGCTTATCCGGCGGTGTCGGCTTGGCTGGGGCGCGTGCTGGGCTTCGGGCATGGCGCGGCGAGTGAAATGAGCTCCGAGGAAGCACTGGAAGTTGCGCGCAATGCCACCCCGGCGGCACTGCCGGATGAGCAGTTTGTCGATCCGAATGGATTCACGGCGGGCCAGCAGGTAGCGATTGCGGCGACGGATTACGGCGTTGATCCGGTGGCCGGGGAATTGGTGTTTGCCGGGCGCGAAGAGTTGATCCTGCGCCGCGAGGACGCGCGTGGCGGGGTGGTGCATGTACACTTCCCGCGATTCGGCTTCCGCATCGAGGCCCGCTGAAACTCCACTGTGGGAGCGGGCAAGCCCGCTCCCACAATGCGTTCTATTTCAGGGCGGCGAGTATTTCGTCCGGGTCGAACCCGCGAATCAACGTACCGTTGACGTCGATCAGTGGAATCCCGCGCCCGCCCAGCGCTTCATAAGCCTTGCGCGCTTCGGCGTCCTTCTCGATATCGAACTCCTTGAACGGAATGCCCTTGCTGTCGAGAAAACGCCTGGTCTGCTTGCAGTAGCCGCACCAGTCGGTGGCGTAGAGCGTGACGCTGGCCTGCGCTCGCGTCTGCTCGGACACCATTTGCGACGGATTGAACACCCGCTCGATCTTGCCCCAGTTCTGATAGACCACGGCCACCAGCAGTACCAGCAGAACCTTTTTCAGCACATTGCCGAGCATCAGTTGCGGCGCTTCAGCTGATCGGTCAGCGAGGTCGGCAGGCCCTTGATGACCAACGTGCCGGCTTCTTCGTCGTACTCGATCTTCGAGCCCAGCAGGTGCGCTTCAAAGCTGATCGACAGGCCTTCGGCGCGACCGGTGAAGCGGCGGAACTGGTTGAGCGTGCGCTTATCCGCCGGAATCTCCGGCGACAGGCCGTAATCCTTGTTGCGGATGTGATCGTAGAAGGCCTTCGGGCGTTCTTCGTCGATCAGTTCCGAGAGTTCCTCCAGGCCCATCGGCTCGCCGAGTTTGGCCTGGCTGCTGGCGTAGTCGACCAGAGTCTTGGTCTTCTCGCGGGCGGAGTCTTCCGGCAGGTCTTCGCTTTCGACGAAGTCGCTGAAGGCCTTGAGCAGGGTACGGGTCTCGCCCGGGCCGTCGACGCCTTCCTGGCAGCCGATGAAGTCGCGGAAATACTCCGAGACCTTTTTGCCGTTCTTGCCCTTGATGAACGAGATGTACTGCTTGGACTGCTTGTTGTTCTGCCACTCGGAGACGTTGATCCGCGCCGCCAGGTGCAACTGGCCGAGATCGAGATGACGCGACGGGGTCACGTCCAATTGATCGGTCACCGCCACGCCTTCGCTGTGGTGCAGCAGGGCGATCGCCAGGTAATCGGTCATGCCTTGCTGGTAGTGGGCGAAGAGTACGTGGCCGCCCACCGACAGGTTCGATTCTTCCATCAGCTTTTGCAGATGCTCGACCGCCACCCGGCTGAACGCGGTGAAATCCTGCGCGCCGTCGAGGTATTCCTTCAGCCAGCCGCTGAACGGAAATGCGCCGGACTCCGGATGAAACAGGCCCCAGGCTTTGCCCTGTTTGGCGTTATAGCTTTCATTGAGGTCGGCAAGCATGTTCTCGATGGCCGCAGACTCAGCCAGTTCGGAGTCACGGGCGTGCAGAACTGCGGGTGTGCCGTCGGGTTTTTTGTCGATCAGGTGGACGATGCAATGACGGATCGGCATAGGCTTCTCGGCTGGTGGAAGGGAGGAGGGCAGGCTCCCCCGAAAAAGCGCCCAGTGTACCGCAACCATTGGTTTTGGCGCGGGTTGAGGGGCAATTCAGGGTCACGGGTCGGCCCTTATGCATTTATTTACCGATTTAGCGCAATAAACCTGACCATTTGGCTAGCTAGAGGCGGATATTTCCTTGTCTCTGTGCTAGTTTTGCCCGGTCTTGCGCGAAGTCACCGCGACAAGCATGCATTCAGCTTTTGTCAGGTCGAACCAAACCTTGATTTCGGCATCTATAACCCCGACTCGTCGTGGTTATCGCCGAGGGTGCCAGATCCAGAAGATCGGGCTCGATGGCTGACACTGCACTCTGCAATCCATATGAATTTGATAGGGAAGGAACACTACATGGCTCTTACTAAAGACCAACTGATCGCCGACATCGCTGAAGCTATCGACGCGCCGAAAACCACCGCGCGCAACGCTCTGGAGCAACTGGGTCAAATCGTTGCCGATCAGCTGGAAAACGGTGCCGAAATCACTCTGCCAGGTATCGGCAAGCTGAAAGTGACCGAGCGTCCTGCCCGTACCGGCCGTAACCCATCGACTGGCGCTGCCATCGAAATCGCTGCCAAGAAAGTTGTCAAGTTCGTTCCAGCCAAAGCGCTGACCGACGGCATCAACAAGTAAGACAGCATGAAAAACCGTGCACTGGAGCGATCCGGGCACGGTTTTTTTGTGTCCGCAGAAAAGTGCTTACTGCGCTGAGGCCTTGCTCCAGCGAGCCTGACGCCAGGCCTGTTGCTGTTCCGGGGTCTGGAAGGTCCAGGCGACGAAACGGCTCTGCTTCTGACCCTGGCCCATCTCCACGACCTGGCTTTGCAGGGCGCCAGCCTTGTTCAGCGCGGTCTGGATCGCCGGCAGGTTCGACGCTTTCGATACCAGCGTGCTGAACCACAACACCTGCTGCGCCACCTGCGCGCTCTCGCTGACCAATTGGGTGACGAAGCGCACCTCACCGCCCTCGCACCACAACTCCGCCGCCTGCCCGCCGAAGTTCAGCACCGGCAGCTTGCGTTTCGGATCAGCCTTGCCCAGCGCGCGCCATTTGCGGGTACTGCCCCGAGTGGCTTCTTCGAGGGAGGCGTGGAACGGCGGGTTGCACATTGTCAATTCGAAGCGTTCGGTGGCTTCCAGCAGGCCAAGCAGGATGTGCTTGCGATTGCCTTGCTGGCGGATCTGGATCGCCTTGTTCAAGCCGTTGGCCTGGACGATGGCCCTGGCGGCGGCGATGGCCGTGGCGTCGATGTCCGAGCCGAGGAACTGCCAGCGATAATCGCTATGGCCAATCAGCGGATAGATGCAGTTCGCGCCCATGCCCACGTCCAGCACCTTGACCGCCGCCCCGCGCGGGATCACGCCGTCGTTATGGCTGGCCAGCAGGTCGGCGAGAAAGTGTATGTAGTCCGCACGCCCCGGCACCGGTGGGCACAGGTAATCGGCGGGAATGTCCCAATGGGCGATGCCGTAGAACGCCTTGAGCAGCGCCCGGTTGAACACACGCACGGCTTCGGGGCTGGCGAAGTCGATGCTTTCCTTGCCATAGGGGTTGATGATCACGAACTTCGCCAGTTCCGGCGTGCTCTTGATCAGTGCCGGGAAGTCGTAACGGCCCTGGTGGCGGTTGCGCGGGTGCAGGCCGGCCTTTTCCTTTGGTGCGCCGTTGGCGGCCGGGGTCTTGGCTTCAGGCTTCTTGCGCGCGGGTTTGGGTGGGCGTGGAGCGGTCATGGGCGAGGTCGATTCGGGTAAGGCTGAAAGTGGCGGGCATTGTCCCACATCTGAACAGGGCGGGTGATTTGACAGGCATGAAAAAGGGAGGCCGTTGCGGGCCTCCCTTTTTCAATGCGATTTGCCGTTACAGGCTGGCAATCCGCGCGTGCTGCTCAGCCAGCTTGGCCAGTGCCTGTTCGGCCTCGGCCAGTTTGGCGCGCTCCTTGTCGATGACTTCGGCCGGAGCCTTGTCAACGAAACTAGCGTTGGACAGTTTGCCGCCGACGCGCTGGACTTCACCCTGCAGACGCAGGATTTCCTTGTCCAGACGTGCCAGTTCCGCACCCTTGTCGATCAGGCCGGCCATTGGCACCAGCACTTCCATCTCGCCGACCAGTGCGGTGGCGGACAGCGGCGCTTCTTCGCCAGCGGCCAGGACCGTGATCGATTCCAGGCGTGCCAGTTTCTTCAGCAGCGCTTCGTTCTCGGTCAGGCGACGCTGGTCTTCGGCGCTGACGTTCTTCAGATAGATCGGCAGCGGTTTGCCCGGGCCGATGTTCATTTCGCCCCGGATGTTGCGGGTGCCGAGCATCAGGCCCTTGAGCCATTCGATGTCGTCTTCGGCGGCCGGATCGATGCGTTCTTCGTTGGCCACTGGCCAGGCTTGCAGCATGATCGTCTTGCCCTGAATGCCGGCCAGCGGCGCGATGCGCTGCCAGATTTCTTCAGTGATGAACGGCATGAACGGATGCGCCAGGCGCAGCGCCACTTCCAGTACGCGCACCAGGGTGCGACGGGTGCCGCGCTGGCGCTCGACCGGCGCGTTTTCGTCCCACAGTACGGGCTTGGACAGTTCCAGATACCAGTCGCAGTACTGGTTCCAGATGAACTCGTACAGCGCCTGCGCCGCCAGGTCGAAACGGAACTGATCCAGTTGACGGGTCACTTCGGCTTCGGTGCGTTGCAGTTGCGAGATGATCCAGCGATCGGCCAGCGACAGTTCGTAAGCTTCGCCGTTCTGGCCGCAGTCTTCGCCCTTGTCCAGAACGTAACGCGCAGCGTTCCAGATCTTGTTGCAGAAGTTGCGATAGCCTTCGACGCGGCCCATGTCGAACTTGATGTCGCGACCGGTGGACGCCAGCGAGCAGAAGGTGAAGCGCAGGGCGTCGGTGCCATAGCTGGCGATGCCGTCGGCGAATTCGTCGCGGGTGGCTTTCTCGATCTTCTTCGCCAGTTTCGGCTGCATCAGGCCGGAAGTGCGTTTCTGCACCAGGGTTTCCAGCTCGATGCCGTCGATGATGTCCAGCGGGTCCAGGACGTTGCCCTTGGACTTGGACATTTTCTGGCCCTGACCATCACGCACCAGACCGTGTACGTAAACGGTCTTGAACGGAACCTGCGGGGTGCCGTCCTCGTTCTTGATCAGGTGCATCGTCAGCATGATCATCCGGGCGACCCAGAAGAAAATGATGTCGAAACCGGTGACCAGCACGTCGGTGGAGTGGAATTTCTTCAGAAATTCGGTTTTTTCCGGCCAGCCCAGGGTGGAGAACGTCCACAGACCGGAACTGAACCAGGTGTCGAGAACGTCGTTGTCCTGTTGCAGCGTCACGTCGGCGCCGAGTTTGTGCTTGGCGCGGATTTCCGCTTCGTCGCGACCGACGTAGACCTTGCCCGACTCGTCGTACCAGGCCGGAATCCGGTGGCCCCACCACAGCTGACGGCTGATGCACCAGTCCTGGATGTCGCGCATCCACGAGAAGTACATGTTCTCGTATTGCTTGGGCACGAACTGGATGCGGCCGTCTTCAACGGCAGCGATCGCAGGCTCGGCCAAAGGCTTGGTGGACACGTACCACTGGTCAGTCAGCCACGGCTCGATGACGGTGCCGGAGCGGTCGCCTTTCGGCACTTTCAGGTTGTGGTCGTCGACGCTGACCAGCAGGCCGGCGGCGTCGAAGGCGGCAACGATCTGCTTGCGCGCTTCGAAACGCTCGAGACCGGCGTACTCGGCCGGGATCTGGCCGTCGATGCTGTCGTTCAGCGTGCCGTCGAGGTTGAACACCTGCGCTGCCGGCAGCACGTTGGCGTTCTTGTCGAAGATGTTCAGCAGCGGCAGGTTGTGGCGCTTGCCGACTTCGTAGTCGTTGAAATCGTGGGCCGGGGTGATTTTCACGCAGCCGGTGCCGAATTCAGGATCGCAGTAATCGTCGGCGATGATCGGGATGCGGCGGCCGACCAGCGGCAGCTCGACGAACTTGCCGATCAGGGCCTTGTAGCGCTCGTCGTTCGGGTTAACAGCCACGGCGGAGTCGCCGAGCATGGTTTCCGGACGGGTGGTGGCGACGATCAGGAAGTCGTTGCCTTCGGCGGTTTTCGCGCCGTCGGCCAGCGGGTACTTGAGGTTCCACAGGAAACCTTTCTCGTCGTGGTTTTCCACTTCCAGATCGGAAATCGCCGTGTGCAGCTTGGTGTCCCAGTTGACCAGACGCTTGCCGCGGTAGATCAGGCCGTCTTCGTGCAGGCGCACGAACGCTTCTTTCACGGCTTCCGAGAGGCCGTCATCCATGGTGAAGCGCTCGCGGCTCCAGTCCACGGACGAGCCGAGGCGGCGGATCTGACGGCTGATGTTGCCGCCGGACTGCTCTTTCCACTCCCAGACTTTCTCGAGGAATTTTTCCCGGCCCAGGTCGTGGCGATTCTGGCCCTGGGCTTCGAGCTGGCGCTCCACCAGCATCTGAGTGGCGATACCGGCGTGGTCGGTGCCCGGCTGCCACAGGGTGTCGCGACCCTGCATGCGGCGGAAACGGATCAGGGCGTCCATGATCGCGTTGTTGAAACCGTGACCCATGTGCAGGCTGCCGGTGACGTTCGGCGGCGGGATCATGATGGTGTAGGAGTCGCCCGCGCCTTGCGGGGCGAAGTAGTTCTCGGACTCCCAGGTGTTGTACCAGGAAGTTTCAATGGCGTGCGGCTGGTAGGTCTTATCCATGCGCGGCGGGACCCTATTGGCATTTATTCAGGAAAAGCCGGGAAGTATAGCGGGGCATGGGGCGCAGGGCGAGCGGGGGAGGACAATGTGCAGCTTCAGATGCGGTGTACATTCAATGGGGGAGCGGGCAAGCCCGTTCCCGCAAGGAGATCGGGGGATTACTCGTATTGGCCGAGCAGTCGCTCCATCCGCGCCTCGAGGCGGCGCTTGATTTCGGTTTCGATATGCGGGGCGAAGTCGTCGATCACGTCTTGCATGATCAATTGCGCGGCGGCGCGCAGTTCGCTGTCCAGGTGCAGCAGGGCGTCCGGGCCTTTATCCACAGGGGCGGCGGGCTGCGCGGCAGGTGCTGGAGCGGGAGCAGGAGTGGACTGCGGTTCGACGCTTGGCGACTCGTTGTCGACGGCTTCGAACAGCATGGGAATCTGTTCCTGTTCGCCATCATCGACCGTGTCGGTCAGCAGGGGCGGTTGCAGGTTGTCATCGCCGAGCAGCTGGCGGATCGACTCCAGGTCGTCCAGCAGGTGCACAGGCTTTTGCAGCGGTTTTGGAGTGTCCATCGGCGTACTCAGAGTCGCTGTAAACGGTGGTCTTGCAGAGGATAGCCCTGTTCCCGATAGAAACGGAAACTGTCCCGGGCGGCCTGACGGATTGCCGGGTCTTCGACCACCACTTCCGCCACGCGGGCGAACTGGCTGGCGAAGGGCGGGACTTTCAGGTCGAGGTTGACCAGAAGATCCTGATGCTGACCGCAGTCATCACCCAATCCCAGTACGATCAAACCGTCCGGTTCGCTGTCGGCTGGGCCGTGGGGGACAAAACTCTCGCCCTTGAAGGACCACAGGCGCGCGTCGAGTTCGTCACGCTGGGCGGCATCGCTGCAATGCAGGTAGATGCGGTGGCCCATGCGCCAGGCTTTCTCGGTGAGCTTGCAGGCGAAGTCCAGGCGGGCCGAAGGATCGGCGCTGGGCAGGATATAGAAGTCGACTTTGGTCATTGCGGTTCCTGAGCTGCAAACGGCGCCACCCGAAGGTGACGCCGGCGCAAGTCATCGGTTTCAGGCTTTGGCGCGGTCCAGCAGGTACTGGGTCAGCAGGGGAACCGGACGGCCAGTGGCGCCCTTGTCCTTGCCGCCGCTGGTCCAGGCGGTGCCGGCGATGTCCAGGTGCGCCCAGTTGAGGTTCTTGGTGAAGCGCGACAGGAAGCACGCGGCGGTGATGGTGCCGGCCTTCGGTCCGCCGATGTTGGCGATGTCGGCGAACGGGCTGTCCAGTTGCTCCTGGTATTCGTCGAACAGCGGCAGTTGCCAGGCGCGGTCGTCGGCCGCCTGGCCGGCGCTCAGCAGTTGGCCGATCAGTTCGTCGTTGTTACCCAGCAGGCCCGAGGTGTGCGCACCCAGCGCGACCACGCAGGCACCGGTCAGGGTGGCGATGTCGATCACCGCTTGCGGCTTGAAGCGCTCGGAGTAGGTCAGGGCATCGCACAGCACCAGACGGCCTTCGGCGTCGGTGTTGAGGATTTCCACGGTCTGGCCGCTCATGGTGGTGACGATGTCGCCCGGACGCGAAGCAGTGCCGCTCGGCATGTTCTCGGCGCAGGCCAGGATGCACACCAGGTTGATCGGCAGTTTCAGCTCGAGCACGGCACGCAGGGTGCCGAACACGCTGGCGGCGCCGCCCATGTCGTACTTCATCTCGTCCATGCCGGCGCCCGGCTTCAGGCTGATGCCGCCGGTGTCGAAGGTGATGCCTTTACCCACCAGGGCGTACGGCTTCTCGGATTTCTTGCCGCCGTTGTATTGCATGACGATCAGGCGCGGCGGCTGGGCGCTGCCCTGGCCGACGGCGTAGAACGAACCCATGCCCAGCGCTTTGATCTTCTTCTCGTCGAGGACTTCGACTTTCAGGTCCTTGAACTCTTTGCCGAGGTTCTTGGCCTGTTCGCCCAGGAAAGTCGGGTGGCAGATGTTCGGCGGCAGGTTGCCCAGGTTGCGGGTGAACGCCATGCCGTTGGCGATCGCAGTGGCGTGGGTCACGGCGCGCTGCACTTCGGCCTGGGCGGCCTTGATGGTCAGCAGGGTGATTTTCTTCAGGGCGCGCGGTTCGGCTTTCTGGCTCTTGAACTGATCGAACGTGTATTCGCCATCGACCAGCGATTCGGCCAGCAGACGGGTTTTGCCGTAGCTGTCGCGGTTTTTAACAATAATTTCATCCAGCGCCAGCACGGCATCGCTGCCGCCTAGGCCTTTGAGGGTGTTGAGGATACCGGCAACGATCTTGCGGAACGGGCGGTCGCCCAGCTCTTCGTCCTTGCCCACACCCACCAGCAATACGCGCTCGGCCTTGAGGTTCGGCAGGCTGTGCAGCAACAGGCTCTGGCCGACCTTGCCGGCCAGGTCGCCACGCTTGAGTACGGCGCTGATGGCGCCACCGCTCAGTTCGTCGACCAGTCTGGCCGCAACGCCGAGTTTGCGGCCTTCGCCGACGGCAACCACCAGGGTGGCGGTTTTCAACGTTTCTGGGCTAACGCTTTTTACAACCAGTTCCATGTCCGGATCCCTGAATGAATGGTCAACACGCAGGCGTTCGGCGATGTGCGCAATCGCCTGCTTATAGATAGAAGAAGCGCAGGCCAGCGCCTGCGACAGAGGCGGCAGTGTGAACCTCGCCCACCGCGCCTGACAACCCTCGGTTGTACGATCTTCAACGGATTGCACGCTTGCATGAGTGTGCGCAGTGACAGGCGGGCCCAATCACAGGATAATGCCGCATCTTTTTTCGGCGGCTCTGCCTTGCGGGCCGGCTGATACGTTTGCTTGTTTGGCCGCCTTAGCCTGACAACCCTGGAGTGTCTGGTTTGATCGTCTTCCGTTATCTGTCCCGCGAAGTCCTGTTGACCCTGAGCGCCGTGAGCGCCGTGCTGTTGGTCATCATCATGAGCGGTCGCTTCATCAAATACCTTGCCCAGGCCGCTGCGGGCCAGCTCGATCCGGGATCGCTGTTCCTGATCATGGGCTTCCGCCTGCCGGGCTTCATGCAACTGATCCTGCCGCTGGGCCTGTTCCTCGGGATTCTGCTGGCGTATGGCCGGTTGTACCTGGAAAGCGAAATGACGGTGCTGTCGGCGACCGGCATGAGCCAGCAGCGCCTGTTCCGCATCACCTTGTTCCCGGCCACTCTGGTCGCCCTGGTCGTTGCGTGGCTGAGCCTGAGCCTGGCCCCGCAAGGCGCCAACCAGTTCCAGTTGCTGCTGAACAAGCAGGACGCCCTGACCGAGTTCGACACCCTTGAGCCGGGCCGCTTCCAGGCACTGCGCGACGGGACCCGGGTGACTTACACCGAAACCCTGAGCGACGACCGGGTCAACCTGGGCAGCGTATTCATTTCGCAGAAGAATTTGGGTGCCAACCAGAAAGATCGCGGAATCTCGGTGCTGGTGGCCGAAAAGGGTCGTCAGGAAATCCGTCCCGATGGCAACCGTTACCTGATTCTTGCCAATGGCTACCGTTACGATGGCAGTCCGGGCCAGGCCGATTACCGGGCCATCCATTACGAAACCTATGGCGTGCTGCTGCCCAAGCCCGACGTCAGCGAGGAAGTCACCGACCGTGACGCGATGCCGACCTCGACCCTGCTGGGCAGTGACGACATCCGCTCCAAGACTGAACTGCAATGGCGCCTTTCTCTGCCATTGCTGGTGTTCATCGTGACCCTGATGGCGGTGCCGCTGTCGCGCGTCAACCCGCGCCAGGGGCGTTTCCTCAAGCTGCTGCCGGCGATTCTTCTTTATATGGCTTACCTGACCATCCTGATTGCCGCCCGCGGCGCCCTGGAAAAGGGCAAGATTCCACCGGCCCTCGGCCTGTGGTGGGTGCATGCGATCTTCCTCGCCATCGGCCTTGTCCTGTTGTACTGGGAACCGCTGCGCCTGAAGCTGGCTGCCCGTCGCAGCGCTGCGCTGGAGGTGGCCCGTGGTTAAACTCGACCGCTACATCGGCAGCAGCGTGTTCATGGCGATCATCGCCGTGCTGGCGATCATTCTTGGCCTGGCGACCCTGTTTGCCTTCATCGACGAGATGGGCGATGCCAGCGATACCTACACCCTGGTCGATGTCCTGAGCTTCGTACTGCTCACCGCGCCGCGCCGACTCTACGAAATGCTGCCGATGGCGGCGCTGATTGGTTGCCTGATCGGCCTCGGCAGTCTGGCGAGCAGCAGCGAGCTGACCGTGATGCGAGCGGCTGGCGTGTCGATCGGGCGCATCGTCTGGGCGGTGATGAAGCCGATGCTGGTGCTGATGCTGGCCGGCGTGCTGATCGGCGAGTACGTGGCCCCGGCCACCGAAAGCATGGCGCAGGCCAATCGCTCGCTGGCGCAAGGCAGCGGCGACGCGCAAAGCGCCAAGCACGGTATGTGGCACCGTCAGGGCGATGAGTTCATCCATATCAACGCCGTGCAGCCTAACGGTCTGTTGTATGGCGTGACCCGCTATCACTTCGACAAGGAACGCCACCTGCTGAGCTCCAGCTTCGCCAAGCGCGCCGAGTTCGACGGCAGCCACTGGCAGCTCACCGACATCACCACCACGCTGTTCCATGAGCGCAGCACCGAAGTGGTCAATGCGCCAAGCGAGCGTTGGGACGTGTCGCTGAGCCCGCAGTTGCTGAGCACGGTGGTGATGGCACCGGAATCGCTGTCGATTTCGGGCCTGTGGGGTTACATCCACTATCTGGCCGACCAGGGCCTGAGCAACGGCCGTTACTGGCTGGCGTTCTGGGTCAAGGTGTTGCAGCCGCTGGTGACCGCCGCGCTGGTGTTGATGGCGATTTCCTTCATCTTCGGTCCGCTGCGTTCGGTGACCCTCGGTCAGCGGGTATTTACCGGCGTACTGGTGGGCTTCACCTTCCGCATCGTTCAGGACCTGCTTGGCCCGTCCAGTCTGGTATTCGGCTTCTCGCCGCTGTTCGCGGTGCTGGTGCCTGCCGGTGTCTGTGCGCTGGCGGGGGTCTGGTTGCTGCGTCGAGCCGGTTGATGAACAAGGTTTCACCCAGGCTTTAGCCTTGAAAACGCCCCGGTCGACAGATCGGGGCGTTTTTGCATGCAATCCGGGTGACAGGCGAACGTGACGCTTGCGCCGTGCATCAGGTACAATCCCCGGCTATTTTTCGGCGGGCCAAGCCTGCAGCCTTTTTGAGTGTTGATCCGTGAGTGATTTGAGTCATATCCGCAATTTCTCCATCATCGCCCACATTGACCATGGCAAGTCGACGCTGGCTGACCGCTTCATCCAGATGTGCGGCGGCCTGGCCGATCGTGAAATGGAAGCCCAGGTACTGGACTCCATGGAGCTGGAACGTGAACGCGGGATCACCATCAAGGCCCACAGCGTCACCCTTTATTACAAAGCCAAAGACGGCATCAACTACCAGCTGAACTTCATTGACACCCCGGGCCACGTCGACTTCACCTACGAAGTCAGCCGTTCCCTGGCGGCCTGTGAAGGTGCCTTGCTGGTGGTCGACGCCGGTCAGGGCGTTGAAGCCCAGTCCGTAGCCAACTGCTACACCGCCATCGAGCAGGGCCTTGAGGTCATGCCGGTGCTGAACAAGATCGACCTGCCACAGGCCGAGCCTGATCGCGTCAAGGACGAGATCGAGAAGATCATCGGCATCGACGCTGCCGACGCCGTCACTTGCAGCGCCAAGACCGGCCTGGGTGTCGACGAGGTTCTGGAGCGTCTGGTTGCCACCATTCCTGCGCCGACCGGCGAAATCGACGCGCCACTGCAAGCGCTGATCATCGATTCCTGGTTCGACAACTACCTGGGCGTTGTTTCCCTGGTGCGCGTGCGTCAAGGCCGCGTGAAGAAGGGCGACAAGATCCTGGTGAAATCCACCGGCAAGGTGCATCTGGTCGACAGCGTCGGCGTGTTCACGCCCAAGCACACCAACACCGCCGATCTGAAGGCTGGCGAAGTGGGCTTCATCATTGCCAGCATCAAGGACATTCATGGTGCGCCGGTCGGTGACACCCTGACCCTCAGCTCCACCCCGGACGTTGAAGTGCTGCCCGGCTTCAAACGCATCCAGCCACAGGTTTACGCCGGTCTGTTCCCGGTCAGCTCCGACGACTTCGAGGACTTCCGCGAAGCGTTGCAGAAACTGACCCTGAACGACTCGTCGCTGCAGTACACCCCGGAAAGCTCCGACGCCCTGGGCTTCGGCTTCCGTTGCGGCTTCCTCGGCATGCTGCACATGGAAATCATCCAGGAACGTCTCGAGCGCGAGTACGACCTGGACCTGATCACCACGGCGCCGACGGTAATCTTCGAGCTGGTGCTGAAAACCGGTGAAACGATTTACGTCGATAACCCGTCGAAGCTGCCGGACGTTTCGGCCATCGAAGACATGCGCGAGCCTATCGTGCGCGCCAACATCCTGGTGCCGCAGGAGCACCTGGGCAACGTCATTACCCTGTGCATCGAGAAGCGTGGCGTACAGGTCGACATGCTGTTCCTCGGCAATCAGGTGCAGGTCACCTACGATTTGCCGATGAACGAAGTGGTTCTCGACTTCTTCGACCGTCTGAAATCCACCAGTCGCGGCTATGCTTCGCTGGACTACCATTTCGATCGTTACCAATCGGCTAATCTGGTGAAGCTGGACGTGCTGATCAACGGTGACAAGGTCGACGCCCTGGCGTTGATCGTGCACCGCGACAACTCTCACTTCAAAGGTCGCCAGCTGACCGAGAAGATGAAAGAACTGATTCCTCGTCAGATGTTCGACGTGGCCATCCAGGCCGCCATCGGCGGTCAGATCGTCGCCCGGACAACCGTCAAGGCGCTCAGAAAGAACGTATTGGCCAAATGCTACGGCGGCGACGTGAGCCGTAAGAAAAAGCTGCTTGAAAAGCAGAAGGCCGGTAAGAAACGCATGAAACAGGTGGGCAACGTGGAAATTCCACAAGAAGCCTTCCTCGCCGTGCTCAGGTTGGAATAGTCAGGTCCTATGTCACTAAATTTCCCGCTGTTGCTGGTTATCGCCGTGTTCGTCTGCGGCCTGTTGGCGTTGCTCGATCTGTTGATCCTGGCACCGCGTCGGCGTTCCGCCATCGCTTCGTATCAGGGCAGCGTCAGCCAGCCTGATGTGCTGGTGGTGGAAAAACTGAACAAGGAACCGCTGCTGGTCGAATACGGCAAGTCGTTCTTCCCGGTGCTGTTCATCGTGCTGGTGCTGCGTTCGTTTCTGGTCGAGCCGTTCCAGATTCCGTCCGGCTCGATGAAACCGACCCTGGATGTCGGCGATTTCATTCTGGTGAACAAGTTCTCTTACGGGATCCGCCTGCCGGTGATCGACAAGAAAGTCATCGAAGTCGGTAACCCGCAACGCGGTGATGTGATGGTGTTCCGCTACCCGAGCGATCCGAACGTCAACTACATCAAGCGTGTGGTCGGCCTGCCGGGCGACACGGTGCGCTACACCGCCGACAAGCGCCTGTTCGTCAATGGCGAGTCGATTGCCGAGCAGTTGGTCGGTTCCGAGCCGGGCACCCTGGGCAGCGCGGAGCTGTACAAGGAAAAACTCGGCGAAGCCGAGCACCTGATCCGCAAGGAAATGAGCCGTTACCGCGCCACCCCGGACCATAGCTGGACCGTGCCGGCCGGGCACTACTTCATGATGGGCGACAACCGCGACAACTCGAACGACAGTCGCTACTGGGATGATCCGAACATTCCCAAGGACCTGCTGGGCATGGTTCCCGACCGCAATATCGTCGGCAAGGCCTTCGCGGTCTGGATGAGCTGGCCGGAGCCGAAACTCAGCCACCTGCCGAACTTCTCGCGGGTCGGCCTGATCAAGTAATCACACACGGCGCTGTTGACCACAGCGCCGAATGCATTTCTGGAACCGGCACAATCGGCTCCGTGCGCATGAAGCCAACGAAATTCAGGACGTTATTTTTGAACACAGCGTTAATTGTCCCAGGCCTGCGTCGTATCCCGGCGATGGCAGTGGAAACCAGCCACGAACTCAGCGTGGTCAAACCGTGAGCGTTTCTCTAAGCCGTCTCGAGCGTCAGCTCGGTTATACCTTCAAGGATCAGGAACTGATGGTCCTGGCCCTTACGCACCGCAGTTTTGCCGGGCGCAACAACGAGCGTCTGGAATTTCTTGGCGACGCGATCCTCAACTTTGTCGCCGGCGAAGCGTTGTTCGAACGCTTCCCGCTGGCCCGCGAAGGCCAGTTGTCGCGTTTGCGCGCCCGGCTGGTGAAGGGTGAGACCCTGGCAGTGCTGGCCCGTGGTTTTGATCTGGGCGACTACCTGCGCCTGGGCTCCGGCGAGTTGAAAAGTGGCGGTTTCCGTCGCGAGTCGATCCTGGCCGACGCCCTCGAAGCGCTGATCGGTGCGATCTACCTCGACGCCGGCATGGAAGTGGCCCGCGAGCGCGTGCTGGCCTGGCTGGCCGGCGAATTCGAAGGCCTGACACTGGTCGACACCAACAAGGATCCCAAGACCCGCCTGCAGGAATTCCTGCAATCGCGCAGTTGCGAACTGCCGCGTTACGAGGTCGTGGACATCCAGGGTGAGCCGCACTGCCGAACCTTCTTCGTCGAGTGCGAAGTGGTATTACTGAACGAAAAAAGCCGAGGTCAGGGTGTAAGCCGTCGCATTGCCGAACAGGTAGCGGCCGCCGCAGCACTGATTGCCCTGGGTGTGGAGAATGGCAATGACTGATACAAACGCAACGCGCTGTGGCTATGTTGCCATCGTCGGCCGTCCCAACGTGGGCAAGTCCACGCTGCTGAACCACATCCTGGGTCAGAAGCTGGCGATTACCTCGCGCAAGCCGCAGACCACCCGCCACAACATGCTCGGGATCAAGACCGAAGGCGATGTGCAGGCTATCTACGTCGATACCCCCGGCATGCACAAGGGCGGCGAAAAGGCACTCAACCGCTACATGAACAAGACCGCTTCGGCGGCGTTGAAAGACGTCGACGTGGTGATCTTCGTGGTCGACCGTACCAAGTGGACCGAAGAGGACCAGATGGTGCTGGAGCGCGTGCAGTACGTGACCGGTCCGCTGATCGTCGCGCTGAACAAGACCGACCGCATCGAAGACAAGGCCGAACTGATGCCGCACCTGACCTGGTTGCAGGAACAGTTGCCGAACGCACAGATCATCCCGATTTCGGCGCAGCACGGACACAACCTCGATGCGCTGGAGCGCGTGATCGCCGAGCATCTGCCGGAGAACGATCACTTCTTCCCGGAAGACCAGATCACCGATCGCAGCAGCCGCTTCCTCGCCGCCGAACTGGTGCGCGAGAAGATCATGCGTCAGCTGGGCGCCGAGCTGCCGTACCAGATCACCGTGGAGATCGAAGAGTTCAAGCAGCAGGGCAAGACCCTGCACATCCACGCGCTGATCCTCGTCGAACGTGACGGTCAGAAGAAAATCATCATTGGCGACAAGGGCGAGCGCATCAAGCGCATCGGCACCGAGGCACGCAAGGACATGGAGTTGCTGTTCGACTCCAAGATCATGCTCAACCTGTGGGTCAAGGTGAAGGGCGGCTGGTCCGACGACGAGCGTGCCTTGCGTTCGCTGGGTTACGGCGACCTGTAAAGCCAAGTTTCCGAGACGCCAGAAACCTCTTGTGGGAGCGGGCTTGCCCGCGAATGCGGTTGAACATTCAACGTTTATGTCGAATGACACACCGCTTTCGCGAGCAAGCCCGCTCCCACATTGGTTTCAGGTTGTTTACAGGATCGTGATTCCTTTCGAGAACCCTGACCGCTATGTCGCAAACGCCGCCACCTGCCCAACTCGCCTACGTTCTGCATTCGCGCGCCTACCGCGAGACCAGCGCGCTGGTGGATTTCCTTACGCCGCAAGGTCGGCTGCGGGCGGTATTGCGTAGCGCGCGAGGCAAGGCCGGGACGCTGGCGCGGCCCTTCGTGCCGCTGGAGGTCGAGTTTCGCGGGCGCGGCGAGCTGAAGAATGTCGGGCGCATGGAAGGCGTTGGCACGGCAGCCTGGCTCAATGGCGAGGCGCTGTTCAGTGGTCTCTATCTAAACGAGCTGTTGATCCGTTTGCTGCCCGCCGAAGACCCGCATCCGGCGGTGTTCGATCACTATGCCGCGACCTTGCTGGCACTGGCTGAAGGACGGCCGCTGGAGCCATTGCTGCGATCTTTCGAGTGGCGGCTGCTCGATGATCTGGGCTACGGCTTTGCCTTGAGCACCGATATCCACGGCGAACCTGTCGCGGCGGATGGCCTTTATCGCTTGCAGGTGGATGCCGGGCTAGAGCGGGTCTTTCTGCTGCAGCCGGGCCTGTTCAACGGCACCGAACTGCTGGCCATGGCCGACGCCGACTGGTCGGCCCCCGGCGCGTTGTCCGCCGCCAAGCGCCTGATGCGTCAGGCATTGGCTGTTCATCTTGGTGGTCGGCCTCTTGTCAGTCGCGAACTGTTTCGCAAACCGTAGCCCCGTGTATGCTGTGCGCCGAATCTTTCCATTCAGGAGCGCATCCGTGACCACCAGCAATCGCATTCTTCTTGGCGTGAACATCGACCACGTCGCCACCCTGCGTCAGGCCCGTGGCACGCGCTACCCGGATCCGGTCAAGGCAGCGCTGGACGCGGAAGAGGCGGGTGCCGATGGCATCACCGTGCATCTGCGTGAAGACCGTCGGCACATTCAGGAGCGCGACGTGTTGCTGCTCAAGGACGTGCTGCAAACTCGCATGAACTTCGAAATGGGTGTCACCGAAGAAATGATGGCGTTCGCCGAGCGCATTCGTCCGGCGCACATTTGCCTGGTGCCGGAAACCCGTCAGGAGCTGACCACCGAAGGCGGTCTGGATGTGGCGGGGCAGGAGGCGCGGATCAAGGCTGCCGTTGAGCGTCTGTCGAAAATCGGCAGCGAAGTGTCGCTGTTCATCGACGCTGACGAGCGCCAGATCGCGGCATCGAAGCGGGTCGGCGCGCCGGCCATCGAATTGCACACCGGGCGCTACGCCGATGCCGAAACCCCGACGGAAGTGGCTGAAGAGCTCAAGCGCGTGGCCGACGGGGTGGCGTTTGGTCTGGCCCAGGGCCTGATCGTCAACGCCGGTCATGGTCTGCACTACCACAACGTCGAGGCGGTGGCGGCGATCAAGGGCATCAACGAACTGAACATCGGCCATGCGCTGGTGGCGCATGCGCTGTTCGTGGGCTTCAAGTCGGCGGTGTCGGAGATGAAAGCGCTGATCCTGGCTGCCGCCAAAGCCTGATCATCAACACGAAACACTCATGTGGGAGCGGGTTTGCTCGCGAATGCGGTGCATCAGTCGGAGAGTTGGTCGACTGACACCAAGCCTTCGCGAGCAAGTCCGCTCCCACATTTGTTTTTGGGGCGAGGTTAGAGCGGCGGGGTTTCCTGGGCCGGCTTGGACTTGTCGATCCCCGGCACATGCAGATTGCCCTCGGCGACCTGATCGCCCTCGAGCTGCGGCTGGGTCACCCAGGTCAGGATGTCGTAGTAGCGACGGATGTTCGCCACGAAATGCACGGGTTCGCCGCCACGGGCGTAACCGTAGCGGGTCTTGCTGTACCACTGTTTCTGCGACAGGCGCGGGAGCATCTTCTTCACGTCCAGCCACTTGTCTGGGTTCAAACCTTCCCGGGACGCCAGTTTGCGCGCGTCATCCAGATGGCCGCTGCCGACGTTGTAGGCGGCGAGGGCGAACCATGTGCGGTCCGGCTCCTGAATCGAATCGTCGAGCTGATCCTTCATGTAGGCCAGGTACTTGGCGCCGCCCATGATGCTCTGCTTCGGATCGAGACGGTTGGACACGCCCATGGCCTGGGCGGTGTTCTGGGTCAGCATCATCAGGCCGCGTACGCCGGTCTTCGAGGTGACAGCCGGTTGCCACAGCGATTCCTGATAACCGATGGCGGCCAGCAGGCGCCAGTCGACTTTCTCTTTCTTGGCGTAGGTCTTGAAGTGCTGTTCGTACTTGGGCAGGCGCTGCTGCAAGTGCTGGGCGAAGGTCGTTGCGCCCATGTAGCCGAGCACGTCGACGTGACCGTAGTAGCGATCCTTCAGACGCTGCAGGGTGCCGTTCTTCTGCACCTTGTCCAGGTAGCTGTTGATCTCGTTGAGCAGGCTGTTGTCTTCGCCAGCGGCCACCGCCCAGCTCTGGTTGCGTGCGTCGCCGAGGTCGAAGGCGACGCGGATGTTGGTGAAGTACACCTGGTTCATCGCCACTTCGTTGGAATCGACCAGGGTCAGGTCGATCTGCCCTTCGTCGACCATGCGCAACAGGTCGACCACTTCAACCGCGTCGGACTCTTCGTATTCGATGCCGGGAAATTTCTTTTTCAGCTCTGCCAGTTGCTCGGCGTGGGTGCTGCCCTTGAGCACCATGATCTTCTTGCCCACCAGATCCCCGGCGTCGGTCGGCCGTGACTGGCCGTTGCGGTAGATGACCTGCGGGGTGACTTCGAGGTAGGAGTGGGAGAAGCGCACCTGCTGCTTGCGCTGCTCGCTGCTGACCAGACCGGCGGCGGCGAGGACCGGGCCGTTCGGCTTGCCGATCTGGTCGAACAGATCGTCGAGGTTGTCGGCGGTCTCGATTTTCAGCTCGACCCCCAAATCGTCGGCGAAGCGCTTCACCAGCTCGTATTCGAAGCCGGTTTCACCGCTGCGATCCTGAAAGTAGGTGGCGGGACTGTTGCGGGTGACCACCCGCAGCACGCCATCCTCCTTTACGCGCTCGAGTGTGTTGGGTTTATCAACACAGCCACTGAGCATCAGGAAGAGTCCGGTAGCGATCAGCCATTTGGCGTATCGCGGACGCAAAGCCGTTGGGGAAAACATGTGCGCAGTATACGCAAAGGACCGTGAGCGCCATATCTCGACAGTGAAGGGGTTGTCTGCTAGAGGCTGGAAAACCCCTCGCGAGCCCGCAGGAACGGGCTCTAGCACTGATTTGTGACAGAAAAAATAAGCCGCTGTCCCGCACCCCCGGAATTTGACCTTCGAGGCAGGAACAACGGCCGACATCCGGGTGCAACCGTGCGTAGCGTTTCGGGTGATGTTGAGGGCGGTTTAGGCTAGAATGCACGGCCTCAAAGCACACCCCTTCCCGAGGCTGTCCCGAAGATGTTGATCCTGCGCGGCGCTCCTGCCCTTTCTGCCTTTCGCCACAGCAAACTCCTTGAGCAACTGAGCCAGAAGGTTCCGGCTGTCAGTGGCTTGTATGCTGAATTCGCTCACTTCGCCGAAGTTACCGGCGTCCTGACCGGCGACGAACAGCAGGTGCTCGCGCGCCTTCTGAAGTACGGTCCAAGCGTTCCGGTTCAAGAGCCGACCGGTCGTCTGTTCCTGGTGCTGCCACGGTTTGGCACCATTTCGCCATGGTCGAGCAAGGCCAGCGACATCGCCCGCAACTGCGGTCTGGGCAAGATCCAGCGCCTGGAGCGCGGTATCGCGTTCTACGTGGCCGGCCAGTTCAGCGAAACCGAAGCGCAACAGATTGCAGACGTGCTGCATGACCGCATGACCCAGCTCGTTCTCGGCAACCTCGAGCAGGCCGCCGGCCTGTTCAGCCACGCCGAGCCGAAGCCGCTGACCGCCATCGACATCCTCGGCGGCGGTCGCGCCGCGCTGGAAAAGGCCAACACCGAGCTGGGCCTGGCCCTGGCCGAAGACGAGATCGACTACCTGGTCAACGCCTTCAACGGTCTGAAGCGCAACCCGCACGACATCGAACTGATGATGTTCGCCCAGGCCAACTCCGAGCACTGCCGCCACAAGATCTTCAACGCCAGTTGGGATATTGACGGCGAGAGCCAGGAAAAAAGCCTGTTCGGCATGATCAAGAACACCTATCAGATGCACAGCGAAGGCGTTCTGTCGGCTTACAAGGACAACGCCTCGGTGATCGTCGGCAACGTCGCCGGCCGTTTCTTCCCGGATCCGGAAACCCGCCAGTACGGCGCGGTGCAGGAGCCGGTACACATTCTGATGAAGGTTGAAACCCACAACCACCCGACCGCGATCGCCCCGTTCCCGGGCGCGTCCACCGGTTCCGGTGGCGAGATCCGCGACGAAGGCGCGACCGGTCGTGGCGCCAAGCCGAAGGCCGGCCTGACCGGTTTCACCGTGTCCAACCTGCAGATCCCGGGCTTCGAACAGCCATGGGAAGTGCCGTACGGCAAGCCTGAGCGCATCGTCAACGCCCTCGACATCATGATCGAAGGCCCGTTGGGCGGCGCCGCGTTCAACAATGAATTCGGTCGCCCGGCCCTGACCGGCTACTTCCGTACCTTCGAACAATCGATCACCACCCCGCACGGTGACGAAGTTCGCGGCTACCACAAGCCGATCATGCTGGCTGGCGGCATGGGTAACATCCGTGAAGAGCACGTCAAGAAAGGCGAGATCGTCGTCGGCTCCAAGCTGATCGTGCTGGGCGGCCCGGCGATGCTGATCGGCCTCGGTGGCGGCGCAGCCTCGTCCATGGCCACCGGCACCAGCTCGGCGGACCTGGACTTCGCTTCCGTGCAGCGTGAAAACCCTGAGATGGAGCGTCGTTGCCAGGAAGTCATCGACCGTTGCTGGCAACTGGGCGACAAGAACCCGATCAGCTTCATCCACGACGTCGGCGCGGGCGGTCTGTCCAACGCCTTCCCGGAGCTGGTCAACGACGGCGACCGTGGTGGCCGTTTCGAACTGCGCAACATTCCAAACGACGAGCCGGGCATGGCCCCGCACGAAATCTGGAGCAACGAATCCCAGGAACGTTACGTGCTGGCCGTCGGCCCTGCCGACTTCGAGCGCTTCAAGGCGATCTGCGAACGTGAGCGTTGCCCGTTTGCCGTGGTCGGTGAAGCCACCGCCGAGCCGCAACTGACCGTGACCGACAGCCACTTCGGCAACAACCCGGTGGATATGCCGCTGGAAGTGTTGCTGGGCAAGGCACCGCGCATGCACCGTTCGGTGGTCCGCGAAGCCGAGCTGGGCGACGACTTCGACCCGAGCACTCTGGACATCGGCGAAAGCATCGAACGCGTTCTGCATCACCCGGCCGTCGCCAGCAAGAGCTTCCTGATCACCATCGGCGACCGCACCATCACCGGCCTCGTGGCCCGTGACCAGATGGTCGGCCCATGGCAGGTTCCGGTGGCCGACGTCGCCGTCACCGCCACCAGTTTCGACGTCTACACCGGCGAAGCCATGGCCATGGGCGAACGCACGCCGCTGGCACTGCTGGACGCTCCGGCGTCGGGCCGCATGGCCATCGGTGAAACCCTGACCAACATCGCTGCCTCGCGCATCAACAAGCTCTCCGACATCAAACTGTCGGCGAACTGGATGTCGGCCGCCGGTCACCCGGGTGAAGACGCGCGTCTGTACGACACCGTGAAAGCGGTCGGCATGGAGCTGTGCCCTGAGCTGGGCCTGACCATTCCGGTGGGCAAGGACTCGATGTCCATGGCCACGCGCTGGAACGACAAGGGCGAAGACAAGACCGTCACCTCGCCGATGTCCCTGATCGTGACCGGTTTCGCGCCAGTGGCTGACATCCGTCAGACCCTGACCCCGGAACTGCGCATGGACAAGGGCACCACCGACCTGATCCTGATCGACCTCGGTCGCGGCCAGAACCGCATGGGCGCCTCGATCCTCGCTCAGGTTCACGGCAAGCTCGGCAGCCAGGCACCGGACGTCGACGACGCCGAAGACCTGAAAGCCTTCTTCGCGGTGATCCAGGGCCTCAACGCCGACGGTCACCTGCTGGCTTACCACGACCGTTCCGACGGTGGTCTGCTGACTTCCGTGGTGGAAATGGCTTTTGCCGGCCACTGCGGCCTGAGCCTGAACCTGGACAGCGTTGCCGAAAGCTCCGCTGAACTCGCCGCGATTCTGTTCAACGAAGAGCTGGGTGCGGTGATCCAGGTTCGCCAGGACGCCACGCCGGACATCCTCGCGCAGTTCAGCGCTGCCGGTCTGGGTGACTGCGTGTCGGTGATCGGCCAGCCGATCAACAACGGCCAGATCATCATCACCTTCAACGGCGAAACCGTGTTCGATGGCCAGCGTCGTCTGCTGCAACGTCAGTGGGCCGAAACCAGCTACCAGATCCAGCGTCTGCGCGATAACGCCGACTGCGCCGAGCAAGAGTTCGATGCGCTGCTGGAAGAGGACAATCCGGGCCTGAGCGTCAAGCTGAGTTACGACGTCAACCAGGACGTCGCCGCGCCTTACATCAAGAAAGGCATCCGTCCACAGGTTGCCGTGTTGCGTGAGCAGGGCGTCAACGGTCAGGTGGAAATGGCGGCGGCGTTCGACCGCGCCGGTTTCAACGCGATCGACGTCCACATGAGCGACATTCTGGCCGGCCGCGTCGACCTGAACGAGTTCAAGGGGCTGGTGGCCTGCGGTGGTTTCTCCTACGGCGACGTACTCGGCGCCGGTGAAGGCTGGGCCAAGTCGGCACTGTTCAACAGCCGTGCCCGCGATGCGTTCCAGGGCTTCTTCGAGCGTAACGACAGCTTCACCCTCGGCGTGTGCAACGGTTGCCAGATGATGTCCAACCTGCACGAGCTGATTCCGGGCAGCGAATTCTGGCCGCACTTCGTGCGCAACCGCTCCGAGCAGTTCGAAGCGCGCGTGGCAATGGTGCAGATCCAGGAGTCGAACTCGATCTTCCTGCAGGGCATGGCCGGTTCGCGCATGCCGATCGCCATCGCCCACGGTGAAGGCCATGCCGAATTCGAAAGCGAAGAGGCACTGCTCGAAGCCGATCTGTCCGGTTGCGTGGCGATGCGTTTCGTCGACAACCACGGCAAGGTCACTGAAGCCTACCCGGCTAACCCGAACGGCTCGCCGCGTGGGATCACCGGCCTCACCAGCCGTGACGGTCGCGTAACGATCATGATGCCGCACCCGGAGCGTGTATTCCGTGCCGTGCAGAACTCGTGGCGTTCGGAGGACTGGAACGAAGACGCTCCTTGGATGCGCATGTTCCGTAACGCACGCGTCTGGGTGAACTAAGCGCTGTGTACAAGCTCGCGTTTTTTGTTCCCGACAGTCATGTCGAGGTGGTCAAAAGCGCCGTATTCGCTGCCGGTGGCGGGCGGATCGGAGACTATGACCACTGCGCGTGGCAGGTGCTGGGTCTGGGCCAGTTTCGACCGTTGGACGGCAGTCAGCCATTCATTGGTCAGGCGGGGCAGGTTGAGCGGGTCGAGGAGTGGAAGGTCGAGCTTGTTGTCTGCGATGAGTTGATTCATGGGGTGGTGGGGGCTTTGAAGTCTAGCCATCCTTACGAGACGCCGGCTTATGAGGTTTGGCGGTTGGAGGATTTTTGATCTTCCTTGGCTGCTGAAACGGGAAACCCGCTGAGAGTGATTTCAGCGGGTTTTTTGGTTTCTGGGGTTTGGGGTTGGGATTGAGTGAATATCCGTTGCTGCGGGTGTTGCTGATGGCGGTTTCGCCCTTACGGCGAGTCACCTTTTTCAAACGCCAAAAAGGTAACCCAAAAGGCTAGGCCACGGCGTACGGCACCTCGCTGTGGCTCGGTGTTCCTTCGTTCCGGAATTCATCCGGGGGCATCGCCTACGGTTTGCTTCGCTGCACCTCCTCTCGATGCATGCGGCTTCGCCGCACGGTCGCTGCGCTCCCACCCCCGGATAAATCCCTCCACTCAGCCTTCCGATGTGGCCAGCACGTCAAAAGCTTTACTCGAGCTAACGCTCATCGTGTTGAGTGGTGGGGAGCGAAAGCAGAAGCTGAAGCTGAAGCAGGAGCAGGAGCAGGAGCAGGAGCAAGGAGCAGAAGAAGGGGAGGAAGCAAAGGAAGCAGAGGAAGCAGAGGAAGCACGATTCGAGTTGCATGCATTTCATACCCCGAGTTCACCTCGGTTTTTCACGTCGGCGTACCTCCCCCAAACAACTCGGTCAGTCCCCTCTCCCTCCGGGAGAGGGGAGATTCTGAGTCCGCACCAAGATGCGTCAAATCACCCCCACCCATCGATTCAGAGGTCGCCCTAAACCTTGGCACTCACCTCACTCCGATTGACCAACCCCTCCAGCGCCACACTCAAACTCTGCGCCCGTTCTCCCACCAACAGATGCCACACGCCATCTTCCAGCGCGCTGACACCCAAACATCCAAGCTCTTTCAATCGGCTTTCCGAGAGCACCTTGCCATCGGCCAGTTGCAGGCGAATCCGGCTCATGGCGATGCAGTCGAGTTGCAGCACGTTGTCGCTGCCGCCCAGGGCGGTCAGCCATTGCTGGGCCTGGGGTGTGGAGACTGCGACGGGCTGGCTGGTTTCGATGATCGTGACAGGAGCAGTCGCTGCGACTCGGCCCAATGCGGGCATCGCCAGGCGAATCTCATCGGCAATGCTGTCGGCCATCGGCCCGACAACCACCTGCAAGCTCCCGCCCTTGCCCGGACGAACCACGGCCATTGCGCCCAACGCTTTCAAGTCCGCATCGGAGGCTTTGTTGCGATCGACCATTTCCAGTCGCAGTCGCGTGGTGCATGCGCCGACGGTGACCAGATTTTCCGCGCCGCCGAGTGCCTTGATGTACGCGCCGGCGCGTTCGTTTTCGGTCAGGACCGCTTTGTCGGTGGTGGCGACGTCTTCGCGTCCCGGGGTTTTCAGGTTGAAGCGGCGGATGCAGAAATCGAACACCGCGTAGTAGATCACGGCATACGCCAGGCCTACCGGCACCACCAGCCAGCCGTTGGTGGAACGTCCCCAACCCAGCACCATGTCGATGAAGCCGCCGGAGAAGGTGAAGCCCAAGTGAATGTTCAATGCGTTGGTGATTGCCATCGACAGGCCGGTCAGCAGTGCATGCACCAGGTACAGCAGCGGGGCGAGGAACATGAAGGCGAATTCGATGGGTTCGGTAACGCCGGTCAGGAACGAGGTCAGGGCCATCGACAGGAAGATCCCGCCCATCACCTTGCGCCGTTCCGGCAGGGCGTTGCGGTACATCGCCAGGCAGGCGGCGGGCAGGCCGAAGATCATCATCGGGAACATGCCGGTCATGAACTGGCCGCCCTTCGGATCGTCGGCGAAGTAGCGCGACAGGTCGCCGGTGACCAGCGCACCCGTGGTCGGGTCGGTGAAGTTGCCGAACACGAACCACGCCATGTTGTTGAGGATGTGGTGCAGGCCGGTGACGATCAGCAGGCGGTTGAACACGCCGAACACGAACGCACCGAAGCTGCCGCTTTCCATCATCAGGCTGCCGAAGCTGTTGATGGCGTGCTGGATCGGCGGCCAGATGTAGCCGAACACCACGCCCAGGCCGACGGCGGCGAATCCGGTGACGATCGGCACGAAGCGCCGGCCGCCGAAGAACGCCAGGTATTCCGGCAGTTTGATGTCCTTGAAACGGTTGTACAGCGCGCCAGCCATCAGGCCGCTGACAATCCCGGCGAGCATGCCCATGTTGATGCTGGCGTCGAGCACCTTGAGGGTCGAGATCATCACCAGATAGCCGATCACCCCGGCCAGGCCTGCCGTGCCGTTGTTGTCCCGGGCGAAGCCGACCGCGATGCCGATGGCGAAGATCATCGCCAGGTTGGCGAAGATCACCTGGCCGGCATCGTGAATGATCGCAATGTTCAAAAGATCGGTGTCGCCCAGGCGCAGCAGCAGGCCGGCGATCGGCAGGATCGCGATCGGCAGCATCAGTGCGCGGCCCAGGCGTTGCAGGCCTTCGATGAAGAGTTGGTACATGGCGGTTCTCCTTCTTGTTGTTATTAGCGCAGGGGCCAGTGTTGATGGCAGGCATGGCGCACCGCCGAGGCGCTGCCGAGCTTGAGCAGTTCGTGGCTCTGGCGCTGGCATTCGGCCTGGTCGAGCTGGCGTACGCGATCCTTGATTTCACCGATTTGCACCGGGCTCACCGACAGTTCGCTGACACCCAGGCCGATCAGTACCGGCGTTGCCAGCGGGTCCGAGGCCAGGGCGCCGCAGACGCCGACCCAGCGTTTGTGCACCGCCGCGCCTGCGCAGGTCTGGGCGATCAACCGCAGCAGCGCCGGATGCAACGCGTCGACCCGCGCGGCGAGGCCGGCGTGGTCGCGGTCCATCGCCAGGGTGTATTGCGACAGGTCGTTGGTGCCGATCGACAGGAAGTCGGCGTGTTCGGCCAGTTGTTCGGCCAACAGGGCGGCGGCCGGGACTTCGATCATCACGCCGACTTCCGGGCGCTGCGCGATGCCCAGTTCGATGCACAGGGCATCGACCCGTTGGCGGATGTGCAGCAACTCATCGACCTCCGTGACCATCGGCAACAGGATCCGGCAACGGTGCAGCGGTCGGGTTTGCAGCAGCGCGCGCAGTTGCTGGTCGAGGATTTCCGGACGGGCCTGGGCCAGGCGAATGCCGCGCAAGCCGAGCACCGGGTTGGCTTCGGCCGGCAGGGGCAGGTAATCGAGTTGTTTGTCGCCACCGACGTCGATGGTGCGGATGATCACCGATTTGTCGCCCATGGCATCGAGTACGGCTTGATAGGCACTGCGCTGTTCTGCCTCGTCGGGCGCGGTCTGGCGGTCGACGAAGAGGAATTCGGTGCGCAGCAGGCCGACGCCGTCGGCGCCGTTGGCAAGGGCGTCCGCCGCTTCGGGGCTGGAGGCGACATTGGCGGCCACTTCAATCGACACGCCATCGCGGGTGTGCGCTGGCAGATGAGCCTGGGCTTGCTGCGCTTCGCGGCGTTGCTGGCGTTCGAGTTGAATCTGGTGCACATCAGTGAGGCGTTCGGCAGCGGGCTTCAGTTCGAGGCGCCCGCCATCGGCGTCGAGCACCACCGCCAGGCCTTGCGCCTGATCGAGCAACGCCGAGCCCACTGCGACCAGGCATGGCAGGCCTTTGCCCCGCGCCAGAATCGCTACGTGGGAGGTCGCGCCTCCCTCGGCCATGCACAACCCGGCGACGCCCTGGGCGCTCAGTTGCAGCAGATCCGAGGGTGTCAGTTCATGGGCGGCGACGATGGCGCCGGTCGGTACTTCGTAATGCCAGGCCTCGCCGAGCAGGGCACGCAACACCCGTTGCCGTAGATCGCGCAGGTCGTTGGCGCGCTCGGCCAGCAAGGCGCTGCCGGTGTGTTGCAGCACCTCGCATTGCACGTCGATGGACTGGCTCCAGGCATGGGTCGCGGCGCAGCCTCGGGCGATCGATTGCTGCGCGGCGTCGAGCAGGGCCGGATCTTCCAGCAAGGCCAGGTGCGCGGCGAAGATCGCTTCTTCGTCGTTGTTGCGCTGCTTGCGGGCCTGGGCGAGAGTGCCGTCGATTTCGCGGCGCACTTGATCGAGTGCCGCGTCGAGGGCTTGCTGTTGTCGGGCGGGGTCATGGTCGCCGGAGTCGGGTGGCAGGCTGATCGCATTCAAACGAAACAGCGGCCCGCCGACCAACCCGGGTGCTGCGCAGACACCGTGCAGCACGCCTGCCTCGGCGGGGCGGTTGCGCGGTGCAATCACAACGGGCGCGGCGACGTGATGATCTTCCGGCAGGGCGGTGGACAAGGCACCGAGCAACGCTTGCAACGCTGCTTGCGCATCCACGCCCTGACAGCTGACCTGCACCTCATCCTGCTCGCCCACCGCCAGTCCCATCAGGCCGATCAGGCTGTTGCACGGCGCGGTCTTGCCGGCGAAGTGCAACTGCGACTGGCTCTTGAATCCTTGTGCGGTCTGGCGGATAAGCGCCGCCGGACGCGCATGCAGACCGCCGCGATGGGCGACGCGGACATGGCCGTGAACCTCGGGGCCGGTCTGCTCATTGGCATTCACCGCCGTGTTTTGCCGGGCGACGATGTGCAGCAACGGTTCGCCGACCTTGACGTTTTTCAGGGTGATGGGGCGAGCCTGGAAGTCCGAACTGTTGGTCAGGATCAACAGACTGACGAGGCTTTTGCACTGACGGCCGACCTTGTCCAGGTCATAGCGCAACAACGGTTGGCCGGCGCTGACCCGCACACCTTCCTTGACCAGCATCGAGAACCCTTCGCCCTGCAACTCGACCGTATCCAGCCCCAGGTGCAGGAGGATCTCCGCACCGTTGTCGGCGCGCACGGTCAGCGCATGGCCGGTGCGGGCGACATGGATCACCACCCCGGCACACGGCGAATACAGGGTGTCGTTCAACGGATCGATGGCGATCCCGTCGCCCATCGCGCCGCTGGCGAACACCGCGTCCGGGACTTTGGCGAGGGTCAGCACCGGGCCGCTGAGCGGGGCGCTTAGGGTCAGCTCTTTATTGTTGTTGTGCATGGCTCGGTCTCATCGGGAATCGGTTGGGCGCAATCAATGGGTTCGGGTGACTTTGCTCAGGTGCCGTGGCTGATCCGGGTCCATGCCTCGGGCCACTGCAAGACCGGCCGCCATCACATAGAAACTCTGGATCGCCAGAATCGGGTCGAGGGCCGGATGCTGGGCGCGGGTCAACGTCAGATCGCGTTCGAGTACGTCGTCCGGCGCGGCCAGCAACACCCGGGCGCCACGCTGGCGCATGTCGGCGGCCAGGCTGAGCAGACCGGCCTGCTCGGCACCGCGCGGGGCGAACACCAGCAGCGGATAGTTTTCATCGATCAGGGCCATCGGGCCGTGGCGGACTTCGGCGCTGCTGAAGGCTTCGGCCTGGATCGCCGAGGTTTCCTTGAATTTCAGCGCCGCTTCCTGGGCGATGGCGAAACCGGCGCCACGGCCGATCACCATCAGCCGCTGGCAATCGCGCAGCGCGTCGATGGCCGGACTCCAGTCCTGTTGCGCGGCCTCGCGCAGACCTTCGGGCAGGGCATCGTGAGCCTGGAGCAGTTCCGGATCGTCCTTCCAGTGGCCGATCAATCGGGCGCTGGCGCTGAGGGTGGCGATAAAACTCTTGGTCGCGGCGACGCTGCTTTCGGTCCCGGCGAGCAGCGGCACGCTGAACTCACACGCGGCTTCCAGTGGCGAGGCTTCGGCGTTGACCATGGCAATGCTCAGGGCGCCGCGTTTGCGCAGCAGGCGCAGACTGTTGACCAGGTCCGGGCTCTGCCCCGACTGGGAAAAGGCGAAAGCCACCTGACCGCTGACCTTCAACGGCGCCTGCTGCATGGTCACCACCGACATCGGCAGCGACGCCACCGGAATCCCCAGTTGCTGCATGGTCAGGTAGGCGAAATAGCTCGCGGCGTGATCGGAGCTGCCACGGGCGACGGTCATCACCACTTGCGGCGGCTGACGGCGCAGGCGTCCGGCGATCTCGATCATCGGCGCTTCGAGCTGTTGCAGTTGGGCTTGCACGGCCTCGAACGAGGACAGCGCCTCTTCAAGCATTTTTGAAGTCAATGTCTTCTCCTTCGACCATGACGGCGGTCAGTGTGAGTGCGCGATCCAGCCGCACGCAGTCGGCCCAGGCACCGGGTTGCAGGCGCCCGCGTTCAGTGATGCCGAGGTAGTCGGCGGGAAATTGCGACAGGCGCTGCGAGGCTTCGGCGATCGGCAGGCCGATCTTCACCAGATTGCGCAGGGCCTGGTCCATGGTCAGGGTGCTGCCGGCCAGCGTGCCGTCCGGCAGGCGCACGCCGCCCAGGCATTTGGTCACGGTGTGGCTGCCGAGCTTGTATTCGCCGTCGGGCATGCCGGCGGCGGCGGTCGAATCGGTGACGCAGTACAGGCACGGGATCGAGCGCAGGGCCACGCGGATCGCGCCGGGGTGGACGTGCAGCAAGTCCGGAATCAGCTCGGCGAACTTCGCATGGGCCAGCGCTGCACCGACGATCCCCGGCTCGCGGTGATGCAGCGGGCTCATGGCGTTGTACAGGTGGGTGAAACTGCTGGCGCCGGCCTCCAGCGCGGCCACGCCTTCCTCATAACTGCCGAGGGTGTGACCGATCTGCATACGGATGCCACGGGCGCTGAGGGCGCGGATCAAGGCGTCATGACCGGCGATTTCCGGGGCGATGGTGATCACCCGGATCGGCGCCAGCGTCAGGTATTCCTCGACTTCGGCCATCAACGCGGTGTGGGCGAAGTTCGGTTGCGCGCCGAGTTTGCCGGGGTTGATGTACGGCCCTTCGAGATGCACGCCGAGTATCCGGGCGGCACCTTTCTTACGCTGTTCGCAGAATTCTCCGACCTGTTTCAGGACGCTGGCGATTTCGGCACTTGGCGCGGTCATCGTGGTGGCCAGCAGCGAGGTGGTGCCGAAACGCACATGGGTCCGGGTGATGGTATCGAAGGCGCTGGCGCCTTCCATGATGTCTTTGCCGCCACCGCCATGGACGTGCAGGTCGATGAAACCCGGCAGCAGATAAGGCAGGTCATTGTCGGCCGGATCGCAGGGCACGCCCTCGATGGACACGACCTTGCCGTGTTCGTGGATCAGCCGGCCGCGTACCCAGCCGTTGGCAGTGAGGATGTTGTCTTCGGACATTTTGGCTCTCGCTTTTGGCCGCGCTGTTTCAGCGGCGCAGCTCTGCAACAAAGTCGTAGTAATCGTTGCGGCAATAGGTGTCGGTGACTTCGATCGGGGTGTTGTCTTCGAGGTAGCCCACCCGGGTCATCAGCAGCATTGCCGTGCCGGGGGCGATGCCGACCAGCGCGGCGAACTCGTCGGAGGCGTTGATCGCCTGAATGTGCTGCAAGGCGCGGACGATGGGCTTGCCCAGACCGTCGAGGAATTCGTACAGCGAATCGCCCACCGCTTGCGGCTTGGGCATGATCGAGGCGGGCAGGGTGCTCATTTCGATCGCCATCACCGTGTCATCGGCTTTGCGCAGGCGCTTGAGGCGCGCCACCTTGTCGTTCGGCGACAGGCTGAGGCGGATCAGTTCTTCGTGGGTCGGCAGGGTGATTTCCCGCTCCAGCCATTGCGAACTGGGCACGAACCCCTTGAGGCGGAGCATTTCGCTGAACCCGGAAAGGCGTGACAGCGGTTGTTCCAGGCGCGGAGTGATGAACGTGCCGGAACCTTGCAAACGACGGATCAGCCCCTGGTCGAGCAACACTTCCAGGGCTTTGCGCGCGGTGACCCGGGAGATGCCCAGCAGTTCGCTGAGGTTGCGCTCCGAGGGCATCGCCTGTTCGGCTTTCCACTGGCCGGCATGAATCGCCGCTTCCAGGTTACGCGCCAGTTGCAGGTACAGCGGCGTCGGCTGGGAGTCGTCGGGACGTAGGGCGTGGAGGTCGTTCATGTAGGTTATTTCCGGCGCTGATATAGGATTGTTGTCGCTCGGTTGTGCGGCGAAACCTAATACCACTTGCATACCATGTCAACGCGTCGAAATTGCCTGAAGCCCTTTAAAACCGGGCGATTTAGAGGGGGTGGTCGCAAGTGGTATTAGCGGTGGAACGCTGAAAGCAAAAAATCGCCGCGTGCGACAATGCCTGCCGGTGAGAGTGGTATCACCGCGCAGGCGCCGTCGCAGGCTGCGATTTTTTTGAATTATTTTTTGCGGGCGACCAATGGTCGCCACGGGGGAGGGGTTACGGGCGGATTTCGATCATCGTGCCGTCCGGCACCAGATCCCACACTTCGCGCATGTCGACGTTGCGCATGGCGATACAGCCGTCGGTCCAGTCCAGGGTGTGGAACAGGTTTTCCGGGTTCTCTTCGGAGTCCGGCGTGCCGTGGATCATGATCATCCCGCCAGGCTCGACGCCTTCACGCCGGGCGCGGGCCGAATCGCTGATGTTCGGGTAGGAGATGTGCATCGACAGATTGAATTTGTCGCTGGTCTTGCGCCAGTCCAGCCAATAGAAGCCTTCAGGCGTCTTTTTATCGCCCTCTATCAGCTTCGGGCCTTTCTTCGCGCCCCGGCCCAGGGAGATGCGATAGGTCTTGAGCGGTTTGCCGTCGTTGATCAACTGCAACTGGTGGGCGGATTTGAGAACCAGGACTTTCTCGATGACTTTGCCGTCCAGGGTTCCCACAGCCGAAGCCTGGGACACCGCAACGAACGACAGGCAAAACAGGGCAAGCAACCAGCGCATTGAAACGATTCCCCAGGAGTGACGCAGATATTTTATTTATAGATGTTTTCAGGTGATGGCAGGCTGAGCGAGCGGCGGAATCGACTCCGAGCGAACGGGATAGACCTCGGCGCGCCGGTCAGCGAAGAAGCATTCTAAGGTACGGCCCACCGTGCGGAAAGCCAGCTCGTCCCACGGGATGTCGGCTTCATCGAACAGCTGCACTTCGAGGCTTTCGGGGCCGGCGGCGAAGTCCAGGTCCGCCAGCTCCGCGCGGAAGAACACATGCACCTGACTGATGTGCGGCACGTCGATCAGCGTGTAGATGCTCAGGTTGCGTACCCGGGCGCAGGCTTCCTCGGCGGTTTCGCGAATCGCGGCCTGCTCGATGGTCTCGCCGTTTTCCATGAAACCGGCCGGCAGTGTCCAGTAGCCGAGGCGCGGCTCGATGGCACGGCGGCACAGCAACACCTTGGTGCCCCAGGTCGGCACGCAACCGGCGACGATGTTGGGGTTCTGGTAGTGAATGGTCTGACAGCTGTCACAGACAAATCGCAGCCGCGAATCGCCTTCGGGAATGCGCTGGGTCACCGGGTTGCCGCACTGGCTGCAAAATTTCATGCTGGGGTTCCTGAATGCTGCGCCTATCTTGGCGTGCAGCGGTGGCACTCGGCAAGTTGTCGTTTCGCGACATGGCGCCGTCCGGGGCTTGGGCGGTCGCTTTGATTGGTGCATGATGCAGGGCAAGGCACAGATCGAGAATATTTATGCTGGACGAGCTACTGCACCGGGTAAGCAATCACACGCCGCTCACGCTGGAGACCGACAAGCGTTTTCCCGAGGCCGCCGTCCTGGTGCCGATTACTCGCAGTGACGAACCGGAACTTGTCCTCACCTTGCGCGCCAGCGGGCTCTCGACCCATGGTGGCGAAGTCGCCTTCCCGGGCGGGCGCCGCGACCCGGAGGATCCGGATCTGGTATTCACCGCCCTGCGTGAAGCCGAAGAGGAAATCGGCCTGCCACCGGGCCTGGTCGAGGTGATCGGCCCGCTCAGCCCGTTGATCTCGCTGCATGGCATCAAGGTCACCCCCTATGTCGGCGTGATCCCGGACTTTGTCGAGTATCAGGCCAACGACGCGGAGATTGCTGCCGTGTTCAGCGTTCCACTGGAGTTCTTCCGCAAGGACCCGCGCGAGCACACCCATCGCATCGACTACCAGGGCCGCAGTTGGTACGTGCCGAGCTATCGGTTCGGCGAATACAAGATCTGGGGGCTGACGGCGATCATGATCGTCGAGTTGATCAACCTGATCTATGACGCGAAAATCAGCCTGCACCATCCCCCGAAAAGTTTTATCAATACCTGAAGCCATCGCTCGAATGGCCGCCATCGTGAGCCCTGAGGAAAACAAGATGAAATATCGCCTGGGCGACGCCCGCGTCGAGACTCACCCACAGAGTTGGGTCGCCCCCAACGCCGTGCTGGTGGGCAAGGTCAAGCTGGAAGAGGGCGCCAACGTCTGGTTCAACGCCGTGCTGCGCGGTGATAACGAACTGATCCTGATCGGCAAGAACAGCAACGTGCAGGACGGCACGGTGATGCACACCGACATGGGCTACCCGTTGACCATCGGCACCGGCGTGACCATCGGCCACAACGCCATGCTCCACGGCTGCACGGTCGGCGACTACAGCCTGATCGGCATCAATGCGGTCATCCTCAACGGCGCGAAGATCGGCAAGAACTGCATCATCGGCGCCAACTCGCTGATCGGCGAGGGCAAGGAAATTCCTGACGGTTCGCTGGTGATGGGATCACCGGGCAAGGTGGTGCGGGAACTGACCGAGCCACAGAAGAAAATGCTTGAAGCCAGCGCCGCGCACTATGTGCATAACTCGCAGCGTTACGCTCGCGATCTGGTCGAGCAAGAAGAATGAACACGCCTGAAAGACCGGTGGCATCGCCCTGCGTGAGTATTTGTGCGCTGGACAATGACGACATTTGTACCGGCTGCCAGCGCACGGTCGAGGAGATTACCCGCTGGAGTCGCATGACCAATGACGAGCGGCGGGTGGTGCTGGGGTTGTGCCATGAGCGGGCGAAGGCGAGCGGGTTGATCTGGATGCTGCCGTCGAAGTCGTGATTGGCATCGCGAATGCCTTCTCCCTCTCCCCGGGACGACAGGACTGACCGGGGTGGCTCTTGATCTTGCGCTCCAGTAACCTGTGCGCCAATTCCACAGGTCGCCCCCATGATTTTCCTCATCGCCTACATCAGCAGCGTTGTTCTCATCAACTTCGCGTTCTCCACCGCGCCGCACCTGGATGTCATCTGGTCGGCCTGGGGCGGGCTGGTGTTCGTGCTGCGCGACATGGTGCAAACCCGTTTCGGGCATGGCGCGATCGTGGCGATGCTGGCGGCGCTGGTGCTGTCCTACGTGACGTCCGACCCATCCATTGCACTGGCCAGCGCCACGGCGTTCGCGGTGTCCGAGTGCATCGACTGGCTGGTGTTCAGCGTCACCAAACGTCCGTTGCGCGATCGTCTGTGGATCAGTTCGGCGCTGAGCATTCCCCTCGATACCTTCATCTTCTTCGGCATGATCGACCTGATGACGCCAGCAGTGATCATCACGGCCCTGGCCTCGAAGTTCGCCGGTGTTACCGCTGTCTGGCTGATCATGGCCTGGCGTGAGCGCAAACAGGCTGTCGCCGGCTGAAGCCAAACCCTCTGGTTCATGTAAAATGCCGCGCTTTCTCCCCATGGGAAGCGTGCCAGGCACTGCATCCCTCGATGATCCGCTTCTTTGAGGACCTGAGATGACCCGTATCGGAACTCCATTGTCGCCGACCGCGACCCGCGTATTGCTGTGTGGCTGTGGTGAGTTGGGCAAGGAAGTGGTGATCGAGCTGCAACGCCTGGGCGTTGAAGTGATCGCCGTTGACCGTTACGCCAATGCCCCGGCCATGCAGGTTGCCCACCGCAGTCATGTGATCAACATGCTCGACGGCGCTGCCCTGCGGGCGGTGATCGAAGCCGAGAAACCGCACTTCATCGTGCCGGAAATCGAAGCCATCGCCACTGCCACGCTGGTCGAGCTGGAAGCCGAAGGCTTCACCGTGATCCCGACCGCCCGCGCCGCGCAACTGACCATGAACCGCGAAGGCATCCGTCGCCTGGCCGCCGAAGAGCTGGATCTGCCGACCTCGCCGTACCACTTCGCCGACACCTTCGAGGACTACAGCAAAGCCGTTCAGGACCTGGGTTTCCCATGCGTCGTGAAACCGGTGATGAGCTCGTCGGGCAAAGGCCAGAGTCTGCTGCGCAGTGCCGACGACGTGCAGAAGGCCTGGGAATACGCCCAGGAGGGCGGTCGCGCCGGCAAGGGTCGGGTGATCATCGAAGGTTTCATCGATTTCGACTACGAAATCACTCTACTGACCGTGCGTCACATCGGCGGCACCACGTTCTGTGCGCCGGTCGGCCACCGTCAGGAGAAGGGCGACTATCAGGAGTCCTGGCAGCCGCAGGCAATGAGCCAGGTAGCACTGGCAGAGTCCGAGCGCGTTGCCAAAGCCGTGACCGAAGCCTTGGGTGGCCGTGGTCTGTTCGGCGTCGAGCTGTTCATCAAGGGTGACCAGGTGTGGTTCAGCGAAGTGTCGCCGCGCCCGCATGACACCGGTCTGGTGACCCTGATTTCCCAGGACCTGTCGCAGTTCGCCCTGCATGCCCGGGCCATTCTCGGCCTGCCGGTGCCGCTGATTCGTCAGTTCGGTCCATCGGCCTCGGCGGTGATCCTGGTGGAAGGTCAGTCGACCCAGACCGCCTTCGCCAACCTCGGCGCCGCGCTGAGCGAGCCGGATACCGCGCTGCGCCTGTTCGGCAAGCCGGAAGTCAATGGTCAGCGCCGCATGGGCGTGGCACTGGCTCGCGATGAGTCGATCGAAGCGGCCCGTGCGAAGGCGACCCGCGCGTCTCAGGCGGTTGTTGTAGAGCTGTAAGCCCAGACGCGTCGTTCGCGGGCGAGCCCGCTTCCACAAAGGATCATCGGAGTATTCAGATCCAGTGTGGGAGCGGGCTTGCTCTTCTGTCAGGCAATCTGATTCAGATCGTTGTTACGCGTTTCCTTCAGGCACAGCACGGCGATCAAGCTGAGCATTGCCGCCCCCGATACATACCCGCCGACGTAACTCAAACCACCCATCGCCACCAGTTTCTGCGCGAAGAACGGCGCCGCCGAGGCCCCGACGATGCCGCCAAGATTGTACGCCGCCGAGGCGCCCGTGTAGCGCACATGGGTCGGAAACAGCTCCGGCAGCAGCGCCCCCATCGGTGCGAAGGTCACGCCCATCAGGAACAGTTCGATGCACAGGAACAGGGCGACGCCCCAGGTCGAGCCTTGGGTCAGCAATGGCTCCATCAGAAACCCGGAAAGAATCGCCAGCACGCCGCCGATGAGCAGCACCGGTTTACGCCCGTAGCGGTCGCTGGCCCAGGCGGACAATGGCGTCGCGGCGGACATGAACAGCACCGCGAAGCACAGCAGGCCAAGGAACGTTTCGCGGCTGTAACCGAGGGTGGATACCCCGTAGCTCAGGGAAAACACCGTCGAGATATAGAACAGCGCGTAACACACCACCATCGCCGCAGCGCCCAGCAGCGTCGGTGCCCAGTATTGGCTGAACAGCTCGACCAATGGCACTTTCACCCGTTCCTGACGGGCGATGGCGTTGGCGAATATCGGTGTTTCGTGGAGCTTGAGGCGCACGTACAGACCGACCATCACCAGTGCGGCGCTGAGCAGGAACGGAATCCGCCAGCCCCAACTGCGGAACTGTTCGTCACTGAGGGTCATGGCCAGGGTCAGAAACAGACCGTTGGCGGCGAGGAAGCCGATCGAAGGGCCGAGCTGCGGGAACATGCCGAACCACGCTCGTTTGCCTTTCGGCGCGTTTTCCGTCGCCAGCAGCGCGGCACCGCCCCATTCGCCGCCCAGCCCCAGGCCTTGGCCGAAGCGCAGCACGCAGAGCAGGATCGGCGCCCAGGCTCCTATGCTGGCGTAACCTGGCAGTACGCCGATCAGCGTGGTGCAGACGCCCATCAGCAGCAGCGAGGCGACCAGCGTCGACTTGCGGCCGATCCGGTCGCCGAAGTGGCCGAACAGCGCCGAACCCAGCGGGCGGGCGAGGAACGCGATGCCGAAGGTCAGAAACGCCGACAGCATCTGCGCCGTGCCGGAGGTCTGTGGAAAGAACACCGGCCCGATCACCAGCGCGGCGGCCGTGGCGTAGACATAGAAATCGTAGAACTCGATGGCGGTGCCGATGAAGCTCGCCGTGGCCACGCGGGTGGCGGAGTTCGTCGGTGGGGCGGCGGTGTCGCTGTAGGCGGTACGGGTCGTCATGCGGTGATCCCTGACAGTCATGAGCTCCGGTGGAGCGAATTATTATGGTCGAGCACCCAGGGATGTGGGGTAGGGCACGAGCGCTGTTTCAGGTAGGAACAGTCGTCGGTGTGGTGCGGAAAACGTCGATGATCGGGCCGGAACCTGTCTGGTGCGGGGTAAGCACGCGGCCCGGCGGGGCTTGGGTAAGCGGCTTGATTATAGAAAGGGGGCTAACGATCGAACAAGAGCAAAGATCGCCGCCGACGGAGGACTGCGATCTTTTGATTTTTTATCGGGTAGGCGCCAGGACGGGCGCAGCGCTGGTATGCCAGATCAACACCTTGCTGACCCGGTTCTCCTCGGTCTCGAGGATTTCCAGCCGATAACGCCCGATCTTCAGGCATACCGCGCTTTCCGGAATGGTTTCCAGCGCTTCGGTCACCAGGCCATTGAGGGTTTTCGGGCCGTCGCTGGGCAGGTGCCAGCCCAGGCATTTGTTCAATTCGCGGATCGAGGCGGCGCCGTCGATCACCATGCGGCCGTCGGCTTGCGGATGAATATGCGGGTTGTCGAGGCTGTGCTCGCTTTCGAATTCGCCGACGATCTCTTCGAGAATGTCTTCCAGCGTGACGATCCCCAGCACCTCGCCGTATTCGTCCACCACCATGCCCAGGCGGCGTTGCTGTTTGTGGAAGTTCAGCAACTGCAATTGCAGCGGGGTGCTTTCCGGCACGAAGTAAGGCTCGTAACTGGCGGCCAGCAGCGCTTCGCGGGTCAGGTTGTCGGTGTCCAGCAAGTGGCGGATCTGCCGGGTGTTGAGCACTGCTTCAACCTGGTTGATGTCGCTGTGGAACACCGGCAGGCGCGTGCGTTTGTTGCGGCGCAGTTGCTCGACGATCTCTTCGAGCGGGTCGTCGAGATTGACGCCGTCGACATCGCTGCGCGGCACCAGGATGTCGTTGACCGTAATGTTGTCCAGCGCATGGATGCCCGAAACCGGGTGCAGGCGGCTGGCCGGGTGCTCAAGGTCGTCATCGTGCTCGTCAGGCAGGTCGTCCTCGCTCTGTTGCACGACCTGGACCTTGCGCGCGAACGGGCGCAGCAACAGGCGGCTGCTGCCACTGAGCAGCCAGGCGGCGGGATAGATGATTTTCAGCGGCACCGCCAGCAACGTGTTGCCGAAGGCCAGCACCGCATCCGGATAGCGCTGGGCGAGGGTGCGCGGGAAGTAGTCGGCGAACACCAGCAGGATCGCGCCGGCACCGAGGCAGGCGACCCAAGGTCCCTTTTCTTCACACAGGAAAATCGCCAGCAGCGTGGCAAGCACCACGGCCAGGGCGCGGCACAGGGTATTGCAGAGAATCAGGCTGTCGAGGGGGAAGCTCAGCTGCGCCAGCGGTTTGTCACTGGCGCGCGAGGCGGTGCGTTGCGCCAGCAGGTACTGCTGCGCGACTTCGACGGCGGTAAACAGCCCCGACCACAAAATCAGCAGGACAAATACCGCGAGCATCGGCCCTATGGGCAAACCGTCCATTTATGCCGCCCGTCAGATGTGCAGGATGTATTCACGGACCAGTTTGCTGCCGAAGTACGCCAACATCAGCAGGCAGAAACCGGCGAGGGTCCAGCGAATCGCTTTGTGGCCGCGCCAGCCGAGGCGGTTGCGACCCCACAACAGCACGCTGAACACCACCCAGGCCAGACAGGCCAGCAGGGTCTTGTGCACCAGATGCTGGGCAAACAGGTTCTCGACGAACAGCCAGCCGGAAATCAGCGACAGCGACAACAAGGTCCAGCCCGCCCAGAGGAAGCCGAACAGCAGGCTTTCCATGGTTTGCAGCGGCGGGAAGTTGCGGATCAGCCCGGACGGGTGCTTGTGCTTGAGCTGGTGATCCTGCACCAGCAGCAGCAAGGCCTGGAACACCGCGATGGTGAACATGCCGTAGGCGAGGATCGACAGCAGGATGTGGGCGAGGATGCCGGGCTCTTCATCGATGATCTGGACCGTGCCGGTGGGCGCGAACTGCGCCAGCAACACCGTAATCGCTCCCAGCGGGAACAGCAGCACCAGCAGGTTTTCCACCGGGATGCGCGAACAGGCCAGCAGGGTCAGGGCGATGACTGCCGCCGCGATCAGGCTCGATGCACTGAAAAAATCCAGGCCCAGGCCGATCGGGGTCAGAAGATGGGTCAGCAGGCTGGCGCTGTGGGCCAGCACGGCGAAGACGCCAAGCGTAACCAGCAGGCGCTTGTTGGCCTTGGCGCCGGTGGCCAGGCGGGTGCCCTGATAAAGGGTCGCAGCGGCATATAGGAGGGCGGCGGCGAGGGTGGTCAGCAAACTCGGTGACAAGGGGAGCATAAGTCCTGTTAGGCAAGCCCGAAAGGCGCTGAGTTTGGCATAGAACGGTCACGGCACGAAAGACCACATGACCTGACGGCGAGGTGTCCGCCAGACGCAGTCTTCGCTATAATCCGCGACCTGCCCACGCCGCAGGCTCGCCGAGCACATGTTGATTCCGGTCTGGGCCGCCATTATCCCGGTCTACACAGGGCCTGAAAGGATCGCGCAATGTTTGAAAACTTAACCGACCGTCTCTCGCAGACGCTGCGCCATGTCACCGGCAAGGCGAAGCTGACCGAGGACAACATCAAAGACACCCTGCGCGAAGTGCGCATGGCGTTGCTCGAAGCCGACGTCGCCCTGCCGGTGGTCAAGGACTTCGTCAGTTCGGTCAAGGAACGCGCCGTCGGCACCGAGGTGTCGCGCAGCCTGACGCCAGGCCAGGCGTTCGTGAAGATCGTCCAGGCCCAGCTCGAAAGCCTGATGGGCGCGGCCAACGAAGATTTGAACCTGAGTGCCGTGCCACCTGCCGTCGTACTGATGGCCGGTCTGCAGGGTGCCGGTAAAACCACCACCGCCGGCAAACTGGCGCGCTTCCTTAAAGAGCGCAAGAAGAAGTCGGTCATGGTGGTGTCGGCGGACATCTACCGTCCGGCGGCGATCAAGCAGCTGGAAACCCTGGCCAGCGACATCGGCGTGACGTTCTTCCCGTCCGACCTGAGCCAGAAACCGGTCGACATCGCCAACGCGGCTATTAAAGAAGCAAAACTGAAATTCATCGACGTGGTCATCGTCGACACCGCCGGCCGTCTGCACATCGACGAAGAGATGATGGGCGAGATCAAGGCGCTGCACGCCGCGATCAACCCGGTCGAAACCCTGTTCGTGGTCGACGCCATGACCGGCCAGGACGCTGCCAACACGGCCAAGGCCTTCGGCGATGCGCTGCCGCTGACCGGTGTGATTCTGACCAAGGTCGACGGCGACGCCCGTGGCGGTGCCGCGCTGTCCGTGCGTGCGATCACTGGCAAGCCGATCAAGTTCATCGGTATGGGCGAGAAGACCGAAGCGCTCGAGCCGTTCCACCCTGAGCGTATCGCGTCGCGGATCCTCGGCATGGGTGACGTGCTCAGCCTGATCGAGCAGGCCGAGCAGACCCTCGACAAGGAAAAGGCCGACAAGCTGGCCAAGAAGCTGAAGAAGGGCAAAGGCTTCGATCTGGAAGACTTCCGCGATCAGTTGCAACAGATGAAGAACATGGGCGGCCTTGGCGGGCTCATGGACAAGCTGCCGAACATCGGTGGCGTCAACCTGTCGCAGATGGGCAATGCCCAGAATGCGGCTGAAAAGCAGTTCAAGCAGATGGAAGCCATCATCAACTCCATGACCCCGGCCGAGCGCCGCGACCCTGAGCTGATCAGCGGTTCGCGCAAGCGCCGGATCGCCTTGGGTTCCGGCACTCAGGTGCAGGACATCGGTCGCTTGATCAAGCAGCACAAGCAGATGCAGAAGATGATGAAGAAATTCTCCGCCAAGGGCGGAATGGCGAAAATGATGCGCGGCATGGGCGGTATGTTGCCCGGCGGTGGCATGCCAAAGATGTAAAAGAACTCGCCGGTCGTCGTACCGGCGCAGGCCCCGCAAGGATGCGGGATCCACAGCAAACCCGCACCCGGCGGGAGCTGACCGGCCGTTTTCATCGACGGCTCTATCGCAAATCTGCACGGCATGCCACAGGCGCCGGAAAAAGTCATTTGCAAAAGTCCGGATATTCCTTAGAATATGCGGCCTTTCGGGCACCCATGCCCGCTGTGCATTTAGATTTGCAGCACCGACTACAGGAACGATGTTCACATGCTAACAATCCGTCTTGCCCTTGGCGGCTCCAAAAAGCGCCCGTTTTACCACCTGACCGTAACCGACTCCCGCAACCCGCGTGACGGTTCCCACAAGGAACAAATCGGCTTCTTCAACCCGGTTGCCCGTGGTCAGGAAGTTCGTCTGTCTGTAAACGACGAGCGTCTGAACTACTGGTTGAGCGTTGGCGCACAGCCATCTGAGCGTGTTGCTCAGTTGCTGAAGGAAAAAGCCAAGGCTGCAGCCTGAGCAATATGAGCGCGACGCCAGAAAAAGCTGATGACCTGATCGTTGTCGGCAAGATTTTTTCGGTTCACGGCGTTCGCGGCGAGGTGAAGGTCTTTTCCTTTACCGATCCGATAGAAAACCTGTTGGATTACCGCAACTGGACGCTTCGGCGCGAAGGCGTGGTCAAACAGGTCGAGCTGGTCAGTGGCCGTTCCACTCAAAAGGATCTGGTCGCCAAGCTCAAAGGCCTCGACGATCGTGATGAAGCCCGTCTTCTGAGCGGTTACGAGATTTGTATCTCGCGAAGCCTTTTGCCCGACCTGACTGACGACGAGTACTACTGGTACGAGTTGGTTGGTCTGAAAGTCATCAACCAGGACGAACAGCTGTTCGGCAAGGTTGATCACCTGTTGGAGACCGGCGCGAACGATGTATTGGTGGTCAAGCCCTGCGCAGGCAGCCTGGATGATCGCGAGCGGTTGTTGCCCTATACAGAGCAATGCGTGCTGGCAATCGACCTGGAGGCAGGCGAAATGAGGGTGGAATGGGACGCGGATTTCTAAGCAATGGCCAGCCTGCGCATAGAAGTCATCACGTTGTTCCCCGAGATGTTCTCGGCCATCAGTGAGTACGGCATTACCAGTCGTGCGGTCAAACAGGAGCTCTTGCAGCTGACCTGTTGGAATCCGCGAGATTACACGACGGATCGACATCACACTGTGGACGATCGCCCGTTTGGCGGTGGTCCGGGCATGGTGATGAAGATCAAGCCCCTGGAAGATGCTCTGGTTCAGGCCAAGGCAGCAGCCGGGGAGGCGGCGAAGGTGATTTACCTGTCCCCCCAAGGCCGTCAACTGAATCAGTCGGCGGTACGCGAGTTGGCAACATCGGATGCATTGATCCTGATTGCCGGCCGCTATGAAGGCATTGACGAGCGGTTTATTGAGGCTCATGTCGATGAAGAGTGGTCGATTGGCGACTATGTATTGTCTGGCGGCGAGCTGCCGGCCATGGTCCTGATCGATGCGGTTACACGACTGCTGCCTGGAGCTTTAGGGCATGCGGACTCCGCCGAGGAAGATTCCTTTACGGATGGTCTGCTGGATTGCCCGCACTACACCCGACCTGAGGTGTATGCGGATCAGCGTGTACCCGACGTGTTGCTGAGTGGCAACCACGCGCACATCCGGCGTTGGCGTTTACAGCAGTCCCTTGGTCGGACCTATGAACGACGCGCCGATCTTCTGGAAAGCCGCTCGCTTTCTGGAGAAGAGAAGAAGCTGCTCGAGGAATACATCCGCGAGCGGGACGATAGTTAACAACGTATCGATGGTAGATCCGACGATTTACCTTAGGAGCACAGCATGACCAACAAAATCATCCTTGCACTCGAAGCAGAGCAGATGAGCAAAGAAATCCCTGCCTTTGCCCCGGGCGACACCATTGTCGTTCAGGTGAAAGTGAAGGAAGGCGATCGTTCCCGTCTGCAAGCGTTCGAAGGCGTTGTAATCGCCAAGCGTAACCGCGGCGTGAACAGTGCGTTCACCGTTCGTAAAATCTCCAACGGTGTTGGCGTAGAACGTACTTTCCAGACCTACTCCCCGCAAATCGACAGCATGGCTGTCAAGCGTCGCGGTGACGTACGTAAAGCCAAGCTGTACTACCTGCGCGACCTGTCGGGTAAAGCAGCTCGCATCAAGGAAAAACTGGTTTAATCCCAGTCTCCGATGCAGAAAAAAGCAGCCTACGGGCTGCTTTTTTGTTGCCTGCGATTTATTCATCCCGGTTCCGCGGGATGATTCGGAATCGGATCACTGCGTTCGATGGCTGTGGGGGTGGGAATCGATGGCCTGGACAACACAGAACGGTTCCTTGAACTGACGCGCTGTGAAAGACTGACCGCCATTTCCCGTTCACTCGTTATTTGCGTGCCCATGCCTGCCATCGACCATCCGCTGATTGACCAGTTTCTCGACGCCCTGTGGCTGGAAAAAGGCCTGTCCGATAACACCCGCGATGCCTATCGCAGTGATCTGGCACTGTTCAACGGCTGGTTGCAGGAAAAACATCTGGAACTGATCAACGCCGGTCGCGAGCTGATCCTCGATCACCTGGCCTGGCGTCTGGAGCAGAATTACAAACCCCGCTCCACCGCGCGATTTCTCTCCGGTGTTCGTGGCTTTTATCGCTATCTGCTGCGAGAAAAGCTGATCTCGGTCGACCCGACCTTGCGCGTGGACATGCCGCAACTGGGCCGACCACTGCCCAAATCCCTGTCGGAGGCCGATGTCGAAGCGCTGCTCGCAGCACCGGATCTGAGCGAAGCCATCGGCCAGCGCGATCGCGCCATGCTCGAAGTGCTGTACGCCTGTGGCTTGCGGGTGACTGAGCTGGTGAGCCTGACGCTGGAGCAGGTCAACCTGCGCCAGGGTGTGCTGCGGGTCATGGGCAAGGGCAGCAAGGAGCGCCTGGTGCCGATGGGCGAGGAGGCGATTGTCTGGGTCGAGCGATACCTGCGCGATGGTCGCAGCGAACTGCTCGGCGGGCGCCCCAGCGATGTGCTGTTCCCCAGCCTGCGCGGCGAGCAGATGACCCGGCAGACCTTCTGGCACCGCATCAAGCATCAGGCCAAGGTCGCCGGGATCGGCAAGTCCCTGTCGCCGCACACGTTGCGCCACGCCTTCGCCACTCACTTGCTCAACCACGGTGCGGACTTGCGGGTGGTGCAGATGCTGTTGGGGCACAGCGATCTGTCGACCACGCAGATTTACACCCATGTCGCCCGGGCACGGTTGCAGGACCTGCATGCCAAACATCACCCGCGTGGCTGAACCAGGAAGCCGGAAGTCTTGCGACAGGCGCATTCGGCCATGCAGGCCTTATGTGTTAGGCTTTGCCGGTTTGCACGATGGGCGGTTATGACCCGGTGTTCCGGCACGGGCGTTCTGATCGTTCCATTTGTCCGCCTTCAGGAGTTCTCATGCGTCTGACCCAGATTTTCGCCGCCGCAGCCATTGCGTTGGTCAGCACCTTTGCCGTCGCCGATGATGCGGCCGACAAAGCCATCCGCCAGAGCCTGGAAAACCTCCAGCTCGACGTGCCGGTGGACACCATTACCGCCAGCCCGCTGCCGGGCCTGTACGAAGTCAAGCTCAAGGGCAGCCGCGTGCTCTACGCCAGCGCCGACGGCCAGTACATCGTTCAGGGCTACATGTTCCAGCTCAAGGACGGTAAACCGGTCAACCTGACCGAGAAGACCGAGCGCCTGGGCATTTCCAAACTGATCAATGCGATCCCGGTGGCCGAAACCGTGGTCTACCCGGCCGTGGGCGAAACCAAGTCCCACATCACCGTGTTCACCGACACCACGTGCCCGTACTGCCACAAGCTGCACGCCGAAGTGCCGGAGCTGAACAAGCGCGGCATCGAAGTGCGTTATGTCGCGTTCCCGCGCCAGGGCCTGGGTTCGCCGGGTGACGAGCAACTGCAAGCGGTGTGGTGCTCCAAAGACAAGAAGTCGGCCATGGACAAAATGGTCGACGGCAAGGAAATCAAGGCCGCCAAGTGCGATAACCCGGTTTCCAAGCAGTTCGCCCTCGGTCAGTCGATCGGTGTGAACGGCACGCCGGCCATCGTTTTGGCTGACGGACAAGTCATCCCGGGCTACCAGCCTGCGCCACAAGTCGCCAAACTGGCGCTGGGCGCGAAGTAAATTCGCATCGTCACGGGCAGCCGTTGACGAGCGTGGTCCGGTGGCAGCATTGCCGGGCCATCAATGAGAGCCGCGAACCTGCGGTTGTTTTCACGGCCGGCCTCGTGTCGGCCGTTTTATGGGGAGTTCACAGTGAAACCGGTCAAAGTAGGCATCTGTGGGTTAGGGACCGTCGGTGGCGGAACCTTCAACGTACTTCAGCGCAACGCCGAGGAAATTGCTCGTCGTGCCGGGCGTGGAATCGAAGTGGCACAAATTGCCATGCGCACGCCAAAGCCTCAGTTCCAGACGACCGGTATTGCGATTACCAACGATGTCTTCGAAGTGGCCACGAACCCTGAGATCGACATCGTCATAGAGCTGATGGGCGGCTATACCGTTGCCCGCGAGCTGGTACTCAAGGCCATCGAGAATGGCAAGCATGTGGTCACCGCGAACAAGGCTCTGATTGCCGTTCACGGTAATGAAATTTTCGCCAAGGCACGCGAGAAAGGCGTCATCGTGGCGTTCGAAGCGGCCGTGGCCGGTGGCATTCCGGTGATCAAGGCGATCCGCGAAGGCCTGTCCGCCAACCGTATCAACTGGGTGGCCGGGATCATCAACGGCACCGGCAACTTCATCCTCACCGAAATGCGCGAGAAGGGTCGCACCTTCGAAGACGTGCTGGCCGAAGCCCAGGCGCTGGGTTATGCCGAAGCCGATCCGACCTTCGACGTTGAAGGCATCGACGCCGCGCATAAGCTGACGATCCTGGCCTCGATCGCGTTCGGCATTCCGCTGCAATTCGACAAGGCTTACACCGAAGGCATCACCAAGCTGACCACCGCCGACGTGAACTACGCCGAAGCCCTGGGCTACCGCATCAAGCACCTCGGTGTGGCGCGCAGCACTGCTGCCGGCATCGAGTTGCGCGTCCACCCGACGCTGATCCCGGCCGATCGTCTGATCGCCAACGTCAACGGCGTGATGAACGCGGTGATGGTCAACGGCGACGCTGCCGGTTCGACCCTGTTCTACGGCGCTGGCGCCGGCATGGAGCCGACCGCTTCGTCGGTGATCGCCGACCTGGTGGACGTGGTTCGCGCCATGACCTCCGACCCGGAAAACCGCGTTCCGCACCTGGCCTTCCAGCCGGATTCGCTGTCGGCCCATCCGATCCTGCCGATCGAAGCCTGCGAAAGCGCTTACTACCTGCGCATCCAGGCCAAGGACCATCCGGGCGTTCTGGCCCAGGTGGCGAGCATCCTGTCGGAGCGTGGCATCAACATCGAGTCGATCATGCAGAAGGAAGTCGAGGAGCACGATGGCCTGGTGCCGATGATCCTGCTGACCCATCGTGTGCTGGAGCAGCACATCAACGACGCCATCGCTGCCCTCGAAGCGCTGGCGGGTGTGGTCGGTCCGGTTGTGCGGATCCGTGTCGAGTCCCTGAACTAAGCCGTTATCGAGCACCGGGTCCGCGTGGCCCGGTGCTGCGAACACTGTCCATTGGAGTCAGTCATGCGTTACATCAGTACCCGCGGCCAGGCACCGGCCCTGAATTTCGAAGACGTCCTGCTGGCTGGCCTTGCCACCGACGGCGGTCTGTACGTCCCGGAAAACCTGCCACGCTTCACCCAGGAAGAAATCGCTTCCTGGGCGGGCCTGCCGTACCACGAACTGGCCTTCCGGGTGATGCGTCCGTTCGTGACCGGCAGCATCCCGGATGCCGATTTCAAAAAGATCCTTGAAGAAACCTACGGTGTGTTTTCGCACAACGCCGTCGCGCCGTTGCGCCAACTGAACGGCAACGAATGGGTGATGGAGCTGTTCCACGGCCCGACCCTGGCGTTCAAGGACTTCGCCCTGCAACTGCTCGGTCGCCTGCTCGACTACGTGCTGGAAAAGCGCGGCGAGCGCGTGGTGATCGTCGGTGCCACCTCCGGTGATACCGGCTCGGCGGCCATCGAAGGTTGCAAGCACTGCGAAAACGTCGACATCTTCATCCTGCACCCGCACAACCGTGTGTCCGAAGTGCAGCGCCGGCAGATGACCACCATCCTCGGTGAAAACATCCACAACATCGCCATCGAAGGCAACTTCGACGACTGCCAGGAAATGGTCAAGGCGAGTTTCGCCGACCAGAGCTTCCTCAAGGGCACGCGTCTGGTCGCGGTGAACTCGATCAACTGGGCGCGGATCATGGCCCAGATCGTTTACTACTTCCACGCAGCGCTGCAATTGGGCGGCCCGGCGCGTTCGGTATCGTTCTCGGTGCCGACCGGCAACTTCGGCGACATCTTCGCCGGTTACCTGGCACGCAACATGGGTCTGCCGATCAACCAGTTGATCGTCGCCACCAACCGCAACGACATCCTGCACCGCTTCATGAGCGGCAACCAGTACGTCAAGGAAACCCTGCACGCCACCCTGTCGCCGTCGATGGACATCATGGTGTCGTCGAACTTCGAACGCCTGCTGTTCGACCTGCACGGTCGCAACGGCGCGGCGATTGCCGGGCTGATGGACTCGTTCAAGCAGGGCGGCGGCTTCAGCGTCGAGCAGGAACGCTGGACCGAAGCACGCAAGCTGTTCGACTCCCTGGCCGTGGACGATGCGCAAACCTGCGAAACCATCGCCGAAGTCTTTGCCCAGACCGGCGAAGTGCTGGATCCGCACACCGCCATCGGCGTGAAGGCCGCGCGTGAATGCCGTCGCAGCCTGGACATCCCGATGGTGATTCTGGGAACGGCCCACCCGGTCAAATTCCCTGACGCGGTGGAAAAGGCCGGTGTAGGAAAAGCTCTCGAACTCCCTGCACATCTTTCTGATTTGTTTGAGAGAGAAGAGCGTTGCACCGTTCTGGCAAATGAGCTGAAAGCCGTGCAGGCCTTTGTCAGCCAGCATGGCAATCGCGGCAAGCCGCTTTAAGCCCGAAAAGCTGTCACATTTTGAAGCCCGTCTCCTGACGGGCTTTTTTGTTTCTGCTGCCACACTGCTCGGGTTTTCACCCTTGAAGGACGGGTGACTCCATCACGAAGGAAGTGGCAATGCTGTTTGAAAGAGCAATGAAATCGACGCTTGGCCGGTTGTGTCTGGTGCTGGTGTTGGGGGCAACACCCGGGAGCGAGGCCGCGCAACTGGCGCTGCATGATCAGGAGCCACTCAACGTCGCTCCGATCGAACTGGATGAGGCGGAACACCAGTGGATTCGGGATCATCCCGAGGTGACTGTCGCGGCGGTGCAATACCCGCTGTATCTGTTCCAGGATGAACACGGTCACTGGAGCGGTCTGAACAACGATGTCCTGCGGCGCATCAGCGCCATGACCGGCCTGCGATTCGTCTATCAGGAATCGTTTTCCACCGATCAGATGCTCGAACGCCTGGAGAGCGGAGCGGCGGACATCAGCACGACCCTGGCGATGAACGATCAGCGCAAGGCGTTCCTGGATTTCAGTCATGCCTTTGGCGGGGCTGGCTGGGTGTTCGTCGGGCGCCGGGGGGCGCCCGAGGTGAACGCCCTGGAGCAACTGGCCAAGCGGGTACTGGTGCTTCCGGCCAGGCATGCACTGGAAGATTCCATACGTCGCGATTACCCCGCCATCGAAGTCCGTTCGGTAAAGACCTATGCCGAAGCCCGGGCGCTGGTCGAAAGCGGTGAGGCTTACGCCACCATTGAGAACGAGACGGGCGCCCAACTCTATCCATCGGGTCTGCTCAAGGTCGGTGCCCTGGTCGAGGGCAAGTGGGAGGCCGATCACCTGGCCGTGCGTAAGGGCCAGCCCGAGCTGCTGAGTATCCTCAACAAGGCGCTGGAGGCGTTCCACGCCAGCGAACTGCGCGCGATCCGCATGAAATGGCTGAGCGGCGTCGTGCCTGCCGCTGTGCCGACGCTCTGGCAACGCCTTACGCAATGGGGCTGTTGGGGCATGCTGGTGGTCAGCGTGTTCGGGGTGTTGTCGTTGCTGTGGAACCGTCGGCTGACCGCCGAGGTCAAGCAGCGCTGTGACGTGGAGCGCAACCTGAGTGACCAGTTGGCATTTCAGCGCGCGTTGATCGACGCCATGCCGGACCCGGTGTTCGTGCGGGATTTGCAGGGGCGCCTGATCCTGTGCAACAGAAGTTACGAGGAGGCGTTGTCGGTTCGTTTCGATCAGGTGCAGGGACGCCTGCTGATCGAGGTCGACGCGTTGCCGGAGTCGACCGCGCGAATGCTGCACGGTGAATTCATGATCCAGCTGCGCACGCGCAAGACGCGTTTCAGCACGCGCCAGTTGTTGTTCAAGAGCGGCGTGCATGAGGTCTATCAGTGGACGGTGCCGTTTTTCAGTGCCGACGGCGAGTTGCGCGGGCTGGTGGGAGGCTGGACGGATATCACCCAGCGCAGGGCGGAAAGCGGTTGTCAGTGTCTGCTTTGAAAATCAGAAAATTCCTATGCAAAGCACCTCCTTTTCCGATGGGAGGCCCGGATTGGCTGCCCTACAGTGAGCGCCAATTGCGGTGAGACGCCGCGTTTGCCGTTGCAGGGGTCGCCATGCGCTCGCTTAAAGTCCTGATTCTCGAACCCAATCCCTTCCAGTTGATGGCCCTGCATCAGATGCTCAATGCAATCGGCATTTATGACGTGCTGACGGCGCCGACCCTGACCTCGGCGCTGACCTCGCTGGAGCGGCGCGGGGCGGTCGACATCGTGATTTGCGATCCGCAATTGAAGGGCGGGGAAGGCATGGCGCTGATTCGCCATGTGGCGCTGGAGCGGGCGACGCAGTCGGTGATCCTGCTGGGCAACGTGGCGCCGAGTCTGCTCAGTGACCTGCGCAGGCTGTTGCAGGATCATCAACTGCACTTGCTGGGCTGGTTGCATACGCCAGTGTCGGCGGTCCTGATGAGGGCGCTGCTGGACACTTACCTGCAGCAACGAGTGCAGGTCGTCGGCGTCTGAGGGCGTGGTTGTTTTTCTGTCATCTTCACTCGGCATGCTCTGACAGGACGGTGTCTTTCCAGGGTGCAGCCCGACGATCAGAACTTTCTTCTCGGGCCGGTGGTCATTTACTGTGAACACGCCCCAGGCACTTTGTTTTCGGACTAATGAGTGGAGATCGAGATGGAAAGTATCAGTCTATTGCTCGGTGAGGCTCTAAGCCCGTATCAGGTGACGTTGACCCCTTGTGGTGCCCATGGCGAATGCCTGGTCACCTTGAGGAACGGCAGCGGTGCCATTGCGGTGGAACGCGAATTCAATCAAGCGCAGTTGAGCGACAAACGCCAGCTGACCGATGTGGTCGATGGTCTGCACCGTGACGTGCTGATTGCCGAAGGCCGGCTTGAGCCTTGTGTGATCGCAGCGCTGCGCAACGCCGCCGGGGACAAGCAACCACTGGTTGTCTGAAACGGATTTGTATTTTGTGGGAACCTTCCTGCATCCCGGTCAGTCAGACCCCATAACAGCAGGATCAAGCATTGTGCTCCGGTGCTTGTCGCTTGCTGCTACGGGTCTTTGATACAGGCCACGTTTAACCCCGAGTCGTCTCCCCACTTCTCGGGGTTTCTTTTTGCCCGGATTTCACTGCGCGGCCTGTTGTTCGAAGAATATCCGCGACTGCTCCAGGTAATCCGTGCGCATGTCCGGGTCCAGCCATTCGGCATAGCTTTGATCCACCGGCTCGTGGGGCAGCGTGCGCAGCAGGTGGTTGATTTCGTGGATCGCCTGCCGTCCCTGGGTGGTGTCGGTGCATGCGATGTGGGTCGACAGGTATTTGCCCGTGCCCTGAACCGGAAAGAACACCAGCCCATTTTCGTCAATATCGGCCTGCAGCGCCTGATAGCGAATCTCCGGCCAGTAGCCCAGCACCACCTGCAGCCGCCCCAGATGTTGCATCGACAGCAGATTGCGCAATGCGTCATTTCCGTAGTGCGGGGTCAGTGAACCGCTGGGTGCCTGTTTCAGCAGTTCATCCAGATAACCGCCATAACTGCGTTCAGCCACCACGCCGACTTTTCTCTCGCCGTTTGCCAGAAAGGCCTTCAGGTCGACTTCGCCATCAACGAGAAACGGCTCCAGCACTGCGCGATCTTTCTGACGAACCACCAGACCATTGCTGACAGCGCGAAACGCAGGAATGGAAAAGACCATCCATTGCGCCCGTTCCTTGTTCCACAGCAGCGAGGGGTCACAGGCGAAAGGGTTTTCGTGCAGCATCTGCATGCCGCGAGCGCGGTTGACCCGCATCAGGGTATGTTCGTACTGCGGCATGCCGGCAATCAGCATCGGCAGCAATTGATCGACGACCCCCTGGCCTTTTTTCGGGCCTTCGAAAATCGTCAGTGGCGGGAGGTCGCGCAACAGCCAGATCAGCGTCGGTTTAGCCTCGGCCCAGGCCGGCAGGATCAACAGAAAAAGCAGGCCGAACGACCGCCACGTCCACCAGTGGTGGGCGCGGTTGCTGGCGGAGGGCTGCCGGTGCTTCAGCTTAAATGGCTCCGTCTTCGCGCAGCCGGGCGATCTGCTTCTCGTCGTAGCCAAGATCGTGGAGTACCTGCGCATTGTGTTCACCGAGCGTCGGGCCGACCCATTCGGACGAGCCGGGTGTCTCAGAGAGTTTCGGCACAATGCCCGGCATCTTGAAGGGCTTGCCGTCCGGTAGCCTGGCGTGGAGGAACATTTCCCGCGCCAGGTATTGTGGATCGTTGAACATGTCCTCGGCGCTGAAGATCCGGCTGGCCGGCACGTCGGCCTGGTTCAACAGGTCGAGCACGCTCTGCAGCGGCAGCGAATTGACCCAGCGGTCGATCACCCCGTACAGCTCGTCGCGGCGGGCATCGCGCCCGTCGTTGCTCGCCAGGGCCGGGTCGTTGGCCAGGTCTTCGCGGCCGATAATCAGCATGAAGCGCTTGAAGATGGCGTCGCCGTTGGCGCCGATCTGTACGTGCTTGCCGTCGGCGCTGGTGTGGATCGACGAGGGCGTGATGCCGGGCATGATGTTGCCGGTGCGCTCGCGGATGAAACCGAACACGTCGAACTCCGGGACCATGCTTTCCATCATGGCGAAGATGGCTTCGTACAGCGCCACATCGACGACCTGGCCGAGACCGCCATTGACCTCACGATGACGCAGGGCCATCAAGGCACCGATCACGCCCCACAGCGCGGCGATCGAGTCGCCGATGGAAATCCCGGTGCGCACCGGCGGGCGGTCGTCGAACCCGGTGATGTAGCGCAGCCCGCCCATGGATTCGCCGACCGCGCCGAAACCGGGTTGATCCTTCATCGGCCCGGTCTGGCCGAAGCCGGAGAGGCGCACCATGACCAGTTTCGGATTCAGGGCGTGCAGGGTTTCCCAGCTCAGGCCGAGCTTTTCCAGTACACCGGGGCGGAAGTTCTCGATCAGGATGTCGGCTTCGCCCAACAGCTTTTTCAGGATCGCCAAACCGTCGGGGTGTTTCAGGTTCAGGGTCAGGGACTTTTTGTTGCGTGCCTGGACGAACCACCACAGCGAGGTGCCCTCATACAATTTGCGCCACTTGCGCAGTGGATCGCCGCCGTCCGGCGACTCGATCTTGATCACTTCGGCGCCGAACTCGCCGCAGATGCGCGAGGCAAACGGCCCGGCAATCAATGTACCCAGTTCAATGACTTTCAGACCACTGAGCGGTTTGTTGGCGAACGGCATGGGAAATCCTGTAGGACAAGGCTGATCGGATAGAGCGTTTTAACATAGCCGGCTGTCAGTCGCGCAAGGTTGATCGCCATCAATTCGTTGATTGCCTACGGCATCGGTTAGACTTGCCGACTTTCCCCGTCTCAAGAAGCCCGTTCATGGCCCAGCCGTCCACCACCTACAAATACGAACTGAACCTCACCGACCTCGACCGTGGCGTCTACGAGACCGTGAAGCAGACCATCGCCCGTCACCCTTCGGAAACCGAAGAGCGCATGACCGTGCGACTGCTGGCCTACGCCCTCTGGTACAACGAACTGCTGTCGTTTGGCCGTGGTCTGTCGGACGTGGATGAACCTGCATTGTGGGAAAAGAGCCTGGACGACCGTGTCCTGCACTGGATCGAAGTCGGCCAGCCGGACGCCGATCGCCTGACCTGGTGCTCGCGTCGCACCGAGCGCACCAGCCTGCTGGCCTACGGTAGCCTGCGGGTCTGGGAAGGCAAGGTGATCCCGGCGATCAAGACTCTGAAGAACGTCAACATCGCCGCTGTTCCTCAGGAAGTACTGGAGACCCTGGCCAAGGACATGCCCCGCGTCATCAAGTGGGACGTGATGATTAGCGAAGGGACGATCTTCGTCACCGACGATCGTGGTCAGCACGAAGTGCAGCTGGAATGGTTGCAGGGCGAGCGCGGCTGAGGCTGCATCACTCCCGGAAAAATCCCACATATTTTAGAGAAGCTCCTGTCACACCATGCGTATCGAACCTCGCCAGTTGCCCGCCACCCTGCCATTTCTCGGTGACCTGCCACCGCTGCTGACCCGCCTGTACGCGGCGCGGGGCGTGCAGTCCGAGGTGGAGCTGGACAAGAGCCTGGCGCGGCTGATCCCGTTCCAGCAGCTCAAGGGCATCGATGCGGCGGTGGATCTGCTGGTGACGGCGCTGGAGCAGCGCCAGCGCATCCTGATCGTTGGCGATTTCGACGCCGACGGCGCCACGGCGAGTACTGTGGGCATGCTCGGTTTGCGCCTGCTGGGCGCGGCGCATGTCGACTATCTGGTGCCGAACCGCTTTGAATACGGTTACGGTCTGACCCCGGAAATCGTCGAAGTCGCGCTGACCCGCGAGCCGCAGTTGCTGATCACGGTCGACAACGGCATTTCCAGCGTCGATGGTGTGGCCGCCGCCAGACGTGCCGGGCTCAAGGTGCTGATCACTGACCACCACTTGCCCGGCGATGAACTGCCGCAGGCGGATGCGCTGGTCAATCCGAACCAGCCGGGTTGCGAATTTCCGAGCAAGGCGTTGGCCGGGGTCGGGGTGATTTTCTATGTGTTGATGGCGTTGCGCGCGCGTCTGCGCAGCCTCGGCTGGTACGAGAGCAAACCGCAACCGAACATCGGCGAACTGCTGGATCTGGTGGCGCTGGGCAGCGTCGCCGACGTGGTGCCGCTGGACGCCAACAACCGGATTCTGGTGCATCAGGGGCTGGAACGGATTCGCGCCGGGCGCGCGCGGCCGGGGATCAAGGCCATCCTCGAAGTCGCCAAGCGTGACGCCTCGCGCATCACTTCCACCGACCTGGGGTTCATCGTCGGCCCGCGCCTGAACGCCGCCGGACGCCTGGATGACATGAGCCTGGGCATCGAATGCCTGCTGACCCATGACGCCACGCTGGCGCGGGAAATGGCCGCGCAACTGGACGGCATGAACCAGGACCGCAAATCCATCGAGCAGGGCATGCAGCGTGAGGCGCTGGCCCAGCTCAAGGACTTGCCGGTCGAGTCGATGCCATTCGGCCTGTGCCTGTTCGATCCGGAATGGCACCAGGGCGTCATCGGCATCCTCGCCTCGCGGATGAAAGAGCGTTATCACCGCCCGACCATCGCCTTTGCCGATGCGGGCGACGGCCTGCTCAAGGGCTCGGGACGCTCGGTGCAGGGCTTCCATATTCGCGATGCGCTGAGTGTGGTGGCGGCGCAGCACCCGGAGTTGATCAGCAAGTACGGCGGCCACGCGATGGCGGCCGGTCTGACCTTGCCGCAGGAGAATTTTCCGTTGTTCGCCGAGGCATTCGACGCCGAAGTGCGTAGGCAACTTCGCGAAGAAGACCTCACCGGACGCCTGCTGTCGGACGGCACCCTGGCAGTCGAGGAGTTTCACCTCGAACTGGCCCGCGCCCTGCGTCACGCCGGTCCCTGGGGCCAGCATTTCCCGGAGCCGCTGTTTCACGGCGTGTTCCAGTTGGTGGAGCAGCGGGTGGTCGGCGAGCGGCACCTGAAAGTAGTGCTGAAGAGCGAGTGTGGTTCGGTGAAGCTCGACGGTATTGCCTTCGGCATCGACCGCGACATCTGGCCGAATCCGACGATCAAATGGGTGGAACTGGCCTACAAACTCGATCTCAACGAGTTTCGTGGCAATGAAACCGTGCAACTGATGATTGCCCACATCGAACCGCGTTGAGTCCTTCGCGAGCAAGCCCGCTCCCACAGGCCAAGCACCGGTCGGGTGGGAGTAGGCTCGCCTGCCAAAGCGGCATTTCAGACACCGAATCACTCGGAACCCTCCGTCATCCCCGGATGTCGACTAGGCTCTAAGCACTGCTTGATTGGCCTTGTGACGTCTTGTCGAATTTTTTGCCCGCGGGGGCGGGTGCTGCACCTTTTTCCTGTCACTCGTCGACTATTCAAACAGAACCCTGGAGCCTGCCCACTGATTCGAGAGGTGCCCCATGAGTCTGCTGCTTGAACCCTTTACCCTTCGCCAACTGACCCTGTCCAACCGCATCGCCGTGTCGCCCATGTGCCAGTATTCCAGCGTCGACGGCCTGGCCAACGACTGGCATCTGGTACATCTCGGCAGCCGCGCGGTGGGCGGCGCCGGCCTGGTGTTCACGGAAGCCACGGCGGTTACCGCCGACGGGCGGATCACCGCCGAAGACCTTGGCTTGTGGAACGACGAACAGATCGCACCGCTGCAACGCATCACCCGTTTCATCACCGCCCAGGGCGCGGTGGCCGGCATTCAACTGGCCCACGCCGGGCGCAAGGCCAGCACCCATCGCCCGTGGATCGGCAAGCATGGCAGCGTCAAACCGGACGATGGCGGCTGGACCCCGGTCGGGCCATCGCCGATTGCCTTCGATCCGCAACATACCCAACCGAAACAGCTGGATGAGGGGCAGATCGCCGAGGTCATCCAGGCCTTTGTCGATGCCGCCAAACGTGCGTTGACCGCCGGTTTCAAAGTCGTGGAAGTCCATGCGGCGCACGGTTATCTGTTGCACCAGTTTCTTTCGCCCTTGAGTAATCAGCGCCGTGATCAGTACGGCGGGTCCTTTGAAAACCGCATCCGCCTGGTGCTGCAAGTCACCGAAGCCGTGCGCGCGGTATGGCCGGAGGAATTGCCGGTGTTCGTGCGGGTGTCGGCCACCGATTGGGTCGAGGACGGCTGGAACCCGGATGAAACCGTAGAGCTGGCGCGACGCCTGAAAGCCTTGGGCACCGACCTGATCGACGTCTCGTCCGGCGGCACGGCGGCGAACGCGGAAATTCCGGTCGGACCGGGTTACCAGACACGCTTCGCCGAACGGGTGCGCAAGGAGTCAGGTGTCGCCACTGGCACCGTGGGCATGATTACCGAGCCGGCGCAGGCCGAACACATTCTGCGTACCTGCCAGGCCGACATCATCTTCCTCGCCCGCGAACTGCTACGCGATCCGTACTGGCCGCTGCACGCCGATGACGACCTGGGCGGGCGCAAGGCGACCTGGCCGGCTCAGTATCAACGGGCGACCCATCGCGATCAGCCGATTCATGAGTCTGATTTGCGCGATTGAGTGAACGCCAGACAGCAAAAAGCCCCAGCCAGTGATGGTTGGGGCTTTTTGCTTGATGGAGGCAGCGACGCTGTCTCGGCGTCTCAGACCCTTACGGGTATTTGCGCTTGTCCGGCGCCGGCGGGAAATACTGGTACAGCCAGGTTTCGCTCAGCGTGCGGTCGTTGGTGCGGATGAACAGCCGCAGCTCCACCGGGTCCGTGCTGTCGTTGGTTGGATACCAGTCGAAGAGAATCCGGTAACCCTTGATCTCGTCCAGCACCAGCACGCTGAAGTCCTGCACCTTGCCGTTGGAGCAAGTCACCACCGGCTCGATCCCGGTGCCCTGCGGCAAGCGCTCCAGACCGCCGCCGGTGAAGTCCACGGCAAAACGCCGCGCCCAGACCGGCGGGTAATGCTCGCCCGGTGCCCAGCCTTCGGTGAACCCGCCCATGCCGGAACGGGTCGCGTGTACCCGCGCCAGCGGCGTGCCGACCGGTGGCAGGGCGCTCCAGTAGAGCTTGTAGCCGTAGTTCAGCGAGTCGCCGGCGGCCACCGGTTTTTTCGGTGTCCAGAATGCGACGATGTTATCCAGCGTCTCGCCGGTTGTCGGAATTTCCAGCAGATCGACGGAGCCTTCGCCCCAGGCGGTCGTAGGTTCTACCCACAGGCTCGGGCGCCGGCTGTACCAGTCGACGGTGTCCTGATAGTTGGCGAATTCGTGGTCAGTCTGCACCAGGCCGAACCCCTTCGGATCCTTGTCGGCGAAGGCGTTGAATTGCAGGGTCGCCGGGTTGTTCAGCGGGCGGCAGATCCACTCGCCGTTGCCGCGCCACATGGCCAGGCGGTCGGAGTCGTGGATTTGCGGGTGGATGGTGTCGCACATGCGGCGTTCGTGCGTGCCGCAACTGAACATGCTGGTCATCGGCGCGATGCCCAGTTGTTCGATGGCGGTGCGCGCATTGATGTGGGCGTCGATTTCCATCACCACGCGCTCGGCCTGGCAATCGATGTCGAAACGATAGGCACCGGTGGCGCTCGGCGAGTCGAGCAGGGCGTAGACCACGAAACGGGTGGCATTCTGGTCCGGGGTCTCGAACCAGAACTTGGTGAAGTCAGGGAATTCCTCGCGCTTCTTGGCGTAGGTATCGACGGCCAGACCGCGCGCCGAGAGGCCATATTGGCCAGTGGCGTCCACCGCGCGGAAGTAGCTGGCGCCGAGAAACGACACCACGTCATGGCGATCCAGCTCCGGCGCCTTGAACAGCTTGAAGCCGGCAAACCCCAGGTCGCCCTTGAGCTGCTGGGTGTCGACCGAAGTGTTTTCGTAGTTGAACAGTTTCGGGCGGAAGTGCACTTCACGCGCGGTGCGGGTCTTGGGATCGACGCTGTACATGCGCACCGGCTGGCGGAAACCCATGCCGACGTGGAAAAACTGCACGTCGAGCTGACCCTTGTTTTCCTTCCACAGTGAATGCTCGCCGTCGTAGCGGATCGCGTTGAAGTTCTGCGGGGTCATGGTCGCCAGGGTCGGCGGCAACACCTGTTTGGTGTCCTGATAAGCCGTGCCGGCCAGTTGCTTGGCCTGGCGCTTGAGCGCTTCGAAATCGAACGTCTGGGCTTCACCGTCGGCGGCACCGCCCTCGGCGGCCCAGGCACGGGCGGCGAGCAGACCGGAGGCCGAGAGGCCGGTGTAAGCCGCAATGGCCATCGACGCTTTGAGCAAATTCCTGCGGTGCATAAATACAACCTGTCGTGAGCAATCCCGCGCCGTTCCTGGCACGTACTGGATCAGAAATTACGGTTCGGACAAGCCTTCGGCCAAACGCTATGGACTATACACAGATGCCCGCTAGCTTAATCCGTTCGCCGGCTTTGCAAAATTCGTAGATAGCAAAGCCGAAGTGTCTCAATGAAACAAGACGTTACGGTTAAACATCCGACAGGGTTTTCTGATTTAGAGGGCATTTCTGCTTTTCTCGACTAATTACTCTAAAAACCACTTTTCAGCGTCGATTTAATTTCTATCCTATGGGCATCACCGGTTCGACTTATCCAGCCGGTAGGGCTCAAATCGCTGCTGAAAAGGAGCAGGGCGATGCGGTTTTCCAGACATTCTTGACGTATCAGAGAAGGACATCGTCCATGGCAAAAGTACAAGGCATCACCGAAATGCTGGGCATCTTTCCTTGCCTTTCAAACGTGCGGCGAAGGCGCCGGCTCAGTCCTGATGAACTGAAACTGGTGGAGCGGTATCGGGAGTTGTCGGAAAGCGACCGGATCGCGATGCGGTATCTGGTGGATGCGATGAGGAGTGTTTCGCGGTTTTGAGAGAGGGTTACCGTGAAAGCCATTTGGCTTTCACGGTAACCAGATCAATCAACTTACCCGCATCAGCATCGGCGAGGCCGACATTGATTGCGTGCAGATGCTCGGCAACCGCGCATTGTTTGAGGAATTTTTGCAGGTAGTCTTCAGCAAAACCCTCGTCGCTCGGGATGATTTCGAGAATGGGCGGTAGTGCAGGGATGGCGTTGTGCATCTGTTCGGGACTCGGTCAGAAATTGGTCGAGGTAGAGGGTGAACATTGAAGGGGGCGGACTCTGGAGTTCGCCCCCTTTTTCATTGGCCCAAGTGAGGCCGTCAGCTGCACGTCCCCGATGCCTGATATGGCTGCTGGCCGAGTATCAACTCAGGCATATCACGCCATTTCACCCATGCCTGTTGTTGCCAGTGCAACAGCGGGACGGTGACGCCGGCCCAATGCACTGAACTCAGACTCGGGCCGTTCTGCTCAGGTGTTGAGCCGGTTTCTCGCAACATCGGAATGACTTCATTGCTCAGCCATTGGCGCAGGTTGCGGTTTTCCGGGATGAAATGATGGACGAGCAGCGCGTACATGCCGGATTCGCTGACCATTGGCGTCTCGATAATTTTGCCGTTCTTGCGCAATCTGACGGTGCGGCGCTGGTCGGGGTCGAGCTTCTGGGTGAGACGTTCATTCAGTGGTTGCCCCATGAGTCGACCGAGATCTTGTACGCAGAACCAGGCTTGGTACTTGAGAAAAAGCGTGTGAAGAAAGCGATTGTGCCGGGTGAACACTGTGGGGGTGAAAAACTCGGGAATTGAATTTTGAGTGTGCATGCTTTGACTTCCGTTTCGAATTGGAAAGTCGCCATCAACCCTCCGACAGGTTGGGTGGCGAACCGAGTGGCGTTCGAAGTCGGGTTACTTCCTGTCGAAACGGAAAAGCCGGAAGGCCCGCGCCACACGGCCCGCCATAACGCAGAACTGAAGTTGCAAAGCAGCCGCAGTTCAATGGGGGCACGCAAGCACCGTTTTGACAGTTTTCCGGCTTCGACCCCGGGCCGCTGATTGGGCAGCGACGGGATAAAGCCTATCGGTCAGGCGCTAGCGGCGCCAAGTCTACTCTGTCGACGCAATTCGTAGGAATTGATGGTCTGTCACGAAGGTTGCGTCTGTAGGAATTTCCTGTTTTTGCATGTCCCGCAGAGAGACTGCACCTGGCCCGCTGTTTTTCCTTTATTTATTCGAATCCAAGGAATGAACCGCAGGTTTTCTCCATGCTGATCGAATTTTCAGTTTCCAATTACCGCTCGTTCCGGGACAGGCAAACCTTGTCCATGGCGGCGAGCCCCCGTTTGAGCAAAACGCGCAACACGTTCAAGTTAGCCGTCCATGCGGAAAAGCTTCCCGACTTATTGAAGGTCGCCGCCATCTACGGTCCTAACGCTTCGGGCAAGTCATCCTTGATTCGGGCGATGGGTGTCGTGGGACGCTTGCTGGCGACTCCCGCCGGTTCCAATGACGAGGTGCTTCCCGCTTCTGCCTTTCGCTTCGATGACACGCTTAAAGAGGCCCCCAGCGTCTTTGAATACGACTTCATCCAGGACGGGATGCGTTATCGGTTCGTGCTCGGTTTGAATGCCCGACGAATTGTTCAGGAGCAGTTGCTCGTCTACCCCAAGGGCAAGGAAACGCTTCTGTATCACCGCCAGTTTGATGAGCATGGCGAGCATTACATCTTTGGTAAAACCCTTGAAGGTGGCAAGGAGGTGCATAACGCCTGGCGCCGGCTGACCAATCCGAAAATGCTGTTTATTGCGCAGGCCGTGGCAAACAGCAGTGAAGAACTGAACCAGTTGCGGGCACCATTTGGCTGGTTTCAATCGGGTCTGTTGGTGATTGAACAAAACAACATGCCGGGGTTATCAACAGCTTCGATTCGGTTTCTGCAAATGGTCAAAAACCACACAGGCGATCTGCGTGATTTTCTAAGTGCACTGGATATTCCGGTATCGGCCATTCACCTCAGTTCAGAGGATGCAGCAGTGTGCCCGGACAATAGAAAACTGACTTTGAAAGAGTTTTTTGCAGCTGCGCAACAGGACAAAGTGACTCTTACGCATTCCACGGTCTCGGGCGCTGCGCAATTCGACTTTTCGGAAGAATCGTGCGGCACAAAGAACCTGATCGGCTTCTGGTTGCCCTGGTTCATGATGAATCAGGCCGGTGGCAGCGGGATTTTGTGTGTCGATGAACTGGACAGCAGTCTCCATCCCGAAATCGTCGCGGACTTGATCGGTAAACACCTCGACAGTGGTCTGCAAACGCAACTGATCTTCACCACACATGACACGCACTTGATGAATGAAAAGATTCTTCGCCGGGATCAGTTCTGGATAACGGAGCGTGATGCTCATGGCGCGACGAGTCTGTTTTCCGTTCACGACTTTGAAGGCCGGGAAAGCGAGGATGTGGAGAAGCGCTATTTCGAAGGTCGTTATCGCGGGTTACCGCTGCTCAGGCGAGGTTGAAGATGGGAAGTTCGAGCACGTCGTTTGAACGCAAGGCGTCCCGTTTCAAGGCGCAACCCCGGGTGTTGGTGTTGTGTGAAGACAGCCAGTCCGGGAAGCGCTATCTGGAGGAGGCTGCGTTTTACTTCCGGGCCAGAGCGCAGGTTGAAATTGTGCATTGCGGTGTTACACATCCGAGCGGAATCGTTGAGCGGGCGATTGTGCGCCAAGACTGTTTCGACAAAGTCTTCTGCGTATTGGATCGCGATACTCACCCATGTTTCGAGCGTGCTTTGAACGCGGTGAAGTCGCATCCAAGAATCAAGGTCATCGCATCGTATCCATGTTTCGAGTTCTGGCTTCTGCTGCACTTTGGTTTCAGTCGCAAGCCTTTCCGAGCTGTTGGGAAAAACTCGCCGGGCGAATTGGTTACCAAGAGCCTGAGGGCAAAACCGAATATGGAAAAATATGAAAAAGGCAGGAACACAAGCTACTTCACTCAACTGCTGGGTGAGCCATTTCGAGTGGCGAGGGCTCAGGCGCCGAAAGTGCTTGAAGATGTCGTTCTGAGCGGCGAACCCAATCCAAGTACCGAAATTCATCTATTGATGGATGAGTTCGAAACACTTTCCAGGCCTCAACTGATCTAGCCACAAACGCTGCCCGCATCCTTGCGGGCAGTTACTTTATTTAACGCCCGACCTTCCAAGCATCCCCAGCCGGCGCCTTCCCATGGTCATACGGCTTGCCAATCCACATGTATACCAACCCCAGCCCAATTACGATTACCGTACTCAGCACCATCGCGTAGTTGATGTACCACGCCGCATCCGGCGTGCGTGGCCAGGCCATGTTGATGATTGCGCCGACGCCGTAGACCAGCGCACCGATGTTCACCGGCCAGCCCCAGGCGCCGAGGGTGAATTTGCCACTCGGTTTCCAGCCTTTGCTGCGGGCGTACAGGGAGGCCAGGACGATCATCTGGAACGCGAGGTAGATGCCGATGGCGGCGAAGCTGACGATGGTGGCCACGGCGTCTTGCAGGAAGAAACCGAGGGCGATGATCAGGGCCGGCAGGACACCGGACACGAACAGCGCGGCAACCGGCACTTGTGTCGTAGGAGAAATCTTTTTCAGCAGTCGGCTGCCGATGACCATTTCGTCCCGGGCGTAGGAGTACAGCAGACGACTCGCCGCTGCTTGCAGGCTGATGACGCAGGAGATGAAGGAAATCATCACCACGCCCATCACCAGTTTCGAACCGACCGGGCCGAAGGCGTTGTTGAGGATGGTGGTGACCGGGTCCTTGTCGGTGCCGTTGATCACCGCTTGCATGTCCGGCACGGCGAGGATCAGCGCCAGGCAGGCGAACATCGCTGCGATGCCGCCGATGTAGATGGTCATGCGCATGGCCACCGGGATTTTCTTGCTCGGGTTCGGGGTTTCTTCGGCGACGTCGCCACAGGCCTCGAAGCCGTAGTAGAGGAACATCCCCGCCAGCGAGGCGGTGAGGAATGCCGGCAGGTAGGAGCCGTCGACGCTGATGTCGAAGGTGTTGAACAGCACGCTGATCGGTTGATGACGCTCGAAGATCAGCAGGTACACGCCGACGATCACCGCGCCGACCAGTTCGCAGAGGAAGCCGAACATGGCGATCCGCGCCAGGGTCTTGGTGCCGCTGAGATTGACCAGCGTGGCGAACAAGGTCAGCAGCAGAGCGATGACGATGTTGGTGTTATTGCTCGGTTCAAAACCCATCATCGCGGCCAAGTACGGGCCGGCGCCGACCGCAACGGCAGCAATCGTCACGCAGAGTGCGATGGAGTAGATCCAGCCGACCATCCACGCCCATTTTTTGCCCACCAGACGGCGTGCCCACGGATAAACGCCGCCGGAAATCGGGAACTGCGAAACCACTTCGCCGAAGATCAGGCACACCAGCAACTGGCCGCAACCGACCAGCAAGTAGGCCCAGAACATCGGTGGGCCACCCGCCGCCAGGCACAGGCCGAACAGGGTATAAACCCCTACGACCGGTGACAGATAAGTGAAGCCCAAAGCGAAGTTTTCCCACAGGCTCATGCTGCGGTTGAAGTTGGAGGTGTAGCCCAGTTGACGCAGTTGTTCGGCATCGCTGTCGGCGACAGCGCTCGAGAGATCGGGTGATGCACTCATGGGGTTGCTCCGTGAAATCGGCAGATTTCGGATAGCCGAAACCGTGGCGGGGCGCACAGGCGCCGCCCGGATCGGTGGTTATTGTTTTGAATGCCTGGTGATGCGTGGTGACGGTTTCTGCCTTGAAACCGAGGTGATGCCCTAGCGGGCTTGCCCGCGAAGCTGCTAAAGATTCAGTGCTTGAACATCACATGCCGAACCGTGGTGTAGTCCTCCAACCCGTACATGGACATGTCCTTGCCATAGCCGGACAGTTTCTGACCGCCATGAGGCATTTCGCTGACGAGCATGAAGTGGGTATTCACCCAGGTGCAGCCGTACTGCAAACGCGCCGACATCCGATGTGCACGTCCGACGTCTGCCGTCCACACCGAGGACGCCAGGCCGTAGTCCGAATCGTTGGCCCACTCCAGCGCCTGCGCTTCGTCGTTGAATTTGGTTACCGACACCACGGGCCCGAACACCTCGCGGCGGACGATTTCGTCGTCCTGCTGAGCGTCGGCCAGCACGGTGGGCTCAAAGAAGAACCCGTTGCCTTCCACAGCCTTGCCGCCGGTGATCAAGCGAATGTGCGGCTGCGCCACGGCGCGCTCGACGAACCCGGCGACGCGGTCACGGTGTTGCGCGGTAATCAGCGGCCCGAGTTCGGTGGACGGATCATTCTGCACGCCGTACTTGATGCTGCTGACCGCTGCGCCGAGCTTTTCGACGAACTTGTCGTAGATGCCTTGCTGGGCGTAGATCCGGCAAGCGGCGGTGCAGTCCTGGCCGGCGTTGTAGAAGCCGAAGGTGCGAATGCCTTCGACGGCGGCATCGATGTCGGCATCGTCGAAGATGATCACCGGCGCCTTGCCGCCCAGCTCCATGTGCATGCGTTTGACGCTGTCGGCGGTACTGGAAATGATGTTCGAGCCGGTGGCGATCGAGCCGGTGAGCGACACCATGCGCACCTTCGGGTGGGTCACCAACGGGCTGCCCACCGATGGCCCACGGCCAAACACCAGATTGAGTACGCCGGCCGGGAAAATTTCCGACGCCAGTTCAACCAGACGCAACGCGGTCAGCGGGGTTTGTTCCGACGGCTTGAGCACCACGGTATTACCGGCGGCGAGGGCCGGGGCGATTTTCCAGGCGACCATCATCAGCGGGTAGTTCCACGGCGCGATGGAGGCGATCACGCCGACCGGATCGCGGCGGATCATCGAGGTGTGACCGGGCAGATATTCGCCGCCGGCCGAACCGCTCATGCAACGGTTGGCGCCAGCGAAGAAGCGGAACACGTCGGCGATGGCCGGAATCTCGTCGTTCAGTGCGGCGCTGTAGGGCTTGCCGCAGTTGTCCGACTCCAGTTTCGCCAGTTCCTCGCCATGGGCTTCGATGGCGTCGGCCAGTTTGAGCAGCAACAGAGAGCGGTCTTTCGGTGCGGTCTGCGACCACTCGGCGAATGCGCTGTCAGCGGCGCGCACGGCGGCGTCGACCTGGGCCTCGCTGGCTTCGTTGATTTCCACCAGCACTTCGCCGAGCGCCGGGTTGAGCACCGGTTGTGCCGGGCCTTCGCCGTTGACCAATTGGCCGTTGATCAAGAGTTTGGTTTGCATGGATTTGTCCTCACTGGCACTTTTATTTTTCTGCTGAAACCGAATCCCGCAAGGGATGATGGCGGTGTTAGTCAGGTGTTCATTTGCCGCCGCTGCCGGCCACGCTCTCGCCACCCCGGGTCAGGTAGTAGGCGCCGAGGATCGGCAGCATGGTCACCAGCATCACCATCATCGCGACGACGTTGGTCACCGGCACGTCCCGTGGGCGGCTCAATTGGTTGAGCAGCCACAGCGGCAAGGTGCGTTCATGCCCGGCGGTGAAGGTGGTGACGATGATTTCGTCGAATGACAGCGCAAACGCCAGCATGCCGCCGGCCAGCAGCGCCGAGCCGAGATTGGGCAGGATGATGTAGCGGAAGGTCTGCCAGCCGTCGGCGCCGAGGTCCATCGAGGCCTCGATCAGACTGTGAGAAGTGCGGCGCAAACGGGCGATGACGTTGTTGTAGACGATCACCACACAGAAGGTCGCGTGGCCGACGATGATGGTGAACATCCCCGGCTCGATCCCCAGCGACTTGAACGTCGCCAGCAGCGCGATACCGGTGATGATCCCCGGCAGGGCGATGGGCAGGATCAGCATCAGCGAAATGCCCTGCTTGCCGAAGAAGTCCCGTCGGTACAACGCCGCCGACGCGAGGGTGCCGAGCACCATGGCGATCAGCGTGGCGATGGCCGCGATTTGCAGCGACAGCTTGATCGCTTCCAGCACGTCCGGACGTCCGAACGCCACGCTGAACCAGTGCAGCGTGAAGCCCTTGGGTGGAAAGCTGAACGCCGCGTCTTCGGTGTTGAAGGCGTAGAGGAAGATGATCAGGATCGGGAAGTGCAGGAACACCAACCCGCCCCAGGCGGCGATTTTCAGGCCTAGAGAAGCTTTCTCAGAGTGCATCGAAGGCCCCCAGACGTTTGACGATGGACAGGTAAACCGCGATCAACACAATCGGCACCAAAGTGAACGCTGCGGCCATCGGCATATTGCCAATCGCCCCTTGCTGCGCATAAACCATGCTGCCGACGAAGTAGCCCGGCGGGCCGACCAGTTGCGGCACGATGAAATCGCCCAGGGTCAGCGAGAAAGTGAAGATCGAGCCAGCCGCGATGCCTGGCACCGACAGCGGCAGAATCACCTGCATGAAGGTCTGGCGCGGTTTCGCACCGAGGTCGGCGGAGGCTTGCAGCAGCGACGGCGGCAAGCGTTCCAGCGAGGCCTGGATCGGCAGGATCATGAACGGCAGCCAGATGTAGACGAACACCATGAACCGCCCCAGATGCGAGGTCGACAAGGTGCTGCCGCCCACGCCGGGAATCCCCAGAATGAATTGCAGGACCGGCTCCAGTCCCAGGTGCTGAACGAACCACTGCGCCACGCCGCCCTTGGCCAGCAGCAGCGTCCAGGCGTAGGCCTTGACGATGTAGCTGGCCCACATCGGCATCATCACCGCGATGTAGAAAAACGCCTTGGTTTTACCGGTGGTGTAGCGGGCCATGTAGTAGGCGATCGGGAACGCGACGATGGCGCTGGCGATCGACACGACCACGGCCATGCTCAGGGTGCGCAGGATGATGTCGAAGTTCGACGGCTGGAACAGCGCGGCGAAATTGGCCAGGGTCAGGTCCGGCGTGACCGCCATGGTGAAGTCGTCGAAGGTGTAGAAACCCTGCCACAACAGCACCAGCAGCGAGCCGAGATAGATCGCGCCGAACCACAGCAGCGGCGGCACCAGCAGCAGCGACAGATACAGGTTCGGTTTGCGGTAGAGCAGGTTGGAAAACCTGCGCAACGGCGGCGATTGAGTCATCGCGAGCGTGCTCATGTCACACCCCGCCCTGGACGGTGTCGTGCAGCGGGATCATCGCTTCCCGCGCCCAGCGTGCGGTGAGGCGCTGGCCGGTCTGGTGTTGCGCGCTGCTGTCGATCCACTGGTTGTTGGCCTGGCTGATGCTCAGGGTCTGGCCGTTTTCCAGCTTCAGTTCATAGCGCGTGGCGCTGCCCTGGTACTGGATGTCGTGGAGCAGGCCGCTGACTTCGATTTCATCTTCGGATAGCGGGCCTGCGGCGAAACGCACGTGTTCCGGGCGAATGGAAAACGGTTGCTCGTGGCCGCTGAGCTGGCGCGCCAGATCACCACGAATCACGTTCGAGGTGCCGACGAATTCGGCGACGAACGTGGTGGTCGGTTTCATGTACAGATTGCGCGGGGTGTCGACCTGCTCGATGCGACCCTTGTTGAACACGGCCACGCGGTCAGACATCGACAGTGCTTCGGTCTGATCGTGGGTGACGAAGATGAACGTGATGCCGAGCTGGCGTTGCAGTTTTTTCAATTCGCTCTGCATTTGCTCGCGCAGTTTCAGATCGAGCGCGCCCAGCGGTTCATCGAGGAGCAACACGCGCGGGCGATTGACCAGTGCGCGGGCGAGGGCCACGCGCTGGCGCTGACCACCGGACAATTGCACCGGTTTGCGCGTGCCGTAGCCGCCGAGGGCGACCATGTCGAGGGCTTCCTCGGCGCGCTTGTGGCGCTCGGTCTTGCTCACGCCCTTGACCTTCAGGCCATAGGCAACGTTGTCCAGCACGTTCATGTGGGGGAACAGCGCGTAATCTTGGAACACGGTGTTGACGTCACGCTGATAGGGCGGCAGACCGGCCGCTTCGGCGCCGTGAATGCGGATCGAGCCGGCGCTCGGTTGTTCGAACCCGGCGATCAGGCGCAGGCAGGTGGTCTTGCCCGAGCCGGAAGGGCCGAGCATGGAAAAGAACTCGCCGTCCTGGATATCGATGGAAACCCGGTCAACGGCCTTCACCTCGCCGAACTGCCGGGAAACGTTGGTGAACTGGACTGCAAGCGTCATGGTGCGGTGCTCCGGTGAAGCGTGTGTTCGATAGTGGACAGGAGGGGGCGAGGGGGAAAGGGAGCTGACCGGGTTAGGCCGGACATTCCGCTTTTAGCTCCCTCTCCCTCCGGGTGAGGGGAAAGGGAGCCGACCGCGTTATTTTCGAGCGCTACCTGCCGCCCATGATCGCGATGTAGTCCTGAGTCCAGCGGCTGTACGGCACGAATTTGCCGCCCTCGGCCTGTGGGGTTTTCCAGAAGGCGATCTTGTCGAATTGATCGAAACCGTTGGTCTTGCAACCTTCGGCGCCGAGCAGTTCGCTCTCCTTGCACGCCGCCGGAACCGCCGGCAGCGAGCCAAACCACGCCGCCACATCACCCTGGACTTTCGGTTGCAGCGACCAGTCCATCCACTTGTAGGCGCAGTTCGGGTGCTTGGCTTCGGCGTGCAGCATGGTGGTGTCGGCCCAGCCGGTGGCGCCTTCTTTCGGGATGGTCGAGGCGATCGGTTGCTTGTCGGTGGTCAACCCGTTGACCTGATACGGCCAGGAGCTGGACGCCGCCACGCCTTCGTTCTTGAAGTCACTCATCTGCACGGTCGCGTCGTGCCAGTAGCGGTGGATCAGCGGCTGCTGGGCGCGCAGCAGATCGAGCACGGCCTTGTACTGTTCCTCGGTCAGTTGGTACGGATCCTTGATGCCCAGCTCAGGCTTGGTGCTCTTGAGGTACAGCGCCGCGTCGGCGATGTAGATCGGGCCGTCGTAGGCCTGCACGCGGCCCTTGTTCGGCTTGCCGTCAGGCAGGTTCTGTTCGGTGAACACCACGCTCCAGCTGGTCGGCGCGGTCTTGAACAAGTTGGTGTTGTACATCAACACGTTCGGACCCCACTGGTAGGGGCTGCCGTAGGTCTGCTTGTTGACCACGTACCACGGCGCGTCTTTCAGGCGTGGGTCGAGGTTCTTCCAGTTCGGGATCAGCGCGGTGTTGATCGGCTGCACACGCTTGCCGACGATCAACCGCAGCGAGGCGTCGCCGGACGCGGTCACCAGGTCGTAACCGCCCTTGGCCATCAGGCTGACCATTTCATCGGAGGTGGCGGCGGTTTTCACGTTGACCTTGCAGCCGGTTTCTTTCTCGAAACCGGTCACCCAGTCGTAGGCCTTGTCGCTTTCACCGCGTTCGATGTAGCCCGGCCAGGCGACGATATCCAGTTGCCCCTCGCCAGCGCCGACAGCCTTCAACGGCTCGGCGGCCTGCACGCTGACGCTGGCCAGCAGGGCCGTGGTGATTGCACTGAAAAGTGCGGTCTTGTACACGAACATGGTTGATCCCTCTTCTTTAAATTATGGTCGGGGCAGTTGTGAACGCGGTGAAGCATGCCGTGAGCGGCTTGTTATTAGCGTAGTCAGAGATGCTGGCCATGGCGGGCCATGATGTGCCGCACCACGCTGTAGTCCTGTAGCGAATCGCTGGATAAGTCTTTGCCGTAGCCGGAGCGTTTCAGGCCGCCGTGGGGCATTTCGCTGACCAGCATGAAATGGCTGTTGATCCAGGTGCAGCCGTATTGCAGCCGCGCGGCAACCTGCATCGCCTTGTCCAGATTCTGCGTCCACACCGACGAGGCGAGGCCGTATTCCGAGTCGTTGGCCCAGTCCACGGCCTGGGACAGCTCATCGAAACGGGTCACGGTGACCACTGGCCCGAACACTTCGCGCTGGACGATTTCGTCGCTCTGTTTGCAACCGGCCAGCAACGTCGGTTGATAGAAGAACCCGGCGCCGGAATGCACCGCCGCGCCGGTCACCCGTTCGATGTGCGGCTGGCCGAGGGCGCGTTCGACGAAACTGGCCACGCGGTCGCGCTGGCGAGTGCTGATCAGCGGGCCGATTTCGTTGTCGGCGTCACGCTTGCCGGCGAAGCGCAGGCTGCTGACCGCCGCGCCCAGTTCGGCGACCAGTTTGTCGTGGATGCCGGCCTGGGCGTAGATCCGGCACGCCGCCGTGCAGTCCTGGCCCGCGTTGTAATAGCCGTAGGTGCGCACGCCTTCGACCACGGCTTGCAGATCGGCGTCGTTGCAAACGATCACCGGCGCTTTGCCGCCGAGTTCCAGATGAGTGCGTTTGAGGGTTTTCGCGGCGGCCTGGAGGATTTTCTGGCCGGTGACGATATCGCCGGTCAGCGACACCATGCGCACTTTAGGATGCCCGACCAGATGGCTGCCGACCCCTTCGCCACCGCCGCAGATGATATTGATCACTCCGCGCGGCAGGATTTCGGCCAATGCTGGCGCCAGCGCCAGAATCGACAGCGGCGTGTGTTCCGACGGTTTGAACACCAACGTGTTGCCGGCGGCCAGGGCCGGGGCGATCTTCCACGCGGCCATCATGATCGGGTAGTTCCACGGCGCGATGGACGCCACCACGCCAATCGGGTCGCGGCGCACCATGCTGGTGTAGCCCGGCAGGTATTCGCCGCTCAGTTGGCCGGTCTGGCAGCGCACGGCACCGGCGAAGAACCGAAACACATCGACCGTGGCGCTCAGGTCATCCTGACGCGCCAGGTGCAGTGGCTTGCCACAGTTCAGTGCTTCGAGACGGGCGAGGTGATCGGCGTGTTTTTCCACGGCGCCGGCAATATCCAGCAGCAGGTTGGAGCGTTGTTGCGGGGTGGTGCGCGACCATTCGGCAAAGGCCCGGTGGGCGGCGAGGATCGCGGCTTCGACTTGTTCGGTACTGGCTTCGGCAATGTGAGTCAGGACTTCACCGGTGGCCGGGTTGAGGATTGGCTCGACGAAACCCTGGCCGGCGACCAGTTCGCCGTCGATCAATAACGCGGTACACATCGGGGTCTGCGCGCCAGCCATTTTCCGTGTTCTCTTTTCTTGTGTGGTCATGTGGCTCCCGTGCCCCGGAAGCCGACCGTCTTATGAGATGCAGCAAGACTAGTGCGCGCCTGCGGGGTCGACAAATTCTAAATACTGAAGGTGGCATTCGATTAAATAGATGGCTTGCGTCCGCCGTTGGGCTGCTCGCGGGCGACGGTCAGGAACGGATCGACCAACGCTGGCCGGGCGGTGCCACGGCGCCAGGCCAGACCGACATCGAGGGTCTGGCTGAGGTCGGCAATCGGCCGCGCTTCGATGATGTCGCCCTCCAGCGACCACGGGCGGTAGGTCATGTCCGGCTGGATCGAAACGCCGAGACCCGCCGCCACCAGGCTGCGCACAGCCTCGGTGGACGCCGTTCGCAAAGTGATTTTTGGTTGCAGGCCAGCGCCGCGCCACAGTCGTTGAGCGTTGCGATCCATCTCGTCGACATTCAGTTGAATCAATGGCTCGCGGGCGACGTCGGCGAGGGTGATGCTGTCGTGTTCCAGCAACGGATGCTGGGCCGGCAGCCACAAGCGGTGCGGTGAATGGGTCAGGACTTCGGTCTGCAAGGCATGGCGGTCTTCGAGGTTGGACAGGATCAATACCCCGACATCGATTTCGCCGCTGACCAGCAAATGCTCGATGTACGGGCGCTCGTCTTCCATCACCCGGATTTCGACATTGGGATAGGCGCGCTGGAATCGCGTGAGCAAGTCCGCCAGGTAGTAACCCGCCACCAGGCTGGTCACGCCGACGATCAACTGCCCGGCAACCTGATCGGTGCTTTGTTGCAGGCTGCGTTTGGCGTTGTCCACGGTCGCCAGAATCAAGTGCGCCTGGCGCAGGAATTGATGTCCTTGGTGCGTCAGGGTCATGCCCTTGGCGTGGCGGTTGAACAGGCTGACGCCGATTTCCTCTTCCAGTTGCTGGATCGCCAGGGTCAGGGTCGATTGGGAAATGAACGCGGTTTGCGCGGCGGCGGAGATCGAACCGGTCTCGGCCACGGCGATGAAGTGACGGATCTGACGCAAGGTCATCATGGAGGGAATACCCGGTGGGCGGTTTTTATAGATTGCTCCGAGTGTATATCGGTTTTTTGAGTGGGGAGCTTTCAGCGGCAGGCTGCGAGTACCCGCTGGAGCAACATCTGGAAGCACACTCACAAGTGGGGGGAGGGCACTTTCGGACTAGTCTGAGGGCCTTGTTGATCCGGATAACCCCTGTTTGGAGGCGGAACATGAACACCCGTGGATTGCTCGATCAATTACTCAAGTCTGGCCAGGAGCTGTTGAAGGACAAGGCTGGCGGGGCGCAGAACAAACCGGCTGCCGGTGGCCTGGGCGGTTTGCTCGGCGGGGCTTCCGGCAGTGGCGGGCTCGGCAGTCTGCTCTCCGGCGCCGGTGGCGGCGCGCTGGCGGCCGGGGCCATGGGTCTGCTGCTGGGGAGCAAGAAGGCGCGCAAGGTGGGTGGCAAGGTCGCGATCTATGGCGGCCTCGCGGCGTTGGGGGTGATTGCCTACAAGGCCTACGGCAACTGGAACGCCCAGAAAGGCACCGCGCCGCAAACCGAACCGCAGACCCTGGATCGCCTGCCGCCCGTGCAGGCCGAGCAACACAGCCAAGCGATTCTCAAGGCTCTGGTCGCGGCAGCGAAAGCCGATGGCCACATCGACGACCGTGAGCGTCAGTTGATCGAAGGCGAGTTCACCCGGCTCGACAACGATCAGGAACTGCAACACTGGCTGCACGCCGAGCTCAACAAACCCCTCGATCCAGCCGATGTCGCCCGCGTCGCCAGCACCCCGGAAATGGCGGCGGAGATGTACGTCGCCAGCGTGATGCTGGTGGACGAGGAGAACTTCATGGAAAAGTCCTATCTGGACGAACTGGCGCGGCAATTGAAGCTGGAGCCGGGGTTGAAGCTCGAGCTGGAAAAGCAGGTACGAGTGGCTTCTGCGTGACCTGCATCGCCGTGGCGGGACGCCAACGCGCCCGCCACAGCGCTGCCGAGAGGCCGATGATGGCCAATACATCGCCCCTTTTTGCCATTGCGTCGCTGGCAAGCGTTCCGCGTCATGCCCGACAGTCCCCTCCCAGAGCCTTGCCGGCACTTGTGTCGGGAAGGTGAGGAGCGGCAACACGTCTTATAAATGAAACACCGCCCTCAGCTATACTCCCCCGCATTTCGACCTGTGCCCGAGGAATGACTGTGAAGAACTGGACGTTGCGCCAACGCATTTTGGCGAGCTTTGCGGTGATTATCGCCATCATGCTGCTGATGGTGGTCGTCTCGTATTCGCGGTTGTTGAAGATCGAGGCCAGTGAGAACAGCGTGCGTGACGACGCGATTCCCGGGGTCTATTACAGCTCGATGATCCGTGGTGCCTGGGTCGACAGCTATTTGCAGACCCAGGAACTGCTGGGGCTCAAGGAAGGCCAGGGCGTCAGCGCCGAAGATGCGGCGGATTACAAGACGTTCGAGGCCCGGCTCCAGGAGCACATGGGCAACTACCGCAGTACGGTGACCACCGACGAGGACCGCATCGAGTTCGCGGCGTTCGAGAAGGATCACGACACTTACATGCAGATTCAGGATGCCGTGCTGGACCTGCACAAGCGCAATCAGGAAGCCGAAGCGGTCAAGATGTTCAACGACAAGTTGACGCCAGCCTGGATCAGCGGCCGCATGAAGCTCAACGACATCATTGGCGAGAACAAGAAAGTTGCCGATCAGGCCATGAATGCGATCGACGATGCCGTGGCTGCGGCCAAGGTCAGCATGTTCGTTTCGCTGTTGGTAGCGGTGCTCGCGGCGGGCCTCTGCGGCTTGCTGCTGATGCGCGCGATCATGGCGCCGATGAACCTGCTGGTGCGGATTCTCGACATCATGCGTACCGGTGACTTGAGTTCACGCCTGAACCTGGGCCGCAAGGACGAGTTCAACGCCGTGGAAACCGGCTTCAACGACATGATGACCGAGCTGACGGCGCTGGTGTCCCAGGCCCAGCGCTCGTCGGTGCAGGTGACCACCTCGGTGACCGAGATCGCCGCGACCTCCAAGCAGCAACAGGCCACCGCCACTGAAACCGCCGCCACCACCACGGAAATCGGCGCGACCTCGCGTGAAATTGCCGCGACCTCGCGGGATCTGGTGCGCACCATGACCGAAGTGTCCACCGCCGCCGATCAGGCCTCGGTACTTGCCGGTTCCGGCCAGCAAGGCCTGGCGCGGATGGAAGACACCATGCATTCGGTGATGGGCGCGGCGGATCTGGTCAACGCCAAACTGGCGATCCTCAACGAGAAGGCCGGCAACATCAACCAGGTGGTAGTGACCATCGTCAAGGTCGCCGACCAGACCAACCTGCTGTCCCTGAACGCCGCGATCGAAGCAGAGAAGGCCGGTGAATACGGCCGCGGTTTTGCCGTGGTCGCCACCGAAGTGCGGCGTCTGGCGGACCAGACGGCGGTCGCCACTTATGACATCGAACAGATGGTGCGCGAGATTCAGTCGGCGGTGTCCGCCGGCGTGATGGGCATGGACAAGTTTTCCGAAGAAGTGCGCCGGGGCATGGCCGAGGTGCAGCAGGTCGGCGAGCAGTTGTCGCAGATCATCCATCAGGTGCAGGCGCTGGCGCCGCGCGTGCTGATGGTCAACGAAGGCATGCAGGCCCAGGCCACCGGTGCCGAGCAGATCAACCACGCCCTGGTGCAGCTCGGCGATGCCAGCAGCCAGACGGTCGAGTCGTTGCGTCAGGCCAGTTTCGCCATCGACGAACTGAGCCAGGTGGCCGTCGGCCTGCGCAGCGGCGTTTCGCGATTCAAAGTCTGATGAGCGAAATCACCGTCAAGCGCAACGTCGCGCCAGTGGCGAAAAAGGCGTTGTTCCTGCTGTTTCGCATCGGCAGCGAACGCTATGCCTTGCGCGCCACGGAAGTGGCGGAGGTGCTGCCGCGCCTGCCGCTCAAACCGATTGCCCGGGCACCGGCCTGGGTCGCCGGGGTGTTCGCCTATCGTGGCACGGTGGTGCCGGTGATCGACCTCAGCGCCCTGACATTCGGCCAGTCGGCCGAGGCGCGCACCAGCACGCGCCTGGTGCTGGTGCATTACCGCCCGGACGAATCGCTGCCGGAACAACGGCTCGGGCTGATCCTCGAACAGGCCACCGATACCCTGCGCTGCGACCCGCAAGAGTTTCAGCCCTATGGCCTCGACAACCGCCAGGCGCCGTACCTGGGGCCGGTGCGCGAGGACGCCCAGGGCCTGGTGCAATGGGTGCGGGTCAACGACTTGCTGGATGAAGCGGTGCGCGCGCTGTTGTTCCCGGTGCCGCCGCTGGATCCGGCGCTGCTTGAGGCCCGACCATGAGCGACGACCAGCGCTTTTTCGATTTCCTCAAAGTACGCATCGGCCTCGACGTGACGTCGGTGGGGCCGGCCATCATCGAGCGTGCCGTGCGCCAACGCATCACCCTCTCGCAGAGCGTCAATGGCAATGATTACTGGCAGTTGCTGCAAGGTTCGCGAGACGAACAGCAGGCCTTGATCGAAGCCGTGATCGTTCCGGAAACCTGGTTTTTCCGCTATCCGGAGTCCTTCGCGACCCTCGGCAAACTGGCGCGCCAGCGTCTGGCCGAACTGAACAACATGCGTGCGTTGCGCATTCTCAGCCTGCCGTGTTCCACCGGCGAGGAACCCTATTCGATTGCCATGGCGCTGCTTGATGCCGGACTCAAACCCCATCAGTTCAAGGTCGATGCCATGGATGTCAGCCCGTTGTCGGTGGACAAGGCGCGGCGGGCGCTGTACGGCAAGAACTCATTTCGCGGTCAGGATCTGGAGTATCGCGAGCGGCATTTCCTGCCGCAGGAGGACGGTTACCGGGTCAACGACAGCGTGCGCGAACAGGTGCGCTGGATGGTGGGCAATGTGCTTGATCCAGCCTTGCTCGGCAGCGAACCGCCATTCGATTTCGTGTTCTGCCGCAACCTGCTGATCTATTTCGATCAACCGACCCAGCAACAAGTCTTCGAACTGCTCAAGCGCCTGACCCATGTCGACGGCGTGCTGTTTATCGGCCCGGCCGAGGGCAGTCTGCTGGGGCGCCTGGGCATGCGCTCAATCGGTATCCCGCAGTCGTTTGCCTTCAGTCGTCACAACGAGCCTGCGCCGCCGATGCCGGCCTTTGCCGCGACGTCGATGCCGGCGCCAACCCCGCTGCCTCTGCGCCAACCGATACCGAGCGCACCGCCGGCACCGGTGCGCAGTCGTCCGTTTGCCGCCGTGACGCCATTGCCGGCGACCAGCAAAAGCCCGGACCCGGACGCCGCGACGCTGCTGGCCAACATCGCCGCACTCGCCAACGAAGGCAAAAGCGCCGAGGCGCGCGCCGCCTGCGAACAGTATCTGCGCAGCCATGAGCCGGTGGCCCAGGTGTTCTACTGGCTCGGCTTGTTGAGCGACGTTGCCGGCAGCGTCCTCGAAGCCCAGGGTTACTACCGCAAGGCCCTGTACCTTGAACCGCAACATCCCGAAGCGTTGATGCATCTGGCCGTGCTGTTGCAGGCCCAGGGCGACGCGGCGGGTGCCAGACGATTGCAGGAACGCGCCGCCCGCAGCGGCCGCACCGCCGACAGTGAGCGTAAACGATGATCCCGTCCGACACCTTGAACGTCACCCATGAAGACGCCCGGGCCATCGACGATTGCTGGAACCGTATCGGCATCCATGGCGACAAGTCCTGCCCGCTGCTGGAAGACCACATTCATTGCCGCAATTGCTCGGTGTATTCCGCCGCCGCCACGCGTCTGCTCGACCGTTACGCGTTGCAACAGGACGAGCGCGACCCGGTGGCGACCAGCGTCGAAACCGAACTGAAAACCCACTCGCTGCTGATGTTCCGCCTCGGCGAAGAATGGCTCGGCCTGGCGACCCGCAGTCTGGTGGAAGTCGCACCGTTGCAAGCGATTCACTCGCTGCCGCACCAGCGCTCGCGGGCGCTGCTGGGCGTGGCGAATGTGCGTGGTGCGTTGGTGGCCTGTCTTTCGCTGGTCGAACTGCTCGACCTTGATGGCAATGCCGCGCCGGCCACGGGCGCACGGATCATGCCGCGCATGCTGATCATCGCCGCCCAGGGCGGGCCGGTGGTGGTGCCGGTGGACGAGGTGGACGGCATTCACGCCATCGACGAGCGGATTCTGGATGCAGCTTCCCGGTCGGGCGCGCAGGCCAGTGCCAAATACACCCGTGGCGTCTTGCCGTTCAAAGGTCGCAGCCTGCGCTGGCTGGATGAAGAACAGTTGCTGTCCGCCGTGACCCGGAGCCTGACATGACCCCCGAGCAAATGCGCGACGCCTCGCTGCTCGAGCTGTTCAGCCTCGAAGCCGAAGCCCAGACCCTGGTGCTCAGCGCCGGGCTGCTGGCGCTGGAGCGCAACCCGACCCAGGCCGATCAACTGGAATCATGCATGCGTGCCGCGCACTCGCTCAAGGGCGCGGCGCGGATCGTCGGCATCGACAGCGGCGTCAGCGTCGCTCATGTGATGGAGGATTGCCTGGTCAGCGCCCAGGAAGGGCGGCTGTTCCTGCGTCCGGAACATATCGATGCGTTGCTGCAAGGCACCGACCTGCTGATGCGCATCGCCACCCCGGCCAACGGCCCGCAGCCTGCGGACATCGAGGCGTATGTGGCGTTGATGGGCGGCTTGCTCGATCCGGCCGGGGCGCCGGTTGTGCCGGCCGTGCCGAGTGCGCCGCCGATGGCCGAATTGCAATTGGAGCCGCCACCGCCCGTGGCTGAAACGGCGCCGGCCGCTGAGGCCATCATCGAGAGGCTGCCAGAGCCGGAACCGGAGCCCGTGCCCGCGCCGCGCAAAAACAAACGCACCACCGAGGGTGGCGAGCGGGTGCTGCGGGTCACCGCCGAGCGCTTGAACAGCCTGCTCGATCTGTCGAGCAAATCCCTGGTGGAAACCCAGCGACTCAAGCCGCACCTGGCCACCATGCAACGCCTCAAACGCATGCAGGACAACGGCCTGCGCGCCCTGGAAAGTCTCAACGTGCATCTCACCGAACACGCGCTGAGCCTGGAAGCCCAGGAGGCGCTGGAAGATGCCCGGCGCCTGCTTTCGGAGTCGCAACAGTTGCTGGCGGAGAAAAACGCCGAGCTCGATGAGTTCGCCTGGCAAGCCAGCCAGCGTGCCCAGGTGCTGTATGACACGGCGCTGGCCTGCCGCATGCGACCGTTCGCCGATGTGTTGTCCGGCCAGGTGCGGATGGTCCGCGATCTGGGACGCAGCCTCGGCAAGCAGGTACGGCTGGAGATCGAGGGCGAGAAAACCCAGGTCGACCGCGATGTGCTGGAAAAACTCGAAGCACCGCTCACGCACTTGCTGCGCAATGCGGTCGATCACGGCATCGAAACCCCGCAAGAGCGCTTGCTCAAGGGCAAGCCCGAGGAAGGCATGATCCGTCTGCGCGCCTCGCACCAGGCCGGGTTGCTGATATTGGAACTGAGCGATGACGGCAACGGCGTGGACCTGGAAAAGGTGCGTCGCAGTATTGTCGAGCGGCAATTGTCCCCGGCCGAAACCGCTGCGCAACTGAGCGAAGAAGAACTGCTGACGTTTCTGTTCCTGCCGGGTTTCAGCCTGCGCGACAAGGTCACCGAAGTCTCCGGGCGTGGTGTCGGCCTCGACGCGGTGCAGCACATGGTCCGCCAGTTGCGCGGCGCGGTGGTGCTGGAGCAGACGGCGGGCGAGGGCAGCCGCTTCCATCTGGAAGTGCCGCTGACCCTGTCGGTGGTGCGCAGTCTGGTGGTGGAAGTCGGCGACGAGGCCTACGCGTTCCCGCTGGCACACATCGAGCGCATGTGCGATCTGGCACCGGATGACATCGTCCAGGTCGAAGGTCGTCAGCATTTCTGGCACGAGGGCCGGCATGTCGGTCTGGTCGCCGCCAGCCAGTTGCTGCAACGCCCGGCGAGCCAGAGCAGTGGCGAGACCCTGAAGGTTGTGGTGATCCGCGAGCGCGATGCGATCTACGGCGTGGCGGTCGAACGCTTCATCGGCGAGCGCACGCTGGTGGTGCTGCCGCTGGACGAGCGTCTGGGCAAGGTCCAGGACATTTCCGCCGGGGCCTTGCTCGATGACGGTTCGGTGGTGCTGATCGTCGACGTCGAAGACATGCTGCGTTCGGTGGACAAACTGCTCAACACCGGGCGCCTGGAGCGTATCGCCCGCCACGGCAATCAGGCGGCGGAAGCGGCGCGCAAACGGGTGCTGGTGGTCGACGACTCGCTGACCGTACGCGAACTGCAACGCAAGCTGCTGCTCAATCGCGGCTACGACGTGGCCGTGGCGGTGGACGGCATGGACGGCTGGAACGCGCTGCGTTCCGAGGACTTCGACCTGCTGATCACCGACATCGACATGCCGCGCATGGACGGCATCGAACTGGTGACGTTGCTGCGCCGCGACAACCGTCTGCAATCGCTGCCGGTGATGGTGGTGTCCTACAAGGATCGCGAGGAAGACCGGCGCCGTGGACTGGACGCCGGAGCCGACTATTATCTAGCCAAAGCCAGTTTTCATGACGACGCCCTGCTCGACGCAGTGGTCGAGCTCATCGGAGGAGCGCGGGCATGAAGATCGCAATCGTCAACGACATGCCCATGGCGGTGGAAGCCTTGCGCCGGGCGCTGGCCTTCGAGCCGGCGCATCAGGTGGTGTGGGTCGCCGGCAACGGCGCCGAGGCGGTGCGGCTGTGCGCGGAAAACACCCCGGACCTGATCCTGATGGACCTGATCATGCCGGTGATGGACGGCGTCGAGGCGACCCGGCGGATCATGGCCGAAACCCCGTGCGCCATCGTCATTGTCACGGTCGACCGCCAACAGAACGTGCATCGGGTGTTCGAGGCCATGGGCCACGGCGCGCTGGATGTGGTCGACACCCCGGCCATCGGTGCCGGCAATGCCCAGGAAGCGGCCGCGCCGCTGCTGCGCAAGATTCTCAACATCGGCTGGCTGATCGGCGAGAAGACCGCCCGTTCGCGCCCGGTGCCCAATCCGCCGCGCAGTTCCGCTTCGCGCCAGCGGCTGGTGGCGATCGGTTCGTCGGCCGGTGGCCCGGCGGCGCTGGAAGTGCTGCTCAAGGGCCTGCCGCGCAACTTTTCTGCGGCGATCGTGCTGGTGCAGCATGTCGACCAGGTATTTGCCGCCGGCATGGCTGAATGGCTGGCCAGCGCCAGTGGCCTCGATGTGCGCCTGGCCCGCGAAGGCGAGCCGCCGCAATGCGGCGCCGTGCTGCTGGCCGGCACCAACCACCATATCCGCTTGCTGAAAAACGGTACGCTGGCCTACACCGCCGAGCCGGTCAACGAGATCTACCGCCCCTCCATCGACGTGTTTTTCGAAAGCGTCGCCAGTTACTGGAACGGTGATGCAGTGGGGGTTTTATTGACCGGGATGGGACGCGACGGGGCACAAGGGCTTAAGCTCATGCGCCAACAGGGTTATCTGACCATCGCGCAGGATCAGCAAAGCAGTGCGGTGTACGGCATGCCCAAGGCCGCCGCAGCGATTGACGCGGCCGTAGAAATCCGTCCACTGGAAAAGATAGCGCCACGATTGCTGGAGGTTTTCCCCAAATGAACGCAAATATCCGCAATCCTGGCCCCCGCAGTACTCAGGTGACCGTCCATGAATGACTTACAGATCGATGACATCAAAACCGACGAAAATGCCGCCATGGTGTTGTTGGTGGACGATCAGGCGATGATCGGCGAGGCCGTGCGTCGCGGCCTGGCGAACGAAGAGAACATCGACTTCCACTTTTGCTCCGACCCGCAACAGGCCATTGCCCATGCCGTGCGGATCAAACCGACGGTGATCCTGCAGGATCTGGTGATGCCCGGGCTCGACGGCCTGAGCCTGGTGCGCGAGTACCGTAATCATCCGGCGACCAAGGACATCCCGATCATCGTCCTGTCGACCAAGGAAGATCCGCTGATCAAGAGCGCGGCGTTTTCGGCTGGTGCCAACGATTATCTGGTGAAACTGCCGGACAACATCGAATTGGTGGCCCGGATCCGCTATCACTCGCGCTCCTACATGACCCTGCTGCAACGGGACGCGGCCTACCGCGCGTTGCGGGTCAGCCAGCAGCAGTTGCTCGACACCAACCTGGTGCTGCAGCGCCTGATGAACTCCGACGGCCTGACCGGGCTGTCCAACCGTCGGCACTTCGATGAGTACCTGGAGCTGGAGTGGCGCCGTTCGCTGCGCGATCAGAGCCAGTTGTCGCTGCTGATGATCGACGTCGATTACTTCAAGTCCTACAACGACAGCTTCGGCCACGTCGAAGGTGACGAGGCCTTGCGCAAGGTCGCCACCGCGATCCGTGACGCCAGCGCCCGCCCCTCGGACCTGCCGGCCCGCTATGGCGGCGAGGAGTTCGCCCTGGTGCTGCCCAACACCTCGCCGGTCGGCGCGCGGCTGGTGGCGGAGAAACTGCGCCAGACCGTGGCGGCGCTGAAAATCCCGCACAACACCCCGGGTGACGGTTCGAGCCTGACCATCAGCATCGGCCTGGCGACCATGGTGCCGGAGGCGGGCAGCGATTGCCGGCTGCTGATCTCGGCGGCGGATCGCGGGTTGTATCAGGCCAAGAACAATGGGCGTAATCAGGTCGGGATCGAGTAACGGCCATCCCTCACCCCGGTTCTTTCCCGGAGGGAGAGGGGGTGAGCGGAGTGTCTTTTGGCAAACAGAGACCTGAAAGATTTTGGCGATTATGGATTCGGTAAAGCCATTTCAGGTCGGCGCAACGCTTGAATATCCCCCGATCGGTTCCCTCTACCTCCGGGAGAGGGCTGGGGTGAGGGCTGCAATCTCGGCTCATTCACCGCCAGACGGGCTGCCGTGACAGCGTGATTACGTTATACTCGCCGGCTTTCAAAAGTTCGCCAACGAGTGCTGCCTGTCATGGAAATCAACCCGATCCTGAACACCATCAAGGACCTGTCCGAGCGCTCCGAAACTATTCGGGGGTATCTTTGACTACGATCAAAAGCATGAGCGTCTGACCGAGGTCAATCGCGAGCTTGAAGATCCGAGTGTCTGGAACAAACCTGAATACGCCCAGGAACTGGGCCGCGAGCGTGCCGCGCTGGCGCAGATCGTCGAGACGCTCGACGAACTGAACGGCGGTCTGGGCGATTGCCGCGACCTGCTGGACATGGCCGTCGAAGAAAACGACGAAGGCGCCGTCGGTGATGTTGTCGCCGAGCTTGAACGTCTCGAGGAAAACCTCGCCAAGCTCGAATTCCGCCGTATGTTCAGCCATGAAATGGACCCGAACAACGCCTACCTGGACATCCAGGCCGGTTCCGGCGGCACCGAAGCCCAGGACTGGGCCAACATCCTGCTGCGCATGTACCTGCGCTGGGCCGACAAACGCGGTTTCGACGCGACCATCATGGAGCTGTCGGCCGGTGAAGTCGCCGGGATCAAGGGTGCCACCGTGCACATCAAGGGCGAATACGCCTTTGGCTGGCTGCGGACCGAGATCGGTGTACACCGCCTGGTGCGCAAGAGCCCGTTCGACTCCGGCAACCGTCGCCACACCTCGTTCTCGGCGGTGTTCGTCTCGCCAGAGATCGACGACCGTGTCGAAATCGAAATCAACCCGGCAGACCTGCGGATCGACACCTATCGTTCCTCCGGTGCCGGTGGTCAGCACGTAAACACCACCGACTCGGCCGTACGTATCACCCACGTACCGACCAACACCGTGGTGAGCTGCCAGAACGAACGTTCCCAGCACGCCAACAAGGACACCGCCATGAAAATGCTGCGGGCCAAGTTGTACGAGCTGGAAATGCAGAAGCGCAATGCCGCGTCCCAGGCCCTGGAAGACAGCAAGTCCGACATCGGCTGGGGTCACCAGATCCGCTCCTATGTACTGGATGCCTCGCGCATCAAGGATCTGCGGACCAACATCGAACGCAGCGACTGCGACAAGGTGCTCGACGGTGATATCGACGAATACCTGGAAGCCAGCCTGAAATCGGGGCTGTAAGTCGTCAGCCCGACCTCAAGTCCCCCGCCGGTAGCGGGGGCAACGAACCTGTGATGGAAAATTTAAAGACATGAGCGACCAACAACTCGATCCGCAAGCCCTGCAACAGGAAGAAAACTCCCTGATCGCCCTGCGCAAGGAAAAGCTTGCTGCCGAGCGCGCCAAGGGCAATGCCTTCCCCAACGACTTCCGCCGCGACAACTACTGCGACGCACTGCAGAAACAGTACGCGGACAAGACCAAGGAAGAGCTGGCCGAGGCGGCGATTCCGGTCAAGGTTGCAGGTCGCATCATGCTCAACCGTGGTTCGTTCATGGTGATTCAGGACATGACCGGGCGGATTCAGGTTTACGTCAACCGTAAAACCCTGTCCGAAGAAACCCTGGCCGCCGTGAAGACCTGGGACATGGGCGACATCATTGCCGCCGAAGGCACCCTGGCCCGTTCCGGCAAGGGCGACTTGTACGTGGAAATGACCACCGTGCGCCTGCTGACCAAATCCCTGCGTCCGCTGCCGGACAAGCACCATGGCCTGACCGACACCGAACAGCGCTATCGTCAGCGTTACGTTGACCTGATCGTCAATGAAGAAGTGCGCGACACCTTCCGCGTGCGTTCGCAAGTCATCGCCCACATCCGCAGCTTCCTGATGAAGCGTGACTTCCTCGAAGTCGAAACGCCGATGCTGCAGACCATTCCTGGCGGTGCGGCGGCCAAGCCGTTCGAAACCCACCACAACGCGCTGGACATGGAAATGTTCCTGCGTATCGCCCCGGAGCTGTACCTCAAGCGCCTGGTGGTCGGTGGTTTCGAGAAAGTGTTCGAGATCAACCGCAACTTCCGCAACGAAGGCGTTTCGACTCGTCACAACCCTGAATTCACCATGTTGGAGTTCTACCAGGCTTACGCCGACTACGAAGACAACATGGACCTGACCGAAGAACTGTTCCGTGAGCTGGCGCAGCTGGTTCTGGGCAGCACCGACGTGCCGTACGGCGACAAGGTGTTCCACTTCGGCGAGCCGTTCGTGCGCCTGTCGGTGTTCGACTCGATCCTCAAGTACAACCCCGAGCTGACCGCCGATGACCTGAACGACATCGACAAGGCTCGCGCCATCGCCAAGAAGGCCGGTGCCAAGGTGCTGGGCTTCGAAGGCCTGGGCAAGCTGCAAGTGATGATTTTCGAAGAACTGGTCGAGCACAAGCTGGAGCAGCCGCACTTCATCACCCAGTACCCGTTCGAAGTGTCGCCGCTGGCGCGTCGCAATGATGACAACCCGAACGTCACCGACCGCTTCGAGCTGTTCATCGGCGGCCGTGAAATCGCCAACGCCTACTCCGAGTTGAACGACGCGGAAGACCAGGCCGAGCGCTTCATGGCGCAGGTGGCCGACAAGGACGCCGGCGACGACGAAGCCATGCACTACGACGCCGACTTCGTTCGCGCGCTGGAGTACGGCATGCCGCCGACGGCGGGTGAGGGGATCGGTATCGACCGTCTGGTGATGTTGCTGACCAACTCGCCGTCGATCCGCGATGTGATCCTGTTCCCGCACATGCGACCGCAAGCGTAAGTGTTTCAGTAAAAAAACCGCCTCCAACAGGCGGTTTTTTATTGCCTGTCTGGTACAAACGTATCAAATGGTTAATTTTGAAATAAACAGAGGAATTCCTGTCGTGATGGGTGCAATAGCTCAAGAAGGTGCAGCGGGTATCGCCACTGCGGTCGCTGAAAGTGTTCAGTACCAGGGCCGTAAGGCCAGCCGACAGGGCAGCGAACAGCGTCGACAGGACATTCTCGATGCGGCGATGCGCATTGTCGTGCGCGATGGCGTGCGCGCCGTGCGTCATCGGGCGGTGGCGGCCGAGGCCGGGGTGCCATTGTCGGCCACCACGTATTACTTCAAGGACATCGATGACCTGCTCACCGATACCTTCGCCCAATACGTCGAGCGCAGCGCGGAGTACATGGCCAAGCTGTGGGTCAACAACGAAGGCCTGCTGCGCGAGATGGTGGTCAGCGCCGATGGCAGCCCGGAGTCGCGCTCGCAACTGGCAGACGACATCGCTCGGCTGATGGCCGATTATGTCCACCGGCAATTGCTCACCCGGCGCGAACATCTGATGGCCGAGCAGGCGTTCCGTCAGGAAGCGCTGCTTAACCCGCGCCTGGCGGTACTGGTGCGTTCCCACCAGCAGATTCTGCTCCACGGCACCTGCCAGTTGTTCCAGGTCCTGGGCTCGCGGGAACCGCAGCAGGATGCCAAAGTGTTGACGGCGATTATCGGACGGATGGAATATCAGGGCCTGCTCAACGACGCCGAACCTGTGACCGAGCAGGACCTGCTCGGCATTCTGACGCGCTACATGCATCTGGTGCTGGCGTCGGTCTGATAACGGACGGATATCCTCGCTGGGCGCGGGCTTCAGCATGGATGTTGGCTGTTCCACCGCTTTCGCGGGCAAGCCAACTCCCACTGATCATAGGGAGTGTCGAATGAAAGCCTGGCGTGGCGTGCTGATCGCCTTGTCGTTCCTGCTGCTCAGTGGCTGCCTGGTGACCTTCAAGGAGCCGCTGGCCGCCAGTGACCCGGCGCCCAAGGGCCTGCTCGGCAAATGGGCGAGCACCAATGCCTGGGGCGAGCCGATGAACCTGGAACTGGCCCGCATCGGCAACGACCGCTATCAGGCCGTCACCTATTTCCGCGCCAAGCCCCGTGAGCGCGAGGCCTATCCCTTCACGGTTTCCCGGCATGGCAACCGCTGGTACTTGTCGGCCAAGGTGCCGGCGCGTTTTGGCGGGCAATTCATCATTGCCGGTTTCGAGCTGACCGATAAGCGCGAACTGGTGATCTACAACCTCGATCTCGAACAGATCACTCAGGCGATCGCCCAGAAAACCCTCGACGGCCAGGGCTTCCAGACCGACGATGGCGACGGCGTGCAGGTCGACAGCAGCCTCGAGAAGGTCTTTGCTTACCTCGACGATCCGGCCAATTCCGATGTCTTTGTTGAAGCCGCGCGTTACCAGCGCCAGGCCAACGCCAAATAATTCAGTACGTCACGTTTTCTACAGGAGTTTCGGGTGGACGATTACCAGCAGACGATACGCACGCTGTCCGATCGCATTGTGCTGGCGCAGACACCGATCCGCGTCCTGGATGCGGTGAAGTGGGACGAGAGCATCCGCAAGGGCTTCCTCAAGGCCAAAGGCAAGGAAATGCCGGCGGTGGACCGCGATTACTACCTCAACCGGCCGCTGAGTTTCGACTCGAGCAAGGTCAAGCTGGAATTCCAGAACATCGAACGCGACATCACCCGCCAGCTCGGCCAGTTCAACCCGGTCGGGCAGATCATGCGCCGCATGTGCAAGGAATACCGCATGGTGGTGCGCATGCTCGAAGCGCGCGGCACCGAAGACTTTGGCCTGATTTCCCAGGAACTGTACGGCGCCGCGTCCGACGCGTTCCACGCTGGTGATCCGACCCTGGCCGACCTTGGCCTGATGATGTCCGATTACCTGAACAACATCGATGGCCGTGGTGACCTGAAGGACGAGCCGAAAATCCTCACCGCCAAGGACGCCGTGCATCTGTTGCAAACCCGCCTGAACCGGGTGTTCGGCGAGGCCGAGGAAACCATTCGGGTGTTCGAGTCCGATGGCATCGTCGCGGACGCGGCGGCGGGCGCCGACTACATCAAGATCCGCACCGACGCGATGTTCAACGACCGTGACGTGCGGGCGCTGGAAGTCCACGAAGGCCTGGTACACGTTGGCACCACGCTCAACGGCCTCAATCAGCCCATCTGCACCTTCCTGTCCAAAGGCCCGCCCTCGTCGACGGTGACCCAGGAAGGCCTGGCGATCCTGATGGAAATCATCACCTTCGCGTCCTACCCGAGCCGTCTGCGCAAGCTGACCAACCGCACCCGCGCCATTCATATGGTCGAGGAGGGCGCAGACTTTTTGCAGGTATTCGAGTTCTTCCGCGAGCAGGGCTTCGAAATGGCGGAAAGCTACGGCAACGCCAGTCGGGTTTTCCGTGGTTCGACGCCGACCGGTCTGCCATTTACCAAAGACTTGTCCTACCTCAAGGGCTTCATCATGGTTTACAACTACATTCAGTTGGCCGTGCGCAAGGGCAAGCTCGAGCAGATACCGCTGTTGTTCTGTGGCAAGACTACGCTGGAGGACATGCGAACCCTGCGACAACTGGTGGACGAAGGCCTGGTCGTGCCGCCCAAATACCTGCCGGACCAGTTCCGTGACTTGAACGCGCTGTCGGCATGGATGTGCTTCTCCAACTTCCTCAACCATTTGAGCCTGGACCGGATCGAGGCGGATTACTCCAACATTCTGTAAACCACTTATCGTCCTGCGGGAACGGGCTTGCTCGCGAATGCGTTCTGACCTCCACCCTTCAAGGTGACTGAGACACCGCTTTTCGCGAGCAAGCCCGCTCCCACATTTGTGGACTGTGTTTAACCCCATCTGCGAGGTTTCACCGGATGAGAATCCTCGGCATCGTCTGCCTGCTCCTGACCCTCGGCGGTTGCAGTTCGCTGTTGTTCTACCCCGAGCCCGGCCAGTTGTTCACCCCGGAAAAAGCCAGACTCGAGTATCGCGACGTGACCCTGACCACCGCCGACGGCCTGAGGCTGCACGCCTGGTGGCTGCCGGCCAGACCCGGCGTCGAGGTCAAGGGCACGGTGCTGCACCTGCATGGCAACGGCGGCAATCTGCCGATGCATCTCGGCGGCAGTTGGTGGCTGCCCAAGCAGGGTTATCAGGTGTTGCTGGTGGATTATCGCGGCTATGGCCTGTCCGAGGGCGAGCCGTCGCTGCCGGCGATCTATCAGGACATCGACGCCGCGTTCGCCTGGCTGGATCAGGCCCCGGAAGTCAAAGGCAAGCCGCTGGTTCTGCTGGGCCAGAGCCTCGGTGGGGCGATGGCAGTGCATTGGCTGGTGCAGCATCCCGAGCGGCAGAAGCAGCTCAAGGCCCTGGTGCTCGACGGCGTGCCCGCCAGTTACCGCAGCGTCGGCCAATATGCGTTGAGCACGGCATGGTTTACCTGGCCGTTTCAGGTGCCGCTGTCGTGGCTGGTGCCGGACGGCGACAGCGCGATCAACGCGATGCCGCAGCTCAACGGCGTGCCGAAGCTGATCTTCCACAGCCTCGACGACCCCCTCGTGCCCCTTTCCAACGGCATCCGTCTGTATCAAGCTGCGCCGCCACCGCGCGTGCTGCAACTGACCCGTGGCGGCCATGTGCAGACCTTCGGCGACCCGGTCTGGCGCCAGGTGATGCTGCGCTATCTCGACGACCCCGAACACTTCAACGGCCTGCGTCGCCTGGGCGAAATTCCCAATTACCCGTCACCCCCGAATTCTGAAGACGAACCACCAGAGAGCCCGCAATGAGTGAAGAACGTAACGCCATCCCGATGATCATCACCGGCATCTGCAGCATCCTCGGCACCGTCGGCGCCCTGTGGTACTACGGCTACCTGCACTTCGCCAAACCCGAGGATGCGCTGCTGCTCAACGAATTCACCATGCTCAAGACCATCCCGGGCGAAGACTACAAAGTCTCCCTGGACCCGGCCCCGCAAGTCGCCCAATGCATCGATGGCGTGCTGGTGTTGTTCGACACCGAACAGAAAGGCCTGACTGGCGTGCTGATCAACGCGCAGAAGAAAGCTGTGCGGTGCATGGGGCAGGAGACGCCGCAGAAGCTGCAACCGTAACTCTGCTGGCCTCACCCTAAACCTCTCCCAGAGGGAGAGGGGACTGACCGGGTTGTTTGTGACGGATATGACGACCTGAAAGAGCAAGTCGAATGCAGATTTTGAAAAGTATATCGGTCGGCTCCCTCTCCCTCGGGAGAGGGCTGGGGTGAGGGGCTGCGGTCGCCAACGCGCCGCAAGAATCCGGCCGATCACTTCACCCTACAAATACAAAAGCCCCGCCTGAAAACCCAGGCGGGGCTTTTTCGTTTACCGGCTCAGCGAATTACTGCGCCGAACTCACCGCCGAACGCGGCATTACCGGCTGGTTGTCGTTGGAAATCGTCACTTCCACCCGACGGTTCATGGCACGGCCCGAAACGCTGCCGTTGTCCGCGACCGGGTATTCCTTGCCGTAACCCTGGGTCACGATGCGCGACGGATCGACGCCCATCTTGATCAGCGCTACCTGCACCGAAGTGGCGCGACGCTCGGACAGCGACTGGTTGTAGTTGGCCGCACCGGTGCTGTCGGTGTAACCCTCGACGATCACCTTGCGGTCAGGGTTTTGCTGGAGGAACTGCGCCAGTTTGTTGATGTTCACCAGACCGCTGGATTTCAGGTCAGCCTTGTTTGTGGCGAACAGCACGTCACCGAAGGTCACCAGCGTCCCGCGATCGGTCTGCTTGGCATTGAGGCTGTCCTGCAACTGCTTGATCTGTTGATCGCGAGCATCCAGGCGCGCCTGGGCACGCTGGGCGGCGGCGTTTTTCAGGTTGTTTTCGGCGGTGCGCAGGGCGATGGTCTGTTTGGCCACTTCCACGCGCTGGTTGGTCAGGTAAGCCAGTTGATCGACCTTGGCCTGATCTTCCTTGTCCAGATAAGCCTTGTCGGCCTTGTCCAGGTAATCGCTGGCGTCTTTGGTTTCCAGGGCCGCGACCTTGCTGGCCTGCGGGTTGGCTTGCAGGCCGGCGTAGTTGGTGCGTGCCTGTTCCAGATTCGCGTTAGGCGGGGTGGAGCAGGCAGCCAAGGCAACGCTTGCGGCCAGAAGAGCGGGAATCATCAGTTGTTTACGCATGTTCGTTCGTCCTTTCTATCGATAAGAGTTTCAGCCTTGCGGTCGGGATGCGCGCTTATTGCACGGTGCGCTGACTTTCCTGACGCAGTTCCTGAACACCTTTCTGGGAATCCTTCACAGCCTGTTCGGCTTTCATGGCCTGAGCCTTGCGTTCAGCGACGCGGGCGTCCCACTCAGCCTGTTCGGCGAGGAGGCGAGCCTGGTCATACTTCTTGTCGTGCATGGCAATTTCGGCTTCTTTCAACTTGTCCTGCGCCTGCTTCATTTCCACCGCCGCGAATTCAGTACCACCGGCGCTGACGGCACTGTTGACCGCCGATTGGGTCACGGCGTACTGCTCGGTCGGTGGATTGCCAGCGCAACCGGCCAGCACGAAGCTGGTGCCGATGGCCAGTGCGGCCAGTTTCAGACCGCGCAGGTGAGAGAACGAGGTTTGGTTTTTCATGGTCTTCAACTCCATTAGGCATCTCCTGAAAACTTCTGCATCCATCCTGGTCGAGGAGCCGCAAGCGTCATGTGTAAGCGCGTTTTTGAAACGCTCGTTCCAGGCGTGGTTACCTGTTCCGACCGAAGGCATTTTTCAAAAGTTCAGAAAAGATGGCCCATCGCCCAAAAAAATTTTGACCGAACGGACAAGGCTCTAAAACGGGAACTTTGGCGGGGAGAAGCGGTACGCGCGGGCGATCAAGGAAGTGTGTGTGGGCGCGGGCTTGCTCGCGAAATGCGAGTGTCAGCCCCAAAAAATGTGGCTGACGCAGCGCATTCGCGAGCAAGCCCGCTCCCACGATCGATCCATGTTGGATCAGTGTTTCGGCTTGCCTTCAGTGGCCGACAAGTCATGCAGATGACGCCGCGACAGGGCGAGAAAGCGCGGGGTCGGGCCGACGTCTTCGTACAGCGGATCGCCTTCTTCATCGGTGGCGACCACGGTCGAACCTTGCACATACGGCAGGCTCGCTTCGAACTCTTCGAGGGCGGCGCCGATCAGTTCGCCGAGCAGTTCTTCGGGGTGGCGTTTGGGGTACATCTCGGCAATCGCCGCCAGGCGGGCGGCGGCTTCCACATCCAGATGAATCGTGTAGCCGGTGTCGGTCAGGCGACCTTTGGCGTTTTCTTCCCAATGCTGGGCGAGCTCACGGATTTTCATAAAAACCTCATGTCGCGCCTGCGGGTGGCAGGCCTTGGTGAGTGTCCGGCAGGGCCGGCGGCAAGCCGTTGTGCGGCTTACTGTTGAGACTAGCTCTCTGCCACAAGGTTTAAAGTCCCTTCGTCGTCTGCTTGTAAGAAGCGCCGTAGAGCGGCACTCTCTGGTCCATGCACCGAGTTTCAAGCCATCCGGATTGACTGCTGGAGAAATGCTGATGACCGATATTGATGCACGCTTGCGCGAGGACGTTCACCTGCTCGGTGAGCTGTTGGGCAATACCATTCGTGACCAGTACGGTGAGGGATTTCTCGCCAAGATCGAGCAGATCCGCAAGGGCGCCAAGGCCGACCGGCGCGGTTCGATGGACGCCGAGCTCAGCGCCAGCCTCAATCAGTTGAGTGAAGCTGAATTGCTTCCGGTGGCGCGGGCGTTCAACCAGTTTCTCAACCTGGCGAACATCGCCGAGCAATACCAGTTGATCCACCGCCGCGAAGAGTCCCAGGCCGCGCCGTTCGAGTCCCGCGTGCTGCCGGAATTGCTCGCCCGATTGCGCAACGAAGGGCACAGCGCCGACGCCCTGGCCCGGCAACTGGCGCGGCTGGAAATCGAACTGGTGCTGACCGCGCATCCCACCGAAGTGGCGCGGCGTACGCTGATCCAGAAGTACGACGCAATCGCCGCGCAACTGGCCGCTCAGGATCACCGCGACCTGACCAGCGCCGAGCGCGAGCAGATTCACAACACCCTGCAACGGCTGATCGCCGAAGCCTGGCACACCGAAGAAATCCGCCGCACCCGGCCGACCCCGGTGGACGAGGCCAAGTGGGGGTTCGCGGTGATCGAGCATTCGCTGTGGCAGGCCATTCCCAATCACATGCGCAAGGCCGATCAGGCCTTGTTCGCCGCCACAGGTATGCGTCTGCCACTGGAGGCGGCGCCGATTCGCTTTGCCTCGTGGATGGGCGGTGACCGTGATGGCAACCCGAATGTAACGGCAGCGGTCACGCGCGAAGTGCTGCTGCTGGCGCGCTGGATGGCCGCCGATCTGTACCTGCGTGACGTCGACCACCTGGCGGCCGAACTGTCGATGCAGCAGGCCAGCGATCCCCTCAAGGCCAGGGCCGGCGACAGCGCCGAGCCTTATCGTGCCGTACTCAAGCAACTGCGCGAACGCTTGCGTGCCACGCGCAACTGGGCGCATGCGTCCCTGGCGCAAACCACGGCGGCTCCGGCCGACGTGCTGCACAACAACCGCGACCTGCTGGAGCCACTGGAGCTGTGTTATCACTCGCTGCACGAGTGCGGCATGGGTGTGATCGCCGATGGCCCGCTGCTCGATTGCCTGCGTCGGGCCGTGACCTTCGGCCTGTTCCTGGTGCGTCTCGATGTGCGTCAGGACTCCTCGCGGCACAGCGCGGCGATGACCGAAATCACCGATTACCTCGGCCTCGGTCGCTACGAGGATTGGGACGAAGAACAGCGCATCAGCTTCCTCACCCGCGAACTGAACAACCGTCGGCCATTGCTTCCGGCGCACTTCAAACCTTCGGCGGACACTGCCGAGGTGCTGGCCACCTGCAAGGAAATCGCCGCCGCGCCGGGGGCTTCGCTGGGTTCCTACGTGATCTCCATGGCCGGCGCCGCATCCGATGTGCTTGCCGTGCAACTGCTGCTCAAAGAGTCCGGCGTGCTGCGCCCGATGCGCGTGGTGCCGTTGTTCGAAACCCTGGCCGACCTCGACAATGCCGGGCCGGTGATCGAGCGGCTGTTGCTGCTGCCGGGTTACCGTGCACGCCTGCAAGGCCCGCAGGAAGTGATGATCGGCTACTCCGACTCGGCCAAGGACGCCGGCACCACCGCCGCTGCCTGGGCGCAATACCGCGCGCAGGAGCGGCTGGTGGAAATCTGCCGCGAGCAGCAAGTCGAATTGCTGCTGTTCCACGGTCGTGGTGGCACGGTCGGCCGTGGCGGTGGTCCGGCTCACGCGGCGATTCTGTCGCAACCGCCGGGATCGGTGGCGGGACGCTTCCGCACCACCGAGCAGGGGGAAATGATTCGATTCAAATTCGGCCTGCCGGATATCGCCGAGCAGAACCTCAATCTGTACCTGGCGGCGGTACTCGAAGCGACGCTGCTGCCACCGCCGCCACCGACGCCCGAGTGGCGACATTTGATGGACGAGTTGGCCGCCGACGGTGTCAGCGCCTACCGCGCGGTGGTGCGGGAAAATCCGCAGTTCGTGGAGTATTTCCGCCAGTCGACGCCGGAGCAGGAACTGGGACGCCTGCCTCTGGGCAGCCGCCCGGCCAAGCGCCGTGCCGGCGGCATCGAGAGTCTGCGGGCGATTCCGTGGATCTTCGGCTGGACCCAGACGCGGCTGATGCTGCCGGCGTGGCTCGGCTGGGAAACCGCGCTGAGCAAGGCACTGGAGCGCGGCGAAGGCGAACTGCTGGGGCAGATGCGCGAGCAATGGCCGTTCTTCCGCACCCGCATCGACATGCTGGAAATGGTCCTGGCCAAGGCTGACGCCGACATTGCGCTGTCCTATGACGAACGACTGGTGGAGTCGGACTTGTTACCTTTGGGTGTGCATTTACGCGACCTATTGTCGCAGGCATGTTCCGTCGTCCTTGGCCTGACTGGCCAGTCGCAACTGCTGGCACATAGCCCTGACACGCTGGAATTCATCCGTCTGCGCAACACCTATCTCGACCCGTTGCATTTATTGCAGGCCGAGTTGCTGGCCCGTTCGCGGCAGCAGGATGTCGCACAGGGCAGCCCGGTGGAACAGGCGTTGCTGGTGTCTGTGGCGGGGATTGCCGCCGGTTTGCGAAATACCGGCTAAGGTTTTCTGGCCGGGACGCGGCATCCGCGATGAGCGGCGGGTGCCGTTTAATCGGTGTCGGAAAAGTGCGGTCAGGCGACAGTTAATGATGGGGTTGCGACTTGGGTCACCCCGTCGCAAGGTCGCGGCAGGCGCCGGTTTCTCCGACTTTTGGCGTCTTGTGTGGGCGCAGCCTGCTGTGTATCTTGATCAGCCTTTGGCCGTTTGGGCGGCCACGACCCGTTTTCCAGGATTCGCCCGATGTGGCGAATCCTTTGTTTTGTAAAAGCTTTCTATAAAAAAATTGAGGAGCACATCTAATGCGCGTCATTCTGCTGGGAGCTCCCGGGGCCGGTAAAGGTACTCAGGCTAAGTTCATCACCGAGAAATTCGGCATTCCGCAAATCTCCACCGGCGACATGCTGCGTGCGGCGGTCAAGGCCGGCACCGAGCTGGGCATCAAGGCCAAGAGCATCATGGATGCCGGCGGTCTGGTGTCGGATGACCTGATCATCGCGCTGGTCAAGGATCGTATCGCCCAAGCGGATTGCGCCAAGGGTTTTCTGTTCGACGGTTTTCCTCGCACCATTCCTCAGGCTGAAGCCCTGGTGACTGCCGGTGTCGAGCTGGATGCCGTGGTCGAAATCGCTGTCGAAGACGAAGAAATCGTCCAGCGCATCGCCGGTCGTCGCGTTCACGAGGCCAGCGGCCGCGTGTACCACGTTGTCTACAACCCGCCGAAAATCGCCGGCAAGGACGACATCACCGGTGAAGAGCTGGTGCAGCGCAAGGACGACACCGAAGAAACCGTGCGTCATCGCCTGTCGGTCTACCACTCGCAGACCAAGCCGCTGGTGGAGTTCTACCAGAAGCTGTCCGCCAGCCACGCGGGCAAGCCGAAGTACAGCCACATCCCGGGCGTCGGTTCGGTTGAAGCAATCACCGCCAAGGTGCTTGAAGCCCTGAGCTGAAAAACCTGATCCGCTGCATCATCCACGGCCCGCTTGCGGGCCGTAGTTGTTTATACTGGCGCACTTTTTCCCTTCCTGATTTACGGACACATCGATGAGCACCTTGCTGGCCCTGGACACCGCGACTGAAGCTTGCTCCGTTGCCTTGCTGCATGACGGCAAGGTCACGAGCCATTACGAGGTGATCCCGCGCCTGCACGCGCAGAAACTGCTGCCGATGATCCAGCAACTGCTGGCCGACGCCGGCACCACGCTGCAGACGGTGGATGCCATCGCTTTCGGTCGCGGCCCGGGCGCATTCACCGGTGTGCGGATCGCCATTGGCGTGGTGCAGGGTCTGGCGTTCGCCCTGGATCGGCCGGTGCTGCCGGTGTCGAACCTGGCGGTGCTGGCGCAACGGGCCTATCGCGAGCATGGCGCACGCCAGGTCGCGGCGGCCATCGACGCACGCATGGACGAAGTGTATTGGGGCTGCTACCGCGAGACGGCCGGGGAGATGCGTCTGGTGGGCGCCGAGGCGGTGCTGGCCCCGGAAGTCGCGGCATTGCCGGACGCCGCCGACGGCGACTGGTTCGGCGCGGGCACGGGTTGGGGTTATGGCGAGCGCCTCGCCGTGACGCTGACCGGTTCGGATGCCGGCATGCTGCCCCACGCCGAAGACCTGCTGACCCTGGCGCGTTTCGCCTGGGCGCGCGGTGAAGCGATTCCGGCGGACGATGCCCAGCCGGTTTACCTGCGTGACAAGGTCGCCACCCCCAAGGCCCGCTGATTCCCCCTGCTCCAGTGGGAGCGGACTTGCTCGCGAAAACGGTTGATCAGTCGCCAACAATGGCGGCTGGAATGACGCCTTCGCGAGCAGACCCGCTCCCACAGGGCGATCCAGTGCCGAAGCCCTGCCAATCGTCAGTTTCTAACCCCGCGCTTTAAACCTTTTGTCTTTTATGTGTTCTAGTTATCACTCGGCGATTTGCTAAGTCGGTCAGGTGCCGCTAAATTGCCATCATCGATACCGAGCATGACTTTATGCGTATAGACGGCGTTTCCACTCATTCGTATCCCATCAAGCGCAAGCCTCGCAAAGGCAATGTGGCGCTGGATGAGTCCGTCGACGATATCGACGGCGAGCTGGAATTCCCCACCGAGGAGCAACTGGCTGCCCGTGCCGCCAAGGCTACGGCGCAACGCCTGAGCAATCTGCCCGCCCGCCAACAAGACATGATCTACCACCGCGCGATGAAGAAAAGCGTCGCCATGGCGCTCGCCAGCTACCTGAGCACCGCCGGTTTTGTCGATTGGGATGCAGACGTGCTGGGCCTCGATCTGTACATCTGATGGATTTGCCTTACTACCTCGGCTGTCCGTCCTGGAGCGAAAACGCCTGGCGCGAGTACCTCTATCCGGCTGATGCCAGGACTTCCGATTTCCTCGGTCTCTACTCTCAAGTATTCAATGCCGTGGAAGGCAACACGACCTTCTACGCCAGCCCGTCGCCGGCCACTGTGCAGCGCTGGGCGGAAGTCATGCCCGAACACTTTCGCTTCACCGCCAAGTTTCCCGGTGACATCAGTCACGGTGGCGACCTGCGCGATCAGCTGACCGCCGCCGAAACCTTCGTCCAGTTGCTCAGTCCGCTGGGCGCGCGGGTTTCGCCGCTGTGGCTGCAACTGTCGAAGAGCTTCACCCCGCAGCGTCTTCCGGAACTGGCGGCGTTCATTGATGCCCTTGATCGGCCGCTGGCGGTGGAGGTGCGCCACGATCAGTTCTTCGCCAAAGGTGAAAGTGAACGCCTGCTCAATCGCCTGCTGCTCGATCGCGGGGTGGAGCGCATCTGTCTGGATCCGCGTGCATTGTTCAGTTGCCTGTCCACCGACTCTTCGGTGATTCACGCGCAATCGAAAAAGCCCCGTGTTCCGACTCGTCCGGCGGCGTTCACCCGGCATCCTCAAGTGCGTTTCATCGGCCATCCGGAGCTGGAGGCCAACGACCCGTTCCTAGTGCCCTGGGTGGCAAAAATTGCCGAGTGGATCGAGGACGGCCGCATGCCCTACATCTTCCTGCACACCGCCGACAATCTTCTGGCGGCGAAACTGGCGCAACGTTTTCACGCACAACTGATGCAACGTTTGCCTGGCCTGGCGCCTCTGCCTGAGCTATACAGAGAACCCGCCGCCGAGCAACTTGGCTTGCTCTGACGCGGAGTCGTTTCCCGCTCAGGAGCCTGCCAATGGACGCGCAAACCCGTAAAGCCGAAGCCTTCAAAGCCCTGCACGAACGCAGCGAGATTTTCGTCATCCCCAACCCGTGGGACGCCGGTTCGGCGAAGATGCTCGCCAGTCTCGGCTATCAGGCCCTGGCCACTACCAGTGCCGGCTATGCCTTCTCCCAGAGCAAACCCGATGGTGGCCTGAGTCTCGATGAAACCCTGGACAACGTTCGGGCGATTGTTGCGGCCACCGATCTGCCGGTGGCGGTGGATCTGGAAAACGGTTTTGCCGATGCGCCGGCGGAATTGGCGCAAAGCCTGATTCGCGCCGCCCAGGCCGGTGCGGTGGGTGGTTCCATCGAGGACGCCACGGGCCGGGAGGAGACGCCGATCTACTGCTTCGAGCATGCCGTGGCGCGGATCGAAGCCGCTGTCGCCGCCGTGCGCACGTTGCCGTTTCCCTTCATGCTGACCGCCCGCGCGGAAAACTACCTGCACGGCAATCCTGATATCAACGACACCCTCCGCCGCTTGCAGGCCTTCGCCGAAGCGGGCGCCGATGTGCTTTACGCGCCGGGTTTGCGAACCGCCGAGGAAGTGTTGGCAGTGGTGCGCGCGGTGGCGCCGAAACCGGTCAATGTGCTGATGTCCGGCGGGTTGAAGCTGACCGTGCAGCAACTGGCGGAAATGGGCGTGCGGCGGGTCAGCACTGGCTCGGCGCTGGCCCTGGCGGCTTATGGTGAGTTTTTCCGTGCGGCGGAAGAAATCCAGCAGTCGGGCACGTTCGGCTTCACTTCGCGTTCGATGCCGTACGCCCGGGCCAATCAGTTTTTCAAAGGCTGAGTGATGTTTGCCGAGGATCAGGCGGCGATGCGCAGGTTCTGCTGAACGATCGGGCGTACCCAGCCATTGTCGAAATCCAGAGCCTTCTGCTGCTCGGCGATTTCTTCCGGCGAGAACGGCGGGAAGGGTTTTTCCATCAGGTCGAGGTCGAACTCGGCGATCGGCAGGTACAACGGACGTTTCTGCGGCGCGGCGCCTGGCTCCGGAACCGGCTGGCCGTTGGTCAGGACGATCGGGCGAACCCAGCCACTGTCGAAGTCCTGCTGCTTTTGCTGGGCGCGGATCTCTTCCGGCGGGAACGGCGGGAACGGCTTGTCGGCCAGCTCCATTTCGAACTCGGCGATCGGCAGGAACAACGGCTCCGGCGGACGCACCTGGGTTTCGACCACGTCGCACTCGCGCTGGCTGACGATGTGCGCGTGTAGGTCGCTGCCGACGGTCGGTTCTTCAGGGCTTTGCAGATCGACCGGCGGAAACGTGCCACAGGCCGGAACCACATCACTCGACTGCTCGACCATCGCCTGGGCAAAGAAATCCTGCCACAGATGACTGACGCCGCTCAGTGCTTGAGTGTTTTGACGGCTGAAATCGCCATGGGGCGAGATGTAGCCAATCGATGTGGGGAGAATGCCTGACATTTTTTTCGGTCGACGCTCAGCTCTGGCAAAATGCGCGTTGATTGGGTTATCGGCCGCTTTCGCCGATCCTTAACTTTTTGAGCGTGTTTTCCATGATTGAGCAACCTGCGGCCTGCCGCATCCATGTCGAGGCCCTCGCTCCGACGTTCGCAGCGCAGGCCGAGCAGTGGGCCGAACGCCTGAATCTGCCTTTGCAGGTGGCCGACGGCGAGTTTGCCTTGCAGGTCGGCGAGCAGGGTTTGCAACTGCAACAGCTGGGGCCTGACGCACCGGGGCCGGTGCGGGTCGATTTCGTCGAGGGCGGCGCGGCCCATCGCCGGTTGTATGGCGGAGGCAGCGGGCAAATGATCGCCAAGGCTGTCGGCATCACCCAGGGCGTACGCCCACGGGTGCTGGATGCCACGGCGGGGCTGGGCAAGGACGCGTTCGTGCTGGCCAGCCTGGGTTGCGAGATGAGCCTGATCGAGCGCCAGCCGCTGATCGGCGCGCTGCTGGAGGACGGTCTGGCGCGGGCGGCGGAAGATTTCGAGGTGGCGCCGATCGTCGCGCGGATGACGCTGCTCAAGGGCAACTCCATCGAGGTGATGCGCAACTGGCAAGGCGAGCCGCCACAGGTGATCTACCTCGACCCGATGTTCCCGCATCGTGAGAAAACGGCGCTGGTGAAGAAGGAAATGCGCCTGTTCCGGCCACTGGTAGGGGATGATCCGGATGCGCCGGCCTTGCTGGAAGCTGCGTTGGCGCTGGCGAGTCATCGCGTGGTGGTCAAGCGTCCGCGCAAGGCGCCGTGCATCGAAGGGCCGAAGCCGAGCCATGCGCTGGACGGCAAATCCAGCCGGTACGACATCTATCCGAAAAAGGCGCTGAAGGCCTGAACCCGGCTTGTTCAGGGGATTTGTGATGTAGACAGATCCTCGTGGGGGCGGGCGTGCTTGCGAAGACGTCCGGCAAAACACCGCGAGACTTCTAGGGCCGATACGCCCGCATGAACAGTCCCACCACTTCCTGGACATGACTCTCCGCCGCCTCAGCGGTCGGTGGCTCGCCACAACCCAGCAATACCCGGAAATTCGCCGCGCCCTTGATCAGGCAGAAGAAGTGCTCGGCGGCATTGTGCGGTTTGTCGATGTTCAACGCGCCCGAGTCATGGATGCGCTGCAGCAGCTGCCCCATCTCCGACAGCATGCGCTGTGGGCCCGCCTCGAAGAACACCTGCGACAGCTTCGGATCCTGGCTGCCCAGCGCCATCATCAGGCGATGCAGGTTCACCGACTCATCGCTGTTGATCAGTTGCTGGAAGCCTCTGGCAATGTTCAGCAACACATTTTCCACGGCAAAGCCGTCCGGCAATTCGAAGAACAGCGGCGGCAATTGTTCTTCGCATTTGGCCATCACGGCAGCGGAAAACAGCGTCTCCTTGTCGTTGAAATGGCTGTAGACCGTCAGTTTGGAAACGCCGGCCGCGGTGGCCACCGCGTCCATGCTGGTGTTGGCGTAACCCTGAGTCAGAAACAGGGATTTGGCCGCATCGAGAATCGCCTGGCGCTTGACCAGATCCTTCGGACGGCCGGGGCCGTTTGGAGCTGAAAGATTGTTCGACATTCTTCGCTTTTAATACTGGACTGGTGAGTTTGCTATTAATAACATACCGGTCAGTATAATTATTCCAAGCACCATTAGCGAAAGGTCTGTCACCATGTTCCGCCATGCGTTGTCCTTTACGTTGCCAGTCGGTCTGGCGTTTTTATTGTCGGCATGCGGTCAGGAAGAGGTGACGCAAGTCGCCGTGCGACCGGCCATGGTGGTGCAGCCAGAGCCTTCGGCCCAGGCGATGGAAAGTTATCCGGGCGAGGTTCGCGCCCGCTACGAGCCCGATCTGGCGTTCCGCATCGGCGGCAAGGTCAGCCGACGACTGGTCGAAGAAGGCCAGCGAGTGAAGGCCGATCAGCCGCTCGCCGAACTCGATCCCCAGGACGTGCGTCTGCAACTGGAAGCCACCCGTGCTCAGGTCGCCGCCGCCGAAGCCAATCTGAATCTGGTGCGCGCCGAACGCGATCGCTACAAGACCCTCATGGAGCGGCAGATGGTCAGCCGCTCGGCCTACGACAACGCGGAGAATCTGTACCGCTCCGGCGAGGCCCGCCTCAAGCAGATCAAAGCCGAATTCAACGTCTCGACCAACCAGGCCAGCTACGCCGTGCTGCGTGCGCCGCAGGATGGTGTGGTCGCCAAGCGCTCGGTCGAAGTCGGGCAAGTGGTGGCCGCCGGGCAAACCGTGTTCACCCTCGCCACCGATGGCGAGCGGGAAGTGCTGATCAGCCTGCCGGAGCAGAGCTTCGGCCGGTTCAAGGTCGGCCAGGCGGTTTCCGTGGAGTTGTGGACGCAGCAGAACCAGCGCTTTGCCGGGCAGATTCGTGAGCTGTCGCCGGCAGCCGATCCGAAATCCCGCACCTTCGCCGCGCGCATCACCTTCGCCAGCGGCAAGGTGCCGGTCGAACTCGGCCAGAGCGCGCGGGTGTTCGTGCAGACCGCTGATGTCGTCCCGCTGTCGGTGCCACTCTCGGCGCTGACGGCGGAAAACGGCGCGACCTACGTCTGGGTGGTCAGCGCCAACAATACGTTGAAGAAGACCCCGGTGCGCATCGGCCCGTTCGGTGAAAAAACCGTGCCGGTGCTCGAAGGCCTGAACGCCAGTGACTGGGTAGTGGCGGCCGGTGTTCATGTGTTGCTCGAGGGGCAGCAGGTACGCCCCGTGGATCGCTCCAACCGTGTGGTCAATCTGGCGGACAAGGAGTAAGTCCCGATGCGCTTCAACCTTTCCGAGTGGGCGTTGCGTAATCGCCAGATCGTACTGTTCCTGATGCTTCTGCTGGCGATCGTCGGTGCGTTGTCCTACACCAAGCTGGGGCAGAGCGAAGACCCGCCGTTCACCTTCAAGGCCATGGTGATCCAGACCCGCTGGCCGGGTGCGACCGCGCAGGAAGTTTCGCGCCAGGTCACCGAACGCATCGAAAAGAAACTGATGGAAACCGGCGAATACGAACGCATCGTGTCGTTCTCCCGCCCCGGCGAATCCCAGGTCACGTTCATTGCCCGCGACTCCATGCATTCGGTGGAAATTCCGGACCTCTGGTATCAGGTGCGCAAGAAGGTCGGCGACATTCGCCAGACCCTGCCGCCGGGCATTCAGGGGCCGTTTTTCAACGATGAATTCGGCACCACTTTCGGCAACATCTATGCCCTGACCGGCGACGGTTTCGACTACGCGGTGCTCAAGGATTACGCCGACCGTATCCAGATCCAGCTGCAACGGGTCAAGGACGTGGGCAAGGTCGACCTGCTGGGCTTGCAGGACGAGAAAATCTGGGTCGAATTATCCAACGTCAAACTCGCCACCCTCGGCCTGCCCCTGGCGGCGGTGCAGCAGGCGCTGGAAGAGCAGAACGCGGTGTCCACCGCCGGGTTCTTCGAAACCGGCAGCGAGCGATTGCAGCTACGGGTTTCAGGGAATTTTCAGACAGTTGACGAGATCCGCAACTTCCCGATCCGGGTGGGTGACCGCACCTTCCGCATCTCCGATGTCGCCGACGTTCGACGCGGTTTCAACGATCCGCCGGCGCCACGCATGCGTTTCATGGGCGAAGACGCCATTGGTCTTGCGGTGGCGATGAAGGACGGCGGCGACATTCTGGTGCTGGGCAAGGCGCTGGAAATCGAATTCGCCCGCATCCAGAAAAACCTTCCGGCCGGCATGCAGTTGCGCAAGGTCTCCGACCAGCCGGCGGCGGTGAAAACCGGTGTTGGCGAGTTCGTCCAGGTGCTGGTCGAAGCGCTGGCGATCGTGTTGCTGGTGAGCTTCTTCTCTCTGGGCGTGCGCACCGGCATGGTGGTGGCACTGACCATTCCGCTGGTGTTGGCGATGACCTTCGCCTGCATGTATTACCTCGGCATCGGCCTGCACAAGATCTCCCTCGGCGCACTGGTGCTGGCGTTGGGCTTGCTGGTGGACGACGCGATTATCGCCGTGGAGATGATGGCGATCAAAATGGAGCAGGGCTTCGACCGGATCAAGGCGGCCAGCTACGCCTGGACCAGCACCGCGTTCCCGATGCTCACCGGTACGCTGATCACCGCCGCCGGCTTCCTGCCGATTGCCACCGCGCAGTCCGGCACCGGCGAATACACCCGCTCGATCTTCCAGGTGGTGACCATCGCGCTGCTCGCGTCCTGGGTGGCGGCGGTGGTGTTTGTGCCGTATCTGGGGGAAAAGCTCCTGCCGGATCTGGCGAAAATTCATGCAGCCAAACATGGCACCGGCGATGGCCAGCCGGACCCTTATGGCACGCCGTTCTATCAGCGGGTGCGTCGTCTGGTGGAGTGGTGTGTGCGGCGGCGCAAAACCGTGATCCTGCTGACCGTGGGGTTGTTCGTTGCTTCGGTGATGCTGTTCCGCTTCGTGCCGCAGCAATTCTTCCCGGCCTCCAACCGGCTGGAGTTGATGGTCGATCTGAAACTGGCCGAAGGGGCCTCGCTGGCCAATACCACCGCCGAGGTCAAGCGACTGGAGGCGATGCTCAAGGATCACGCCGGCATCGATAACTACGTGGCTTATGTCGGCACCGGATCGCCGCGTTTCTACCTGCCACTGGATCAGCAACTGCCGGCCGCCAGCTTCGCCCAGTTCGTGGTGCTGGCGAAAACCATCGAGGAGCGCGAAGCCCTGCGCAGCTGGTTGATCGATACGCTCAACGAGCAATTCCCGGCCCTGCGTTCGCGGGTCACGCGCCTGGAGAACGGGCCGCCGGTCGGCTATCCGGTGCAGTTCCGGATCACTGGCGAACACATCGAGGAAGTCCGCGCCCTGGCGCGCAAGGTTGCGGCCAAGGTGCGCGAGAATCCGCATGTGGCGAACGTGCATCTGGATTGGGAAGAACCGAGCAAGGTCGTCTACCTGAACATCGATCAGGACCGTGCCCGCGCCCTTGGCGTGAGTACCGCGAATCTGGCGAAATTCCTCCAGAGTTCGCTGACCGGCTCCAGCGTCAGCCAGTATCGCGAAGACAACGAGCTGATCGAGATCCTTCTGCGCGGCACCGTGCATGAACGCACCGAGCTGTCGCTGCTGCCAAGCCTGGCGGTGCCGACCGACAACGGTCGCAGCGTGGCGCTGTCGCAGATCGCCACGCTGGAATATGGCTTCGAAGAGGGCATCATCTGGCACCGCAATCGTCTGCCGAACGTGACCGTGCGGGCCGACATTTATGGCAAGGAGCAGCCGGCGACGCTGGTCAAACAGATCCTGCCGACCCTTGATCCGATCCGTGCCGAACTGCCGGACGGTTATCTGCTGGACGTGGGCGGTACGGTGGAAGACTCCGAACGTGGGCAGAAGTCGGTGAATGCCGGCGTGCCGATGTTCATTGTCGTGGTGCTGACGTTGCTGATGGTGCAACTGCGCAGTTTCTCACGCACGGCGATGGTGTTTCTGACGGCGCCGCTGGGGTTGATCGGGGTGACGCTGTTCCTGATGGTGTTCCGTCAGCCGTTCGGGTTTGTGGCGATGCTGGGGACGATTGCACTGTCGGGGATGATCATGCGCAACTCGGTGATTCTGGTGGATCAGATCGAGCAGGACATCGCGGCCGGCTTGAAGCCCTGGCAGGCGATCATCGAGGCGACGGTGCGCAGGTTCCGGCCGATTGTGCTGACGGCGCTGGCGGCGGTGCTGGCGATGATTCCGCTGTCGCGCAGTGTGTTTTTCGGGCCGATGGCGGTGGCGATCATGGGCGGGTTGATTGTTGCTACGGCGTTGACGTTGTTGTTTTTGCCGGCGCTTTATGCGGCTTGGTTCAGGGTTCGTCGGGATTCTTGAATGGGTTTGGGCTTGGGCTTGGCGGCCTCTGGGCCGACCAGGTTCTTGTCTGGTTTGGGTGAATATCCGTTTCTTCGGGTGTTGCGGCTGGCGGTTTCGCCCTTACGGCGAGTCACCTTTTTCAGACGCCAAAAAGGTAACCCAAAAGGCTTGGCCCCGGCGTTCGGCTCCTCGCTGAGGCTCGGAGTTCCTTCGTTACGGGATCCATCCGGGGGCATCGCCTACGGTTTGCTT
>NZ_JAHTKI010000013.1 GCF_019145475.1 Pseudomonas botevensis
TTACGACTTCGAAAAACCGAAGATCCTGCCCGAAGGCGCGGTCAAGTCCGCGTTCATGCCGGATCTGGAAGACTACGACTACCCCGGCCGCTTCACCACCCGCGAGCGCGGCAAGCTGCTGTCGACCCGCGCCCTGGAGCGCCATCGCAGCGACTACACGCTGGTCGAGGGCAAGGGCGACGAGCCGACCCTGACCAGCGGCCACTTCATGACCCTGGCCGAACACCCGCGCGCCGAATGGAATGACCTGTGGCTGCTGCTCGAAGTCCTGCACGAAGGCAAGCAGCCGCAGGTGCTCGGCGAAAACGTCACCAGCGACGTCACCGACAACAAAAGCGACTTCCATCAGGGCTACCGCAACAGCTTCCTCGCCACCCCGTGGGATGCGCACTACCGCCCTGCCCTCGAACACCCGAAACCGAAAGTCCTCGGCAGTCAGACCGCCATCGTCACCGGCCCGGCCGGTGAAGAAATCCACTGCGACCAGTACGGCCGCATCAAAGTGCAGTTCCACTGGGACCGAGACGGCCAGGCCAACGACCAGACCACCTGCTGGCTGCGCGTCGCCAGCGGCTGGGCCGGCAGCGCCTACGGCGGCATCGCGATTCCGCGCATCGGCATGGAAGTCCTCGTCACCTTCCTCGAAGGCGACCCCGACCAGCCGCTGGTCACCGGCTGCCTGTACCACAAGGAAAACGTCGTCCCCTACGACCTTCCGGCAAACAAGACCCGCAGCACCTTCAAGACCCTGAGTTCACCGGGCGGCAAGGGCTACAACGAGTTCCGCATCGAGGACAGAAAAGGCGCGGAGCAGATCTACCTCCACGCCCAGCGCGACTGGGATGAAAACATCGAGCACGACCAGAAGATCCGCGTCGGCAACGAACGGCATGACACGGTCGAGGCCAATGTGCTCAGCGAATTCAAGGTGGAAGAACACCGGATTACCTACCTGGATCGCAAAAGCGAAATGCGCGCGGACGACCACCTGACGGTGGGCGTGACCCAGCATGTGAAGGTGGGGACGGCGCAGTTTGTCGAGGCCGGGACGGAGATTCATTACCACGCGGGCGAGAAGGTGGTGGTTGAGGGGGCCATGGAGCTGACGGCCAAGGCTGGTGGCAGCTTTGTGAAGGTTGATGCGGGTGGTGTGACCATCAGCGGGGCTGACGTCAAGATCAACACGGGCGGCGCCCCTGGCGTAGGTACAGGAATCGGCATTCTGCCGCCGGTGATTCCGTGGCTCGCCGCCAATGACAAGGCAGGCGCCGTCCTTGTCCCGGCTGCCGTACAAATGGCCATGGCCAAAGCGGCTCGTGCAACTGGCAATACTCGTTGCCCAATCTGTGAAGCCTGTCGTGAGGGCAAATGCGACATTGGAGCAACGGCATGAGCGATGCACTCAATAACTGGCTGGGCGAGCAATCACGCCTCAACCGCGTCCTGATCCTGGCCCTCGACAGCCTCGCCGAACCGAACCCGGTCACCTCGCTGTACAGCGCAGGCGTGATGCAACGCTCCGTGCAGCTCTACCGACGCACCGAATTCGTCCAGTTCGCCGCCATCAGCCCCTGGCTGACTGAACTACAAAACCCGGGCAATGACGCCTTCCGCCAACTGCTCGATGATCCACAGCGCAACTGGGGCTGGATCGGCAGCATGGACAAGGCCGACCTCGATAGCCTGACCCAACACTGGATCGACCGCATGGTCATCGACGAAGACGGCGACCGTTCCCTGTTCCGCTTCCAGGACAACCGCGTACTCGCCCGCTGCCTGGGCAACCTGAAGGAAACCGAGTGGCCATTGTTGCTTGGGCCGATCAGCAGCGTGCTGTATTGGGACGAAGAACAGTGGAAGAGCGCGGATAACAGCCGGCCAGGAATGTATCAAGTACCTACTCCTGAACCGTGGTTGCGCAATCCCGAGTCTGGCGAACAGGCCCGAAGCATTTTGCGTGAAAACCTGAAACGGTGGTTATTGACTTACCACCTTGAGGCAGCTGCTGTACTGGCTGAGACACGGACAGTCAGTGAGTGGCTGGAGGAGCAGCTCGATCTGCTTGATTCCTGGGGTTGGCAATTACCCGAACATAGAGAGTTGATGCTGAGTCGACGACTGTCAGAACAATGTATGCGGGAAGTCGCGTGGACTCCTTTAACAGGAGAAACACCTCAGGAGCATTTTGCAAGATGCCAGCAAGTGTTCGGTTGAGCCGAAGAGTTTTTATCAATTAAGTTAAGAATATTCTCTCAGGAAGCAATAAATGAGCAAGTTCAAGCTTTCACCCCACACAAAGCCATTATTGCTTCTAACGTTGTCTTTGCTGGGAGCCTGCACTTCAGCTGACCAAATCGTAAAAAGCAGCGTAGAAAGCGTGACCAACCATTACGGGGCTGACTCTTTCAATTTGATAGCGACTGCCCCTGCCAACTTTGGATTGACCTCTAAATCACAATACTCGCCACAGGCTGGGCAACAATGTAAAACCTACCTCGCAGGTCTGGGAGGTGAGGTCACAAGCCAGCATCAAAAAACAGATAGTATTGATGTGAAGAGCATAGAACAAACTGCCAAATTCAATATCCCGCTCAATTACCACGTAGCCGGATGCACTATGGAATTGACCCGGGTAGACGTCGCTATCGATGGTCACTATGGGACATCCCCATTGGATATTGGAGGCGATGTCGGCGGAATATCTGTTATAGCCGATACACTTACGGGGGGATTGACATCTTCTTCGTCTGCCAGCTCCGAATTTAGAGGCCTATGCACATGGATGTTTCAACTCAGCGTCGCACGCATCCAACAAGATGGAATCTCAAAAATATTATCATGCAACGCAGCTGATTCAGATTGGAGTGTGTCGTCTGACTACTTCGAGCGCAATAAACCCGGCGGGACAATTCCACGATCAAGCCTTAAAAACAAAGACGTAAAATTCACTTTTCGCCTATCAAAAGATGAAGAACCAAGTATGGACAATCGGTGGATTAAAACCGATAAAGGGTGGAAACCGTGTCAGGGAAGCGCAACATCTAATAGATGCCAAACACCTCCAGTTTTCAAGAAATTCAAAATGAACGGCCGCGAGTGCACGGTATATCCAACTTGCACTGAATAAGGATATTTCCTATGACGGACCCATACCTGTGTGATAAAAGCGTCTGCCCCGCCAGGGGTAGCTGGATAAGTTTTAGATTGGTGGATGAGTTCGGTGACGGCAAGCCATACGCTGGCTTGAGCTATGAGTTGACCGACGCTGAGGGCCAAAAATACGACGGCAGCCTGGACGGTGATGGCTATGCCAAAGTCACCAATAATTACAAAGGCCCGGTGACGTTGACGTTAGCAAAACCTTATGCAGGCGGAGATGCTTGGTATGAAAACCTGGTCGACCGAAAAGATTACCGAATACCCCTGACTGAGTTCCAGGTTGCTGCCGAAAAAACGCTACATCGCCCGATCGGCAGTACAGCTAAAAGTGGTGCTTATAGAGCATCTTCAGAAAAAGCTGAATATTACAATGTAGAAGTCGGACAGTTTGTGAAGTACAAGCGCCACTTGCCCTTTCCAGCAAAACTATCCAAACCCGTTCCTTATGGCTGGACAAAGCTTGCCTGTGACTTTGGCAAGGGGAAAATTCCAGACTATGGTACAGCGCTTCTACCAGATAAACATTACGTTCTAGAAGTACGTGCTTTAAGGGCGTTCAGACCATTAATCTCTCTGGCACCTTCGTTCAGCGCTGTAAACCTTTATAATCTTTCGCTATTTGCTACGCTGAGTTATGGTGAATTTGGTCAAACACCTGAAGATCCAAACGCCCCAAAAAAACCCGAAGATCCGAAATCGCCGGAACCTGGAGGCGAACTAAAATTCCCTATAGTAGGGACTATCGGTCATGTGATTCAAACTTGCCTGGCCTGCTACCAAGAACCCATGCGTTATGCAGATGCTAAAACCATAAACTATCCAGTTGTTGAAGACGTACCGTATTCAAGACGATTAGAAATAATTCCTTACGATCCTAAATCCTATAAAAACTCAAGCGAGCAGGAGACTCCATCGCAAGTTCACTTCTTTAATGATGAGCGTGGATATTCGTTAGACTCGAAGAAAACCGATACGCAAGCGTATGCAACTCACGACGATCGAATGATCCTGATTGCAATACGTGGAACGGCGGAAAAATGGGACGCCTTGCGTGACGGAGATGCGGAACAAGTCCCAATTAAAGACGGAACGGGGAAGGCTCACCAAGGATTTCACGATGCTTATGTAGTGTTACAACCTTTCATAATCAAATACCTCGAAAGATTTCGTACAAACAACCAGAGAGTTGTGGTTTGTGGCCACAGTCTGGGAGGCGCGATTGCACTGTTATTAGCTGAATGGATACGTCAAAACTATGATGATCAAGTAATTCTTTACACCTTCGGCTCCCCACGAGCAGGTGACGCGGACTTTGTCGAAAAAGCCAAACCTCTCGTTCATCATCGAATTGTGAACAACAATGATCCCGTACCTAGCGTACCCGCAGCCTGGATGGATACCAAAAAGGCAGTTTGGGTCACTGGTGTTGCCGCCACTGTCACTGGTGGGGTCGCTCCGATTGTAGGCGGAATTGTTTTCGGGGCCGGATTGAATCGATTCGGTGGAAAGCCATACCGTCATCACGGCATACAGCGTTATTTCACCCCGTTAAGGCTTCCAGGTAATCAGATGTCATCGGTTCTGTGGACTCCAGGTTGTGAAGGATATGAAGAGTCGGCAATGACACAGCTCTGTTATGCCAATGTCAAAAATAATGACACGCCGGAACGGAGCGGTTTCGGAGTACAAGTAATGAACGGAGCCGATCATACAATGCTCGGCGGATACATTCCTGCGTGCTGGGCGACATTACGTCGTTGGCAAGATACTCAAACTAGTGGTGGAAAAATCATTACTGCGCGCGAAGCGCTCAACTTACGGACTCAACTGAAATTCTACCGCTCTGAACTGGAAAAATGGCAGAGCAAACAACAAGTTGAATTTCCAGGCGGAACAATTGAAGGCAGACCTCAGGATCGCGCAACAGCTATTCAGAGAAGATCGACCATGTCTGATCTGCAATCCCGCCAGAAAGAAATCGACCTCGCAGTGAGCCACAATAAAAAAGAACTCGAAAGCATCGAGTCCACCCTGAGAAATATTGATTTATTGGAGCAAACCACCGTGGAGCTTTCCGATGTTTACGGCGATCGTGCCGAGTTGCCAGAACTGAAAGCTCAAATTGAACGATGGGCCAGTCACAAAGAAAACCAAGCCATTGTTCGAGTCGCCCAAATTCCACAAGGTGCGATGACGAGCACGGTGTGAGCGCTCCCGGTTCGAGCCTAGACCAAGAGCCATGGGTAGATTCTCTACCCTCGGCCACCTCTACTAATGAGGTCTGATCAAACCGGTGATCGATGATTTTGCAGCGACCGCCAAACAACCTTCACCAACCACCGAATGCAGACAAGGCATTCGCTGCCCCGCATCCCGAAGAAAACCACCCCGCTCCCTGACAGCCGGCGTTCAGTCTGCTTAACCATCGCTTAACGCCGCAGTCAAAGACTCTACTGAACCGCACGCCCTCAGCCCGTTGCTGACGCCCAGTGCGGCAGGTCTGGCGTGTTTCACGCCGGACTTTCTTTCCGTCGCACGGGAGTCACTCAATGAACATTCGCCCATTCCTGCTCACCATCGCCATCATCTGCACCGCGTTCACCGGACTGGCCCAGGCCAACGACAGCACAACCACCTCCAAAGCCGTGCCTTACGAGTACGGCATGCCGCTGCACGTGGCCAAGGTCATTTCGATGAGCGAACCACAAACGCAACAGTGCAAAGTGATTACCGCCGACATGAAGTACATCGACAACACCGGCAAACCCGAGGAAATCAGTTACCGGAAAATGTCTGACGCCTGTGACTTCCAGAACTGACAGAAAGCTCTGATTTGCGTGTTGGCGGTAGTCGTGTGAGGAGTGTCGGAGTTATTCTCAAGACCCTCCTCACTGCCGCAAGGATTCGCCATGCAGTTGTCGTTTCGCACGTTGTCGGGCATCACTTCTTCGCTGTGTTTTCTACTGGCCCTGATCTGGGGCTTTTTACCGGATGGGTTGCTGGCGATCTGGAGCATTGAATACTCCGAGGGGACAGGTTTCGTCGCGCGGCGCAGTGCGGTGCTGTTCGCGGCGCTGGGAGTGATGTTTTATCTGGTGCGCAACGCACCGCCGTCGATGGCGCGCAATGCGCTGAGCAGCGGTTTCATCGTCGGTTGCCTGGGCTTGGCCGTGCTGGGTTTCGGCGAATGGCTCAATGGCCACGCCGGACCGGGGATTCTGCTGGCGGTGGTGGTCGAGCTCGCGCTGGGTCTTGGTTTCGTGCAGGCCCGGCGCGTGACGGTCGAACTGAGTGAAACGGTCGGTTAAACGGCTTTAGATCGCGGTGTGAAATGATGCGACGCGGTATGTTGCGCCAGATCGGTACGCAGCCCGGCGATCAGATCGTTGATTTCGCGGCAGCCATTGAGCTGGCTCGCATCGATACCGCTGACCAGCAGATCAACCTGATCGGTCTGGTGATCGCCGAAAACCTTGACGGTCATCGACAGATCCGGGGACAGCGTGCATTGGCAGCGTTTCGGCAGAAAACTGCTTTCAATGATGTTACGAAGTTCCAAGGCAGACAAAAACATGGCGAATCCTCTCCTTTTTGTAAGACTGCCAATCAAGTATTCACATCGACCGCTTTAACTGACCCGCTACGGGTGTATCCCCGCTGTTCCCTGGGTGCGAAAAGTGGCTGTACTGCGAAATGCCCATTGGAGTGTAGGCGCCCAAACCCGGTGCGCCGCACCAAATAGACGCATAAAGCATGCCTTTCATCGGGTAGTTTCGGGCCTCATGAAATCAAGCACTTGGCGGCATGGCCAGTATTTGGCCAGTTGCAAAATGCAAGAATCGGCCGCTGTGGCACTGCATTCTGCAACCCGCCGCCGGTTTGCATTCGACGCCCACGACAGTAAGAATGCCCACTGACCACCCTACACCCGCCAGGAGGCTTTCATGGGTTCTTTACGCGTTTATGCGACCACCGGGCTGATGCTCGCCAGCCTCTGCACCCTCGCCAACGCGGCCAGGCTCGAAGACACCGCGCCTTATCCGAAGGCCGAAGCCGGTTTCACCCGCCAGGTCATTCACCTGCCGCAACAGGCTGAGGAAGAAAACTTCAAAGTCGAAATCCTCGCCGGCAAAACCCTTGAAGTCGATTGCAATCGCCAGCACCTGGGCGGAACGCTGGAAGAGAAAAACCTCGAAGGCTGGGGCTATCCGTTCTACCGACTGGAGAAAGTCAGCGGTCCGGTGAGCACGATGATGGCCTGCCCAGGCAACAAGAAAATCCGCAAATTCGTCCCCGTGACCGGCGACGGCTTCACGTTGCGCTACAACAGCAAACTGCCGGTGGTGATTTACGCGCCGCAGGACGTCGAAGTCCGCTACCGCATCTGGTCGGCTTCGGACAAGGTCGGCACCGCCATTACCGAGTAGTCGAACCACTTACGGCGCTTTTTTCAAAGCGCCGTTTCTTTTGCTGTTTCACGCCGGGACGCCGCACGCAGCGGCGCGCTCGGCGACATGGCGCAGGCTGTCGAAGTTGATATTCGCGCCTGAGTCGATTGCCACCAGGGTCTGCCCACGGACGCCGCTTCTCGCCACGTAGCGCCTGATGCCAGCAACCGCCAATGCCCCGGAAGGCTCGGTGATCGAGCGGGTATCGTCGTAGATATTCTTGATCGCGGCGCAGAGTTCGTCGTTGCTGACCGTGATCACTTCATCCACACAGAAGCGGCAGATTTCAAAACCGTACTCGCCGATCTGCGCCACCGCCACACCATCGGCGAACGTTCCGACGTCAGCCAATACCACGCGCTGTTCGGCCTGGATCGCGGCTTGAAGACAGGCCGAATGCTCCGATTCCACACCGATGATCCGCACTTCCGGCCGCAGGTATTTGACGTACGCCGCGATGCCGGCGATCAATCCGCCACCGCCCACCGGAACGAAAATCGCATCCAGCGCGCCTTGGTGCTGGCGCAGAATTTCCATCGCCACCGTACCCTGCCCGGCGATCACGTCCGGGTCATCGAATGGCGATACGAAGGTACGCCCGGTCTGTTCGGCCAGTTGCAGCGCATGGGCCAGGGCGAAGGGAAAACTGGCGCCGTGCAGCAGCGCCTCGCCCCCGCGACTTCGCACACCCAGCACCTTCAACTCCGGGGTGGTGGCGGGCATGACGATGGTCGCCGAGATCCCCAACTCGCGCGCCGCCAAGGCCACCCCTTGGGCATGATTGCCCGCCGATGCGGTGATCACCCCGCGTTCCTTTTGTGCGTCGCTCAGTTGCACCAGTTTGTTGTAGGCGCCACGGATCTTGAAGGAGAAGGTCGGTTGCAGGTCTTCGCGCTTGAGCAGAATCCGGCTGCCCAGCGCTTCGGACAGCGCCGGGGCCGACTGCAACGGCGTGCGCACCGCCAGGTCGTAGACCGGCGCGGCAAGAATCCTTTTCACGTATTGCTCAAGCAGGGCTTGCTGGTCGGGGCTGTACGGCATGATCGTCTCCTTGGCTTTGATCAAAACCCCGGAGACAGAAAGTGAAAACCCGCCTCTAGGGCGGGTTGGGTGCTGCAGTCGTGAGCTAGCCCGCCAAATGAGGAATGGCGGTAATAATGCTTGGCTGGCAGCGCAATACGGTGGAAGTCATGGGCTGGAAGTTAGCCCGGAGGTCAGGGGCAAGTCAATGGCGAATTTTGCGCCAGGTCTGTAGGCTGGCCATTCGCTCATCTGACCAAGGAAGGAATGCATGATGTCCATTGCCCTGCCCCTCACCGCGTTGATCGCATTCAGCGGCTACACCGCTGCCGTAATGCTTCAAGCCGAGCAATCACTGGTCGACTTCGGCATCAGTCTTATGTCGCGCCCTGATACCGCGCAGGTGGTGATCGATCTTTACCTGCTGGCGACTTTGGCCGGCATCTGGATGTACAAGGACGCACGCAAACGCGGGCAGTCAGGCTGGTCGGTGGTGCCGTATCTGTTGCTGACAGCAGTGTTTGTGTCCGTCGGGCCGTTGTTGTATCTGGTGACCCGAGGCCTGCAGGAGCGCAAACGCCCCGCGTCCGTCATTTCGCCAGACGCCTGAGCCCGAACAACATCCCCCCTGCCCCCAGCATCATTGCCGCCAGAAACAGCGGATACGACACCCACCACGGCGTGCCGGCGGTCATCATGCTGAATTCGGACATGCCGCCAATGCTCGCAATCAGGTTGAGCGGCAGAAACACCACGTTGATCAGCGTCAGTTTGCGCAGCAGGTTGTTCATGCTGTTGTTCATCAGGTTGCCGCGTGCGTCGATCAGGCCCGAGAACACCGTGGAATAGATTTCCGCCTGCTTGTAGCACTGGTTGTTTTCGATGATCAGGTCATCGATCTGCCCCAGCACCTCACCGCCAAAGCCCTGCTTTTGCGCGTGGTTGCGCAGTCGCGTGAGTACCGCGCCGTTGCTGTGCAGGGCGTTGATGTAATAGATCAGGCTTTCACTGAGGTTGAACATCTGCACCAGATGCTGGTTCTGCATCGAGGCGTTGAATTTTTGCTGCAACTCCCGGGCGACCAGTTTGATCACCTTCAAATGCCCGAGGTAGTGATGAATGTTGTGGAACAGCAGGTCGAGCAGCACATCCAGCGGTGTGTTCAGCGGCTGGCGGGTGCCGAGGCCGTGCAGCGGCGTGTCGTCGGTGGCGATCACCAGCAACTGCCCCGGTGAGAACAGCAGCCCGCAGGACGCCACTTCGAACGCCAGGTTGCCACCGCCGGAATAGTTTTCCGGACGTTTCCAGATCAGAAACAGGTGGTCGGGGTGGAATTCGATGCGCGACACCTCGTCCGGATCGAGCGCCGAGGCCAGCGCATGCTCATCGACCTTGAAATGGCTGTGCAGCACGTCGCGCTCGGCGACATCGGGATTGCTGAACAACATCACCTGCGCGTCGAGCCGCTCGACCCGCTGCAACCCGCCATCATTCAATGCAAAGCTGTGGATCATCGGCGCCTCACCAGGCCTGGCCGCGACGCTTGAGTTCCAGACGCCGCACGAACTCTTCCAGCACCAGCGAATACAGATCGTCCTGCAAGTACGCGTCTTCGATCCCGGCGTCGAGGTTCGGGTTGTCGTTGACTTCGATGACCACCACTTTGTCGCCCGCCTGCTTCAGGTCCACGCCGTAGAGGCCGTCGCCGATCAGGTTGGCGGTCTTCACCGCCAGTTCCACCACCGCGCGCGGCGCCTCGTGAACCGCCAGCGTGCGGCACTCGCCGTTGACATCCTGGCCTTTGGCCTTGTGGTTGTAGATCTGCCAATGGCCCTTGGACATGAAGTACTGGCAGGCGAAGATCGGTTTGCGGTTGAGCACGCCGATGCGCCAGTCGTAGTCGGTGTAGAAGAACTCCTGGGCCAGCAACAGCACCGAATGTTCGAACAGTTCGGCGGTGGCTTCGAGCAGCGCCTGCTGGCTTTCGACCTTGATGACCCCACGGGAAAAACAGCCATCGGGAATCTTCAGCACCAGCGGAAACCCGAGGCGCTCGCCGACGCGCTCGAAGTCTTCCGGTCGCTCCTTGTAGAGGATTTCGGTGGCGGGCATACCCAGTTGATGGCTGTTGAGCAGGTCGGTCAGGTAGACCTTGTTGGTGCAACGCAGGATCGACGCCGGGTCGTCCATCACCACCAGCCCTTCGCTTTCGGCCTTCTTGGCGAAGCGGTAGGTGTGGTTGTCGACGCTGGTGGTTTCGCGGATCAGCAAACCGTCGTACTCGGCCAGTCGCGCGTAATCCTTGCGCTCGATCAGTTCCACCTCGATGCCCATGCCTCTGCCGACCCGGATGAAGTTTTCCAGCGCCTGCGCGTTGGAGGGCGGCAGCGCTTCCTGCGGATCGTGGAGGATCGCCAGGTCGTAGCGCGCCATTCGCCGGGATCGCGGGACGCGCCAGACTTTACGGCTGAAACTGTCCAGGGCATTGGCGAACTGATCTTCCTGATCGTCGCGCAACTTGTGCAAGGCACCGGACTTGATGCCTTCGATGTGCCAGCCGTTAGTTCGACGAAACTCAACTAACAGGATCGGGCAGGGAAACACTTCAAACAACTGCCGTGCCAGATCCTGAAGCGGCTCTATATGGGTCTTGCCGAAATAAAGGGTCAGCGTGAAGCCTTCGGTATCGTTGTAAAGATGATGACTGAGGGCTTTTTCCAGGGTCTTGTCGAGGTCATCCAGCGCAAGACCGTAAAGTGCCTTGCGCGTCAGTTCGCTGATGGTGCGCACCGACGGAATCACCTTGTGCCCCCGTGCCTCGGCCAGCAGCGAACAATAGTAGCCATGGCCCAGATACTTGTAGCTGCGGCACAGATTGATCACCTGCACCCGCTTGCCCGACTCGCCGTCGCGGGTCTGTTCCAGGTATTCCTGGGCGCTGACGATGTCCTCGCTGGGAAAGTATGAGGCCCAATCTTCCTTGCGTTCGACGATGATCAAGACTTGACTGGAAGTGATTGCAACCGGGCTCAAACAGGTTGCTGCCGGTAAACTTTGTTTGGATACTTCGCGCCAATGACCCTGTACCGCTGACATAGAAATCGATCCGTTGGAGAACAAGACCTTTTCTATTAAGCACGGGATTTTCCAAAAGTCCCGTTTCGTTACGTAACTTTTACGGCGGTCATATGGATACTGTTTTTCGCTTGGCGGTAATGGATGATTTGCCGGCACTGCTCGCGCTGGAACTGCGTTGTTTCGCTACGGATCGCCTTAGCCGACGCAGCTTTCGCAGGATGATCGAGCGAGCGCACGGGCAGTTGCGGGTGATCGAAAGCGAGGGCCAATTGCTCGGTTATGCGCTGGTGCTGTTTCGACGCGGCACGTCATCGGCACGGCTGTATTCGATCGCGATTGCCGGCACGGCCCGTGGTGGTGGATGGGGAAAGCGGCTGCTGCAACACGTCGAGGCCTGTGCGGCCGAGCATGGCTGCACCCATCTGCGACTGGAGGTTCGCATCGACAACCCCGTCGCTATTGCCTTGTACGAGCGCAACGGCTATCGGCGCTTCGGGTTGATTCACGATTACTACGAAGACCACACCGATGCGTTGCGCATGCAGAAACCTCTTCCTTGAGAGGAGCGCGAGGGAGGCTGCCTCCCTCGCCCCCCGGCTATTTCAAGCCAACCTTGTACAACGAGCCATTGGACTCGTCCGTCAGCACATACAGATAGCCGTCCGGCCCCTGCCGTACGTCACGGATCCGCTGCTTGAGTTCGCCCAACAGACGTTCTTCATGCACGACCTTGTCGCCCTCGAACTGCAAGCGGATCAGCTCCTGACTCACCAGCGCGCCGATGAATACGTTGTGCTGCCAGGGCTTGAACCGGTCCGCATCGTAGAACGCCATGCCGCTGACGCCCGGTGATTTTTCCCACACATGATGGGGGCCGACAGTGCCCTCGGCGGTCTTGCCCTTGGCTTCCGGAATCGGCAGCAGGTTGTAGTTGATGCCATGAGTCGCCAGCGGCCAACCGTAGTTCTTGCCGCGTTCGATGATGTTCACCTCATCACCGCCGCGCGGGCCGTGTTCGTTTTCCCAGAGGGTGCCGGTCCACGGGTTGAGCGCCGCGCCCTGCGGGTTGCGATGGCCGTAGGACCAGATTTCCGGGCGTACCCCGGACTGACCGACAAAAGGGTTGTCGTCCGGCACCTTGCCGTCCGGGAAGATCCGCACGACTTTGCCTTGCAGCTTGTCCAGATCCTGCGCGGTCGGGCGGTCGTTGTTTTCGCCCAGAGTGATGAACAGATAGCCGTCGCGATCGAACACCAGCCGCGAGCCGAAGTGATTGCCGACCGACAGTTTCGGCTCCTGGCGAAAGATCACCTTGAAGTCCTTCAGGGTTTTCAGGTCATCCGCCAGACGCCCGCGTCCCACAGCCGTTCCGGCCTTGTCGCCAGCGCCCCCGCCCTCGGCGTAGGACAGGTACACCAACCGATCCTGTTTGAAGTCCGGTGACAGCGCCACATCGAGCAACCCACCCTGGCCCTCGGCCCAGACCTTCGGCACTCCGCTGATCGGTGCCGACAGCTTGCCGTCGACGCCCACCACCCGCAGATTGCCGGGGCGCTCGGTGACCAGCATGCCCTGGCGATCCGGCAGGAACGCCAAGGCCCACGGATGTTCCAGATCCTGGGCGAGAGTCGTGACTTCGAGCGTGCCTTGCTCGCTCTGCAATTCTTTGGGAGCCGCTGCAAAGCTCGGGGCGGTGAAACTGATCAGGGCGCCGGCACACAGGCTGGCCAGCAGGGTTTTACGCAACATGCACGATTCCTTTTGTTCGTTGAAAGAAAGCGACAACGCTCAACGGTTGCTGTCGGTACTGCGCGAAGGTGGATTGGGAATGAAGGTCGGCGGCGTACTCGGCACCGAACGTTGCGGCTGGCCATTGCCAATGCCGCGATTGTCCAGGGTCGGCGGGCGTGGCACCGGAACGGTGTTCGGCCCACGAATGGTCGGGGCACTGGGCTGAGTGCCCTGCATGCTGTTGGGGTTGGCCCGGCGGATCGGGCTGTTGTAGGGATTATTGCTGTTGCCGGTCGGACTTTGCGCCAGCAACAGAGCCGACGACGGCGACGCGCCATCCGCGTGCGCCAGGCCTCCACCGAGGATCAGGGCAACGATGCCAAGCAGGAAACGGTTCATGGACGGCCTCTCTCGATGCACGTGGAATTGAGCCTTCGAGTCCACGCTACGCCGAGGGTTCGGATTTGTTAACCGCTTATGTGTCCGCAAGATGTAACACGACTTGACCTGACGGCCTCTCCCCTCGACAAACAGGAAACTTTTGCGCCCGGCCATCAGTCACCTGAACATCACTCGGAGGACACCACCATGGCTCGGGCAATCTGGAAAGGCGCAATCAGTTTCGGGCTGGTTCACATCCCCGTCGCACTGGTTTCCGCCACATCGTCCCAAGGCGTGGACTTCGATTGGCTCGACAGCCGCAGCATGGATCCGGTGGGCTACAAACGGGTGAACAAGGTGACCGGCAAGGAAGTCACCAAGGAACACATCGTCAAAGGCGTGGCCTATGAAAAGGGTCGCTACGTAGTGCTCAGTGAAGAAGAAATTCGCTCGGCGCATCCGCTGTCGACCCAGACCATCGACATTTTCTCTTTCGTCGACAGCGAATCGATCCCCTTGCAGAACATCGACACGCCCTATTACCTGGCGCCGGACAAACGCGGCGGCAAGGTCTACGCCTTGCTGCGCGAAACCCTGAGCAAGACCAAAAAAGTTGCCCTCGCCCGGGTGGTCCTGCACACGCGGCAATATCTGGCCGCCTTGATGCCGCTCGAATCGGCGCTGGTACTGGTGAAATTACGCTGGCCCCAGGAGGTGCGCAGTCTCGATGAACTCGCGCTGGGCAGCGAAGTGACCAAGCCGCAACTGGCCAAGGGTGAGCTGGACATGGCCAGGCGTCTGGTAGAAGACATGAGCGCGGACTGGACGCCGGAGGACTACAACGACGAGTTCGAGAACAAGATCATGGCCCTGGTGGAGAAAAAGGCCCATGAAGGCAAGATCGAGGATGTCGAGACGGTGGGCGGCGAGGAAGCGCGCAAAACAGCGGATGTGATTGACTTGACCGAGTTGCTCAAGCGCAGCCTCGGCGGGAAAGCGCCGAGCAAGCCCAAAGCGAAAGCGGCCAGCAAATCGGCACCGGCCAGGAAGGCCAAAAAAGCTTCGGGGGAATGAGGTCGGTCAGACCGGTCCTCGGCTGGAGGTGCGGGCTTCTTGGAGGCAAGCCCGCGAAGGCGCCAATCCTGGCGCCACAAATCTCAGATCCAGATAAAGATCGCCAGCAAAGCCGCGAAGATCGCCCACTTCTCAAGGTAGTAGAGCTTGCGATTACGCTTCTTGAGCTCTTTGCCACGCAGACGGATCTTGTAGATTTTGGTGAACAACCGGTTGATGCCACCGGTGCGGTCCCCAGCATCGTTCGGCGCGCCCGCCGCCGACATCACGGTCCGGCTGAACCAGCCGTTGAACGCCGCCGCCCAGCGATACTTCATCGGACGCTCGACATCGCAGAACAGGATAATGCGGTTCTGGTCGGTGGTGTTTTCCGCGTAGTGAATGTACGTCTCGTCGAACATCACCGCTTCACCGTCGCGCCAGTGGTAGTTCTCGCCGTCGACGTTGATGTAGCAACCGGCGGCGTTTGGCGTTTCCAGGCCCAGGTGATAGCGGTACGAACCGGCGTACGGGTCGCGGTGGCGTACCAGTTTCGAACCCGGTGGCAGTTCAGCGAACATCGCCGCCTTGATCGAACCGATGCTCTGCACCAGTTCAGTGGTCCGCGGGCACAGTTTCATCGCCGACGGGTGGCTGTCGCCGTACCACTTCAGGTAGAAGCGCTTCCAGCCGGTCTTGAAGAACGAGTTGAAGCCGACATCGTCGTACTGGTTCGAGCGTTTGATCTCGCCGGCACGCAGCAGATTCTGGCCTTCTTCGCGGATTTCCTCCCAATGCGCCTGCAACGGGCTCAGATCCGGAAAGTCCGCCGGATTTAGGTACGGCTTGTTCGGAATCTTCGAGAACAGATAAAGGAAGCAGTTGATCGGCGCGAGAAACGTCGAGTGATCGCTCAGTTGGCGACCGAGCTTGTGGCGCACGCGACCGCGAAGGTGAACGTATGCAATGGAAATGACATAAATTGCGGCAATGATGAGTTTCACGGAAATCGTCACACGTCAGAAGTGAACAAACTGCGCGCCTGAAAGGCTAAAGCCAAAGGTGGGTGGCAGTGGTCTGATACAAAACAGCGTCCCGGTGGCGCATCCCTGAGCCCGCGCCGTACAAGGCGCTGGGTGAATGGATGGCATTTTAGCCACACTTTGTAACCAATAGTGAACCTTCATCTGTGAAAAACTGTCCGGCGTTTGCGCCAATCGGCAATCGGGATGTCAGCGCCCTATCGCTTAAAGAGCCAGACCAGTACAATCGCCGCCAAACTTTATGCGCCCCCCTTGGTTGATGACGGGAAAACCCGCTTCAGCGCGCTTCGACTTGGGTCAAGCGCTCCCAGCTGCACCCTCACCACCAGAATGCTTCACAGGATAACGCCAGCGCTACCGACACCTGCGGCGCCGCCAGCCGCCGATAACCGCATTCGACTTGCAGCCATAACGGCATTAGCGATCGTAGTCAGTAGTGGCAGCATTATTTGCCGCCACCAAGGATTTAGCGGGAGAGGCCGACCCAAGCCCGGAACCCAATACCCCAGGCATGGCGGCCAGTTGCTTATTAGCGAAGGTTTTGCTGGTCAAGGAATGATTGGTGATGCGTATCCAGATTTGATTTCAAGGTGCTGCTGATCTGGGATGGGTGGAAGGCTTGAGACCAGATCATCTGGCTCGGCGAGGGTTTGGAGGGCGCGCATGGGTGAACAGCGTGCCAAGCGCTGTAAGAGTTGGATATTTATGCCATGGATCCTTAGAATCACCTCCCTCACGGCAGGCAGCTTTCAAATTAACTAGGAACATTATGAGTAATCCGAATATTCAATACCGTCCGGATATTGATGGGCTGCGCGCCCTGGCCGTTCTGGGTGTTGTCATCTACCACGCGTTCCCGTCTTTGCTTCCAGGTGGGTTTGTTGGTGTCGATGTATTCTTCGTAATATCCGGCTACCTGATCGGTACGATACTATTAAAGAGCCTGGCAAAAGACACATTTAGCTTCAGCGACTTTTACTCACGTCGCATCCGTCGGATATTCCCCGCTCTATTCGTTGTTCTGGCTTTCTGTTTGATAACAGGCAAGCTGGTTCTGCTTGATGATGAGTATCGACAGCTTGGCAAACATGTCGCTGCCGGCGCCACTTTCATCGCAAACTTTGCCTTCTGGAGTGAAAGTGGTTACTTCGACACCGCCGCGGAGCTTAAACCACTGCTACACCTTTGGTCTCTGGCTATTGAAGAGCAGTTCTACCTGTTCTGGCCGCTAGTACTGTGGGGAGCATGGAAGCTGCGCGCAAACATGTTGGCCGTGACCATCGTTATCGCGATTGTTTCGTTTGCCATCAATATTACCCAAATCAATAGTAATCCCGTTGCAACATTCTTCCTGCTACCGAGTCGCGCATGGGAACTGCTTGCAGGCAGTATCCTGGCCTGGCTCGCTCTTCAAGGTGGCGGGGCAACAGAACGCACGCAGCTTCGCACGTTGCTTGATGATTTGGCTGGCATGCTTGGGTTGGCCCTAATCGTTTGGGCGATGTTTTTTGTCCATAAGTCTGACGCGTTCCCCGGTTGGTTTGCACTTGCGCCGGTTACCGGTGCTGTCCTTTTGATTGCTGCAGGCCCGCAAGCACGCGTCAACCGCTTTCTGCTGTCGAATAAGCCGGCAGTATTTATCGGTCTGATCAGCTTCCCGCTTTACCTGTGGCATTGGCCGCTACTGTCGTTTGCAAGGATTGTTCAGAGCGACGTCCTTAGCCGAGAAATCCGATTGGCAGCAGTCCTGCTTGCTATCGGACTTGCATGGCTCACATTCAAGTTCATTGAGCCCCCTTTTCGCAGTGGCAACCATAGATTAGGCAAAGTTGTCGCGCTGGTTTCAGTCATGGTTGTGGCTGGTGCCATTGGCTATAAAGGCCTCATCAGCCCAAAAGGCGTTGATGAGGCTGAAACCATGGCCCTGACAAAGAGTTATCAAACCATGGCCCTGTCAAAGGAAAACTGTGAAAAGCAATTCCCCGATTGGACCAGCATCACCGACAACGCCTGTCGCTTCCAAAAAGAGTCAGACAACTCCGTTGCCATTGTTGGCGACTCTCATGCTGGACAATTATTTCTTGGCATTAGTGAACAACTGAAACCAAGCGAAGGGGTTGCGGTGTTTTCAGCCAGCTGCGCGGCACCCTATATTGACATTGCAACTGCACAGAAAGACGAGAACGCACAGAAAGTCAGGAAAGGCGCATATAAGCTTATAAATCGTGCGTACGATTACATAATTGACGACCCAAAAATAAAAGTCGTTATTCTGGCTCACCTCCCAAACTGCTCTTATCAAGATGCCACCGACATGAGAAATCCTGCCAATGGCGACTACAAGACAGCTCTGAGTGATGGAATGAAGCGGACCTTCTCAGCACTGACTCAGGCGAACAAGAAAGTAATTGTGCTGCTGGATAATCCATACCTGCCTTACGACCCCGCAGCGTGTGCTGAACGCCCTTTCAGGCTTACAAAAAATGCGGACCACTGTTCCTTTCCGCGCGAGCAATTCGATAAAAACCAGCCTTTCACCGACTACAAATCGCTTGTAGTAGCGGCGACTAAAGACTTCCCGCAAGTTAAAATACTCGATCTTTCTACCAAGCTTTGCGATGAAAATCGCTGCTATCTCGCAAAGGATGGTCGTTTGCTTTATAGCGACAACAGTCACCTCAACTTTGATGGCTCTCGATATGTTGCACCTTACTTAATCGACGCAATTGAGAGTAATAATTAATTTTTAGATTCTGAGGGTGCTGCTGTCTGCTGACGCAGCACTCAACACTGGATCTCTTGCCCGCGCTAGCGGGCTTTTTATGCTCATCAGAAAGGTGCGACAGCCTTCACTTTATAATTTCGTCGTGAGCCTCAACTTGGCGACTCTCCCCGGAGAACGCCTCCTCTCTCGATATCACCGACTCGTCCTCCAGGAAAACCGGCACGTCCTGTTCAACGCCAACACATCAAGCAGACCTCTGACCCCACAAGCCGCGGAGGCCGGCTGGCGTCCTGGCGTTCGTTAGCGGTCGCCATACAACTGCCGTCATACTTATGCGACAATATGCAAAATGTCTGGCATGAATCCCGCCTTTATTGCCCAACAGCTTGGACACAGCGTCCGGATGCTGCTCTCGAACTACGCCCTCCGGCTGAACTCAGGGGGGTTAATGGGCAGAGATGGAAAAGCTCAAAATGCTTCAGGAATGGCCCAAGCGCCAATCGTGAGGCTTGCAACTCATTGATAGGTAAAGCAATTGATCTCCACAGCTAACATCACGATGCAGTTCGGCGCCAAGCCGCTGTTCGAAAACGTTTCGGTCAAATTCAACAACGGCAACCGTTATGGCTTGATCGGTGCCAACGGTTGCGGCAAGTCGACCTTCATGAAAATCCTCGGCGGCGACCTCGAGCCGTCCGGCGGTCAGGTCATGCTCGAGCCGAACGTGCGTCTGGGTAAATTGCGCCAGGATCAGTTCGCCTACGAAGAATTCACCGTGATCGACACCGTGATCATGGGTCATGAAGAGCTGTGGAAGGTCAAGGCCGAGCGGGATCGCATCTACTCGCTGCCGGAAATGAGCGAAGAAGACGGCATGGCCGTGGCCGAGCTGGAAACCGAGTTCGCCGAAATGGACGGCTACACCGCCGAATCCCGCGCCGGTGAACTGCTGCTGGGTCTGGGCATTCCGCTGGAACAGCATTTCGGCCCGATGACCGAAGTCGCGCCAGGCTGGAAGCTGCGTGTATTGCTGGCCCAGGCACTGTTTTCCGATCCGGAAGTGCTGCTGCTCGACGAACCGACCAACCACCTGGACATCAACACCATTCGTTGGCTGGAAACGATTCTAACGGCGCGTAACAGCACCATGATCATCATTTCCCACGACCGTCACTTCCTCAACAGCGTCTGCACCCACATGGCCGACCTGGACTACGGCGAACTGCGCCTGTTCCCGGGCAACTATGACGAGTACATGACGGCCGCGACTCAGTCCCGCGAGCAACTGCTGTCGGACAACGCCAAGAAGAAAGCGCAGATCGCCGAACTGCAAACGTTCGTCAGCCGCTTCTCGGCCAACGCCTCGAAAGCCAAGCAGGCCACTTCCCGCGCCAAGCAGATCGACAAGATCCAGCTGGCCGAGGTCAAGCCATCGAGCCGTGTCAGCCCGTTCATCCGTTTCGAGCAGACCAAAAAGCTGCACCGTCAGGCCGTGACCATCGAGCACATGTCCAAGGGCTTCGACGGCAAGACCCTGTTCAAGAACTTCAGCTTCACCGTCGAAGCCGGCGAGCGTGTCGCGATCATCGGCCCGAACGGTATCGGCAAGACCACCCTGCTGCGTACGTTGATGGGCGAACTGACCCCGGACGCCGGCTCGGTGAAGTGGACCGAAAGCGCCGAGCTGGGCTACTACGCTCAGGACCACGCCCATGACTTCGAAGACGACGTCACTCTGTTCGACTGGATGGGCCAGTGGACTCAGGGCGAGCAGATGATTCGTGGCACTCTGGGCCGCATGCTGTTCTCCAACGACGAAATCCTCAAGTCGGTCAAAGTCATCTCCGGTGGTGAACAGGGCCGCATGCTGTTCGGCAAGCTGATCCTGCAAAAGCCGAACGTGCTGGTGATGGACGAACCGACCAACCACCTGGACATGGAATCGATCGAGGCGCTCAACTTGGCGCTGGAAAACTATCCAGGCACGCTGCTTTTCGTCAGCCACGACCGTGAATTCGTATCGTCCCTGGCCACTCGCATCATCGAGCTGAGCCCGAACGGCGTGACCGACTTCAGCGGCACCTACGATGACTACCTGCGTAGTCAGGGTGTGGTGTTCTAAAAAGCAGCGTTGAGTTTTTAGCGACAAGCGGCAAGTGAAAGCCCCGTCCCTGGTGACGGGGCTTTTTGCATTCAGCGGCAAAAGACTTGTGGGATGAGGTCCTGCAAGTGGATTGCGCTTCGGAGGAGAAAAATAGTTAGCCTGCTTTCTTTTGTTGTGCACAAAAGCCATGATGCAGCTCTCCCACCGCCGCCCGCGAACGAGCCCTCATGTCTGCGCAGCAACAGCCACCGCAAAGCTCAATGGCGATCACCCTGCAGATCGTCTCCATCGTTTTCTATACCTTCATTGCCTTTCTCTGCATCGGTCTGCCAATCGCCGTACTGCCCGGTTACGTCCACGAGCAACTGGGGTTCAGCGCCGTCATCGCGGGGCTGGTGATCGGTTCGCAATACCTCGCCACCCTGCTCAGCCGGCCGATGGCCGGGCGCATGTCCGATACCGTCGGCACCAAACGGGCGATCATTTATGGTTTGTCGGGAATTGTCCTCAGCGGCGTGCTGACGCTGATGTCGACGTTGCTGCAAAGCGTTCCGCTGCTCAGTTTGCTGATCCTGATTGCCGGCCGTCTGCTGCTGGGGATCGCCCAAGGCCTGATCGGCGTCGGCACCATCAGTTGGTGCATGGGCCAGGTCGGCGCCGAACACACCGCGCGTTCGATCTCCTGGAACGGCATCGCGTCCTACGGCGCCATTGCCATCGGCGCACCGCTGGGGGTGGTGATGGTTGCCGACTATGGTTTCGAGAGTCTGGGCATCGTCCTCTCGCTGCTGGCCGGCGCGGCGCTGCTGCTGATCCGCAACAAGCCGTCGGTGCCGGTGGTGCGCGGCGAGCGCCTGCCGTTCTGGGCGGTGTTCGGGCGGATTGCCCCGTTTGGCGCCAGCCTGAGCCTGGCCTCGATCGGCTACGGCACGCTGACCACCTTTATTACCCTGTATTACCTGAATCGCGGCTGGACCGGAGCGGCGTACTGCCTGACGGTGTTCGGCGTGTGTTTCATTCTGTCGCGGCTGGTGTTCATTTCCGCGATCAGTCGCTTCGGCGGCTTCACCTCGGCCATCGCCTGCATGACCATCGAAACCGTTGGCCTGGCGCTGCTGTGGCTGGCCCCCTCGACCGGCTATGCGTTGATCGGTGCCGGGTTGACCGGGTTCGGCCTGTCGCTGGTGTATCCGGCGCTGGGCGTCGAGGCGATCAAGCAAGTGCCCAACTCCAGTCGTGGCGCGGGGTTGAGCGCTTATGCGGTGTTCTTCGACCTGGCGCTGGCGATTGCCGGGCCGCTGATGGGCGCCGTGGCGCTGAACCTGGGGTATTCGTGGATTTTCTTCTGCGCGGCGTTGCTGTCGGTGAGCGGGCTGGGGCTGACCTTGTTGCTCAAGCGCCGGGCGGTATAACCCCGGACAGATGACCTATTGATCCGCCGTCTGCATCCCCGCCCGATTCGGCTTGCCCAGCGCATGGGAGAAAAACCGCCCGGCCTCGGAAATCAGGTTGCGGTGAATGTCTTCACGATCCACCCCGTCGGCGTCGGTGCACAGTGCCGGCATCGCGCGGATCTGCTCTTCATTGCACGGCGCCATGAATACAAAGTGCCCTGCCCCGGCCAGCAATTTGAAGTCCGGCGCCGTCGGCAGTTTGCGCGCCAGAGCGGCGGCGTTTTTGTCGAAAGCCACCAGTTTGTCACCGTCGCCGCTGTACAGCAGAACCGGCACATGCACGTCGGCCAGGGTATGCCGGCCGAATTTCAGGCTCAGCGGCGCCATCAGCAACAGCGCATGCACACGGGGATCGGCCACCGGCTGCAGGTCATCGCGGTCGACGATCAATTCGCCCTGGGTGTTACAGGCGTCGCGGTCGTCCGGACGCTCCTGACAATACCGACGCAGGCGATCCAGATCCGGGGTCGCACCCGACAGGATCAGCGCCGTCTCGCCACCCGCCGAGTAACCGATGACACCCACCTGATCGGCGTTGACGAACGGCGCGAGCATGCGGTCGCCGAGGGTCGCGGTGATAGCTTCGGAAATCTGGATCGGCCGCCCGTACAGGTTGCTCAGCGTGCCGAGACGGCTGTGGTCCCGGGAGTTGTCGCCGGGATGGATCACCGCCACCACGACAAAGCCCTTGCGCGCCAGCGACGTGGCGAGGTCATGCAGTGCCAGCGGCGTGCCGGTGTTGCCGTGGGACAGCATCAGCATCGGAAAGCGGCCAATGGCGACCTTGGTGTCTTCGCCGGCTTCGACCGAATAGCCCTCGAGCAGGCTGACATGTTCGCGGTCGCTGGAAGGGTAAAAGGCGATGGCGCGCATCGGTTGCAGATCCAGCGGATCGAGGAACGTCATCTCGTGATAGCCGACGCTCCAGTGCTGATGCAGCCCGGGCGCAGCGTGCACTGAATTCAGGCTGCCGAGCAGGCAAATCAGTAACGTTGCACAAAGACGCATCATGGGATGCCCCACCCTGTTTGTTACTCAATCGAAAGATCCGTTTCACCGCGATGCCCGGAACGCGGCGCTTCGCGGGTCCGGTGCAGCGTTGCACTCAGACGTTGATCGTTTGACTGCATAACCCGGGCCAGATTATGTAACAGTCAGAAACAAAAAACTCCGTATCTGGCCCTTGCAGAACCAGAATACAGAGTTTTTTGGGGATTGCCTGAACGAGAGCTGTTCTTTACGCAAGCCTTACGCGGCGGCGAACAGTTGCTCGCTGATCTTCGCTTGAGCGCTGGTCAAAGCGTTATTGCGTACTTCTTCGCCATATCCAAGACCTTCGGCACGGACGATCTCGATGTCGGTGATGCCGAGGAAATTCAGAATCAGTTTCAGATAGTCTTCGTGAGCAATACCGCTGGCCTGACCGGCGTGGATGCCGCCGGCAGTAGACACGATTACCACTTTCTTGCCACCGCACAGGCCTTCAGGGCCGGCTTCGGTGTAACGGAATGTCTGGCCGGCAACGGAGATGCGGTCGATCCATGCCTTGAGTTGGGTTGGCACGGTGAAGTTGTACATCGGCGCAGCAATCACGATGGCATCGGCAGCGATGAACTCGGCCAGGGTGGTGGCGCTCAGTTCAGCTTCGTGCTGCTGTGCGGCGTTACGCAGTTCAGCGGAGGTGCCGGCAGCCACCAGGGTGGTGGACGAGAAGTGGCTGATGGCGTCGGCAGCCAGGTCGCGGTAGGTGACCACGGCGCTTGGCTCAGCGGCTTGCCAGGCTTTGGTGACCTGGCTGCTCAGCTGACGGGAAGCCGAGTTGTCGCCCAGAATGCTCGAATCGATGTGCAGCAGTTTCATGTGGAATCTCCTGGAATGAATCGCCGGCGGCGACGGAATGGAGGCAATCCTACCCATGAAACCAATAGCTGATTAGTCGGCTGAAATGCGATAGTTTGTCCCATTGATAGAACAGTCGGATTTTCCCCCCCATGCAGGACCTCAACGATCTCTACTATTTTGCCAAGGTGGTGGAGGCCGGCGGGTTCGCCGCCGCCGGCCGTTTGCTGGGCATTCCCAAGTCACGCCTGTCGCGGCGCATCGCCGAGCTGGAAGAACGTCTCGGCGCGCGTCTGCTGCAACGTACTACCCGGCAACTGAAACTCACCTCCGTCGGCGAACGTTATTTGCGCCACTGCCAGGCGATGATGCTGGAAGCGGAAATGGCCGACGAAGCCGTCGCCAGCATGTCCAGCGAACCTCGTGGGCGCCTGCGGGTGTCTTGCCCGACAGGATTGGCCCATCAGATACTGCCGACCGTGATCAGCACATTCCTCGGCAAATTCCCCCAGGTGCAACTGGAAATGGTCCTGCTCAATCGCCGGGTCGACCTTATTAATGAAGGCATCGACGTCGCCCTGCGGGTGCGCGAACATGGCGACGAAGACCCGATGCTGGTGACCCGCCGTCTGCGTCAGGCGCAAATGGTGGTGGTGGCGAGTCCGCGGTTTATCGAAGGCCATGAGATCAAGCATCCTCAGGACTTGAGAAACCTGCCGGTACTGGGTGCGCTTGAAGCTGATCGCCTGGTGCATGTGCGCCTGCTCGATCAGCAAGGCAAAAGCTGCGACCTGGCGCTGGAGGCCCGGTTGGGGATCGACGACTTCATCGTGCGCAAGGCCTGTGTGCTGGCCGGCCAGGGTTTCACCCTGCTGCCGATGATGTTTTGCGAAGCAGAACTGAACAACGGCACCATGGTGCAATTGCTGCCCGAGTGGTCACTGCCCGGCGGCTGGCTGCAAGCGGTGTATCCGCATCGGCGCGGGGTGATGCCGGCGGTGCGGGCGTGGATCGATCATCTGGTCGAATCCTTCAATGCGTGTGGGGAGCGGTTGTTATGAAACAAGGAAAGATGAACGAAGCGGACGTTGCGGCGTTCTGCCTGGCACTGCCGGGCGCTCGGGAAGACTACAAGTGGGGAGGCGTGCGGGTGTTTTCGATTGCCGCCAACAAGATGTTTGCCTTGCAGGGCCTGCGCGGCGACTCGCTGGCGTTCAAGGTCGACAAGGACCTGTTTCTCGGCCATTGCGACCGCCCGGGCATCCACCCGGCGCCGTATCTGGCCCGGGCGCAATGGATCATCATGCACCCGCCCTACCCCTTGGGCGCCGAGGAATTGCAGGGGTTGCTGCAACGGTCTCACCAGTTGGTGGTGAGCAAGTTGCCCAAACGCACGCAGGCGGGATTGTTGCTGTAACTGCAATCCGGTTTGGATGGTTTCAGAATAAGGCCAGCAGGTTCGCCCCCAGGAACAACTGATCGATCCAGAACACCTGATGCAGCACCACGATCATCCAGAACAGGATCTGGAACGACACCTTGCGCGTCTTGTGCCGGAACACCTGCTGGGCGATCAACGCGCCCGGCCAGCCACCGGCCAGTTCCACGGCGTGCAGGATGTTCTCCGGTGTACGCCAGGCGTCGGCGCGGGCCTTGCGCTTGTCGGCCCAATACATGAAGAACGCCAGCACGCTGACGAGGCCATAGGCCGCCAGCGGTATCAGCGAGATCCCGCGCAGCCACATCGACAGCGAGCCGAACAGCGGCAACGCGCAGACGATAACCAACACCACCAGCTTCAATTTCAGATTCTGAATATGGCCGCCGGCGGGGCCGCGATCCGGGCGGCGTGCGCGGGAATCACTCATGGCTTGGCCGCCGTCCAGTCGACCCAACCGAACTGCCAGGTCGCCAGAATCACCAGACCGAAGACGATCCGATACCAGGCGAACGCCGCGTAGCTGTGGCTGGCAATGAACTTGAGCAAGCCGCGCACAGCGATCATGGCGAAAATGAACGCCGTGACGAAGCCAATGGCAAACACCGGAACGTCGGCCGGCACGAAGATGTGGCGGTACTTGTAGCCCGAGTAAACCGCCGCCCCGACCATCGTCGGCATGGCCAGAAAGAACGAGAACTCGGTGGCCGTCTTGCGCGACAGGCCGAACAGCAGGCCGCCGATGATGGTCGAACCGGAACGCGAAGTACCCGGAATCATCGCCAGGCACTGGGCGAAGCCGATTTTCAGCGCGTCTTTCCAGGAGATGTCGTCCACCGTTTCGGCGTGCACTTCATGCTGGCGCTGTTCGGCCCACAACATGATGATGCCGCCCACCACCAGCGCAGCAGCAACGGTGATCGGGTTGAACAGATACTGGTGAATCAGATCGGCAAAAATCACCCCCAATACCACGGCAGGCAAGAATGCGATCAGCAGGTTGGCAGTGAAACGCCGCGCACCGGGCTGGGTCGGCAAGCCGACGACGACATCGAGGATCTTGCGGCGAAACTCCCAGACCACCGCGAGGATCGCGCCGAGCTGAATGATGATGTTGAACGCCATGGCCCGCTCGCCACCAAAGTCGAGCAAGTCCGCAACAATGATCTGGTGTCCTGTACTTGAAATGGGCAAAAACTCCGTCAGCCCTTCTACAACTCCTAGAATCAGCGCCTGCAAGGCGGTCCAAAGATCCATCAATCCCCCAAAGAAGCGATGCGTCTGCATGCCCCGATAGTATTTATATAGAGCGTTCACTGCGTTCAGCGTAGCTGACTTCCCGCGCGCACAGGATCCACACGGAACAGTCAAAATTCCGTGAAAAATCAAAACCGACTCAGGTTTTTGCGTGCGGGGCCGAAATCCTATCAGACAAGCCGAAATAGCGCTGCCGCGTTATACGACTTGCGTCGCGTATGCCTCAATGCCGAAACGTGGTTGGATGCTGGCGGCGACTTATTACAAGAAAAAGAATCTGGAGTGACAGCGTTATGAACAGCTTGCGCAGTGTGTCGATCAGCCGACGCTTGTGGCTCATCTTGATTGTGGCGGTGGTCATGTTGCTGACCTTGGGCGTATTGATGCTCAAGCAGATTCACGATGACCTGTATCACGCCAAGGCTCAGAAAACCCAACATGTGGTGCAGACCGCCAGCGGCATACTGGCCTATTACCAGGGCCTGGAAGCAGCCGGCACCCTGACCCGCGATGTCGCCCAGAAACAGGCGATGAGTGCGATTCGTGGCCTGCGCTATGACCAGAACGACTACTTCTGGATCAACGACCTCACTCCCGTGATGGTCATGCACCCGGCCAATCCCAAGCTCGAAGGTCAGAACCTCTCGGCGATCCGCGATCCGGACGGCTTCGCGGTGTTCAACGAGATGGTCGCCATCGCCAAGGCCAAAGGCGCGGGCATGGTCGATTACCGCTGGCCGAAGCCGGGCGCCAGCGAGCCGGTGGCCAAGACTTCCTACGTGAAACTGTTCGAACCCTGGGGCTGGATCATCGGCTCCGGCGTGTACGTCGACGATGTGCAGGCGGAGTTCCAGGGCCAAGTGATCAAGGCCTCGGTCGTCGGCCTGGTGATTGCGGTGATCATGGCCCTGCTGGTGATTCTGATTGCCCGCAGCATCGTGCGACCGTTGCAGGAAACCGTGAACGCCATGGCCAACATCGCCAGCGGCGAAAGCGACCTGACCCGCAGCCTGGACACCCACGGTCAGGATGAGGTCACCCAGTTGGCCCATCACTTCAACGGTTTCACCGCCAAACTGCGCCGGGTGATCGGTGACTTGCAGTTGTCCGCCAGTGCCCTCGGCCAGTCGTCGAGCGAACTGGGCAACGATGCGGCCCAGGCCCAGGAACGCAGCCAGCAGCAATCGCAGCAGATGGAACTGGTGGCGACCGCGATCAATGAAGTCACTTATGGCGTGCAGGACGTGGCGAAAAACGCCGAGCACGCCGCCAGTGAAATGCGCGATGCCGAAGCCCAGGCGCAACAGGGTCAGGTCAACATCGACAGCAGCCTGCAGCAGATCGACAAGCTGTCCGGCACCATCGATCAGGCCGTGGAAGTGATCCGCACCCTGGCCGCCGAAAGCACGCAGATCGGCAGCGTTCTGGAAGTGATCCGTTCGATTGCCGAGCAGACCAACCTGCTCGCGCTCAACGCCGCAATTGAAGCGGCGCGGGCCGGTGAACAGGGTCGCGGTTTTGCGGTGGTGGCCGACGAGGTTCGCTTGCTGGCCCAGCGCACGCAGAAGTCCACGGCGGAGATCCAGAGCATGATCGAACGCCTGCAAAACCACTCCGAGGCAGCGGTGAAAGTAATCGGCGACAGCAGCAAGGCGTCGCAGTTGACCATCGAGCAGGCCGGCCTCGCCGGGGCCAGCCTGAACGCCATCGGCCAGGCCTTGCGCAACCTCAATGGCCTGAACGCCTCGATTGCCAGCGCCACCCTGCAACAGGCGCACGTGGTCGAGGACATCAACCAGAACGTCACCCAGGCGGCAGGCCTGTCCCACAGCACTGCGCTGGCGGCCGAACAATCGAGCGCAGCCAGCGTGCGACTGGGTCAGTTGAGCGAACAGTTGAACGCTTTGCTGCGTCAGTTCCGCGTATAACGCAGTACCTGTGTGGGAGCGAGCCTGCTCCCACACAGGGGCTTGCTCAGGTTTCTTGCGCAAACCTCCCCGCCATCCCGAAAACTTGTCCGCGCCTCCTTTCCCGGTACAATCCGCCCCCTCTTCCCTTCTCAAGGATTGCGCATGTCCGGGCTCGAACTGTTTGCCGCCGCCCTCGGTGTGATCGCCGTCTGGCTGACGGTCAAACAGAATCCGTGGTGCTGGCCGATCGGGCTGGTCATGGTGCTGCTGTACAGCTGGATCTTCTTCGAGGTGAAGCTGTATTCGGACATGTTGCTGCAAGTGATTTATGCCGCGCTGCAAGTCTATGGCTGGTGGCAGTGGACCCGGCACGGTGCGACGCACGACGGGCGTCAGGTCAGCCGGCTCGATTCCCGATCGATTGCGCAGGCCCTGTCGGTCGGTGCTGTCGGCAGCCTGCTGCTCGGTGCGGCCATGGCCCACTGGACCGACGCCGCACAACCCTGGCTCGACGCGGCGCTGACCGGATTCAGTCTGGTCGCGCAATGGTGGATGGCGCAAAAGCGCTTGCAGTGCTGGGCACTGTGGATCGTGCTGGATGTGATCTTCGTCGGCCTGTTCCTTTATAAGGACCTCTACCTCACCGCTGCGCTGTACGCCCTGTTCACCCTGATCGCGGTGCAAGGCTGGCGGGAATGGCGGGCCGATCCGGCGCTGCAGCCATGAAAGTGGTTGTCCTGACCGGCCCGGAGTCCACCGGCAAAAGCTGGCTGGCTGCCGGCCTGCAGCAGCAATTCGGCGGCCTGCGCGTGGACGAGTACGTGCGTCGTTTCATCGAACTCAATCCCCGGGACACCTGTCTGGCGGATATTCCCGAGATCGCGCGCGGCCAGTTGCAGTGGGAAGATCAGGCACGGGCGCAACGTCCACCGTTGCTGATCCTCGACACCCACCTGCTGAGCAACATGCTGTGGAGCCAGACCCTGTTCGGCGACTGCCCGGCATGGCTGGAAACCGAGTTGCTGGCCCGGCATTACGACCTGCACCTGCTGCTCTCTCCGCAACAGGTCGAGTGGACGGACGACGGCCAGCGCTGCCAACCGGATCCGCGCGAACGCATGGATTTCTTCAACGCCACCCGAAACTGGCTGAATCAACACCGGCAACCGTTGCAGATCATCGAAGGCAATTGGCAGGAGCGACGCGACCAGGCGTTCAGCGCGGTGGCCGGGTTGCTGCGTACCTGACCCCGATTCGCGGGGCATTGGCCCCGGCCTTTCCCCTGTTTTGGGCCAAAAGTGTCCACTTCTGAAACACTCCCCCTACTGCAAAGTGCCCGTCTCAACGGGCTTCATCGCTTTGTCATGGCAGTTGTTAAGCGCTTGAAACAGTTCCGCGCAAACCCTTGTTCCAGAGCTTTGCAACGACTTTGGCCGGTTGCAGGGGGCAGTGCCTGTTTCAAGGTTGAAACAGATTTTGTATCACGGCTGCATCCTTTCCATCTAACCCATTGAAAATCCGGTCTTTTTAAAAAGCGGCACAGCTTTGGCTATCTCCTTCACAACGCTGAACAGGCTCAGCCCACTGAAGAAGGAATGGCCACCGTGGGAAACTTCAATAAAGCCTTTACCTGCCTTCTGCTGATCGGATCAGCGGCCAGCACACTCATCAGTTTCAACGTTCAGGCCGAAGGCAATGGCGTGATCGTCCTCAATCGTGACGTGCAACCGATCCCGATTGGCCGCAGCGGCGGCAAAGACCCCTACCCCACGACTGTGAACGCCAACCCGACCGGCCGGATCGACCAGGCGATGACCAGCACCGAACTCAATGACGGCGACTTTGCCAGTGTAGCCAGCGGATCGTCGATTCGGGGCAACATGGTCACGCCCGACTCGACCATGCCCGGAATGAACGTCCTGACCAATCAGAACGGTCTGCCCGGCATGAGCGCCGGTCATGGCGGCGGCGGTGGCGGCACGATCTCCAACACCATCAACCGTTCCATGGGCGCTGGCCTGGCTCCGCTGACTCGCATGGCTGGAGGCCAATGACATGAATCGTTCCCTGCTCCTGCTTGCCCTGATCGCCTGCACCAACGTCATGGCCGATCCCAGCTCTGTGAACAACGCGAACATTCAGGACACCGGCATCCAATACAAAGGCAACTACAACGTCAACCAGGCGGCCGGCGACCAGATGCAGCAGACCAACACCAAGGCCATCGCCATCGGCACCGAAGCCAGCGCAACCACCAGCGTCATCCAGCGCATCAATACACCGGCCGACCGCTCGACCAACGCGAGCGCCACCATCGGCGGCACCTCTTTCAGCAATGGCAACGGAATCCTGGGCGTGAACCAGGGCGCCGGGGCCAACAACCAGATGGCCAACGTGACGCGCGTCAGCATCAGTGCTGCCCCGCAGAGCGTTGACGATAGCGCCCTTTCCCAACAGAACGTGGCGTTGTTACCGAGCTCAGGAGCAACTGGCACCTCACCCGGCAGTCGCCAGGTCACGACAAGTGACCAGGCCTTCACCGGCAGCCGAGGGGTAATCCAGGTGAACCAGAGTGCCGGGGTGGGGAACCGCATGGCTAACACCCTGAGCATCCGGGTCGCAGACTGACCCAAACAAAAAGCAGTGCAATTAGAAAGTACCAACACTTAACCAACTAATAAGCACGACGGAGAAACACCATGAAACCTACAATGGCTCTCAAACCACTGGTTTTCGCACTCGCAGCAGTGATGGCAATCGCAGCACAGGCAGGCGGTCGTGATGATGATCACGGTCATGGTAACGGGCATGGCAATGGACACGGTCATGGCAACCATGATCCCAAAGGCCCTACCCTTGAAGAACTGCTGCAAATCGGTGCTGGCGCTGGGGCTGCCGTGATCGATGTGCAAAGCAGCTCGGGCAACCTGGTCGGCAACCAGGGCACCAAAAATGATGCCAGCGTCAGCAACTCGGCCAACGGCACCAACGGCAACGTCGGCATGAACAACACCGCCGGCGATGGCAACCAACAAGACAACGCCGCTGCACTGGCTACCGCCGACGAAAGCTTCATCTTCGGTTCTGCTGTCGCTGTTTCCAGCGCCACCCAGACCAACACCAACAACGCCGTGGCCAACTACTCCACCACCAACACGGCGAGCCTCAACAACGTGGGTAACGGCGGTTCCGGCAACATTGGCGTGAACAACAGTGCCGGCAACTTCAACCAACAGAAAAACAACCTGGCAATCGCTGTATCGGGTGGTCGTGTAGCTAACGCTGCCGCAGCCGCCAACCAAAGCTCCAGCGGTCTGACCGTCGCCAACAACGGCGTTCAAACCTACAAAAAAGATACCCTCACCGGCACTTTCGCCGCCGCTGGCGCGTTCTACGCCGAAGGCACCGCGAAAATCCAGGACGACGATCACGGTCACGGCGGTGGCGGCTATGGCAACAATGACAGAGGCCATGGCGGCAACGGTGGTGGCAAAGATCAGAAAGCTACCTTCGAAGCCCTGGGTGTCTTTGGCCTGGCTGGTGTGACCACTCAACAAGTGATGACCCCAGACGGCTGGAAAAACCCTGTCACCAACAACGCTACCATCAGCAACGTAGGCAACAACTTCTCCGGCAACGCTGGCTACAACAACGCCGCCGGTGTAGGCAACCAACAAAGCAACTCGCTGTCCATCGCCGCAGGTTGCAAAGCCTGCATGTAAACGCGATCGAAACGAAAGCCCCGGAAACGGGGCTTTTCCTCAGTCCGCATAGGCGTATCGATCATGCGTAAAACTGCCCTTATCGCTCTGCTTTGCCTGTCCGGCCTGACCCAGGCCGCCCAGATGCCAGTAGCCGCCCTGCCAGGTGGCGTGCTGGTTTATAAAAACGTGCAAAGCATTCGTGAGCGCAAGTTTGCCGACATCGTCGAGCAAAAAACCGATTTCAGCTGCGGCGCCGCCGCACTGGCCACGATTTTACGCCAGGCCTATTGGCTCAACGTCGATGAAGAGCACGTCATCAAAGGCATGCTGGTCAATGCCGACCAGGACCTTGTTCGCACTCAAGGTTTCTCCATGCTGGACATGAAGCGCTACGTAGAAAGCATCGGCATGCGCGCCAGGGGCTACAAGATTCCACGGGAAAAACTCGACGCGGTCACTATCCCGGTGGTGGTACTGATGGAAATTCGCGGATACAAGCATTTCGTGGTGATGCAGCGGGCGGATAAGGATTGGGTTTACATCGGAGACCCGGTTCTGGGACACAAACGCTACAGCCATGATGACTTTGTCAAAGGTTGGAACGGCATCGTTTTTGCCATCGTCGGCCCCGGATACGACAAGACCAATGCACTTCGCAGTCCTCCGGTTCCGCTGACCGCCAAGAACAAGCTCGATGCTTTCAACCCCGTCAAAGATGCTGAATTGATGGACTTCGGGTTCATACAGAGCGACTTCTTTTAATCGCCGATGATAAAGAGTGGGGCTGGATGTCCCGGGAGCAGCAGATGAAAACCTCATACTGGCTGGCCGCCGCCTGCCTGGCAGCGAGTGCATCGGGCTACGCCAATGCAGGATTCAAACCCATCGAAATCAAGGACCAGGAGCTCTCGGAGCTGCGCGGTCGCTACGTGATGCCGGGACGGATCATCAGTTTCGGCATTGTCATGAGCAGTACCTGGCGCAACGCCAGTGGTGATCTGATCGGGGCATCGGCCTCGATGCAACTTCAGGCAGCAACGATCAAACCCGAATTCTATGTCTCGACCATCAAGGAAACCGGCAATGGCAGCACCCCCGACACGGGGACTGGCAGTGTCGTGGGTGGCGCAGGCCTCAACACCTCGCAGGGCGTGACGCAGAGCGTGCGCGCCGCCGGCGACGGCAACAGCGCTTACAACAACGTTGCGATCAACGTCAAAGAGGCCAACCAGGCTCCGGCACTGGCACCGGTTCAAGGCCAGGCACTGATGGCCGGCCAGACCATCACCGGCAGCAATGCCGCCGGCAACGTCGCCGTTTCGGCCACCGGTGGTGGCGTGCAAATGGCGATCCAGGCCAGCGGCAATCAGGGCACCGCGCTGCAACAGGTCGCCCAGAGCGGGCTGCTGCAGAACACCCGGCTGCTGGGCAACGCCAACGTGGTCAACAACCTGACCCAACTCAACGTGGTCCTGAATAATAACGGCATGAGCGCCGGCGCACTGGACTGCAACCTGACTCAACTCAGGGCACTACGTAATATTGGATATTGAACTACGCTGAGTCTCGATCATTGGGCTTAAAGGGACGGCTTATTCATGTATCGATCAGTTTCACTGCGTGCCGCTGTTTGTTTGAGTACTCTTCTACCTGCGGCGATGCTGCAAGCAGCCCCCGACGCAGATGTAGAAGCCCTGAAACAGGAACTTCTGGAGCTTAAGCAACGATACGAAGTACAACAAAAGGCCCTGGCGGTACTCGAACAACGGGTTCGCCAGGTCGAGGATCAACCCGCCTCACCGCCCCCAAAACGCCTGGCCAAATCGCCTTCGGACATGAAAGGCAACCGGGTAGCCAACGGCACGGGGGCCGCTGCGGCATCAGGAGGCGCCGCCGGGGGCAGTGGCGCTTCCTATGGCCAGTCACTGGCCGATGATTCCCAACCGGCACAGAGCGTGTCCAACCTGTACGACGAGGCCAGCGGCTTCTTCGGCGGCGGCAAGTTCAGCTTCGAGACGGGTATCACCTACTCGCGCTACGACACCCGCCAACTGATCCTCAACGGCTTCCTGGCACTGGACTCGATCTTCCTGGGCAACATCAACCTCGACCGGATCAAGGCCGATACCTGGACCCTGGACCTCACCGGCCGCTACAACTTCGATAACCGCTGGCAGTTCGACCTGAACGTGCCGGTCGTGTATCGCGAATCGACGTACCAGTCCGGCGGCGGCAACGGTGGCGCCTCCAACGTCACCACCGAGCAGGACGTCTCTCGCGACCCGACCATCGGCGACGTCAACTTCGGGGTCGCCTACAAGTTCATGGACGAGTCGGTCAACACCCCGGATGCGGTGGTTTCCTTGCGGGTCAAGGCACCCACCGGCAAGGATCCGTTCGGTATCAAGCTGCGCCAGACCGACGCCAACTCGAACCTGTTCGTGCCTGACACCCTGCCGACGGGCAACGGCGTCTGGTCGATCACCCCGGGCATCTCGCTGGTCAAGACGTTCGACCCTGCGGTGTTGTTCGGCAGCTTGTCCTACACCCACAACTTCGAGGAGTCGTTCGACGACATCAGTTCGACCGTCAACCAGAAAAACCCGGGCAAGGTACGCATTGGCGACAGCTTCCAGATCGGTGCCGGTGTGGCTTTCGCTCTGAACGAGAAAATGAGTATGTCGTTCTCGGTGTCTGACCTTGTGCAACGCAAGAGCAAGCTGAAACAGGATGGCGGGGATTGGGAATCGGTGGTGTCCAGCGACGCCAACGCCGGTTACTTCAACGTCGGCATGACCATTGCGGCCACCGACAACCTGACCATCGTGCCCAACCTGTCCATCGGCATGACCGACGATGCCCCGGACTTCTCCTTCAGCCTGAAATTCCCGTACTACTTCTGATGCAAAAAGCCCCGCCGATGCGGGGCTTCTCTTTGCAACCGATCGCCGCCTTCGCCGGATCCTGAATGGAACGAGCGAAGGCGGCGATCTTTCGTTTCTAGCGGATCTGATGTTTGTGCAGCAAGCGGTAGAACGTCGGCCGGGATACCCCTAGCACTTTGGCCGCCACACTCAGGTTGTCGCTGTGCCGGTTCAGCACATCGCACAACGCCTGGCGTTCGGCGCGGTTCTTGTAGTCGTCGAGGGTGCCGATCGGCGCGGTGATCGATTGCTGGCTCATCAGCCCCAGGTCGCGGGCTTCGATCTGCCGCCCTTCGGCCAGCACCAGGCCACGGCGCACGCGGTTGGCCAGTTCACGGACGTTGCCCGGCCAGTCGTGCTTGCCCATGGCAATCAACGCGTCCTCGCTGAAACTGCGTGGACGGCGGCCGGTTTCATGGCTGTAGAAGTGGGAAAAATGGTTGGCCAGCATCGACAGATCGCCATGTCGCTCGCGCAACGGCGCGGTCACCACTTGCAGGACGTTGAGCCGGTAATACAAGTCTTCGCGGAAGCGTTTTTTCTCGATGGCCGCTTCCAGATCGACGTGGGTCGCCGCCAGCACCCGCACATCCACCGGGATCGGCTGGCTGCCGCCGACTCGCTCGATATGTTTCTCCTGGAGGAAACGCAGCAGGTTGGCTTGCAACTCCAGCGGCAGGTCGCCGATTTCGTCGAGAAACAGCGTGCCGCCGTTGGCCGCCTCGATGCGCCCGACCTTGCGTTGATGGGCGCCGGTGAAGGCGCCCTTTTCATGGCCGAACAGCTCGGACTGGATCAGGTGTTCGGGAATCGCCCCGCAGTTGATGGCGACAAACGGCTTGCTGTGGCGCTGGGACTGGAGGTGCAGCGTGCGCGCGACCAGTTCCTTACCGGTGCCGCTTTCACCGCGAATCAGCACTGGCGATTCGGTCGGCGCCAGTTTGCTCAGCAATTTGCGCAATTCGCGGATCGGTTTGCTGTCGCCGAGCAACTCGTGTTCACGCTGGTCGACATGAATATTGCCCTGCCCGCGCAGGCGCGCCATGCCGAAGGCGCGGCCCAGAGTGACCTGCACCCGGGAGACGTCGAACGGCAAGGTATGAAAGTCGAAAAACCATTCGCAGACGAAATCGCCGACATTCTGCAAACGCAGCATTTCCTGGTTCAGTACGGCGATCCATTCGGTGCCGCTGCGGCTGATCAACTCTTTGACGGCCTCGGGCCGATCCAGGTGAACAGGCTGCAATCGCAGCAACCCGACATCGCAACTGCGATCGGCGGCATTCTCCAGGTTACAGCTGTCGACATCCCAGCCTACCGCACGCAAACCGGGTAACAGGCGGTGGCAGTCATCGCAAGGATCGACCACCAGTAAACGTCGTAACGCAGGCGCTTCGCTCATGACTGTTCCTTGGCGCCAAATTATAGGAATTGGTTTTAAAAACAGTCATTTGGCAGACCTGACTGTAACGTTAGCAAGAATTTGACGGCGCCTTGTATCAATTGCTTATAGGCATGCAATACAACGAGTTATAAGAACAGGCTTGGTTAGTTGCCTATCGAATTGATTCTTTCACCAGGCTTTCAAAAACTGACGCAAAGCAATTCTTACGAAAGAAAGTTGAAATTTCTTTAAATCGTTTGTGACCCGCCACCCGGTTGCGTGCATCAGTACAAGTAACTCGCCGAACGGTAAGCCCAACCGACGGCACATCACTTGATTGGGCACTACAGAGAGAAGATCCCATGACCGCCCCGCTCCGTATCAACGAAGCTCTTTTGATTGCCAACCGCGCATTTGAACCCTTCCAATGCGTGGCCTGGGCGCCACAAGACGGCAATGGCGAACTCAGCCTGACCGTTATCGACCGCACCAATTCGCACATCGGCCGCACGCAGATTCCAAGCAGCGCCTATTCCGATCCGGCCCAGCTCGAATGCCTGCTGCAGCAGGCCCGCGCCGAGCTCAGCGAAGAAGGTTATGCCCTGCAATCGTGGTCGATGCCACATTGATAAAAAGGCGATGGAGATGACATTCAAATCATCTCCATCGCCTCTTTTATATTAGTTGCCAAACAGTCTTTTATCTTTGGCGCTTGTATAAGTTTTCGACAGTTTCCGGCCTTATTGCTTGGCAGGCTTGCGACTGGTTCCCAAAGACACTGTTCTGGCACAGTGCGACCCTCCACCTGTTAGTTCTGTCAGTTGTACTTGCACCCGTTCAGGGATTGAATGTTTCGCTGTGCAGTTACCCACCCGGCACCCGGGCATTGGTCGACTCGCAAGGAGAAGCGTGCATGCCCACTCAGAACGCTATTGCGCTACCGACGCTAGCGAATACCGCCGGATATCTCGATAAACAATTCGCCGCCCACGGCGTCGCGCAAGTGTATTTCGCCGACAGCCTGTCGAGCATGACTCAAGGGCTGGCGCTCGACCCGCAGGGCCGGATCCTCGTTGCCGCCAAGGTCGGCACGGTGCAAGGCAGTCGTTTCGGCCTGGCGCGCTTGCTCAGCGATGGTTCGGCCGACTTGAGCTTCGGTTATCAAGGCAGTGTGGTCGGCCAGTTTGCCGCCGGTTTCGAAGCCACGGCCGGCAAAGTCCAGGTGCTGCCCGACGGGCGGATTCTGCTGGCGGGCCTGCATTACGAAAACGCTCATCGCACCCTTCCCGCCCTGGCGCTGTTCGATGCCCAGGGGCGACCGGACCCGAGCTTCGGCGACAACGGCCGGCAAGTCGTGCGCCTGCCGGCCGACCTCTCCATGGGCACCCGCGATCCGTGGCTGCCACCCGGCGTGCCGGGGGCCGAAGCCTGCGATTTCGCCGTACAGGACGACGGTCACATCCTGTTGATCGCCAATCATCACTTCGAATTCTCCGACTACGCCGGCATGCTGATCCGCCTCACACCTGACGGTCATCTGGATGACACGTTCAACGGACGCGGTTTCGTGATGATCCGCCACTTGCTGCTGAATACGTGGCTCAGCAGCCTGCTGTTGCAAGAGGACGGACGCATCGTGGTGGCCGGTTCGATCGACTTTCCCCAGGAAGGCTTGCTCGCACGTTATCTGCCCGATGGCCGACTCGACGAACGCTTTGCCGAATATGGTTTCCTCGCGTTCAAGGCCCATGGGCAGAGCAGCCAGGTCAGCCAGGTCATCGAATCGGCAGGCCACCTCCATTGCTTTGGCAGCAGTCGCGACCCGATCCGCTGCGTGGCCTACACGGTCCACAACAATGGCCGCGCGGATTTGCACTGCAATGCCGGCCAGGCGCATTTGCTGGACATCGGCCACAGCGGTTGCCAATGGACCGCCGCGCAACGCATGGAAGACGGACGAATCATAGCGGTGGGCGCCACCATTGGCGGGTTCGAGGCCGATTTCATCGTCGCCCGCTATCGGGCCGACGGCAGCCTGGATCCGTCCTTCGCCGAGGGTGGCTGGCTGCGCACCCGGCTGGGCCGCAGCCTCGATACCGCCACGACCCTGGCGGTACAGGCGCAAGGTGACATCCTGGTAGGCGGCTATTCTCTCGACGGCAATTACCGTGCGGTTGTGGCGCGTTATCTGAATCAATAAACGGAAACTTCCCACACTTGATCTTCACGAACGCTTACGGCAACTTGCGCGCTTCTTAAAAACAAGGAGCAGCCGATGTCCGGCTCAATGGCCCAGGCGTTCGCGCACAACTTTCTCGGGCACTCGCCCCGCTGGTACAAGGCGTGCATCGTCGGGTTTCTGATCCTCAATGCCCTGGTGTTCTTCACGGTCGGCCCGGTCGCCGCCGGCTGGCTGTTGGTGATCGAATTCATTTTCACCCTGGCCATGGCGCTCAAGTGTTATCCGCTGATGCCCGGCGGCTTGCTGTTGATCGAAGCGCTGTTGCTGAAAATGACCACGCCGCAGGCGCTGTACGAGGAGTTGCAGCACAACTTCCCGGTGATTCTGCTGCTGATGTTCATGGTCGCCGGCATTTACTTCATGAAGGATCTGCTGCTGTTTCTGTTCTCGCGGCTGTTGCTGGGTGTGCGCTCGAAAGCCGCGCTGGCGTTGATGTTCTGCTTTCTCTCAGCCTTTCTTTCGGCGTTTCTCGATGCCTTGACCGTTACCGCTGTGATCATCAGCGCTGCCGTCGGCTTCTATGCGGTTTACCACCGCGTGGCGTCCGGCAACGATCCGCGTCAGGACAGCGAGTTCAGCGACGATCAACACATGCCCGCGCTGCACCACGAAGACCTGGAGCAATTCCGCGCCTTTCTGCGCAGCCTGTTGATGCATGGCGCCGTCGGCACCGCGCTGGGTGGCGTCTGCACGCTGGTGGGCGAACCACAGAATCTGTTGATCGGCCATGAGATGGGCTGGCACTTCGCTGAGTTCTTCCAGAAAGTCGCGCCGGTTTCCCTGCCGGTGCTGGTGGCCGGCCTGGTGACCTGCGTGCTGCTGGAGAAACTGCGCTGGTTCGGCTATGGCACCTTGCTGCCGGAGAATGTCCGCGCGGTGCTGGCCAACTACGCCGCCGAAGACAACGCCGAACGCACTCCACGCCAACGCGCCGCGCTGTTGGTGCAAGGCCTGGCGGCGCTGATCCTGATTGCCGGACTGGCGTTTCACATTGCCGAAGTCGGCCTGATCGGTTTGATGGTCATCGTGCTGATCACCGCCTTCACCGGCATCACCGACGAGCATCGCCTGGGCAACGCGTTCAAGGACGCCATGCCGTTCACTTCGCTGCTGGTGGTGTTCTTCGCCGTGGTGGCGGTGATCCACGATCAACAGTTGTTCGCACCGCTGATCCATTGGGTGCTGACCCTGCCGGCCGATCAGCAACCGGGGATGTTGTACATCGCCAACGGCCTGCTGTCGGCGATCAGCGACAACGTGTTTGTCGCGACCATTTACATCACCGAAGTGAAGCAGGCGTTCCTCGCCGGCCACATGAGCCGCGAGCATTTCGAGACGCTGGCGATCGCGATCAACACCGGCACCAACCTGCCGAGCGTGGCAACGCCGAATGGGCAGGCCGCGTTCCTGTTTCTGCTGACCTCGGCGATCGCACCGCTGGTGCGTCTGTCCTATGGGCGGATGGTGTGGATGGCGTTGCCGTACACCGTGGTGATGGGTGTGCTGGGCTGGTATGCGGTGAGTTACTGGCTCTGAGCCTGCCGCCTGAACACGGTGGGAGTGGGCAACCCTACTCCCACACTGGCTTTTCGGGTGTCAGCGCGCAAGGATGTATTTTTCGATGGCCTGCGCCGCGCCGTCCTCGGTATTCGCCCCGGTCACTACGTCAGCCTGACGCTTCACCGCGTCTTCTGCCTGACCCATGGCAATCGACAACCCGGCGCAATGGAACATCGCCGGATCATTGCCGCCGTCACCCATCGCAGCGGTCTGCTCCAGAGGCACGCCGAGGTATTCGGCGAGGGTCGCCAGCGCCGTGCCCTTGTTGGCCTCCACCGCCGTCACGTCGAGATAGACCGGTTGCGAGCGCGACACCTGCGCCAATCCCTCGACCTTTGGCAACAACTGCGCCTCCAGCTCGATCAGCAACTGTGTGTTGTTACTCGTGGCGACAATCTTGTCGATCCGCTCCAGATACGGCTCGAAGCTCTCCACCACTACCGGCGGATAACCGAGGCCCTGCTGCTCGCGCGGAACCATCGGCCCGTGGGGATCCTTGAGCAACCAGTCACCACCGCTGAACACCCAGATTTCGACTTCCGCCTGATCGGCGAACAGCGCCAGCGCGGTCAACGCCGCCGTGGCCGGCAGGTAATGGGCGACCAGCAAACTGCCGTCCGGTTTGACGAGGGTGCCGCCATTGAACGCCGCTGTCGGCAGATCGACGCCCAGGGCTTCGATCTGTTGCAGCATGGCCTTGGGCGGCCTGCCGGTAGCGAGACTGAACAGCACACCAGCCTCACGCAGGGAGCGAACGGCCTCGATGGTGCGCTGGCTCAGGCTGTGATCGGGCAGCAGCAAAGTGCCGTCCATGTCACTCAGCAAAAAACGGATGGGCTGTTGCGTCGGCTTACTCATCCCAGGCCATGCCAGACGCGACCATCGCGAGTCAGCAGGTCGTCGGCCGCTTGCGGGCCGTTTTCACCAGCGGCATAGGTCTGCACACTGGCATCCTGTTGCCAGGCGTCGAGGAACGGTTGCACCGCGCGCCAGCCGTTCTCGATGTTGTCGGCGCGCTGGAACAGCGTCTGATCGCCGGTCAGGCAGTCGTAGATCAGGGTTTCGTAGCCGGTCGACGGCTGCATTTCGAAGAAGTCCTTGTAGGCAAAACCCAGCTCGATGTTGGCCATGTTCAGCGCCGGCCCCGGCCGTTTGGCCAGCAGGTCGAACCACATGCCTTCATTGGGCTGGATCTGGATACGCAGATAGGTCGGTTGCAATTCGTCGACTTCGGTGTCGCGGAACTGCGCGTAAGGCGCCGGTTTGAAGCAGATGACGATTTCGGTGTCGCGCACGCTCATGCGCTTGCCGGTGCGCAGGTAGAACGGCACGCCGACCCAGCGCCAGTTGTCGATCATCACCTTGAGCGCCACGTAGGTTTCCGTGGTGCTGTCGGGCGAGACGTTGGCTTCCTCGCGATAGCCGGCCAGCGGCTTGCCATCAAGCTCGCCGGCGCGATACTGGCCGCGTACCGAGTTCTGCCGCGCCTCTTCGGTGGTCCAGGGGCGAATCGCCCCGACTACCTTGGCCTTCTCGCCACGTACCGCGTCGGCGCCAAAAGCGGCCGGCGGCTCCATCGCGACCATCGCCAGCAACTGGAACAGGTGATTGGGCACCATGTCGCGCAATGCGCCGGTGTGTTCGTAGAAACTGCCACGGGTTTCCACGCCGACGGTTTCGGCGGCGGTGATCTGTACGTGGTCGATGTAATGGTTGTTCCAGAAGGCTTCGAACAGGCTGTTGGAGAACCGGCTGACCAGGATGTTCTGCACGGTTTCCTTGCCCAGGTAGTGATCGATCCGGTAGATCTGCTTTTCCGTCATCACCTTGAGCAGGCAGGCGTTCAACGCCTCGGCGGTTTCCAGATCGGAGCCGAACGGCTTTTCGATCACCACCCTTCTGAACGCATCGGGGGATTCTTCGAGCAGGCCGGCGGCGCCGAGGCGACGCACCACTTCGCTGAAGAAACGCGGCGCGGTGGCGAGATAGAACACCGCATTGCCCGTACCGCTGCCGGCGATTTTCGCCGCCAGCGCTGAATAAGTGCTGTCGTCCAGGAAATCGCCCTGGACGTAGCTGATGCCTTTGGCGAGCTTGGCCCACAAGGCCGGATCAAGAATCTGATCGCCCTTGCCGACCTTCGCCGCCACTTCGGTACGGATGAAATCTTCGAGTTTTTGGGCGAAGGCTTCATCCGTGATGGCGTTGTGGTCAACGCCGACGATCCGCAGGCCATCATCCAGCAGGCCGTCGCGACTCAGGTTGTACAGCGCCGGCATGAGCAGGCGCTTGACCAGATCACCGTGGGCGCCGAACAGAAACAGCGTGGTCGGCGGCGCGGGTTCTGCCTTGGATTTCCTGCGGATCGTATGGGTCATTTCTTCGCAGTCTCCACATGGCCGCCGAAGCCGAAGCGCTGGGCCGAGAGAATCTTGTCGCCGAAGGTGCCCTGACCACGGGAGCGGTAGCGCGAGAACAGCGAGTTGGACAGCACCGGCACCGGCACCGCTTGTTCCATGGCCGCTTCGATGGTCCATTGACCTTCGCCGCTGTCGGCAACCGAACCGGAGAAGCCGTCGAGTTTCGGGTCGCTGGCCAGCGCGTCGGCGGTCAGGTCGAGCAGCCAGGACGACACCACGCTGCCGCGACGCCAGACTTCGGCGATATCGGCGACGTTCAGGTCGAAACGCTGATCTTCCGGCAGACGCTCGCTGTTTTTGGTCTTGAGGATGTCGAAGCCCTCGGCGAAGGCCTGCATCATGCCGTACTCGATGCCGTTGTGAATCATCTTCACGAAATGCCCGGCACCGGCGGGGCCGGCGTGAATGTAGCCGTGCTCGGCGCGCGGGTCATCGGACTTGCGATCCTTGGTACGCGGGATGTCGCCCATGCCTGGCGCCAGCGTCTTGAATAGCGGGTCGAGACGGCTGACGGTCTCGGCATCGCCGCCGATCATCATGCAGTAGCCGCGCTCCAGGCCCCAGACGCCGCCGGAGGTGCCGACGTCGATGTAATGCAGGCCCTTCTCGGCCAGGGTCTTGGCCCGACGGATGTCGTCCTTATAGTTGGTGTTGCCGCCGTCGATGATGGTGTCGCCGGCTTCGAGCAGGTTGCTCAGGGTTTCGATGGTGTCTTCGGTCGGTGCGCCGGCTGGCAGCATGACCCAGACCGCGCGCGGCTTGGCGAGGCCGGCGACCAGGGCTGGAAGGTCGGCGACGCCGGTGGAGCCTTCGGCTGCCAGGGCGTCGACAAAAGCGGTATTGCGGTCGTAAACAACGGTGGTGTGACCGTTGAGCATCAGGCGCCGCGCAATATTGCCGCCCATGCGGCCCAGTCCAATAATCCCGAGTTGCATGTGCTGATGCTCCTTACTACAAATAAAAGTGTGTCAAAGGTTATAGCCCAACGCGACTAATGGAGGTTAGTCCAGAGCGTCGGGTTGAAGTTTCCGGGCATTGTGCCCGATCCAGACTGATAACGTCGGGAAACGTGCCGAAGACACAACGACCATGAAAAATAAAAAAGTTCCATTAGCGGACAAAAGAAATCAAAATCCGCGCCGATAGTAAGTCAGCGTCCCGAACCGGGGCTGACCTACAGTTGAGACACGCCATTTGCGAGGTGAGCAATGGGCACAGTACACACAGCAATGCCGCCACAAACCCTGTATGTCACGATCCGTCGCGATGAACTGCGTCAGTTGAAAGACGAACGCGATCAACTGAAGCAGGAACTGGCGCAACTGCGCCTGATGCTCCAGGGCGCCCAGCCGCAGCCCTTGCCGGTCGTACAGCGTTCTCCCCACGCCTGATCCCCGCCCGTTTCGGGAGCGGCCTCTGTCGTTCCCGACATGATTCACCCTGTGCGCGTTCGCGCAACTAACAAAGTTTTCACACTCCCTTGTTGATACTCCGCCGATTCTGGCCGTGCGTGTCCGCGCGGCCCCCGTTCGTCGGTTTTCATGCTCTCTTTTCACGAAGCGTCCGGCGGTGGTTGCAATGATTGGCTGGAGTGCTGAATGGCAATGTTCAAGCGCAGCAAAACGTCTGCGGCAGGTTTTGATTGGGCCGGTTTCATCTGGCTGTTCGTGTTTTTCTGGTACTTCTCCGGCATTACCCAACTGCTGATTCAACTGACCGGCACTTCAGGCTTCACCGGTTTCCGCCAGGCGTTCGTGATGAGCGCGGTGTGGCTGGCGCCGATGCTGCTGTTTCCCCAGCGTACCCGCCTGCTCGCCGCATTGATCGGCGTGGTGCTGTGGGTCTGCTCGATGGCCAGCCTGGGCTATTTCTTCATTTATCAGCAGGAGTTTTCCCAGAGCGTCATCTTCATCATGTTCGAGTCGAACATCTCTGAAGCCGGCGAGTACATGACTCAATACTTTGCCTGGTGGATGATCCCGGCATTCCTCGCGCACACCGCTTTTGCCTACTTCCTGTGGACCCGCCTGCGCCCGGTGTACATGCCCCGTGGCCGCGCTCTGGTCGCGGCGATGGCGATTCTGGTGGCGGTGGTCGGTTACCCGCTGATCAAGCAGACCCAGCGCACCGGCAGCTTCGCCGGCGGCCTGGAGAAATTCGAAACCCGCATCGAACCCGCTGTGCCATGGCAGATGGTCGTGGCCTATCGCCGCTACCTCGAAACCCTGGGCGAAATGCAAGGCATGCTCGACAGCGCCAGCAAGATCCCGCCGCTGCATAACCTCAAGGATGCCGGCGCCAATCAGCCCCAGACCCTGGTACTCGTGATCGGTGAATCGACCAACCGTCAGCGCATGAGCCTCTACGGCTACCCGCGCAAGACCACCCCGGAACTGGACAAGCTCAAGGATCAACTGGCGGTCTTCGACAATGTCATCACCCCGCGCCCTTACACCATCGAGGCGCTGCAGCAGGTGCTGACTTTCGCCGACGAAGAGAACCCGGATCTGTACCTGTCCACGCCATCGCTGGTCAGCATGATGAAACAGGCCGGCTACAAGACCTTCTGGATCACCAACCAGCAGACCATGACCAAGCGCAACACCATGCTCACCACGTTTTCCGAACAGGCGGACGAGCAGGTGTACCTGAACAACAACCGCAACCAGAACGCCGCCCAGTACGACGGCGACGTGATCGAGCCGTTCAACAAGGCCCTGGCCGACGCGGCGCCGCGCAAGCTGATCGTCGTGCATCTGCTCGGTACACACATGAGCTACCAGTACCGCTATCCGCCGAGCTTCGACAAGTTCCAGGATCGCAACGGCGTACCGCCCGGCGTGCGTGACGACCAGGTGCCGACCTACAACAGCTACGACAACGCGGTGCTGTACAACGACTTCGTGGTGTCCAGCCTGATCAAGGACTACGCCAAGTCCGATCCGAACGGCTTCCTGCTGTACCTCTCCGACCACGGCGAAGACGTGTTCGACTCGGCGGGCCATGGCACCCTCGGCCGCAACGAGAACAAGCCGACGGCGCCGATGTACACCATTCCGTTCATGGCCTGGGCGTCGCCGAAATGGCGTGAAACCCACGACTGGAATTTTGCCGGCGATCTGAGCCGCCCCTACAGCAGCTCGCACCTGATCCACACCTGGGCCGACCTGGCCGGCTTGAGTTTCGACGAGCTCGACCGCAGCAAAAGCCTGGTCAGCAAAGACTTCGTCGCCCGTCCGCTGATGATCGGCAACCCTTACGAACGTGAGCAGCGGCCATTGATCGACTTCAGCCTGATGAAGCCGAAAAAACCCGCCGGTGCCACGGCCGAAGTGGTCCAGCACTGATGCGCACAAGGGGCCTGCAACGGCCCCTTTTTTGTGTCCGTCACATTTCCAAATAACAATATTTCTCGTTTGTTACTAAATCGCACTCCCCTGTTTCGTCTTTGAACCAACGGATTTTTTCCCCTCGAAGACAAGGAGTCGGCTGCGATGTTCGCGCCCTTTACCCGTTCCATGACCCTCACGCTGGGCCTGTGCAGTGTTGCCCTGAGCCCGGATCTGCTGGCTGAAACCGACGCCGAAAATCAGCCGGAACCCGCCGCTCCGGCGCTGGAACTGGCCTCGACCAGCGTCACCGCCCAAGGCCTGGGCAGCACCACCGAAAACACCCAGTCCTACACCACCGGCGCCATGAGCACCGCGACACGTCTGAACCTGTCGATCAAGGAAACCCCGCAATCGGTGTCGGTAGTCACCCGTCAGCAAATGGATGATTTCAAACTCGGTACATTGACCGAGGCGATGAGCCAGACCACTGGCGTGGTGGTCCAGCACAACGACTCGGACCGGGTGAGCTATTCGTCTCGCGGCTACACCATCGACAACTTCCAGATCGATGGCATGTTGAACACCTTCGACCGCATGAAGTCCGACTCGGACACCATCATCTACGACCGTATCGAAGTGGTGCGCGGCGCCACCGGCCTGACCACTGGTGCCGGCGATCCGTCAGCCACCATCAACATGGTGCGCAAGCGACCCACGGCCCAGTGGCAGGCGCAGGCCGGGGTCAGCGGTGGCAGCTATGACGATTACTACAGCTACGTGGACGTGGGCGGCCCGCTGGCGTTCGACGGGCGTCTGCGCGGGCGCAGTGTGCTGGCGTATCGCGACAGTCAGTCATTCCGCGACAAATATGCGCTTCAACGGGAAGTCGGTTACGGGATTCTCGAGGCGGACCTGACCGAATCCACCGTGCTGGCGGTCGGCTACGACTATCAGGACAAACAGGTCCAGGGCTCGTCCTGGGGCACCGTGCCGTACTGGAACGCCGATGGCAGCAAGGCCGGCCTCGGACGCTCGACCAACATGGCGACGTCCTGGAGTTCCTGGCCGCTGCGGGATAAAACCGCGTTCGCCACCCTCGATCAGCAGCTGGCCGGCGGCTGGCATTTGAAGGCCGCATACACCCATCGCAAGAGCGATACCGACGGCAAGGTCTACTACGGCGGCGCCGGCTTCCCCGAGGCCAACCGCAGCGGCATGATCGCCTACACCAGCCACATGATCGGCGAACAGACCATGAAGGCTTATGACTTCAACCTTTCCGGTCCCTACTCGCTGTTTGGCCGCGAACACGAAATGATGGTCGGCTACGGCGAAGCCGAACGCCGTTCGGACTCGCCCTACACCGTCGACGGCCAGGTCCCCGCCGACTACGCCAACATCCGCGACTGGAAGTACATGGGCGACATCGGCAAATTCCCGGACACCGTGACCAGCCTCACCGGCAGCAAGGACAGCACCCGGCAAAAGGCCGGATACATCGCCACGCGCCTGAGTCTGACCGACGACCTGCATGCCGTGCTGGGCAGCCGTTACGGCAGCTGGAAGGCCTCCAGCACCTCCAACACCTACAACAGCAACCTGCAATTGAGTGCAGTAGACGCCAGCAGCCAGCAACACAACGACATGTGGACGCCGTACGCCGGTCTGCTCTACGACCTGACGCCGGAATACACCGCCTATGTCAGCTACACCGACATCTTCAAACCACAGAGCAATCGTGACGCCAGCCGCAACTACCTCGATCCGGTGGTCGGCAGCAACTACGAACTGGGGCTCAAGGGCAGCTTGCTCGACGAGCGCCTGAACCTGTCCACGGCGCTGTTCTGGAGCAAGCAGGACAACGTTGCCGAAGTCGACGACTCGGTGCCGCCGGATCCGGTGACCGGCGAGGAGTTCTACAAATCCGGTGGCAAGGGCAACAAGGTCAACGGTTTTGAAGCCGAAGTGTCCGGCGAGATCCTTGACGGCTGGAACATGACCGCCGGCTACACCTACACCCATTCGGCCAACGGCGAGAAACAACGCAACAACACCAATCAGCCGCTGAACATGTTCCGCCTCTCCACCGCCTATCGCCTGCCGGGCAACTGGCATGCCCTGACGGTGGGCGGCGCGCTGAACTGGCAGAGCGACATCTACCGCAGCGCCAACCGCCCGGTTGCCGGCGGCACCCAGCGCACGCGCATCAACCAGGAGGCCTACTCGGTGGTCAAGCTGATGTCGCGCTATGAGTTCGACCAGCATCTGTCGGCGTCGCTGAACGTCGATAACCTGTTCGACAAGAAGTATTACGACAACGTCGGCTTCTACAACGGCGTGTTCTGGGGCGATCCGCGCACCGTCACCCTGAGCCTCGACTGGAAGCTCTGACACCCGCGCAGCCACCTCCTGTGGCGGGAGAGCAATGCTCTCGTCACAGCTCTGCGGCCAATCATCGATAGCGCGTTAACCCTTGGTTAATGCCCTCGGCGGACACTGCGCCCCGAGGCCCTGATTCATGGACGAAAGGCTCCGACATTTCTAGTGGGAGGCACCATGAAAACCGCAACTGCATTGCTTGCAGGTCTGTTCACCCTGGCATCCGCCAGCGCCTTTGCCGAAGGCGGCGCCGAGCGCATGCGCCATTACTGGGAGAACTTCCCGGTACACCACGCCCAAAGCCAGCAACAGGCTCAGGCAAAGACTCAGGAACTGCGCGTTCCAGACGACCAGACCGCCCAGGTGACCGAGTCCTACCGACCCTGATCCCCCCGATACCGATGGACCTGCGACGACCCGCTCCGGCGTTGCAGATGACAGTTGGGCGCCCCCGCCGGGCGCCTTTTTTTATGCCTTGAGTTCCTTGATCCAGAACAACATGCGCCCGTGATCCGGGTTGAACATGCCCGCCGCGAAGCCGAACTTTGCGTAGGACGCCTGCGCCACGCTGTTGCCTTCGAGCACTTCCAGGGTGATCTTGCAGCAACCGCGCTGACGGGCAATGTCCTCGACCTTGCGCAGCATCTTCTGGCTCAGCCCCAGCCCACGAAACTTCGTCACCACCGACACGTCGTGGACGTTGACCAGCGGCTTGCAGGCGAACGTCGAGAAACCTTCGAAACAGTTCACCAGCCCGGCCGGCTCGCCGCCGACAAACGCCAGAACACTGAATGCATAAGGCCGTTTGGCCAACTCTTCAGGCAAGCGCTGCAACAGCTCGGGAGCAATCGACTGGCCGCCACCCATCGGGTCTTCGGCGTAATGATTGAGCACCACGCCAATGGCCTCGGCGTGCAGCGGATTGGTGTAACTGGCTTGAAGCACAAGAATTTCTGCGGAATCCATTTCCATCCCCGATGACAACGCCCCGGCGCGCAAAGTACGAACTGAAAGGCCCTGTGACCTTAACGCCAATGGTCTGCACCAGTCACTCAACAAATCTCAACATTGTGGATGACGGCTCAGTGCCCCCAGACCAACTCTTCGGTCCAGCCCAGTTGCGCGAAGTCCTCGGCTCGCAACCCGGCCTCTCCGGCGCAGAAAAACTCGTCCAGTTGCGGCGGCTGCACCGAAGTGCCGCTGAGCATGGCGTGGACTTGTCCGCGATGGTGAATCTGGTGCTCGAACAGATGCGACAACATGCGCAGACGACTGTCGTGCTGCGGGGTATCGCGGGCGATGGTGACGAGGCGCCCAAGATCGGCATCGCGCAATTGCTCGCAGTAAGCGATCAGGCGGCGGTCAACCTGAGCCTGCTCCTCGCGCAGTGGCAGGGCCTCGATGAACGGCTCATCGGCGTTGAAAAACACGTAGCAGTCGGGGTGCGGCTCATCACCGCGCAGCTCGCGCTCCAGCGCGTCGACGTAGAACCAGTCGCAGGTCAGGATGTGATTGAGGGTCAGGCGGATGCTCGGGAAGAAACTCACCCGGGGCGCCGCCAGGTCCATGGCGTCGAGCTGAGTCCAGGCCTTGGCCAGACGATGGTTGGCCCACGCATTCTGATAGGCCATGGTCAGCAGATGATGGGACAGCGGCTGAGTCATGGTGCGTCCTCCTTGCTTCAGGTTTCGGCAAAGCGTTGCAGCTGCATCTCCCGCAGGCGGCTGAGGGTGCGGCGGAACGGAAATTCCAGGTAGCCCTCGGTGTACAACGCGTCCATCGGCACCTGCGCCTCGATGAACAGCGGCACCTTGCGGTCGTAGCACTCGTCGACCAATGCAATGAAGCGCCGCACGCCATCATCGTGAACCGACAGTTGCGGCAGTTCACGATCACCCGCCACCACCCGCTCGGCGCCGTCTTCGGTGCCTCGGGCGATACGCCCTTCACGCTTGCGGGCGCTGAGGTTCGGCACCTCGCTCATCAGCATAGCCCGGTAGGTGTCGCACAGGGCGATGAAATCCATGGCGGCAAACGGTTGCTCGCAGAGGTCGGCATAACGGCACCAGAGCACCGATGCGCCGGCCCGCTGCACGTTCAGGGTGCGATGGCCGACCGGCACCGGTTCGACGCTGGCGGCTTGCCCGGCCGTCAATGCCGCGAACACCTGCTCCAAGGCACTGCCCTGCGCGGGGTTCGCCACGAAGTAGCGTTGCTCGATGGCCCCGGGATGCAGCCGATGGTCTTCGGCGCCGTTCACCGCCACCACCTGCATGTGCGCCTGTATCGCGGCGATGGCGGGCAGGAAGCGGTCACGGTTGAAGCCGTCGGCGTACAACTGCTCCGGCGGCAGGTTGGAGGTGCAGACCACCACCACGCCCTCCTCGAACATCACCTGAAACAGGCGCCCGAGGATGATCGCATCGCCGATGTCGTTGACGAACAACTCGTCGAAACACAGCACCCGCACTTCGGCCGCCAGCTCCCGGGCCAGCGCCCGCAGCGGATCGGCGATCCCGGTCAGTTGAAAGGAGCGCTGGTGAACCCAGCCCATGAAGTGATGAAAGTGCTGACGCCGGGCCGGCACGCGCAGGCTCTGATGGAACTGGTCCATCAGCCAGGTCTTGCCGCGCCCGACCGGCCCCCACAAATACACGCCGGGCACCGAACGGGCACCGGCGTGCAAGGCCTCGTGGCATTTTTGCAAGGCCCACACCGCGTGTTCCTGGGCTTCATCCTGGATGAAGCCCTTGTGGTCGACGGCGTATTGCCAGGCACTGAGGGGGGAGTCGAAAGTCATGCGCGGCAGTATGCCACGACCGCTACAGGGAAATATCCAGCCGCGCGATTTTGCCCTGTTCGTTGAGCCGGAACGTGTAGCGCAGCTCCAGCGGACTGCCGGGGAACGTCCCGGAAATCAGCCCTTGCACCAGCACCTTGCCGGTGCGCTGCTGCACACCGAGGACTTCGACCCGTGGCTGGTAGCGTCGGGCGGTGTCTTGCATCCAGTGCGCGATGGCCTGCGGACCGATCTGATGACGGCCTTCGTCGAACACGTTGGCATCCTCGGCAAAAAAACTGGCGACCTGGGTCGTGTCGCGAGCGTTGGCCGCGTCGATGTAGGCCACGATGGCCGGGGCCAGTGTTGAGGCGGGATGGGACATGATTGCAGCTCCTTTTTGTCTGGTTCTGTCGCCATCGTAAAACAGCCCTGCGTCAGTTTTTGTCAGGAGTGAAGCGTCCGTTTTCGTCCAGTTGCATGTGCTTGTGCCAGGCCCGCAACAGGTCGCTGCGACGCCCCGGATAGCGCTCGCCCGCAAGGCTCGCGGCGGCGATCCGGTCGGTGCGAAAGGTTCGGTAGGCCTCACGCAATTCGCACCAGGCGACAATGATCCGCACCTCATTGAGAAACCCCAGCGCCAAGGGCCAGATCAGGCGTTGACTCGGCACCTGTTGGGCGTCGGCGTAATCGATGTGCAATTTGGCCTGATCGCGGATCGCGTGGCGGAATACATTCAGCGGCACGGCGTTCTGCGGGAAGCCGTAACCGGGCGGGCCGGGCATCAGGGTCGGATTGCGCATCGCCTCCTGAGCCTGCGGGTCAAGCACGGCGGCAATCTTCGCCAGCGCATCCGCCGCCGCTTTGCTCAACACCTCATCGCCACGCTGATCGACATAACGCAGGCCCAGGACGATCGCCTCGGTTTCGTCGGCATTGAGCATCAACGGCGGCAGAAACAAGCCACTGCGCAGCACATAACCAATCCCCGCCTCGCCATGGATCGGCGCACCGAGGGCGGTCAATTCGGCGATATCGCGGTAGAGCGTGCGCTCGGAGGTTTCCAGCTCGGCGGCCAGGGTCGCCGCCGTGACCGGCCGCTTCTTGCCGCGCAGTACCTGGAGCAAAGTCAGTAGACGAGTGGTACGCGACACGATAGGCAGGCCCTGTGCTGAAAAGTCGCCGGAGCTTAGCAGAGGCTGCTGTCAGAAACTGTCAGGAGGGCCGCCCTCATCGGAACATCGCCCCTCGCCCCCTCCCGAAGGAGAGGTCCGTTCCGATGAGGGGAAGCAAGTACACAACCCCTCAAACATCGACCTTGTGCCGCGCCGCATAGAGGCAAAGCATCTCCATCGCCAGCGTCGCCGCTGCCAGGGAGGTCACGTCGGCGTGGTCATAGGCCGGCGCGACTTCCACCACGTCCATGCCCACCAGATTGATCCCGCGCAACCCGCCAAGGATTTCCAGCGCCTGCACGGTGCTCAACCCGCCGCAAACCGGGGTTCCGGTGCCCGGTGCGAACGCCGGGTCAAGACAATCGATATCGAACGTCAGGTACACCGGGTTATCGCCGACCCGCGCGCGGATCGCCTCGACAATCGCCTCGCAGCCACGCCGATGCACCTGCCGCGCGTCCAGCACCTGAAAGCCCTGATGATCGTCATTGGTGGTGCGCAAACCGATCTGTACCGAGCGGGCCGGGTCCACCAGTCCCTCCCGCGCTGCGTGCCAGAACATCGTGCCGTGATCGACCCGCTTGCCCGCCTCGTCCGGCCAAGTGTCGCTGTGCGCATCGAAGTGGATCAGCGACAGCGTGCCGTGCTTGCGCGCATGGGCCTTGAGCAGCGGGTAACTGATGAAGTGGTCGCCGCCGAACGTGAGCATGGCGCTGCCGGCATTGAGGATGTGTTCGGCGTGGGCCTCGATGCTTTCCGGGATGCTGTGCGGCGCGCCGTAATCGAAGTCGCAATCGCCAAAATCAACCACCGCCAGATGATCGAACGGGTCGAACGCCCAAGGCCAGTGGCGTTCCCAGGCAATCCCGGTGGACGCCGCGCGAATCCCCCGAGGCCCGAAACGTGCGCCCGGACGGTTGCTGGTGGCGGTGTCGAACGGCACGCCGCTGACTGCCACATCGACACCGCGCAGGTCGCGGCTGTAGCGGCGGCGCATGAAACTGGTGATCCCGGCATAGGTGCTTTCGGCGGCGGTGCCGTAAAGGCTGTCGCGGGTCATGGCCTGATCGTTTTGCATTGGCACGTCCATCGATGTGCTCCCGGTCGTTATCAAGGTTGTTGTCACGGTTTATTGGCGGCTGCGGAAAGTCGTCCACAAGCGCGTGCGCTGGCGCATGTCCTTGAGGCTCATGCTGCGGTCGGCGTACAGCCGCTCGCGCACCTCGGGCTTCGGGTAGATATCCGGATCGTTGCGCACCGCTTCATCCACCAGCGGCGTGGCCGCCTGGTTGGCGGTGGCAAAAAACAGTGTGTTGGTCAGCGCCGCCACGGACTCCGGCCGCAACATGAACTCGACGAACGCCCGCGCGGCCTCGGGATGCGGCGCGTCCTTGGGGATCGCCAGGTTGTCCTGCCAGACCAGCGTGCCCTCTTTCGGAATGCGGTAAGCGACTTCGAACGGCTTGTTGGCCTTGCGCGCCTGATCGGCGGCCATGCTCGCGTCGCCGTTGTAGGTCAGGGCCAGGCATACACTGCCGTTGGCCAGGTCATTGATCTGGCGGCCCGTGGCGACGTAGAGCACCGAAGGCTGAAGTTTCTGCAACAAGGCTTCAGCGGCGGCCAGATCCTGCTTGTCGGTGCTGTAGGGGTCCTTGCCCAGGTAATGCAGCGCCAGGCCGATCACTTCCTGGGGCGAGTCGAGGATCGCGATCCCGCAATCCTTGAGCTGGCTGGCATATTCCGGCTTGAACAGCAGATCCAGGCTGTTGAGCGGTACATCGGGCAAGCGCTGCTTCACCGCCTCGACATTCATTCCCAGGCCGAGCGTGCCCCAGGTGTAAGGCACGCCGTAGCGGTTGCCGGGGTCGACGGCGGCGAGTTTTTCCAGCAAATCCGGATCGAGATTGGCGTAGCCCTTTAACCCCTCGTGGGGAATTTCCTTCAGGGCACCCGCCGCCAATCCCCGGGCCAGCACGCTGGAGGACGGCACCACCACGTCATAACCGCTACCGCCGGTGAGCAATTTGGTTTCCAGCACCTCCGAGGTGTCGAAGGTGTCGTAGCGCACATGAATGCCGGTTTCCTGCTCGAAGCGTTGCAGGGTTTGCGGCGCCACGTAATCGGCCCAACTGTAGAGATTGAGGGTTTGCTCCTCGGCCTGGGCGGCCAGGGAGGCACTGAGCAACAACGCGGGGAAACACAGCTTGAAAGCGGGAGCCATGACGTACACCTGACCGGAGGAAGTGGTTGCAGGATGCGCCGTGGTTTACATTGCAAAAATATCAAGTTTGTTAACCTGACTTTATCCGAAGGTAATGTGATGCTCGGCCAACTCCACGATGTCGATCTGCAACTGCTGCGCCTGTTCGTCAGCGTGGTCGAGGCTGGCGGCTTCAGCGCCGCCCAAGGCGATCTGGGCCTGAGCCAATCGAGCATCAGTCAGCAAATGGCCAGGCTGGAAACCCGCCTCGGCTATCGCCTGTGCAGTCGCGGCAAAGGTGGGTTCAGCGTGACGCCCAAGGGCGAGCAACTGCTGATTGCCATCCGCAGCCTGTTCCAATCCATCGAAACCTTCCGCCATCAGTCCAACGGCGTCGCCGGGCGTCTGATCGGCGAAGTGCGGCTGGGGTTGTCGGAAGCGGTCGACCAATCGGTGCTGCAACGGGTCGCCGAAGCCATCCGCCACTTTCGCGAGCGCGACGAGTCGGTGCGCATCGAATTGATCAGCGCCATGCCCGGCGAGATGGAGCGACTGCTGTTGCAACAACGGCTGGACCTGGCGATCGGGTATTTTTCCCTGGCGCAAAGTGCCTTCGATTACCGCGAACTGTTCCGCGAAACCCAGCACCTGTATTGCGCCGCCGGCCATCCGCTGTTTACCGACGAGGCCCCGGACGATGCCGCGTTGCAGGCCTGCGACCGGGTCGACCATCCGTACCGGTTCCTGCGCACTGACGAGCCGTTTCAGGGCAAGGTCTGCTCGGCGCGCTCGGAGCAGGTCGAGGGGACACTGGCGTTCATTCTGTCGGGCAAGCACGTCGGCTATTTGCCCAGCCATTACGCGCGCCGATGGCAAGACAGAGGGTTGCTGCGGCCGGTGCGCGAGGGTGAATTGAGTTTCGAGGTGGCATTCCACCTGGCGCGGCATCGGGCACAGGTGCCGGGGGACGCGCAGATGGCGTTCGAAGAGGATCTGTTGTCATCCTTTAGTCGAAGCGGATGGCATTGATCGGCGGCTGCGTTCCCACGCTGGCGTGCGGGAGCGATCATCGCCCATAAAAGCTGACCTTTCAGGCAATTTTATTGCGTTGCCCTCGCCGCCCTCTTCCGGCATCCTGCGCCTCCATTTTCTGACCCGGCCCCGCTTTGCGGCACGCACACCACCATGACCGTCTCTGAAAAAGTCTCGCGCAACAACGATCTGCTCTACGGCCTCAACGACCGCCCGCACTTCACCGCCACCGTATTTGCAGCCCTGCAACACGTACTGGCCAGCTTCGTCGGCATCATCACCCCGACCCTGATCATGGGCGGCGCCCTTGGCCTGCAGAGTGAAATCCCGTACCTGATCAGCATGGCGCTGTTCGTTTCCGGCCTCGGCACCTTTGTTCAGGCCCGACGCTTCGGCCCCATCGGCTCCGGTCTGTTGTGTCTGCAAGGCACCAGTTTTTCCTTTATCAGCGTGATTCTCAGTGCCGGGTTCATGGTCAAGGCCCGGGGCGGCGGCACCGATGAGATCCTTTCGACGATCTTCGGCGTGTGCTTTTTCGCCGCCTTCATTGAAGTGGTGCTGAGTCAGTTCATCGGCAAACTGCGCATGCTGATCACCCCGGTGGTGACCGGCACCATCATCACCCTGATGGGACTGTCGCTGATCAAGGTCGCCATGACCGACATCGCCGGCGGCTTCGGTGCGGCGGATCTGGGTGCGGCCAGTCATGTGTTCCTGGCGGCGCTGGTGCTGGGCACCATCGTGGTGTTGAATCGGGTCGATGTGCCGTTTCTGCGCCTGGGCGCGATTGTCATCGGCCTGACCCTGGGTTACGGAGTGGCGTGGATGATGGGCAGCGTGGACTTCGCCAGCCTGCCTGAAGTGCCGCTGGTCAGCATACCGGTGCCGTTCAAGTACGGTTTCAACTTCGACTGGGTGGCGTTCGTGCCGGTCGCGGTGATTTTCCTGGTGTCGCCCCTGGAAGCCGCCGGCGACCTGACCGCCAACTCGATGATTTCCCGGCAACCGGTCAAAGGCCCGCTGTACATCCGAAGGATCAAGTCCGGGCTGCTGGCCGACGGCCTCAATTCGGCGATGGCGGCGGTGTTCAACAGCATGCCGATGGTGACCTTCGCCCAGAACAACGGGGTGATTCAGCTCACCGGCGTCGCCAGTCGTTACGTGGCGTTCTTCATTGCCGGCCTGCTGGTGTTGCTGGGGCTGTTCCCGATGATCGGCGCGGTGCTGCAACTGATGCCGAAACCTGTACTCGGCGGCGCCGAACTGGTGATGTTCGGCACCGTGGCCGTGGCCGGGATCAAGATCCTCGCCGAAGCCGGCCTGCATCGGCGCAACATGCTGATCGTGGCAATTTCCATCGGCATGGGCCTGGGCATCGCCGCCGTGCCGGAAGTGCTGCGCGAACTGCCGCAGGCACTGCGCAACATCTTCGAATCGCCGATCACCGTCGGTGCCCTGTGCGCGATCGTGCTGAACATCTTCCTGCCGGAAGAGTTCATCGAGCTGGAAGAGGATGACTTCGACCCGGAAGCCTCTATCCTGCAAGTCATGGAAAACCCGGAAATCCCGGCCAAGGCTGAACCCGCGCCGGCACCTGCGGTCGCACAGTTGAACCGCTGATCCTGCCCGCTCAACGACAAAGGGCTGAACCGGTGGCGGTTCAGCCCTTTTTTATTGGAGTCCATTGGTGGAGAGCTTCATGCGCCGCATCCAAGCCGTCATCCTGTCCTTGCTTCTGTTGTCCCTCAGTGCTTGCGCGCTGTTCCCCAACCGCGACCCGGTAAACATCAACGTGGTCGGCCTCGAACCACTGCCGAGCCAGGATCTGGAAGTACGCTTCGCCATCAAGCTGCGCGTACAGAACCCCAATGAAACGCCGATCGACTACAACGGCATAGCCCTGGACCTGGAGGTCAACGGCCGCCCGCTGGCGTCGGGCGTGAGTGATCAGAGCGGCTCGATCCCGCGTTTCTCGGAAACCATCGTCAGCGTGCCGGTGAGCATTTCGGCGTTCTCGGTTCTGCGCCAGACCCTCGGCCTGAGCCAGACCCAAACCCTCGACAACCTGCCCTACGTGCTGCGCGGCAAACTGGCCGGCGGCGTGTTCGGCACCATGCGCTTCACCGACACCGGCAAGCTCAGCCTGCCACGCGCCAGTGCCGCAACCTGGTAAAGATGCGGTAGCCTCCAGCGTTCAGTATGGACACACAGGGAGGCAAGTGGTTTATGGAAGCGATACCTACGTTGTACACCGAGCGGCTGATCCTGCGACCGCTGGAACTGGCCGATGCCGACGCCGTCCAGGCGCAGTTCCCGCACTGGGAAGTGGTGCGTTACCTCAACGCCCAGGTGCCCTGGCCCTACCCGGAGGACGGCGCCCTCACCTACCTGCGCGACATCGCACTGCCGGCCATGGCCGCCGGCAAGGAATGGCACTGGTCGATTCGCCTCAAGTCCGCGCCGGAGCAGTTGATCGGCAATGTCAGCCTGATGGATCAACCGGACAATCACCGTGGCTTCTGGCTGGGGCCGGCGTGGCAAGGCCAGGGGTTGATGACCGAGGCCAGCGCGGCGGTGACCGAATACTGGTTCGAAACCCTCGACCGTCGTGTGATGCGCGTGCCGAAAGCGGCGCCGAACATCGCTTCGATCAACCTCTCCGAACGGACCGGCATGCGCCTGATCCGCAGCGATGAAGACGACTTCGTCGGCGGCCGCTTTCCTCGACAGATCTGGGAGATGACCCGGGAGGAATGGCGGGGGTTACGGGGGAAGTGACATGCCCCCACCTCAACCGTTAAAACGCACGCCAGGCTTGGCACGCTCGTCGACGTTGAGCTCAAAGATGTCCGGCCGCGCATAATGACCCACGACATCGTAGTCGTAACGCGCACGGACCAGTTCATCCGTGTCAATTTCAGCCGTCAGCAACCCCGCCCCGCCCTTCAGCGGCCCGGCCAGCACATCGCCCATCGGCCCGACGATCACGCTGCCGCCAGCGATCAACGGCCGATCCGCCGGCCAATTGGCGATTTCCAGGCCCAACGCGTTCGGCGAGTCCTGCACCTGGCAGGCGCTGACCACAAAGCAGCGCCCTTCATGAGCGATGTGGCGCATGCTGACCTGCCACATCTCGCGCTCGTCCACGGTCGGCGCGCACCACACCTCAATGCCCTTGGCGTACATCGCCGTGCGCAGCAGCGGCATCATGTTTTCCCAGCACACCACGGCACCGAGCTTGCCGACCTGAGTGTCGAGCACCGGCAGCGTCGAGCCGTCGCCCTTGCCCCAGATCAGCCGTTCGGTGCCGGTCGGCATCAGTTTGCGGTGTTTGGCGACCAGACCGGCCTGCGGATCGAAATACAGCACGGTGCAATACAAGGTGCTGCCCGCGCGCTCGATCACGCCAATCACCAGGTTGGCCCCGGTGCGCGCCGAGAGCCCGGCCAGCGCATCGGTTTCAGCGCCCGGCACGTCAATGGCATTGGCGAAATACCGCGCGTAAGCGTCCCGACCTTCGGGCAAGCGATAGCCCAATTGCGTGCCAAAGCCCTCGCCCTTCGGGTAGCCGCCCAGCAATGCTTCGGGCATCACCACCAGCGCGGCGCCGGACTCGGCGATTGCCGCTTCCCAGCTCAGAATCTGCTCCAGGGTTTCACCCTTGCCACCGGGCAAGGCGCCGATTTGCAGGGCGGCAACGATTGATTTGGGCATGACATTCACTCCAGCGGGTTCAGGTGTTGCTCATTCTCCGGCGCCACGGGATCATGAATAAAGCCCGATCCACTGCTGAATGATATGAACCAAATGAATATCGCAACCGTCGATCTCAACCTGTTGAAAGTCTTCGAAGCCCTGCACGAAGAGTCCAGCGCCAGTCGCGCCGCCCTGCGCCTGGGCGTGACCCAATCGGCGGTCAGCGCGGCGTTGCGCCGGCTGCGCGAGGTCTATGGCGATCAGTTGTTCGTGCGCACCGGGCGCGGGCTGGCGCCGACACTCAAGGCCAATCAGTTGAAACCGGTGGTCAGCGATGCGCTGAACAAATGCCGGCAGAGCCTGGCGATGGTCGATCCCTCGGCCCACCATTACGACGGTCGTTCGGTCACCGTCGGACTTTCGGACGATTTCGAGATCGCTTACGGCCGGCGCCTGATCGAGGAAATCGCCATCAGCGCACCGAAGCTGCGCCTGATTTTCCGCCAGACCCACAGCCAGATCGTCGCCCGTGCCCTGATGGAGCGCAGCATCGACCTGGCGATCACCGCCGGCGGTTTTGCCGAGCGTCTGCTCAGTCGTCAGGTGTTGGGTGAAGGGGGTTATGCGTGCCTGGTGGACCCGGCGAGCCTTGCACCGGGCCAGCAGCAGATCGAACTGGAAGAGTTTGTCGCCCGCGAGCACATTCTGGTGTCGTCCGGCGGGTTCATCGGCATCACCGATGAAGGGTTGGCGGCCGTGGGCCTAAGTCGCCGGGTGTGCGCCTCGACCACGCACTTTGCCGCCCTGCCGCACCTGCTCAAGGGCAGCGAGGCGGTGGCGACGATCCCGAGCCATGCCGCCGAGGCCATCGCCGCGCTCAGCGGACTGGCGCTGCTGCCCTGCCCGCTGAACCTGCCGCGCTATCCGGTGGAACTTGGTTGGCGCACCAGCACACAGATCGATCCGGTGGTGCTCAAGGTGCGTGAAGCGATCGCCGCCAGTTTCGCGGCGGGCTGAGAGGTTGTTACTTGTTGGCAGCCATCAGTCGGTTGACCTCGCTGCGCACCATGTTGGCGAACTCCGGCGGCGACATGCCGTCCAGTTCCGCACGTACCCACTCGGCCCATTTGCCCTTGCGCTTGGCGCGCTCGCCGAACAACCGTGCGGCTTCGCCCTTGGCTTTGCCCAAGTTGTTTTGCCAGAGTTCGAACAGACGGGATTTCTCGTCTTCCAGCGCGGCGCGCTCTGCGAGGGATTTGTCGGCCAGATTGAAACTCATGGGGAATTACCTGTTGCGTAAAATTGGCGACATCTTACACGCTGCAAGGAAATCTCCCGCGAAGGATTTCTTCTCGAACAAATCCGGTGCAACTTTTACAAAGCCGCCACACTCCATTGATCACTGTCCATTCACCTGCAAGGAGTCACCCAATGGCCCGAAAAACCACCGTGCAAGCCGCTGAAGACCAAATCAAGGATCAAGTCTTCAGTGAACTCCAGGCGCTGATCCAGGAGTCGGAGAAGCTGCTCAACAGCAGTGCCTCGCTGGTTGGCGAGGAAGCGGAGACCCTGCGCGGGCAGATCGCCCAGAAATTGCAGCAGGCACTGGATTCGGTTTCCAGTGTGCGCGAGCGCACCAAGCCTGCGGTGGACGCCACCGAAACCTACATCGGCGGGCACCCGTGGCAGACCGTGGCGATTTCGGCCGGCTTCGGCCTGGTGGTCGGGTTGTTGCTGGGACGTCGCTGAATCCGGCGCAAAAAAAGGGCGGGCCATAGGGCTCGCCCTTTTCATGTCCGCTGCGTTTCACTCCCCGGCCAGCTCGCGCAATTGCGCCAGGGTCTGCTCGTCCAGCACGATCCCGTTGGCCAGCGATTTGGCCCGCTGCAAGTGCCGTCGATCCCCCGGCAAGCGCTTGAGCCCTACCCCGTGCATCTGCCGCACCAGTTCCTGGCTGCGCTCGGCAAAGCTCTGCCCGGCGGATTTGCTCGGGTCGATGACGATCAGCAACTGCCCGGTCCACGGCGATTTCGCGCCGGGATGGTTCTTCCAGTCGAATTCGAACGAGAAGTTGCCACCGGTCAGGGCGGCGGCCAGCAGTTCCACCATCATCGACAACGCCGACCCTTTGTGTCCGCCGAAGGGCAGCAATGCGCCACCTTCGAGAATCGCTTTCGGATCGCAGGTCGGCTGACCGAGACTGTCCACGCCCGTCCCCTCCGGCAGTTTTTCGCCTTTGCGCGCAGCGATCTGCACGTCGCCGTGGGCAATGGCGCTGGTCGCCAGGTCGAACACGATGGGCGCGCCGTCGGCCCTGGGGGCGGCAAAGGCAATCGGGTTGGTGCCGAACAACGGCCGGTCGGCACCGTGGGGCACCACGCAGGTCATGCTGTTGACCACGCTGAGCGCCACCAGACCTTCTTCGGCGAAAGGTTCGACATCCGGCCAGAGTGCGGCGAAGTGATGGGAGTTGCGGATCGCCAACACGGCAATCCCGGCGCTGCGGGCCTTTTCAACCAGCAGCGGGCGTGCCGCCGCCAGCGCAGGCTGGGCGTAACCGTTGTCGGCATCGACCCGCACGAACCCCGAGGCAACGTCCTCGACCTTGGGCACGGACTTGCCGTTGACCCAGCCGCTGTTCAGGGTCGAGACATAACCGGGAATCCGGAACACGCCATGGCTGTGAGCGCCATCACGTTCGGCGCTGGCACAGTTGGTGGCGAGAGAGCGTGCGACCTCGGCGGAGGTGCCGTGACGCAGGAATATGGTTTCCAGCAATCGGGTCAGCGCTTCGACTGACAGAGTGGACGCAGAAGCATGATCGTGTGGCGCAGACATCTGAAGCTCCAGAATAATTATTGGAGGGAACAACAGCGTACGAACAAGGTGCGAGTCGATTAATCCCGTGCGCCCCTTCGCGTGTCAACCCCGCAATAGCGCCCGGCGTGCAATATCTATGTACCACCTGCGTTGCCCGCGCGATTCCTACTCTCAAGCCTCGATCAACTCATCGCCCTGCGAGGCTCGACGATGTCCGCCCCTGAAAAACCGCTGCTGTTTCCCGAAGCCTTCGACGCACCCGGTCTGTGGAAAGCGCTGGGCACACTCCATGACCTGACGGAAAAGGACTTCCGCTGGCTGGCCCATGCCAGGCTCGCCAGCGATACCCTGCGTAGTCAGCAGACACCACCGATGCGGGCCGAACGTATCCTGCTGACCGCCGACAAGGAAATCCCGGTGCAACTGCCCGGCAGCTTCGTGCTCGGCGCCACCCCCGACGACAACGGCGAAATCCTCTACACCCCGTTTGCCGGCCTGGAAAAATTCAGCGATCGCGCCGCCCTGCAGGAAACACTCGAAGAGCGTCTGAACAAGGCTGAGGAAGCGGATGATCTGTTGGCGTTTTTTTCCCTGGTGCAGCGCAAGCGGCTGCTGGATGCCGGCGGCATTTCACTGAGTTTCGAAACCATTGAACGCAGCACCTCGCTGCTGACCGCGTTGCAGCTCAATGCCCAGACCCTGTGCGACGAACTCAGGCAGTTGCCATCGCTGGGCAACATGCTCGAGAGCGCCCTGGATGAACTGCTCGAACCGGCGTTCGGCAACGTTCGACAGAGTGGAACGCGAGTGACATTCCACGCGGCCGACAAGGGCCAACCGACGACCACAAGCGACGCCACGAGCCTGACCGAAGCGGTGCTGATCCATTACCGCCACCAGTCCTGGCCGGATCACCGCCCCCGCGAATTCTCCAACTCCGGCCACACCTCGACACCTGCGGATCGCCTGCGCTGGGAAGAGGCTGTCGTCACGGCATCGAGCAAGCTGCCGATCCTGCTGTTCCGGCAACTCGATGAATATTGGCATGCGCCCTCTGTCGACGGCTCGCCGCGTTGCACGCTGTTTCGCCAGATGCTCGAAGACCAGGCTCGCACCGAACTGATGCTCAAGCGCGATGCCCGGGTGCTCGACGCGCAACAGTTCCAAACCCTGGTCAAACGCCTTCGACCGGACAGCGAGGCAAACCCCGCTCTGGTGCTCGAAACCGTGCGCTTGTGGGAATACCGGCCCAATTTCATCGAGCTGGCCGGTTCACTGATGGTCAGCGGCACGTTTGCCTGCCTGTACACGCCGTCCCAGGGGCTGCAAATGCTCAAGGATTACGCCGATCTCAAGACCACCCTGCAAGCCAAGTTCCTCGCCCCCGGCCACGAGGACGAATTGTATGCGCTGCTGGGCCTGGACGAACGCAACCGGTTTCTCGGCTTCGACCAGCCCCAGGTATCCGGCGCGAGGCTCGCGGGCAATGTGTTCAACACCCTGTTCGAGGCGATTCTCGCCAAGCAGCGGCAGAACGTCGAATACGCCTTGCAGGTGTTCCGGCACAGCGATGGCGCCGTCGAACTGCATGCGCTGTTCGACAAGGCGCTGGACATCCGCTCGATGATTCATGAACGGCTCATGCCCCTGAATGTCGGCGGGCGCTGGAGCACCAGCCCGGCCCTGTCCGGGAGCCAGCAACCATCCATTGTCCTCGCGGATACGGCCATGGCGGCGGTGAAGACGTTCAACAGCATCGAATGGCCGATCAGCCAGGACTTCAGCGTCCAGCCCCTCGCCCCCTCCGTCGAACAACGTCGCCACCTGGACGCCATGAAGAGCCAACTGGCCCACGCGCTGTTTGTCGGCATCAGGGGCGAAGCCCGGCTCAGGGCGCTCAATGGCAGCCTGCCGAAAGCGGCGAAGGCCATGGTCGAAACGGTGTTCGACGCCGACCGGCCGTCGCGCGAGGAACGCCTGGCACTCAACGGCTTCCGCCCCGATGCCTACTCGCTCACCGTGACCGCGCCTGGCGACAGACGTCTGTTGCCGCTGGCCGGTTGCGTGCTGATCACCGAGCGTGGCGGACTCGATACCGCTCACTCGGGACGCGCCGTCCTGTGGACACCGGCCCTTGGGCTGGAGCTGTTCGGCAATGTGGCAACGCTGCGCAAAGTGCTGGACCGGCGGCTGCTCGACAGCGTTCAGCGCCTGACGCTGGTGGAGAACCTTGCGCCCACCCGGCAACACTTCCACCAGCGCTATACGCTCGGGCCGTTGAACCTGATTCCGGACAACGTGCTGTATCACTGCGCGCAGTCGGGGATCGACCACTTCATGGATCGCTGCGATCAACTGCGCACGCGGATCACCGAGCCGGCCCGACAAGGTCCGGCCCTGCTCACGCAGCTCAAAACGCCGATCATCAGCAACCTGCAACGGGCGAAGGCGCATGCCCAGGCCATCAGCCAACAGCAGACCCTGCCCGCGTGGCTGAGCATGGCGTCGCCGGAAGCACAGCGGTTGCATGTCGAGTTGCTGGAGCAGTGGCGTCACAGCGTTCCAGACAGCAAGGACTATCTGGACGGCGTCACCCCGCTCGACAGCTACGTCGCCGAGACCCTGAAAGCCCTGCTCGACAGCCGATTCCCGGGGAGCGATCTTGATCCGAGACAAATAGAAATCACGCCGAACCTGGCACTGGCCGGCCCGGCCCGCAATCTGGTCGAATTTGCTCAGGATCACGTCAACGTCGCCCAGGGCACCGGGTTCAAGGTGACCTCCAATACCGGCAAGGCCTTGCCGGACAACCTGGATCAGACGGCCGTTCGCCAATTGCTGTCGTCCCTGGCGATCGCCAGCACCTACAGCGCAAAAGTGACGGACGCGCTGACGGCCAACGATGCCGAGGGCCGTGCGCGCAAACAGCGTTTTATCCGCCAGCTACCCTGGCAACTGCTGCAACACGCCCACGCCCTGCAGTTGCAACAGCAACTGTCCGCCAGCGCTTTCGACTGCCTCCTGCAAATATTCGACATGCCGGACGGCATCGCCCGGGCGACGGTGCAAGGTGCCCACGGGACGATCTCGCCGCTCTCTCTGGTCAAGACAACCGGCTCCAGCGCGGTCACCGCTCAGGGTCTGTACCTGATCGAATGCGCCGGGCACAACGCAGCGCAGACGCTGCTCACGCTGTACGGCGGGCCGCTGTTTCGGGAATTTGAAAATGAAGCGGCGCTGATCGCCGCCTTCAACACCCCGGGTGAATTGCAGGATCTGCTGCTGCGGCGTCTGCCGGACGCGGAACAGGCCGGATTTCGCAACCTGCTCCAGTCCAGCCGCGGGCAGGTCAGCGAAATCAGCCTGTCCGGGCAGCCCATCGACGGCAACGCACTGGAGCAACTGTTCGAGGACAACACCCGCCTGCTCAAGCACATGCTCGGCTGCCAGGCGCAACGCAATGCTCAATCCGACTGGGAAACGGCGAAAACCCTGGTGGCCAAGGCCATCAGGCAGGTGCCCGGACCGCTGCCGGGCAAACTGTCCTATATCCCTCTGCTCTGGCAAGCCTATGAAAAGTTCAAGGGCTCGGCCCAAGCCCTGCAAGACCATCACTGGATGCGCGCACTGAAAAACTTTGTCGACGGCGCCGCGCAGATGGTTCAGGTCGCGTTTCTGCCGCTGGAACCGGAAGTGTCGGCCATCGAATCCTTCGTTGAAGGCGCGGCGCAAAAGATCGAGGTGCCCGGCTGGTCGCGCATTCGCCCGACCTCCTCGCTGCGCACCCGCTTGCAGCCGTTCGAAACCAGCGCCGTGGCGCTGAAGGATCTGACGCTTGCGCGCAAGGACGGCACTTACAGCCACTCGTTCAGCAACCGCACCTATGCCGCCGTCGCCGGCAAGGTTTATCAGGTGGTCAAGAACGGTTCCGACTGGCAAATGGCGCACGATGACCTGCGCGGCCCGATATTGGTCAACAGCGCCGGCAACCAAGTGCTGAATCCGGCTCGACACATTGTCCAGTACGGCAAGGCCATCTCGAAAATGTACGACCGCTACACCACCGAACGCGAGCGTCGGGAAATCTTCAACATCGAAGCCGAGGGCATGGACGAGATCCGCAACAAACACCCGCACAAGGCCCGGATGCTGATGCGCGCCCTGGATCTGGCACGCTTTTACGCGTTCAACTGCCTGCACAATCTGGCGGTGTTCAACCACGAATTGTCCGGCACCCGGTTGCACACGTTGATCAAGGGCGTTTTCGATGTTCCGCAGATCGGTATCGGCCTGCTGGACAAGCTCAAGAAGTCGATCATTCCGATCTGCAAGGCCTTGGTCGACCCGACTGAAGATTGGCTGAACAGCGATCGTTTCGTCGTCGGCTCGAACAAGTTCTACTCCGACGTGATCGCGTTCGTACTCGACGGCGATGCGAAGAAAAAGGTGCACTTCACCGAGAAGTTCTTCGATCAGCAACTGGACTGGTACAAGTCAGGCCTGACCGATCCGCTGGACGTCGACAGCCATGCCCAGGCCGCCACGCTGATTCATGAGTTTGCCCACCAGTTCAGCAAGGCCCTGGACATTGCCTCGATGGAGGCGCGGCGACCGTTTACCGATCTCATCTCGACGGTCACCGGCTACGGTTTGGCCCAGAAGGAGAGTCAGCAACGATATCAACGCCAGGCCCTGTCGCTTGCCACGCCCCGTGAAGCCTTGTTCTGCATCTGGAACGAGCCGCTCAAGACCTGGCTCAGCGTCGACAACATCAGCGCGTTATCCAGTGTGGCCAAGACCATTCTCGAACTCACCGGCAAACCGACCCTCAAGGAAGCGCGTCAGGCGTTTTACGATCAGAACAGTCCCGATGCGCGAATCAACGTGATTTTGCGCAACGCCGATTCGCTGGCCTTTCTGATCTGCGGCATGGGCAGGCAACTGGACCCGGTGCCGTCTCCCTGAATCCGCCGCAAAAAAAAACGCAGGTCAATGACCTGCGCTGTTTATTCGTTGAGCGGACAGCGGGATCAGTCCTTCTGGTCCCGCAACACATTGCCCGAGGCGCCATCGATGCGGAATTCATAGACGACGCCATCGGCCTTGCGCCCTTCGCCCTTCCAGTACCCGTTGTTGTCGGCTTCGATTTCATAGACCTCGACGTAACCGGCCTTGGTCTTGACGGTTTCGATCGCTTTCTCGATCGTGATCCACCCGGCTCCCGGACGATCGGCCAGCGCGGCACCGGCACTCAGCAGACCGACAGCAGCAATCAGCGCGGCAAAGGTTGTTTTGATCATTTTTTCACTCCATTTGTGGATAGTGTGCAAAGGACGTCCTGGTTTTTGGGCGCTTGCGTGAAAAATAAGTTCCAACTTTGATGGGTAATTGCCATGACGGTTGTTCTCGGCACCTTGCCGTCAAGGGTAGAATGCGCGAAATCAGGACGAGTCAATGACCCAAGAAACCCTTTCGGAAGCCGAATACGATGCAATCACCGATGCCGCCGCGCATTGGTGCATGCGTCTGCATGCCGTCGACTGCACAGCCGAGGAGCGCCGTGAGTTCGAGCAATGGCACGCGGCGCATCCGCTGCACGCATTCGAATACGAAGCCATGCTGGAAATCTGGGAAGTCGCCGAGCATCTGCCGCGCCCCGAACCGGTGGCCACGCCGGTGCCGCTCAAGCCTGCCCGCACCTGGCGCCAGTACGCCGTGGCAGCCGGCGTCTGCGCGCTGGCGCTGCCCTTGGCGGCGTATACCGGCTGGAGCCTCGGCTGGCTGCCCAACAGCTATCAGCACTTCGCGGCGTCGGACAATGTCCGCCAGATCAACCTGGCCGATGGCAGTCAGGTCGAACTGAACCTGAACACCGACCTGACCTTCACCAACTACAAGAACGAGCGCCGGGTCACCCTGAACAAGGGCGAGGCGTTCTTCGAAGTCAGCCATGACAGCAATCATCCGTTCATCGTGCGCGCAGGCGAAGGCCGGATCCGCGTGACCGGCACCCGGTTCAACGTGTGGATGTATGAAGATCAGGTACGGGTCAACCTGGTCGAAGGCTCGGTGCTGGTCACCAGCAACACCGCATTGAACGGCGACGGTCTGCGCCTCGGCCCGTCGATGCAGGCGCGCTACAAGCACGGCGATTACATGCCGCAGATCAGCCAGACCTATGCCAACGACACCTCCCTGGCGTGGCTCAACGGCAAACTGGTGCTGAACGACCTGCCACTGAGCGAGGCGCTGCCGCTGATCAACCGCTACCTCGACAAGCCCTTGATGCTCGCCGACAACAGCAGCGGCTCGATCCGGATCGGCGGTGTCTACAACATCAAGCAGCTCAATGGCCTGATCGGCTCACTGCCCAAGGTCTTGCCGATCTACCTGACGCGCAACAGCGACGGCAACCCGGTCATCAACCCGCTGCCGCAGCATTCGCCAAAAAACTGAGAGTCGCCAACCTGTGGCATTGAATCTGCGCGGATCTGAAAACCGCGCAGACGTCCCCACTCATCGGAACGCCGCCCGCCCAGCCCGCTCCCGGAGGGAAACGGCCAGGGTGAGGGGCTACGCTCCAATCGTCACCCCTCTCCCGGAAAACAGCCCCCGGCCTTTGCGGCACGGAGGCCAAACACCTTATTTCGCCGCCACTTTCCCCACCTTCTCCGCCGACTCACGAACACTCTGCAACTGATACTGCGGATCCGCCTTGATCTGTTGCTCGGTGAACGGCAGCACGCTCCACTGCTTCTTCGAGAACGCTTCGGTCTGGTCCCGCGAGTACTTCGACGCCGGATCGCTGGACAGCGAGAACGCCAGCAGTCCTTGGGCATGCGGTCCCTTGTCGTCGAAGGTCACCACTTGCAGATAGCTGGTGCCGCTGACCACTTCAAGCCTGCCGTCTTCACGTGGCACGCTCTGGATCGCGTTGTAGATCCCCAGCGTACCCGGCCCGCCGTGAATCGGCGTCTGCTGCCCGCCGCTGCTGACCACCTGGACATCGCCCCAGCGCATATCCGGTTGCAGGCCCATCTTCGCGGTCATCTGCGCCGATGCCAGCATCGCTTCACGCACAGCCTTCGCCACAGCCGCCTGTTCGATGGCAAGGCCGCGCGGGGTGTGTTGCGCATCCTTGGGATCGAACGCCACGCGCCACACGTCCGGCGACTCCTGCAAGGCCTGCATGATGTTCTGGAAATGCACCAGCCCGACGCCGGAATCCAGATTCGCCCGGCCGTCCCAGCCCTTCAGACTGGCGCAGACCGGTTTGAGTGCGGTCGCATCGGCGCCCAGGTCAGCGGCGCAGAACTTCAACAGGTCCGGCATGACCTGGCCCGCCAGATACACCTGATCGTCCATGACCATCTGTTGCAGATCTTTCACCGCCAGCGTGCCGGCCTTGCCCGGCGTTGCCAGTCGGCTCAGGGCGAACCGCGCGCGCAGCCCCAGCGGTTGGCCGTCCTGGCTGATCAGCGGCGAGAAACCGGTGAGCGGTTGCGCCGGGTTGGCCAGCCACGCCGAGTCGTTGGAGTGCTGAACGAAATCCTTGCGCAACAGTTGCGGCAACTGACTGGAGGCGTAGATGCCCTTCTGCGCCGCTTGCGGGTCGATGTCCCAGGCGCAGGCACTGTTGGAACCGTCGAGTACGATCATTTGCAGGCCGGCACGCGGATCGCTGCACTGGCCCAGTTTTTCAGCGCTGACGTTCGGCACCACCGAGAGGTTCATGTACAGCGTCTGGCCCTTGTCATCCACCGCCAGGGTGTTGACCCACGGGATGCCCTGGATCTTGTGGACGGAATCCTGCAACTCTTGAAGATTCGCCGCGCGGTTCATCGCATACCACTGCTTGAGCACGCGGTCGTTGTCCAGGTTGGCGTCGCGCAGGCTGAAGGCGTACTGGTGATCCCAGTCGAGCTTGCCCGGCCACTGCACGATCGGGCCGAACTGCGAGCTGTAGATGTCACGGGACACCGGCACCACTTGCCCGTCGGCCTGCTTCACTTGCACGGTCACGGTTTGCTTGCTCATCGGCAGCGACTTGCCGTCGAGCAGATAGCGCGTCGGGTCCTTCGGATCGAGTTGCAGGCGATACAGGGTGAAGTGCTTGGACGAGTCGACCGTGTGGGTCCAGGCCAGGTGCTGATTGAAGCCGATATTGATCATCGGCAGGCCGGGCAATGCGGCACCCATCACATCGAGCTTGCCGGGGATGGTCAGGTGCATCTGATAGAAACGCATGCCGCCGACCCACGGAAAATGCGGGTTGGCGAGCAGCATGCCGCGCCCGTTGAACGAGCGCTCACTGCCCACGGCCACGGCGTTGCTGCCCCGGTCCAGGGCGAAGCGTTGCAGGCGCGTGGAGGCCAGTTGATAGGCACGGTCATCGGCGTCGATGCGGGCGGTCGCCTGCGGCGGTGTAGCGCCCGCCAGAGCTTCGGCGAACTGACCGACGCCGCCCTCGACCAGCAGACGACGCGTCAGCTTCACCAGGTCTTCGGCAGCGATATCGCGCACCCATTCGCCCTGGCATTGCTGCGGCAGCCCCTGCTGCCGACGCTCGGCGAGGTACTGGTTGTAACCGGCGGCATAACCCTGCACCAGTTCACGCACTTCCACGGGTTGAGCCTGCCAGAACTCGCTCACCGCTTGCGGGGTGTTGAGCCAGGTGAAGAACAGATCGCTGACGCGGTTCTCGCGTTCTTCGACGGTGAACTGCTCAGGCCCGAAGTAACGCGAACGTTCGCCGTTGACCGTGACGATCTCGTTGGCCAGCAGGCACAGATTGTCCTGCGCGTAGGCATAACCGATGCCGAAGCCCAGACCACGCTCGTCCTGCGCGCGAATGTGCGGCACGCCAAAAGCTGTCCGGCGGATATCGGCGCCGGTCTGTGCGGCGGGACTCAACGCATGGGCGGACAGACTCAGTCCGAGAAACATACCGGCAAGGGCCAGTCCGGTTAATTGCCTGGAAATAATCACGCTCGCTCCTGATCGAAATGCCGAAGAGCGGAGGTCGCGCCGTGCCTGGACGGTAAAGGCGCGACAAGTCCGCTCCGGGGAAACACCCACACGCGTCCACGCGCAATGAGCCTGTTCAGGAAACGAAGCGGAGGAAAAAAATTTAACCGGCCGGACACCGGTCTGGCCCCGTGATTACGGAGAAACGACGAATTGGCGACAAATTTTCTACATTTCGCCCTTCATGATTTGTCGGGCTGATTCGTCTTTTACAGAGAGAGCACCCAAAATTTTCCCCGAGCAGGCTCTGAAAGGAGACCCCACATGTACAACTCGCAACTACCAACGGACGGTAGCCAGACGCCAAATGGAGCACCTATGGGTTCGCGCGTGAGCGATTTCGGACAACGTGTCGAGCGTCACGGCAACGAACGCATTCGACTGCTGCTCAAGAGTTTCGGCCTGCGGACCAGCCTGATCCGCCTGAAAGTCATCGACGCCCTGCTGGTCGCCGCTGAAAACGACCGCCGCCTCGGTGTGCGCGGCGTCCACAGCCAGTTGCTCGACCTGGATATCCCGCTGTCATTTCTCAGTGTGCGCGAGGTACTGAAACGTCTGTGCGCCGAAGGTGTGATCACCTTCAACGCCGACAAGAGCTACAGCCTGCATCCACAGGCTGCGGCGGTCCTCAACAGCGACTGAAGCCCCGATGATCGCCGTCAGGGCTTGACCTTGCGGCGCATCACTCCGTTGATCACCACCACGACCACCGCCACACCGATGGCGATGTACTGGAACATCTTCTCGCTGAGCATGCCCTGGTTTTGCAGCCAGGACAGACCGAGCATGATTGCCAGCACCACGAGGGCGATCAGAATCGAGTATTTCAAGCGTTGCGACTGAGTCATTGCAGGTTCCTGGAACGTTGGAAATGTATCCGGTTTGTATCGACTTTCATGCCATGCGCATACCTTTTCTCGGGGATGCGGTGCGGCAAACGGAGTCTCATGTTACAGCCGCTGGAGAGCTTTGGCTCCATGCGGCGTTAACCTTGAGGATTTTGAAATGTTACGTCGAATCACCTGGCTGATTCCTGTTCTGGCGCTGCTGACCCTGAGCGGCTGCATTATCTTCCCCCACGGCGGCTGGCATGGCGATCACCATCGCTACTATCAGGAAGGCCCCGGTTACTATCATCGATAGCATGACTTTTTACGTCACCCGTTCACCCATGGAATAAACAGTCGCCACAACGGATTCGATCCCACTGAAACAATGCCCGCCTCTCGCGGGCATTTTTGTTGGCTCACGCGAAACTCGCGAAGCTCATGCAAAGTTCACTTATCGGCGATATCACCAGACTTTAAATATGCTGTAAGTCTTTGACACTTAATGTCGCGGCAAACCGTTTGGTGCGGTCTGGCGAGTTTAATTAGTCTCTGTGCATCTTTTATCCATACGAAACAAGGATGTGTATGCACAGAACATTGATAGCGATACAACCCGTTCAGGTTATCGGTTTCTGCCTGGCAATTGCCGGTTTCGAACTTCTGACTTACATGGCCAGCGATATGGTGATGCCGGCCATGCTCGCGGTGACCGGCGAATTCAACGCCGATCCGCGTCACGTGCCCAACGCCTTGAGTCTGTATCTGGTCGGCGGCGTCTGCCTGCAATGGCTGATCGGCCCGCTGGCGGATCGGTTCGGCCGGCGACCGTTGCTGTTGAGCGGTTGTGCGCTGTTTGGCATCGCCTGCGCCGCAGCCTCCGCCAGCACCAGTATCGAAGCGTTCAACCTGCTGCGACTGATACAGGGCATGGGCCTGGGCTACGTGGTGGCGGTGAGTTATCCGGCCGTGCAGGAAGTGTTCTGCGAGGCCGATGCGGTGCGGCTGATGGCACTGCTCGGTAACGTGGCCCTGCTGTCGCCCCTGCTCGGCCCGTTACTGGGCAGCCTGCTGCTGGAGTGGCTGAGCTGGCGGCAACTGTTCGTGGCCCTGGCCGTGAGCGCGGCGCTCGTCTGGCTGGCGCTGTACGCGTGCATGCCGGAAACCGTCGGTGTCCTGCGCCGCGACGGTCAGGTGCAGGCGCCGATTGCGTTCTCCTGGCGGCATATCCTGCGCCGTTATCGGGCGCTTCTGGGCAATCGCAGGTTCCTCGGCGCCAGCCTCGCTCTGGGGTTGATGAGCCTGCCGCTGATTGCCTGGATCGGTGTCGCCCCGCTGCTGCTGATTCAACTGCTGGGCCTGTCCACGCTGGAATACGGCTTGTGGCAGATCCCGGTGTTCTCGGCGGTGATCGGCGGCAACCTGATCCTCGACCGGCTCTTGCTGAGCCACGATCTGCCGCGCCTGATCCATCTGGCGCTCTGGCCTTACTGCCTGGGCCTTCTGACCCTGATGGGCGCCGCCGTGCTGGGCGCCTCCCTCGGCGTGCTGATCGGCGCTCTGTCGCTGTACGCGCTGGGACTGGGCATCAGCAACGCCGCGCTGTATCGCCTGGCGCTGTTTTCCAGCGATGACAGCAAGGGCCTGGTGTCGGCGGCCATCGGCATGATTTCAATCACGGTGATGGGCGCCGGTGGTTCTTTAATCGCCGCCATTGGCGGTGGCTCGCAGCTTGAATCCTTCGCCCTGTGGGCGGCCCTCGCCGGCCTGCTGGCCCTGCCCTCGCTCTACCGTTTCCTGCGCGGCGCCACAACAGCGCTCCTCCCTCCACCCACACCGAAAAGGAATTTCGGATGACCCCTTTACCCCACAGCGACGCGCTCTGCGCCTTGCCGCACCCTTATTGCCCGGAGGCCGTTCCGCCAGGTCTGTTCGACCGGGCCATGGCCGAAATCAGCCGCTTTCACTGCGACCAGACGCCTGGCTACGCTGACTGGCTGCGCGCCAACGGCCTCGATCCCAACGATCTGCAGCATCTCGACGACTGGTCGCAACTGCCGCCCATATTCGCCAATTTCTTCAAACAACACCTGTTGCTCAGTTCCAGCGGCGAAGGCGCCATGGAGCTGACCTCCTCCGGCACCAGCGGCCAGAAAAGCCGCATGCGCTACGACGAGCGCAGCCTCGGCGCCGCGCAATTCATGGTCGGGCAAATCTTCAATCATTACCGCTGGAACACGCCGGACACGCCGTGCAATTACCTGCTGCTGAGCTACGAGCCTCAGGGCCGGATCAGCCTCGGCACGTCCTACACCGATCAGTTCCTGTGCCGGTTCGCCCCGGCCAATCGCGTGGTCTACGCGCTGCGCAATACCGGCGACGGCCATCAGTTCGACCCGTTCGGCGTGGTCGAGGCCTTGCAGGCGTTTGCCGAGGAAGGCCTGCCCGTGCGGATCTTCGGTTTCCCGGCGTTCCTTTGGCAGGTGCTGCAACACATGCAGGCCACCGGCGTCGCCGATCTGCGCCTGCCCGAGCAATCCCTGGCATTTTTCGGCGGCGGCTGGAAAACCCGGACCGCCGATGAAATTCCCAAACAACACCTGTATGCACAGATCCACCGGCAACTGGGCGTCGAGCTTTCCAGATGCCGGGATGGTTACGGTGCCGTCGAACATGCGGTGCCCTACGTCGAATGCGCCCGGCACCATTTTCATGTGCCGGTGTACGCCAGGGTCTTCGTGCGCCATCCGGCGGATTTCACTGTCCAGCCTTACGGGGAGCCCGGTTTGCTGGGTTTCGTCTCGCCGTACATTTCATCCAGTCCGGCCCACGCGGTGGTCATGAGCGACCTCGCCACCCTGCACCCCGGCGCGAGTTGCGGCTGCGGCCTGGCGAGCGACTGGTTCGAACTGCACGGCCGCGCCGGCACCGGCGCGGGCAGAAGCTGCGCCATGGCTGCCGCCGAATTGCTGGGGAGGCACTGACATGTACCTCATCAATGGCCAACTGCACGCCGATTACCACCTCGACGACGCCCTGCAACAGCTGCACCGGCAATTGCCGGAACAACTGAACACGGCGCTCGACAGCGCCACGGTCATCGACGCCGTGAGCGCCTTCGCCAGACGATTACGCAGCGGCGAACCGGCGCTGAATGACGAGCAACGGCAAGCGCTGATCGACTTCTGCGAACCCGAAGCCCTGCGCCGCAAACTTGAACGCGAACTCGGCCAGCAAGCCGATTCGCTGCGACGTATCGACTACCGGCAAGCACGCTTCGAACGCTGGAGCCCGTTGGGCCTGGTGGTGCATATCACCCCCGGCAACGCGCCGCTGCTGGCCTTCTGCGCGGTGATCGAAAGTCTGCTGGCCGGCAACATCAACTGGTTGCGTCCCAGTGCCAGCGACCAGGGTCTGACCGCACGGCTGCTGCAAGCGCTGGTGCAATGCGATCCCGGCGGCCGGCTGCGCGGGCATGTCGCGGTGCTCCCCACCACCACTGCGCAGATCGGCCAGCTCTGCCAATGGGCCAACGGGGTCAGCGCCTGGGGCGGCGAATCGGCGCTACGAGCGATCCGCCAGCAGCTCCCGGCCGGTTGCCGCTGGATCGACTGGGGGCATCGCATCAGCTTCATTTACCTGACGCCGGACAGCGCCACGCCAGCGTCGCTGGATGCCGTGGTCGATGAAGTCTGCCGGCTGGATCAGCAAGCCTGTTCGAGCCCGCAATGGTTGTTGGTGGACAGTGACGACCCCGGCGTCCTGCGTGAGATCGGCGCCAATCTCGCCGAGGCATTTACCCGTCGCGCCGGACAATGGCCGGCACTGACGCCGTCGATCCAGGAAGCCTGCGAAATCACCACCCACACCCGGATGGCACAGCTGGCGCAGAGCTTTTGCGCGCAGACCGGGCAGGTCTGGAGCGCGCCGGGCTGGCGGGTGATCTGGAGCCATGATCCACAACTCGGCCCCTCGCCGCTGTTCCGCAGCCTGCTGCTCAAGCCAATGCCCCGCACCTCGCTTAGCACCGCGTTGCTGCCATGGCGCAACGTCCTGCAAAGCTGCGCGCTGATTTGCGCCGAGCGCGAGATCGCCGGGCTTTCGCGCACGCTGGTCGCCGCCGGGGTCACCCGTATTGCGCCGATCGAGACGATCCACGATGGCTACGACGGCGAACCCCATGACGGCGTGTATGCCTTGCAACGTCTGAGCCGGCGGGTTTCGATCAGCCTGCCCGCCACCGTGCTGGCGACCCACGCCACGCTCGATGCGCAACCGGCGAACCCGGTTCCGCGCGATCTGCCGATCATGAGCAAGGACACTTTCACCACCCGGCCGATCCATCCGGCGGCACAGTTGTACTTCCGCTCCGGCGGTAGCAGCGGCACGCCGGCGCTGTCGGGCTTCAGCTACCACGACTTCCGCAGCCAGATGCGCGCGACGGCCGATGCCTTGTTCGCCGCCGGCCTGGAGCCGCAACGGGATCGGGTGATGAACCTGTTCTTCAGCGGCGGGTTGTATGGCGGCTTTTTCAGTTTCTCCAAAGTGCTGGAATTGCTGGATGTCACCCACCTGCCGATGGGCGCCCCCGCCAACGACGATTACACCGAAATTGCCCAACTGATCGTCGAGCAACGGGTGTCTGTGCTGATCGGCATGCCGAGCACCCTGCACCGCCTGTTTCTCGATCAGCAGCAGACCCTGCGCGACTATGGCGGCATCGAAAAAGTCTTCCTCGGCGGCGAGCATCTGAATGAACAGAGCCGTGAGCTGATGCAGAGTTGTGGCGTGAGCAGTATCCGTTCGGCTATTTACGGCAGCGTCGATGCCGGACCCCTGGGTCACGCCTGCAAGGCCACCAGGGATGGCGTGTTTCATTTGATCAGCGATATCCAGCAACTCGAGATTGTCGCCTTCGATCGTGACGAGCCGGTTCAGGGCGATGAAGTCGGGCGCCTGTTGTTCACCTCCACCGCGCGCCAGGGTCAGGACGTGTTGCGCTATGACATTGGCGACAGCGGCCGCTGGCTGGCTGGCCCGTGCCCCTGCGGCCTTGAATCGCCACGCTTCGAGTTGTTGCAGCGCCACGGTCGACTGGTGCGCATCGGCACCGATTTCATCTGCCTGTCGGAACTGGCGCAGCACCTGCAAACGCCGTTTCAAGTGATCCTCGAACACGCCCCGGACGGCCTCGAGCGCCTGCGTTTTCGCAGCGCCTGCGAACCCCGGGAGATCCGGCAACGCCTGCTGAACTACCCGACGCTGACCACGCTGGTACAGACCGGTCTGTTGCGCGTGGAAGTTGAAGTTTGCGCGCCGCAGCAATTCACTCGAAACAAGCACAGCGGCAAAACGCCGTTGCTGATTGATTCGCGCCGTTAATTATCAAGCCCCCATTAAATACCGATAAAGAGAACACCATGATTGCAACTTCACAGTTCGGCGAGTTGGTTACTTATGCTCGCCAGCACTCTCCGTATTACCGCAAGCATTTCGCACAAGTTGCCGAGTCCGTCAGCTCCCTCGATGAACTTCCGATCATCGATGGCGCGACTTATTGGCAAGACAGCCAGCACTTGAGCCAGTGGCCGGTGTTGACCCGTTCCATTGAAAACGCACTGGTCTTCAAGACCGGTGGCACCACCAGCGGCGGCAAACTGTCGGTCTTCGAACGCCACGAATGGCAGGCGCTGGTAAAGGATTTCGGCAACAGCCTGACGGCGCATCTCGAGCCGGGGGATCGGGTTGCCAATCTGTTTTTTGCCGGGGATCTGTATGCCAGTTTCATTTTCGTCCACGACGCCCTGGCGCACGTTGCAAGCGGCGTGGTCGAATTCCCGTTCACCGGCCAGGTCGACTCGATGAACCTTGCTGACTCGGTGCAACGGCATCGGATCAACGTCCTGGCCGGCGTGCCGGCGCAATTGCTGACGTTCGCAGCCTGGCTCGAACGCGAAGGCCGCACGCTGGAGGGGGTCGACACCCTGCTCTACGGCGGCGAAAGCCTGTTCGCCGCACAACAGCGCCTGCTGCGTCGGGTGTTTCCCAACGTGCGACTGGCCTCCATGGGCTATGCCAGCGTCGACGCCGGCTTCATCGGCGTCAGTGACCGGGGCTGCGCGCTGGGCGAACATCGGGTGCTGGAGCGCCATAGCGTGGTGGAAATCATCGACGAGCAGACCGGCGAAGTCATCCGGCAAAGCGATCGCCCCGGCTTGCTGGTGGTGACCAATCTGACCCGACGCCTGATGCCTCTGATCCGCTATCCGGTCGGCGACTGTGCCTGCTGGCGCGAACCGCCCGAGACGCCGAATCGCAAGTTCGCCCTGCTGGGCCGAAGCGCCGGCAGTCAGCGCGTCAGGGTCGGCATCCTGACCCTGCTGATTGCCGAGATTGGCGAAATCGTCCAACGGATCACCCACACCGAGGACTGGCAGTTGCTGATCGAACAGACCGGGGAAAAAGACTTGCTGAGCCTGAAATGGCAAGCCGACACCCAGACCTGCGACCTCGCCGCGAAGAACCGCCAATTGCGAACCGCGCTGGTCAATCACTACCCGCTGATCGAACAGCTCGAAAGCGATTGCTTGCTGGCGCTGCGGGTGACGCATTGCCTGGCTGAAGACCTGTCGCGCCACCCGCGCTCGGGCAAGCACCAGCGGGTGGTCGATCTGCGCGTCTACGACGACTCGCCATTAAAACCCGAGAGGTGGACGCCGTGATCCTGCGCAACTATCGCCCCGGCGATGCCACGGCGATCAGCCGGCTGTTCCGCAAGATTTACGGCGACCACTATGCGCACCATCAGGTGTACCTGCCGTGGATGATCAACCAGAACCATGCCGAACGCCGCTGGCACTCGCTGGTGGCAGTGGAAGGTAAAAAAGTCCTGGGCCACGCCAGCCTGTGCCGCGACGCGGGGTCGCATATAGCCGAACTGGCGCTGACGGTGGTCGATCCACAGACCCGTGGGCAACACATCGCGACCCGGCTGGGCGAGCAACTGCTGGTGCATGCGCAGGCCCTGGGTTGCCGGGGCGTGACGATCAAGCAAGTGACCCGGCATCCGTACACTCAACGCATGGCCGCCACGCTCGGTTTTCAAAGCACCGGACTGCTGCCGGATTACGTTCCGTCGCCCTATGGCGATCCTGTCCCGGAGACGCTTGTCATCGGCTACAAGGCCATCGACGGCTACCATCGGCCACTGCCGGCGCTGGCCTGGCCATCAGGTTGCAGCGAACTGCCGAGCCATTTGAGCCAGATATTTGGCATCACGGAAAAACCCTCGAAGTGGCCGCACCCGGCGGTGCGCTTCGAGCACTGCCGGGGCCGCTATGACGTGGTGATCGGGTCGCTTGACGGCAATCTGCTGACTCAGTTGCGGCAATTGCCGGGGCACTGGCGGATCTCGCTCCGGCTGCGGCTGACAAGCGGGTTCACAGCAGCACTGGCACGACTGTCGGCCATCGGCTTTCTGTTCACCGGACTGGCGCCCGATGAACGCGGCAGCGGCTGGGTGGCCCTGCTCCACCGGGGCCACCCGCGCCGACGCTTGCAATTGCAGTGCCCGCACATGCAGCGTCTGCATGACCAGCGACGGCAACCTGCCGAGTCGGCACTTCTCGACCTGCCATAAACCAACAAGCCCGCTCGGTTACCGAGCGGGCTTGCGTGGGTCATGCCTTGGCGTTGACGCCTTTATCGGTCGGCGGGGCGCGTTCCCCGCCCTGACCGTAGACCTTCAGGTTCTGCAGCACGTAAATGGCTTTCTTGTACTGCGGGATCAACGTGTTGGCGTACTTGTTGCCCTTGAGGCTGTTGTTGTTGATCGTGTCCAGTTGCGTGGCGAAATACTCCAGCGCGTTGAACTTGGCGTCCGGGTCTTTCTGGATGCCGAAGCGATCGAACTTGTCGCCCGCGTTGAGCAAGGTGATCGCGGTGATGTCGGAAATAAGGCCCCGACCGCGCAGGAATTCGCTGAGGTTGCCCAATTGCTTGGCCGACACGTTTTCCGGATCGAAACCCTTGATGTTCTTGTGCAGGCGCTGCTTGTCCATTTCCACCGTGTTCAGCGCGGTGGGATCGTTACCCACCAGGGCCAGCATCTGCTTGACCTTGACGCTCTGGGAGACCGGCTTGCCCGAGGTTCCGGGATCCCGAACCAACAGACCCGCCTTGCTTTGCCATGCACCGGTATAGCCGACAGTCATGAACAGGCTCCTTGCGCGAGAAACATGAAAATTCCTTGTTGAACGACGTGAAATTGCCGCGAGTATCGACGGGCAAACTAATGGCACCAACTGTTTTCTGCGCTTTTTAACAATTCTTGTACATTTCAGATACAAATCCAGCAAAGCCGCGTAAATGTTGAGCCAGAGCGATTGTGCCGATCAGCGAAATATCGACTTTTTACTCTAACGAACGAGCTGGTTAGTTCCCATGTATCCGTCTTGATACCCGCCGGTCATCGCCTTCGCGCTTTTTTAGTACGTAAGTACCTAAAGCTTCTCCGTGCCACGACGATAGCTAAGGGATACCCCTACTGCCTTGCTCCCTGCCCCTAACAAGAATCCCTGCTCAAGGACCGGTTTCCATGCCCGCATTCCGCACCATTCAGGCTCGCTACACGCTGTTTCTGGTTCTGTTCATTCTGTTGCTGTCGGTGCTGACCGTGGTCGGCATCAGCCAGCTGGTCGCGCCCAAACTGCGCCATACCGAAGAACAGGTGGTGCTCAACCGCATCGCCGAAGTCGCCGAGCAGATCCAGGGCGAACTGAACAAGGTTCAGTCCCAGCAGCGCAGCATCACCCAGACCATTCCGTTGCTCGACAGCGCAGCCATCGACACGGTGCTGCCGGGGCTGGTGGATCAGTACGGGGAGCTGAAAGTGTTTGGTGGCGGGATCTGGCCGCTGCCGGGACAGCGTGAAGCCGGACGCAACAAGTTCAGCACCTTCTGGCACCGCGATGCCTCGGGCAAACTGGCGGTGAACACCTTCTGGAACAGCGACGCAGCGCCCAACTATTACGACCAGAGCTGGTACAAGGGCGGCATGCAGACGCCGCGTGGCCAATGCGCCTGGGCCGCCGCCTACAAGGACGACGCCAGCGCCGAACCGCGCACCAACTGCGCCATGGCCATCCAGAAGAACGGCAGCGCCTGGGGCGTATCGACCATCGACGTCACCCTCGGTTTCTTCAATGACCTGGTGGCGCGCAAGGAAAAAGACCTGAACGCCGAAATGCTGATCGTCGAGGCCGACGGCAAGATCATCAGCAACAGCTCGCGCATCAGCGGCCCGATCGTGTTGAAAAACATCAGCGACCTGGCCGCCAGCTCGCCGTTCGCCAGCCAGGTCAAGGCCGGGCTGCAGAATCGCGATCAGGCGCAACGCGTCGAGTTCGACAACAACGGCGAAGCCAGCACCTTCTTCATGCGTCCGATCGAAGGCACGCCATGGTTCCTCGCCACTGCCCTGCCGACCAAGCTGATCACCGCCCAGCGCGATGACGTGCTCAGCACCCTGAGCCTGTTGCAGATTCCGCTGGTAATCCTGCTGGTGCTGTTGCAGGTCTACGCGATCCGTCAGTTGATCCAGCGCATGAAGGCCCTGAAAGCCAACATTGATTCGCTGTCCAGTGGCGACGCCGACCTGACCCGCCGCATCACCATTCGCGCCGAAGACGAACTCGGTGCCATCGGCCATTCGATCAATGCCTTCATCGCCTATTTGCAGAACATGATCGGCGAGGTGACCCACGCCACCGGCGCCATGGCATCCAGCCTCGACAACCTGCAACGCACCTCGGCGCACACCAGCCAGATTCTTGAGCGTCACGCTTCGGAAACCGACCAGACCGTCACCGCCATCAACGAAATGAGCTCGACCGCCGAAAGCGTCGCGCAAAACGCCGCCGAAACCGCTGCTTTCACCCAGCGTGCCAACCAGGACGCCGACCGTTCGCGAGTGGTGGTCGGCGAAGCCTCGAACAGCGTGGTGGCGTTGATCGACGAAGTGGCCAGCGCCACGCAGAAAGTCGAAGGCATGCAGCAGGATGCGCAGCGCATCACCGAAATCCTCGGGGTGATCGGCGCGATTGCCGGGCAGACCAACCTGCTGGCGCTGAACGCCGCCATCGAAGCCGCCCGGGCCGGCGAACAGGGTCGCGGTTTCGCGGTGGTGGCTGACGAAGTGCGCGCCCTCGCCGCCCGTACCCAGGCCAGCACCTCGGAAATCAACGAGATGTTGACCCGCCTGACCCAAGGCGTGACGTCGTCGGTCAGCGCCATGGAAAACACCCAGGCCAGTTGCCAGTCTGCCGCCGACGCCACCGCGCGGGTCAACTCCGGGCTGGATGAAATGGCCGGTTCCGTCAGCCACATCAACAGCCTGAGCACGCAGATTGCCACCGCCGCCGAGCAGCAGAGCGCGGTGACCGAGGAGATCAACCGCAGCATGGTGCAGATCCGCCACATGGTCGACGAACTGGTCCAGAGCGGTCACGCCAGCGAACAGAACACCCGTCAGTTGCTGGAGGCCAACAGCCGCGTGAGCGCGATCATGGGACGCTTCAAGGTGCAGTGATTGCGCGGCGAACCTGACAGATTTGTCATGCTCCACTCAGCGGGCTGTCAGCCGTGATCTACGATCATGCTGACAGCCCGCTTTGTATCACTTGGAAACACTCCGTTGATGCCAGGGCGGAAAAACCGGTCAGAATGCGTTCTTTTTGACCGCCACCCGAGCCGAGAATCCCCATGCGAAACCACCTGCGTCTGGCCGCCCTGAGCGTGCTGTTCGTCTCGTCCCTGGCGCAAGCCGCCGACCTCATTCCCATCGAAGTCCACCGCGACGCCAATTGCGGCTGCTGCAAGAAATGGATCAGCCACCTGGAGGCCAACGGCTTCAAGGTAGAGGATCACGTCGAAAGCGACATGAGCCGTTTCAAGCAACAGCATGGCGTGCCACCGCGCCTGGCCTCCTGCCATACCGCAATCATCAACGGCAAGTTCGTCGAGGGCCATGTGCCGGCGGAACAGGTGCTGGCCTTGAGCAAGCGCAACGACCTGCTCGGCGTGGCGGCGCCCGGCATGCCGATGGGCTCGCCGGGCATGGAAATGGACGGCATGAGCGACGCCTATCAAGTGATCGGCTTGAAGAAAGACGGCACTGATCTGGTGGTCGCGGACTACCCGGCCCATTGATTTCGGCGGCCTACCCGGGGCTGTTCGTTGCGGCGTTCGGCGCCGCGACCCTGCTGCCGTTGCAATCGGAGGCGCTGCTGGTCGGACTGCTGCTCAGCGACCGTTATTGGCTCTGGGGGCTGCTGGCGGTCGCAACGCTGGGCAATGTGCTCGGCTCGCTGGTCAACTGGTGGCTGGGCCGGGGGCTGGAACGTTTTCAGGAGCGACGCTGGTTTCCGGTCAGCCCGGCCCATATGGCCAGGGCACGCAGCCACTATCAGCGCTGGGGCCACTGGTCGCTGCTGCTCAGTTGGCTGCCGGTCATCGGCGATCCGCTGACCCTGATCGCCGGTGTCATGCGTGAACCGCTCGGCCGCTTCCTGTTGATCGTCACCCTGGCCAAGGGCGCGCGTTACGGGGTGCTGGCGATGATTACCCTGGGCTGGTCCGGTTGAACGTTCGGGCGTGGACATTGCCTGTGTTTAACGTCGCCCTAATCCGGCCGTTCCAGCATCGGCCGATTTCACACGGAGTTCGCCTTATGTCGCTTTCGCGCTGGCTGCCCGGTCTGGCCCTGACCGCCGCCCTGCCCCTGTTCGCCCACGCCGAAGGCCCGTCCTACGGGCCGGAGCTGCAAGGTTTCGAATACCCCTACACGCTCAAGCACTTCGCCTTTGAGTCCCAGGGCAAATCGCTGCAAATGGGTTACATGGACGTCGCTGCCCACGGCAAGGCCAATGGCCGCAGCGTGGTGCTGATGCACGGCAAGAACTTCTGCGCCGCGACCTGGGACAGTTCGATCAAGGCCCTGAGTGACGCCGGTTACCGGGTGATCGCCCCGGATCAGATCGGTTTCTGCACGTCCAGCAAACCGGACCATTACCAGTACAGCTTCCAGCAACTGGCGACCAACACCCAGCAATTGCTCAAGGCCCTGGGCATCCAGAAAGCCACCCTGCTCGGCCACTCCACCGGCGGCATGCTCGCCACCCGCTACGCCCTGCAATACCCCGATCAGGTCGAGCAACTGGCGCTGGTCAACCCGATCGGCCTGGAAGACTGGAAAGCCCTCGGCGTACCGTACCGCACAGTGGACCAGTGGTATCAGCGCGAACTCAAGGTCAGCGCCGAGGGCATCCGCGAATACGAACGCACCACCTATTACGGCGGTCGCTGGAAGCCGGAGTTCGATCGCTGGGTCGACATGCTCGCCGGCCTGAGCAAGGGACCGGGCAAGCCCCAGGTGGCCTGGAATTCGGCGCTGATCTACGACATGATTTTCACCCAGCCGGTGTACTACGAGTTCAAGGACCTGAAAATGCCGACCCTGCTGCTGATCGGCACAGCCGACACCACCGCCATCGGCAAGGACATCGCGCCGCCCCAGGTCAAGGCGAAGATCGGCCACTACGACGTCCTCGGCAAGCAGGTGGCAAAGCTGATTCCGCAGTCGACCCTGATTGAATTCCCCGGCATGGGCCACGCCCCGCAAATGGAAGAACCGGCGCAGTTCCATCAGGCACTGCTCGGCTGGCTGAACAAAACCAATCCCGTTCGTTGATGAGGTAAGGCTGATGGCGGTGCAGATTGCAGTGATCGATGACTGGCAGGACGTGGCGCGCGACGTGGTCGACTGGTCGGTCCTCGACAGGCTGGGCGAGGTGACCTTCGTCCACGAATACCCGGCGGACAACGCCACCCTGGCCGAGCGCCTGGGCCGGTTCGAAGTGATTTGCGTGATGCGCGAGCGCACGCGTTTCGACGCAGACCTGCTCAAGCGCTTGCCGAACCTGAAGCTGCTGGTGACCGGCGGCATGCGCAACGCGGCGCTGGACATGCAGGCAGCGGCAACGCTGGGGATTCAGGTCTGCGGCACCGACAGCTACAAACACGCAGCCCCCGAACTGACCTGGGCACTCATCATGGCCGCCACCCGCAACCTGGTGAACGAAGCCAACGCCCTGCGCGCCGGTAAGTGGCAACAAGGCCTCGGCGGCGACTTGCACGGCAAGACACTGGGTATTCTCGGGCTCGGCAGCATCGGCCAGCGGGTGGCCCAGTTCGGCCAGGTGTTCGGCATGCGCGTGATCGCCTGGAGCGAAAACCTCACCGCCGAGCGCGCGGCCCAAGCGGGCGTCACTTACGTCAGCAAACAGGAACTGTTCGAACAGGCCGATGTGCTGTCAGTGCATCTGGTCCTCAGCGAACGCAGTCGCGGACTGGTCGACGCCCAGGCACTGGCCTGGATGAAACCCACCGCGCTGCTGGTCAACACCGCACGCGGGCCGATCGTCGACGAATCCGCGCTGATCAAGGCCTTGCAAAAGAACCGGATCGCCGGCGCGGCGCTGGACGTATACGAACCTGAACCGCTTCCGGCACTGCATCCGTTTCGGACTCTGGACAACGTACTCGCCACGCCGCATGTCGGGTACGTCACCCGACAGAACTATGAGCAGTTCTTTTCGCAGATGATCGAGGACATTCAGGGCTGGTCGAAGGGTGAACCGGTTCGGGTGTTGAACTGATTGCTTCTGATGGGGGCAAGGGTGAATCCACTGACGCCTTCGCGGGCAAGCCCACCCCCACAAAAGCAAAAGACGCCCACCTCCGCCCTTCACCACTCAACACAATGAGCGTTAGCTCGAGTACCGCTTTTGATCTTGCCGTGCCGGCCCCTTCGGCAGGCTGAGTGGAGGGGTTCATCCGGGGGTGGGCGCGTAGCGCCGTTTGGCGAAGCCAAACACATCGAGAGGAGGTGCAGCGCAGCAAACCGTAGGCGATGCCCCCGGATGAATACCGGAACGAAGGAACCCCGAGCCCCAGCGAGGGGCCGAACGCCGGGGCCAAGCCTTTTGGGTTACCTTTTTGGCGTTTGAAAAAGGTGACTCGCCGTAAGGGCGAAACCGCCAGCCGCCACACCCGAAGAAACGGATATTCACCCCAAACCCCAAGAGCATGGCCGGCCCAAAGGCCGCCACCCCCATCCCAAACACCCAATCAACAAACCTGCCCGCACCGCAACAGTGCAACCGCCCATCCGACGCGCACAAAAACATGACTACCCAGTCACCGTTTTGTCTCATTACGCCTGCTAAAACTGCACTTCGTCGGCGCATTCCCTCGTACAACCCACGATTTGCGCGGCCTGCAAGCCCATTGTCGAACAATTCATCCGATTGCCATGGCCCGCTCTAGGATCTGGCCTAGACTGGTTTTCGCGGGACGAAACCGACCGGTCACAAAGCGGAAAAATTATCGAAACTTTTGCTGATTGCGACGGGTCATCTGAAATACAAGGCCAACGCGACTGGTTCATTCCTTGCAACGGCCACTCCACCCATTCTGCTTGCGCGTGTTGGGTAGCGTTTGCTCACCGATGCGTGGCGCGTTTGCGCCCGGTCAAAGGATTTGGCCATGGACATCGCTTGTTCAAGACAAGAATCAGATCAATAGACGGGAGAGACATATGATCAGTGCGGCATTGGATATTCAGGGAGAGCGTGCTCACCAGGTTGGCGAATCGAGCACCATGAACGTACCCGACAGCCGATCGATCAACGTTCCCGCCAGCAAAGTGCTGACGCCGGTTGCCAGTCGGAATCGCAACAAGAAGAAAGTTCTGTTCGTGACCTCGGAAATCAACGATCTGGTAAAAACCGGCGGCCTGGGTGACGTCTCCGCCGCCCTGCCCCGGGCGATGGCCCATCTGCATGACGTGCGCGTGTTGATCCCCGGTTACCGCCAGGTGATGAACAGCGAAAACCCGATCCATATCATCGGCGAACTGGGCGGTCACGCCGCGCTGCCACCGTGCAAGATCGGGCGCATGGACATGCCGGACGGCCTGGTGATCTACGTGCTGATCTGCCCCGAACTCTACGAGCGTGAAGGCTCGCCGTATGGCGCCAATAACGGCCGCGACTGGCCGGACAACCACATTCGCTTCGCCCGTCTGGGGCTGGCCGCCGCGGATATCGCCGCCAACCTCGCGCAAATCCACTGGTGCCCGGATCTGGTGCACGCCCATGACTGGCCCGCCGGGCTGGCGCCGGCCTACATGCACTGGCGCGGTCAGCGCACCCCGACCCTGTTCACCATTCATAACCTCGCCTATCAGGGCGTGACCAGCCTCGCTTCCTGCCCGGAGCTGGGCATCCCCGCCCATGCCCTGCAACAGGAAGGCATGGAGTTCTACGGCAAGATGTCGTTCCTCAAGGCTGGCATGGCTTATTCGAGCCACATCACCACGGTCAGCGCCACCTACGCCCAGGAAATCACCACTCCGGATTTCGGCTGCGGCCTGGACGGTTTCCTCGCCGCCAAGACCCATCAGGGTCTGCTCAGCGGGATTCCCAACGGCATTGACGAGAGCTGGGACGCCGCCACCGATCCGCACCTGTTCGCCCCGTTTGCCATTGGCGACTGGGACGGCAAGGCAATCAACGCCGCCCATGTTCGCCAGTTGTTCGGCCTGCACGACTCCACCGGCCCGTTGTTCGCCGTGGTGTCGCGACTGGTCTACCAGAAAGGCCTCGACCTGACCCAGGCGGTGTCCGAGTACATCGTGCAGAACGGTGGCCAGATTGCGATCATCGGTCGCGGCGAACCGGAAGAAGAACAGGCCATGCGCGAGCTGGCACTGCGCTTCCCCGGCCAGATCGGCGTGCGCATCGGCTTCAACGAAACCGACGCCCGGCGGATGTTCGCCGGCAGCGATTTCCTGCTGATGCCGTCGCGCTATGAACCCTGCGGCCTGAGCCAGATGTACGCCCAGCGTTTCGGCTCGTTGCCGGTGGCGCGCAACACCGGCGGGCTGGCCGACACCATCGAAAATGGCGTCACCGGGTTTCTGTTCGACGAGTCCACCGTCGAAAGCTACCGCGAAGCCCTGAGCCGCGCCTTCAAGGTCTTTGCCTTCCCCGAGCTGCTCAACGCCATGCGTTGCCGCGCCATGGCCGCGCCGTTCAACTGGTGCAAGGCAGTCGAACCCTACGCCGAACTCTACGAACAACTGGTCGCCAAGGCGCTGGGTAAATCACAACACAAATAAACCAGGGAGGTTTCCACCATGCCGTTACGGACACCTGAAAACTGGCCCCACGGCGCGATCATGCTGGACGACGCCCACACGCAATTCGCGTTGTGGGCGCCGGATGCGTTTTACGTCAGTGTCGAACTGGAAAACGGCCAATCCCTGCCGATGCTGCCCCAGGCTGATGGCTGGTTCGTGATCAAGGCGCGCTGCCCCGCCGGCAGCCGCTACCGCTACAACATCGACGGCGAACTGGAAGTGCCGGACCCCGCCTCCCGCGCACAGGACGGTGACCTCGACCGCCACAGCGTGGTGGTCGACCCCCACGCCTACACCTGGCGCCACAGCGCCTGGCACGGTCGGCCATGGAGCGAGGCGGTCATCTACGAACTGCACGTCGGCGCGCTGGGTGGTTTTGCCGAGGTCGAACAGCATCTGGCGCGGCTTGCCGGACTGGGCATCACCGCCATCGAACTGATGCCCCTCGCGCAATTCCCCGGCACACGCAACTGGGGCTACGACGGCGTCCTGCACTACGCGCCGCAGGCCTCCTACGGCAGCCCCGAACAGCTCAAGCATTTGATCGATACCGCCCACGGCCATGGCCTGGCGGTGATTCTCGACGTCGTTTACAACCACTTCGGCCCCGACGGCAATTACCTGCATCGCTACGCCAAGGGCTTTTTCCGCGAGGACAAACACACGCCGTGGGGCGCGGCCATCGACTTCCGCCGCCGCGAAGTGCGCGACTTCTTCATCGAAAACGCCCTGATGTGGCTGCTCGAATACCGTTTCGACGGCCTGCGCCTGGACGCCGTGCATGCCATCGACAGCGCGGACTTCCTGCCGGAGCTGGCGCAGCGTATCCGCCAGCAGATCGACCCGATGCGCCATGTCTGGCTGACCGTCGAGAACGAACACAACCAGGCCAGCCTGCTGGAAGAACACTACGACGCGCAGTGGAATGACGACGGCCATAATGCCCTGCATGTGCTGCTGACCGGTGAAACCGACGCCTATTACGCCGACTATGCCGAGCATCCGACCGAACAACTGGCCCGCTGCCTGAGCCAGGGTTTCGTGTTTCAGGGTCAGATCAACCGCCACGGCGAATCCCGCGGCGAGCCCAGCGAACACCTGCCCTCGACCGCATTTGTGCTGTTCCTGCAGAACCACGACCAGATCGGCAACCGGGCTTTCGGCGAGCGCCTGCATCAGCTGGCCGATCCTCGGGCACTCGACGCGGCCACGGTGTTGCTGTTGCTGTCGCCGATGATTCCGCTGCTGTTCATGGGCGACGAATATGCCGCCGAGCAACCGTTCCTGTTTTTTACCAGTCATCACGGTGAACTGGCGCAGTTGGTGCGCGAAGGCCGGCGCAACGAATTCGCCGCGTTCAGCGCCTTCAAGGATCCACACCAGCGCGAACGGATTCCCGACCCGAACGCCGAGCAGACCTTTCACGCCGCGCAACCGTCGCTGATCGGCGAAGGCAGCGTGAAGCAGCGACAGACGCTGGCGCTGTATCGAAAACTGCTGCAACTGCGCCACCGCCACATCATTCCCAACCTCTCCGGCACCCAGGCGCTGGGCGCGCAAGTGCTGGGTCATGGCGCGATCAGCGCGCGCTGGCGACTGGGCGATGGCAGCGAGCTGCGCATCGACCTGAACCTGGGCAACACGCCAGTGGTCAACCCTCCACGGGCCGACGCGGACTGGCTGTTGCGCCAACCGCCCGATGTCGAGCCGACGGATCAGGGCCTGCTCCCGCCGTATTGCGCGCTTGTCAGTCTCACGGCCGCAACCCCTTTGCACCTTCTGGATGGAGAGCGCCTATGAGCGATGCGCAACTGGAAATACTGGCGAGCCGGGCCGGCCTCGCCGTCGACTGGATCGACGCCAACGGCCGCCCGCAGAAAGTCGCCCCGGCGGTGCTGCGCAATGTCCTCACCGCCCTCGGCCATCCGGCCGGTTCGGCGCAGGAAATCGACGCCAGCCTGCAACAATTGCAACAAGCCCAACTGGATCGCCACCTGCCGCCCCTGTTGACCTGCGACGTCAACGTCGGCCTGGATCTGGCGCGCTATTTCGAGCCTGGCACGCCGTGCGAGATTCATCTGGAAGACGGTTCGCGCCTGAGCCTGAAACTCGACGACGCGGCCGTGTTGCCGGGACTGATTCCGGTGGGTTACCAGCACGTTCACATTGCCGATCAACAATTCACCCTGGCCGTGGCGCCCGAGCGCTGCTACAGCGTCGGTGACGCGGTCGACAGCCCGATCCCCCGCGCCTGGGGCCTGAGCGTGCAGCTCTACGGCCTGCGCCGCGCCGGTGACGGCGGTTTTGGCGACACCCAGGCCCTAGAGGAAATGGCCCGGGTCGCCGGCGAGCGCGGCGCCGATGCTCTGGCGATCAGCCCGCTGCACGCGATGTTCAGCGCCGACACCGGGCGCTACAGCCCCTACTCGCCCTCCAGCCGTCTGTTTCTCAATTCGCTGTACGCCGCGCCGGGCGCAATTCTTGGTGAGCGCGCCTTGCGCGATGCCATCGAATCCGCCGGTCTGGCCGAGACGTTCGGGCAACTGGAGGACTTGAGCCTGATCGACTGGCCGCGCGCCGCCGATGCCAAGCAAAAACTCCTGCAAGCGCTGTACGAAGGCTTTGTCAGCGGCGACCACCCGCTGCACCCGGACTTCGCCAGCTTCCGCCATGCCGGCGGCGAAGCCCTGGAAAACCACTGCCGTTTCGAAGCGATTCAGGAAATGCGCGCGGTCCGTGGCGAAAACCTCGACTGGCGCGAATGGCCGGAACACTGGCACGACCCACGGGGCGCGGCACTCGGCGCCTTCGCCGAGGAATATGCCGAGCGCATCGGCTACTTCGCCTTTTGCCAATGGCTGATCCATCGCTGCCTGGAACGCGCGCAAACCGCCGCCCGCAGCGCCGGCATGGGCATCGGCCTGATCGCCGATCTGGCGGTCGGTGCCGACGGTGCCGGCAGTCAGGCCTGGAGCTTCCAGGATGAGTTGCTGGCCTCGCTGACCGTCGGCGCGCCGCCGGACATCCTCAACCGCTCCGGCCAGGGCTGGGGGATTTCTGCGTTTTCTCCGGAAGGTCTGGTGCGCAACGGCTTTCGCGCGTTCATCGACATGCTGCGCGCCAACTTCGCCCATGCCGGCGGCTTGCGCATCGACCATGTGATGGGCCTGCAACGGCTGTGGGTGATCCCCAACGGCGCAATTCCGGCCGATGGCGCTTACCTGTATTACCCGGTGGACGACCTGCTGCGGCTGCTGACCCTCGAGTCCCACCGGCATCAGGCAATCGTGCTCGGCGAAGACCTCGGCACCGTGCCCGACGGCCTGCGGGAAAAACTGGTCGCCCGCGCCATGCTCGGCATGCGCGTGCTGTTGTTCGAACAAGACAATACTTACTTCAAGCCGATTCTCGACTGGCCGGACAACGCCCTCGCCACCACCAGCACCCATGACCTGCCGACGCTCAATGGCTGGTGGCATGGCCGCGACATCGACTGGAATGCGCGACTGGGGCTGATCGACGCCAATGGCGAAATCGAATGGCGGCGTCATCGCGAGCGTGAGCGCGACGGCCTGCGCGGTGCGCTGAGCCAGGACCCGCAGAACTTTCGCGAGGAGTCCCACGAAGCCGACCAGGTGGTCGACGCCGCCGTGCGCTTCCTCGGCCATACCCGTGCGCCACTGGTACTGTTGCCGCTGGAGGATGCGCTGGGCCTCAACGAGCAGGCCAACCTCCCCGGCACCATCGACACCCACCCGAACTGGTCGCGACGTTTGCCCGGCACTGCCGAAACCCTGCTCGATGGCATCGACGCGGCGCGGCGTCTGGAATTGCTGGCCTGCGCGCGCCTTCAGGCTGCCGAGCGTGACCGATGAGTGAGCTGCTGATTACGCCGCTGCGCGCCACCCTGCGCCTGCAATTTCACAAGGGCTTCACCCTCGACCAAGCCGTGCCGCTGGTGCCGTACTTCGCCCGGCTCGGCATCAGCCATGTCTACGCTTCGCCATTGCTCGCCGCCCGCGCGGGCTCCATGCACGGCTACGATGTGGTCGACCCGACCCGGGTCAACCCGGAACTTGGCGGCGAACCGGCGTTGCGTCGATTAGTGGCGAGCCTGCGCGAACACGGCATGGGACTGATCGTCGACATCGTCTCCAATCACATGGCCGTCGGCGGCGGTGACAACCCGTGGTGGCTCGACTTGCTCGAATGGGGCCGGCTCAGTCCCTACGGCGAGTTTTTCGACATTCAATGGCACTCCCCCGACCCGCTGATGGAGGGCCAATTGCTCCTGCCGTTCCTCGGCAGCGACTACGGCGCCGCCTTGCAGGATGGCGCCCTGCCACTGTGCTTCAACGCCGAGGGCGGGACGTTCCACGTCGAGCATTACCAGCATCACTTCCCGATCTGCCCCAGCGATTACGGCGAACTGCTCAGGCCTGACGACACCCTTTCAGGCGAAACGGCGGATCAACTCAAGGCCCTGGCCGAGCGTTTCAGCACCCTGAGCTACCAGACCGACGCCCATTCCCTGGCGGGTCCGCTCAAGGAAGAACTGGCACAACGGGCAAGCGACCCGCCGATCCTGCATGCCATCCAGCGCAATCTGGCTCTCTACGATTCGAAGACCGAAGCCGGTTTCGCCCGTCTGCATCAACTGCTGGAACGCCAGAGTTACCGGGTGGCGAGCTGGCGCACCGCCGCCGACGACATCAACTGGCGGCGCTTCTTCGACGTCAATGAACTCGGTGGTTTGCGGGTCGAACGGCCCGCCGTGTTCGAAGCCACCCACGGCAAGATTTTCCAGTTGATCGGCGAAGGCCTGATCGACGGCCTGCGCATCGACCACATCGACGGCCTCGCCGACCCGCGCGGTTATTGCCGCAAGTTGCGTCGTCGTCTCGACGCGCTGGCGCCGGGGCGGCACTTGCCAATCTACGTTGAAAAAATCCTCGGCGAAGGCGAAACCCTGCACGCCGACTGGGCAGTGGATGGCAGCACCGGTTACGAATTCATGAATCAGTTGGCGTTGCTGCAACATGACCCGGCGGGCGAAGCGGTGCTGGGAGAGCTGTGGCAACGTCTCGCCGAGCGCCCCGCCGCGTTTGCCGAAGAAGCCCGGCTGGCACGCCAGCAGATTCTCAACGGCTCGCTCGCCAGCGATTGCGAAAGCGTCGCCCAGGCATTGTTACAAGTGGCGCGGGACGACCTGATGACCCGCGACCTGACCCTCGGCGCGATCCGTCGGGCGCTGCAGGCGCTGATCGTGCACTTCCCGGTGTATCGCACCTACATCAGCGCCATGGGCCGCTCGACCCAGGACGAGGTGTTTTTCCAACGGGCGATGGACGGTGCGCGGCAGAGTCTCGGCGAAGGCGACTGGCCGGTGCTCGACTGTGTGGCCGGCTGGCTCGGCGGCCATCCGTGGCGCCGCAAGCCGCGCGGGCGCTCGCGCAAGCTGCTCAAACATGCCTGCGTGCGCTTCCAGCAACTGACCTCGCCGGCCGCCGCCAAAGCCGTGGAAGACACCGCGCTGTACCGCTCGGCGGTGCTGCTGTCACGCAACGACGTCGGCTACAACACCGAACAGTTCAGCGCGCCGGTCAGTGATTTCCATGAGGTTTGCCAGCAACGCCTGACGAGCTTCCCCGACAACCTGCTGACCACCGCCACCCACGACCACAAACGCGGCGAAGACACCCGCGCGCGCCTCGCCGTGCTGAGCGAACGCAGCACCTGGTACGTCGAGCAGATCGGCTTGTGGCACGTCCTCGCCAGGCCCCTGCGTGAGGACGATCAGGCGCCGTCCTTCGGCGATGAGTTGATTCTGTTCCAGGCGCTGCTCGGCAGTTGGCCGCTGCACTTGCGCGATGACGATCAGGACGGCTTCGCCGAGTACGCCCGGCGAATCTGGCAATGGCAGCAAAAGGCGCTGCGCGAGGCCAAATTGCAAAGCAGCTGGAGCGCGCCGAACGAGGCTTATGAACAAGCGGTGCAGGCCTTCACCGAACGTCTGCTGCTCAGCCGCGAAGGAGCCCTGCTGCGCGGCAAACTGGCCGAGGCGGTCAACAGCATCGCAGCGGCCGGGGCACTCAACGGTCTGGCGCAAACCTTGCTGCGCATGACCGTACCGGGCATTCCCGATCTGTATCAGGGCAACGAGTTCTGGGATTTCAGTCTGGTCGATCCGGACAACCGCCGGCCGGTGGATTACCCCGCTCGGGAACAGGCCTTGCGCGCTGTCGCTCCGCTGCCGGAACTGCTGGCGAACTGGCGCGACGGGCGCATCAAACAGGCGTTGATCGCGCAGGTGCTGAACCTGCGCGCCGAACACACGGAGTTGTTTCGCCGAGGCTCGTACCAGGCCCTCGAGGTGCTGGGCAGCCAGGCGCACAACGTGCTCGCGTTTACCCGCGAGCACGGGGAGCAACGGGTCATCGTGATTGTGCCGATCCGTTGCGCGACGTTGCTGGAAAACGGTGCCGTACCTCAGGTGGATGCGCTGCGTTGGGGCGATACGCGGGTGGTTCTACCGTTCGCCGCTTGCGACGCAAATCTGAAGGGACTTTTTTCCAGCCGCGCAGTCACAAAAAACAGGGAGCTGGAAGTCAGCGCCGCGCTGGGGGATTTCCCGGTCAATCTGTTTATCTTGCAAGAGCATTGAGTTCAGTTCAGGAGCATTGCGATGAGTACCGACGATAAACGCATCCGCGAATTCGCCTATCAGATCTGGGAATCCGAAGGTAAACCCGAAGGTCACGAAGCCCGCCACTGGGAGATGGCGCGCAAACTGGCCGAAGCTGAAGCGCTGGCCCCAAAGAAACCGCCGAAGGCTGCGGGCAGCAAGACGGCGAACGGCAAGGCCAGCGAGCCCAAGGCCGCCGCCGCAAAACCCAAGGCGACGACGAAGGCCAAGCCAGCCAGCGCCGCCAAAGTGCTGCCCCCGGGCGAGAAAGCCGCCGAGAAAAAGCCCCGCGCGCCACGCAAGCCGCCGGCGGTCTGACGCTTCTCCTCTCTTTGAATTGAATCAAACGTGTGGCGGGTTTACCCGCCACCAGGACTCGCTCGCCCTCGGAAAACAGACCCAAACGATTTTGCAGGAGCAATCATGACCCAACCGAAGAAAGCCGAACCCGCACCGCACGCCGAGCCTTCGAGAATCCGTGAAGGCCTGCCCTTCCCGCTCGGCGCGACCTGGGATGGTCTGGGGGTGAACTTTGCGCTGTTTTCCGCCAACGCCACCAAGGTCGAACTGTGTATTTTCGACGATGCCGGCGAAATCGAACTCGAACGCATCGAGTTGCCGGAATACACCGACGAAATCTTTCACGGCTACCTGCCCGACGCGCATCCGGGACTGGTCTACGGCTACCGCGTCCATGGCCCATACGACCCGGCCAACGGCCACCGCTTCAACCCCAACAAACTGCTGATCGACCCTTACGCCAAACAGTTGGTCGGCAAGTTGAAATGGTCGGAAGCGCTGTTCGGCTACACCATTGGCCACCCCGACGCCGACCTCAGTTTCGACGAGCGCGACAGCGCGCCCTTCGTCCCTAAATGCAAGGTCATTGACCCGGCGCACACCTGGGGCAACGACCATCGCGTCAGCGTGCCGTGGGACAAGACGATCATTTATGAAACCCACGTGCGCGGGATCAGCATGCGCCACCCCTCGGTGCCGGAAAACGTCCGTGGCACCTTCGCCGGGCTGATGGTCGACGACGTGCTCGAACACATTCGCAAGCTCGGCGTCTCGTCGGTGGAATTGCTGCCGATCCATGCCTTCGTCAACGACCAGCACCTGTTGCACAAGGGCATGACCAACTACTGGGGCTACAACAGCATCGCGTTTTTCGCCCCGGACCCGCGTTATCTGGCGAGCGGCAAGATCGCCGAGTTCAAGGAGATGGTCGCGCACCTGCACGAAGCCAATCTCGAAGTGATTCTCGACGTGGTCTACAACCACACCGCCGAGGGCAACGAACAAGGCCCGACCCTGTCCATGCGCGGCATCGACAACGCCTCGTACTACCGGCTGATGCCCAACGACAAGCGCTTCTACATCAACGATTCCGGCACCGGCAACACCCTCGACCTGAGCCACCCGTGCGTGCTGCAAATGGTCACCGACTCGTTGCGCTACTGGGCCAGCGAAATGCACGTCGACGGCTTCCGCTTCGACCTGGCGACCATTCTTGGGCGCTATCACGACGGCTTCGACGAACGCCACAGCTTCCTCGTCGCCTGCCGCCAGGACCCGGTGCTGCGCCAGGTGAAAATGATCGCCGAACCCTGGGACTGCGGCCCCGGCGGCTATCAGGTGGGCAACTTCCCGCCGGGGTGGGTGGAGTGGAACGACAAGTTCCGCGACACCGTCCGCGCGTTCTGGAAAGGCGATGAAGGCCAACTCGCCGACTTCGCCGCACGGATGACTGCCTCCGGTGAAATGTTCAACCAGCGCGGCCGCCGGCCGTATGCGTCGGTCAATTTCGTCACCGCCCACGACGGCTTCACCCTCAATGACCTGGTGTCGTACAACGACAAGCACAACGAGGCCAACGACGAGAACAATCAGGACGGCAGCAACAACAACCTGTCGTGGAACCACGGCGTCGAAGGCCCCACCGACGATCCGGAAATCAACGCGCTGCGCCATCGGCAGATGCGCAACTTCTTCGCCACCCTGCTGCTGGCCCAGGGCACGCCGATGCTGGTGGCCGGCGACGAGTTCGCCCGCACCCAGGACGGCAACAACAACGCCTATTGCCAGGACAGCGAGATCGGCTGGGTCAACTGGGACCTGAGCGAGGACGGCAAGGCCCTGCTCAAGTTCGTCAAACGCCTGATCAAGCTGCGCCTGACCTACCCGATCCTGCGGCGCGGGCGCTTCGTGGTCGGCGAATACAACGAGGACATCGGGGTCAAGGACGTGACCTGGCTGGCGCCGGATGGCACCGAGATGACCACCGAACACTGGCACGACGCGCACAACCGCTGCCTCGGCATGCTGCTCGATGGCCGCGCCCAGGAAACCGGGATTCGCCGCAAAGGCGCCGACGCCACGCTGCTGCTGGTGGTCAACGCCCATCACGACATCGTCAATTTCAGGTTGCCGGAAGTGCCCGAGGGCAGTTTCTGGACCTGCATGATCGACACCAACCAGCCGTCGATCCGGGGTCAGGAACGCTTTGAGTTCGGGCATGAATATTCGGTCACCGGGCGCTCGCTGCTGCTGTTCGAACTGCAACGCGAAGACGAGGACTGACATGGATCTGCACGAATATCTGCGCGAGCGCCCGCCGGACTTTGCCGACACTGAAGCCCTTGGGCGCGGTCTGCGGGAAATGGTCGAGGCCGGCCTCGATCAACTGCCGCTGCCCGGCAGTGGTCATACTCTGGAACGTTTTCAGCGCCTGGCCGAGGTCGGCGGCCATGACTTGGGGTTGTGCAAACTCTACGAGGGCCACACCGACGCGCTGGCGATCATCCAGCAGCTCGGCGGCTCGCCGACACCCGGCAGCACCTGGGGGATGTGGGCGGCAGAACCGCCGCAAGCACGGGTCAAGGTCAGCCCGAGCGGGCACATGGTCATACTGAACGGGCGCAAGGCCTGGTGCTCCGGCGCCGCCGTGCTCAGCCATGCGCTGCTGACAGCCTGGGATGAAGAAGGACGCCAGCAACTGGTGGCCGTGGCCCTCGATCAACCCGGCGTGCGCATCACCGATCAGGGCTGGCAAGCCGTCGGCATGGTTGCCACCGGCAGCATCGAGGTGCTGTTCGACGGCGCCGAGGGCCAGGCCATCGGCAACCCCGGCGATTACCTGCTCCGGCCAGGGTTCTGGCAAGGCGCAATCGGCATCGCCGCCTGCTGGTACGGCGCCGCGCAGCAGATCGCCGAACGCCTGCGCCGACACGGCGGGCAACGCGAAGAACCCCACGCCCTCGCCCATCTCGGCGCCGTCGACAGTGCCTTGCAGGCGGCGGCCGCCGTGCTGCGCTTCAGCGCCCTGCACATCGATACCCATCCCGAGGCCGATGCCGAGCTGCTGGCCCGCCGTGCGCGGGCGGTGGTCGAGCAGGCTGCCGAGCAGGTCATGCGTGACGTCGGCCGCGCCCTCGGGGCCGGGCCGTTCTGCCAGGATCGTCACTTCGCCCGCCTGAGCGCCGATCTGCCGGTGTTCCTGCGGCAAAGCCACGCCGAGCGCGATCTCGCCGTCCTCGGCCAATTGATTGCCGGCCAGCCCGGCGAGACATGGACGTTATGAAAACCAATCCGATCGTCGGTCAGGGTACGACCCTGCACCAGTGGCAAGGCTCGCGGCATCTGGCGGAACTGGACAGCATCGACATTCTCAGCCTGGTGCCGCCGGGGTGTCGCGCGGTCATCATCGCACCGCACCCGGACGACGAAGTGCTGGGTTGCGGCGGCCTGCTGCAACTGCTCGCCGCCGCCGGGCGTTCGCTGCAACTGATTTCAGTCACCGATGGCAGCGCCAGCCATCCCGGTTCCGACCGCTGGCCGGTGGAGCGCCTGAGCGTGGTTCGCCCACAGGAATCGGCCGAAGCCCTGCGCCGCCTCGGCCTGCCGATGCACCGTTTGCAATGGCTGCGCGGCGGCTTCGATGACACTCGGGTGGCGGCTCAGGAGGGGCAACTGCGCGACTTCATCGAGCGCTACCTGCGGCCGACCGACGTGATTTTCACCACCTGGAGCGAGGACGGTCATTGCGACCATGAAGCCTGCGGCCGGGCCAGTGCAGAAGCGGCCCGGCGCGTCGGTGCGCGCTGCCATGAACTGCCGGTCTGGACCTGGCATTGGGCAACCCCCGAAGACGCGTTCGTGCCCTGGCAACGGGCGCGCAAGATTGCCCTGACGCCGGCGCAGGTCGCCCGCAAGCGCCACGCCGTGCACGCCTTCGCCAGCCAGTTGGAGGGCGACCCCGAGGCGGGCCTGGGGCCGGTGCTGGCGCCCTATGTGCTGGATCGCCTGCTGCAACCGTTCGAAGTGGTGTTTCTGTGAGTGTCGAGGATCGCTATTTCGACGGTCTGTACGCCGGCAGCGATGATCCGTGGGCGTTTCGTCAGCGCTGGTACGAGCAGCGCAAACGCGCCATCACCCTCGCCGCCCTGCCACGCCCGCGTTATCGGTCGATCTTCGAACCCGGTTGCGCCAACGGTGAGCTGAGCGGCGAACTGGCGCAGCGTTGCGATCGCCTGTTGTGCTGCGACACCGCGACCGCTGCCGTGCAACTGGCGCAAATCCGCTTGAGCCTGTTCGACCATGCGCACGTGGAGCAAAGGCGCCTGCCTGCGGAGTGGCCGGAGGAAAAATTCGACCTGATCGTATTTAGCGAAATCGGCTACTACCTCGATAGCGCGGATCTGACAGCCGCGATCCAGCACATCGCCGACTCGCTCACGGCTGACGGTCAATTGCTGGCCTGCCACTGGCGACCGCCGATCGACGGCTGCCCGTTGAATGCCCGCCAGGTTCACGACCGGATCCACGAAACCCTGGGGTTGCCGCGGCTGGTGTTGCATCAGGAGGCGGATTTCATTCTGGAAATCTGGAGCCGCGAGCCACGGTCGGTGGCGGCGCTGGAAGGTTTGCGCTGAACGATGCGTCTGACGGGCAAAATCTCCTGTAATTGTTATGCAGGGGAAAGTTTTTACAGCCCCGTGCGAATTCAGCCACAGGTTGAATAAAAAAAAACGGATCAGTTCGATCTGCGACGCGACGAACCGCGTGTCTTGAGCAATACTCTGCGTCGCGGCAATCCAGGGTCAGGAGCGCCGCACGGCGATCAATTCGCCTTCAAGGGGTTCGGCACGTCCAGCGTTCATGGCGTGCGCGACCGAAGGCAGACAACACAAGGACGTATCCATCATGAAACCGTTTCCCCTGGGTGAAAGCAGCCTGCCGGCGCAAATCTGGAACAGCGCTGCGCAACTCGACAATATCCCCGTCATCAACACCCACAGTCTGGTCCCTGCCGGTGCCCGCGCGGTGGTCATCGCTCCGCACCCCGGTGATGAAGTGGTGACCTGCGGCGGCTTGCTGCAACTGCTGTCCAGCCTCGGCCACCCGCTGCAATTGCTGTCGATCACCGACGGCAGCGCCAGTCACCCCGGTTCGCGGCAGTGGTCGGAAAAACGCCTGAGCGTGTTCCGTCCCCAGGAAAGCGTCGAAGCCCTGCGGCGCCTGGGCTTGCCGATGCACAGCCTGAAATGGGTGCGCGGCGGTTTCACCGACAACGCCCTGAACGATCAGGAAGAGCCCCTGACGGAATTCATCGGCCGCTACCTGCGCCCCGGCGACGTGGTGTTCAGCACCTGGCGCGAGGACGGCAGCGACGACCATGAAGTGGTCGGCCGCGCCAGCGCCAAGGCCGCACAGCAGATCGGCGCCACCTATCACGACGTGCCGGTCTGGGCCTGGCACTGGCCGGAGCGCGATCAGGAGCTGATTCCCTGGCACCGGGCACGCAAGCTGCGCCTGGACACCTGGACCGTCGCGCGCAAGAGCCACGCCACCCACGCCTATGCCAGCCAGTTGAACGGCGAGCCGGCCATCGGCATCGCGCCGCTGCTGCCCCGGGTGATTCTGGAGCGCATGCGCCTGCCCTATGAAATCGTCTTCGTCTGAACAGCTACAGTGAAGGTTGCGGCGATTGCAACTGAACTGCGCGGTCACCCATCAGTCGCATGGAAAGGCAGTCATGATTCAGAGGAGCGAACGTGTCCAGCGATCCGAAGCGCCACGCCGAGGCGCAACCCTTGAACCCGTCAACCATCCATCGCCTGCGTGTCCTGACGGTCAACACCCACAAGGGATTCACCGCGCTCAATCGCCGTTTCATTCTCCCGGAGCTGCGCGAAGCGGTACGCAGCACGTCGGCCGACCTGGTGTTTCTCCAGGAAGTGGTGGGTGAGCATGAGCGGCACTCGAGCCGTTACAACGAATGGCCGCAGACTTCACAATACGAATTCCTCGCCGACAGCATGTGGAGCGATTTCGCCTACGGGCGCAACGCGGTCTATCCAGATGGCCATCACGGCAACGCGCTGCTGTCCAAATACCCGATCCGCGAATACCGCAACCTCGACGTCTCGATCACCGGTCCCGAGCGCCGAGGGTTGTTGCACTGTGTCCTGGATGTGCCGGGCCACACCGAAGTCCATGCGATCTGCGTGCACCTGAGCCTGCTGGAAAGCCATCGGCAATTGCAGTTGCAATTGCTCTGTCAGTTGCTCGAATCCCTGCCCGATGACGCCCCGGTGATCATTGCCGGCGACTTCAATGACTGGCAGCTTCAGGGCAATCAGGCCCTTTCGCGCCGCGACTATCTGCACGAAGCCTTCGAACGCCACCACGGGCGTCCGGCCAAGACTTACCCGGCACGTTTTCCGCTGCTGCGCCTGGACCGCATCTACCTGCGCAACGCCAGCAGCCATGACCCAAAGATCCTCGGCAACAAGCCGTGGACGCATCTGTCGGATCATTTGCCGCTGGCCGTCGAAGTGCATCTTTAAGAGCAGTTTTGACAGCAGTCCGCGCCGTCTCCCGGCATCGTCCAAAGCTGTACCCATCGACCGATTGTCGGCGGCGCAACGTCTCTGCCTCGGGGGTCGCGGCGCGTTTTTCCCTGCAAACAAGAACTTAGATATGTGCAGAAAAACAAACGCTTGCATCAGGTATTTTGCTCATACCGCTTATCGTCCAATTTCTTGACGCCGGGTCAACGGTCTTCTTAGCTCTAGCGTACTACCCCCGGAAAAAACACTTGGGGCCAGCCTTCGGACGCTCGCAAAACGGGCGGCTGAAGTCTTGCCTCGCTCCATTCGGTCGCCCCTCATTCGGGGTAGGAGAGACGCCAAATCGAGATACCGCATGCGATTGCTGCAAGGTAGACCTCCATGAGAACCTCACTCACCCAACACGAGATCAAAATCACTTTCTGCACCGTTTCAAGCTCCCTTCTGCTGTGCTCATCCATGGAGGCGCAGGCCGGCCCTGCGGCGGATGAGACGACACCCTGGTATCGAGCGGACGTGCCGGTCATGACCTTGCCGGCCACGGTCATCACGCCCGGCCCACAGCGTTTCAGCCCCCGCCCCGACTTGCAGGGCAGCAATCTCATCACCGAAGACCTGGCCCCCGGCGCCTGGGAACGCCTTTACGGGCAAAGCTCCCGCCAGGCGCAAATCGATGTGCTCAGCCCCACTCTGGCGATACCCGGCACGGGCGATTTCAAAGGCCCGGCGATCATGACCCTGCAAAGCAGCAGCGGCCACACCCAACAGATCGGGTTGATCGGCGGGGTCACCCAGATTCAGGGCAACAGCAACGGTTTGATCGCCACCCGCGCGCTCACCGATCCGACCACCGACACACTGAACATCCAGGGCCAGAGCCTCGGTGCCTATTACAGCCTGACCGGACCCCAGGGCTGGCACGTCGACCTGTCGGCCAGCGGTGGCCGGGTCAGCGGTTTCAGCCGTAACGAACAAGGCGCACGGCTGGCGACTGAGGGCAGCGCGATGACCCTGTCGGTGGAAGGTGGCTTTCCGATCGGATTGACCGAAAACTGGGTGGTGGAACCCCAGGCGCAATTGATCAATCAGCGCATCACCCTCGACACGCCCTACGCGGGGTCGGGCAACGCTTCGTCCAGCGATATTTCATCGTGGAGCGGCCGGGTCGGTGCGCGCTTGAAAGGCAGTTACGATCTCAATGGCCTGCCGGTCGAGCCTTACGTCAGGACCAACCTGTGGCACACGGTCTACACCGGCAACACGGTGACACTGGATCAGGTGGACAAGATCAGCAGCAGCCGCAAGTCCTCCACCGTCGAACTGGGCCTGGGCCTGGTGGCGCGGGTGACACCGACGGTGAGCCTGTACGTCAGCGCCGATTACAGCAGCGATGTGGATGACAATGATCTGAACGGGTTGATCGGCAGTCTCGGCGTGCGGATGCGGTGGTGAGGAAAAACACTCAAGCCACACCGAAGTCCTCTCAATGGGGGAGCGGGAAAGCCAGCTCCCTCATTGAGATCCGGTGAATCAACCCTCAGGCTTGAGGATCAACACCGCCAACGGCGGCAGGTTCAGCTCCAGTGACAACGCCTGGCCATGACTCGGCACCTCGTCGGCAAACGCCCCGCCACCATTGCCATAATTGGAGCCGGCATAGGTGTCGGCATCACTGTTGAACAATTCTTTCCAGCGCCCGGCAAACGGCACACCGACCCGATAAGCCTGACGCGGCACCGGGGTGAAGTTGGCGACCACCAGCACCGGCGTGCCCTCCTTACTCCAGCGCAGCCAGGCGTAAACGCTATTGATCGCGTCATCGCCAATCAGCCACTGGAAGCCCTGCGGCGCATCGTCCTGCTCGTGCAGCGCCGGCTCCTCGCGGTACAGACGGTTCAAGTCACCCACCAGTTTCTGCACGCCTTTGTGTTCCGAGTACTGCAGCAGATACCAGTCCAGTTGCTGGTCGTGATTCCACTCGCGCCACTGGCCGAATTCGCAGCCCATGAACAACAGTTTCTTGCCGGGATGGGTCCACATGAAGCTCAGGTAGGCACGCAGGTTGGCGAACTTTTGCCAGCGGTCGCCGGGCATCTTGTCGATCAGCGAGTGCTTGCCGTGGACCACTTCGTCGTGGGAAATCGGCAGGATGAAACGCTCGGACCAGGCGTAGACCAGGCCGAAACTCAGCTCGTTGTGATGATGGGCGCGGTACACCGGGTCCTGCTGGATGTAATGCAGCGAATCGTGCATCCAGCCCATGTTCCATTTGTAGGCGAACCCGAGGCCGCCCTGCTGGGTGCTCTGGCTGACACCGGGCCACGCCGTGGATTCTTCTGCGATGACCAGGGCGCCCGGCGCTTCCAGCGCCACCACGTCATTGAGGTGTCGAAGGAAGTCGATGGCTTCCAGGTTTTCCCGTCCGCCATGGCGGTTCGGCACCCATTCCCCGGCCTTGCGCGAATAGTCGCGATAAAGCATCGAGGCCACCGCGTCGACCCGCAAGCCGTCGACGTGGAAATGCTTCAACCAGTGCAGCCCCGACGCCAGCATGTAGCCATGCACCTCGGTGCGGCCGAGGTTGTAGATCAGCGTGTCCCAATCCTGATGAAAGCCCTCCAGCGGGTTGCCGTACTCATACAACGCCGTGCCGTCGAACTGCGCCAGTCCGTGGGTATCGGTCGGAAAATGCGCCGGCACCCAGTCAAGGATGACGCCGATTTCTGCCTGGTGGCAGGCGTTGACGAACGCCGCAAACTCGTCCGGCGAACCGTAACGCGCACTCGGCGCGAATTGTGACAGCAACTGATAACCCCACGAACCGCCGAACGGGTGTTCCATGATCGGCATGAGTTCGATGTGAGTGAAACCCAGCTCTTTCACATACGGAATCAGACGCTCGGCCAGCTCGGGCCAGGTGTATTGCCGGGCCACTTCACCCAGATCATCCAGCTCGCATTGCCAGGAGCCCGCGTGCAGTTCGTAGATCGACAGCGGCGCCGAATGCCGCTGACGCTCGACGCGCCCGCTCATCCAGTCCTGATCCTGCCAGTCGATTTGCAATGGCGAGGCGACCTTCGAGGCGGTGTCCGGCGGCAGGCTGGTGGCCAGCGCCATCGGATCGGCCTTCAACGGCAGGATGCCGTGCTGGCCGAGAATCTCATACTTGTACAGATCCCCCGCTTGCAGACGCGGAATGAACAATTCCCAGACCCCGGACGGATGCCGCGCGCGCATCGGATGACGGCGGCCGTCCCAGACGTTGAAATCCCCCACCACCGACACCCGCTTGGCATTCGGCGCCCACACGGCAAAGCGCACGCCGTCAACGCCGTCGACGGTTTTCAATTGCGCACCGAGGCAACTGCTCAGGTCACGGTGATTGCCTTCGGCGAACAGGTACAAATCCATTTCACCGAGCAACTGGCCGAAGCTGTAGGGATCTTCCGCGACCTGCTCGCCACCGGCCCAGCGCGTGCGCAAAAGATACGGCCGCGTCTGCTCGAAATGGCCGACGAACAGCCCCGGCGTTTCCGTCTGTTCCAGCGGGCCGCGCTCTTCGCCGGTGTCCTTGTCCAGTACCGAAACGCTCAACGCACCGGGCAGATAGGCACGAATGAATTGCCCGCCGACGCCATCGGCATGGGGACCGAGAACGGAAAACGGATCGTGGTGTTCAGCCCGTACCAGGGCGTCGATGTCCCGAGGCTTGGGCAACAATCGTTCTTTGACGTGACCCTGTTCCTTGTTCGAGAAACTCATGACTACTCTCCACCAAGATCGGAAAAGGGTTTAAGCCCCGTCAGTAACCCGTGCAGACCGTGCAACGGCACGGCCAGCCAGCTGGGGCGGTTTTCGGCTTCATAGGCCACTTCGTAGGCCGCTTTCTCCAGACCGAACAACGCCAGTGCGGCGTCGGCACCTTCAGGATCTTGCCAGGCATGTTCAAGACTAGCTGCCGCCCGGCGATATGCCTCGACAAATGCTTCACGGGCTTCACGCAGGTAACGTTCGGCCACTCGCTGACGCGCTGCTTCGGCCTCAGGGCTGTTGTCGACGTTATGCACATTGGCGGCCATCGCCGCAGCGTAATCGAAGGAGCGCAGCACCCCGCTGACGTCCTTGTACGGGCTGTGCTTGCCCCGACGTTCGGACAACGGCCGCGCCGGCTCGCCTTCGAAGTCGATCAGGTAGGCATCGCCCTTGATCACCAGCACCTGACCCAGATGCAGATCGCCGTGGACGCGAATGCGCAAGCCACCGACCGACCGCTTCGCCAGTTCCTGCACGTGGGCGAGGATGGCTTTCTTGTTGTCGAGCAGGCGCGTGACCAATGCCTGATCCGCCGCGCCGAGCTCCTGTTGATGCTGCTTGAGCAGCTTCAACGCATGCTCGACCTGGGCCGCGACGTCCTTGCCGGTGGCCTGCGCATCTTTGGCAGTGCAGATCTGCGGTGCAAAATCCGGATGGTCGGTCGGCGTCGCCAGCACCTGATGCATTTCCCCCAGGCGCTGGCCGAGCATGCCGGCAAAATCCCGTAACTCGCCGAGGGCGTTGTAGTGCTGCTCCTGCTCGGACATGGCATCGGCCAGCTCATCGCGCAGCGCCCGTTCGAGGTTGTTCTGCGTCCATTCCCACGCATCGCCCTGATTGCTCAGATAGCCTTGGGCAATCATCAGCAGAGTGTCTTCACCGTGGCCATCGCGACGGATCACCGAGCCCAGCAGCGGGGAGATATTGGCAAATCCGGCGGCCGTCAGGTAAGCGCTCATCTCCAGTTCCGGGTGTACGCCGCCAGCGACTTTACGGATCAGCTTAAGCACCAGACTGTTGCCGATCACCACCGAACTGTTGGACTGCTCGGCCGACAGATAACGCACCTCGGAATCGGCGCCGAGGCCCAGCGCCTCCAGCTGCGGCGTCGATTCGAAGCGGATCTCGCCTGCATCGCAGGCCAGCACCGTGTTCGCCTGCATGCCTTGCAGCACCGCACGAATGAACGCTTCCAGACTGAACGCATCGGTAATCAACCCGACCTGACGCACGCGTCTTACACGAGACAACGCCAATTGCTGCGGCAACGCCGGGCCGACCTGATCTTCGGAAATGAAGCCGAACGGCAGTTGATAGCGACTGGTCTGCCCGCCGCTGCTGACTTCGATTTCGCTCAGTAGCACCGGATGCTGCGCATCGCCGAAACGCACGCCGTACACCAGATTGACCTGCTCGATGGCCGCGTCCTTGCCGGCGAACCAGCGGCGGTTCTGCAACCAGCTCGGCAGGATGCCCTGCTCCAGCGTCGCACGGGACGGCGCTTCGAGCAGTTCTTCCATGCGCTTTTTCAGCACCAGCGTGGTGAAGTCCGGCAGGCTCTGCGCCGGTTCGACGTGCCAGCTCGGCATCTGGTTTTCCGCCGCCAGCACAAACCAATAGAAGCCGTACGGCGCCAGGGTCAGGAGGAAGTTCAGTTGGCCGATCGGCGGGAAGGCGTTACCGCCGAGCATCTCCACCGGCACCATGCCGACGTAGGCCGACAGGTCCAGCTCCGCCGCCTGCGCGCTGCGCGAGACGTTGGCCACGCACAGGATCACTTCATGCCGGCCATCGGCGTCGGTGAATTCACGGGTGTAGGCCAGAATCCGCCGGTTGCTCGGCGAGAGCATTTTCAGGCTGCCGCGACCAAAGGCCTTGGACTGCTTGCGCACCGCCAGCATGCGCCGCGTCCAGTTCAGCAGCGAGTGCGGATCGCCGGCCTGGGTTTCGACGTTGACCGACTGGTAACCATAGAGCGGGTCCATGATCGGCGGCAGCACCAGGCTGGCCGGATCGGCGCGGGAGAAGCCGCCATTGCGGTCGATCGACCACTGCATCGGCGTACGCACGCCGTCGCGGTCGCCAAGGTAGATGTTGTCGCCCATGCCGATTTCATCGCCGTAATACAGGGTCGGCGTGCCGGGCATCGACAGCAGCAGGCTGTTGAGCAATTCGACCCGACGCCGGTCGCGCTCCATCAATGGCGCGAGTCGGCGACGGATGCCCAGATTGATTCGCGCGCGGCGATCGGCGGCGTAGTAATTCCACAGGTAGTCACGTTCCTTGTCGGTGACCATCTCCAGGGTCAATTCATCGTGGTTGCGCAGGAAGATCGCCCACTGACAATTGGCCGGGATTTCCGGGGTCTGGCGCAGAATATCGGTGATCGGAAAGCGATCTTCCTGGGCCAGCGCCATGTACATGCGCGGCATCAGCGGGAAGTGAAACGCCATGTGGCATTCGTCGCCATTCACGCCTTGGGCGTCGGTGTCGCCGAAGTACAGCTGGGTGTCTTCCGGCCATTGGTTGGCTTCGGCCAGCAACATGCGGTCGGGGTAATTGGCGTCGATCTCGGCACGGATCTGCTTGAGGACGTCGTGGGTCTCCGGCAGGTTTTCGTTGTTGGTGCCGTCGCGCTCGATCAGGTACGGAATCGCGTCCAGCCGCAGGCCGTCGATGCCCATGTCCAGCCAGTAACGCATGACGTTGATGACCGCTTTCATCACCTGCGGGTTGTCGAAATTCAGGTCTGGCTGGTGCGAATAGAAACGGTGCCAAAAGTATTGCCCGGCCACCGGGTCCCAGGTCCAGTTGGACTTTTCGGTGTCGAGAAAAATGATCCGCGTGCCGTCGTATTTCTGGTCGTCATCCGACCACACATAAAAGTCGCGCGCCGCCGAACCGGGCTTGGCCTTGCGTGCGCGCTGGAACCACGGGTGCTGGTCGGAGGTGTGATTGATGACCAGCTCGGTGATGACCCGCAAGCCACGCTTGTGCGCCTCGGCGATAAAGCGTTTGGCATCGGCCATGGTGCCGTAGTCAGTGTGGACGCCTTTGTACTCGGCGATGTCATAACCGTCGTCGCGGCGTGGCGAAGGGTAGAACGGCAGCAGCCAGATGGTGTTGACGCCAAGTTCGGCGATGTAATCGAGTTTGGCAATCAGGCCGGGAAAATCGCCGATCCCGTCGTTGTTGGAGTCGAAATAGGATTTGACGTGAACCTGATAGATGACCGCGTCTTTGTACCAGAGCGGGTCCTTGATGAAGGTGGCTGATTTAGGTTTCTTCGCCATGTGAAACTCCTGGAAAAATCGTAAGAGCGACAACCACTCGAAGGGAGAAATGCGTTCCCCGTGGGAGCTGGCTTGCCTGCGAAAGCGTCGGGGCAGTCAACGAGGAGCCGGCTGACAAGCCGCTTTCGCAAGCCAGCCCGCTCCCACGCTTGATCGTCACCGGCCCTACGAACTGCTGATCCGCCAGATCCCGAACGGCTGATGCCACGGCTCGATCCGCATGAACTGGTACTTGCCGTGCCAGTCCCAGCGATGGCCGTTCATCAGGTCTTCGCCATGGGTGGTGGCATCGTCCGGCAGGCCCATTTCCCACAGCGGCAGCTCGAAATTCGCCTCCTGCGCGTTATGCGGATCAAGGCTGACCGCCACCAGAATGAAGTTGCTGCCATCGGCACTGCGCTTGCCGAAATACAGGATGTTGTCGTTCCACGCGTTATAGATGCTCAGGCCCAGATGGCTGTGCAACGCCGGGTTCTGCCGGCGGATGCGATTGAGCTGGGCGATCTCGGCAATGATGTTGCCCGGTGCATTGAAGTCGCGGACGCGGATTTCGTACTTCTCCGAATCGAGGTATTCCTCCTTGCCCGGCACCGGCGCCGACTCGCACAACTCGAACCCCGAATACATCCCCCACAGGCCCGAACCCATGGTCGCCAGCGCCGCGCGGATCAGAAAACCCGCCCGCCCCGACTCATGGAGGAACGCCGGGTTGATGTCCGGGGTATTGACGAAGAAGTTCGGCCGATAGCACTCGCGCCACGGCGATTGATTGAGTTCGCTGAAATACGTCGCCAGTTCAGCCTTGGTATTGCGCCAGGTGAAATAGGTGTAGCTCTGGGTATAACCGACCTTGCCCAAGCGCGCCATCATCGCCGGCGTGGTGAAGGCTTCGGCGAGGAAAATCACTTCCGGGTGCAAGGTGCGCACATCGGCGATCAACCACTGCCAGAACGGCAGCGGCTTGGTGTGCGGGTTGTCGACCCGAAAAATCTTCACCCCCTCCTGCACCCAGCCGACGACGATGTCGCGCAACTCGACCCACAGGCTGGGAATCGCTTCCGGCGCATAGAAATCGACGTTGACGATGTCCTGGTATTTCTTCGGCGGGTTTTCCGCGTATTTGATCGTGCCGTCCGGCCGCCAGTTGAACCAGCCCGGATGCTGCTTGAGCCACGGATGGTCCTGAGAACACTGAATGGCGAAATCGAGGGCGATTTCCAGGCCGTGCTCAGCGGCGGCGGCCACCAGTCGGCGGAAGTCTTCACGGGTGCCGAGCTGCGAGTGAATCGCTTCGTGCCCGCCCTCCTCGCTGCCGATCGCATAGGGGCTGCCGGGATCGTCGGGACCGGCGGTCAGCGAATTGTTGCGACCCTTGCGATGGCTGCGGCCAATCGGGTGGATCGGCGTGAAATACAGCACGTCGAAGCCCATGTCCTGAATCATCGGCAACCGCGAGTGAACGTCATTGAAGGTGCCGTGGCGGGCGGGATCGTCGGTGATCGAGCGGGGAAACAGCTCGTACCAACTGGCGAACTCGGCGAGTTCGCGCTCCACGTCCACAGGGAACTCGGCACTCAGGCTCAGGTAGGCCCGGTGATCGGCCTCGGCCATCAACTGCGCACTGCGCGAGTGCAGGAACAACGCGACCTGCTCGGTTTCGAGCAGGCCGGACAATTCGTGGTGCAGGGCCGCCAGTTGTTCGCTGAGCGGACCTTCGCTGCGTTCGGCGGCCTGCTGCACCATGCTTCGCCCTTCTTGCAGTTCAAGGCTGACCGGGACGGCGGCATTGTGCTTCTTCTCCAGTTCGTACTGGAAACTGGCGAACTGATCGATCCACGCCTCGATCAGAAACAGGTAGCGCCCCTGGCGCTCAGGCCGGAAGCGCCCCGCCCAGCCATTGTTGCCCTGATCGGCCATCACCTCGCTCTGCCAACTCTCGTCGCCGACTTCCCGCCAGCGAATCCGCACCGCCAGTTTGTCGTGGCCATCGGCGAATACCTTGCTGGTGACCGGCACCTCGCGCCCGACAATCGCCTTGACGGCAAACTGCCCGCCTTCGAGGGTCGGCATGGTGTCTTCAATGACAATGCGCGGCAGCAACAGCGCCTGGGACAGCGGAATATGCGGGTTGTAGCTTTGTTCGGAAGGTTTTTCAGCAGTCACTGAGCATCTCTCCTTAACGCCCCAAGGACGCTCGTTTGCCTGTTCGGCCTGATGAACTCACTTAGGTTCCGAGCGACCCTCACCGGCAAAAGTTCACCGCGATTGGCCGCGACTTTTCACCCGCCCAAAAAAGCGGATCGAATTCGCTGCGAGGTGGTCAACCCACTTAAGCACTTCTCACGCCATGTGCCACACGGAGGTCCACCTATGACTATCCCGATCCCGGCGGAAACGCCCGATCCCAACATCGACAAACCGGTCCTGCCCGAGACCGAACCGCAACCGATCCCCGAACAGGAACCACCGGGCACCACGCCACCACCGAAGGAAGAGCCGCCGACGACGATGCCGCCGGTGATTGTTTCGCCGTAGGGGTGGATCGTAACTGCCCGGGGTGACGTTTCTTCGAGCCAGGTGGATAGGTGATTCGTTCTGGATCGCTGGGTGAGGGGCAGTCAGTGCGGGGAATCGTCCTTCTCGAACACCTTCACGATCCTCGGCATCACACTGAAAATCCCCAACGCCAACAACGTACTGAGCACCGCCGTCGCCTCGCGCCCCAACCCGGCCGCGACGCCGATGGCGGCGGTCATCCATAGCCCGGCGGCGGTGGTCAGGCCCTTGACGTGGCCTTCGTCACCCTCATGGTTTTTCAGGATGGTGCCCGCCCCCAGAAACCCGATCCCGGCAATGACGCCCTGCACCACGCGGCTCATGGCGTCGGCCTGGGAGCCGGACAATTGCGGCACCAGCACAAACAGCGCCGCACCGAGAGCCACCAGCATGTGAGTCCGGACGCCAGCAGCCTTGCCCTTGTGTTCGCGCTCGAAGCCGAGAATCCCGCCCAGCAGCGCCGCCATCAACAGGCGCACGGTGATGCGGGTCAGTTGTGCGGCATCGCCAATGTCGGCGAACTCCGCTTGCAGGGTCACCCAGACTTCGTGCCACCAGGCGTCCATCGCGCTGTCCTTGTGAAAGGTTCGATAGACGGTGGACAGCGCCGACCATTAATCGGTTGCGTAGAACGATCATTCGCACCCGCGCCCTAACCTTTCAACATCCACTGGAAAAAAGGACAGCCCCATGAGCCTGCGCATCGAGAACCAGACCTGCTTTTTCGCCACCGAAAAGGGTGAGCAAATCCGTCTGTGCGGCGACCTGACCGTGATCACCGACAGCGAAAAGGCCATGTCGGCCGTGGAGATCGAGGGCCGGCGCATCTACATCACCGAAGCCGAGGCGGACGCGTTGACCGTCGCAGGTGCCACCGACGGTCGCAAACACCTGAAAGCCGATAGCGGTGATTCGGTGATTTGACTGACCCCGGTCAACGTGCATCGCAGGCGTCTGGGATAGGCGTCCGCGCCCCGTCGGCCGGGCTGCTTCAAGTTGTCGCAGGCGTTGCGTAAAAATCCATCTGATACGCTTTTTATTGAAATACCTGAGTCTGTTATGCAAACAGATCGGCGCTCATAGTGCTCTGGCCTGATGGAGGCTGATGAGCTAAAGACCATGAGCGAACAAATCCCCGTCCGAACCGTAGAAGCAACGCCAACCATTAAAAAAGTGCCGGCCCGTCCAATGAAGACGAAGGCCGCCTCCAGCGACAACCAGATCTTCACCCGCAGCTTCACCGGCCTGTTCCGAACCCTGCGCATGAGCGGCGCGGGGTTTCTGTTTTTGCTGTTCTTCGGCACCGTCTGGCTGAACTGGGGCGGTCGCCAGGCCGTACTCTGGGATCTTTCCGAAAGCAAATTCCATATCTTCGGTGCGACGTTCTGGCCGCAGGATTTCATTCTGCTGTCGGCACTGCTGATCATCGCCGCGTTCGGCCTGTTCGCGATCACCGTGTTCGCCGGGCGGGTCTGGTGCGGTTACACCTGCCCACAGAGTTCGTGGACGTGGATTTTCATGTGGTGCGAGAAGATCACCGAGGGTGAGCGCAACCAGCGGATCAAGCTGCAAGCCGCACCGTGGAGCCTGAACAAACTGGCCCGGCGCGCAGCCAAGCACAGCCTTTGGCTGGCAATCAGCGTACTGACCGGCCTGACCTTCGTCGGTTACTTCGCGCCGATCCGGCCATTGGCCGAGGAACTGCTGACCCTGCAGATCGGCGGCGTCAGCCTGTTCTGGGTGCTGTTCTTTACCGCCGCCACCTACATCAACGCCGGTTGGCTGCGCGAAGCAGTGTGCATGCACATGTGTCCGTATGCGCGGTTCCAGAGCGTGATGTTCGACAAGGACACCCTGGCGATTTCCTACGACGTGGCCCGTGGTGAAAACCGTGGCCCGCGCAAACGCGAGGTCAAACCCGCCGAGGCCGGCCTCGGTGACTGCATCGACTGTCAGCTGTGTGTGCAGGTGTGTCCGACCGGCATCGACATCCGCGACGGTCTGCAAATGGAGTGCATCGGTTGCGCCGCGTGCATCGATGCCTGCGACTCGATCATGGACAAGATGAACTATCCGCGCGGCCTGATCCGCTACACCTCCGAGCGCGAGTTGCAGGGTGGCAAGACGCACCTGCTGCGACCCCGCTTGATCGGTTACGTCGCGGTGCTGGTGGTGATGATCGGCGCGCTGGCCCTGGCGCTGGCCGAACGACCGATGGTGTCGCTGGACGTGACCAAGGATCGCGGGCTGTTCCGTGAAAACGGCCAGGGCCAGATCGAGAACATCTACACCCTCAAGGTGATCAACAAGACCCAGCAGCGCCAGGAATACAACCTGAGCCTGGTCGATGGCGATGGCTTTCAGCTGCAAGGCAAGACCGACCTGAGTCTGGCGCCCGGCGAAATTGTCGACGTGCCAGTGTCGGTGGCGATGACCACGGATCGTCCGGCCAGCAGTTCGCAGACCTTGAGCTTCAAGATTGCCGATAGCGATGAGCCTGAGGTTTACAGCGTGGCCAAAAGCAGGTTTGTGGCGCCGATGAATCGCTGAGCCGCTAGAATCCCCCCTCACCTCAACCCCCTCCCCAAAGTGGGCGAGGGGGAAAGGGAGCTGATTTGCTGGCTGTTCAAACCTGAGTTCAACTCGATATTTCAGGTCGATAATTTTCTGCAGCAACCCTCGGTCAGTCCCCTCTCCCTCCGGGAGAGGCTCAGGGTGAGGGGCTTTTTTCCATACCAGCCACAAGGCCATCGATGAAACGCTACGAAAAATTCGCCGACGACATCGCTGAACTGATCCGCTCCGGCGTCCTCGGCCCCGGCCAGCGGGTGCCCTCGGTGCGCTACGCCAGCCAGACCTACGGCGTCAGCCCGTCCACGGTGTTCCAGGCCTACTACCTGCTCGAACGCCGGGGCCTGATCCGCGCCCGGCCGCGCTCGGGCTACTTCGTCAATGCCCACGCGCCGAGTCCGTTCTCGGAGCCGGTGATCAGCAGCCAGGTCAACGAGTCCACCGAAGTCGACGTCAGCGAACTGGTGTTCTCGGTGCTGGAGTCCATCAAGGACCCAAGCACCGTGCCCTTCGGTTCGGCGTTCCCCAGCCCGACCCTGTTCCCGCTGCAACGCCTGTCGCGTTCACTGGCGAGTGCAGCGCGGGAGATGGATCCGCGCATGGTGGTCACCGACATGTCGCCGGGCAACCCGCAACTGCGTCGGCAGATCGCCCTGCGCTACATGGTCGGCGGGTTGATGCTGCCGATGGAAGAACTGTTGATCACCAACGGCGCTCTTGAAGCGCTGAACCTGTGCCTGCAAGCGGTGACCGAACCCGGCGATCTGGTCGCCATCGAAGCCCCGGCGTTTTACGCCAGCCTGCAAGTGCTGGAGCGGTTGAAACTCAAGGCCGTGGAAATTCCCGTGCATCCACGGGACGGCATCGATCTCGGCGTGCTCGCCCAGACCCTTGAGCGCCATCCGATCAAGGCGTGCTGGTGCATGACCAGTTTCCAGAACCCGATGGGGGCGACCATGCCCGAGGCGAAGAAACAGGAGCTGGTCGAGCTGCTGCGCCGGCATCAGGTGCCGCTGATTGAGGATGACGTCTACGCCGAGCTGTATTACGGCCAGCAAGCGCCGAAACCGGCCAAGGCGTTCGACACCGAAGGTCTGGTGATGCATTGCGGCTCGTTCGCCAAGAGCCTGGCCCCCGGCTACCGCATCGGTTGGGTCGCCGCCGGCCGTTACGCGCAAAAGATCGAGCGGCTGAAACTGATGACCTCGCTGTGCGCCTCGATGCCGGCCCAGGCCGCCATCGCCGACTACCTGCAACACGGCGGCTACGACCGTCACCTGCGCAAATTGCGCTACGCCCTGGAAGAACAGCAAAGCGCCATGCTTGCGGCCATCGCCCGCTACTTCCCGGCGCAGACCCGGGTCAGCCAACCGGCCGGCGGCTACTTTCTGTGGCTGGAACTGCCACCGCAGATGGACTCGCTGAAGTTGTTCCAGATGGCCCTGGCGCAAGGCATCAGTATCGCGCCAGGACCGATTTTTTCACCGGCCCAACGCTTTCGAAACTGCATTCGTCTGAACTATGGCAGCCCGTGGACCGAGGACTCGGAAAAAGCGATGGAAACATTGGGGCGAATTGTGCGGTCGTTCTGAACCCGCCACTGCCCAAATAAAAAAGTCCTGCCGATCACTATCGGCAGGACTTTTCAATCACGCATTCAAACGACTCAATCAGACGGATCGTTCGATAACGGAACGTCTTTCACCTGTATATCGAAGTTCACACCGAACGGATCGTGCAGCAGGTGCTGCCCCTCAATCCGGGTTTGCGAAAAGTAGCGTTGATTATCCAGTTCCAGACGGCCAGGTTGCTCGTAGAGATAAATCGGCCCCTTGATCTCATTGTCCGAAGACGCTTTTTTCGCGACGTTCAACATCCTGACAGTCCCGGGAGAAACACTTTCCAGGAAAAACCGGGTCGGCTCGGTTCGATCAACGACCACCCATTGCTTTTCAAATGTCTGTTGCCCCTGCCCATCCCGAATGTTCTCCATGCTCAAGAGTTTTCCAAGAAACATCCCTGGCGTGGCCACACGCAGCGTGTAACGTTCTTCTTCAGAGTGAAAGTTGATCAACAACGGCTCAGTGTCTTCCCTGTCAGCGACTGTCAGGAAGCCGCCTTCATTCTGCAACTGGCGGTTATATTCCGCGCGCTGAGCCGGCGTCAGACGCTTGCGCTTCAGCCTGGCCTCCATCAACTGATAGTTCAGAACCAACGGCTTGCCTTTATAAAAAAGGTTGGCCTTGAACGATTTTTTCGGGCTTTCCATACTTACCACACTTCCATTTCAATATCAGGTAATTATCAAAAAACAATAAATAACTTAATTATTTATCTTCAGAAACAACTTCGCGCTTGCGGCGCTCAAGAATAAACTTGTCCGCCAGATCGGCAATAATCTTCAAAATTTCCGGCGGCATGGTCAGCGTAAAAGTCTTGGTCAGGGTTTTCGCCACGAAATCACTCCACAGCGCTACTTCATCTTCATAAAGATCCATTTTCAAACTCCTTTTCATTAATATTTAAACCTTGCTCGCTGCAAGGCAAACAAAGAATATCCAACGAGCAGATTCAACTCAACAGCCGACCATGGAACTTACCGTACAAATAATTTCAGGCTCAAACATATCAAACAGTGCAACTAACAACTTACAAAGAAGATACCCAGCAAATACGGGACTGCAAAACAAAAAACCACCTCCCCTTTTACATCAAGGGAGATGGTTTCGCTATTTATTTAAAAATTTAACAACGCTGAACAATAGCCCCGGCGTTAAAGATGAACAGCCAGAAGGACTAGCGCCCGCCACCCAGGTCGACAAACGTTCCCGTCGCATACGAGGCCTTGTCCGACAGCAACCAGACAATCGCTTCCGCCACTTCATCCGGCCGGCCGCCACGGGCCATCGGGATGGCCGATTCCAGTTTGCTGACCCGGTCCGGGTCGCCGCTCAAGGCGTGGAAATCGGTGTAGATGTAGCCCGGACGCACCGCGTTGACCCGAATCCCCTCGCCCGCCACTTCCTTGGACAAGCCGATGGTGAAGGTGTCGAGCGCGCCTTTGGAAGCGGCGTAGTCGACGTACTCATTGGGCGAGCCCAGGCGCGCAGCGACCGAAGACACGTTGACGATGCTGCCGCCCTGCCCGCCGTGCTTGGGCGACATGCGCAGGATCGCATGCTTGGCGCAGAGAATCGGCGCCAGAACGTTGGTCTTCATGATTTTGAGAATGCGGAATTCGGACATTTCGTCGACCCGCGATTTGTGCCCGACGGTGCCGGCGTTGTTCACCAGAGCGGTGACCCGGCCCAGTTCGGTGTCGACCCGGTGAAACAGGGCGACCACTTCGTCTTCGATACTGACATCGGCGCGGACCGCAATGGCTTGGGCGCCCAGTGCGCGGACTTGCTCCAGCACGCTTTGCGCGGCCTGTTCGTCCGCCTGGTAGTTGATGCAGATCCGATAGCCTTGCTCAGCAGCCAACAGCGCGGTGGCGGCCCCGATTCCGCGCCCGCCGCCGGTGATCACAATGACTTTATCCATGCTGGCCTTCCCCCAAATGCACTCGTAACAGTCGGGGGGAAGAATAACCGTCATTGCCGGGTTTTGCATAAGTCTGTGCCGGCAGACATGACGCCTTCGCGGGCAACCGCTCACGCAAGATCCCGGGGAGCGCGGCTTGCCCGTGCAGAACGATGACTCGGTGGGTCAGACCGCCGTCAGGCGCTTGTCCCGCGTCACGCTCTGGATAAAGCGATCCGCCGGCATCGGATGGCCGAGCAGGTAGCCTTGCAGGGAATCACAGCCCAGTTGCGTCAGGAAGTCCTGCTGCACGCCGGTTTCGACACCTTCGGCAACAATTCGCAGCCCCAGGGCCTGCCCCAGCGCGACAATCGCCGAAACGATGGCGGCGTCATCGCTGTCGCGCTCCAGGTCGCGCACGAAACCGCGATCGATTTTCAGCTCATTGGCCGGCAGACGCTTGAGGTACATCAGGCTCGAATAACCGGTGCCGAAATCGTCGATCGACAAATCGACGCCCATGTCGGACAGCTCTTGCAGCACCGTCATGCTCGCATCGGCGTCGCTCATGGCGGTGGTTTCGGTGATTTCCAGGGTCAGGCTGTTGGCCGGCAAATGGTGGGTCGCCAGCGCATTCGCCACGCTCTGCACCAGTCCCGCGTGGCAGAACTGCAACGCCGACAGGTTCACCGCGATACGCCAGTCGGTATGGCCGAGGACGTACCACTCGCGCATCTGCCGGCAGGCTTCATTGAGCACCCAATCGCCGATGGGGATGATCAGGCCGGTTTTTTCCGCCAGATCGATGAACTTGTCCGGCATCAGCATGCCGTGGGTCGGATGCTCCCAGCGCAGCAGCGCCTCGGCTCCTACCGGAAGACCGTCGGCGGCATCGAACTTGGGCTGGTAATGCAGGCTGAATTCATTGTGTTCCAGTGCCGCGCGCAGGTCCTGCAACAGTTGCAGTTGCTTGCGCGCGTTGTTGTTCATCGACGCGTCGAAGAAGCTGTAGCCGTTCTTGCCGCCGCCCTTGGCGTGGTACATCGCGGCGTCGGCGTTCATCAGCAGTTCCTGGGCGTTCTGGCCGTTGCCGGGGAACAGCGCGATGCCGACGCTGGCGGAAATCTGCAAATCGTGATCGGCCACCCGGAACGACTGCGCAATCAACCCGACCTGGCGCGCCGCCAGACCCAGTGCGTCGTTGGGCTCGTTGAGGCGCACCAGCAGGACAAATTCATCGCCGCCGATCCGCGCCAGCGTGTCGAGGCTGCGCAGGTCCTCACGCAGACGCACCGCCACTTCGCGTAACAACTGATCGCCCATGTGATGGCCGAAAGCGTCGTTGACCGGTTTGAAGCCGTCCAGATCGATGAACATCAGCGCAAAACAACCACCCTGCTCGTTGACCTTCTTCATCGCCTGATTGATCCGGTCGTCCAGCAACAGGCGATTGGGCAGACCGGTGAGGGTGTCGTGCAGCGCCAGTTGGGTCAGTTCACGGTTGGCGACGGTCAGCGAATGGGCCAGATCGGCGGTGCGTGCTTCGAGGCGCGCGTCGAGGATCGACGTCAGCAAGGCGATGGTTAGCACCGCCAGGGTGGTGATCAGCACCAGATTATCGAGGCCGTTGCCGTTCAGGCCGCTGAGCGCCGCGCCGCAGAAGCTGCCTTCGGGAAAACGCGCCGCCGCCATGCCGGTGTAATGCATGCCGACGATCGCCACGCCCATGACAATCGCTGCCCCGGCACGGAACAGCCGCACGTAAGGCGACTGCTGACGCAGGCGAAAGGCGATCCACAACGCCGCCGCCGACGCCCCGACAGCAATGAGCAAAGAAGCGCCGAACAGGGTCGGGTCGTAGTCGATACCCGGCTGCATGCGCATGGCCGCCATGCCGGTGTAATGCATGGTGCTGATGCCGGCGCCCATGATCAAGGCGCCGAAGGCCAGTTGCCACGCGGGCAGTTTCGGTTGGCTGACCAGCCACAAGGCAAAGCCGCAGGACAACACCGCGATCAACAGCGACAGGGCCGTGAGCCCGGTGTCATAACCCAGGCTGATCGGCAGCTTGAAGGCCAGCATGCCGATGAAGTGCATCGACCAGACACCGACGCCCATGGCAAACGCGCCACCGGCCGTCCACAAATGCACGGCACGTCCCTTGGCGGTGGCAATGCGCCCGGTGAGATCGAGAGCGGTGTACGACGCGAGGATCGCCACACACAGCGAAATAAAAACCAGCGTGAAGGAATAGTTACCGATGAGCATGGGAGTTCTCGTGACCACCCCACCGTAGCGCGTCCGTTCTCGGCGAGGGTAAATGCGCCGATTGTACTGATTGCACAGAAGAACGCACTGACAAAGTAGTCAATTTGCCATCAAGCCGATGAAACGCTTGTTTGATCGGCCCCACCCCTCTAATCCGGTAGCCGGCGTTGACCGATCAGCGGTTATCACTCACATCGAGTTGCCCGTCCCAGCCCCCGCCCAGCGCGGCAATCAACTGCACACTGGCGATCAGCCGGCTCTGCAGCACATTCAGCACACTGCGCTCGTTACTCAACGCCGTGGCTTGCACCGTGACCACATCGAGATAGGCGATGAGCCCGGCCTTGTACTGGTTTTCGGTCAGGCGCACCGAGTCGCGGGCCGCATCAAGGGCTTCCTGGCGCACCGCCGCTTCGTCCTCATACACCTTCAACTGCACCAGGTAGTTTTCCACCTCGCGGAAGCCGTCGAGCACGGTCTGGCGGTATTTGGCCACGGTCTGATCGTAGATCGCCTCGGTACGGTCGACTTCCGCCGAGCGCTGCCCGCCGTCGAACAGCGGCAACGTCACTTTCGGCCCCACCGACCAGAAGCGGTTCGGCAGACTGATGAGATTCTGGGAGGTGCTGCTGCTATAACCGCCGCTCATGCTCAGGCTCAGATCCGGGTAATACGCCGCTTTTGCCACGCCGATATTGGCGTTGGCGGCGATCACCGAGCGCTCGGCCGAGGCGATGTCCGGACGTCGCTCCAGCAATTGCGAGGGCAGGCTCAGCGGAATCGGCGGCAGCTTGGGAATGTCCTGGGTTTCGGCGAGTTTGAACTCGGCCGGCGGTTGCCCGATCAGTACGGCGATGGCGTTTTCGAACTGCGCCCGCTGCCAGATCAGATCCACCAGATCGCCCTGGGTGGACTTCAACTGAGTCTGCGCCTGGGCCACCGCGTCACGCCCGGAAACCCCGGCCTTGTACTGGTTCTGCGTCATTTTCAGCGAGCGTTCATACGCGGCCACGGTCGACTCGAGCAAGCGTTTCTGCTGATCGATCACCCGCAATTGCAGGTAGTTTTTCACCAACTCGGACTGTTGGCTCAGGCGCATCGCCGCCAGATCGGCAAAACTGGCCTGGGCGCTGGCTTCGTTGGCCTCCAGGCCACGACGCAATTTGCCCCAGACATCCGCCTCCCAACTGACGCCCAACTGCGCGTTGTAGGTATCACGAATACCGCTGGAGGAACTGCTCAGGCTCGAACTGCTGCTGCCGGTGCCCTGGCTGGAACGGGTCTTGCCCGCGCTCAGATCAACGCTCGGGTAAAACGCCCCGCGCGCGCTGCGTACCAGTGCCTGGGCCTGACGGAACTGCGCCTCGGACTGCGCGACGCTCTGGTTGGCGCTGTTGAGTTTCGCGATCAACTCATTGAGCTGACGGTCGCCATACAGTTCCCACCAGGCACCACGGGCCAGGGCATCGCTCGGGTTGGCCTGGCTCCAGCCTTCGGCTTCCTTGTATTGGGCGATTTGCGCGGTTTGCGGGCGATGATAGTCCGGGCCGACGGCGCAGGCACTGAGCATCGCCACGCACAGCGACAGACTCAACAGACGCGAGCCACGGGCAGTGGCCAGATTGAGAAGCGAACGGTCAGTCATAGCGGAGTTTCCAGTGCGGCATCGGTACGTACGCCACGCCATTTGTTGAAACGATGGCGCAGTTTGTCGAGATAGAGGTAAACCACCGGCGTGGTGTAAAGGGTCAGCACCTGGCTGAAAATCAGCCCGCCGATGATGGTCAGGCCCAGCGGTTGACGCATTTCTGCGCCTTCGGCCCGGCTGAGCAACAGCGGCAAGGCGCCGAGGATCGCTGCCAGCGTGGTCATCAGAATCGGCCGCAAGCGTTGCAGACAGGCGCTGCGGATCGATTCCAGCGGCGACAGGCCCTGATGGCGCTCCAGTTGCAGCGCCAGGTCGATCATCAGGATCGCGTTCTTCTTCACCACGCCGATCAGCAGGAACAGCCCGAGCAGCGAAATCAGGCTGAACTCGCCGCCCAGCGCATAGATCGACAGCAGCGCACCGACCCCGGCCGAAGGCAGGGTCGAGAGAATGGTCAGCGGGTGAATGTAGCTTTCGTACAGCACACCGAGCACCAGATACACCGCCAGCAGCGCGCCAAGAATCATGAACGGCTGACTCTTCTGGGTCGCGGCAAAGGCGTCGGCGGTGCCGGCCATTTTTGCGATCACGTCTTCCGGCAGACCGACCTTGGCAATCGCCCGCTCGATCGCGGCACTGCCCTGCTCCACCGTCACGCCTTCGGCCATGTCGAAGGAAATGTCCTCGGACGCGAACTGGCCTTCGTGGCTGACCCGGTCGTCTTCCAGGCTGTTCTCATAATGGGCGAAGGTCGACAGCGGAACCCGCGCACCGTCGGCGGTGATGACTTCGACCTGCTTGAGCGTCACCGGATCCTGGGCGTATTTCGGATTGACCTCCATCACCACCTGGTACTGGTTGAGGCTGTCGTAGATCGTCGAAATCTGCCGCTGGCTGTAGGCATTGTTCAGCACGGCGGTGACCATGTTCATGTCCACCCCCAGGCGCTTGGCCTGATCACGGTCGACAATCAACGTCACCTGCTGCGCGCCGCGACCCTCACGGGCGTCGATGGCGGTCAGCTCGGGCAACGCCCTGAGCGCGGTCACCACTTTCGGATACCACTCGCGCAGCGCCCCCAGGTCACCGCTTTGCAGGATGTAGCTGTATTGCGAGGTAGTCTGCTCGCGGCCGCCGCCGAATTGCAGGTCCTGGTCGGCCATCAGCATCAACTGGGCGCCCGGCACCTTGGGCATTTCCTTGCGCAGGCGCTCGATGACTTTCTGCGCCGACAGATTGCGCTCCTTGATCGGTTTCAGGCGAACCAGCATGAACGCGTTGTTGGTGCCGTTGGTGCCACCGATGAACCCGGCAACGCTTTCCACCGCCTCATCCTTGAGCACCGCGCGGCGGAAGATTTCCATTTTCGGCTGCATCACGCTGAACGACAGGCCGTCGTCACCGCGCACGAAACCGATCAACTGGCCGGTGTCCTGTTGCGGCATGAAGGTCTTTGGCACCACAACGTACAGGGCGACGTTGACCCCGACGGTGACGATCAGGCTCAACAGGGTCAGACGCCGGTGACGCAGCACCCAGTCGAGGCTGGTGGCGTACTTGCCGACCATCCAGTCGTTGGCGTGCCGGCTCCAGCGTTGCAGGCGGTTCTCCTGCCCTGGCGTGTGCGGCTTGAGCCAGCGTGCGCAGAGCATTGGCGTCAGGGTCAGCGACACCACCAGCGACACTACGATGGCCGCCGCCAGCGTAATGGAGAATTCACGGAACAGGCTTTCGATGATCCCGCCCATGAACAGGATCGACAGGAACACCGCGACCAGCGAGACGTTCATCGACAGCAAGGTGAAGCCGACTTCCTTGGCCCCGAGGTACGCGGCCCTCATCGGTTTGACGCCTTCGTCGATGTGCCGGGAAATGTTCTCCAGCACCACGATGGCGTCGTCCACCACCAGTCCGGTGGCGAGAATCAGCGCCATCAGCGACAGGTTGTTCAGCGAAAAGCCGTAGAGGTACATCACCGCGAACGTACCGACCAGCGACACCGGCACCGCCAGGGTCGGGATCAACGAGGCGCGGAAGTTACCGAGGAACAGGAACACCACCAGAATCACCAGGGCCACGGCGATCAGCAGGGTCATTTCCGCTTCGTGCAGCGTGGCCTTGATCACCGGCGAGCGGTCCATCGCCAGGTTCAGTTTGACACTGGCCGGCAGCACCGCCTGCAACGCCGGCAGTTGCGCCTTGATCTCGTTGACCGTCTCGATGATGTTGGCGCCGGCCTGCCGGTTGATCACCAGCAGCACCGCTGCGTCATCGTTGAAGAACCCGCTGTTGTAACGGTCCTCGACACCGTCGCTGACCTTGGCCACATCTTTCAGGCGCAACGCGGCGCCGTCGGCGTAGTGAATGATCAGCGACTCGTAATCCTTGGCTTTCTCCAGTTGATCATTGGCCTGGATCTGCCACAGCCGCTCACCGTCCTCGACCGAACCTTTCGGCCGGCGCACGTTGGCCTCGGCGATGGTCTTGCGCACGTCGTCCAGTGCCACGCCGTACTGGTTCAGCGCCTGGGGTTCGAGTTCGATGCGCACTGCCGGCAGGGAGCTGCCGCCAATCTGCACTTCACCCACGCCCTGCACCTGGGACAGGCTCTGGGACAGGATGGTCGAGGCCAGGTCATAGAGCTGGCCTTTTTCCAGCACGTCCGAAGTCAGCGACAGCACCATGATCGGTGCCTGGGACGGATTGACCTTCTTGTAGGTCGGCATGCTGCGCATCCCGCTCGGCAGCAGGTTGCGCGAGGCGTTGATCGCCGCCTGCACTTCCCGCGCCGCGCCGTTGATGTCGCGGTCGAGGTCGAATTGCAGAATGACCCGGGTCGAACCCTGGCTGGAGCGACTGCTCATGGTGTTGACGCCGGCAATGGCGCCGAACGAGCGCTCCAGCGGCGTCGCCACAGTGGATGCCATGACCTCCGGACTGGCGCCGGGCAGGCTGGCCTGCACCACGATCACCGGGAAGTCCATTTGCGGCAGCGGTGATACCGGCAGCAAGCCGAAGCTCACGCCGCCCAGCAGCATGATCGCCAGGCTCAGCAGCATGGTCGCCACCGGGCGCTTGATGAAAGGACCGGAGAGGTTCATGTATTGACCCCATCAGGAGCGGGTCGGGTGTTCAGCATGATCACACGGCCACCTCTTCAGCCTTGGACTTGCCGAAACGGCGACCCAGCCGGTCGAAGTACAAATAGATCACCGGCGTGGTGAACAAGGTCAGAATCTGGCTCATCAGCAAGCCACCGACCATCACCAGACCCAAAGGCTGACGCAATTCCGCGCCGGAACCGGTCGCCAGCATCAACGGCACCGCGCCGAACAATGCGGCCAGGGTGGTCATCAGGATCGGCCGGAAGCGCAGCAACGCTGCCTGATAGATAGCCTGCTCCGGCGCCATGCCCTGGTTGCGTTCGGCGTCGAGGGCGAAGTCGATCATCATGATCGCGTTCTTCTTGACGATACCGATCAGCAGGATGATGCCGATGATCGCGATCATCCCCAGGTCATTGCCACTGAGCAGCAGCGCCAGCAAGGCGCCCACCGCCGCCGATGGCAGGGTCGAGAGAATGGTGATCGGGTGGATATAGCTCTCGTAGAGCACGCCAAGCACGATGTACATGGTCACCACCGCCGCCAGAATCAGCAGCAAGGTGCTCGACAGCGACGCCTGGAACGCTTCGGCCGCGCCCTGGAACTGGGTCTGCACGCCGATCGGCATGCCGATGTCCTTCTGCACCTGATCGATCACGTCCACCGCATGCCCCAGCGCCACGCCGGGCGCGAGGTTGAACGACATCATCACCGCCGGGAACTGACCGATATGGGTGATCGCCAGTTGCGCCTGGCGCTCCTCGACATGGGCCAGGCTCGACAACCGCACCTGTGCGCCGTCGGTGGTCTTGACGTGAATCTGATCCAGCGCCTGCGGGCCGATCCGCTCCCCGGCCTGGGCTTGCAGCACCACGCGGTACTGGCTGGCCTGGGTGTAAATGGTGGAAATCTGCCGCTGGCCGAACGCATCGTAGAGCGCATCGGTGATGTTCGACACCGAAACGCCAAGGCGTGAGGCCGCATCACGGTCGATGACCAGATACACCTGCAAACCCTTGTCCTGCAAATCACTGGCGACGTCAGTCAGTTCCGGGCGCTGCGCCAGCGCCTCGACCAGTCGGCCGCTCCACAGGCTGAGCAGATCGGCGTCCGGCGAAGACATGCTGAACTGGTACTGGGTGCGGCTGACACGGTCTTCGATGGTCAGGTCCTGCACCGGTTGCATGAACAGACGGATACCGACCAGTTTGTCCAGCTGCGGTTGCAGCCGCGTGATCACCTCGGCGGCGCTGAGGTCACGCTGACCGTGGGGTTTGAGGTTGATCAGCAGACGCCCACTGTTGAGGGTGGCGTTGTCGCCATCGACGCCGATGTAGGACGACAGGCTTTCAACCGCCGGATCTTCCAGGATCACCTTGGCGAGCGCCTGCTGGCGTTCACTCATGGCGGCGAAGGAAATCGACTGCGGTGCCTCGGAAATACCCTGGATCACCCCGGTGTCCTGCACCGGGAAGAAACCCTTGGGCACCACCATATAAAGGAACACGGTCAGGGCCAGGGTGCCGATGGCGACCAGCAGGGTCAGTGGCTGACGCTTGAGCACCCACTGCAACATGCGCCCGTAGCCGGCGATCATCCAGTCGATGAACTCACCGCTGGCACGATAGAAACGGCCCTGCTCGCTGGCCTCCGGCTCACGTTTGAGCAGGCGCGCGCACATCATCGGCGTCAGGGTCAGCGACACCACCAGGGAAATCAGGATCGCCACCGCCAGGGTGATGGCGAACTCGCGGAACAGGCGCCCCACCACGTCCGCCATGAACAGCAGCGGGATCAGCACCGCGATCAGCGACAGGGTCAGGGAAATCAGGGTAAAACCGATCTGCTTGGCGCCTTTGAGCGCGGCCTGCAGCGGGCTGTCACCTTCTTCGATGAAGCGCGCGATGTTTTCCAGCATCACGATGGCGTCGTCGACCACGAAGCCGGTGGCGATGGTCAGGGCCATCAGGGTCAGGTTGTTCACCGAGAACCCGGCCAGGTACATCACGCCGAAGGTGCCGATCAGCGACAGTGGCACGGCCACCGACGGAATGATGGTGGCACTGGCGCGCCGCAGGAACAGGAACGTCACCATCACCACCAGGGCGATGGCGATCAGCAGTTCATGCTGCACGTCGGTGACCGAGGCGCGAATGGTCTGGGTACGGTCGGTCAGCACGGTGACGTCGAGACCGGCCGGCAGGTTGTCGGTGATGCTCGGCAGCAGCGCCTTGATCCGGTCGACCACTTCGATCACGTTGGCGCCCGGCTGACGCTGGATGTTCAGCAACACCGCCTGATTCTGGTTGGCCCACGCGGCGAGACGTTCGTTCTCGGCGCCATCGACGATTTCCGCCACATCCTTGAGCCGCAACGGCGCGCCGTTCTTGTAGGCGAGGATCAGATTGGCGTAGTCCTTGGGTGAGGTCAGCTGGTCGTTGGCGTCGAGCATCGACACCCGGGTCGGACCGTCGAAGTTGCCCTTGGGCTGGTTGACGTTGGACGCACCGATCAGGGTGCGCACGTCCGACAGGTTCAGACTGTTGGCGGCCAGGGCCTCGGGGTTGACCTTGATCCGCACCGCCTGACGCTGGCCGCCGGCAATGCTGACCATGCCGACACCGCTGATCTGGGCGATTTTCTGCGCCATGCGCGTATCGACCAGGTCATTGAGCTTGGGCAGCAACATGGTTTTCGAGGTGATCGCGAGCGTCAGCACCGGGGTGTCCGCCGGGTTGACCTTGTTGTACACCGGCGGTGCCGGCAAATCGGTCGGCAGCAGATTGGTCGCGGCGTTGATCGCGGCCTGCACTTGCTGCTCGGCGACATCCATGTTGATGTCGAGGCTGAAGCGCAGGGTCAGCACCGAGGCACCGCCGGAACTGGTCGAGGCCATTTGCGTCAGGCCCGGCATCTGTCCGAACTGACGTTCCAGTGGCGCAGTGACGGCGCTGGTCATGACATCCGGACTGGCGCCGGGGTACAGGGTCATGACGCGGATGGTCGGGTAATCGACCTGGGGCAGCGCCGAAACCGGCAGCAGACGATAAGCGATCAGACCGGCCAGAACGATAGCCAGCATGCTCAGCGTGGTGGCTACCGGACGGAGAATAAACAGCCGCGAAATGTTCATGCGCCCTTCTTGGCCTTGTCGGTGACGGCGGCGTCAGGCGCGGTGGCGGCGGATTTGCCTTGCAGGTGTCCGGTCGGCGTGGTCGGTACGTCCTGGCTGTCGTTGACCACTTCCACTTCACTGCCTTCCTTCAGGCGGTCGGTGCCCTCCAGCACCACGCGGTCGCCAGCGACCAGGCCTTCGGTGACCACGGTGTTGTTGCCATCGCTGGCGCCGATCTTCAACTGGCGGATGGTGACTTTCTTGTCACCGTCCATGGCGTAGACAAAGGTGCCGTTGTTGCCGAACTGGATCGCCGCCGAAGGCGCCAGCACCACACCCTTGAGGGTGTCGGCCAGCAGGTGGACGTTGACGAACTGGTTGGGGAACAGCGACTGGTCGCGGTTTTCGTAACGGGCCTTGAATTTCAGGGTGCCGGTGGCGACGTCGATCTGGTTGTCGAGGCTTTGCAGAACGCCGGTGGCCTGCAACTTGGTGTCGCCACGATCCCAGGCTTCGGCCGGCAGTTTCGCGCCACTGCGATAGCGGGCAAGGACGGTTTCAAGGCTGTTTTCCGGCAGTGTGAAGGCCACGCTGATCGGTTGGGTCTGGGTGATGACCGCCAGGAACGTGGTGTCGTTGGCGGCCACCAGGTTGCCGACGTCGAGCTGGCGCAGACCCACGCGGCCGGCAATCGGTGCGCGGATCTTGGTGAAGTCGAGGTTGAGCTTGGCGTCGTTGACCGCCGCCTGATTGGTTTTCACCGTGCCGAGGTATTGGCCGACCAGCGCTTCGGCGGTGTCCAGGGTCTGCTTGGCGATGCTGTCTTCCTTGAACAGGCCGCGATAACGCTCGACGTCGACCTGGGCGTTTTTCAGTTGCGCCTGGTTTTGCAGCAAGGTGCCTTCGGCCTGAAGCAAGGCGTTCTGGTACGGACGCGGGTCAATCTCCGCGAGCAGGTCGCCCGCCTTGACCATCTGCCCTTCTTCGAAATAGATCTTCACCAGTTCGCCGGCCACGCGGCTGCGCACATTGATGGTGTTGAGCGCCGTCACCGTGCCCAGCGCCTTGTAGTACAGCGGGAAGTCCCCGGTGACCGCCGGTGCCACGCGCACCGGAATCGGCCCGGTGCCGCCACCGAAGCCCGGCCGCATCATCCCCGAACGGCCGGTATGGCCGGCCGCAGCCTTCTCGGCGCCCGCCTTGTGGGGCGCTCCGGCCGGCCAGAATTTCCAGCACAGGACGGCGACGACCAGCAGCACGAACAGGCTGATCAGCCAGCGACGGGATTTACGGGGGGACGATTGCATGGAGTGATTAACCATTGGGCGCGTGGGCTTCTTTTACGGGAGGCTGAACGATAAGCACTGGTGGGGATTAAGCAAAGCGCATTTACCGGCAATTTACCTTCAACTTACGTTTCAAGGTGTGAGGCAAGACACTGATACACAAATGAAAACGGCCTGGACAGGGCCAGGCCGTTAACAATTGTAAAAACGCTGTTTGAGAAAGCGGATTACTTCAGAACAGCGAGGGCTGCTTCGTAGTTCGGCTCTTCAGCGATTTCCTTGACCAGCTCGCTGTGCAGCACTTTGTCGTTCTCGTCCAGAACGACGACGGCACGGGCGGTCAGGCCTTTCAGCGGGCCGTCGGCGATGGCAACGCCGTAGTTCTGGATGAACTCGGTGCCGCGCAGGGTCGACAGGTTCTGTACGTTTTCCAGGCCTTCGGCGCCGCAGAAACGGGCCTGGGCGAACGGCAGGTCAGCGGAGATGCACAGCACCACGGTGTTGGCGATGTCGTTGGCCTGGGCGTTGAACTTGCGCACGGAGGTAGCGCAGGTCGGGGTGTCGACGCTTGGGAAGATGTTCAGCACTTTGCGCTTGCCGGCGAAGTCTTTCAGGGTGACGTCGGACAGATTGCCGGCAACCAGGGAAAAGGCTGGTGCCTGGGAACCGGCTTGTGGCAACTGGCCGTTGACTTGAACCGGGTTGCCTTTGAGGGTGACTTGAGCCATGAACGGAATCCTTCTGAACGTTGTTTTATTGAAAATCACGCAAGAGGCCGAAGTTAACCACGAAATTGTCCGACGACCTATGCCTGAACTGAAATTGTCATGCTCCGGAAGACAAAACTGGATACAACCTGAATCAGCAGGGTTATTTGAGCAGTTGCAGCATGTTGCGGTGCCGCGCCTCGAAAATCCGCCGCATGTAGCCGTTCACCAGCAACGCCTCGCTGAACGCCCCGCCAATCGCCGAGTACGTCACCCGGTCGGTGTAAAGCGTACCGCCCTCTCCCGCCGCCACCCGATGTTCATGACGAAAGGCACGCAGCGGCCCCTTGAGCATTTCATCGATGAAGTGACTGTCGCTGACCTCACGAATGACCACCGTCCAGTTCGACGGGATAAGGTTGAACATCCAGTGCCGAAACCGAAACTGCCGGCCGGCCTCGATGCGCAGCCGGCCCAGGTCGATATCGCCCAGCGGCGTGACGCGCTCGGGGAAAATCTTCGGGAAGTTGATGCCCTCCAGGCAGAAGTCGAGCACCTCGCTCGGGGTGCGCGCGGGGATCAGGGTCGTGAGTTCAAGGGTAGGCATGGCGGACACATTCCGTATGGAGGCGATGCTTGTTAAAACGCGGGTCTGCATCTTTTATTTAAAGGCCCTGTCGATTCAAGTCCTGCCCGTTCGACTAAGCAGTGAATCCCTTACACGCCTGCGGAGAACCACCATGCAATTCATGATCATTGTCAAAGCCAGCGCCGATTCCGAAGCCGGCGCCATGCCCAGCGAAGAACTGCTGACCGCGATGGGCAACTACAACGAGGAACTGGCCAAGGCCGGCATCCTGGTGTCCGCCGATGGCCTGCATCCCAGCAGCAAGGGGGCTCGCGTAAGGTTCTCCGGGGAAAAACGCACGGTGATCGACGGCCCTTTCGCTGAAACCAAGGAATTGATCGCCGGCTATTGGATCTGGGAGGTGAAATCGAAGGAAGAAGCCATCGAGTGGGTCAAGCGCTGCCCGAATCCGATGCCGGGCACCGAGGCCGAAATCGAAATCCGCCAGGTCTTCTCGGCAGAAGAGTTTGGCGCCGAATTCACCCCGGAACTGCGCGAACAGGAGCAGCGGATCCGAGAGGCGAAAAAACACTGAAATGGCTTGAGAGTCTCAGTGAATCGAACCCCGCTTCCACAAAGGTTTTGTGGGAGCGGGGTTGCTCGCGAAGAGGCAAGCGCCTCAGCCAGTCACTTGGCCTTGAGTTTCAGATAGGACTGATGCATGTCCGCCGCCCAGCCATCGATCACGCCTTTGACATCAGACGGTTTCATCACCTGGGAGTCGTTTTCCAACGGTTTGCCGGTGCCCTTGCGCACAACCTGGGCCACGACCTTGTTGTTGCCGCCATCCAGGAACACGGCCTCGGTGGCGAGGGTGGTTTCCTGATCGCGAGAACCGCTCGCGGTGGTGACCGCCGCCGCCACCAGTGCGATCGGAATCACTTCATACGGCTTGAGGCCCTCGGTCGAGCTGCTCACGGCAGTGATCGCCGCACGCACCACGATCACGCCCGGCCCCGGGCCGGTGGCCAATGGCAATGACTTGCCGATTTCACGCTTGAGCGCCTGATCGTAGTAGCTGGTGATGCCGTTGAGGGTCTGCTGCGGGATTTTCACAGTCGCTTGCGGTTTGGGGTAAAGCTGGGTGGGTTCGATGTAGACGCTGCTGTATTTGTTGATGTCGACCTTGGGATCTACCCAACGCATGACCTCGGCACCGGAAGGCGACTTGGCCTCCTTGAGCTGACTGTAGTCTTTGAGGAAACCGGAATATTCCTCGGGAGAGACGGTTTTGCTGGAGCAGCCCACCACTCCGAGAGTGGCAATGCACAACGTGCTCATCATCACTGCTAGCTTCATGCTGTAACTCCTGTCAGAAGGCCCAATCAGTGTTGCGTGGGGAGGAATTACAGGTATAGCTAAAACCTTGGGGTTTGCGATCAGAAACCACAAAAATCACGGATTTTCCGTGCGGGGATGGACGTGGGGAATTCGGGTCGGGTGACCGGCTGGGAATTGCTGCCCTCACCCTGGCCCTCTCCCAAGGGGAGAGGGAGCTGATTGGGGGATATTGGAGAAATTTGCCGACCTGAACGATTGTCCTTGAATCCATAATCGACCGGTTCTTTCAGGTCGGCGCATGACACAAGACAACCCGGTCAATCCCCTCTCCGCCTGGGAGAGGGTTAAGGTGAGGGGCTTTTCAAGCCACACTCGATCACCAGGAAGACGTCGCCCCGCTCTTCAACGCCATCTCCCGCCGGCTATTGGCCCGCATCGCCTTGATCAGCGACACCGATCCCACTAGCAGAATCGCCGCGCCAAACAGGAAATCGATGTTGTACAACTGGAAGTCCTGCACCGGCCCGACCAGCAGCACCCGCACCACGCCAATCCCCACCAGCGTCGCCAGGAAGTCGATCCCCGGCTCATCGCGATAGAACACGTGGAGCAACGGCAGGCACAACACCAGCAGCAACAACAGCACGACCACCTTGAACGAGCCCTTGCGCTCGACACTGAACGCACACTCATGGGCGCCGTAGGCCTTGTAGTCCTCGTCGCGGATCATCGAGTTTTTCTCGTCGATGTACTCGACACGGTTGTATTTCTGGATCGGCGTGAAGGTGTTGGACATCTCCATCAACGTAGTGATGTTCTTGAAGCGCAGATCGATGCGCTCGCTGCCCTTGAGGTAATACAGCACCGGCTTGTAGCCGTAGCGGTAAGTGTCGAACGGAAACTCGGTGACCCGCCCCTGCACACCGATGGGTCGTGGTTCCAGTTCAGCGAAGGCGCTTTTGTTGGCGGACGCGAGGTTGCGGCTCAGTGGCTGGATCTTCACTTGCTCGAGGAAGATCGGGGTGACGCCGTAGGACCACTGCAACGGCTCCAGGCGCAGGCGCAGTTCATTGCGGCCCAGGTCGTAGCGGTTGAACGTGCGCTCGGACACCAGCACCGAGCCGCTGAGCATGAACTCGCCGCGCAGGTTGTTGGTGATGCGCAAGGTCAACTGGTCCTTGCCCAGCAGCGCCGCTTCGCCGTTGGGCGGCGTACCGCACCAGGCAGTGCTTTCGCTGGCGCCGCCGAGCTGGCCGTCGCGGTTTTCCTTGAATACATAGAAGTAGCTGGCCCACAGCGTCAGCATCAATAGCAACGCCGTGAGGCCCAAGATCTTTTTGCCCGCAGTCACAGCCCAGACTCCTTTCTTCGATTCCATCGTCCAGCCGAAAACCCGCTGGCGCGAAGGACTCTACCAAAAGGCCACCATCGACCCAAGGAAAAATCCGCGAATGACGTGGGCTGTAGGGGTTTCCCTTGTGTGAAAGATCAGCGCCGCCGAAACAACGGACGCGGCTCAATCACCGAGCGCCCGTACAACACGCTCATCCCGGCCAGCCCCTTGAGCGCGTCCTCGGCGGACTTGTCTTCGCGCACGGCAAAGCTGTCGAAGCCACACTGGCGCATATGACTGAGCTGATCGCGCAGCACATCGCCAATGGCGCGCAACTCTCCCGTCCACCCCAAGCGACTGCGCAGCAGATAGGCCTGGCTGTACGCGCGACCGTCGCGAAAACTCGGAAAGTCGAGGGCAATCAGCGGCAGCGACGCCAGCCACGGCACCAGACTGTCGACCTCATCGTCCGGCCCCAGCCAGACCGCGTGGGTCGAGGGCGACTCCAGCCAATGGGCCAGCGGCAGGATCAGCAGCCCCGCCGGCCTCTCCTGCTCAGGTTCGCGGACCAATGTCCATGGATCGTCGACCGCGATCCGCGCGACACCCTGCTCCAACCGCAACAGATTGTTCATGCCGACACCTCCAGCATTTTCGGGTAGACCCGTTCCTTGAAGGGTTCCAGGCCAATGCGGGCCAGGGTGTCGACAAACAATTCCTCACTCTCGCGATAACGCACGAAGGTGGCGATGATTCGTTCGATCACCTGCGGCACTTCGGCGGCGCTGAACGACGGGCCGATCACTTTACCCAGCGCACTGTTTTTGCCTTGCGCGCCACCGAGGGTGATCTGATACCACTCGCTGCCGCTCTTATCGACGCCAAGGATGCCTATGTTGCCGATGTGATGATGCCCGCAGGCATTCATGCAGCCGGAAATGTTCAGGCTGATGTCGCCCAGGTCGTGCAGATAATCGAGGTCTTCGAAACGCGCCTGAATCGCTTGCGCAATCGGGATCGACTTGGCGTTGGCCAGCGCACAGAAATCGCCGCCGGGGCAGGCAATGATGTCGGTCAGCAAACCGACGTTGGCGCTGCCCAGGCCTTGTTCGCACGCCATCAGCCACAGGGCGTGGAGCGCGGATTTCGGCACGTCCGGCAGCACGATGTTCTGCTCGTGGGCGATGCGGATTTCGCCGAAGCCGAACTGCTCCGACCAATCCGCCACCGCCAGCATCTGCACACCGGTGACATCGCCCGGCGCGGCGTCCATGCCGGGTTTGGTCGACAGCACCGCGCTGGCATAACCCGGCACCTTGTGCGGTTGCACGTTGCGCGCGACCCAGCGGGCGAACGCCGGGTTCTCGCTCAGGCGCGTGCCGAAGTCCAGATCGGTCGCCGTCAGCCTGTCGTAGGCCGGCGGCACAAAAGCACTGGCGACCCGCTGATACTCGGCTTCGGTCAACTGCGCCGGGCCGTCCTTGAGGTGCTGCCACTCCGCCTCGACTTCCCTGGCGAACGCCTCGATCCCCAGCGCCTTGACCAGAATCTTGATCCGCGCCTTGTACTTGTTGTCGCGTCGACCATGGCGGTTGTAGACCCGCAACACCGCCTCGACGTAGGACAGCAAGTGTTGCCAGGGCAAGCCGTCGCGGATCTGCAAACCAAGAATCGGCGTACGCCCCAACCCGCCGCCGACGATCACCCGCAACAGCATCTGGCCGTCGCGGCCCGGATAAAGATAGAGGCCGATGTCATGCATCATGATCGCCGCGCGGTCCTGCCTGGCCGAGCAGATGGCGATCTTGAACTTGCGCGGCAGGAACAGGAATTCCGGGTTGATCGTCGACCATTGCCGGAGGATTTCCGCCAGCGGACGCGGGTCGATCATCTCGTCCGCCGCGACCCCGGCAAACGCCTCGGTGGTGATGTTGCGCACGCAGTTGCCGGAGGTCTGGATCGCGTGCATGTTGACCTGCGCCAGGCGTTCGAGAATGTCTGGCACCTCGTGCAACTCGATCCAGTTGAACTGCATGTTCTGCCGGGTGGTGAAGTGGCCGTAGCCCCGGTCGTAATCACTGGCGATGCTCGCCAGGGTGCGCATCTGTTCGGCGCTCAGGGTGCCGTAAGGGATCGCCACCCGCAGCATGTAAGCGTGCTTTTGCATGTACAGGCCGTTTTGCAGACGCAGCGGCAGAAACTCCTCTTCGCTCAATTCTCCGGCCATGAAGCGCTCGACCTGATCGCGAAACTGCGCAACGCGCTCGAAAACCAGCGCCCGGTCGTAATCGTCGTACTGATACATGCCACTGCTACCTCATCAGGTGTTTGTTCTGTGGGAGCGGGATTGCTCGCGAATGCGGTGTGTCAGTCAACACACCGCATTCGCGAGCAATCCCGCTCCCACAGTTTTTTGGTTTTCCTGAAGGCACTATGACTGTGCGGCGCAGCCCATTACAGATTCACCTGAAACCATAAAAACCGTATCAGAACGCGGCAGATAGCCGCAGGAAGCGCACCTATCTGATCCGCATAAATGAACATTTCCTGAGCCTGTTTTGTTTCCGACGGGATTCCTACAGTGCAACCCATGCCAGACCGGGTGGCCTGGCAAGACTTTGCAACCGTGGATGAACTGACCATGAGCACAGCAACAATCGGACAGGCTTATAACTACAAGGTCGTCCGTCAATTCGTCATTGCGACTGTTTTCTGGGGTGTCGTGGGCATGGCGATGGGGGTATGGATCGCCTCGCAACTGGTATGGCCCGAAATGAACCTCGACCTGCCGTGGACCACCTTCGGCCGGCTGCGGCCGTTGCACACCAGCCTGGTGATTTTCGGTTTCGCCGGCAGCGCGCAATTCGCCGCCAGTTACTACGCGGTGCAGCGCACCTGTCAGGTGCGGCTGTATTCAGACAAGCTCGCCGCCTTCACCTTCTGGGGCTGGCAATCGGTGATCGTGATCATGTTCATCACCTTGCCGCTGGGCTTCACCACCACCAAGGAATACGCCGAAATCGAATTCTCCGGCGCGGTGTGGATGGCCGTGGTCTGGGTCGCCTACGCCGTGGTGTTCTTCACCACCGTGGTGCAGCGCAAGACCAAGCATATTTACGTCGGCAACTGGTTCTTCGGCGCGTTCATCCTGGTGATCGCCATGCTGCACGTGGTCAATCACCTGTCGATTCCGGTGGACTGGTTCAAGTCGTATCCGGTGTATTCCGGGGCCACCGACGCCATGGTGCAGTGGTGGTACGGGCACAACGCGGTGGGTTTCTTCCTGACCACCGGGTTCCTCGGGATGATGTATTACTTCGTGCCGAAACAGGTCAACCGGCCGGTGTATTCGTACCGGTTGTCGATCGTGCATTTCTGGGCGCTGATCACCCTGTACATCTGGGCCGGCCCGCACCATTTGCACTACACCGCGCTGCCGGACTGGGCGCAGTCGCTGGGCATGGCGATGTCGCTGATTCTGCTGGCGCCGAGCTGGGGCGGGATGATCAACGGGATGATGACCTTGTCCGGCGCCTGGCATCAGTTGCGCACCGACCCGATCCTGCGCTTCCTGGTGTTGTCGCTGGCGTTCTACGGCATGTCGACGTTCGAAGGCCCGATGATGGCGATCAAAACCGTCAACGCCCTCTCCCACTACACCGACTGGACCATCGGCCACGTCCACGCTGGCGCCCTGGGCTGGGTGGCGATGATCACCTTCGGCGCGACTTATCACATGGTGCCCAAGGTCTTCGGCCGCGAACGGATGCACAGCACGCCGCTGATCAACCTGCACTTCTGGCTCGCGACCATCGGCACCGTTTTGTATATCGCCTCGATGTGGGTCAACGGAATCACCCAGGGCCTGATGTGGCGGGCGATCAACGAGGACGGCACGCTGACGTACTCGTTCGTCGAGGCGCTGCAGGCCAGTCATCCGGGGTTCATCGTGCGCTTTGCCGGCGGGGTGTTTTTCCTCAGCGGCATGTTGCTGATGGCCTACAACGTGTGGCGCACAGTGCGGGTCGCGGATGTGGCGCTGGCGCATCGTGATGCGCAGATTGCCTGAGGCCGGGAGGCGATGATGGAGATGTTTTTGAATGGATTGGGCGTGGTGTTTCTGTGGCTGGCGGTGGAGTACTGCCTGCGCCATGAGACGGCGCAGAGTCTGGAAGATGCCAGTCTGACGCCGTTTGCCGATGACCCGGAGGTGGCGCGGCGGGTGGAGCTGGAAACGGGCAAGACCGTGAACGCGGTCGCGCCCGAGGAGGCGCGGCCGGGGTGGGTCAACCTGGAGATGTGAGGGGGGCGGCGTTGCGATGAGGGGGGCTCTTGATCTTGATTTTCCCCCCTCATAAAAACTAAAACCGCAACCGATACGCCCCAGGCGTCATCCCCAACTGCCGGCGCATCGCGCTCCCCATGTGCGACTGATGCGCAAACCCCACCTCCAGCGCTATCTGCGCCAGCGCCCGGTCACTGCTCTCAATCAACCGTCGAGCCGCCTGCAACCGCACCTCGACCAGATAAGCATGCGGCGTAACCCCCATGAACCGAGAAAAATCCCGCAACAGACGCAGTTCATTTTCGCCATAGGTCTGCGCCAGTTGCGCCAGGGTCAGCGGTTGATCGAACTCCCCGGTAATCCGCTCCAGCACCCGCAAAAACGCATCTGAAATCGCCCCGCCGCCATCAGCCTTCACAGAACGCCCCAGCGCCACAAAGCCCAACGCACATTGCTCGATCGCCAAGCCATCCGGATGCGGATCGAGCATCAACCGGCGCAGCGTCTGCGCCAGCTTCAACCCCCGCCGGTGCCCCGCCTGCTGCACGCGTCGATCCAGCATCGGCAAGCATTGCTCAACCAACGCCGGGGCCAGTCGCAGCGCCAGGTACTCGCCGCCCTCGGCCGATTCGGAAAACACCTCAACCCCCGCCGGCGTCTGCGCCAGCACACCGGGCAAGGTGTCGAAATCCACGCGCCGGTCAGAGCCAATCGCATGCACACCCTGCTGACGTTCAAGGGTCATGCCCAGCGTCTGCCATTGCAGCGGATCCCGTGCGCTGTAGGCCGCGCGCGGCAGCAGGTGCAGGCACAGTTGACCGTCCAGCAGGCTGTGGCTCAGCACGCCGGGCATGTGAAATTTCCTGATAGAACGAATCGACAATTCACGGGACACTCACCCCACGCAAGCCATCAAAACAGGAGCACGCCATGCGCACCATCGGCCTAATCGGCGGCATGAGCTGGGAGTCCAGCGCCGAATACTATCGCCTGATCAACCAACAGGTCCGCGACCGCCTCGGGCCGCTGCGTTCGGCGCGGTTGCTAATGTACAGCGTCGACTTCGGGCCTGTCGAACAGGCCCAGCACGCCGGGCGCTGGGACGATGCGGCGGCGATTCTGGTGGACGCTGCGCGCCGGCTCCAGGCCGGTGGCGCCGAATGCGTGGTGCTGTGTACCAACACCATGCACAAGGTCGCGGAGCAGATTCAGGCAGCGATCGACATCCCGTTTCTGCACATCGCCGAACCCGCCGCCCAAGCCGCGCTGGCCATCGACGCACCCACGGTCGGCCTGCTCGGCACCGCGTTCACCATGGAACAGGATTTCCTCAAACAACGTCTGATCGCCCGGGGCCTGACCGTGCTGGTGCCGGACGAAGCAGAACGCCAGGCCGTGCACCGGATCATCTACGACGAACTGTGCGTCGGCATCATCAGCGACAGCTCGCGCCAGACCTACCAACGGGTGATCAAATCGCTGACCGCTCGCGGCGCCCAGGCGATCATTCTCGGCTGCACGGAAATCGGCCTGCTGATCAAACCGCAACACAGCGCCCTGCCCCTGCTCGACACCACCGAACTGCACGCGCAGGCGGCGGTGGCGTTCGCCCTGGGCGACTGACTCAGGCCTTGGGTGGACGACGCAGACGGGCCATGCTCAGCGTATCCACCCACTGCCCGTCGCGCACCGCGTAATCGCGAAACAGGCCTTCGGTTTCAAAGCCGAACTTGCGATACAGGCCGATGGCCGCCTCGTTATCGGCGTACACCGTCAGCTCGATCCGGTGCAGGTTCATCCAGTTGTCGGCGACGTCCAGCGCCGCCGCCAACAGCGTCGACCCCACGCCCTTGCCCTGCCACGCCGTCGCCACGCCCATGCCGAAACTCGCGGCGTGGCTGCGGCGCATCCGCGCATACGCCTCCAGCCCCAGATTGCCGATCACCACGCCCTGATGCAGCGCCACCAGCTTCACCGCCCGCTCATTGTCCGCCAACAACCGCTGCCGCCAGACCTCAATCGACTGAAACGGCATCTGCAACACCTGCCGCGCCACGGTCGGGTCGTTGTACAACGCGGCGACGCCTTCGAGGTGGGATTCGTTGAAGCGTTCGAGGTGAATGTCGGGATTGTGGTCTGGCATGGCGATTCGTCCGTGATCGAGAGGTGGCCGAACACTCTAAACCACTTTCAACATCGTTAGTGCCTGACACACCGCCTTCGCGGGCAAGCCCGGCTCCCACGTTGGAATATGTTGCCATTGTGGGAGTGGGCTTGCCCGCGAAGACGGTGGCACTTTCAACACATTCAGTGCCCGATACACCGCTTCGCGAGCAAGTCCTCAGAGATCAACAGTGAGAGGACGATCACCTCTCAGCCCGGCAACTCCATCGTATCCAGCACCCGATTCACCGCCAGTTCACTGAGCATCACCAACTGCGCAATCCCCAGCAGCGTCCGGCGGTGTGGTGGCGGCAGCATGCCAGCGAAGTCGAGCGAGATGGTTTTGGCCGAGCCCAGGGTTTCGCTGACGTTGGCCAGCAGTTCTTCGCTGGTGTAGTCCGGGTCGATGGCGTACATCGGGCCGCGTTTGCGTTTCGCGTCGGGATTTCTGGGGGGATTGAGGTAGTGGTCGAGCGCGCGCTCGGCGGCTTCGTGGAGTCTTTTCGAATCGGCGGATTCGTAGGGCGAGGTGTTATCAGGGGTGGGGGTTTCGTCTGGCGGATTGGGTGTTGGTTTGATCATGGTGAAGCTCCTGAGATGTTGGAGCCACTTTTCGCCCTGTCGCTAAACAAGTGAAGGTGGCAGCTGTACGCAGGTTAGCGAACCGGTCTCAGGCACCCCGGTAGACCCAAAGGTCTCCCACATACAGCCGCCATAACAGAGTTGCAGGCAAAATAGTCCCACAACGAAGTTTGAACGCTGATGCACTGAGATAAGCCGGGTCGCTAAACCCGATCGCTGATGTATTCAGCGACCGGAAAACAATAAAACCGGCACCACAGGCGCACAAGCCGGCGGATTCTGGCGCATGCGTAGGCAGCGGCGCAAGAATGCGTAGCCTGCAAGACATGTCGAGCGATGTCATTTAAACGCAAGCGTTTAAAAGGCTCAGACTGACCAGACAATGCGAGGCGTGATGCTCGCAAAGCCAAATCCAAACCAACCCCCGTGGGAGCCGGGCTTGCCGGCGTAAGCGGCGGCACTTTCAACATTTTCAGTGCCTGACACCCCGCCTTCGCGGGCAAGCCCGGCTCCCACATTGGAATGCGCTGTTCCCCAAAAAAGAGGCGCCCTGCCCCCACCACTCGTCCGAAAACCCCTAGCACCTGTAATTTCTGACAGTAGCCAGCCCCACCAAAAAGCCGTGTGATAACCCCGTCGACCCGAGCCGAACCCGGCCCAAACACGATGGAGCGTTGCCATGACCAGCCAACCGGTTCCAATCACTCAAGCTGTCATTCCTCAGGCCCTGAGACTGCCGTACTTTCCGGCGATGACGACCCTCGACCCTCCCGGCGCCTACGACGGTGGTCTACCCATCCGCGCCGTGGAAGACGATTTACTGTGCATCCTCCGCGCCTGGCTGACCATGGCGGTCGGTGACCGGGTCGATCTGTTCTTTGGCAATGCCACCACGCCGATCGTGAGCCGGACCCTCACCCAAACTTCGGAAGTGGACAAGGACGTGCTGCTCACCATCCCCAAGGCGCAGGTGCCCGAGGGTGTCATCGAGCCGGTGTTCTACCGGGTCACCCGCAAAAACCAGAGCCCGGAGGATTCGACGCCAGCGTTGAAGCTGCTGGCCAAGTTCACCCGCCCCGGTGACTACGACAAAGAGCCCGACATACCCGGCCATTCCGAATTGAAGTATTCCCTCGACATCACCGATGTCGATCCAACGCTGCCGGCCAAAGGGGTGACGATGCGCATCGCGCCGTATCCGCACATCGCCGAGAACGACCGCATCATCGGCCGCTGGGGGTCGGAGCAGATCGAGCAGGTGGTCACGCAGCAGCAGGCCACTAATCCGGGTGCTCATCCGCTCGATGTGGTTTTCAGTCGCGCATTGATCGAGAAAGCGGGCGATGGCCCGGGCGTGCATGTTGGTTTTCAGCCCGTGGACTGGGTCAGGAATTTTTCTGACCCGCGCGCGCCATGGTCGGCGATGACCCGTGTACCGGTTGACCTGGGCGGCAATCGGTTACCCGCACCGCTGGTGCTGGTCAATGGCTTGCCCGTCAATATCGTGGATCTCAAAGACCTCGCCGGGAGCGACGTTATCGTGCGCGTGTACACCACGGCGCCCGACTTTGCCGTGGGCGATCAAGTACGCCTGACCTGGGTCGGCATCCCCACGGAAGGGTCGCAAATCATCGTCGAGCCACCGATCCAGCATGTGACATTTGTGCCGTTTCAACTGGACTACATCATCCCCAATGCGGCAGTCGCGGCCATCGCCAAAGGCAGTGCTTCGGTGGGGTATGTACGTGTGCGCGCCGGTGAGTCCGACCGCGCGTCGAAAAATGCCGGCGTGACGGTGGAAGGCGACATCAGCAGGCTGGCCGCGCCGACAGTACTGGAAGCCCCCGGCGGAAATCTGCCGCCTGACACCCCTTGGGCAAACGTGGAGATCCGCTCGTACGCCGGCCGCAAACCCAGCGACCTGCTGACCCTGTACTGGTTAAGCCTCGACCCGAACAACCCCGCGTTCTTCCAGGACGAGCGTACGGTCGGCAACATTCCCGAAGGCCAACCGGTGCTGCGCAGTGTGAGCAACGCCGACATCCGCCGGTTCGACGGGTTGCGGGTCAAGGTCTATTACGTCGTCAATGACGGTGACACAGGTGTGGTGAGCGTACGCGAGTCAGAGGCGTTCATCATGCAAGTGGGTCAGGCCGGGGCGCAGTTCGAGAAGCCTAAAGTGGACGGTGAAGCCAACGGCGTGCTCGATCCGGACGTAGTCGCTCCGAGCGGAGCCGTGGTGAGGGCGCCGTACCTCGGCACTCTGGTGCAGGATGTGGTGAATATGAACTGGCGGGGTTCGCAAGTTGGTGGCACTACGAGCGACTCCGTGACGCTGACCTCCGCTACAGCGGCCAAACCCGTGGTGTTTACCGTGCCTAAAGAGTATGTGACCAGGAATATTGGCGGCAGGGTTACGGTGGATTACAACATTCGGCGGGCGGATGTGTTGTTGGGGAGTTCTTATCCGTTGGAGATGAGTGTAGGCGCGGATCAACCCGCGTTACCTGAAGAGGACTTTGAAAATCAACCGGTGAGGTCCATTCTAGCAGGGGAAAACTTTCAGCTTCCCGCCTTTAATGTGAAGTTTCTTTCGGGAACAGGAGAAATTTCTATAAACAAATACCTAGGCGACCCCGAACCTGGAAAGCTTGAAAATAAAGTTCTAATAATCAATAAAGGAGAACTCGGAAGAGCTCAACACATCATCATAAAACCTGACAGCGCATTCACAAAGCTAACTTTCTGGTACCGCTGCAGCGTTGCACCACCCCACACTGTAAACATTTACAAAGATAACGTCCTACTCACTTCAGACGTACTAGGATCCTCAACTACCGCTCAAATGTTTGTAGCAAACCTATTGTTAATCACACACATCGAAATCATTCACAGCGAAGGAGAAATTTGGATCGACCATATGAAATTTGACAGATACATAGAGCCATAAAACAATATTCAAATATCAACAAATAACGCACCCTGAAATTTCTTGGAAATTGATTTACCTCCATTGCGCTTTTAGGTAAACCTATCAACCAAATACTGCAGGCTGCAGTTCTTTTTTTAATTTTTCGGCGTTCAAAATATCTTCTTAATTTCTCCTGGACCTTGACCTCAGGCAGCGACTACTTATTCACGAACGAGGCACTCACAAAGACGCTCGTAAAAGATCAAGATTGAAACTGCCATTTGTCGAAAAAACGCTGTCACCTGTCAGAACTGACAGGTGACAGATTCAAGCAGCGGGATTTTAATCGCAACGCAGTTCCCAATAAACAGGAGCGTTTGCCATGTCACACACAGTGATTGTCAATGAAGATTTCGAAACAGAGACGGAAACGACTATTATTGCTGGACAAAGCATCACAACGAAAATACTGAAAGTAGAATTTCTTTCAGGAACCGGCGTTGTGGAAATCCGCAAAAAAAACCCGCCAGACATCCCTGGCAAAATCGAATCAAATATCCTTTACCTAAAGTGGGACGGCGGCACAGTTCAAGAAATCAAAATCTCGCCGAACACACCGTGCTCAACGGTATCTTTTTGGTTTGATAAATGGCAGGGCATATCCGATTTTTATTTCTACGATGGAGATCAACTATTAGGCGTAGAAGAACCGAACAGCAATGACGTAAACAACATAAAACACACAGCAAAAAGAATTACACACTTCACTTTCTCTCACCACACCAGAGGCCTCGACATGGATAATTTCAACTTCACTAGTTAGTTGAAATTCAATTTGCGACCAGCGTCAACATCTTCAAGCTTTGTATATCTCCGTTTTTTTCCGGTGATGCACAACCAATTCATAAGCCGACGCTGGCCGCGACCTTCCACCTACTCAAACCACTCCCCCCGCTCCCGAAACGCCCCCCGAATCAACTCCACCAACC
>NZ_JAHTKI010000014.1 GCF_019145475.1 Pseudomonas botevensis
CTTGCCGCCATCGGCCTGATACACCAGGCAGCCCTTGGCCTTCCCTCCCGCCCCCGGTTTACCGCCAGGCCCTGCCGCGCCACCGGCACCGCCGGCCACTTCGACCTTGATCAGCTCGGCCGGAAACTCACGCGGCACCTCGAGACGCACCAACGCTCCCGGCGCGCCCGGCTGGCCGTTGCTGCCGTCGCTGCCATCAAAACCGCGCCCGGCCTGGCCCCAGGTGCAGCCCGGCGCCTCGCCATTGGCCCCGTCGAGGCCGACAAACCCTGGCGCGCCAGTGCCGCCACGGGCATCGACCAGCAATTTCGGTGCATTCAGCGCCTTGAACTGCAGATTCAGATTACGTCCGGCACGCGCCGCCTTTTCGTAAGTGCCCGGTGCACCGCGCGCGGTGATCTGGCTGCCTTCGGCCAGTTGCGCGCGGCTGACTTTGAGGTCCAGAGGCTGTTCGCTCGGCACGATGGCGATGCGCGCCTCACGCCCCAGTTGCAGCTCGCCCACACTCAGTTCGGTGACGTTCGAGGGCACCAGCAAGGTGCCGTAATCGGCGACCACCAGTTTTTCCAGCTGCAAGGTGCTGGCGGTGTTGGGCAGGCGCATCAGGGAGTTGGTTTCGACGCTGACCACCTGGGCGCAGGCCAAAGGACTGATGAATGCAGCGAGCAGGCAGAGTTTACGCATGGGAAGCCTCCGGAGCGGCCGGGGCCGGGATGGTTTGCAGGTGGAAAACGCCGAACAGCAGGATACGGCCACGGTCACGCCACGGGTGCGGACGGCCCTTGAGGCTGCGATTGCACAGCAGCACTTCAAGTACATGGATGCTCAGCAACAACACGCCGGCCAGATTGACCAGCAGATGCAGCGGATGGACGAACGGCACCAGTTGATTGGCCAGCACCACACAGCAGAACAGCAGGGTCAGCAACCGCCCCAGCCCCCAGAAAACCTTCATACGTGCCCCCGTGTTGCGAATTATTCTTTGGGCGCACAGTAACGGCTTCCGCACGAGATAAGCCAGAGGGGCAAATGAAATATTTGCACCCGACCGCCGGATGGCTGCCGGCGCGACGCCCATCGTCACCCGGCAGCTCTAGTCTGCGGACTACAGACACTTCCTAGCGGTTGATGTGCAACTCCACACGACGGTTCTGTGCACGCCCCTCGTCGGTGTTGTTGTCGGCAACCGGTTCGCGCTCGCCACGTCCTTCGCTGGTGAGTTTGTCCGGCGCCAGCCCCTGGCTCAGCAGATACTCCGCCACGCTGCTGGCGCGACGCTCTGAAAGTGCCTGGTTGTAGGAATCAGAACCCTTGCTGTCGGTGTGGCCGATGACTTTGATGCTGACCACATCGGCGTTGCGCAGCTTGTCCATCAGCCCGTCGAGCTGGCTCTTCGCCGCCGGGGTCAGGTTGGACTTGTCGAAGTCGAACAGCACGTTGCCGGCGTCGTTCAGGGTGATGACTTCGGTTTGCGGGGCCGGTTCGGCGGCTTTTTCCGTGACCGGATATTGTGGCAACGGGCAACCACGGTGGTCGACCGGGGTATTGGCCGGGGTGTCAGGGCAACGGTCGCGGCGGTCGAACACGCCATCGCCGTCTTCATCGCCATCCTGGGCGTAGCAGATCAGTCCGCCGGTGAGGATCCCCAGCGCCGCGCCGCCTCCGGCCCAGCCGCCACTTTCAATGGCGCCAAGACCGCCGCCGACCAGTCCGCCAATAAGGCTGCAGATCGGCCACGTACGTTGATTGAGGGGGGCAGTGCCATCGCTGTGGGTGGCGCAACCGGTGAGCACGCTGCCAAGCAGCAACACCGGCAAGACGGACCTTGTGAAAACACTCATCGTGAAAGCTCCTGTGTCACCGGGCCATACCGGTTACACAGGAGTAAAGACCCGCATCCGCGACTGCACAAGCCGCGGATGCGAGGGGACTAGCGGACGATTTTGATTTCCGTGCGACGGTTCTGCGCGCGGCCATCGGCGGTTTTGTTATCCGCCACTGGCTGGCTTTCCCCGGCACCGGTCACCGAAACGAAGCTGGAACGAGGCACACCTTGCTGGATCAGGTATTCCACCACCGAATGTGCGCGACGATCCGACAGTTTCTTGTTGTAGGCATCGCTGCCCACGCTGTCGGTGTGGCCGGTCACGGTCAGTTGCGCGGTGGAAGACTCTTGTTTCAGGCGCGTGGCGACCTTGTCGAGCACCTGTTTGTCGGAAGCAGTCAGCGCCGCCTTGTCGAACTGGAAGTGAACATCGCGGATGACGATGGTTTCTTCCTTGACCACTACAGCTTCTTCTACCACTGGCGCAGGGGCTGGTGGAGGGCAGCCGTCGGCATCGACCTGAACGCCTTTAGGCGTGTGCGGGCACTTGTCGCGACTATCCGGCACACCGTCGCCGTCCTCGTCGCCATCACCGTGAACCCAGCAATAGGCTGCCGCCGTACCACCGACCAACAACGCGCCGTAGCCGGCCCACGAGGAACTCTCGGTCGCCCCGAGACCCGCACCGACAACGCCGCCGACTGCCGCACAGGTCGGCCAGTCGGTTTTCTGCAAACCTGCGCAACCAGTCAACACACTGGTTAGCAGAACCAAGGGTAATGCTGTCCGAACTATGCTCATCTAGTTTTCTCCTGAGGGATCGGCTTAGAACCGATTCAGGGAGTAAAGACCGGAGTTTTAATCTCCGCCAGCAATAGGCCAGCGGTGTTTGCGACCGTGTTCACAGGACTTCGGCGCTTTTGCCGCAAACCCGCTCTAGGCTCGAACGATGGGGCAGGCTAGTCTTGGCGATCTGATTTGAGGAGTTTCGATGAACGTCGCCCTATCTTCACGCACGCCGCAACAGGCCCTGGCCGCGTTGCTCGATCGCTACGCCCCGGCGCGTCTGCTGCTGATCGGCGCCAGCGAGTTCCCGGCACTGGCCGCTTTCAGGCAGGCGCACCCGGACACCTGCGTGGCCCACGCGGCGCCTGGCGCCCTGCCCGCCGAGCTGGCGGCACGACGTTTCGACCTGGCGCTGGCGGTCGATTGCTTGGAGCATTTGCCCAAGCGCGACGGCCTGAATCTGCTCGGCGGGATCCGTAATCTCAACGCCAGCCGCATCGCGGTGTTGACGGATCTGTCGGCCAGCGGCTGGCAGGAGACGGATTTCTACTCCCTGGCCCTGCAAGCCAGCGAGCGCTTTCAGCGGGACGAGCAGGTGCTGACCCTGTTCACCTACGATCTGCTTGAATACAAACAAGTCCCCGACTGGCTCAACTCGCGGTTCTGGGCCAATCCGGAAAATTTCGGGAAATACTGGTGGTAATGCAATGAGTACAGCCATTTGCCCGTGCGGCAGCGGCAATCTGCTGGAGGCCTGCTGCGGCCACTATCACGCCGGCCACCCGGCCCCCTGCGCCGAAGCGTTGATGCGTTCGCGCTACAGCGCTTATGTGCTGGGCCTGATCGATTACCTGGTGGCAACCACCCTGCCCGCCCAGCAAGCGGGCCTGGATCGCCAGTCGATCAGCGCCTGGAGCGCGCAGAGTACCTGGCTGGGCCTTGATGTCGAAAGCTCGGAAGTCCTCGGCGGCCAGCCGGAGCACGCCTTCGTCACCTTCACCGCGCGCTGGCACGACACCCAGGGCGAACACAGCCACCGCGAGCGCTCGTCATTTGTGCAGAACAGCGGCCGCTGGTACTTCATCGACCCGACCGTGCAGATGAAGCTGGGCCGCAACGACGCCTGCCCATGCGCCAGCGGCCAGAAGTTCAAGAAATGCTGTGCGGGATATTTCGGCGCCTAGGAGGGGGCCGAAGGTTGTGACCGTTTAGCGACTAGACTGGCGTCAAAGGGAGCAAAACCATGGTCGGTCGCAGGCGCACATTCCAATCCTTGATTCTGATGCTGGTCCTGAGCCTCGGCGGCTGCGCCTCCTGGTTCAGCGATGACTTGCCCGATCCCGCCGTGCATCTGGTGAAAGTCGAAGTCGTGCGGGCCAAATTGCTCGAACAGAAGTTCATCCTGCACTTTCGCATCGACAACCCCAACGACAGCGAGCTGACCGTGCGCGGCCTGGAATACCGCGTGCATCTGGGCGGCATGCTCCTGGCCGAGGGCGAGCACGAACACTGGATCACGGTCGGGGCCAGACGCAGCGCTTTCTACAACGTGCCGATCCGCACCAACCTGTGGCCGAAAGTCAAAGAGGTGGTCAAGCTGCTGAAAAAACCCGAGCAGAGCATTCCCTATCGGCTGGAAGGCGAGATGGAAACCGGTTTATTCATCGCTCACTACGTGCACCTGGCGCGCAATGGCGTGATAATCCCCGCCGATTTAATTCCGGAGTGACCCCGATGACCCAGCAACCTCATGTCCATGGCCCTGACTGCAACCACGATCATGACCATCACCACCATGATCACGACCATGGCCATGTCCACGGCCCGAACTGCGGCCATGCCCACCAGGAACCGGTGCGCAACGCCTTGAAAAACGTCGGCCGCAACGACCCGTGCCCATGCGGCAACGGCAAGAAATTCAAGAAGTGCCACGGCGCTTGATGCGCCAGGCGTAGAAAGCTCCACGCCAGTCGGATCACCTTCGCGGGCAAGCCCGCTCCCACATTGGATCAAGTTGCCGTTGTGGGAGCAGGCTTGCCCGCGAAGGCTTCAGCCCATGCAGCCTCGACGTGTCAGACCGCCGCCAGAATCTCGCGACTCCCCGTCACCGTCGCATATTCCCCATGCAGGTTCCCCAGCGACATGGCGTGTACCTCTTCTGCTGAATGCGCAGTGCCGAAATAGTCGGCCTTGTCGAAGGTAAAACACGCATCTTCCGCCACCCAGGCCTCGAACCCCAGATTCCCCGCCGTACGCGCGGTGGACTCCACCGAGTTGTGGGTCGCCACGCCGACGATGACCAACTGAGCGATATCCGCCTCGCGCAGCTTCGCCTCCAGTCCCGTGGCGCAAAACGCATCCGGCACCTGCTTCTGGATCAGCCACTCGCCGTCCAGCGGGAAAAACCGCTCCTGAAACTCCACCCCGGATTGCTCCGGCCAGAACACCGATTCCGGCGAGCGCGACAAATGCTGCACCTGAATCACCGGCCGCCCGCTGCGCCGCCAGGCCCCCAGCAGATCAAGGATGCGCAGCTCGGCCTGCGGATTGTTCCTGCGCCCCAGTCGGGGATGAAGGATGCCTTTCTGCTGGTCGATGATGATCAGCGCGGCGTTGGCCTGAAGCTCCATGGCAATTGTTCTCTTGAGTGGTTGAAGGCTTGCGCACTTCAACATCCCCGCCTTCACCCGTGCAACCCGTCAGCACATGCTCATCGAGCATTCCGTGCACATTCATCGACATATCCAGAAATAACCGCGCGCCCCGCTTGCGCGGCCAACGCCCGCTCACTAACGTAGCGCCTTTATTGCGCCCCCAGCCTCTACACCCCCGCAGGAGCTTTGCCATGGCCTCGCCAGCCCTCACACATTTTCTTCCCCGGTTCGGCGTTGCCGCAGCAGTGGCCGGTGTCCTGAGTCTGGCCGGTTGCCAGACCTGGAACGCTCAGGATTCTCTGCCGCCCACCTCCGGTGTACAGCCGCTCAAGGGCCTGGCGCAGAACGTTTCGGTACGCCGAAATGCCATGGGCATGCCGCTGATCGAGAGCAACAGCTTCCACGATGCGCTGTTCGCCCTCGGTTACGTCCACGCCAGCGACCGCATCAACCAGATGGTCACCCTGCGCCTGCTGGCCCAGGGGCGGCTGGCGGAAATGTCCGGCGCGTCGATGCTCGATGCCGACCGCTACATGCGCGCGGTCAATCTGAAGAAAAGCGCCGACGAGCTGTACAAGGCTTCGTCGCCACGCCTCAAGCGTTTCTTCGAGGTCTATGCGCGGGGCGTCAACGCTTACCTGTTCCGCTACGCCGACAAGCTGCCGGGGGATCTCGCCAGCAGCGGTTACAAGCCTGAATACTGGAAGCCGGAAGATTCGGCGCTGATTTTCTGCCTGCTGAACTTCAGCCAGTCGGCCAACCTGCCGGAAGAAATCGCCTCGCTGGTGCTGGCGCAGACCGTCGCCACCGACAAACTCGCCTGGCTGACGCCGTCCGCGCCCGACGAAAACCTGCCGCTGGCCGAGGCCGACAAGCTGCAAGGCATCAAGCTCAACGGACAGATCCCCGGCCTGAGCGAACTGAACAATGCCAGCGAACAACTGGCGGCGCTGAACCTGCTCGGCACCCCGTCGTCGAACAACTGGGCGATCGCCCCGCAGCGCAGCCGCAGTGGCAAGAGCCTGTTGGCCAGCGACAGCCATGGCCCGCTGGCCGCGCCGTCGCTGTGGAGCTTCGTGCAGATCCGTGCGCCGAAATATCAGGCCGCCGGCGTGACCGTGGCCGGTCTGCCGATGGTGCTGGGCGGTTTCAACGGCAAAGTGGCGTGGAGCCTGACCAGTGTGCTCGGCGACAACCAGGATCTGTTCCTGGAAAAAATCCGCCGCCAGGGCAGCAGCCTGACCTACGAGGTCAACGGCAAATGGCAACCGCTGGGTGTGCGCAACGAAACCTATTTCGTCAAAGGCCAGCGGCCGATTCGCGAAGCGGTGTACGAAACCCGCCACGGTGCGCTGCTCAACAGCGCCCAGGCTGCGGCTCAGGGCGCCGGTTTCGGCCTGGCCTTGCAGACCCCGAGCTTCACCGACGACAAATCCCTCGACGCGTTCTTCGACCTGAGCCGCGCGCAAAACGTTGAACGCGCGTCGGACGCCAGTCGGGAAATCCGTGCCATCGCGCTAAACCTGGTGTTTGCCGATGCCAGCAACATCGGCTGGCAAGTCACCGGACGCTTCCCCAACCGCCGTGAAGGCGAGGGCCTGCTGCCGTCGCCGGGCTGGGAGGGTCGCTACGACTGGGACGGCTACGCTGACCCGATGCTCCATCCCTACGATCAGGATCCGGCCCAGGGCTGGCTCGGCACCGCCAACCAGCGGGTCATTCCCCACGGCTATGGCATGCAACTGTCCAACTCCTGGGCGGCGCCGGAGCGTGGCGAACGTCTGGCCGAACTGGCCGGCGCCGGCAAGCATGACAGCCGCAGCGTGATCGCCATGCAGTACGACCAGACCACCACCTTCGCCGCCAAACTGAAAAAGATGTTCGAAGCGCCGGGCATGGCGCAGCCGTTGAAGCAGGCCATCGAAGCCCTTCCAGACGCCGAACGCAGCAAGGCGCGCGAGGCCTACACCCGCTTGATGGCGTTCGACGGCAAACTCAGCCCGACCTCCGCCGATGCGGCGATCTACGAGTTGTTCCTGCAAGAAAGCATGAAGCAGATCTTCCTAGACGAACTCGGCCCGCAGAGCAGTCCGGCGTGGAAAGCCTTTATCGCCAACGGTGACTTGTCCTACGCGGCGCAAGCCGATCACTTGCTGGGCCGCGAGGACAGTCCGTTCTGGGACGACGTCCGCACGCCGCAGAAAGAAGACAAACCGGCGATCCTCGCTCGCAGCCTGGCCGCCGCGATCAGCGCCGGCGACAGTCAGTTGGGCGGCGATCACCGGGCCTGGCAGTGGGGCAAGCTGCATCGCTATGAGTGGAAAAACGCCAGCGGCCAGACCGTGCGCGGCCCGCTCGCAGCCGGCGGCGACCACACCACCCTCAACGCCGCTGCGTTCGCCTGGGGCCAGGACTTCAACACTACGCGGGCACCGTCGATGCGCTTCATCGTCGACTTCGGCCAGAGCGAGCCGCTGATGGCGCAGAACGGTGCGGGGCAATCCGGCAACCCGGCCAGCCCGAACTACCTCAACGGCATCGATGCCTGGCTCAAGGGGCAATACATCGGCCTGCCGATGCAACCGCAGAACTTTGACCGGGTGTACGGCAAGACCCGTCTGACCCTGACACCGGGCAAGTAAAGCCCCCTCCGTCGGCCTGAAAATCCATAATCGACTGGTTTTTTCAGGTCGACGCATGACGCCAGACACCGCGTTCGGCCCCCTCTCTCTCCGGGAGAGGGGATCTCCAAAAAATCGATAGAACTTCTCAACCCGCGCCAGCCTCATAGCTAACAAGTCCTCCATCCGGGTCACGACATGGACCTTGTTATCGCGCGCCCCGAAGGCTTGTACTGCCCCGCCGGGGATTTCTATATCGATCCCTGGCGACCGGTCGAGCGCTCGGTCATCACCCATGCCCACGGCGATCACGCCCGCACCGGCAACGGGCATTACCTGGCCAGCAGCGCCAGCGAAGGGATTCTGCGCGCGCGTCTGGGCCAGGACATCAATCTGCAGACCCTGCCCTACGGCCAGCGCCTGACTCACCAGGGCGTCACCCTGAGTTTCCACCCGGCCGGGCATGTGCTCGGCTCGGCCCAGATTCGTCTGGAGTACGGCGGCGAAGTCTGGGTCGCCTCCGGTGACTACAAAATCGAGCCCGACGGCACCTGCGCGCCTTTCGAACCGGTGCGTTGCCACACCTTCATCACCGAATCGACCTTCGGCCTGCCGATCTACCGCTGGCAGCCGCAGGCGCAGGTGTTCGCCGAGATCAACCAGTGGTGGCAGGCGAACATCGCGCTCGGCAAGGCCAGCGTGCTGTTCTGCTATTCCTTCGGCAAGGCCCAGCGGATTCTCCACGGCATCGACGAAACCCTCGGCCCGATCCTCAGCCACGGTGCGGTCGAGCCGTTGAACCGGGTGTACCGCGACGCCGGGGTGTACCTGCCGCCGACGCTCTACGCCGGCGACGTGAAGAAGAACGACCCGCTGCTGCGCCAGGCGCTGATCATCGCCCCGCCCTCGGCCGGTGGCAGCAGCTGGATGCGCCGTTTCGGCGACTACAGCGACAGCTTCGCCAGTGGCTGGATGCGCTTGCGTGGCACGCGACGGCGGCGCGGCGTGGATCGCGGTTTCGTGCTCTCGGATCACGCCGACTGGCCCGGCCTGCTGTGGGCCATCGAACAGACCGGCGCGGAACGGGTGATGGTCACCCACGGCTCGATCGGCGTACTGGTGCGGCATCTGCGCGAACGCGGACTCGACGCCCAGGGTTTCAACACCGAATACGGTGACGACGAAGAGGACAACACCACCGCCGAACCGGCCATTGCCGAGGTGCAACCATGAAGGATTTCGCCGGGTTGTACGCCGAACTCGACGCCACCACGTCCAGCAACGCCAAACTTGCGGCCATGCAGGCCTATTTCGCCCAGGCCGCGCCGCAAGATGCCGCGTGGGCGGTGTACTTTCTGTCGGGCGGGCGGCCACGGCAATTGGTGCCGGTGCGAATCCTGCGGGAGTTGGCCGTGGAGGTGTCCGGGTTGACGCCCTGGCTATTCGAGGAAAGTTATCAGGCGGTGGGCGACCTGGCGGAAACCATCTCGCTGGTGCTGCCGGAAAATCCACACACTTCCGAAGCCGGCCTGGCGCAGTGGATCGAAGACAAACTGCTACCGCTGCGCGGTGAAACCCCGGACTACCTCTCCCGCCAGTTACCGCTGCTTTGGGCGCAACTGGACCGGCCGAGCCTGATGCTGTGCATCAAACTGATCACCGGCAGTTTTCGCGTCGGCGTCTCGAAACTGCTGGTGACCCGTGCCCTGGCGTCCATGGCCGGCCTCGACAGCAAACGCGTGGCGCAGCGGCTGGTGGGTTACACCGACCTGTCGAATCGCCCGGACGCCGCCAGCTATCTGAAACTGATCGCCCCCGAATCCAGCGACGAACACGCCCAACGCGGTGGCCAGCCTTATCCGTTCTTCCTCGCCCACGCATTGGCGCAACCGGTGGAACAGTTCGAAGCCCTCCTTGGACCAGCCAGCCACTGGCAGGTGGAATGGAAGTGGGATGGCATCCGCGCGCAAGTGGTCAAACGCGACGGACGGCTGTGGGTCTGGTCGCGGGGCGAAGAACTGGTGACCGAACGCTTTCCCGAACTCGACAGTCTGGTCCACGGTTTGCCCGACGGCACGGTGATCGACGGCGAAATCGTGGTCTGGAAAACTGCCCGGCCGAGCACCGAAGATGCCTTCGACCCGCAATCGTCAGCGCCACCGGCGGTGCAACCATTCGCCCTGCTCCAGCAGCGCATCGGCCGCAAGACTCTGGACAAGAAGATCCTCGAAGAAGTGCCGGTGGTGGTACTCGCCTACGACTTGCTGGAATGGCAGGGCGAAGACTGGCGCAACCAGCCCCAGGCCAGGCGTCGCACGCAACTGGAGCAGGTCATCGCCCGCTGCAATAATCCGGTGCTGCTGCCCTCGCCCGTGCTGACCGGTGAAGACTGGTTCGATCTGGCGCGCCAGCGCGAGGCGTCACGGCGCCTTGGCGTCGAGGGCATGATGCTCAAGGCCCGGGATGCCTTATACGGTGTGGGCCGCACCAAGGACATGGGCGTGTGGTGGAAATGGAAGGTCGACCCGTTCAGCGTCGACGCGGTGTTGATCTACGCCCAGCGTGGACACGGCCGGCGCGCCAGCCTGTACAGCGATTACACCTTCGCCGTGTGGGACGGCCCGCCCGAATCCAGCCAGCGGGCGCTGGTGCCGTTCGCCAAGGCCTATTCAGGGCTGACGGACGCGGAAATGCGCGAGGTCGACAGCATCGTGCGCAAAACCACGGTGGAAAAATTCGGCCCGGTCAGCAGCGTGAAACCGAGCCTGGTGTTCGAACTCGGCTTCGAAGGCATCGCCCTGTCCCGCCGCCACAAAAGCGGTATCGCCGTGCGCTTCCCGCGCATGCTGCGCTGGCGTCAGGACAAGACCGTCGACGAAGCGGACAGTCTGGCGACCTTGCAAGACCTGTTGGCCTGATCCTCACGCGCCATTCCAGGGCATGGATTTTTCCGTGCCCGTTTTCGTGCACTCACCCCGCTGCACCCTCCCTTCCTACACCTTTTAAAACACTTGTTCGGGACTCTGGTTCGGAAATTGCTACTTTCTATAAGTCGTAAGCGTTCCAGTAACAATAATTCTGCGCCACAAGCGCTCATATTGGTTCTTAGGGATTGAATAATGAAAAAAGCATTGCTGACCCTTTCTGCACTGGCGTTGTGCATGGCCGCCGGCTCCGCGCTGGCCAAGGAATACAAAGAGCTGCGTTTTGGCGTTGACCCTTCCTACGCACCGTTCGAGTCGAAAGCGGCCGATGGCAGCCTGGTGGGCTTCGACATCGATCTGGGCAACGCGATCTGCGCCGAGTTGAAGGTCAAGTGCAAATGGGTCGAAAGTGACTTCGACGGCATGATTCCGGGCCTGAAAGCCAATAAATTCGACGGTGTGATCTCGTCGATGACGGTGACCGAAGCTCGCGAAAAAGTCATCGACTTCTCCAGCGAACTGTTCTCCGGCCCGACCGCCTACGTGTCGAAAAAAGGCTCCGGCATCACTGATGACGTCGCGTCCCTGAAGGGTAAAACCGTCGGTTACGAGCAAGGCACCATCCAGGAAGCATACGCCAAGGCCGTGCTAGACAAGGCCGGGGTGAAAACCCAGGCCTATCAGAACCAGGATCAGGTGTACTCCGATCTGACCTCCGGCCGTCTCGACGCCGGTATCCAGGACATGCTGCAAGCCGAACTGGGCTTTTTGAAGTCGCCGCAGGGCGCCGACTATGACGTCAGCAAGCCTGTCGACAACCATTTGCTGCCCGCCAAAACCGCTGTCGGTATTAAGAAAGGTAACACTGAGCTGAAAGCGCTTTTGGATAAAGGTATCAAAGCGTTACACGATGATGGCACCTACGCCACCATCCAGAAGAAACACTTTGGCGATCTGAATCTGTACAGCGGCAAATAATGCCCTGGCGCCCATCCTTCGATGGGCGCCTTTTTCATCCGATCAGGTTGCGCAATTCATGTTCGAAAACCTCCTGCAAAATCTGGGGCTTTCCGCCTTCAGCCTCAAGGGCTTCGGTCCGTTGCTGCTGGAAGGCACCTGGATGACCATCAAATTATCGGCGTTGTCGCTGCTGGTGGCCGTGTTGCTCGGCCTGCTCGGCGCCAGTGCCAAACTGTCGAAAGTCAAAGTGCTGCGCCTGCCCGCCCAGCTCTACACCACGCTGATTCGCGGGGTGCCGGACCTGGTGCTGATGCTGCTGATCTTCTACAGCCTGCAAAGCTGGCTGACCTCGCTCACCGATTACATGGAATGGGAATACATCGAGATCGACCCGTTCAGTGCCGGGGTGCTGACCCTGGGTTTCATCTACGGCGCGTATTTCACCGAAACCTTCCGTGGCGCGATCCTCGCGGTGCCCCGTGGCCAGGTTGAAGCCGCCACCGCCTATGGCCTCAAGCGCGGCCAGCGCTTTCGCTTCGTGGTGTTCCCGCAAATGATGCGCTTCGCCCTGCCCGGTATCGGCAACAACTGGATGGTGATGCTCAAGGCCACTGCGCTGGTATCGATCATCGGCCTCGCCGATCTGGTCAAGGCCGCGCAGGACGCCGGCAAAAGCACCTATCAACTGTTCTACTTCCTGGTACTCGCCGCGTTGATCTACTTGCTCATCACCAGTGCCTCCAACTTCATTCTGCGCCGGCTCGAACGCCGCTACGCCGCCGGTGCCCGGGAGGCCGTCCGATGATCGAACTCCTGCAGGAATACTGGAAAGCCTTCCTTTATACCGACGGTAACAACATCACCGGCCTGGCGATGACGATGTGGCTGCTCAGCGCGTCGATCTTCTTCGGTTTCATCGTGTCGATCCCGCTGTCGATCGCCCGCGTCTCGCCGCACTTCTACATCCGCTGGCCGGTGCAGTTCTACACCTACCTGTTTCGTGGCACGCCGCTCTACATCCAGTTGCTGATCTGCTACACCGGGATCTACAGCCTGGCCGCCGTGCGCGCCCAGCCGATGCTCGACAGTTTCTTTCGCGATGCGATGAACTGCACGATCCTGGCCTTCGCCCTCAACACCTGCGCCTACACCACGGAGATTTTCGCCGGGGCGATCCGCAGCATGCACCACGGCGAAGTCGAAGCGGCCAAGGCCTATGGCCTGACCGGCTGGAAGCTGTATGCCTACGTGATCATGCCGTCGGCGCTGCGTCGTTCGTTGCCTTATTACAGCAACGAAGTGATCCTGATGCTGCACTCGACCACCGTGGCCTTCACCGCGACCATCCCGGACATCCTGAAAGTCGCACGGGACGCCAACTCCGCGACCTTCCTGACCTTCCAGTCGTTCGGCATCGCCGCGCTGATCTACCTGACCGTCACCTTCGCGCTGGTCGGCCTGTTCCGCCTCGCCGAACGCCGATGGCTGGCCTTCCTCGGGCCGACCCACTAGGACACCTTTGTAATGCGCCACCAGATCCATGACTTGCTGGCCCCGCTGCCAGGGACCGCACGACAGATTCACAGCTTCCACTTCGGCCCCGAGAAGGCCAGGGGCAAGATCTACATTCAGTCTTCGCTGCACGCCGACGAACTGCCCGGCATGCTCGTGGCCTGGCACCTCAAGCAACGCCTGGCGGAGCTGGAAGCCGCCGGACGCCTGTGCAGCGAAATCGTCCTGGTGCCGGTCGCCAACCCGGTCGGCCTCGAACAGGTGCTGATGGATGTGCCGCTGGGCCGCTACGAACTGGAGAGCGGACAGAACTTCAACCGCTGGTTCGTTGACCTCAGCGAGGAAATCGGCAACGACATCGAGGCGAAACTGGGCGACGACCCGCAGCGCAACCTCGACCTGATCCGCGCCAGCCTGCGCGCCGCCCTCGAACGCCAAACCGCCAGCACCCAACTGCAATCCCAGCGCCTGATCCTGCAACGGCTGGCCTGCGATGCGGACATGGTGCTGGACCTGCACTGCGACTTCGAAGCCGTGGCCCACCTCTACACCACGCCCGAGGCGTGGTCACAGGTCGAGCCACTGGCGCGCTACATCGAGTCCCAGGCGAGCCTGCTGGCGACCGACTCCGGCGGCCAGTCGTTCGATGAATGCTTCACCCTGCTGTGGTGGCAATTGAAGGAGCGTTTCGGCGAACAGTTCGAGATCCCGCTCGGCAGTTTTTCCGTGACCGTGGAATTGCGCGGCCAGGGGGACGTCAGCCATCCGGTTGCCAGTCGCGACTGTCAGGCGCTGATCGATTATCTGGTTCACTTCGGCGCCATCGTCGGCGAGGCGAAACCGCTGCCGGCGCTGCCCTTTCCCGCCACGCCACTGGCCGGGGTCGAACCCGTCGCCACGCCGGTCGGCGGCTTGCTGGTGTACACCGCCACGCCCGGCCAGTACCTGGAAGCGGGGCAGCAGATCGCTGAAATCATCGATCCGATCAACAATCGGGTCACCCCTGTTCACTGCACCGCCGCCGGTCTCATGTACGCCCGCTCGCTGCGGCGCATGGCCACTGCCGGCATGGTGATCGCCCACGTCGCGGGCGCCGAAGCCTATCGCAGCGGCTACCTACTTTCGCCTTGAGGATGCCTGTCCCATGTACAAACTGACCGTTGAAGGCCTGCACAAAAGCTATGGCGACCATCAGGTGCTCAAAGGCGTTTCGCTCAAGGCCAAGACCGGCGACGTGATCAGCCTGATCGGCGCCAGCGGCTCGGGCAAAAGCACCTTTTTGCGCTGCATCAACTTTCTCGAACAACCCAACGACGGCGCCATGAGCCTCGACGGCCAGCCGATCCGCATGGCCACCGACCGCCACGGCATGCACGTCGCCGATCCGAATGAACTGCAGCGTCTGCGCACGCGTCTGGCGATGGTGTTCCAGCACTTCAACCTGTGGAGCCACATGACCGTGCTGGAAAACATCACCATGGCCCCGCGCCGGGTGCTGGGTTGCAGCAAAGCCGAGGCCGACGAGCGTGCGCGGCGCTATCTGGACAAGGTCGGCCTGCCGGCGCGGGTCGCCGACCAGTACCCGGCATTTCTTTCCGGTGGTCAGCAGCAACGGGTGGCCATCGCCCGTGCGCTGGCGATGGAGCCGGAAGTCATGCTGTTCGACGAACCGACCTCGGCCCTGGACCCGGAACTGGTGGGCGAAGTGTTGAAGGTGATTCAGGGCCTGGCCGACGAGGGCCGTACCATGATCATGGTGACCCACGAAATGAGCTTCGCCCGCAAGGTGTCGAGCCAGGTGTTGTTTCTGCACCAGGGCCTGGTGGAAGAGGAAGGCGCGCCGGAGGATGTGCTGGGCAATCCGAAAAGCGAACGCCTGAAGCAATTCCTCAGCGGCAACCTCAAGTAACACCGGACGCCGCCTCAGTGGGAACGGGCTTGCTCGTTCCCACATGCAATTGCCCATCGAAAATTAAACTTGTCCTGCCGCCGCGCGGTCACTGAAGGAACACCTTCGGAGCGCAAACGGCCGGCATGGGCACATCTACCGACTTCGCCAGACTCTGGTTCAGCGCCCGCGACTGGAAGCCGTTCGTCTTCCAGAAACACGTGTGGGCAGCGGTCAAACGCGGCGAGTCGGGGCTGCTCCACGCCAGCACCGGCGCCGGCAAAACCTATGCGGTGTGGTTCGGCGCGCTCAATCGCTTCGCCTACCCCTCGCCTCCCGTTGAATCCACACGCAAGCGCAAGACCCCGGCCGAACCGCTGACCGTGCTGTGGATCACTCCGATGCGAGCCTTGGCCGCCGATACCGCCCGCGCCCTGCAAGCGCCGCTGGACGACCTGCACATCCCCTGGAGCGTCGGCCTGCGCACCGGTGACACCGGCAGCAGCGAGCGCGCCCGGCAGAACCGACGCCTGCCTACCACGCTGATCACCACTCCGGAAAGCCTGACCCTGATGCTCGCCCGCGCCGACGCTCACTCCGCGTTATCGACCTTGCGCATGGTGGTGGTCGATGAATGGCACGAATTGCTCGGCAACAAGCGCGGCGTGCAACTGCAACTGGCCCTCGCCCGCCTGCGTCGCTGGCATCCGCAGTTGATCGTCTGGGGAGTGTCCGCAACCCTCGGCAATCAATCTCACGCCGAACAGGTGCTGATCCCACAGGGCGGTGGCGTAAGTATTCAGGGCCAGAACGAAAAATCGCTGAAGGTCGACACCCTGCTCCCACCGGCCATCGAGCGTTTTCCCTGGGCGGGGCACATCGGTCTGAAGATGTTGCCGCAGGTGGTCGCCGAGCTGGACGCCTGCGCCAGCAGCCTGGTGTTCACCAACACCCGGGCGCAGTCGGAAATCTGGTATCAGGCGTTGCTGGAGGCGCGACCGGACTGGGCCGGGTTGATCGCTCTGCATCACAGTTCACTGTCCCGCGAAACCCGCGACTGGGTCGAGCAGGCGTTGAAGAACGGACAGCTCAAGGCCGTCGTCTGCACCTCAAGCCTGGACCTGGGCGTGGACTTCCTGCCGGTGGAGCGAGTGCTGCAAATCGGTTCGGCCAAAGGCGTCGCCCGGTTGATGCAACGCGCCGGGCGCTCCGGCCATGCCCCGGGCCGCACCTCGCGGGTGACTCTGGTGCCGACTCACAGCCTGGAGCTGATCGAAGCGGCGGCGGCCCGGGATGCCGTGGCACAGCGGCGGATCGAACCACGCCTGTCACCGCACAAACCACTGGATGTGCTGGTGCAACATTTGGTGAGCATGGCGCTGGGTGGTGGATTTTTACCCGATGAGCTGTACGAAGAAGTCCGTGGCGCTTGGGCGTATCGTGATCTGACTCCAGCGGACTGGGCCTGGGCGCTGGCTTTCGTACGTCATGGCGGGATGTCGCTGACAGCGTATCCGGATTATCGCCGGGTCGAACCGGACGAGCACGGTGTCTGGCGCGTGCCCGACGCGCGATTGGCACGCCGACACCGGATGAGCATCGGCACCATCGTCAGCGACGCCAGCATTCATCTGAAGTTCTGGAGCAAGGGTGGCGGCGGCAAGCAATTGGGCAGCGTCGAGGAAGGTTTTATCGCCCGCCTCAAACCCGGTGACGGCTTCCTGTTCGCCGGACGCCTGCTGGAACTGGTGCGGGTGGAAAACATGACCGCCTACGTCAGGCGCAGCACCGCGAAGAAAGCCGCGGTGCCGCGCTGGAACGGCGGACGCATGCCGCTTTCCAACGAACTGGCCGAAGCGGTGGTCAGACGTTTCAGCGCGGCGGCCCAGGGTGAGTTCGCCGGCCCGGAAATGCACGCCCTGCGCCCATTGCTGGAAACCCAGGCGCGCTGGTCCGGCCTGCCCGGCGCCGACAGCCTGCTGGTGGAGGTGTTGAAGTCCCGCGAAGGCTGGCACCTGTTTCTCTACCCGTTTGCCGGGCGCCAGGTGCATCTGGGGCTGGCGAGCCTGCTGGCCTGGCGGATCAGCCAGCGCCAGCCACTGACCTTCTCGATTGCGGTCAACGACTACGGCCTTGAGCTGCTCAGTGCCACGCCGATCGATTGGTCGCAGCAACTCGATGCCGCGCTGCTCAGCCCCGAGCGACTATTAATGGACGTGCTCGCCAGCCTCAACGCCGGAGAACTGGCCTTGCGGCGCTTTCGTGAAATCGCGCGGATCGCCGGCCTGGTGTTCAGCGGCTACCCCGGCGCGCCGAAAAGCACCCGCCAGGTCCAGGCCTCCAGCGGTCTGTTCTTCGAAGTGTTCAAGCAATATGACGCCGACAACCTGTTGCTGGCCCAGGCCGGGGAAGAAGTCCTGCGGGACGAGCTGGATATCCGTCGACTGGAACAGACGCTGGAGCGGATCAACCGGATGAAACTGGACATGCATCTGATTAAACGTCCCACACCACTGGGGTTTCCGCTGCTGGTGGAACGCATGCGCGAAAGCATGAGTTCGGAAAAACTCGCCGACCGTATCAGGCGCATGGTCGGTGACCTGGAGAAAAGCGCCGACGCGGGTAAATCCTGATGAGCGCGCCCTACCCCGTGCGCCTGGCCGGCGAAGAACTCTGGTTGCTGCCGGAGAAAGCCCTGTACTGGCCTGCGCAACAGGCCTTGTTGATCGCCGACGTGCATTTCGGCAAAGCGGCCGCCTATCGCCGCCTCGGCCAGCCGGTGCCGCAGGGCACCACGGCGAGCAATATGGCGCGGCTCGACGGTTTGCTGGAGACGCTGGCGTGCCGGCAACTGATCTTCCTCGGCGACTTCCTGCATGGCCCCGGCTCCCACAACCCCGGCACTCTGGACGCTCTGGAGCAATGGCGGGCGCGACATGTCGATCTGCCGATGACCCTGATTCGCGGCAACCACGACAAGCGCGCGGGCGATCCACCCGCAACCTTGAATATCCGCGTGGTGCCGGAGCCGCTGCTGCTCGGGCCATTCGCCCTGCAACACGAACCGGATCCCCATCCGGAGCGGCATGTGCTGGCCGGCCACGTGCATCCGGTCTATCGCCTGAACGGCAAGGGTCGGCAGAGCCTGCGCCTGGCCTGTTTCCGCCTCGGCGAGGACATCAGCCTGCTCCCGGCGTTCGGGGCGTTTACCGGGGGCTATCAGGTGGACAGGGACGACAGTTGCAGGATTTTTGTCATCGGCGATAACGAAATATGGCCAGTCAGTTGAAGTCCTTTTCGGGCTTCAACCGACTGGCCATACGTTCGACAGCCGATCAGGCGACGGGCGCGGGTGGCGGCTCGTCCGGCAGGGTTGGCTCGCCAGGTTCGGTCGGCTGCTCGTTGGGGCTATCGGGATCGGGCTGACCGGGAATCCCGCCGGCCGTACTGACCGGTGGGTGTGCCAACAGGGACCAGGCCAATACGCCAACCTGATTGGGCTCAAGCCGTGCCAGTTCGGCAGTGATTTGCGGATCGATCTTCATGGGGCACTCCTTCGGCGAAGGCCCGCCCCGCTGTTCGCGGAACGGGCAGTACACTCCATAGAGTGTCTACCCGCTGAAGAATTCCCGGTAATTGCCGGATGGACGGATCAGGTGCGCGGCAGGGTCACGCCACGCTGGCCCTGGTACTTGCCGGCACGGTCCTTGTAGGACACTTCACATTCCTCGTCGGATTCGAGGAAGAGCATCTGTGCCACGCCTTCGTTGGCATAGATCTTCGCCGGCAGGTTGGTGGTGTTGGAGAATTCCAGGGTCACCTGGCCTTCCCACTCAGGCTCGAGCGGGGTGACGTTGACGATGATGCCGCAACGCGCATAGGTGCTCTTGCCCAGGCAGATGGTCAGGACATTGCGCGGAATACGGAAGTATTCGACGGTCGTGGCCAGGGCGAAGGAGTTCGGCGGGATGATGCACACATCGCTGTGGACATCGACAAAGCTGCCGGCGTCGAAGTTTTTCGGGTCGACGATGGCCGAATTGATGTTGGTGAAGACCTTGAAATGATTGGTGCAACGCACATCGTAGCCGTAGCTCGACACACCGTAGGAGATCACACGGCTGTCGTCGCTGCCGCGTACCTGACGCTCGACGAACGGCTCGATCATGCCGTGTTCCTGCGCCATGCGGCGAATCCACTTGTCCGATTTGATGCTCATGGCGGGTGTCCTGAATAGCGAGGTGGAAAAATCTGTCCGGCATCTTACCGGGCGCGCCGCCGGGTTCAAAGTCCGGGCTGTAAATCTCGCCGATCATGCAGGAACTACGGGGCTTGGCGACGAACCGTCACACCGCCGATCCTTAAAACGGAGAAACCTTGAGCAGAAGCATTGGCACGTTCCGGAAAAACAGTTAAGGTGGCGCCACTGTGCTGCTTGTGTCACTGAGAATCTCTACACGATATGTTGAATTTCGATCCAACCGTCTACAAGAATTTTTCCTGCTCTTTGCACTCAGTCTCGGCCAGGGTTCTTCCTGAGTCGCAGTTATCTTTGTTCAAGGAGTTACACCATGTCTAATCGCCAAACCGGTACCGTTAAGTGGTTCAACGATGAAAAAGGCTTCGGCTTCATCACCCCACAATCCGGTGACGACCTGTTCGTTCACTTCAAAGCTATCCAGTCCGACGGCTTCAAAAGCCTGAAAGAAGGCCAACAGGTTTCTTTCATCGCTACTCGCGGTCAGAAAGGCATGCAAGCTGAAGAAGTACAAGTTATCTAACTTGTAGCTTCCCAGCTAAAAAGCCCCGCCCTTAAAAGCGGGGCTTTTTTGTGGGCGAGTGTTTTGTGCAGGCAAAAAAAATCGCAGCCTCACCTCGCCCGAGCGAAGAGTGGCTGCGATTGTCTGGCTTTGTTACCAGGCCACGCCGAAACCGGCGGTGTAGCGGGTCTTGTTCAGATCCGCATCATTGGTGCCGCTGATGATGTCGCGCTCGGCCTTGAGGTTGAGCGATGCCCAGTCGGTCACCTTGTAGCGCAGGCCCAACTCGGCATCCAGCGCGTAATCAGCGACGCCGGACAGCGGTTTGCCGAGTTCACCATTAGTGAAGAACTCGACCTTCTTGCCGATCAGGTAGCGGTTGTAGTCCCACTTCATGGCGACGGAATAGAAGTTGTCCTTGCCGCCATCACTGTATTCGTAGTCGGTGCGGTTAAGCAGTGAACCCAGCGAGAACGCCCCCAGTTCGTCATCCCAGAACTGATAACCCGGACCCGTACCCACCACGCGCTGACGAGACAATTCCTCGACATAATCGCGCTTGTAGTTCAAACGCCCCTGCCAGAACCATTTGTCCGTCAGAAAGCGGTCGAGCGCGTATTCGGCACGCCAGTTATTGGTGGTCACCGCGTCATCCTGAACCTCGCGGTTGTACTCGCCCTCGGCGGTGTGGCGCCAGCGGCCATGGCGCGCGGATGTCTTGAAGCCGATGTCGTAATCGTCGGTGTCTTTCTCGGCGCGCTGATAATCCAGCGCCAGGTCAACATTGCCCTTCCATACCAGATCCTCGACCACCGGCTTGGGCTTGAGAATCTGCTGAATGCTCGCCAGCTCCACGGTTTTCGGCGCGTCACCGTTGGCCAGGGTGACCTTGCCGTCCTCGGCCGCTGTCAGCGACTTGGACACCTCACCCGTGTAGGCATCCTGCTTGACCAGCAAGTGCTGATCACTGTCCAGCGTCTTGACCTCTTTCCAGTCAATCGTGACCGCACCGGCGTACTTGGTCTGAATCAACAGCTTGCCGCCATCGAACACGGTGATAGTGCCGCTCAGCTTGTCACCGTTCTTCAACCAGACGGTATCGGCAAGCAGGGGCGTGGACGCACTGAAAACAGCAAGGCACAGCAAGGTTCTGGACAACATAAGCGAATCGAGAGCTCAAGTTTGCGAAAAAAAGTCGGCATTATCCGTAGGAATAAGACCCTGACAAGGACTGACCCGACTATTTCTATTGAGTTCATTTCTCATCTGCCCGAGCAAGGATTACGCTTGAAGGCATCCATGGGACTTTCCCGAGAACCGTTCAGGAACCGCGTACGTGACAGAACCGATCCCTGCCTGCGAAGACGATGCGCAAATCCGACGCACGGCACTCTACTCGACCCTCGCGCAGGTGCCGGAAGGCAAGGTCGTCAGCTATGGTCAGTTGGCCGAACTCGCCGGGTTGGGGCGCGCCGCCCGCTGGGTCGGCCGTACCTTGAGCCAATTGCCCGGCGACACCCGACTGCCATGGCATCGGGTGCTGGGTGCCGGCGGGCGGATCAGCCTGCCGGTGGGCAGTCCCTCGGGGGATGAACAGCGGGCACGTTTGCGTATGGAGGGCATCACCATCCTGAACAATCGTGTGGATATTCGGCGCCATGGCTGGCGTCCGGTAGAGCACAGCGGTTAGAGTGCGCGCTTTGTTTTCGCAATCTTGAGGCAGACTTCAGCCCATGCCCCGTAAAACCTGGCGCGCCGCGCTCGCCGCCTATGCCAGTCCTTCGACGCTCGTGCTGTTGTTGCTGGGTTTCGCCGCCGGCCTGCCGTACATGCTGGTGTTTTCAACGCTTTCGGTCTGGCTGCGTGAAGCCGGTGTGGCCCGCGAGACGATCGGCTATGCCAGCCTGATCGGTCTGGCCTATGCCTTCAAATGGGTCTGGTCGCCGCTGCTCGACCAATGGCGCCTGCCGCTGCTGGGCAAGCTCGGTCGACGTCGCTCGTGGCTGGTACTGGCGCAGACGCTGGTGATCCTCGGCCTGATCGGCATGGGCTTTTGCGACCCGCAGAAGCACCTGTCCTGGTTGATCGCCATCGCCGTGGTCGTGGCCTTCGCCTCCGCCACTCAGGACATCGCCGTCGACGCCTATCGCCTGGAAATCGCCGACGACAGTCGCCAGGCCGCCCTCGCCGCCAGCTACATGTCCGGCTATCGCGTGGCCGCCCTGCTGGCGACGGCCGGTGCGCTGTTCTTCGCCGAAGGCTTCGGTTCGACCGGTTTCAACTATCAGCATTCCGCATGGACCGGCACCTACGTGCTGTTCGGCGTGCTGATGGTGCCCGCCCTGCTCACCACCCTGCTGATGCGCGAACCGCCCGTGCCGCTGCGCACGCAGTTGCAGGCCGGCCGCTACACTTTCATGCATCAACTGATGTCGGTATTCGTGCTGATTATCCTGCTGGTGTCCGTGCCGGCGATGTTCACCCAGCTGTACAACACCGACTTCGCCAGCGTGCTGTTCGGCAGCATGAGCCCTCTCGACCTGCTGCTGGAAGACCGCGCGTTCCTGCGCGCCATTCTCTACACCCTGCTGACTTTCCTGTGTCTGTCGGGCATGGGCCGTCGAGGCCTGGCGCCGGTGCTGACCCCGGTCAACGACTTTATCCTGCGCTACCGCTGGCAGGCGCTGCTGCTACTCGGGCTGATCGCCACCTATCGGATGTCGGATACGGTGATGGGCGTGATGGCCAACGTGTTCTATATCGACCAGGGCTTCACCAAGGACCAAATCGCCGGAGTCAGCAAGATTTTCGGCCTGATCATGACCCTCGTCGGTGCCGGCATGGGTGGCCTGTTGATCGTGCGTTTCGGGATCCTGCCGATCCTGTTCATCGGTGGCGCGGCCTCGGCCGGCACCAACCTGCTGTTCCTGATGCTCGCCGACATGGGGCCGAACCTGCAGATGCTGATCGTGACCATCTCCCTGGACAACTTCAGCTCCGGCATGGCGACGTCGGCATTCGTGGCTTACCTCTCGAGCCTGACCAACCTGAAGTTCTCCGCCACCCAATACGCCTTGCTCAGCTCGATCATGCTCCTGCTGCCGCGCCTGATCGGCGGTTACTCCGGGGTGATGGTGGAAAAATTCGGCTATCACAATTTCTTCCTGATCACTGCGCTGCTCGGCGTGCCGACCCTGGTGCTGATCGCCCTGCACTGGTTCCAGGAAAGCCGCCGCGAAGGCCCGACACCGACGCCCGAGCCGGTGCCGACCTCGGTCGCGGAAGAGTCGTAAGACATTTCGCAGATGGCGGGAGGAATCCCGCCGTACTGCCCAACCGCCGGCCGCCCTTCTGTACGTCAGCGGATCTCGCCGGTACACTGCTCCGTCATTTCCAGTCTCAGCAACCGACAACGGCCAACCATGCGCACCAGTCAATTTTTGCTCGCCACACAGAAAGAAACGCCTTCCGACGCGGTCGTGATCAGCCATCAGCTGATGCTGCGCGCCGGCATGATCCGCAAACTCGCTTCGGGCCTGTACACCTGGCTGCCGATGGGCTTGCGGGTAATGCGCAAGGTGGAAGCCATCGTTCGCGAAGAAATGAACGCCGCCGGCTCTCTGGAAGTGTTGATGCCGAGCACCCAACCGGCCGAGTTGTGGCAGGAATCGGGACGCTGGGAAGAATACGGCCCTGAGCTGCTGCGCATCAAAGACCGTCACGGTCGCGACTTCTGCGCAGGCCCGACCCACGAAGAAGTGATCACCGATCTGATGCGCAACGAGTTGAGCAGCTACAAGCAGCTGCCGATCAACCTGTACCAGATCCAGACCAAATTCCGTGACGAAATCCGTCCACGCTTCGGTTTGATGCGCGGCCGCGAATTCATCATGAAGGACGCCTACTCGTTCCACGCCGATCAGGCGTCGCTGCAGGTCACCTACGACCGCATGCACGAAGCGTACTGCAACGTGTTCACCCGTCTGGGCCTGAAATTCCGTCCGGTTGAAGCCGACAACGGCTCGATCGGCGGCGCTGGCTCCCACGAGTTCCACGTACTGGCCGAGTCCGGCGAAGACGACATCGTCTTCAGCAACGGCTCCGACTACGCGGCGAACATCGAGAAGGCCGAAGCCGTGCCGCGCGAAACGTCGCGTGCCGCACCCGCCGAAGAGCTGCGCCTGGTCGATACGCCAGATACCAAGACCATCGCGGCCCTGGTGGAAAAATTCAATCTGCCGATTGAAAAGACCATCAAGACCCTGATCGTCCACGCCGAAGAGAAAGGCAAGCTGATTGCCCTGATCATCCGTGGCGACCACGAACTCAACGAAATCAAGGCCGCCAACCAGCCTGGCGTCGCCAGCCCGCTGGTCATGGCCAGCGATGCCGAACTGCGTGACGCCATCGGCGCCGGCGCCGGTTCCCTCGGCCCGCTGAACCTGCCACTGCCGATCATCATCGACCGTTCGGTCGAGCTGATGAGCGACTTCGGCATCGGTGCGAACATCGACGACAAGCACTACTTCGGCGTGAACTGGGAGCGCGACCTGCCGGTTCCGACCGTGGCCGACCTGCGTAACGTCGTGGCCGGCGACCCGAGCCCGGACGGCAAGGGCACCCTGGAAATCAAGCGCGGCATCGAAGTCGGGCACATCTTCCAGCTGGGCAACAAGTACAGCAAGGCGATGAAGTGCGAAGTGCTGGGCGAAAACGGCAAGCCTGTGACCCTGGAAATGGGCTGCTACGGCATTGGCGTGTCCCGCGTGGTTGCGGCGGCCATCGAGCAGAACAACGACGAAAAAGGCATCATCTGGAGCGACACCCTGGCGCCGTTCCAGATTGCTCTGGTGCCGCTGCGTTATGAAACCGATCTGGTACGCGAAGCCACCGACAAGCTGTACGCGGAACTGACCGCCGCCGGCTTCGAAGTGCTGCTGGACGATCGCGACAAGAAAACCAGCCCGGGCATCAAGTTCGCGGACATGGAACTGATCGGCATTCCACACCGGATCGTGGTCAGCGACCGTGGCCTCGCCGAAGGCAACCTGGAATACAAGAGCCGCTCCGAGGCCGAGGCGCAAGCGCTGCCGGTCGCTGACGTGCTGTCCTTCCTTCAGGCCCGTATCCGCCGCTGAAACCAGATAGAGACGTCATGTTCAAGCGAAACACCATAGGCCTCGGTGGTGCCGCCCTGTGCGGCACTCTGCTGGTCAGCGGCTGTGCCAATCACATGTCACAACGCAGCGAGCACGAGGAACGGGTCGAGCGCAAACTGCTCGACCACAGCCTGCAGATCGATGTCGGCGAGCCCAAGGTGCTGGAACTGCCGCAACGGCGGGTGAAGATCCACGAGCAGAAGACTTTTGAAGTCACCGAGTTCGAGGTCACCCGGCGTTACGACCGCTACACGCCCTACCAACCCTGGCGGGAGATCTATGAGATTCCGCTCGGCGCAGTGGCCGTGGTGGGTGGCATTGGCGCCAACGTGGTCAACGTGTTCGCACTCGGCAATCTGCCGGACAGCATGACCAGGGACTGGTTCAGCTACGGTTTCGCCGGGCTCAACCCGTTCATGAACGTGCAGTCCAACGGTCGCGCGCAACAGAACCTGGCCGGTATCGACGAAGTCCAGCGTGACAAGCGCACGGAATACTCGAGCCTGCCGTGGAGCGAGCGCCCGGTGCAGGTCAAGGCCGGCAAGCAGACCTTCGACATGACCACCGACCGTAACGGTGTGCTGCGCCTGAACCTGCTGGACAGCCCGTTCGCCGAACATGACCTCAATCATCTGGGCAAATTGCAGATCAGCGTCGAGGACGCCAAGGACGACGTACACAGCGACTCGTCCCTGGCGATCAGCAACCACTTGCGCGGCAAGCTGCTGGAAGCCCACGGCCTGATCTACGACGATCTGGAAGACGACGAAGTGAGCCAGTGGGTGCACCGGGTCAAGCGTCTGTCAGAGCTGGGTCTGGAAGAAGAAGCCAGCGAGCTGGAACAAAGCCTGATCGAACTGACCCGCAACGATCCTGAGTTGCAGGCCGAGTTTCTCAAGTCGCTGACCAAGGATGCCGGCCGTCTGGTTGCCGATCCGGGGCCAAACTAAAAGCCGGAAAGCTTCGCGAGCAAGCCCGCTCCCACGTCGACCGAGTTCCAGCAGATGGAATGCGGTCAACCGTGGGAGCGGGCTTGCTCGCAAAAGCGCTCTTGGTTTCAAAGCTGATTTCAGCCAATACCACTACCGCTCAAACAACTCCATCTGCTCGAACCCGCCCCGCAAGTCCTCCAGCCGCACCCCCACCCCAAGCAACCGCACCGGTTTACCCCCGCGATTGAACGCCTGCGTCAGCATCAACTGATAACTGCCCAGGTCACGCCCTGCCCCGGCCTGCTCCAGAGTGGTCTGGGTAAAGTCATGGAACTTCACTTTGACGAACGGTTTGCCCGGCCGGTAGCTGCTGTCGATCCGCTCCATGCGGGTCTTCAGGGTTTCCAGCAGCTCCGGGAGCTTGTCCAGGCAACTGCGCAGATCCGGCAGATCGACGTCGTAGGTGTTTTCGACACTGATTGACTGACGGCGGCTGTCGTTATGCACCAACCGCTCGTCGATCCCACGGGCCAGACTCCACAATCGCTCGCCGAAACTGCCGAATTCCCGCACCAGCGCCAACTTGTCCCACTCGCGCAATTGCAGGCAGTCGCTGATGCCGAGCTTGCCGAGTTTGTCGGCGGTGACCTTACCGACTCCGTGCAACTTGCTCACCGGCAAGCCGCTGACGAAATCCTCCACCTGATCCGGGGTGATCACGAACAGGCCGTTGGGTTTGCGCCAGTCGCTGGCGATTTTTGCCAGGAACTTGTTCGGCGCCACCCCGGCAGACACGGTGATGTGCAACTGATTGGACACCCGCCGGCGGATGTCCTGAGCGATCCGTGTGGCGCTCCCGCCGAAATGCGCGCTGTCGGAAACGTCGAGGTAGGCTTCATCCAGCGACAACGGCTCGATCAGGTCGGTGTAGTCGCTGAAGATCGTGTGAATCTCCTTCGACGCCGCCCGATAGGCGTCCATTCTCGGCTTGACGATGGTCAGGTCCGGGCACAGCTTCAGTGCATGCCCCGATGACATCGCCGAGCGCACGCCATAAGCCCGGGCTTCGTAGTTGCAGGTCGCGATCACCCCACGCCGGTCTGCCGATCCGCCCACCGCCAGCGGCTTGCCGGCCAGGCTCGGGTTGTCCCGCATCTCGATGGCGGCGTAGAAACAGTCACAGTCGACGTGGATGATTTTTCGCTGGGTCATGGCAGAAAAGGAAACGTGGCAAGCCGGATCGGCAGTATCTCACTGACACCTGTATATAGCACCAGTAGTCTGAATGTTCTTTTCAGAGCGTAGGAAAAGGCGATTGAATTTATTTTCTCAATCGAAATTTGCTAACCGATAGACCTGAAACCCTTGTCCTACCTGCCCTGCGGCCTTCCCCGCCCGTATCCAAAACCGCTAACCAATTGAGCCAGAACATATTTTTTCCAAATTCAAGGTTGACACCCCGCGGATCCTCTGTAGAATGCCGCCACATCAGACGCGGGATGGAGCAGCCTGGTAGCTCGTCGGGCTCATAACCCGAAGGTCGTCGGTTCAAATCCGGCTCCCGCAACCAAACATCAGAAAAGGCCAATCGAAAGATTGGCCTTTTTTGTGCGCGTCTGTTTTTCAGGACGAAAACGCAAAGCGTCGAGCCAAACGGGAATTCGTTTCAATTCCGAAACTTAAGGTGTTCGCTGCGACCGTTTGCCGCGATTGCACACTTATTTGACCCTTATCGGGATTATCGGTTGACACCCCGCCGTTCGCCTGTAGAATGCCGCCTCACAGACGCGGGATGGAGCAGCCTGGTAGCTCGTCGGGCTCATAACCCGAAGGTCGTCGGTTCAAATCCGGCTCCCGCAACCAAACATCACAAAAGGCTACTCGAAAGAGTGGCCTTTTTTGTGTCCGTGGGAAAAGTCCTTTCGCAACAATGATCTGTCACGCTGCAGCCAATCGTTCAGAAACTTCAGACCTGCCGGGTTGCGACTATGCTTGAGTCGCAGGCAAGAGGTCTGCAAGTCAGGAACTGCCCTCGCCGATGCCGGTTGAGAGGCGTAGTATTTTGTGATTATTTTTTCCTACAGGGATTGGTAACTTGGCTCGATACCTCCATCCTGTCGCGCACGATCCAAGAGGTGATTGATGCGCGCCAACTCGTCTGATCCACAAGACACCCTCACAGCGAACCCACCGATCAAAACCGAGCGTTTGCGCTTGCTGGATCGACTCAGCAAATACCGGCAACCGATCGGGCTGGCCGTCACGTTGCTGCTGTTCGCCATCGCGTTGATTGCCTGTCGCCACCTGCTCAGTGAACTCGATCTCGATGCGCTGCACGACTCGATCCTCGATGTGCCGAAAGCATCGCTGCTCGGCGCTTTTGCCGCGACCGCCGTCGGCTTCATTATTCTGCTGGGCTACGAATGGTCCGCCAGTCGCTATGCCGGCGTGACACTGGCGCCACGCACCCTCGCCCTCGGCGGCTTCACGGCATTCGCCATCGGCAACGCCATTGGCCTGTCGCTGCTGTCCGGCGGCTCGGTGCGCTACCGTTTATATGCACGATATGGTCTGGGGGCGTCGGAAGTCGCGCACATGACCCTGTTCGCCAGCCTGTCGCTGGGCTGCGCCCTGCCACCGCTGGCGGCCCTCGCGACGCTTAGCGACCTGCCCTCCGCCTCCCAGGCCCTCGGTCTGTCCGAGACGCTGCTTGGCAGCATTGCCGGCGTGGTGCTGCTGCTCGGCGCAGTGCTGGCCATCGGCATCTATCGCCGGCGTCTGCCGGAACAGCCTTACCGCGACAACCTGCTGGTCCGTGTCGGCCGTCGTACATTGCGCCTGCCGGGTCGACGCCTGACCTTCCTGCAACTGGTCATCACCGCCCTCGACGTGGCTGCGGCCGCTACCGTGCTGTATCTGCTGCTGCCGGAGGCGCCGCCGTTTGGCGCGTTCCTGCTGGTGTACCTGCTGGCCCTCGCCGCTGGCGTGCTCAGCCACGTGCCGGGTGGCGTCGGGGTGTTCGAAGCGATTCTGCTGGCCGCGTTCGCCGACAAACTCGGCGCCGCGCCACTGGCTGCCGCCCTGTTGCTGTATCGGCTGATCTACGTGGTGCTGCCGATGCTGGTGGCCTGCGTGCTGCTGCTGATCAATGAAGGCCAGCGCCTGTTTCAATCGCAGACGATGCGCGCGGCCTCCGGTCTGGCGGCGCCGATCCTTGCGGTCCTGGTGTTCCTATCCGGCGTGGTGCTGCTGTTTTCCGGGGCGACGCCAGAAATCGACACCCGTCTGGAACACATCGGTTTCCTCATTCCCCATCGTCTGGTCGATGCCTCGCACTTTGGCGCCAGCCTGATCGGCGTGCTGTGCCTGATGCTTGCCCAGGGCCTGCGTCGCCGGTTGTCGGCGGCCTGGATGCTGACCACCATTCTGCTGCTGGTGGGCGCCCTGCTCTCGCTGCTCAAGGGTTTCGACTGGGAAGAAGCCACCCTGATGACCCTCACCGCCGCGCTGTTAGGGGTGTTCCGTCGCTCGTTCTATCGCCCGAGCCGCCTGACCGAGCTGCCGTTCTCGCCGCTGTATCTGGTCGCCAGCCTCTGCGTGCTCGGCGCATCGACCTGGCTGCTGCTGTTCGCCTATCAGGACGTCCCTTACAGCCATCAACTGTGGTGGCAGTTCACCCTCGATGCGGATGCCCCGCGTGGCCTGCGCTCATTGCTTGGCGCTGCCGTCCTGTTGCTGGTGATCGCCCTGACCTGGCTGCTGCGCACCGCACGCCCGGTGATTCATCTGCCGACCCCGGATGAGCTGGAGCGCGCCTCGAAGATTCTGATGGCGTCCTCGCAACCGGACGGTGGGCTGTCCCTGACCGGTGACAAAGCCCTGCTGTTTCATCCCAATGACGAAGCCTTCCTGATGTACGCCCGCCGCGGCCGCAGCCTGGTAGCGCTGTACGACCCGATCGGCCCCGGCCAGCAACGCGCGGAAATGATCTGGCAGTTCCGCGACCTGTGCGACGTTCATCACACCCGCCCCGTGTTCTACCAAGTGCGCGCCGAGAACCTGCCGTACTACATGGACATCGGCCTGACCGCGATCAAGCTCGGCGAAGAAGCCCGGGTCGATCTGCAGCGCTTCGACCTGGAAGCCAAGGGCAAGGAGATGAAGGATCTGCGCTACACCTGGAACCGTGGCACCCGCGACGGCCTGTCGCTGGAAATCCATGAGCCGGGTCAGGCGCCGATGGATGAACTCAAGGTGATTTCCGATCTGTGGCTGACCGGCAAGAACGTGCGCGAGAAAGGTTTCTCCCTCGGTCGTTTCAGCGACGATTACCTGAAGCATTTCCGCATCGCGGTGATTCGCTTCGAAGGCCGCCCGGTGGCGTTCGCCAACCTGCTCGAGACCTACAGCCATGACCTGGCCAGCCTCGACCTGATGCGCTCGCACCCGGACGCCCCCAAGCTGACCATGGAATTCCTGATGGTCGGCCTGATTCAACACTATAAGAGTCACGGATACGCGCGCTTCAGCCTGGGCATGGTGCCGTTGTCGGGGTTGCAACCTCGGCGCGGAGCACCGCTGACCCAGCGTCTGGGCTCGATGGTTTTCCGCCGTGGTGAGCAGCTGTACAACTTCCAAGGCTTGCGCCGCTTCAAAGACAAGTTCCAGCCTGACTGGGAACCCCGTTATATGGCCGTCCCCGCCGGACTCGATCCGCTGGTGGCGCTGGCCGACACTGCTGCCCTGATCGCGGGCGGCTTGACTGGATTGGTGAAACGCTGATGATTCAACGCTCCCTGAAGTACATCCTGGCCGCACTGATCGTGCTGGCCGCGATTGCCGGCGGCGGTTTCTGGTATCTCAAACGCCCGGCACCGGAACCGACCCTCGAACAACTGACCCCGACCGATGGCCCGGCCATGACCCGGGTCATCCCCGGCACCAAGCCCAAGGCCCAGGTGCTGGTAGCGGTCAATGACGACCAGAAACTCAGCGACAAGCAACTGAGCACCCTTAGCCGCAGCGCCTCGGCGCAGATCGTCCAGGTGATTCTGCCCAAGGACTGCCTGCTGCAAAGCCGCGCCCTGCAAACCGGCCTGCGCGAACTGAACGGCCCGGCCACCCTGGTCAGCGGCATCGGCCCTGGCGCCGTGCTGGCCTGGCGCTGGTTGTCGGAGCAGAAGGACGACAAGGCTCAGGCCGTCTCTGTGGACCTGGCGCTGGAAAAGGCTGGCTGCACTCACCTGCTGCCCAAATCCGCCGCCCATGGCCACTGGCTGGTGGCGTGGAACGACAACCCGGACGACACCAGCGCCGGTTTCGTGCGCGACCAACCGAACGCCGAAACCAGCATCAGCGACTACGACATCAATCTGCCGCAAGTGCTGAACAACGAACTGCGCAAGATCCTCGTCGGCGGCGACAAGGCCAACGGCGGTCTGCAAATCCCGGTGGTGGAAGTCCCGGCCGGCCAGGCCAAGGATACCGTGACCCTGTTCCTCTCCGGTGACGGCGGCTGGCGCGACCTCGACCGCGACGTGGCCGGCGAAATGGCCAAGATCGGCTACCCGGTGGTCGGCATCGACACCCTGCGCTACTACTGGCAGCACAAGAGCCCGGAACAGAGCGCGCTGGACCTGACCGAACTGATGCAGCACTACCGGCAGAAATGGGGCACCAAGCGCTTCATCCTCACCGGTTACTCGTTCGGCGCGGATGTCCTGCCGGCGATCTACAACCGTCTGCCAGACACCGAGCAGCAGCGCGTCGACGCAATCATCCTGCTGGCCTTCGCCCGCACCGGCAGCTTCGAAATCGAAGTCGAAGGCTGGCTCGGCAACGCCGGCAAAGAAGCCGCCACCGGCCCGGAAATGGCCAAACTGCCGCCCGCCAAAGTGGTGTGCATCTACGGTGAAGAAGAAACCGACGAAAGCGGCTGCACCGACAAAACGGCGGTGGGCGAAGCGGTGAAACTGCCCGGCGGACACCACTTCGACGAGAACTACCCGGCGCTGGCCAAGCGCTTGGTGGACTTGATCGAGAAGCGTCAGAACACGGCGCAGGTGGCGGAAGAGTGATCTGAAGCGTAGTACCCAAAAGCCCCCGCAACTTCGCAGTTGCGGGGGCTTTTTACATTTTTCAAGAACTGTACCAATCCCTGTGGGAGCGAGCTTGCTCGCGAAAGCAGCGGGTCAATTGACGGATTCATCGACTGACACTACGCCTTCGCGAGCAAACTCGCTCCCACAGGGGATTCGCGGTGGTTTTGAGGTTTATGCACAGCCAGAAAAAAGCCCCCGCCAGCCACAAGGCTGACGGAGGCTTTTTCAATTGAGGCGGGGCTTACATCTCCACCTGCGTCCCCAACTCGATCACCCGGTTCAGCGGCAGATTGAAGAACCGAAGATTACCGTTGGCATTCTTCAACATGAACGCAAACAACGCTTCGCGCCAACGCGCCATGCCTTCGAGTTTCGAGGCGATGACCGTTTCGCGGCTGAGGAAGTAGGTGGTGCGCATCGGGCTGAAGTCCAGGTCGTCCAGGTGGCACAGCTTCAGCGCCTGCGGCACGTCCGGCTCGTCAGTGAAACCGAAGTGCAGGATCACCCGGAAGAAGCCTTCACCGTGAGCCTCGACTTCGAAACGGCGCGATGGCGGCACACGCGGGATGTCTTCGTAGACCACGGTCAGCAACACCACTTGCTCATGCAAGACCTGGTTGTGCAGCAGGTTGTGCAACAGCGCGTGGGGCACGGCGTCTGAGCGCGCGGTGAGGAACACGGCGGTGCCCTGCACTCGATGCGGCGGCTGCACACGGATGCTGCTGATGAAGATCGGCAGCGGCAAGGCGCCCTCCGCCAGACGCTCGACCAGCAGTTGCTTGCCGCGTTTCCAGGTGGTCATCAGCACGAACAGTGCAATACCGGCGATCACCGGGAACGCACCGCCCTGCACGATCTTCGGCACGTTGGCGGCGAAGTAGAGACCGTCCACCAGCAGGAAACCGAGCAGCACCGGCACGGCCAGGATTGGCGGCCATTTCCACAGCAGCAGCATCACCGCCGACACCAGAATGGTGGTCATCAGCATGGTGCCGGTCACCGCCACGCCGTAGGCCGAGGCCAGGGCGCCGGAGGACTCGAAACCGAGCACCAGCAACACCACGCCGACCATCAGCGACCAGTTCACGGCGCCGATGTAGATCTGGCCCTGCTCATCGCTGGAGGTGTGCTGGATGTACATGCGCGGAATGTAGCCGAGCTGGATCGCCTGACGGGTCAGGGAGAACGCACCGGAAATCACCGCTTGCGAGGCAATCACCGTCGCCAGGGTCGACAGGGCCACCAGCGGGATCAGCGCCCAGCTTGGCGCCAGCAGGTAGAACGGGTTGCGCGCGGCATCCGGGTTCTCCAGCAGCAGCGCGCCTTGACCGAAGTAGTTCAGCACCAGCGCCGGCAACACCAGGATGAACCACGCGCGGGCAATGGGTTTGCGGCCGAAGTGGCCCATGTCGGCGTACAGCGCTTCGGCACCGGTCAGGGCCAGCACCACGGCGCCGAGGATTGCCACGCCCATGCCGGCATGCACCATGAAGAAGCGCACCGCCCACATCGGGTTCAGCGCATGCAGCACTTCCGGGTAATGGCTGATGCCATACGCCCCGAGGGCACCGAGCACCAGGAACCAGGTGACCATGATCGGGCCGAACAGAATGCCGATCCGCGCCGTGCCGTGCTTCTGGATCAGGAACAGCGCCACCAGCACCACCAGCGACAGCGGCACCACCCAATGGTCGATGCCGTCGAATGCCAGGCCCAAGCCTTCAATCGCCGAGAGCACGGAAATCGCCGGGGTAATCATGCTGTCGCCGTAGAACAGCGCCGCACCAATCAGTCCGCAGACCACCAGCAGCGTGCGTAATTTCGCCCGTCCACCGGCCGCGCGCCGCGCCAGCGCGGTGAGCGCCATGATCCCGCCCTCGCCCTGGTTGTCGGCGCGCAGGACGAACATCATGTACTTGATCGATACGACCCAGATCAGCGACCAGAAAATCAGAGACAGAATGCCCAGCACTCCGTCGTGATTGACGGGCACGCCATAAGCGCCGGAAAACACTTCTTTGAGGGTGTACAACGGGCTTGTGCCGATGTCGCCGTAAACTACCCCGACCGCCGCGACCAGCATGCTCAGCGGCCTGCTGGCCGAACCCTCGGCGCCTGCCGCGTGACTACTTGCCTGACCCATCCAACACTCCTGATTCTCGAACCGGCTTCTTTGAATGAAGCACTATGCTTTGTGGTGCAGCATGCGCTGTTTTACCTGCTGTTACAGTCGATTTGTTGACTGTAAAAAAAAGGTAAAGCGTAACGGCGCGAAGCATAGCGCAGCACTCGTCGCATTTCCCTCCATAAAGCTGGTCAAGTGCGCTGCTCATCGCTAGAATTGCGCACTTTTTGACCAGAGGCGCAGTTCAAGCGCCCGTCCGTCGGCTTCCGAACCAGGCAAGCGACGTCACAAAACACCGAGGTTAGACATGTCCACCACTCCTGCGCCGGCCAATCCCAAGGTTGGCTTCGTATCCCTGGGTTGCCCGAAAGCACTGGTCGACTCCGAGCGCATCCTGACCCAGCTGCGCATGGAAGGCTATGACGTGGTGTCCACCTATCAGGACGCCGATGTCGTGGTGGTCAACACCTGCGGTTTCATCGACTCGGCCAAGGCCGAATCGCTGGAAGTGATCGGCGAAGCGATCAAGGAAAACGGCAAGGTCATCGTCACCGGCTGCATGGGCGTGGAAGAAGGCAACATCCGCGACGTGCATCCGAGCGTGCTGGCCGTTACCGGTCCGCAGCAGTACGAGCAAGTGGTCAGCGCGGTTCACGAAGTCGTGCCGCCGAAGCAGGATCACAACCCGCTGATCGATCTGGTGCCACCACAAGGCATCAAGCTGACTCCGCGCCACTACGCCTACCTGAAGATTTCCGAAGGCTGCAACCATAGCTGCAGCTTCTGCATCATCCCGTCGATGCGCGGCAAACTGGTCAGCCGTCCGGTCGGCGACGTCCTCGACGAAGCCCAGCGTCTGGTCAAATCCGGCGTCAAGGAGCTGCTGGTAATCTCCCAGGACACCAGCGCCTACGGCGTCGACGTGAAATACCGCACCGGTTTCTGGAACGGCGCGCCGGTGAAAACCCGCATGACCGAACTCTGCGAAGCCCTGAGCACTCTGGGCGTGTGGGTCCGTCTGCACTACGTCTACCCGTACCCGCATGTCGACGAGCTGATCCCGCTGATGGCCGCCGGCAAGATCCTGCCGTACTTGGACATCCCGTTCCAGCACGCCAGCCCGAAGGTCCTCAAGTCGATGAAACGCCCGGCGTTCGAAGACAAGACCCTGGCGCGGATCAAGAACTGGCGCGAAATCTGCCCGGACCTGATCATCCGTTCGACCTTTATCGTCGGCTTCCCCGGCGAAACCGAAGAAGACTTCCAGTACCTGCTGGACTGGCTGACCGAAGCCCAGCTCGACCGCGTCGGCTGCTTCCAGTACTCGCCGGTCGAAGGTGCACCGGCCAATGATCTGGATCTGGAGATCGTGCCGGACGACGTCAAGCAGGATCGCTGGGAGCGCTTCATGGCGCACCAGCAGGCAATCAGCTCGGCACGCCTGCAAATGCGCATCGGCCGTGAAATCGAAGTGCTGGTGGACGAAGTCGACGAACAAGGCGCGGTCGGACGCTGCTTCTTCGACGCTCCGGAAATCGACGGCAACGTGTTCATCGACAACGGCAGCAACCTCAAGCCGGGCGACAAGGTCTGGTGCAAGGTGACTGACGCCGACGAATACGACCTGTGGGCCGAGCAGATCTGAAAGCAGATCAAAAGCCCCTCTCCCGGTGGGAGAGGGGACTGAATCCCCCGCCGGTCACCGCAACAAACCCGAAAGCCCCGCTCTCTCGACAAGATGCGGGGCTTTTTTAGGTCTATCGTTTGTTGATTCATTGATGAGGAGGCAAACGGAGATGCGTCACCATTCGGTCATCCACACACCGAAACTGAGCGACTATCAGGAACTGACCCGGGTCTGGGAGGCCTCGGTTCGCGCCACCCATGACTTTCTGCCAGACGCCTATATCGAGTTGCTGAAAAACCTGGTGCTGACCCGCTACCTCGATGCGGTCATGCTCATCTGCACCCGGGACAGGCGCCAGCGCATCACCGGGTTCGCCGGGGTGGCGGCGGGCAAGATCGAAATGCTGTTCATCGATCCGGAACATCGCGGCCAGGGCCTGGGCAAACAATTGTTGCGCTACGCCATGGAACACCTGAACGCCGATGAACTGGACGTCAACGAACAGAACCCGCAGGCCCTGGGCTTCTACTTCAAACAAGGCTTCGAAGTGATCGGCCGTTCGGACGTCGACGGCATGGGCCAGCCGTATCCGCTGCTGCACATGCGCCTGCGGCAAAACCAGCCATTGGCACGCAACGCCTGATCCGATCCAGAGCGCCCGGTCCGACAAATCCAAATCGGACCGGGCTTAACCGGCCCCAGGCAGGTACAATGCCCACCCCTTTTTTGTTACGGCCCTGTCATGACTGACCCGATTCGCCTCTCCAAACGCCTCATCGAACTGGTGGGCTGCTCCCGCCGCGAGGCCGAGCTGTTCATCGAGGGCGGCTGGGTCACCGTGGACGGTGAAGTCATCGACGAGCCGCAGTTCAAGGTCGCCGACCAGAAAGTCGAGCTCGACAAAGACGCCAAGGCTACCGCGCCAGAGCCGGTAACGCTGCTGCTCAACGTCCCGGCCGGCCTCGACGCCGACAGCGCCATGCAGTCGCTCGGTGCCGACAGTCTCAGCGAAGAACACCGCTTCGGCAAACGCCCGTTGCGCGGCCACTTCCTGCGCCTGACCGCCAGCGCCGACCTGCAGCCCGGCGCCAGCGGCCTGTTGGTGTTCACCCAGGACTGGAAGGTGTTGCGCAAACTCACCGCCGACGCCGCAAAAATCGAACAGGAATACGTCGTCGAAGTCACAGGCGAAATCATCGACCACGGCCTCAACCGCCTGCAACACGGCCTCAGCTACAAGGGCAAGGAGCTGCCGCCGGTCAAGGCCAGCTGGCAGAACGAAAACCGCCTGCGCTTCGCCCTGAAAAACCCGCCGCCAGGCGTAATCGCCCAGTTCTGCGAGGCGGTCGGCCTGAAGGTTATCGGCATCCGCCGTATCCGCATCGGCGGCGTGTCGATCGGCAAGGTGCCGGTGGGCCAGTGGCGCTATCTGTCCGGCAAAGAGAAGTTCTGAGGCCGCCCCCACATTCCGGCATCGCCCGTGCGGTGCCCACAGCGAAACGATCAGGATTGCACACATGGTTCACAACGACGTACTGCGCAGCGTGCGCTACATGCTCGACATCAGCGACAAGAAAGTCGTCGAGATCATCAAGCTCGGCGGCATGGACGTGACCCTCGCTGACGTAATCGCCTGGCTCGACAAGAAAGAACAGGACGACGAAGGTTTCGTGCGCTGCCCGGACGAGGTCCTGGCGCATTTCCTCGACGGCCTGGTGATCTTCAAGCGCGGCAAGGACGAAAGCCGTCCGCCGCTGCCGATCGAAGTGCCGGTGACCAACAACATCATCATGAAAAAACTGCGGGTCGCCTTCGAACTGAAGGAAGACGACCTGCACGCAATCCTCAAGGCCGCCGACTTCCCGGTGTCCAAGCCCGAGCTGAGCGCGCTGTTCCGCAAGGTCGGCCACAACAACTACCGCGAATGCGGCGACCAGCTGCTGCGCAATTTCCTCAAGGGGCTGACCCTGCGCGTTCGCGGCTGATCCCGGTCAGCGGCGGTGACTCATTCGCCGCCGCTGCGCATGACCGTCCATTCCTTTCGAAAATAGTGGCTCCGCTTTTCGCGGCTGACGACTAGGGTGTACTGAACCCTCATCTTCAGGATTCGCCATGCACCCGTACTTTTCCCTGCAAGGCCGCACCGCCCTGGTGACCGGCGGCACCCGTGGCATTGGCAAGATGATCGCCAAGGCCTTTGTCGAGGCCGGTGCGAAGGTCTATGTCTGCTCTCGCGACGCCGAAGCCTGTCACCAGACCGCCGAAGAACTCGGGGCCGTGGGTATCTGCCACGGGGTCGCGGCCAACCTCGCCACTGAGGAAGGCGTGCAGCAACTGGCCACACGGCTTGGCGAGCAGATCAGCCATCTGGACATTCTGGTCAACAACGCCGGCACCACCTGGGGCGCACCGCTGGAAAGCTACCCGGTCAAGGGCTGGGAGAAAGTCATGCAGCTCAACGTGACCTCGGTGTTCAGTTGCATCCAGCAACTCCTGCCACTGCTGCGCAAGTCCGGTTCAGCGACCAACCCGGCGCGGATCATCAACATCGGCTCGGTGGCCGGGATTTCGTCTTTTGGCGAACAGGCTTACGCCTACGGGCCGAGCAAAGCGGCGCTGCATCAACTGTCGCGGATTCTCGCCCGGGAACTGGTGAGCCAGCACATCAACGTCAACGTGATCGCGCCGGGACGGTTTCCGAGCAAGATGACCCAGCACATCGGCAACGACCAGCTGGCACTGGCCGAAGACACCGCGCTGATCCCGATGAAGCGCTGGGGACGCGAAGAAGAGATGGCGGCGCTGGCCATCAGCCTGGCGAGCACGGCGGGCGCATACATGACCGGCAACATCATTCCGCTGGATGGCGGGTTCAGTCTGTAGACTGGCGGCGCGGCCTTCGCGGGCAAGCCCGCGCAGGCGTTTGCTCAGTCACCAGCAGACTTGAAGCCGGCCGGGTTATCATGCCCGCCCGCTCCCGCTTCGATTGCAGATCATGACTTACAGCGTCTCCCCCATCGGCTTCGTGCGCTCCTGCTTCAAGGAGAAATTCGCCATCCCCCGCCAACCGCAACTGGCTCCCGCTGCCCGTGGCGTGCTGGAACTGGTGGCGCCGTTCGATCAGGGTGACGCCGTGCAGGGGCTGGAGCAGGTCAGCCATGTCTGGCTGCTGTTCCTGTTCCATCAGGCCCTGGAAGACAAGCCACGGCTGAAAGTGCGTCCACCACGGCTGGGCGGCAACAAGTCCATGGGGGTGTTCGCCACCCGCGCCACCCATCGCCCGAACGGCATCGGCCAGTCCGTGGTGAAACTGGACAAGGTCGAGGCCCATCGCCTGTTCATCTCCGGCATCGACCTGCTGGACGGCACGCCGATTCTCGACATCAAACCCTACGTGCCCTACGCCGACATCATCGGCGAAGCCTCCAACAGCATCGCCAGCGCCGCGCCGGTCCTGATCGACGTGCAGTGGACGGACGCAGCCTTGCAACAGGCCCACGGGCACGGGCAGCGCCTTGGCGAACCGTTGGTTGAGCTGATCGAGCAATGCCTGGCCCAGGACCCGCGCCCGGCGTATCAGACGCCTGCGCCTGAGCGCGAGTACGGCGCGCAGTTCTGGGATCTGGACGTGCGCTGGCACTACCCGACGCCGCAGCAGATTCGGGTGCTGGAAGTGATTCCCGCCGGGGCGTGACCCCGAAAACGAAAAAGCCCGCGCTGCCTGTTCAGGCAACGCGGGCTTTTTCCATTGTGGGAGCCGGCAAGCCCGCTCCCACCGATTACCGCTGCTTACTTCTCGACGAACGCACGCTCGATCAGGTAGTCACCCGGCTCGCGCATGCGCGCCGAGATCTTCAGGCCGAAGCTGTCGAGCACTTCGCTGGTCTCGTCGAGCATGCTCGGGCTGCCGCAGATCATCGCGCGATCGTCCTGCGGGTTGATCGGTGGCAGGCCGATGTCGCTGAACAGCTTGCCGCTGCGCATCAGGTCGGTCAGACGACCCTGATTCTCGAACGGTTCGCGGGTCACGGTCGGGTAGTAGATCAGCTTGTCACGCAGCGCTTCGCCGAAGAACTCGTTCTGCGGCAGGTGCTCGGTGATGAACTCGCGGTAGGCGACTTCGTTGACGTAACGAACACCGTGGACCAGGATCACTTTTTCGAAGCGCTCGTAGGTTTCCGGGTCCTGGATCACGCTCATGAACGGCGCCAGACCGGTGCCGGTGCTCAGCAGGTACAGATGCTTGCCCGGGTTCAGGTCGTCCAGCACCAGGGTGCCGGTAGGCTTCTTGGAGATGATGATCTCGTCGCCTTCCTTCAGGTGCTGCAACTGGGAAGTCAGCGGGCCATCTTGTACTTTGATACTGAAGAACTCGAGATGCTCTTCCCAGTTCGGGCTGGCGATCGAGTAAGCGCGCATAAGCGGGCGGCCGTTGGGCTGTTGCAGGCCGATCATCACGAACTGACCGTTCTCGAAGCGCAGGCCCGGATCGCGGGTGCACTTGAAGCTGAACAGAGTGTCGTTCCAGTGGTGAACACTGAGGACACGCTCGTGGTTCATGTTGCTCATGTACGTGGGACTCCTGGATATTGGGTCTGCGCTTGCACTGCTCGTAGGGAGAGCGCCGACGGTGCGCAATTGCATCGCATTCTAATAGCGCCGACAATATCTGTTAACTGGATTATTAAGATAAGGGTTATCGGTTATATCGATATGCGATTTACTCTCCGTCAACTGCAAGTCTTTGTCGCCGTCGCCCAGCAGGAAAGCGTCTCCCGTGCTGCGGGGCTGCTCAACCTGTCGCAATCGGCGGCGAGCACTTCCATCACCGAACTGGAGCGCCAGTCCAGCTGCCAGCTGTTCGATCGCGCCGGCAAACGCCTGAGCCTCAACGCCTTGGGCAAGCAATTGCTGCCGCAGGCGGTGGCGATGCTCGATCAGGCCAAGGAAATCGAAGACCTGCTCAACGGCAAGTCCGGTTTCGGCTCGCTGTCGGTGGGCGCAACCCTGACCATCGGCAATTACCTGGCGACCCTGTTGATCGGTGGGTTCATGCAGCGTCATCCGGAAAGCCAGGTGAAACTGCATGTGCAGAACACTGCCAATATCGTGCAACAAGTCGCCCACTATGAAATTGATCTGGGTCTAATCGAAGGCGATTGCAGCCACCCGGACATCGAAGTGCAGAGTTGGGTCGAGGATGAGCTGGTGGTGTTTTGCGCCCCGCAACATCCGTTGGCCAAGCGCGGCAGCGCGACCATGGAGGAATTGACTCACGAAGCGTGGATTCTGCGCGAACAGGGCTCCGGCACGCGCCTGACCTTCGATCAGGCCATGCGTCACCATCGCAGCGCACTGAATATCCGCCTGGAGCTGGAACACACCGAAGCGATCAAACGCGCGGTGGAATCAGGTTTGGGGATTGGCTGCATCTCGCGCCTGGCGCTGCGCGACGCTTTCCGGCGTGGCAGCCTGGTGCCGGTGGAAACGCCGGATCTGGACCTGGCGCGGCAGTTTTATTTCATCTGGCACAAACAGAAATACCAGACCTCGGCCATGCGCGAATTCCTCGATCTGTGCCGCGCCTTCACCGCCGGGGTGCAGCGCAGCGACGAGATCGTGTTGCCGAATATCGCTTAAAGCAGAATCACTGCCCACACCAGGGCAATCATGCTCAACGCCACGAATTGCGCGGCGCTGCCCATGTCCTTGGCGTTCTTGGACAGCGGGTGCAGCTCGAGGGAAATGCGGTCGATGGCCGCTTCCACCGCCGAGTTCAGCAACTCGACAATCAGTGCCAGCAGGCACACGGCGATCAGCACCGCCTGTTCAACGCGGCTGACATTCAGAAAGAACGTCAGCGGAATCAGCACCACATTGAGCAACACCAGTTGACGGAACGCCGCTTCGCCGGTGAAGGCCGCACGCAGGCCGTCCAGCGAATAACCGGAAGCGTTGAGGATGCGTTTCAGGCCCGTCTGGCCCTTGAAAGGTGACATAAAGTAGATAACCGACCAAAAAGAAGTGGGAAAGCTAGATCAACGAAAGTCAAAAAAGCGTGAAGATGCCAGCCGTTATTGGCTCGGAATTGACTCAAGTTGTTGCAGCAACAAAGCCGCCTGGGTACGGGTGCGCACATTCAGCTTGCGGAAAATCGCCGTGACGTGGGCCTTGATGGTCGCCTCGGAGACGTTCAGCTCATAAGCGATCTGCTTGTTCAGCAGTCCTTCGCACACCATGGTCAACACGCGGAACTGTTGCGGCGTCAGGCTGGCGAGGCCATCGCTGGCGGCCTTGGCTTCCTCGGAAACGCTGACCGCTTCGAACGCCTGGGGCGGCCAGAACACGTCGCCATCCAGCACTTTGCGCACCGCTTGCTGAATCACGCTCAAGTCGCTGGACTTGGGAATGAAGCCACTGGCCCCGAACTCCCTGGACTTGACCATCACCGAAGCTTCTTCCTGGGCCGACACCATCACCACCGGAATCTGCGGGTATTGACCGCGCAGCAGCACCAGCCCGGAAAATCCGTAGGCGCCCGGCATGTTCAGGTCCAGCAGCACCAGATCCCAATCGGCCTTTTCCGTCAGGCGCGCTTCCAGTTCGGCAATGCTCGCCACCTCCACCAGACGCACCTGCGGGCCGAGGCCCAGCGTCACCGCCTGGTGCAGTGCGCTACGAAAAAGAGGGTGATCATCGGCAATCAGGATGTCGTATGTGGCCATTTTTCAAATGATCCTGTTTTTGATGGCTGGCCCGTGCATTCGGGCCGTGCCAAGGCAACTCGAGACACCGCCGGGCAGCGGTGTCCACAGGGGCGCGTTCAACGCCAATCACAAGCGAATCGCGGCGTATCAAACCTTGGCCGCACCCCAATCGGCGCCAAGCATGCCCAGCGAAGCCGGGGTGGTCAAGCAACAAGGCCCCTGCTTTAGCAGTATGGGCCACTATCCGGCCTGTATCGCCTGCGTGTTACCTATAAAAGGCAGCAACTCGGCGTGGGCCGGGGTCGCCAGGTTCACGTCCAATTGCTGCTTGGCGCCCAGATAATGCTGGCTGAACACGTCGAAATAGGCGTCGAGCGCCGAGGCGGCAGCGGTATCGCCCGCCAGCTCCAGGCACAACGCCGCCACTTCGGCGGTGCACAAGTGCTCGCTGCGGGTCGAACGGCGCAGGCGATAACGCGACAGTCTGTCGGGCAACAGGCTGAGGATCGGCAACCGGTCGAAGTACGGACTTTTGCGAAACATCTTGCGCGCTTCGGTCCAGGTCGCATCCAGCAGAATGAACAACGGCCGCTTGCCGTTATCCAGATCCACCGTGTTGGTAACCCGCGACGGCTCGACATATTCACCGGGGAACACCAGATACGGCTGCCATTGCGGATCGTTGAGCAGCGCCAGCAACTGTTCGTCGATTTCCGTACGCGACCAGATGAACGCGTGATTATCGCGAACCACGTCGGCGATCAGCCAACCGGTGTTGCTGGGTTTGAACACTTCCTTGCCGGTCATGATCAGGCAGACACCGCTGCGGGTTTCGACCGTCGGACGCCAGGCGCACAGGCAATGGCTGATGATCACCCGACAATCCCGGCAACGCTCGGAGCGAAAACCCCGGGCCTGAATCGGCTTGATACCCTCGTCCTCGCGCTGATCGCGCAGGCGGGCTACGGCGTTGGGGGCATGGCTCATCGCAGGCATGGCCGGCAGACAGGAAAACTCGACACGAACAACACTCGGCAGGGCAATAAAGGCCGGCAGTTTACCAGAGCGACGGGCACAAGCCTGTACCCTCCCGACCGGCTCCCCTATAATTCGCCGCCACTGAACGCACAGCCCCGTGGCTGGTCGAACCACCAGTCACTGAACCAGGAGAGTTTCATGCTGCGCCTTATCGTTCCCACCGCTGCCATTCTGCTGGCGTCGTCCTTCTGCGCTCAGGCTGCCTCCCTGAAAGAGCAAAACCTGAACCGCGAGCTGCGCAATGTCGCAGAACAAAGCAACGTCGGCACGCCACGGGCGATCAGCGAAGACATTCTCGATCAGGGTTATACCGTCGAAGGCACTACGCTGATCAACCACCTGAGCGTGCAAGCCAGTCACGCCGAGCAGATGCGTTCCAACCCCAAGGCCGTGTATTTCCAGCTGGGCGCCTCGGTCTGCAACAACCCGTCGTACCGCAAGCTGATGGCCAAGGGCGCGATCATGCGTTATGACTTCAGCGAAGTGAAAACCAACAAGGCGATCGGCTCGGCAAGCTATCAGGACTCGGATTGCCCGAAAGCCGCCCCGGCGAAAAAGAAGTAATCATCGCGAATTGGCGCGCCGCTGTTCATCCTCGGCGCGCAGTTCGGCCAACAAGGCCTGCAAGTAACGCGAGCGCCGCTCTCCTCCCGCCAGACGGCGGCAGCACTCTTCCTCGAAACTGACATGGTTGGTTTCGGCCGATGCTTTCAGTAATCGATACAGTTGCGTATCGATCTCCAGAGTCACTCTGGTCATGTATCCCGCCTCCTTGCACCCACAATTCCTTGAAAAGCGTGCGTCCTGCGTCCCGTCAGTGACGCAAGGTTGTCTTACAGCGCCTGTAAATTAGTAAATCAGACGCCCCGTCGGCCGGTGCAGCTTCAGACGAGCGGCAACGCCACGTTGCAAAAATGACACAAACGGTTACCTGGAAAGACTTTGGGGCACAAAGATTTAATCAGCGGATAATCCGCCGAGGGTCTAGATTCAAAGTATTCCCGATCACTTTTTCACGGCAGTAAAGGAGCTGCCGGCGAAGGTATTTTTGCAGCGCGGCACTGAAGCCGCCCGACAGGGCCAAAGAGTTCTGTGCAGAAGGAGACAGTTGCATGCCTTACCAACCGAATGACCTGCTCAGCCGTCATTTTCAGGAAAGCGGCCACGACCTCATCAACAAGGTCGAAGAACAACTCAACCTGGTTTCCCCCAACAGCCCGAACATTCCGATCTATCGCGACATGATCCTGACCGTGCTGCGCATGGCCCAGGAAGACCACAACCGCTGGAACGCCAAGATCACCCTGCAAGCGCTACGCGAACTGGAACAGGCGTTTCGTACCCTTGAGCGCTTCCGGGGCCGACGCAAGGTCACGGTATTCGGCTCGGCACGCACGCCGGTCGAACATCCGCTGTATGCAATGGCCAGGCAGCTTGGCAGCGAACTCGCCGGCTCGGACATGATGGTGATCACCGGGGCCGGCGGCGGAATCATGGCGGCGGCCCATGAGGGCGCCGGCCGCGATCACAGTCTGGGCTTCAACATCACCCTGCCCTTCGAGCAGCACGCCAATCCTACGGTGGATGGCACCGGCAACCTGCTGCCGTTCCACTTTTTCTTCACCCGCAAACTGTTCTTCGTCAAGGAAGCCGACGCACTGGTGCTGTGCCCGGGCGGTTTCGGTACCCTCGACGAAGCCCTGGAAGTGCTGACCCTGATCCAGACCGGTAAAAGCCCGCTGGTGCCGGTGGTGTTGCTGGACGCACCCGGCGGCACATTCTGGCAAGGCGCGCTGGACTTCATTCGCCAGCAACTGGAGGAAAACCGCTACATCCTGCCAACCGACCTGAAACTGGTGCGTCTGGTCTACAACACTGAAGAAGCGGTGCAGGAGATCAATCAGTTCTACGGCAACTTCCACTCCAGTCGCTGGCTCAAGCGTGAGTTCGTGATCCGCATGAACCACAAGCTCAGCGATCAGGCACTCGATCACCTGCAGGAAGCCTTTGCCGATCTTTGCCTGAGCGACCGGTTCCACCAACACATCTATAGCGGCGAAGAACACGATGAGGCCCAGTTCAGCCATCTGGTGCGCCTGGCTTTCGCGTTCAACGGCCGCAATCACGGACGTCTGCGGGAATTGGTGGACTACATCAACTTGCCGGAAAACTGGGCTCATTCAAAACCACAGACCGCACAGCGCAGCCACGAGTCGTCGAAGGTAACGTGAAGGCAAAAAAAAACGGCCCGCTATCGAAATAGCGGGCCGTTTTCTTTTATTAGCGAAGCTTAATCGTCCATCCCTCGACCGCTGAACAAGCGATTGATCATCTCCATCGAAAACCCCCTGTACGCCAGAAACCGGCCTTGTTTGGCTCGTTCCTTGGCGTCGACGGGCAGATGTCCGGAGAACTTGCGTCGCCAGGTCTCCTCCAGCTGTTCCTGCCAACGGATACCACTCTCACGCAAGGCGAGTTCGATATCGGTGCGCTGCAAACCTCGTTGGCTCAGCTCTTCGCGTATCCGCAGAGGGCCGTAGCCGGAACGAGCGCGGTAGGAAACAAAACTTTCGAGGTAGCGGGCTTCGGAAAGCAGCCCCTCTTCCGTCAAACGGTCGAGGGCGGTTTCGATCATCTCGGATGGAGCACCGCGCTGACGCAGTTTACGCGTCAGCTCGACTCGACCATGCTCGCGGCGTGCGAGCAAGTCCATTGCGGTTCGCCGCACCGCGACGAGGGTATCGAGTACGGCGGTCGTCATCGGTGCAATCAGATATCAGCATCAGCCAGGTCGTCTTCGGTCTCTTTGACCGCAGAAGCCTTGGCGTCAGCGACCGCTGCTGTCGACAGCAGCTTGTCACGCAACTGTTTCTCGAGTCGTGCAGCGACTTCCGGATTATCCGCCAGAAACTTGGCCGAGTTGGCCTTGCCTTGACCGATCTTGGCACCTTCATAGGCATACCAGGCGCCGGACTTCTCGACGAAGCCGTGCAGCACGCCCAGATCGATCATCTCGCCGTTGAGGTAGATGCCCTTGCCGTAAAGAATCTGGAACTCGGCCTGACGGAACGGCGAAGCCACCTTGTTCTTCACAACCTTAACGCGGGTTTCGCTACCGACCACTTCGTCGCCTTCCTTCACCGCGCCGGTACGGCGGATGTCGAGACGGACCGAAGCGTAGAACTTCAGCGCGTTACCACCGGTGGTGGTTTCCGGGCTGCCGAACATCACGCCGATCTTCATCCGGATCTGGTTGATGAAGATCACCAGGCAGTTGGCGTTCTTGATGTTACCGGTGATTTTACGCAGCGCCTGGGACATCAGACGGGCCTGCAGGCCTACGTGCATATCACCCATTTCGCCTTCGATTTCAGCCTTCGGCACCAGGGCGGCTACGGAGTCGACAATGATGACGTCTACCGCGTTGGAACGCACCAGCATGTCGGTGATTTCCAGGGCCTGTTCGCCGGTGTCCGGCTGGGAAACCAGCAGGTCGTCGACGTTGACGCCCAGCTTGCCGGCGTATTCAGGGTCGAGGGCGTGTTCGGCATCGACGAATGCGCAGGTCGCGCCGGCTTTTTGCGCCTGGGCGATCACCGACAGCGTCAGTGTGGTTTTACCGGAAGATTCAGGACCGTAGATTTCAACAATACGGCCTTTTGGCAGACCGCCAATGCCGAGCGCGATGTCCAGACCCAGAGAGCCAGTAGAGATGGATGGGATCGCCTGACGGTCCTGATCGCCCATACGCATTACGGCACCCTTGCCGAATTGACGTTCGATCTGACCCAGGGCCGCAGCCAAGGCTTTCTTCTTGTTGTCGTCCATTAAAGTCCTCACGTAATCAATAAGGCCTGACGGCCAACACCTGTATAAGTAGACAGTATTACACCACAGCGCTCGAGGATCGCCTACCCCTGATTTTCGATTTCTCGTGCCGCTAGTCGCAGCAGCCCCTCTAGCGCGGCCTTGACCGTTTGTCGGCGGACTTCGTCGCGGTCACCGGCAAAGTGCTGCAGCTCGCTGGAAACCGCGTCACCCACGCCCCAGGCCAGCCACACCGTACCCACCGGTTTGCTCGGTGAACCGCCGTCCGGGCCGGCCACGCCGCTGACCGCCACGGCAAAGCGCGCCAGACTTTCTTGCTGCGCACCGCGCACCATGGCTTCGACCACCTCGCGACTGACCGCGCCGACGCTGTCGAACAGCGGCGCCGGGACATTCAGTTGGCGGGTTTTCTGCCGGTTGGAGTACGTCACATAACCGGCCTCGAACCACGCCGAACTCCCCGGGATCCGTGTGATCGCTTCGGCAATCCCGCCGCCGGTACAGGACTCGGCCGTGGTGACATGGGCGTTGAGCAATTGCAGACGTCGGCCAAGTTCGGCAGCCAGTTGAGTGATCTCTTTCACGACGCTCTCCGGATCGAGTGGAATGAGCACCACCGTACACGAGCCGATTGCGCTTTCAAGACACAGAGTCATTCAAAATGTGCGGGCGCCAGCGCTCTGATATAGGCCTGGCAGGCCTGCAGGGCAATCAATCCACGGTCGCCGGTGTCGGTGATGGCGACAATTCGTTGAGCATGCGCCGGGTCAAGTCGGGCGCGTACGGCTGCATGATCCACGCCGCCGGGGCCGGAGGCGGCGGGCAGGTTGCAGCCCTTGGCAACGTCGCCGGCATCGACGAGGACTGACAGGCGCAGATCAGCAGTGGCAAGACGATCGCGCAGGCGATCCTGATCACGTTGGGCATCGCTCATGGCTCGGTAATGGGTCTGTTCACTGGCCGTGAGCCGTTGCTCCAGGGCCAGACGCTTGTCCTGCTCGGCCTGTTGCGCGCTGGCAGCCGTCAGGGTCAGTTGATTGAGGGTTTCGGCGTGCAATCGGGCCTGCTCGGCCAATTGCCGGCCGTAGCGCCAGTCCTGAAACTGCCACGCCAGGGCAGCAGCCACCACGGCAAGCAACAGGCTGCCGATCAGACGCCAGGGGATTGGCATAGCACCGCCCTCGCCCGCGCCCAGATGTCCAGGCGATCCTGCAAACCGTTCAACCCGCCGTTGATACGCCGGGTGATGCTGTTGAACTGATCACGGTCGGCCAGTTCGTTCAAGCCGTTTTGCGCCCAGAACCACGCGGCGGACTCGGCCGCCCACTGCGGTTGCTCGAGCAGTTCCGGCAACGCCAGCAGACGCTCGTCGCCAAACAGCCCGAGGCTGCACTGGCGATAGTTGTTGCGCCCGGTAATCTGGATCAACCCACGACCACGGTACTTCTGCCCGTCGCCATCGGCTTCAGGGGTGTTGCCCAGACGCAGCGCCAGCGTGCCCGTGTCGTATTTGCTCAGGTATTGGTTGTTGCCCAGTTCGCGCACGTATTGCAGTTGCCCCGACTCATGCCCGACCTGCGCGAGAAACGCCGCGACACGCTTGGGCGTGTCGATGTGATGGCCGGCCATGGCGGTGTTTAGCGCGGAAACAAAAACGCCCGCTTGGGAGCGGGCGTTGGGCAGGATGTTCAAAAGATCCTGTTCAGTTAATTGCATAATTTTTGGTTCTCCCTGGATGCTCCGATTGAATCATGACTGGCCGGAAAACCCCGCCAGCCACTTTTTTGCCAGAGTTTTCAGGGTGCCGTCCTGCACCTGAGACTCAGGGGACGAATACACCCAGCCGAGGGTGCCGAAGTTCGCCGTCCAGTCGATTTGTGGCGCTGGAATGACATCGGTGATGTCGACCCAGAGCAGATCCGGGTGAAACATTTCGCTGATATTGCCTTCGGTGGAAAACAGCTCGGCCACGGTGTTTTCGACGATGCGTGCGTAGGTTTTCATCAGGCGTACTCGTAGATGATCACAATGCCTGGCGCTCCTGCGCCCCCGGGTCTTGCAGGCTGACTGAATGAGTTTGCAATGCCACCCGCGCCCGCTCCGTAACCGCTTCCCGGCGCTGCCAGACTCAATGCGACACTACTACCAAATCCACCGTTACCCAACGCAGTGTTGGCACCGTGACCGGCGAGTATCGAACCGGTGAGGCATATACCTGGGCTGCCTGCGGCTCCGGCAGTATTGACGATATTTCCCCCTGACGGTTTGCCGCTGGGAAAACCTCCGACATACAGACCGAAGCCGGGCAACGTCAGTGGATCGTTGTAAGGGGAGCCGCCCCCTCCGGTCGCGGAAACCAGCGTACCGAGCGAACTGGTCCCACCCGGTCCCCCACTCGTATTGGTCGATCCACCTGCTCCACCCGCTCCCACGGTAATGACCTGACTGGTATTTACCGTTTCGAACGATAACCAAGCCTCGGCGTAGCCACCGGAAGCACCTCCTCCCGCGACCGAGATCTGAGTTGAGTTCGTCGCAGCAATACCCGTACTACCACCACCGCCACCCACCACTTTGACCAGTACATTCCTCATCCCCACCGTGGGCGTATAAACCCCGCTGGCAGTAAATGTCCTGACCCCCAGCAAGCGTCCACTCACAGAGTTGCCACCACTGGCGTACACCAGCAGCCAGCTATCCCGAGCCGCGCTGTACACCACCGAACACAGGCTACCCGCAACGATTTCGGCAGGCCGCAATGCACTGAGCGCCTGGCTCAAGAGCGGCTTGGGCAACAATCCATTCGGCGCGAACGTACTCGCTCCGGTATTGGCATTGCCGGCGGTGAAGCGCAGCACCAGACCATCCTTGAGCGCAGTAATGGCAGGTGCATAGTTGGCCATGTACAGATTGGCCGCGCCGATATCCGCCGCGTGCTTGTCCTCGCCCGCCTGACTGATCTTCTTCACCGCCAGCAGCAATTGTGTGGCGTCACTCTCGCTCGGCTCGAGCCCTGCGGCCTTGACCACATTCAACAGCTCATCGGTCACGCCATTGCCCCAAGTCGCCGGGATCAGCGATCCCGGCAATCCTGCAACCGCGTCTTCGTTTACAAACTTGCCGTTCACCAGCCCGATGCCGGGAACGCTTTTTGGATAGTCCACTTCAATTCCTCATGACAAGGCCGACGCCTCAGCCGTTGGCCTGTAACAAATCTTCAAGCCAGTCCGGCTCGACGGGGCGCGAACGCACCTGCGGAAACTCCGGATCATTCGGCCATTCGCGCAGTGCCTGGCGATAGGCGAGCAGCTGCTTGAACTCTTCGGCGCGCAGCGTCGTACCCTCGCCCATCTCCAATTCCTCGGCGTCGCGCAGCACCAGCCATTGCGTGGCTTGCAGGATGTTGTTGCGCCATGCGCGCTCGCGGGCGGCCAGGATTTCCGGGGAGATGAACGGATCGATCAGCAGCGGCTGCCCACTGGCACTGGCGCTGATGATCTTGCCGGTGGCCTGTCCGGCAAAGAGTTCGGTGTATTGGGCGCGGGTGATTTCCACGGCCCCCTCGGGCAACTCCGGATAGGGGCTGTCGACCAGGTCAAAACCGCGTGTCTGTGCGTAAAAATAAATAGCCATGGTTATCGTCCCCAAACCAATATGCGGCCTGAAATTCCCGGCTCGGCTTTTACGCTCGAGGCGATGACATTTCGAACCCGGGCGGCGGCTGTCGTTGTAGTGGAATTCGCCGCGTCAAACGCCCAGACGGTCACGTTGGAGGAGCCCCAACCTGCCGGATAGCCTTCGTTGGCGACACCGCCCAGCACAGCATTGGGAAACGTCATCGGCAACGACACGGTCATGTTGCCGTTCGCATCGGATCCCCCCGTCACCCACTGCAGGATCAACCCGCCGGGAAACTTCTGATAACCCGACGGGGAAAACTGCGCCGCGAAAAAAGCCGAATACTTCAGCGCTGCCGTGCCATAAACGACCCAGACACCGGACTCGCGCACGAAGGTCGCGCTTTCACCGTTGTTCATCACGATCGAACTCAGATACGCCCCTTGTGGGCTGATCTGCGTACCGGTTTTGCTGGCTACCGTGACCGCTGCGCTGTTTCGGCAATGCAGGCTGATAGTGGCGCCGCTGGGCACCGAAGCGGTGTCCGGCAGCGTCACGGTGTAAGCGGCATTTCCGCCCAAACCGATCGAGCAGCCCACATCCGCCAAGGTCAATTGCGTTGCAGCGGAAATGCTTCGCGCACTGGCGTAATTGCCAAGCGCCCGCTGCACGAATTCGGACGTCGCGGCGGATCGGCTGACATCGAATTGCGCCGCCGTGGCGAACAACGCCGGACTGCGCAACGCGTCGAGCAACTGGTGTGTGTTCGCCTCGTCCGGTGTCATTCCGGCAGCCTGTACAACGCCGAGAATTTCCTGGGTGACGCCGTTGCCCCAGGTTGCCGGGATCAACGAACCCGGAGTACCGGCAAGCGGATCTTCATCCACGAAGCGGCCATTCACCAACCCGACGCCGGGCACACTTTTGGGATAGTCCATCGATCATCTCCTTGTAAAAATTCGCGTCAGCCTTCCAGGGCCAACCACAGCGGCGCTGAAGGCCGGGTTGCCGCGGCCGGAAAACCATCCGTCGCCGGCCAGTCGCGCAGGGCCTGACGATACTCGAGCAGTGCCAGATATTGCCCGGCGGACAGCGTCGGGACGCGACCCAATTCCTGCTCGTCGCGATGGCGGGTCATCAGCCATTGAGTGCCTGACAGCCGGGACTCGCGCCAGGTGCGCGCCGGCTCGTCATTCATGATCGATGTCGCCTGGGTCAACATTGGGGTCTCCGGCACGGGCGCAGGTTCAGCGCGGCGCTGGAGGTCACCCAAGGGAGAGCCAATTTCGACCTCAATACCCTCGGGCACCGGCACCATGGCTTCGACAAACGACGGGGCATACAGCTGGGCAATGTCGAAATCACCGGTATCGATCAGCTCGACCGCTACACCGTTTTCGATTCGTGCATATCGGGCCATTACGCGTACTCCCAGATTTCACAGAAGGCGTTGCCGCCAATGCCACTCACGACCGTAGCGGACGTACTGTTGGAGCAGGTGCCGCTGCTGCCCGAACCTCGAACGCCCGCCCAGCCATTTCCGTTCACACCGGTGAAGGGGCCGCCGCCATCGAACGGACTTGCAGCACCACCACCGGAGAGCACTCCCCAATTGTTGTTGAACATCGCAAAACCTCCGGACACGCCGCGCGCATTGATCAGATTGCCGCCCGTGACCACCTGGCCTCCGGTTCCGCCCTGAACAAACCCGGACGCCGTTGCCGTCACGGCGACAGTCAGGATCTGCCCCCCCATGCCGCCCGCAGCGCTCATGTAGGCACCAAAAGATGCACCACCGCCGGCCTGCCCGATTGCGCTGCGCGCAGCACCGCCGGCACCCAGAGAAATAGGTACGCCGGCGAGTATTTCCGGCGTGACGTCATACAGGCTTTCGGCATAGGCGCCCGATCCACCGCCACCGCCAATGGCTACCGAGTTGGCCGGAATCGGGCCGCTACCGCCCCCCGAACCGCCAGCCCCGACCAACCGCACACGGATCCGTTTGGCCCTGGGATCGGGCCGGTAAACCGTGATCCCGACCGTGTCGAACTGCTTGACCGCCAACAGTCGCCCCGTGGCATCGCTGATGCCATAACCGCTCAACGTGGTCGGGGTGTTTTTCAGTTTGGTGAAGTCGACCAGGGCACCGATGGCCGTCGCCAACTGGTCGGTTTTCGCTTCATCAGGCGTCAGCCCGGCGGCCTTGATGGCGTTGAGAATTTCTTGGGTAACGCTGTTGCCCCACGCAGCGGGGATCAACGACCCCGGCGTTCCGGCCACGGGGTTTTCATCGACAAACCCGCCGTTGACCAGACCGACGCCGGGGATGGTTTTTGGATAGTCCATTACATCGTTCTCCGGAACGTATCAGACGTCTAACACCGCACCGGGCACTGCCGGCCAGGTGATTTCCTCGGGGAAACCGCTCTGTTTTTCGATACGGTTCAACTCCACGCTGTACAGCTTCCAGTCGAGCAGTTGCAGTTGCTCGTCGTGGCTGGCATCACCGATGTCTTCGGCGTATTGCAGCGGGGCGATGCGCAGGACGGCATCGCGCAACAAAGCATCGCGTCGAACGAACGCAAGCCTTTTCGAATCCGCCAACCGGGCCTGCTCATCAAGCTGCCAGGCGCCATCGGACCAGACATGAAAACCACCCGGCCATGGCTCGCGGGTAAAGCCGTCCGGCAACCCGCCCAATGCTGTCCAGGTTTGCCGAGTGCCGGTGTCGGTGCGGTACACGTCACCGCGCAGGTCGGGTTGCTGTTGCAGGGCGCCGCCGACATAGGCCCAAGCGAACCCCTCGGCCGCAGGAGAAAGCTCGACGCCCAGCGTTACAGCGTTGCTCGGCAGTTGCACACCGATACCCGGCACCAGTGGAAACTCGACAGGCCCGGACAACGCACCGCTGTCGTCTATCAGGTAATTGAACATGTACACCTCAGATCAGTTTGATGCGGCCGGGATAAGCGATGTTTCGCGGACGGGTCTCGGCCGAGAAATTACCGATGGTGCCGATGTAGGTATCGGAGTCGAATGCCGGGTTGGGATACGTCGTTGCAACCGTCGTATTGGTTGGCGAGTAGTTGACGTCGGTGAATGCGAATGACGTGTCCGGAATGCAAGGCGCGGGGCGGAACGTCGACCCCGTGCCTGTTGGCAGAAAATGGTTATGGCTTTGCAGGGAATGCCCCTGAAAACTGCCCGAGGCGCGTCCGGTATCCAGGCCTCTGGACTCATCGAGTACCCGCAGAAATTCGCCGCGCACCTCCGGTATGCGAAAGGTCGACGCACCGTCACCGCTGGTCCAGCCACCTTCCCTTCCCGCCCGCCCCGCTTCGGTGGTCAGTGCCCCGGACGCCTGGGCAAAATCCCATAACCACGGCCATTGCGCACGGTTGAACAGCGTGCCGTTGAGGGCACCATAACCACCGGGATTGAGCGCCGTGGTCGTCTCGAAAACCGGACGCCCCAGCGCAGTGCTGTCAAAGCGGCCCAACGGCCACCAACTGCCCGCACCATCGCTGCGCAGATGCCACCAGTCGCCAGCCCCCATCAGCACCAGAAACGCATAACCGCTGGCGGAAAGATGTGTGTGAAAGCGAATCCGGTCTGTACCGGACGCTTGCACCACCAGACGATTACCGCTGTTGTCCACACGACGCACAATCACGTCGCGCACGCCCAGCGCAGGGTTCGCTGCCGGCAGAGTGATGGTCGCGGGAGCGGGGCCGCCATCGATCAGTACCAGACCCAGCTCTTGATCGATCAGTGTTTTTGAAGCCGCAAGCCGGGTGACCACCGAACGCATCGGGCTGGATGTCCCGACAATCGACTGAATTGCCTTGAGCAACTGGCTGGTGTCCGCTTCCGCCGCCACCAATCCACCTGCCGTGATCACACTCAGGATTTCCTGAGTCACGCTGTTACCCCACACCGCCGGAATCAACGAACCGGGCGTGCCCGCCACCGGGTTCTCATCGACAAAGCGGCCATCGACCAGGCCGACGCTGGGGACGCTTTTTGGATAGTCCATAAGTCTTTCGTTCCTCTGAAATAACAAATGCACCGCGCCCCGCTGTCGCCTTGGCAACGCCGCTCACGGTCTGTTTCTGAAAATAAAAAGCCCACGTCAAAGTGGGCTTGGGTGAGGCAGAACGAAGGGGACGCGACTAGGCGCCTTGACTGCCTAGCAGGTCGCGAATGGCAGCCAGTGCTTCATCACCGGCGATGCGCGCCAGATCCATATTGCCCTTGGCGGCCTGAGCGCGGATCTGCGTCTTGGTCTTCAGGCGCAGGGTGCGCAAGGTCAGCAGGTGGTCGGTGAGCTGTTCGGCTTTGGCGAGAATCTGCTCGGCCGCCTGTTTGGCCGTGCGGCCCTTGGCGACCCACGCAGCCACCGACAGCGGCACCTCTTTCTTCGGATAACCGGCGTCCTGATAGGCCTGGGCGTCAGCAGCGGCCTGGGCGTATTCCATGGCCTTGAGCGGATCGCCGGCCAGCGTGTTGCGGGCGCTGTCAGCGGCCACGTCGACTTGGGCGCAAAGGCTTTCGGCTTCCTGCTGTTGCAGCAAGACGACCTTGTCTTCGTTCACAAACCACTGCTCGCCGTCCCAGTCATGGGCGGCCGAGGGTTGTGGAAGGCGCAGCTCACCATCGATCTGATGGAGTTCCTGAATGACGATCATCGAATCAGCTCCCATGTCAGCTGGACGTTCACGGCGTCCGCAAAGTTGATCGCAATACCGACGCTGTAGTCCGTCACCGGATGGCTCTTGATCCCCATGCTGAGCAACAGCTCATCGCTGTCGGCAACGGTCTGCGCCAGATTGTGCTCGGCCTGGTAGGACTGCCAGAGCGAACGCAATTGGGTGTGATCAAAACTGGCCATCAACGTGGAGACCGTGACGTCATTGACGATGTTGTTAGTGAAGATGGTGCATGGGTACGGTGTTGCCGGGTTCCAGCCGGCGGCATGGCTTGCAATCCCGGTCGAAATCGGATTCATCAAGCTGTAGTTGCCCCCCGCCCAACCGGTCGATGGAAACGCGACACTGGTCACCGCCGTCGGTGAAGGCGTCGGGTTACCCGCCACCAATCGTGCGGCCCGGGCATGGGGATCGAGCGGCAGAAACACCGCGCCAGTGCCATTGACGGTTTGCGTCCAGACCAGACGTGCGCGGTTATAGATCGAACGCACGACCGGCACCGAACCCGGCGCCCCGGTCACGACCCAGGCCAGGCACATGTCCAGCACCGAAGACTGGAATCCACCGCCGGATGCGCCGTTGGCGGTGCCCTTCAGCGACTCGGGCGCAACGTCGTAAATCGTGCCGCGCTGCATGTAAAACGTCAGCACGCCACCGATCACCTGCGCCCGCAAAAAGTACGCGGAGCTGGGCAGCAGGTCGGCACTGCTCCAGGCACTCGTCTGGAACGTACGCGAGCGACCCAACTGCCCGGCCAGCACTTCCTGGCCGATGCTGACATACACGCCTGCCGGCACCGACACGCGCCCGCCACTGGTGGAAACGCCTGCCGGTGTGATCGGCAGACGCCCGTCAGCCGTTGCCACCGTGGGCAGCGGCAGCGCCGTCAGTGGCAAGGCCAGATCCTGGTTCCAGCCCTTGGCCGTCACCGATTGAATCGCCTGCAACAACTGATCGTATTTCTTCTCATCCGGGGTGAGATCCCCGGCCTTGATGACACTGAGAATCTCCTGCGTGACACCGTTGCCCCAGTCCGCCGGAATCAGCGACCCCGGGGTCCCGGTCAAGGGGTTCTCATCGACAAACTTCCCGTTCACCAGACCGGCGCTGGGTACACTTTTTGGATAATCCATCCCGTCACTCCTCCCTAGTCATAGTTGATGTGCACCTTGGTGTGCGCCGGTGCGCTGCGGTGGATCAGGCATTCCAGCGCCGAGCCCGGGTTGACGCCGAAACGCTCACCCCAATAGCTGGCGCCGTAACGTCGACCGAGCAGCAGGCGGCCGCCGGTGTTGAGTGTCCACATGAACTGCGCTTCCCAGGTGCCGAAGTGCGCCGCGCCGAATCGCGCGCGGCCCATGCGCGGAGCTTCGTATTCGGTGATGGTCGCGTTGGGGTAGCCCTGGCTCTTGGCGATGTCGAGGTAGTAGCCGATGGCCTGGCTGCCGACCGCCAGCAGACGCCGACGCACCGCGAGGCGGCGGTCGTCGAACAGCGGCGTGGCGCCCAGGCACGGGTCAGGCAGGTTCATCACCCGCTCCCAGTCCGGCACCAGTTCGCTGACGCCGGTCGGGTCCATCTCGTTCAGCAGGTCAGCAGCGCGGGCGTCGAGACGGGCCAGTTCGACGGCGACGCCTTGCAGCACTTCCTCGAGTTCCGGCACCCGCTCCGGGTCCCATGCCGGGCCGCTGGGCAGCAGTGCGCGCAATTGCGCCTGGTATTGCGCGGCGGTTCGTATCACCCCCATACGCAACCTCCAAAGGTCAGCAGTTGATTGGCCGCTGCGCTGACATCGGCCACCGGCGCCGTCAGCACATGGTCGTTCTCGCCGCTGGTGCTGCTGATCGCTTCGCGGATATGGCTGATCAACAGCTTCTCGCCGAGGTCGGCTTCGCGGTTGTGCAAGTCACGCAACTGCGCTTCGACGGCGGCGCGCACGGCGGTGGTGTCCGGGGTCAGTTTCAGTTGATAGACCACCGGAACCTGCACCGGCGCTTGCACATGCACTTCGGCGGTCACCGGGCGCAACGGATCGATGTAGGCCTGGACCTCGGCCAGTTGATCGGCGTTGGGCACCGGTTGCGGATCGTCGTCGCGCATGATGTACACGCCGACCGTGCCTGGCCCGAGGAAGCCGCCACGGCACCAGGCACGAGTCACGCCCGGCACTTCCAGTGCCCAGGTCTCGTAGTCGCTGGCCGAACCGCCATGGGGGATGACGCGGTAGGAACGAATCACCCGCGAGCGCAGCGATTCAAGGCTTTCCCGGGCCACGCCACCGCTGAGCCCCGGCGCCAGCACCACAAAGCTGTTGCCGACGATCCCGGTGATCGGCTGCACCGGCGTCAGCGTCAGGCCCGCATCGGCGTTGCCCAGGCTGCCGGCCTCAAGCGCGGCGATGCTGGTGCTGTTGACGCCGTTCACGCTCGTGCGCGCGGCGGTGACTTTGTAAGTGCGGCCATCGTTGGATTGCAGCAGCGTGTCGACATCCAGCACCGCACCGGCGGTCGCGCTGTAGCTGACGCTGCCGGTGGCGACTTGCGCCGGTTTGCGCGGCTGGTTCAGGCGCAAGGCGGCGATCCGCTCCAGGGTCGACTCGTCGGCGGTGTCGGGCAGGATCTGCTCGGCAATCCAGTCAAGGTAACCGTACAGACCATAAGCGGCACCGCCGAGGGTGCGGGCCAGGACTTGCGCATCGGACTGGCGCAGCGAATCGCCGGCCAGGTCGCTTTGGGTGCGCTTGATCAGCACCGGCAGCGAAGGGGTTTCAAACGGCATAGATCACCTGCCAACTGTTATCGGGATTGATGTCCAGGCGTTCGCCGTCGGCCAGGGTCAGGACCGTGCGCAGGTTCAGGCGCTGGGCGTCGAGGCGTTCGCTGATGATGTCGATGGCGCTGCAATGGCCGTCGTCGATCAGCCATTGCAGGGCTTCGCGGGCATAGAACTCGGCGTCCATCTGGGTCTGGCGCGTCAGCTTGACCCGACGCAGCAGCCACAGTCGCGAGCCGATGCGGTCGTCGGCCACCGTGGGGAACGTGTCGCCCCACCAGCCGTAGCGCTCCTCGTCGTCGAGGGCATCGTCATCGGCGGCGCGGCGCCAGGTGAACAGGCTGATCAGCACCGCGCGGGTCAGCGCGGCGTGGAGGTTCTGGCTGATAAACATCAGGCGCCTCCCACTGGCGCGGCGGTCTGTCCGCTGCCGCCCTGAACGCCGCCATGCACATGCTTGATCTGGCTGATGGCGCCCGCGACCTGATCGCCCTTGGAGACAATCTTTCCGGTCTGGTTGATCACCGGCGTGTCGAAGTTGACGGCGGTGCTGGCGCGGATGTTCAGCGTGGCGGTTTCGATGTCGATGACCCGTCCGCGCTTGAAGTGGATCTTGTCGCCCTCGTCGGTGTAGATCGCCACCTCGCCAGCCGCCAGCGACTGCAAACGGTAGCGGCGGTCGGCGACCACCAGGGCGATGGCATGGGAGCGGTCACCGCCGAGAAACGTGACGACGCCCTCGGCGCCGGCCAGCGGATGACTGGTGAAACCGTAGGGTTCGAAGTGCTCCATGTCATCGTTCACTTCGCCGGCGGTGAGGCGCATTTGCAGCGATTGCAGCTTGGATGCCGAACTGGCGAGCACGACAGTGCCGCGCGCCAGAAGGCGTGTCAGTAGGCTCATGGGGTGTCCTCAGAGGTCGGAATCCTGTGGGCGCGGGCAAGCCCATGTCCACAGGGTGAAGGGTGTGCCGCTGAAGCCGGGCTCAGGTTTTCTTCGCAGGCGCGGGACTGGCGTCGAAGGTGTGCGTCGGCGCGACTTGCAGGGTGGTGACCGAGCCTTGCGCCGACAGCGAGTACGTCACCTTGGAAATCAGCATGTCCTCATCGAAACCGAGGACCGGATCCTTGACCTTCACCAGCGTGTTGTGGCGCCACAGATCACCGTTGGACTGGCGCCAGCCCTGCACCTGATAGATGGTGGTCAGCGCACGGCCCATGCGGGTCGCGCTTTCCCATTGGGCACGTTGTTGCGCCAGCTCGAAGGTCAGTTGCGTGCCTTCGTTGATCACCGTGGTGCGCCGACGCTTGAAGGTCAGGTCGGCAGACACCGACTCGACCTCGCTGGCCGCCGCCCCGCTCTGCTTGTCCGTGCCCTTCTGCTGGCCGATCACCCGGTATTCGGAAAACACCTGGCTGTAATCCATCGGTGCATTGGCCGACAAAATATTCTTGCCCAGCTCCAGCGCATCACTGGCGCGACCGCCGCTGCCCGGTTTGGCCAGCACCAGCCGGCCCTCAGCGTCATCGGTGGAAAACACCCGCAGCAACGACAGCAGCCGATCAATCGACTGGAACACCGTTTCCCCCGGCACGATCGTGTGTTTGGTCAGCCGTGCGGTTTCGGGAATTTCGTTGACCACCATTTGCGAATATTCCATCGCCAGTGCCTGGACGATGGTCAGCAGCGGCTGCTCCTGCCATTGCCCAGGGCGATTGGTGGCAGCGCAATCGACCAGGTCCTGGGTCTTCGAACTGCCCTCGACGGTCAGGCTGATCTGCCGCCCGTCATAACGGATCGGCGCCTTGAACACGTAGCCGGTGAGTACCAGATCCTTGCCGATCCGCACCTCGCACGGATCACCGGGCTTGATGCGTTGATCGGTGGTCTGGCCCGGCCATTGCCAGGTGATATCCAGTTTGAAGGTGCGGAACTGGCGCTCCAGGTCAGCGCTGATTTCCACGCTTTTCCAGCCGCCGTATTCCAGATTGTTGACGGTCAGCGTGACACGGTTGTCCTGCTCATCCATGGCTCACTCCCTTGAGACTTTCACATCATTGGGCGAGAACCCGGGATGGTTGATGCCGTTGCGCTGCGTCACTTCATTGACCCGCGTGGCATCGGCAAACTGTTTGTACGCCACCACCACGGCCGGAAAACTCTCCTGAAACGACTTGCTGATCAGCCGCACACCGGACGAGGCAACCGCCTTGAGGTGCGCGCCAATCGCGTCCTTCACATCGGCAATGGCTTGATAGTGCGCGGGATCGGCCTTGTATTCCGCCCCCTGGAGCACCTCTTCCACCTGTTTGAGCAAATGGGTGATGTCATCGTTGACCGGCACCTCTGCGCGCACAACGGGTTTATCCGCCTGCTGGGCGACAGTGGTGGTCGATGTCAGCTTGACCGGTCTGGTCGCCACCGGCATCGAGCCGACCCACTGCGCCACTTTGACGATCAGGGTGTCCTGCACCAGATTGGCCACCGCCTGCGCCGCCGCGTTGGTGTCGGTGCCGGTGGTGATCTTCGGTGCATCGGCCTTGCGGATCGCTTCGAGTTGTTGGGACACGTCGGCAATCACGCCACGGTAACCCTCCTTCGCGAAGGCCTTGAGCTCCTTGATATCACCAAGCAAACCCTTGAACTCCGCCGCCACTTCCTTGGGCAGTTCCTTGACCGCTTTGACCAGTTCGGTGATTTCCCGGTACTGGTCGATCAGCGGCTGCAACTGCTCCTTGATCACCTCATAAACCCCGGTGAGGCTGTTGCGCAGATTGGCGATGCCAATGCGCGCAGCCTTGATCAGGGTCATCGCCTGCTCGAAACGCGCCACCGCCGACCCAAGCAAGGTATCAGCCTTGGCCAGCAGCACTTTCTGGGTGCTGACAGTGGCGGTCGGGAACGGCAACGGCAGGTCGGGGTAGAACTTCAGCGTGAACGTGACCAGCCCGCCGTCCTGGCGAGTGTGGGTCATGTCGCACTCGCCGACCTTGACCTGCAAGCGTCCGAGCCACGGATGCGCCAGCTCGCCGCTGCCCTGCTCCAGTGCCTTGAGCAGCTTGTCGCGCTGCTCCAGGCAATCGGGGCCGACGATAAACGCCGTCAGGTCGTGGGTCTTGGCCTGCTGGCCGAGATCCTCGAAAAACGGCAGGTCGCGTTGCGGATACTCATGCAACTGACCTTTGCGGCCGACCGGGGTTTTCGCCTGATCGACCCAAAAACCGACACCGCGAAACGATGCCGGCACCAAACGATCACGCCAGCTCATTGAGCACCTCCCATGGACAGCGAGCGATAGCCGATGCGCGACGACACGGCCAGGCCCGGCTGGTTGGTTTGCGGTTGTTCGGTACGCAGCCCGGCCGGCGCATTTTCGAAGCGCACGGTCAGGCCGCCTTCGAGTTGCGTCCGGTTGTTGGCGGCGCTTTGCTGGATCAGGTTACTGGAGGTCTGCGGCAGGGAGCCGCCCTGCAACGTGCCATTCGCCGCCGGTGCCTGGCTTGCACCAAAGAACGCTGGCGCCAGTTCACCCTTGCCTTCGGCATTGGTCTGGCGCTGCGCCTGGGTCAACGTTTCGACCTTCCCGGTGACCTTGGCGATCAGCCCGGCGAAACCACCGTCGAACAGTTCCTTGATCGGCGCAATCACGGTTTGCAGCTTCTGCCACAACTCGCCGAACCACTCGGTAATCGGCCCCCAGTTCTTGATGATCTGCCCCAACGGTGTCCACTCGAACATGTTGTGCAGGAACTCCAGCACCGGCGCGGCCAGTGCCTGCACCACGCCCCACAGCGCCGAAAACACTTCGCTGATCGGCTGCCAGTACATCGCGATCTGTTCCAGCGGCGACCATTCGAACAGACTCTGAAAGAAGCTTTTGACCTGCTGCGCCGAGGTTTGCAGCGCGGCCCAGATCGGCTCGAAGAACGTGACGATGCTGCCCCAGTTGTTGACGATCATCCCCAGCGGAGAGTAGTCGAACAGCGTGCCGAAGAAGTCTTTGACCACTTGCCCCGCTGCTTGCAACTGCACCCACATCGGCTCGAAAAACGTGACCACCGCGCCCCAGGCACTGACGATCATCTGCATCGGCGAGAAGTCGAACAGATTGGCCAGGAAGCCCTTGATGGCCTGCGCCGCCGGTTGCAGGGTGGCCCAGATCGACGCGAAGAAGCCGCTGATCGCGCCCCAGTTCTTGATGACCATACCCAGTGGCGTCCAGTCGAACAGCCCTTTGAGGAACGACATCAGCGGCACGCTCAACGCCTTGAGCAATTCCCAGATCGCCGAGAACAACCCGGTCAGGGGCGCCCAGTTCTCCAGGATCATGCCGGCCGGTGTCCACGAGAACACCGATTTGAAGAAATCGATCACCGGTGCGGTGACCGCTTTGACCTTGTCCCAGATACCCGAGAAGAACCCGGCGACCGGTTGCCACAGTGCCGCCAGCGCTTGCAGCGGGCGCCAATCGAGCACCGAGCGCAGCCTCGCCATGGCGTCGGCCGCTGCATCTTTCACGCCTTGCCACAGGCCCGTGAAGAATGCGGAAATCGGTGTCCAGTTGGCGATGATCAGACCGGCCGCCACGGCAATGCCCATGGCGATCAGCATGATCGGGTTGGTCTTGAGCACCATGCTCATCACGTCCATGACTTGTGTCGCGCCGGTGATGGCGGTCTGCATGGCCGAGAACACAATGGCGCCAGCCGCCAGTCCCTCAACCAGTTTCGGGTTGTCGGCGAGCAGACTGCCGACCTGAGTCAGCATGGGCTCCAGACCCACCACCAGCGCCCCGACGGCAGGCACCAGTGCCGCGTCCACCGCCGTCGAGACTTTCGCCATGGCGTCACTGAACACGTTAAGGTTTTGCGCGGCGGCTTTCGGTGTTTCGGGCAGGTCGACGGCTTTTGCCGACTCACTGACCTCGGCCAGCTTGCCCTGAAACGCCGCCGCCGACTTGATCCCCTCCACGAACGGCGTGACCACGCTGCCGCCCTTGAACAGGCCACTGATGTCGATCTTGCCCAGACCGGCCTGTTCGAGGTTTTTCTTGAAACTCTCGACCTTCTTCGAAAGAGCGCCGAGCTTGGGTGACAGTTCATCGATGCCCGTGATCAGCACCGGTTTTGCTTTGTCTTCGTCTGCCATCACTGCACCTGCTGCATCGCATTGATCCGTTGCGCGTGCTCCAGCGATTCGCGGAGCACATCCAGTGGCCTGGCCATCATCTGTTCGGGGTCAACCTTCCAGAACCAGGCCAGGTCATAGGCGACTGCGATCAGGTCGGTGATGGCTCCGACGCCGCACTCATGAAAAAACTCGCAACGGCCCAGCTCAGCGCGTTGAGGTCAGCCAGATCCAGCTGGTTGACCGACGACGGCGGAATGCCGGCGCACACGGCGATGTACTTGGCCGCGACGTCCATGTCGAGGCTGACCTCTTCGCTCTTGTCGATCTTGTACGGCAGCGCCTTGATCGCTCGCACTTCCTGCACCGTCGGACGGCGCAGGACGAGTTCGGTCAGGGGCTCGCCGTGAGCTTCGATCGCAACCTGAAGCTTCACGGCGCCGCTCATTGCCAGGTCCCCTTGATGCCTTCGAATTTCAGTTCGATGGTGGCGTCATCGCCCTTGGAAACCGGCTCTTCGACCAGGTAGGCACCGGCCAGCACGTAGACCTTGCCGTTGCTGAATTCGCAGGTGACGGTGATGTCGGTGCCTTCGATCAGCTTCTTCAGCGGGAAGTCGGCGGTGTGCAGCGCGGTCACCTTGAACGATGGCGCGATGTCGGTTTCCTTGTAGAAACCCGGTACGACGGTTTCTCGTTTGACGGCCATCAGCGGCGCTTCGCAGCCGCCGTTGATGGTCAGTTGCGCGCCGTCCACTTTGACGTAGCAGGTGCCTGCAATCAGTTGACCCATGGTGTTACTCCCTTCAAATAAAAAGCCCACGCTAGGTGGGCTGGAATCAAGCAGTCAGAAGCAGCTTTCAGGCTGCGTCGTCGTACTGCAGACGGAACTGGTTGAGCAGTGCGAACACGCGCAGACCGTTGATGTAATCCGGCGGGAACAGCACGTTCACGCGGCTCGGATCCTGCACGTCGCGCTCGACGATCAGGTGCTCGGCGAACAGCTCGGCGTTCTCCACATGACCTTCCAGTTCGAGCTTGGCGTACTGGGCGATCAGCTCACCGCGAATGGTGGCCGGGGTGACGATCGGCTGGCCGGCGCCGAAACGGGTGCCGTCGGAGGCCAGTTTGTGCCGGCCGTACTTGCTGGTGATCACGCTTTGCAGGCGACGCACGATGTACGCCGACTGGTGCATGGTTTCGCTGTCCAGGTAGGAGTTGTCAGCCTGGCCATAAGCATTCTTCTGATAGGAGGTGATCGAACGCTGGATGCGCACGTAGCCGCCTTCGTAGTACGCGGTGGCGATGCCGTAGTTGAGCAGCGACTGACGCTCGGTCAGGGTGAAACGCTCGCTCGCCGGCGCCGGATCGACACCTGGCAGGCTGCCGCTCTGGGTCGGACGGCTGGCGTCGGCGGAGATGAACACCGACGTGCGCGCCGCCAGTGCGGCAGTCTGTACCCACACTGGTTGCGGAACGCCCGGCTCCAGCGCCTGGATGGTCATGTGCTGGTCGTTGCGCGCCTGACCGGCCGCCACCAGCGTGCCGACGGTGCCGCGCTTGGCGCTGTAGACGTGACCGAACAGTTGCTTGGCCCACGACCAGCGACCGGTGCTGTCGTCCATCACCGCTTGCCAGGTGTTGAGGGTGCTCAGATCCGACCACGGCAGTGCGATGAACTCGAACGGCTCGTCACCCAGCGCAGCGACGGCTGCGACCTGATCCGGCACGCCCACGCCGCCCGTCATGGCAGTGATTGCAGTGGTCAGGCCGGCCGGGGTTTCTTCGCCGTTGCTCTTGCCCAGGCGGTTGAATTGCAGGCTGATGTCGTTGCCGCTGTCGCCGGTCCATTTGGCGTTCAGAGTAACCACACCTTCGGCGGCCGCAGCGCTCACCGGCAGGTCGGCGCTGGCGTTGATTTTCTGCGCCAGGGCAGTCGCCGCCTGGGCAGCGGTGGCACCGTTGACCACGGTGGCCTGTACGCGGACACCGCCGACATACAGGTTCAGCAGGCCGGCCTGAGTGGCGGTGCCGGTCAGGGTCAGCACGCCTTTGGCGACGCTGCCTTCAGCGTTGTGCAGCGGCAGGCACCAGATCTCACCGATCGGGTCGGCCTTGCGGAAGGTTTCGTACATCGAGGCGAGCATCGAGCCCTGACCACCGATGCTTTTTGCCAGTGCGACGCTGGAAACCAGCACCAGTTTGCCGACTTCAGTCGGGGCGATGTTGTCGTTGACCTGAGCCACGATCAGCCGACGCATGCTCGACGTCGCGCTATTGGCGGCCGAGTTGTCCATTTCGGCATAGAACAGCGGTACACGAATGTCCGCGGGGATGTTGCTGAATCCGATAGCCATTATTTGGCTCCCTGTGCTTTGACTTTTGCGGTTTTGAGGGTGATATCGCCGTCGACCAGACGCCGGCGCCACCAGGCGCTGTCCAGCACTTCGCGACCTTCGAGAGGCAGCAGATCGCCCGCCTCCGGGTCCGGCACGGCACGGCCTGCGGCCGGCACTACGGTGATGCGGTTGCTCATGGGGTTACGTCTCCAGAGAAAGTCATTTCCAGGCGCCCGTCGGGGCCTGGGCGTTTGAGGTTGGGGTCGGCCGGATCGATCGCATCGACCCGCACGGTGACCCCGGTAAAGGACGACAAACCGTCCAGTTCACGTTCGTGCCAACTCTCCGCAGGCTGACTTGGCAGATTGCGGCCGAGCTGGAACTCGGCAAAAAAGCGCAGCCGGTACAGGACGCGGCTGCTGTTGATCGAGACCATTTCGCCGCCGTCATAGACGACCGCGCTGTAGTCGCTGCCCGGCTTGAAACCCACCAGCGCACGCCACAGTTCAGCGCGCAGGTCGTGCAACAGATCCAGCGCTTTTGTGGCATCCGTGGCGTCGAGCACCAGGATGATGTCGAAGCGGTCGCGGATCGGTTGGCGGGTGAGGTTTTGGGCGGTGCTGGTGCTGGCCTGATCGGCCAGCGGGATGACATGGGCCGAGGGCATCGGCAGATCCGGGTTGCCTTGCAACAGCGCCAGATCGACCCCCACGGCAATGTGGTTGGCCAGGCTTTGGCATTGCGCACGCAACTGCGTGAGGATCGGGGTGATCTTCATGGGGGCGTTCCAGAAAATAAGAGAAACAGGCGTAGCCCTGTGGGAGCAGGCCGCCCGCGGGGGGTCGACACACCCGACGTGTTGGCAAGCCGACATGTCGAATTCGCGGGCAAGCCCGCTCTTACAAAGGGCTGTGAGTCAGTCCTTGGAGGCTGCCTTGGGGTCCAGGCCGCTCGCTTCGATCAGGCAGCGATAGCTTTCCTCGCGCTTGCCGCTGGCGGTGACCTTTTCGATCGACCAGCGACCGCGCATGAAATCCGGCCAGCTGTCATCGAGCACCAGCAGACCTTCGGCAACCAGCAACGGATCGCCCGGGCAGGTGATCTTCAGCTTGTATTTCTCGCGCAGCATCTTGCGCACTTCGGCTTCACCGATGGCTTTGGCTTCCTCTTCGCTTGCCTGCCTCTGACGAATGACCTTGTACGGCTCGGAGCCGGTAATCACTTCCTTGAGCAACCCGGCGGCAGCGTCCCAGAAGCAGGTTTTGCAACCCTGATTCTGTGTGCGGGCGGTTTCCTCCAGGGTGGCGCTGATGAAGGCGTGATCGCCCGGTCGATTGTTGCGGGTGACCGACAACCTGACGTCCGGCAGCACCTGACCCGACAGCGATTTGACCTGCGCCGGCTTCGCCAGCACATACAGTTCGTTGAACGGTTTGGCGACCGCGTCGTACTTGCTCGCCAGTCGTGTGATAAAGCCCATGTCGGTTTCATTCGACTGATCGACATGGGCAATTCTGATCAGCGCCAGCTCGGGGTCGACGCGTGGCGAAAATCCATGCCGCGACACCAGCTCGCGAAACAGCCCGCCGAGCGTGGTCGGGCCATGGCTGGCCGTGCGCCGCTGCTTGAATCCGGTCTCGTCCTTGGCGCTGAAAGGCGCTGCGGTGGCGACCAGCGTGAGGCTCAAAGGGAACAGCGTCGGTGTCAGACGCGTCACCTTGAACTGGCCCTTGTCGACCAGTCTGGACTCCAGATAGCCGACCCGCAGACCGATCATCCCGCCCAGGGTCGGCAACCCCTCAAGACCCTCCAGATCAATCACCAGCGTCAGTTGATCGGATTCCAGCCCGGCGGCATCGATGTGACTCCAACTGATCAGACGCTGATTGAGCAGGGTCGCATTGGCCCCGTAAATCTCGATGGCCGGCGTGTATCCCTGTGCCATGCTGCCTCCTTAATCCCAGGCCCTGACCGGGGTGATCGCGGCGGGTTTGCTGTCGAGTTCCGGCAGCGTCACCCAGACACCCGCCGGCAGGACCGGGCCGTGTTCGGCCAGGGTCGGATTGAGTTTCCACAACGCCTCTTCGACCTGATCGTCGCTGCGACCCGACTCGCGGTAGAGCAGCAGATTGACCGAATCACCGGCCAGGCTTCGTACCTTACGCATTGTTGAACTCCGCCAGTTCGAGGGTCCAGTCGATCACCATCGCCGTGCCATCGTCGATGACCTGGCTCTGGGTTTCCTGGATGTTGTTGATCCGCCACAGGCCCCAGTTGCGACCAATGCCGTCAATTAATGGCAGCGGTGCGCGCTGGGCCTGCAACGCGCGCAACTCATCGAGCCGGGCCATTGCTACGGCGTACATCGACTTGCCGGTGATGGTCAGGGTTTCCGCTTTCTGGCCGAGTTGGTGGGACTTGGGTTTGCTGTTGAGTATCTGCAATTCGATCCAGCCGCCCTCGGACTTGCGCCCCAGCGTGCTGTAGGCGAAATCCCGGGACAGGCCGAAGATGAAACTGCCCAGTGCCATTTGTTGTTTCATGTGGCGACTCCGTCGGTGAGGGCTGCGTCGCGGCGGGTGGCGAGGGCGTTGGTTGGCATGACCTGCCCCAATTGCGCCATCGTCGTTTGTACGACCAGATTCGCCAGGGCCTGGGCACTCGCCAGATCCTGCCCCTGGATCTGAATCGTCGAGTTGAACGTGACCGGCTGGCTGTTGGCTTGCGAGGAAACAGGCGTCGGGCTTGAGGTGGCGATCAGGTCTTTGCTGACCTGTGCAGGCGAGCTGAGTCGGTCAACCTGATTTCCCAGTTTGTCGCCCAGTGATGCACCGATCTCCCCTCCGGCCATGCTCCCGAGCCAGCCACCGATCATGGTGCCCACACCCGGCAGAATTAAGGTGCCCAACGCGGCCCCGATAGCGGCACCGGCGGAGGATCCGGCTAGCGAAGCGCCGGATGACACAACCGAGCGGGTATCGCCCTGCATGACGCCAGTGACCATTTCATAACCGGCGCTGAGCAGGCGCAGCGGCGGCGCCTTTTTGGCCAGCAACGCGCCAGCCTTGGCGACGGAGCCGGACAACGGTGCTGCGGGCGGCGAACTGACGCGCGATGATCCGGCAAATGCCGTCATGGTCGCGGGCCACTCGAACGGCTCGCTGACAACTGGGCTCTGCGCGACGACATCAGCACGATCACTCCGGGGCAGACGGGCACGCCTGCGTCTGGACCCGGACTTGATATCGACCCAACGCGGTTTCAGCCTTGTCCCCTTCTGTTCGGAAGACGGTTTCTGGCCGGACGTCTTCCTGGAAGGTTTGGCAGGCGTCGGATCTTCAGGAGTCGTGCCAGCATCGCTTTTTGGAGGGTCATCCTCTGTGATCCACTTGCCGAGTCCCCTCGGCAATTTAGCCGCTGCCGACTTCACCAGCCTGCCAGCGAAGTTATCGAATGCCTTGCCAAGCACGGCCGTCACGATCGCCATGAGCCCAGCCGCCGCAACGGCCAGGCCCGCTGATGTTTTGGGGTTGGACTCGGCCATATCGGCCATTCCATTGACAGCCCCGGCCAGCGAATCCACAGCGCCGGTCGGATCCGGCATCAGTGCGGTTATCAGCCGATTGATGCTTGCGTCGAGCACATTCCAGCTTCGCTGAGGATCATTGGCTGCAGTGTTGGCGGCGCGATCAATCGACCCGCTGTAGGCGGGTGTCAACGGGTCCATTGCTGCCGAAGGCTTGAGCAGCGACAACGGTTTCTGTGGATCTTCGGCCTTCTCCAGCCACTGTCTTCCCCCGCCATCACCGCTGGCCAGCGACTTGAGGTTACGCCGTGCTGATTCTCCGGGTACCGGCGTCGACGAGCCCTCGAGCTTGCCGACGCCCACCAGCGAAAACGCTTTCTTCAGATCGTCGGGCTTGTCCAGCAGCTTGCGTACACCCTCATCACCGTTGAACAGTGTCTTGATGAGGGCGGACTGTCGTTCTACCGGTTGCTGCTTGAGTGCCTCCAACGCCTTGACCAGGTTGTCCGGCACGTTTTCAGTCAACTTGCCGGGTTCAAGTCCCAGCGACTTCCAGGCCGACTGCTCGGCAGTCGAGCCATTTGTGCCTTTGGCCAGTGCCCCGCTGATATTCTTTACCGTGGCACCGGCACCGGACTTGTCCATGTCGGCATTGAGTAATGCGGCCGAAAGGGCTGCGGTCTGCTCGGGTGCAATACCAGCTGCCTTCGCAGACTCGCCGGATTGCTGAACCACGGAGCCGATATCCGCAGCCGTCGCTTTAAGACCGCTGTTGCCCAGAAGATAAGTAGCGTCCGCCAGGTGCTGGCCCTGGTTGCGGTCCAGCTTCAGCGAAGTTCGCCAGCCGGTCAGCATTTCCGCCGAAGCCTTCAGGCCAATCCCGAAGGCCGAGGCATTGATGGCCGCGTCACGGGCAAAATCCAGCAGCGCCTGTTGCTGGTCTTTCCCCTTGAGACCAGCACCGATACCGGATCTGGCCGCCGAATATTCGACTTGCGCCAGATCCACGGCCGTTGCCCCACTCTTGGCGACTCGCTTGTCAGTGGCCATTTGCAGGTTGGCGACCGACATGGCGTTGAGATCGCTGCCCAGACCCGGGATTTGCCGCAACTGCGACATCGCCGAGTCCAGCGCCATGCGTGACTGTAAGTAACCGGGAGGGGGCCGTTGCTCGACTTCGGCCGTGAGTTTTGACTTCGGCTCACTGACCGGTGCGGCGACGGAGGCCGGTACCGGTGCGCCGGGCCTGAAAAGCGACTGCTGGGATGCCAATACCTCGCGAAGCTTGACCTGTTCCTTGATCAGCAGACGGATGTCCTGGCTAGTGGTCACCAGCGTCAGCGCCAACTCCGCCAGCGGCTTTGCGAGTACGTCGGCCCCTGACAGTCCACCGACCAGGCCAGTGTCGCTGAATCCGGCGCTGCCGCTCATGGTGCTCAGCATGAGCCCATACTTTGTCTCTGCCATGCCGCTCTACTCCTTTTTCACGCCAAGGCGAGTGATCGCTATGTCGTAGCGGCGCAACGCCTTTTCGGCGTCCCATTCCAGAATTTCCGCCTCACTTACCGGGTAAATGAGCGGCACGATATCGAGGATTACTTCGATGTCGCGTTCCGAAAGTAGGCCGCCGGCTGGTTTAAAAAATCGTCGATGCGCACCTGTAGCTGGGTCCAGTCCGGGACGCTCAACAGGGCCAGATCGGGGATCATCAGGCCGGTGCAGTGGGCGGTGATGAACTCGGCGCGTTCCTTGGCCGTTTTCAGTTTCTTCATCACTTTGGTGGCACGAAGCACCGGCATTTCCAGGCTCAGCGAAGTGAGCGTGCGACCGGTGACGGCGAGCGGCTGCAGCAGTTGCACCTGATCGGGATCGTCCGAACGCTCTGCGTCTTCAACCTGCTCGAGAAAGTAAGACGCCGGACGGGTCGACATTTCGTGTACGTATTGAGCGATGCTCACGTAGTCCGGGCGTTTGAGCTGGTCGAGTTCCTTGACCGACAGCCCGGTGGCGAGCAGCGCCAGTTCGAAGAACTGATCGTCCTCGTCATCGCCCGCGCGATCCAGCGCGTCTTTCTGGGCGGCGTAGAACAGCGGCTTGAGCTGGATCTGTTCGATCTGCGAACCGTCGTCACCGGTGATCGGCGACAACAGATCATGCTTGGGTGGCATCCACGACATGAATGAATTCCTTGGTGATTCCTGGGGGGTGTTGCTAAACATCGGCCAGTCACACTGGCCCGATGTGAGAGCGGACTTGCTCGCGAAGGCGGCATGTCAGATGGATGAGTTTCGACTGCTACACCGCTTTTGCGGGCAGCCCGCTCCCACAGGGTCAGGTGTCTGACTTGCCTGCAGCGTTACGGCATCAGCACCGCGCGGCGGGCATCGCCGAGGATATCGACGCCGTTGAGGACGAACTTCTGGGTACGCACATCGATGTCAATCACTGGCACGCCGTTTTCCAGCCGGTTGTAGGTGCGGCAGGACAGTTCCAGGTTGGTCTTGGGTTTCTCACCCATTTTCAACGCGGTTTCTTCCAGGGATTTCAGCTTGCCGCCGACGGTGTGATAGGTGAACCAGGTGTTGCCGTCCTGATCCTGACCGGCTTCACGCACGTTCAGCAGAATGTCGTCGCCGAGCTTCACACCCAGTGCGAGCATGACTTCTGCGCCCAGACCTTGCAGGGTCAGCTTGGCGCCGAGGGCTTTGCCGCCCTTGGCCATCTCTTCGACGATGAAACGGCCACCACGCATCTCTTCCATATCGAATTCGATTTTCGGCGGAGTGAATTCTTCCACGGTCGCCGACAACGGCAGGCCTTGCAGGGTGGCCGCGATGGCCTGTCTTACGCGGTTGGTAAACATTAGAGAACGTCCTCCAGGAACTGCTCGATGATTTCATCGCGGGCGTTGAGTTGATAAACCATGTGTTCGTTCGGCGCGTAGCGGCCGTAGTCGATGACCACGTACCAGGTGCCGTTCTTGTACTTCTCGACGCTGTTCAGTTCCGGGTGCAGGTACACGCTGCCGCCAGGAATGGTTTCGTCGGCGACCAGGGTTTGCAGCCAGTCGTTGATGCGCTTGACCTCCTGATCCATGAAGGACTTGGTCAGGTTTTTGGCCATGGCTTTCTGGCCGGCCTTGACCAGCTTGCGGCTGATCGCGTCTTCGAGGCCGACGTAGCTGATGAACTTGCCGGTGATCGAGCGGTTACCCAGCAGCGAGAAGCCGCCCAGCACGGTGCGGGCGTAATAGCTGACGCCGTAGCGGTTGAGCAGATCGCCCTCGGTGGAGGTGTCGAGAATGTTGTATTCAACGACCCGCGAGACGTCCTCGGCGTAGGTCACCTGGTTGCCCGGGCTCTCCCATTGCTTGACCTTGGCCAGCGCGGCAATCGCCAGGCTGGACGGCGACAGGAAGACGTTTTTCTTCGCCGCTTTGGAGTACACGGCCGGCATGTTGTGCACCACCAGGCAACGGTCAAAACCGAGGTCGGCACCGCCCAGTTCCTGGCTGTAGGTCACTTGATCGGCGACCGAGGCGTCCTTGCCGTCCAGCACCACACGGGCCTTGATGCGTTTGCCGAACGAAGCGAATTCGCTGGCGACCGCTTTAGTGCCGGTGAAGCCCGGCGCGCCGATGATGGTCAGGTCTTCCGGGACGCTGCCCAGTGCAGCCAGACCGAGCTTGCGACCAGTGGCCGGCTCAATGCCGCCGATCACGTTGTTGACGGTATCGGCCGGGGTAGCGCCCGCCTCGACGATCACCACGTACACCGGCACCTTGACCACTTTGAGGATCTGGTAGACCGCGTGATACAGGGTGCCTTCCTCGGCGCCGGTCGGATCCAGCAGCGCGTGGGTGGTGAAGCTGTTGATGCGGAACGGTGCGTTGCGCGGAATCAGCGGATCGGCTTTCGGCGCGGTGCCGACCAGCCCGATGACGTTGTCACCCAGGCCACCCATGGCCTCGGGGGATTCGGTGGCATTGACGGTAATGCCGTTGTGCTCGAAGTTCAGAACCTCAGCCATGTTCAGTCAGCCTTCTTGGCAGCGGCCTTTTTGGCCTGGGTGGATGTTTTCAGTTCAAGTCGACCGGCGCTGTGCAAGGCACTGGCCTCGACATCGAGCAGATCGAGTTCCTGGCCGACGCTCGACCAGTGACCACCCCCGGTGGGGAATGGGACGAGCACGGTGTAGGTTTGGCGGGTTGCCATTTTTCGTTTCTCCATAAACGGACAAGCCCCACAGGGGAGGGGCTTGGTGGGTGTTGAAGGTTTTTTTGGGGGGGGAAAGAAAACGCCCCGGGGTTCGGGGCGTCTATTGAAGGTTTGCGGTTGAAGCTTTAAGCGCGGAATCGGGCCAGCCTTCGTTGAGCATTTCGTCCTTGTAGGTACCGGTCTCAAGTGCTTTCAGCAAAGTCGATTCCCGGTCAAAGCATGCCTGTACGTGGCCCCGGATAGCTTTCGCAATCACCAGGATTTGTGCTGCATCGATCTCAACGAACCCTCCAAGAGTTTTGAAGTTGCAGCGATACTCTGGATCGAGCATGGCCGACAAGCCGGTGCTGGAAATCAACGCCTGACTGTCGCGCGTTGTCTCGATAGCCAGCCCATCAACCGTTATTCCGCACGCCTCACGAGCAAAGCGCTGTGCTGCAAACAGGCCCGGATAATCGGGGGCCTCGACCGGGAAAGGTCGTTTGGCAACAACACCATCCTCCAATGTCCAGACACCGTCTCTTTCCGTTCGGGTCGCGAGAAAAACCGCATCGCTGAGTTCTATCGCCTGCTGCGGAATGACCGCATGAATATCGGAGTCGTAACGCCCGGACAAAACACCGAGTTCATCAAATGTAGCGAATTTCATAGATAGTCCTTTTGACCCTCGTGGCCTTAACGACCAATTGCCAGGTAATAAAACTGTGCGGGGGTCTGCCCTAAATTGCGAAGAATGACGTTGGCTTTGCTGATCGCTTTGACTTGTCCGATGTAGGTTGTACCGACACTCGCGTCTACAGCTGTATTGGGGTAACTCGTGAAGACCGAAGGGTTCACCAGAGGATAGGCAACCGGGAACACTTGCAGGTAGTTGCTTCCCGATGCAATCGCATTTGTCATACCCCACTGGATGATCAAACCACCCAACCACGTCGGGAACACAACGTAACTGCCACTCATATCCCCCGAGACGCTGATCGAGAAACCCCAGCGAAGCTTCTTCGGCGTCACTATGGTGACGTCACTGACACCAGCATCTGTCTGAACCTGACTGGCGACTTTCGCCGTACCTTGGTTCAGTTCAGTCGCTTGCTGCGCCAGAACCGCTAAAGCGGCTATATCGATGTTTCCCTGATTGACCGATGCGTTCCAGGCTTTGATGCACCACATCACTGCCACGTTACGTGGACGGGTCTCGGTCGAAGTGCGTGCGACTCGAGACGCATCAAAATTCAAGCCGTGGTAACCACTACTTGCTGACGAAGGCAATGCAACACCCGAAACGTTCAAGGACGTAAAAGCACCGCCTGCTGTCTTGACGTCGATGTACCCATCAAAACCGCCTTGAATATTTTGCAAGGCATCGAGTTGATAGGTGCCGAGTTCTCGACCGATATCAATCCCACGCCCATGATCCCAACCACGCAAGAATTCCCCACGAGCTTCCGGCAAGCGGAAGTTGCCCGCACCCTCATCCCCTTTGTTGAACTTGCCAGCCAAATAGGCGCTCAAGTCCGGGTAGGTCGCGCTGCTCTTGACGCTGTTATCCAGCTCGAGAAAACCCGGCGGCAGCGTGTCGACAGGGAAAGCGACAATCGACCCCACCGGCAACGCCGAAGCCTTGACGATCAGCGCCTCGACTTCAGCCTTGGTGTAGGAATCCTTGATGCCGAAACCGGCCAGGGTGTCGGGATTCGCCCCCGCCGTGGCCCGGCCATATTCGTCAACGGTCAGGCTCTTGTAAGAACCGGCGGCAATCCCGGTACGCCCGGCCAGCATCTTGAACGTCAGCGCAGTGGTGCCGAGGGTGATCGGCGCATTGGTGGTCAGGTGCCAGAGCGAATCACCGTTCGCCGTACCCTCCTCCACCATCACCGTCAGGCCCGGGGTGACCTTGGCGCTGACGTTGGCATCGTTGGCACGCAGCCAGCCGCCATTGGCAACGACCCACAGGCCGTTGTCCTTGGCCAGGGTCTGGTTCGGCAGCAGGACGCGGTCGCCGGCAATCACTGCCACACCGTCGATCTGCTGGGCACCGTTCAATACGACGTTGCTGGTAGCAGCAACGCGAACCGATTGCTTGCCATCGAGTTTGCCGAGCTCTTCGGCGAGGTAACTCATGACCCAGGCGCGGGTGGCTTTCACGACGCTGTCATCAATCAACAACGTCACCAACGAAGCATTGCTGGTCTCGAAAATCGAGCGAATATAAAACTCTTTGCCCGACCCCGACGTCGCCAGAACCGGCTTGAACGACTCCGGGTATTTGACGATGGCGTAGAGAATCCCGGTGTCGGTCCACAGCCCCGCTTCACGCACATACCAGCCGCCGACATCCGGCGGAATGGTCACTTCAGCGAGCAGCCAGCTCGGGTTTTTCTCGTCCTGGAACAGTGCATTGAGCGGGCCGCGCCAGACTTCGCGCTTGAGCGCGGTGGCGGTGGCCGCCGGGTTGTAGACTGCGTCGTCGCCATCGCCGACGGAAATCTGCGTCAGCTTGATCGGCACGCCCGCCGCCTTGCAGGCGGTTTCGTAGGCAATCCCTGCGTTGGTGAGCAGGGTGTAGTAGTCAGCCATTAGGCCCCCTGAGGATAAATAGTGGATGTTTCGACGGTGTACAGACCGGCCGCCATGAACGCTTCGCCCGAGGCTTCGAGCCCTTCGATGACCACCGGATAAATCGTGGTCAGCTCACCGCAGACTGTCGCGGCGCCGATGACGTGACTGCCGAAAGCGCTGAGGCCGACCGACACCGAGAGAATGTCGCGCTCGCTTTTGGCGTCGGCCAGGCGACGGTCGAGACGGGCATCGATGAGTTCGCTGTAGGGCAGATCGGTGAACGCGCGCACGGAAAAGCTGTAAGGCGCGCCGGGCGGTGTCTGTTCGTACCAGGCACGGATTTCCGGGCGCAGTTGCAAACCCTTGGCCGCGTTTTCCAGTGCCTTGCGAGTGCCGGCCTGGCGCGCGGTGGGCCAGGCCAGTTCGACGGTCAGGCGTTTTTCCGTTTCCGGCGCGTCGCTGCTCCATTCGGCAACGCCGCGATCCGCCGCGAGATACGGCAGAAACGCGACCGGAGTTTGCTGCGGGTTCATCAGCTCGGGAAACGGCGGCGCGATGCGATCGAGCAACGCGCCGAAACCCAGATCGAGTCCTCGCTCCAGTGCCGAGCTGTTGGCCGGCAATAAGGTCGGACGCTGTGCCTGATCACTCATAGCGTCTGCACCTCGACCTCGACCGCCGTGCAATACGGCGCCTGGAACGCGCTGGTGACGATCGGCTCCAACGGCTCGAGAATCTGCAATTGCACGGCGCCGGCGCTGTGCAGGGTGTAATCGATCCAGCTCGGGTCGACCCGCCCTTCCAGGCGATGGCAACTGTCGGCGTAGGCCTGCAAATGCTGCTGCGCGGCGACTTTGGTCAGGCCCGAATCGGGGCCGGAATTGATCTTCGCCACCACGCGGATCTTGTAGCGCTGAATCTCCGCGCCCTGCACGGTGACCAGATCGGTTTCCGGTCGCACATCCGGTCGAGCAAAGTGCTGACGGACGCCGTCGAGCAGCGCGGCGGACGGCGTACCGTCGGCCTCTCGCGAGAGCACGGTGACCCGCACTTCGCCGGGCGCCGTGCGGCGACCGTTGCCGTCCTTGACCTGCGCGGCGAGGCCGTCCGGGTCAAAGGTGTAGGTGACATTCACCACGCCGGCGTCGGTGGATTCGACTTTCACCGTCGGACGTTCGCCAAGGGTGAAGATCTCGCGGCGATACTGCATACGCGAACCCGCCGCCGGTGCGTGGGGTGCCAGGTAATAGCGCAGCCGCGCGTCATCGTCGCTTTCGTAGATGGCGGGTACAGGCGGGAACGCGGCCGGATCACCGGGATCGAGCAACTGCCGTTCCAGGCCCATGTCCGCCAGCCGCGCATCAAGATTGCTGCCGGTCGCCCACCACGCCAGCATCTGCTTGATCCGGGCGTTGTATTTGCGTTCGTGGGTTTGCAGCCGCACACAGAAAGCCTCGAGCGCCAGCGTCAGCAGTTCGCTCTCGTTTTCCAGGCTGGTCTGCAATTTCGCCGCGTTTTGCGGTGAACGGGCACCGACGTATTCGACGACGAAGGTCTTGAATTCGGCGAGCAGGTCTTCGAACGCTTCGACGGTAATCAGCGCAGGCTCAGCCAACTGATTCTGGCCGGGGATCAACATGCTCATGTCACTACCTCGAAAGTCTGTTGACGGTTTTTCCAGGTGCCGGCGAAACGCAGCAGCAGACCGGCGCCCTGGCGGGTGGCGACGATCACCTGCGGCAGGAAATCGTCGATGCCGTTTTGCGGGTTGTAGAACGCCTGCGCCGCATGGCTTTGAGCCAGGATCAGCAGGTCATCGCCCAGGTTCTGCCCCAACAGCGTAGGGATCAGCGAGCCATACAAGGGGCGTTTCTGCCGGGTGCCCAGCGGTGTGGTCAGGGCGTGGGTCGCGCGCTGCACGAACTGCAGCCAGTCGTCGACCGTGGCCCCGGTGTCTCTATCGATTCCGATCATGGGAAGGCTCTTGAATCAGGGGCTGATGACGCGGCCCTGGTGATCGACCAACGGGCCGCTGAAGTGGACGCCCGAGGCGTCGATCGTCAGGCCAACCGCGCCCAGTTGCAGGCTGATCGCCTGCGGGGTCATTGCCAGTCGCGCCGGGCCGATGCTCAGTTCCAGCGCCTGGCGCGAACCGCTGAACGCCGCCGGACCGTTCTGCCAGTGCAGAATGTGCGTGGCGTCGTCGTAGCCGCTTTCGCTGCCGTCCTGATGAACCCGACGGGTCAGCGTCGGTATCGTTGAAGCCGGAGGAAAACGGTCGCTGTTCAAACCGAACAGCGCCACGCTCTGTGCGCCGCTTTCGCCGCTGCCGTAGTTGAGCAGCAGGCATTGCTCACCCGCCGTCGGGATTCGCGACTCGCTCTGGGCACCGGCGCTCGGGTTGAAGAACTTGATGGACGGCGTGAGCAATCCACCATGGCTGACCTTGCAGGTGTTGCTCGCGGGGTCGACCTCCTGACAAATGCCGATGCGACAGAAACTCTCGGCGCGGCGGTGCAGGTCCTCGATCTCCGCTTCCATCTCGGCGAGCCGCTCGATGATCGGCCCCAGTTGCAGCTGGATAAGCGAATCGAACACGGTTCAACCCTCCAGCGGGGTGTATTGATCGGGATCGTCGATGTCGCTGACCTCCCAGGTACGGGCGAATTTCGGGATGCCGAGCGGGTCGTCGAGCAAGGTCGGGCCAAGATAGAGGGTCTGGTCGAACGTCAGGGTCCAGGCCTTGTACGACTGGTCTGCGCGCAGAAATACTGATGGCAGACCGTCAAGGTTCATCGGCAAATCGCATTGGTCGCCGGCCAGCCCCCAGCGGTTGTCGGTGACCAGATTCTTCAGGGCCGCAATCAGGTCGCAGGCCGCGAACGCCGTGGCAGCAACCGCCGGAATCACTTGCAGTGACACCGTCAGCACATGGGCAATTCGTCCATCGGCGGCGCGTGCGCCCTGGGCATTACGATCAAAGTCGATCAACACCCAGGCCTGATTGCCGGGTGCCGAAAAGTCATCGTGGTTGCCAACCTGTACGTTCAGGGCGGCGGTGTTGCGCAAGGTTGTCGCCATCGCCGTGAACAGCTGCGAAGGCTGCTGGATCGGTGCGGGCATGCTTGACCTCCTTTTCAGATGTCCACGCACAGCCCCGCTGCCGAGGTTGCAGCGAGGCTGGAAAATGTCGGGTTAGGGTTGATCGTGGGGTGGCAGTTCGCTAACGCCGATGCGCTTGGCAGCCCAGCGTTCGTATAGGCCGATGGCCACGTCGGCGCCGGCCATCGCGGTCAGGCAGCCGAAGGCGCCGGCCGCCCAGATCGACATGCCGGCGGCGTACAACAGCATGATGGCCGAGACGCCGCAGATCATGCAGGCGCCGGAGCGCAGCGCCAGACGCCGCAACAGTGGCCAGCCCCGGGCGCCTTCCTTGTCGGCGCGCCACATTTCGCCGGACACCCCGCCCACTACCGCGAGGAGGATGACCAACCAGATCGGCATGTCCGCCAACGCTTGTTGCTCGTTTGTCATGTCACGCCTCCTGGGGGTGATTGATGAGTGATGGATGATGGGTTCAATCGGTTTCTCGTGAGGTAGGCATTCCAAAAAGCCCGGCTGAAAAACCGGGCTTTTCAGTAATGCGCTCCTTCGCCTTCCTTTCATCCTTTAAACCGAAAGGAAGCTGACTTTTCGGCGCTACTGGCGCGGTACGAGTCCATTCAAATTGTTTTTCCGACCGCGGTCCCTGCCCGCCGGATAACTGCTCTCGGTGCTTTACGCTGCACACCCGGGTCAGTTGCCAACCCTCTGAACCGTTGAGGCCGGTTCATCGCTGCCTGTTCTTGTGGAACTAAAGAGCTTTCTTGCCAGCCGCTTTGTCGAGCGGCTTGGTGGCAAGAATATGCATGGATGCATATACAGTCAATGCATAAATGCATTTATTTATGCACAACAAATGCACGAGCGCATGGAAGGCCCGCCAATCAAGGCGTCGAGGATTTTCGCCAGGCGAAAAAAAACCCGCCGGTGGGCGGGTTTTGTCTGAAAACGGTGGGGTTATCGGGCGTACATGCCCCACCAGAAGACGTGACCGAGGATGACGATCTGCTCTTCCTGGATTTCCTGGAAGCTGTAGTCCTCGTCCGGATGTTCATCGCGATTGAAACTGCGCAGGCGAATGCCGGTGGGCAGGCGATAGAGTTGCTTCACCCGCAGCTGACCGTTGTGGTTGATCGCATAAAGGTCGCCATCGACGATGTCGCCAATCCCGCACTTGCCGGCATTGACGCCAACCGTGGCACCGTCACGCAGGACCGGCAACATGCTGTTGCCGCGCACGGTGACGCATTTGGCCTGGTCGAACTGCACCCCGTTGTGGCGCAGGCTGCGCTTGCCAAAGCGCAGGCTAGAGCGTTCGCTCTCTTCGATAACGAATCTTCCTGATCCAGCAGCCAATTCAACCTCACGAAGAAAGGGCACCGACACCTCGTCGTCATCGACAGGCGTGTCGTCGTCCCACAGGCTTATGTCCTTGAGTTCTGCATGCACATCATCACGCCCGGAACCGGCCGCTTGCGCGACATCCGCGCGCCCGCGCAACTGATCGGTGCTCACGGCGAAGTACTCGGCGATCTTCGAGATGTGCTTGTCCGAAGGATCGACGATCTTCCCGCTGAGAATCCGCGAAAGTGTGGATTGAGGCACGCCGGTGCGACGGTGAAGCTCCGTAGGGGAGATCCCGTGCTGGTCGAGCAGCGCTCTTAATACGGTAGATACGTTGCGTTTTTGCATAACGCGCATAGTGCTTGAAGTTTTTTCGGAAGACAAATGCTGATTTGCATAAAGCGTGCATAAATACGCATTTTGCAGCAGAAACATGTCAACCGACCACGATGCCTGCGTCCAACAGACCGCCCATGGTAATCTTGCGCCCATCGCGGAAATGCCCGGCCACTGCCGCGCTTTTGCCCCACACCTTTCAACGAGTTTCCTGACAAGCCGATGAATAAAGCCGTCTCCGATCTGTCCTCCCACACTCCGATGATGCAGCAATACTGGCGCCTGAAGAATCAGCACCCGGATCAGCTGATGTTCTACCGCATGGGCGACTTCTACGAGATCTTCTATGAAGACGCGAAGAAAGCGGCCAAGTTGCTGGACATCACCCTGACCGCTCGCGGGCAGTCGGCGGGGCAGGCGATTCCAATGTGCGGGATTCCGTATCACGCGGCGGAAGGTTATCTGGCGAAGCTGGTCAAGCTTGGCGAGTCGGTGGTGATCTGCGAGCAGGTCGGCGACCCGGCCACCAGCAAAGGGCCGGTGGAACGTCAGGTGGTGCGGATCATCACCCCGGGCACGGTCAGCGACGAGGCACTGCTCGACGAGCGTCGCGACAACCTGATCGCGGCGGTGCTGGGCGATGAGCGTCTGTTCGGTCTGGCGGTGCTGGACATCACCAGCGGCAACTTCATCGTGCTGGAGATCAAGGGCTGGGAGAACCTGCTGGCGGAACTGGAGCGGGTCAACCCGGTGGAACTGTTGATCCCGGATGACTGGCCAAAGGATCTGCCGGCGGAAAAACGCCGTGGGGTACGTCGTCGTGCGCCGTGGGATTTCGAGCGCGACTCGGCGCTGAAAAGTCTCTGCCAGCAGTTTTCCACCCAGGACCTGAAAGGTTTCGGCTGCGAGACCCTGACCCTGGCCATCGGCGCCGCCGGTTGCCTGCTGGCCTACGCCAAGGAAACCCAGCGCACCGCCCTGCCCCATTTGCGCAGCCTGCGCCACGAGCGCCTGGACGACACCGTGGTGCTGGACGGCGCGAGCCGCCGCAACCTGGAACTCGATACCAACCTGGCGGGCGGTCGCGACAACACCCTGCAATCGGTGGTCGATCGCTGCCAGACCGCCATGGGCAGCCGTTTGCTGACCCGCTGGCTGAACCGTCCGCTGCGTGACCTGACCGTTTTGCTGGCACGCCAGACATCGATCAGTTGCCTGCTTGACCGCTATCGCTTCGAAAGTCTGCAGCCGCAGCTCAAGGAAATCGGCGATATCGAACGGATCCTCGCGCGAATCGGCCTGCGCAATGCCCGCCCGCGCGACCTCGCTCGCCTGCGTGACGCACTGGGCGCCCTGCCTGAACTGCAAGTGGTAATGGCCGACCTGGAAGCGCCGCACCTGACCCGACTGGCGACGACCACCAGCACCTACCCGGAACTGGCTGCGCTCCTGGAAAAAGCCATCATCGACAACCCGCCAGCGGTGATCCGCGACGGCGGCGTGCTGAAGACCGGTTACGACAGCGAGCTCGACGAGCTGCAATCGCTGAGCGAAAACGCCGGCCAGTTCCTCATCGACCTGGAAGCCCGGGAAAAGGCCCGCACCGGCCTTGCCAACCTGAAGGTCGGCTACAACCGAATTCACGGCTACTTCATTGAACTGCCGAGCAAGCAGGCCGAGTCGGCTCCGGCCGACTACATTCGGCGCCAGACCCTCAAGGGCGCGGAGCGCTTCATCACGCCGGAACTCAAAGAGTTCGAAGACAAGGCGCTGTCGGCCAAGAGCCGCGCGCTGGCCCGCGAGAAGATGCTGTACGAGGCGCTGCTGGAAGATCTGATCAGCCAGTTGCCACCGCTGCAGGACACCGCCTCGGCGCTGGCCGAGCTGGACGTGCTGAGCAACCTGGCCGAGCGTGCGCTGAATCTCGACCTGAACTGCCCGACGTTCGTCAGCGAGCCGTGCATGCGCATCACCCAGGGTCGCCACCCGGTGGTCGAGCAGGTGCTGACCACGCCGTTCGTGGCCAACGACCTGAGCCTCGACGACAACACGCGAATGCTGGTGATCACCGGTCCGAACATGGGTGGTAAATCCACTTACATGCGGCAAACCGCGCTGATCGTGTTGCTGGCCCATATTGGCAGCTTCGTACCGGCGGCCAGTTGCGAACTGTCGCTGGTGGACCGGATCTTCACCCGTATCGGTTCCAGCGACGACCTGGCCGGCGGACGTTCGACCTTCATGGTGGAAATGAGCGAAACCGCCAACATTCTGCACAACGCCACCGAACGCAGCCTGGTGCTGATGGACGAAGTCGGGCGCGGCACCAGCACCTTCGACGGTCTGTCGCTGGCCTGGGCGGCGGCCGAGCGCCTGGCGCATCTGCGCGCCTATACGCTGTTTGCCACTCACTATTTCGAGCTGACCGTGCTGCCCGAAGCCGAGCCGCTGGTAGCCAACGTGCATCTCAATGCAACCGAGCACAACGAGCGCATTGTGTTCCTGCACCATGTACTGCCGGGGCCTGCGAGCCAGAGCTATGGCCTGGCGGTGGCGCAGTTGGCCGGCGTGCCGAGCGAAGTGATTGTGCGTGCCCGCGAGCATCTGAGTCGTCTGGAAGACACCGCCCTGCCCCACGAGGCGCCGAAACCGGTCAAGGGCAAACCGGCCGCACCACAGCAGAGCGACATGTTCGCCAGCCTGCCGCATCCGGTACTGGATGAACTGGCCAAGCTCGATCTGGATGACATGACCCCACGTCGTGCGCTCGAAATGCTCTATACACTAAAGACACGGATCTAACGCATACGGCTTCAAGCTGTTAGAATCTCGCGCGGTTTGGGTGCTGCAGGCTAATAGCCTGGCCTGCAGACATCACTCCCGAACCTGGCGACCCCAACCGTGAAGGGGCTCCGCTGCCGCCGCCTGAGGAGAAAATTAGAAATGACCTTCGTCGTCACCGACAACTGCATCAAGTGCAAGTACACCGACTGCGTAGAAGTCTGTCCGGTGGACTGCTTTTACGAAGGCCCGAACTTCCTGGTGATTCACCCGGATGAGTGCATTGACTGCGCCCTGTGCGAGCCAGAATGCCCGGCCGTTGCAATTTTCTCCGAGGACGAAGTCCCGGAAGAGATGCAGGAGTTCATCCAGCTGAACGTCGAGCTGGCCGAGATCTGGCCGAACATCACCGAGAAGAAAGAATCGTTGCCCGATGCCGAAGAGTGGGATGGCGTCAAAGGCAAGATCAAAGACCTCGAACGCTGATTCGTCCGCCGTTCTCGAAAAGGCCCTTTGCGGGCCTTTTTGCTTTTCTGCAGGCAAAAAAAAGGGGCGGTTTGACCCGCCCACATTTTTCCCTATTCCCTGTGTTCCTTTTCATCGTCCTGATGAATCGCCTCCTGCGATGTCCATTCCCCTCATCCTTGAAGGGCGTGTCTGTCCGTCGACACAACCCAGATACTAAAGAGTTCCCTGACGGGAGCAACGGGCCGAATCCACCGAAGCGCACCGTCACAAGGGCTTAACATTAAAAAATAATCATATAAATCAAATAATTATAAAGAAGCACACGCTTCAATGGACGTCTGCCGCAGTGTAAAAATAGCGAACACTTACGAAAGAGTAAGCCAGGGCTTACAACGCGAGACTACAACGCGGCGACCGTAAAAAATCCGCTTGCCACCCATCCAGGCGCAACAAAAAAGCCCCGAACCAGTCGGGGCTTTTTGTGGGCGGTCATTTGAGGCGCTTACTGGAACAGCGACTCGCTCGACAGGCCATTCTTCTCGAGAATTTCCCGAAGGCGCTTGAGGCCTTCCACCTGGATCTGTCTCACCCGTTCCCGGGTCAGGCCAATCTCCAGACCTACATCCTCCAGCGTGCTGCTCTCGTGGCCGCGCAGGCCGAAGCGGCGCACCACCACCTCGCGCTGCTTGTCGGTCAGCTCCGACAGCCATTGATCGATGCTCTGCGACAGATCGTCATCCTGAAGCAGTTCGCACGGATCGGTAGGACGATCATCCGTGAGGGTGTCCAGCAGGGTTTTATCCGAGTCCGGACCCAGCGAGACGTCGACCGAAGAAACCCGCTCGTTCAGGCCCAGCATGCGCTTGACCTCGCCTACCGGTTTTTCCAGCAGGTTGGCGATTTCTTCGGGTGAAGGTTCGTGATCGAGCTTTTGTGTCAGCTCCCGCGCAGCCCGCAGGTACACGTTGAGCTCCTTGACCACATGGATCGGCAGCCGGATGGTCCGGGTCTGATTCATGATCGCGCGCTCGATGGTCTGACGAATCCACCAGGTCGCGTAGGTCGAGAAGCGGAAACCGCGCTCGGGATCGAACTTTTCCACCGCCCGGATCAGTCCGAGGTTGCCCTCTTCGATCAGATCCAGCAGCGACAGCCCCCGATTGACGTAACGCCGGGCGATTTTGACCACCAGCCGCAGGTTACTTTCAATCATGCGCTTGCGCCCGGCGGGATCGCCACTTTGCGACAGACGCGCAAAATGAACTTCTTCCTCCGGGGAGAGCAATGGGGAAAAGCCGATTTCGTTGAGATACAACTGCGTGGCATCGAGTGCCCGCGTGTAGTCGATGTACTTGTGTTGTTTAAGTGAAGCGGAGTGTTTGGATTTGGAACGAACGGAAGGTGAAGGAACCCCTTCATCATTCGACATCGAATCCGAAGCGAAGTCGGTCTCCATAAGGAGAACCTCATCGTCGATGTCAAACTCCGGCACTTCTTTACTGAGAGCCATTGTTATAGTCCTTTGGTGAGTTCGACCCCAAGCTCAAGCGACGCCTTTATCCTTGGCAACGCTGGAGCCTGTCCCCTCTACGCGACGGAACAGGCTGGCCTTCAAATCAACGTCTTGGCAGGAACTGCAGCGGATCTACAGGTTTACCTTGTCGGCGAATCTCAAAATGCAGTTTCACCCGGTCTGTACCCGTTGACCCCATTTCGGCAATTGTCTGTCCGACCTTGACCTGCTGCCCCTCCCGTACCAACAGCCGACGGTTGTGTCCGTAAGCACTGACGTAGGTTTCGCTGTGTTTGATGATGACCAATTCGCCGTAGCCCCTTAAGCCACTCCCGGCGTAAACCACCGTCCCATCAGACGCAGCTAAAACAGGCTGTCCCAAATCTCCGGCGATATCAATTCCTTTATTCAAACTACCGTTTGAAGAGAATTTACCAATCAGAATGCCATTAGATGGCCATCCCCAGCCGGTCGGGGCCGGGCCTGGTGGAGGCAATGGAGCGGGTGCCGGCTTGTTGGCGACGGACGGTACAACCGCCGCAGAACCGGTGGTTGTGGTGGTTGTCGTGCCATTCGCCTGGCGCCGGATTACCGTGGTTTTACTGGACGAAGACGGCGAGGAACTGGTGCTACTCACCACGGCAGCCGGCGTTGAATCGGTGCGACCGTCGAAGCGAATTGTCTGACCCGGATGGATCGTATACGGCGTAGGAATATTGTTCCGGGCAGCGAGGGCTTTGTAGTCCCAGCCGTAGCGAAACGCGATCGAAAACAACGTATCGCCCTTACGGACTACATACTGCCCGGTCGTCACCGTAGGACGCTGGGCCACCGCGTTGTTGCGATCGACCACGCGCACGTTGCTCGATTTGGTGCTGGAGCAACCGACCAGCAAGGTGCTCAAGACAAGGCCAGTCACCAGGCGCTGAAAGCTCGTGTTACCCATACGCTGCGCAATGACTGTGAGACTCACCCGCCGCTCCCTTTGTGGTGGCTGAAAATTGTGAAATGCCGCAATCGGGCATGCAGTGTTGCAAGTATAACCGGCCAGACCAGCTTCACCTTTAATGAAGCCTTTTCCTTCGCCGCACACGTTTGCTCTATATAGATGAACTGTTTAAGCAAACTTCGCCGCTGTAAGACAAAGGCACTCGAAAGGAATTCAGCGCCCTTGAATAAATGCTCAGGCCAGCGGCCCGTTGAGCAATGGAACGAAGCGCACCGCTCCCAGAACGTGTCGGGAAAAACCGTGCTCTTCGCGCACGATCAGCATCAACTGTTGCACTTCACCGGAGCCCACCGGAATCACCAGGCGCCCGCCCGGTGCCAACTGGTCAAGCAAGGCCTGAGGCACATCGGTAGCCACTGCGGTCACGATGATGCCGTTGTACGGCGCCAGCGCCGGCCAGCCTTCCCAGCCATCGCCCCAACGGAAGACCACATTGCGCAGGTTCAGCTCGACCAGGCGCTCCTTGGCGCGATCCTGCAGCACCTTGATCCGCTCCACCGAAAACACCCGCTCGACCAACTGCGACAACACGGCAGTCTGGTAACCGGAGCCAGTGCCGATTTCCAGCACCTTGTCCAGCGGCCCGGCCTCGAGCAACAACTCGCTCATGCGCGCGACCATATAAGGCTGGGAGATGGTCTGGTTATGGCCGATCGGCAAGGCCGTGTCTTCATAGGCACGGTGCGCCAGCGCTTCATCGACGAACAGATGACGCGGCGTGCGACGAATCACCTCCAGCACCTTGGCGTTGGACAGGCCTTCTTCATACAGACGCTGGATCAGGCGCTCGCGCGTACGCTGGGAGGTCATCCCGATGCCGCTGCGCAGCCTGTCGTCTTGTTCACGAGCCATTAGTTGAGGCCCTCCAGCCAGCCGTCGAGCGTTCTGAAGGCATCATTGAAGGTGCGATCGAGCTGCAACGGAGTGATGGAAACGTAGCCCTGCATCACCGCGTGGAAGTCTGTGCCCGGACCACCATCCTCGGCATCGCCGGCGGCAGCAATCCAGTAACCGGCCTTGCCGCGCGGATCGACCACTTTCATCGGCGCTGCCGCGCGGGCGCGGTGACCGAGACGCGTCAGGGCAATGCCGCGAATGTGATCGATCGGCAGATTGGGAATGTTCACGTTCAGCACCGTGCGCGGTGGCAGATCGAGCCCGGCGTGGGCCTCGACCAGTTTGCGCGCAAAGTGGGCGGCGGTGGGCAGATTGTCGACCTGACGCGAGACCAGCGAGAAGGCAAACGAAGGGCGCTCGAGAAAGCGTCCTTCAAGGGCGGCGGCCACGGTCCCGGAATACAGCACGTCGTCGCCCAGATTGGCGCCGAGGTTGATCCCGGAAACCACCATGTCCGGTTCGCGCTCCAGCAAACCGTTGAGCCCCAGATGCACACAATCGGTCGGCGTGCCATTGAGGCTGATGAAGCCGTTGGCCAGGTATTGCGGGTGCAACGGACGATCGAGCGTCAGCGAACTGCTGGCACCGCTCTTGTCCTGTTCCGGGGCGATAACCACGCACTCGGTGTAATCCGCCAGCGCAGCATAAAGCGCGGCAAGACCGGGTGCGGTTACCCCATCGTCGTTAGAAATCAGAATACGCATGGGCTGTCCGTCTGCCCCACCGGCACCAGATCAACGAGTTCGCGCACCAGTACGGTGGCGAAGCATCCAGCCGGGAGGACGAATTCCAGTTGCAGAATGTCAGGCTCGGGATAATGCCACGTCAACCCGCCAATGGGCAGACGCAGGATGCGACGTTCGTGGCTCATACCGGCATTAATCAACCAATCGCGCAGATCCGCCTCGCGTGCGGCAATTTCCTGCTCCAGATCATGGACAACCCCGGTCGCCGGCGAGTCACCTTCGCCCCACTGAGGACCGGTCGGATGCAGGTCGAGAATCGCCAGGCGCGGGTCGCTGCACTCGGCTTCACCGGCAGGAAAAAAGCTGCGGCTGTCAGTGAATGCCAATAGATCGCCAACCTGCGCACGTTGCCAGGTGCCATCGGCGACACGCGCGGCCAGCACCTGGTTGAACAGAAAACTGCGCGCCGTCGACAGCAGGCGCGAGCGCACATTGCGCTGCTCCGGCAACGCTTTGCGCGCCGCCCACGAACGGGCGTCGACCACGTTGCCGCCGTCATGACCAAAACGCTGGGCGCCGAAATAATTCGGGATGCCTTGTTTGCGGATCAGTTGCAGACGCTCTTCGATCGCGGCCTTGTCGCCCGCGAACTGGGTCAGACGCAAAGTGAAGCCGTTGGCCGAGTGCGCACCGCGTTGCAGTTTGCGCTTGTGGCGAGTGGTCTTGAGGATCTTCAGCGTGTCGTTTTCCGCCGCCGACAGGTCCGGATCCGCCTTGCCCGGCAGTTGCACGCTGAACCATTGGCGGGTCAGCGCCTGGCGATCCTTGAGCCCGGCGTAACTGACCGTGCGCAGCGGCACGCCGGCAGCCTTGGCAATCCGGCGCGCGGCCTCTTCAGTATTCAGGCCGCGTTTTTCCACCCAGATCCACAGATGCTCGCCATCGCCGCTGAACGGGATATCAAGCACTTCATCGACCTGGAAATCTTCGGCGATGGCTTTCAGTACCGCTGTGCCGAGCGCGTCACCATAGGCCCGGGGGCCAAGCAATTGCAGTTCATTCATGCGCGTAGCAACAAGGCAACGGAATGTACGGCGATGCCTTCTTCGCGACCGACGAAACCGAGTTTTTCGGTGGTGGTGGCTTTGACGTTCACTTGATCCAGCTCAACTTGCAGATCGGCGGCGATCAGCGCGCGCATCGATTCGATATGCGGGGCCATTTTCGGCGCCTGGGCAACGATGGTGTTGTCGACATTGCCGACTTTCCAGCCCTTGGCGTGAATCAGGCTGACGACGTGGCGCAACAGCACACGACTGTCGGCGCCCTTGAATTGCGGGTCGGTGTCCGGGAAGTGCTTGCCGATATCACCCAGCGCCGCCGCGCCGAGCAAGGCATCGCTCAAGGCGTGCAGCAGGACGTCACCGTCGGAGTGAGCGAGCAGCCCGAAGCCGTGTGCGATACGCACACCACCCAGAGTAATGAAATCGCCTTCAGCGAAACGGTGCACATCATAGCCGTGGCCAATACGCATAAAAAAACGCCCCGATTTTTGTCAGGGCGTGATTCTACCTGCATTAGCCCCGAAGGGCTTGTGCGTGATGCTGCAAGTGGTCGTCAATGAAGCTCGATATGAAGAAATAGCTATGGTCGTAGCCCGGTTGCAGGCGCAACGTCAGCGGATGACCCGCCTGTTTGGCCGCCTGTTGCAGGGCTTCGGGCTTGAGCTGGGTGGCGAGGAAATCGTCGCGATCACCCTGATCGACCAGCAATGGCAACTTTTCGTTCGCCTCGGCGATCAACGCGCAGGCATCCCATTCGCGCCACTTCGAACGGTCTTCGCCCAGGTAGCGGGAGAATGCCTTTTGGCCCCACGGGCAATCCATCGGGTTGTTGATCGGCGAAAACGCCGATACCGACTGGTAACGCCCCGGATTGCGCAAGGCGCAGACCAGTGCACCGTGCCCACCCATGGAGTGGCCGCTGATGCTGCGTTTGTCCGATGCGGGAAAATGCGCCTCAACCAGTGAAGGCAATTCCTGCACGACATAGTCATGCATCCGATAGTGCCGCGACCAAGGCTCCTGCGTGGCGTTCAAATAGAAGCCGGCACCCAGGCCAAAGTCCCAGGCACCGTCCGGATCACCCGGCACGTCGGCGCCGCGCGGGCTGGTGTCGGGCGCCACGATCATCAGTCCAAGCTCAGCAGCCATGCGCATGGCGCCGGCCTTCTGCATGAAGTTTTCGTCAGTGCAGGTCAGGCCCGACAGCCAGTACAACACCGGCAGCTTGCCACCCTGCTCCGCCTGCGGCGGCAGGTACACGGCGAAAACCATGTCACAACCCAGCACGTCGGAACGATGACGATAACGCTTGTGCCAGCCGCCGAAACTCTTCTGACAGGAGATGTTCTCCAGACTCATGTAAAGACTCCTACGCGACCACGGCAACAGACCTACAAAGCCTGCCGCCATGGAGACGCGATTGATCAGAAATGAATGACGGTACGGATGCTCTTGCCTTCGTGCATCAGGTCGAATGCCTTGTTGATATCTTCCAGACCCATGGTGTGGGTGATGAAAGTATCCAGCGGGATTTCGCCGCTCTGGGCCATGTCGACGTAGCTTGGCAATTCGCTGCGACCCCGCACGCCGCCGAATGCCGAACCGCGCCAGACGCGACCGGTCACCAACTGGAATGGACGGGTGGCGATTTCCTGGCCGGCACCGGCCACACCGATGATGACCGACTCACCCCAACCCTTGTGGCAGCATTCGAGGGCGGCGCGCATCAATTGCACATTGCCGATGCACTCGAAAGAGAAGTCGACGCCGCCGTCAGTCATGTCCACGATCACTTCCTGGATCGGACGATCGAAGTCTTTCGGGTTTACACAATCGGTGGCACCCAATTGCCTGGCGATCTCGAACTTGGCCGGGTTGATGTCGATGGCGATGATCCGCGCAGCCTTGGCTTTTACCGCGCCGATCACTGCCGACAGACCGATGCCGCCCAGACCGAAGATGGCTACGGTATCACCCGGCTTGACCTTGGCCGTGTTGATCACCGCACCGATGCCGGTGGTCACGCCGCAACCGAGCAGGCAGACCTTTTCCAGCGGTGCGTCCTTGGAAATCTTCGCCACGGAGATTTCCGGCAGTACGGTGTACTCGGAGAAGGTCGAAGTCCCCATGTAGTGGAAAATCGTTTCGCCCTTGTAGGAAAAGCGCGAAGTACCGTCCGGCATCAAACCTTTGCCCTGAGTCGCGCGAATCGCCTGACACAGGTTGGTCTTGCCCGATTTACAGAATTTGCATTGGCCGCATTCCGGGGTGTACAGCGGGATAACATGATCACCGACAGCTACCGAGGTCACGCCTTCGCCAATGGCTTCGACGATTGCACCGCCCTCATGGCCGAGGATTGACGGAAAAATCCCTTCCGGATCTGCGCCGGACAGGGTGTAGGCGTCAGTGTGGCAAACCCCGGAAGCCACCACACGCAGCAACACTTCACCGGCCTTGGGCATGGCGACATCGACTTCTACGATTTCCAGCGGCTTCTTGGCCTCGAAGGCAACGGCGGCGCGCGACTTGATCATGCTGACTCTCCAGTGAATCCATTGAATAAAAAACCAGACAGGGAGTGTAGTCCAGCGCTGCCTGGTGAATAATCCGGACAAAAGCAAAACATTATTGCCATACAGGGATAATCTCGATGTCCGAAAATCGCTGGGAAGGCATCGACGAATTCGTCGCCGTCGCCGAATGCAGCCAGTTCACCGCCGCCGCCGAACGACTTGGGGTTTCTTCCTCGCACATCAGTCGCCAAATCGTACGACTGGAAGAGCGCTTGCAGACACGACTCCTGTATCGCAGCACCCGGCGAGTCACGCTGACCGAGGCCGGCCAAACGTTTCTGCAACATTGCCAGCGCTTGCAGGATGGCCGTGAAGAAGCGTTGCGCGCGGTCGGCGACCTGACCAGCGAACCGAAAGGCATGCTGCGCATGACCTGCGCCGTGGCCTATGGCGAACGTTTCATCGTGCCGCTGGTGACCCGGTTCATGGGGCATTACCCGCAACTGCGCATTGATATCGAGCTGACCAACCGGCAACTGGATCTGGTGCATGAAGGCCTGGATCTGGCGATTCGCCTGGGACGATTGCAGGACTCACGGCTGGTGGCGACCCGTTTGGCACCGCGACGGATGTACTTGTGTGCGTCGCCTTCCTACCTTGAACGGTACGGGCGCCCACACAGTTTGTCGGAGCTGAGTCGGCACAACTGCCTCATCGGCAGTTCGGACCTCTGGCAACTGGAACAGAACGGGCGGGAATTTTCCCAGCGCGTCCAGGGAAACTGGCGCTGCAACAGTGGGCAAGCGGTGCTCGACGCGGCGTTGCAAGGCGTCGGGTTGTGCCAGTTGCCGGACTATTACGTGCTGGAGCATTTGCACAGCGGTGCGTTGATTTCCTTGCTTGAGGCGCATCAACCGCCGAACACGGCGGTGTGGGCGCTGTATCCGCAACAACGCCATCTGTCACCGAAGGTGCGCAAACTGGTGGATTTCTTGAAGGAAGGATTGGCTGAGCGGCCGGAATACCGGATCTAGCGGCGATTCGCCCAGCGCTGGCGCAACCACTCCAGATCCTCAGGACGGGTGACCTTGAGGTTATCCGCCCGCCCCTCGATCAGACGCGGCGCCATGCCGGCCCACTCCATCGCCGAGGCTTCATCGGTGATCACGGCATCGGCCACCAGACTGTCCGCCAGCGCCCGGTGCAACGCACCGAGGCGGAACATCTGCGGGGTATAGGCCTGCCAGATCACACTGCGGTCAACGGTTTCGACCACTCGACCGTGCTTGTCGACCCGTTTCAGGGTGTCTCGCGCCGGCACGGCCAGCAGGCCTCCGACCGGATCGTCGGCGAGTTCGGCCAGCAGCCTGTCGAGATCATCGCGGCTCAGGTTGGGACGGGCCGCATCGTGCACCAGCACCCAATCGTCATCGTCGGCACCTTGGGCATGCAGATGCAGCAAGGCGTTGAGCACCGAGGCAGAACGTTCGGCACCACCTTCGACCCGCTGAATACGCGGATCGCTGACGCAAGCCAGGTTCGGCCAGTAGGGATCGTCAGCAGCAAGACTGACCACCAGGCCCTTGAGGCTCGGGTGATCGAGGAAACAGCCGAGGCTGTGTTCAAGAATTGTGCGCCCGCCCAGTTGCAGATATTGCTTGGGACGGTCCGCGGCCATACGGGCACCGACGCCCGCGGCAGGAATCACGGCCCAGAAGGCCGGCAGGGAATCGATCATTGGGCCAACTGGTAAAGGGTTTCACCGTCCTTGACCATGCCCAGCTCATGGCGAGCCCGTTCTTCGACGGTCTCCATGCCCTTCTTCAACTCGCTGACTTCAGCGTCCATCACCCGGTTGCGCTCCAGCAGGGCTTCGTTCTCGGCGTGCTGATCGGCGATCTGCTGATTCAGCTCGGCGACTTGCGCCAGACTGCCATTGCCCACCCACAGGCGGTATTGCAGACCGGCCAGCAGCAAGAGCAAAACGAGAAACAACCAGTAAGGACTGCGCATCGAATATCAGGTATCCAGTGAAAAAAGACAGCCACGCAAAACTTTGAAACGTCTGATAGCACGAAGCCTGGAAGATCCAGGCTTGTGCATATAAGGCATCAGATTAGTGGCAAATCCATCGCTGTCACGACTTTTCCGACACAATCCGGTGTCTTTTTACCATTTACAACTTAGCCGCGGAACTCGCTGCGACCGTTGTACTTGGCCTTGCCATTCAACTGCTCTTCGATACGCAGCAGTTGGTTGTACTTGGAAACGCGGTCGGAACGGCACAGCGAACCGGTCTTGATCTGGCCAGCCGAGGTGCCCACGGCCAGGTCGGCAATGGTCGAATCTTCGGTTTCGCCGGAACGGTGCGAGATCACGGCGGTGTAACCGGCAGCCTTGGCCATCTGGATGGCTTCCAGGGTTTCGGTCAGGGTGCCGATCTGGTTGAACTTGATCAGGATCGAGTTGGCGATCTTCTTGTCGATGCCTTCTTTCAGGATCTTGGTGTTGGTCACGAACAGGTCGTCGCCCACCAGTTGGGTCTTCTCGCCGATCTTGTCGGTGAGGATCTTCCAGCCAGCCCAGTCGGACTCGTCCAGACCGTCTTCGATGGAGATGATCGGGTAACGCTCGGTCAGGCCTTTGAGGTAGTCGGCGAAACCTTCAGCGGTGAACACCTGGCCTTCGCCGGACAGGTTGTACTTGCCGTCTTCGAAGAACTCGCTGGCTGCGCAGTCCAGCGCCAGGGTCACGTCGGTGCCCAGCTTGTAACCGGCGTTGGCCACCGCTTCGGAGATCACTTTCAGCGCGTCTTCGTTGGAAGCCAGGTTCGGTGCGAAACCACCTTCGTCACCGACGGCAGTGCTCAGGCCACGGGCCTTCAGCACGGCTTTGAGGTGATGGAAAATCTCGGTGCCCATGCGCAGACCTTCCGAGAAAGACTTGGCGCCCACCGGCTGAACCATGAACTCCTGGATGTCGACGTTGTTATCGGCGTGCTCGCCACCGTTGATGATGTTCATCATCGGAACCGGCATCGAGTAGACACCCGGGGTGCCGTTCAGGTTGGCGATGTGTGCGTACAGCGGCAGGTCCTGGTCCTGTGCGGCAGCCTTGGCGGCAGCCAGGGACACGGCGAGGATGGCGTTGGCACCCAGGGTCGCCTTGTTTTCAGTACCGTCGAGCTTGATCATCGCGTGATCCAGGGCTTTCTGGTCGCTTGGGTCGGTGCCCAGCAGCAGATCGCGGATCGGACCGTTGATGTTGGCTACCGCCTTGAGCACGCCCTTGCCCAGGTAACGGCTCTTGTCGCCATCACGCAGCTCCAGCGCTTCGCGCGAGCCAGTGGAAGCACCGGACGGCGCGCAAGCGCTGCCGATGATGCCGTTATCGAGAAGCACGTCCGCTTCCACGGTGGGATTGCCACGGGAGTCGAGGACTTCACGACCTTTGATGTCGACGATTTTTGCCATTGTTGTAAACACTCCAAAGTTGACGAAAACGACGCAGCTAGAGGAAATCTTTTTGCCGTCGGCAAGAGGTGTGCAGCGGGCAGCTTGCAGACGACAACGCTCATGCCCGAGGGCATGAGCGACAAATCGTGCGGTACTTTACCGGAGAAATGAGGTTTACGCGGTCTCTACCGTCGGAAAACTCTTCACCAGTTCGTCCAAAGCCTTGAGCTGGGCCAGGAATGGCTCCAGTTTGTCCAGACGCAAGGCGCAAGGGCCGTCGCATTTGGCGTTGTCCGGATCCGGATGCGCTTCGAGGAACAGACCTGCCAACGACTGGCTCATGCCAGCCTTGGCCAGATCGGTGACCTGGGCGCGACGGCCGCCGGCGGAGTCAGAACGACCGCCTGGCATCTGCAGCGAGTGGGTCACGTCGAAGAACACCGGGTATTCGAACTGCTTCATGATGCCGAAGCCGAGCATGTCGACCACGAGGTTGTTGTAGCCGAAGCTCGAACCACGCTCGCAGAGGATCAACTGATCGTTACCCGCTTCCACGCACTTGCTCAGGATGTGTTTCATTTCCTGAGGCGCGAGGAACTGGGCTTTCTTGATATTGATCACCGCGCCGGTCTTCGCCATCGCCACGACCAGATCGGTCTGACGCGACAGGAAAGCCGGCAACTGGATGATGTCGCAGACTTCAGCGACGGGCTGAGCCTGTTCCGGCTCGTGGACGTCGGTGATGATCGGCACGCCGAAGGCTTGTTTGATGTCCTGGAAGATGCGCAGGCCCTCTTCCAGGCCAGGACCGCGATAGGAGGTCACAGAAGAACGGTTGGCCTTGTCGAAACTGGCCTTGAACACGTAAGGGATACCGAGTTTCTCGGTGACCTTCACGTACTCTTCGCAAACCTGCATGGCCATGTCGCGGCTTTCCAGCACGTTCATGCCGCCGAACAGCACCATGGGTTTGTCGTTGGCAATCTCGATGTCGCCGACGCGGATGATCTTCTGTGCCATCGGGTTACGCCTTCTTCTGGTGTTGAGCCAATGCTGCCTTGACGAAACCGCTGAACAGCGGATGGCCGTCACGCGGAGTCGAGGTGAACTCTGGGTGGAACTGGCAAGCGACGAACCATGGATGATCCGCAGCCTCGACCACTTCAACCAGTGCGGCGTCAGCCGAGCGACCGGAGATTTTCAGGCCGGCTTCGATCAGTTGTGGCAGCAGGTTGTTGTTCACTTCGTAACGGTGACGGTGACGCTCGACAATCACGTCCTTGGCGTAGCAGTCATGCACCTTGGAACCGGCTTCAAGCAGGCATTCCTGAGCGCCGAGACGCATGGTGCCGCCCAGATCGGAGGCTTCGGTACGGGTTTCGACGGCACCGGTGGCATCTGCCCATTCGGTGATCAGGCCCACGACCGGGTGGCCGCTGGCGCGGTCGAACTCGGTGGAGTTCGCGTCTTTCCAGCCCATCACGTTACGGGCGAATTCGATAACCGCCACTTGCATGCCGAGGCAGATACCCAGGTAGGGAACCTTGTTCTCGCGAGCGTATTGAACGGCAGTGATCTTGCCTTCCACGCCACGCAGACCGAAGCCGCCCGGCACCAGAATCGCGTCGACACCTTCCAGCAGAGCGGTGCCCTGGTTTTCGATGTCTTCGGAGTCGATGTAGCGCAGGTTGACCTTGGTGCGGTTGGTGATGCCGGCGTGACTCATCGCTTCGATCAGCGACTTGTAGGCGTCCAGCAGCTCCATGTACTTGCCGACCATCGCGATGGTGACTTCGTGCTCCGGGTTCAGCTTGGCATCGACGACCTTTTCCCACTCGGACAGGTCGGCGCCATTGCATTGCAGGCCGAAACGCTCGACGACGAAATCGTCCAGACCCTGGGCGTGCAGCACGGCCGGGATCTTGTAGATGGTGTCGACGTCTTCCAGAGAGATCACCGCACGCTCTTCAACGTTGGTGAACAGGGCGATCTTGCGACGCGAGGACACATCCACCGGATGGTCGGAGCGGCAGATCAGCACGTCTGGCTGCAGGCCGATCGAACGCAGCTCTTTAACCGAGTGCTGGGTCGGCTTGGTCTTGGTCTCGCCAGCGGTGGCGATGTACGGAACCAGGGTCAGGTGCATCAGCATCGCGCGCTTGGAACCGACTTCCGCGCGCAGTTGGCGGATGGCTTCGAGGAACGGTTGCGATTCGATGTCGCCGACCGTACCGCCGATTTCCACCAGGGCCACGTCGGCATCGCCGGCGCCCTTGATGATGCGACGCTTGATTTCGTCGGTGATGTGCGGGATCACCTGGATGGTTGCGCCCAGGTAGTCACCACGGCGCTCTTTGCGCAGCACGTGCTCGTAGACACGGCCGGTGGTGAAGTTGTTGTTCTGGGTCATGGTCGTGCGGATGAACCGCTCGTAGTGGCCCAGGTCCAGGTCGGTCTCGGCGCCGTCGTGGGTGACGAACACTTCACCGTGCTGGAACGGGCTCATGGTGCCCGGGTCGACGTTGATGTACGGATCCAGCTTGAGCATGGTGACCTTAAGCCCCCGCGCCTCCAGGATGGCCGCCAATGAAGCCGAGGCAATGCCTTTCCCCAATGAAGAAACAACACCGCCCGTGACGAATATGTAGCGCGTCATGAAAAACCCTAGAAGTCTGCGTTAAAGCGGTCAGTGCCGCCGGGGAAAGCGAAGGAAGGCCGAAGCCCCCGATCACCTGCATTAATCACAGTGCACCTTTCAAAAAAACCGCCGCGTTGGGACAGACCGGAAGTGAAAACACCGGTACGTTGCTCGCTACACATTTTTTGGAATCGCCCAGCAAAGACTGCTTGGTAATCGGCAACTCCTGCAATTCAGGCGAATCCACAGAAGTTGTATCAAGAAGGGAGCGTAGTCTACCGGAATGCCCCTTTCATCTCAAACCTTGATCTTCACCTGTTGGCTGCCAATGCAATTTCCAGCCGTCCTGCGCAGAGCCGTCGAGCCCCGGCAGGTTCGCCACGGCAAGCAATTCCTCGCCACGAAACAGCAGCGGCAATCTGCCACGGACAAACGCCGGCACCGCGCGCTCATTGAGCAGGCGCTTGAGGTCACGATGACCACGACCCGCCAACTCCAGCACTTCACCGCCCTGTCGATAGCCGATGTGCAGCGGCCCGGCAGGAGTCTGACCGCTGAACATGACATGTCCGTTATCCGGCAGATGCAACGGCTGTGAAGGATCGCGCCATTCGTCGTGAATCTGCGGTGTCCGCAACCAGTGACCGCTGAGCCACCACACCCGACCGGCGCCTCGGTGCAACTCGCCATCGGCCAGCCGCCACACCGGTGCGGCATCGCTCGCGGCAGCGACGAGACCAGTCCAGCCCGACCAGTGGTCGGTGTCCGGCAAGCGGGTCAGCGGTTCCAGCCAGTGACTCAGCGCGTTGCGTTGACGGGCAGCGGACAATCCGGCGAGCGCCGCAAGGTCCAGGGAGGGCACCCCGAGCCAGGCGAACCCACTCGGCGTGACGCAGCGGGCCAGGTCGATCTGCGCCAGCTCATCGAGCAGCTCTTGCGCCTCCCGCAGATGCGCGGCGCTACGGGCCATGCTCGCCTGCGCCTGCGGCCAGCGCCCCGTCAGCGATGGCATCACCTGATGGCGCAGATAATTGCGGGAAAACTGCCGATCCTGGTTCGACGGGTCCTCGATCCAGTGCAATCGATGGAACTGCGCATACGCTGCCAGCTCGGCGCGGCTGACGTCGAGCAAGGGCCGAACCAGACTGCCCTGCCCCAGCGCGCGCTGCGCCGGCATGCCGGACAATCCCCGCACCCCGGCACCGCGCAACAGGCGAAACAGCAGGGTTTCAGCCTGATCGTCGCGATGCTGGCCGGTCAGCAGCACGTCATCGGCTTGCGTCAGCGAACTGAACGCGGCGTACCGGGCGTCCCGTGCGGCCCGCTCCAGACTGGCCCCCGCCTGCACCTGCACACGCACAACGTGCAGCGGCACTCGCAGCGCATCGCACACAACCTGGCAATGCGCCGGCCACGCGTCGGCCGCCGCCTGGAGGCCATGATGGACATGGATGGCACTCAGCGCCGGCAGGGCGTGTGTTTGGGCGAGGTGGGCGAGCAGATGCAGCAGGACGGTGGAATCGAGCCCCCCAGAGAAGGCGACACGCCAATGCGTGGCGTTGCGCCAGGGCTTGAGATTCAGCAAGAGCCGGGAAGGCAGATCAATCGGGGACTGAGCCATATCTATCTCTTTGCCCAAATCAAATGTGGGAGCGGGTCTGCTCGCGAAGGCGTTTCAACATTCGACACATCGGTCGACTGTTATACCGCTTTCGCGAGCAAACCCGCTCCCACATTGGGTGTTGCGTGTTCGATCAGAGACCGTAGCTCATCAGACGCTCGTAACGACGGGCCAGCAGCGCGTCATTGTCGAACTTCTTCAGCATCGCCAGTTGCGCGCTCAGCTCGGCGCGGATCAGTGCGGCAGCGGCCGCCGGGTCGCGGTGAGCGCCGCCCAGTGGCTCGTCGATCACTTTGTCGACGATGCCCAGGCCTTTCAGGCGCTCGGCGGTGATGCCCATGGCTTCAGCGGCATCCGGCGCTTTTTCTGCGGTTTTCCACAGAATCGACGCGCAACCTTCCGGCGAGATCACCGCGTAGGTCGAATACTGCAGCATGTTCAACTGATCGCACACGCCGATGGCCAGTGCACCGCCGGAACCACCTTCACCGATCACGGTGGCGATGATCGGGGTTTTCAGACGCGCCATGACACGCAGGTTCCAGGCGATCGCTTCGCTCTGGTTGCGCTCTTCAGCGTCGATGCCCGGGTAGGCGCCCGGGGTGTCGATGAAGGTCAGGATCGGCATCTTGAACCGCTCGGCCATCTCCATCAGACGGCAGGCCTTGCGGTAGCCTTCCGGACGCGGCATGCCGAAGTTGCGGCGTACCTTCTCACGCACTTCACGGCCCTTCTGGTGACCGATCACCATCACCGGCTGGTCGTCGAGACGGGCGATGCCGCCAACGATCGCAGCATCGTCGGAGAAGTGACGATCACCGTGCAGTTCGTCGAACTCGGTGAAGATGTGGTCGATGTAGTCCAGGGTGTAGGGACGTTTCGGGTGACGTGCCAGACGTGCGATCTGCCAGCTGGTCAGCTTGCCGAAGATGTCTTCGGTCAGCGTCTTGCTCTTGTCCTGCAGGCGGGAAATCTCATCGCCGATATTCAGCGAATTGTCATTACCGACCAAGCGCAACTCTTCGATCTTGGATTGCAGGTCGGCGATCGGCTGTTCGAAATCTAGAAAATTCGGGTTCATAGGCGTCCGTCTTGGGTCGTGTCCCAAGTGAGCTTGGGCCGGCCGGTTGTCTATTCGCGCCCTACCTTAAGGGAGAGGCGCGCTGAGGTCGAGATTAAAAATTCAGGTTGCGGGCAGGCGAATTGATATCACCTCCCGGTCAACGGTATTGGAGGAAGACGTTGTCTCTCCCGAACTGGTCACGCAAGGCTTGAATCAAGGTATCCGCCGGGTCTATCCGCCAGCCCTCGCCAAACTGCAGCAAGGTCTTGGCGTCCGGGCTGGTGTATTCCATGGTGACCGGGCATGCCCCGCGATGACGCTTGAGCAAATCACCCAACCAGCGTAGCTGATCGCCTCTCAGATCCTGGGTCTGCAACTTCAGACGCAGGCTCTCGGCCAGATTGGTGCGCGCATCTTCCATGCTCATCACCCGCTTGACCCGCAGGCGCAGGCCGCCGGAGAAGTCATCGTTGCTGACTTCGCCCTCGACCACCACCATCGCATCGGTCTGCAACAGCGATTGCGCGGAATGGAACGCATCGGCGAACAGCGACGCCTCGATCCGTCCGGAGCGGTCGTCGAGGGTGATGAACCCCATCTTGTCGCCCTTTTTGTTCTTCATTACCCGCAGGGCGATGATCATCCCCGCCACGGTCTGGGTATCCCGGGCCGGTTTCAGGTCGATGATGCGCTGGCGGGCGAAACGGCGGATTTCACCCTCGTATTCGTCAATCGGGTGACCGGTCAGGTACAGGCCCAGGGTGTCTTTTTCACCCTTGAGACGCTCCTTGAGGGTCATCTCCTTGGCCTTGCGGTGCGTGGCATAAACGTCGGCGTCTTCCTCGACAAACAATCCGCCGAACAGGTCGGCATGGCCGCTGTCGTGGGTGCGGGCAGTCTGTTCCGCCGACTTGATCGCCTCCTCCATCGCTGCCAGCAGCACGGCGCGGTTGCGGTCGATATTGGCCTGATAGGCTTTTTGCTCGTCATGGAAATACGGGCCGAGACGATCCAGCGCACCGCTGCGAATCAGACCGTCGAGCGTACGCTTGTTGATCCGCTTGAGGTCGACACGCGCGCAGAAGTCGAAAAGATCCTTGAACGGACCGTCCTGACGGGCCTCGGTGATCGCTTCCACCGGGCCTTCGCCGACGCCTTTGATCGCGCCCAGGCCATAAACGATGCGGCCTTCGTCGTTCACCGTGAACTTGAACTCCGAAGTGTTTACGTCCGGCGCGTCGAGGCGCAGCTTCATGGTGCGCACTTCCTCGATCAAGGTCACGACCTTGTCGGTGTTGTGCATATCCGCCGACAGTACCGCCGCCATGAACGGCGCCGGGTAATGGGCTTTCAGCCAGGCGGTCTGGTACGAGACCAGGCCATAGGCGGCGGAGTGGGATTTGTTGAAGCCGTAACCGGCGAACTTTTCCACCAGGTCGAAAATGTTACCGGCGAGGTCCGCATCGATATTGTTCGACGCACACCCCTCGATGAAACCGCCGCGCTGCTTGGCCATTTCCTCGGGTTTTTTCTTACCCATCGCCCGGCGCAGCATGTCCGCGCCGCCGAGGGTGTAACCGGCCATGACCTGGGCGATCTGCATCACCTGTTCCTGATACAGGATGATGCCGTAGGTCGGTGCCAGTACCGGCTGCAGGCCATCGTACTGGTAGTCCGGATGCGGATACGCCAGCTCGGCGCGCCCGTGCTTGCGGTTGATGAAGTCATCCACCATGCCCGATTGCAACGGGCCAGGACGGAACAGCGCCACCAGTGCGATAAGGTCCTCGAGGCAGTCGGGCTTGAGCTTTTTGATCAGCTCTTTCATGCCCCGGGATTCAAGCTGGAACACCGCCGTGGTTTCAGCCTTTTGCAGCAGGCTGTAGGTCGGCTTGTCGTCGAGCGGGATCAGCGCGATGTCCAGCGGCGCCTCGTTGACCTTGGCGCGATCGCGGTTGATCGTTTTCAGCGCCCAGTCGATGATCGTCAGGGTTCGCAGACCGAGGAAGTCGAACTTCACCAGGCCGGCGGCTTCAACGTCGTCCTTGTCGAACTGGGTCACCAGGCCATCGCCGGCCTCGTCGCAATAGATCGGCGAGAAGTCGGTCAGCTTGGTCGGCGCGATCACCACACCACCGGCGTGTTTACCGACGTTACGCACCACGCCCTCGAGCTTGCGCGCCATCTCCCAGATTTCCGCAGCCTCTTCATCGACCTTGATGAAGTCGCGCAGGATTTCTTCCTGCTCGTAGGCCTTTTCCAGGGTCATGCCGACTTCGAACGGGATCATCTTCGACAGACGATCCGCCAGCCCGAACGACTTGCCCTGCGCCCGCGCCACGTCACGCACCACAGCCTTCGCGGCCATGGAACCGAACGTGATGATCTGGCTCACCGCATTGCGGCCGTACTTGTCGGCCACGTAGTCGATCACCCGGTCGCGACCGTCCATGCAGAAGTCGACGTCGAAGTCGGGCATGGAAACCCGTTCCGGGTTGAGGAAACGTTCGAACAGCAGGTCGTATTCCAGCGGATCGAGGTCGGTGATCTTCTGCACATAGGCCACCAGCGACCCGGCACCCGACCCCCGGCCAGGGCCGACCGGCACGCCGTTGCTCTTGGCCCACTGGATAAAGTCCATCACGATCAGGAAGTAACCGGGGAACCCCATCTGGATGATGATATCCAGCTCGAAATTCAGCCGGTCGATATAGACCTGACGCTTGGCGTCGTAATCCTCGGTGGTGTCCTTGGGCAGCAATATCTCAAGGCGCTCGTCGAGGCCATCGAACGACACCTTGCGAAAATATTCGTCGATGGTCATGCCATCGGGGATCGGATAGTCGGGCAGGAAGTGCTTGCCCAGCTTCACATCGATGTTGCAACGCTTGGCGATTTCGACGGTGTTTTCCAGCGCGTCCGGCAGATCACTGAACAGCTCAGCCATTTCTTCGGCGCTTTTCAGGTACTGCTGATCGCTGTAATTCTTCGAACGGCGCGGATCGTCCAGCGCCCGGCCTTCACCGATGCACACGCGGGTTTCGTGGGCTTCGAAATCTTCCTGCTTGATGAAGCGCACATCGTTGGTCGCCACCAGCGGCGCGCCGAGTTTGTCGGCCAGGGCCACGGCACCGTGCAATTGCTCTTCGTCATTGACGCGGCTGGTGCGCTGGATTTCCAGATAAAAACGATCCGGGAACACTGCCATCCATTCGCGCGTCAGGGTCTCGGCCTCGCCGGGGTTACCGGCGATCAGGGCCATGCCGATCTCGCCTTCTTTGGCGGCGGACAGCATGATCAGGCCTTCGCTGGCCTCGGCCACCCATTCGCGCTCGATGATGATCATGCCGTTGCGCTGACCATCCATGAAACCGCGAGAGATCAGCTCGGTGAGGTTGCGATAACCCAGGGCATTCATCACCAGCAGGCTGATCCGGCTCAGCGGCGCATCCGGATCCTTGTTCGACAGCCACAGGTCGGCGCCGCAGATCGGCTTGATCCCCGCACCCATGCTGGTTTTATAGAATTTGACCAGGGAACACATGTTGTTCTGGTCGGTGACCGCGACGGCCGGCATGTTCATACCGGCCAGCGCCTTGACCAGCGGCTTGATCCGCACCAGCCCGTCGACCAGGGAGTATTCAGTGTGCAGGCGTAGATGAACGAATGAAGCCGGCATAGTGATCCTGTCCAGTTACATAGAGACAACAAGGCCCGGATTGTACCGGGCCTCGAACAAAACATCAGCCTGCCGCTAAACCGGCGTCAGACCTTCCAGCGCTTCGTAAGCCTGACGCACCGGGGCGAACGAACGCCGGTGAATCGGCGTCGGGCCAAGTCGCGTCAGGGCTTCCAGATGAACGGGGGTCGGATAGCCTTTGTGGCCGCCGATGCCGTAACCCGGATAGATCAATTCGAACGCGGCCATCTCGCGATCACGGCTGACCTTGGCCAGAATCGATGCCGCAGCGATCGCCGGCACCTTGCTGTCGCCCTTGACCACCGCTTCGGAACGCATCGGCAGTTTCGGGCAGCGGTTGCCGTCGATCATCGCCAGCTTCGGCTGGATGTGCAGGCCGGCCACCGCGCGCTGCATCGCCAGCATGGTCGCGTGCAGGATATTCAGCTCGTCGATTTCTTCGACCTCTGCGCGGGCGATGCACCAGCTCAGGGCTTTTTCGCAGATTTCGTCGTAGAGTTTTTCGCGCCGGGCTTCGGTGAGTTTCTTCGAATCGTTGAGGCCGAGGATCGGCCGGTTCGGATCGAGGATCACCGCCGCCGTTACCACCGCACCGCACAACGGGCCGCGACCGACTTCATCGACGCCGGCCACCAGCTCTTCGACTTCGGCGACCAGGGTGAAATCCAGGCCCATCTGCATGCTTGTTTTGCTCATCGTGTTTGACCGATCAGGTTCAGGACGGCATCCGCCGCCTGATTGGAGGCGTCGAGGCGCAAGGTGCGGTGAATCTCGTCGAAGCCACGAGTCTGCTCCTCGCCCCCCTCGATCAGCGGCGAAAGCGTCTGGGCCAGCGCTTCGACCGTCGCATCATCCTGCAACAATTCCGGCACCAGCAGACGCTGGGCCAGCAGGTTCGGCAGGGACACGTACGGACTCTTGACCATGCGTTTGAGAATCCAGAACGTCAACGGTGCCAGACGGTACGCCACCACCATCGGCCGCTTGTACAGCAGCGCTTCGAGGGTGGCCGTCCCGGAGGCAATGAGCACCGCATTACAGGCCGCGAGGGCCAGATGGGATTTGCCGTCGAGCAGGGTCACCGGCAGATCGCGACCGGCCAGCAACGCTTCCAGTTGCACACGACGCTCAGGATTGGCGCAAGGCATCACGAAACGCACACCGGGACGCATGGCCCGCAGGCGCTGGGCGGTATCGAGGAACAAAGCACCGAGACGACCGACTTCACCGCCACGGCTACCCGGCATCAGTGCCACCAGCGGCCCGTCGGAAAGACCCAGCTCGGCGCGTGCCGCACTGCGATCGGCTTCCAGCGGAATGGTATCGGCCAGCGAATGCCCGACGAACCGCACCGGCACGCCCTTTTCTTCGTAGAATTTTGCTTCGAACGGGAACAGCGTCAGCATCAGATCGCAGCCTTCGCGGATCTTCAGCACACGCTTCTGCCGCCAGGCCCAGACCGACGGACTGACGTAATGCACCGTCTTGATCCCGGCCTGACGCAGCTTGAGTTCGATATTGAGGTTGAAATCCGGGGCATCGATGCCGATGAACGCGTCCGGCTTCTCGGCAATCAGCGTGGCGATCAGCTCTTTGCGTCGCTTGAGCAACTCGCGCAGCCGCCCGAGCACCTCCACCAGGCCCATGACCGACAGGCGCTCCATGGGAAAGTAGGAGGTCAGGCCTTCGGCCTGCATCAGCGGGCCACCGACACCAATGAACTCGACCGCCGGGTGCTGTGCCTTGAGCGCCCGCATGAGGCCGGCGCCCAGGATGTCGCCGGAAGCTTCACCCGCCACCAGCGCAATACGCAGATTGGCCATGATCAGCGGGTGATGCCGCGAGTCGACGACTGGATGGAGTCACGGAACACCGCGACTTCCGGGAACTGCGCGGCAGGTTCGGCCAGTTCCGCCAATGCCTGCTCCACCGTCAGACCCTGACGGTAAACAGTTTTGTAGGCGCGACGCAGGGCGTGGATCGCATCTTCGCTGAAACCGCGACGGCGCATGCCTTCGAAGTTCATGCTGCGCGCCTCGGCCGGGTTGCCGAACACGGTGACGAATGCCGGAACGTCCTTGCCGATCGCCGTGCCCATGCCGGAAAAGCTGTGGGCGCCGATATGGCAATACTGGTGAACCAGGGTGAAACCGGACAGGATCGCCCAGTCTTCAACGTGTACATGCCCGGCCAGCGCCGTGTTGTTGACCAGGATGCAGTGGTTGCCAATCACGCTGTCGTGACCGATGTGGGCGTAGGCCATGATCAGGTTGTGGTCGCCCAGGGTGGTTTCCGAGCGGTCCTGAATCGTGCCACGGTGAATCGTCACACCTTCGCGGATCACGTTGTGATCGCCGATCACCAGGCGGGTTTCTTCGCCCTTGTACTTCAGATCGGGGGTGTCTTCGCCTACCGAGGAAAACTGATAGATACGGTTGTGCTTGCCAATGCGGGTCGGGCCTTTGAGGACCACATGCGGCCCGATCACGGTTCCCTCGCCGATTTCCACACCTGCGCCGATGATCGACCACGGGCCGACCTCGACACCCTCTGCCAGGACGGCCGACGGGTCGATGATTGCGCGAGGGTCAATCAAACTCATAGCTTGCGTTCCGCACAGATGATTTCAGCGGAGCAGACCGGCTTGCCATCGACCGAAGCCTGGCATTCGAATTTCCAGATCTGACGCTTGCAGCTGATGAACTTGGCTTCAAGGATCAATTGGTCGCCCGGCAATACCGGCTGGCGGAAGCGCAGCTTGTCGGAGCCGACGAAGTAATACAGGGTGCCGTCGGCCGGCTTCACGTCGAGCATTTTGAAACCGAGGATCCCGGCAGCCTGAGCCATCGCCTCGATGATCAGCACGCCCGGCATGATTGGATGCGCCGGGAAGTGACCATTGAAGAACGGTTCGTTGATGCTGACATTCTTGTAGGCGCGAATGCGCTTGCCTTCGGTGTCCAGCTCCACTACCCGGTCCACCAGCAGGAACGGGTAACGGTGAGGCAGGTATTCGCGAATCTCGTTGATGTCCATCATTTCGGGGGGAAGCCTATGTAAAGATTGGGAGCGCGACTGACGCGCACTCCTCTAGCAAATCAAGGAGGCAGTCCAGAGGCTGTGCACACTTGATATGGAAATGGTATCAGCCATCAGATGAAGCATTACCGCCAGGGGTCACTTCCCCTGCCTGCTTTTCCAGCTGTCGCAGACGTCGCGCGATGTCATCGAGCTGACGGATGCGTGCCGCGCTTTTGCGCCACTCGGCAGCCGGTTGCATGGCTGTGCCGGAGGAATAGGCGCCCGGCTCGGTAATCGAGTGGGTCACCATGGTCATCCCGGTCAGGAAAACGTTGTCGCAAATATCGATGTGCCCTACCAGGCCGACACCACCGGCGAGCATGCAGTGCTTGCCGATTTTGGTGCTGCCGGAAATCCCCACGCACGCGGCCATGGCGGTGTGGTCACCGACCTGGACGTTGTGGGCGATCTGGATCTGGTTGTCGAGCTTCACGCCATTGCCGATCACGGTATCCGCCAGGGCGCCGCGGTCGATGGCGGTGTTCACGCCGATCTCGACATCGTCGCCGATGGTCACGCCGCCAATCTGGGCGATCTTCTGCCAGACACCCTTCTCGTTGGCGAAGCCGAAGCCTTCCCCACCAAGCACGGCGCCGGACTGGATCACCACACGCTTGCCGATGCGAACGTCGTGATACAGCGTCACTCGGGGAGCCAGCCAGCCACCCTCGCCGACTTCACTGCGGGCACCGATAACGCAATGTGCACCGAGCGTCACGCCCGCACCAATGCGGGCACCGGCCTCGATCACCACGAAGGGACCAATGCTGGCAGTCGGATCGACCACCGCGTCCGCTGCAATCACCGCGCTCGGATGGATACCGGCAGCGGATTTCGGTTTCGGATCGAACAGGTGGGAAATGCGTGCATAAGCCAGATAAGGATCCGGCACCACCAGCGCATTACCGGCATAGCCTTCGGCATCCGCAGCCTTGAGCAGCAGCGCTGCCGCCTGCGAGCCCGCCAGGTATTTACGGTATTGAGGGTTTGCCAGAAAGCTCAACTGAGCTGGGCCAGCCTCCTGCAAGGTGGCCAGCCCAGTGATTTGCTGCTCGGGATCGCCACTCAGGGTGGCGCCGAGGAACTCGGCCAACTGGCCGAGCTTGATAGTCACGGTCATGGGTTACTTCAGCTGATTCATGCGCTCGATAACCTGGCGCGTGATGTCGTACTGAGGTTTGACATCGATCACTGCGCCACGCTCGAACACCAGGTCAAAAGCACCTTTCTTGATGACTTCTTCCACTGCGCTATCCAGTTTCGGCTTCAGTTGCTTGAGCATTTCGCGGTCGGCAACGGCTTTGGCTTCGTTCAGTTCCTTGGACTGGAACTGGAAGTCACGGGCCTTTTGCTTGAATTCCAGCTCCAGACGCTCACGCTCGCCTTGCTGCATCTTGTCGCCGCCCGCCATCAGACGGTCCTGAATGCCCTTGGCGCTGCTTTCCAGCGTCTTGAGCTTGGTCAGTTGCGGGCCGAACTTCTTCTCGGCATCCACGGCGTATTTCTTGGCCGCGTCGGACTCCAGCAGTGCCATCTGATAGTTCAGGACAGCGATTTTCATGTCGGCAAATGCCGGGCCTGCCACCAGTACGGAGGCCAGGAGAACCAATTGAGTCAACTTACGCACGATGTACTCCTACAAAATCCATTGTCGTTATCTTGGGTCCGACGCTTAGAACGTCTGACCGAGGGAGAATTGGAACACTTGAGTCTCAGCGTTATCCGGTTTCTTGATCGGTGTAGCCAACGCGAAGCTCAAAGGACCCAGTGCGGTGACCCAGGTCACGCCGACACCGACGGAGCTGGCCATGTTGCTGAAGCTGACGTCGTTGCACTGCGTATTGGACTTGGTGACACCGTTGGTGTTGAGAGTCTGTTCGCACTTGGAGTCAAACACGTTACCGACGTCCCAGAACACGGAGGTGCGCAGCGAGCGCTGATCCTTGACGAACGGCAGTGGGAACAACAGCTCCGCACCACCTTGAATCAGTACGTTGCCACCAAACGGCAGTGCGTCCTGATCCGGGTCGTTGATCGTACCGGCGTTGCCTGTCTTGTCCTGGCCACGGCTAGGTGTACTGCGCGGACCCAGGGTGCTGTCCTTGAAGCCACGAACCGAGTTGAAACCACCAGCATAGTAGTTTTCATAGAACGGCAAGCCATCGGTCGAACCGAAGCCGTCGCCATAACCCAGTTCGGTATGCAGACGCAGGGTGTAGTTTTCGCTCAAAGGCGCGAACAACTGACCACGGTAGTCGACCTTGTAGAACGACAGGTCGCTGCCCGGAATGGTGGTTTCCAGAGTCAGGCTCTGGGAACGGCCACGGGTCGGCAGTACGCCTTTGTTCAGGGTCGACTCGGACCAGCCGGCCGAAGCCTTGAAGTTCAGGTACTGATCGCCTTCGCGGTTCACGAAGTCGAAGATCTCGTCGACGGTGTACTGACCGGTCTTGATCTTGTCCTGCTGAGCGGACAGACCGAAGGTCAGACGCGAAGTCTCGCTGATCGGGTAGCCCACGTTCACGCCAGCACCCAGGCTGTCCACCGCATAGCTTGCTACGTCGACGTCGAGGTCTTTGTAGTCGGTGGTGCGATAGAACGCGTTGTAACCCAGGCTCACGCCATCGGCGGTCCAGTAGGGGTCAACGTAGCCGAAGTTGTAGCGGCTCTGGTATTCACTGCGGGTCAGACCGACGCTGACGCGGTTACCGGTACCCAGGAAGTTGTTCTGGGTGATCGAACCACCGAGGATCAGACCGGCGCTCTGGGCAAAACCGACGCTGGCGGTGATCGAACCGGACGCTTGTTCTTCAACGGCGTAGTTCACATCGACCTGGTCGTCGACACCCGGTACAGCCGGCGTCTCGACGTTGACTTCCTTGAAGAAGCCCAGACGCTCAAGACGGGTCTTGGACTGGTCGATCAGGTAGGTCGAAGCCCAGCCGCCTTCCATCTGACGCATTTCGCGACGCAGCACTTCGTCCTCGGACTTGGTGTTGCCACGGAAGTTGATACGGTTGACGTAGGCGCGCTTGCCCGGATCGACAGCAAACAGGATGTCGACGGTGTGATCGTCATCGTGTGGCTGAGGCACGCCGTTGACGTTGGCGAAGGTGTAGCCTTCGTTACCCAGTCGACGGGTGATCAGCTCGGAAGTGGTGGTCATCAGCTTGCGCGAGAACACCTGGCCTTTTTCTACCAGCAGCAGGGACTTGACCTGATCCTCAGGAACCTTCAGGTCGCCGCTGAGCTTGACGTCACGAACGGTGTACTTCTCGCCTTCGTTGACGTTGACGGTGATGTAGACGTGCTTCTTGTCCGGGGTGATGGACACCTGGGTCGAAGCGATATCCATGTTGATATAGCCGCGGTCCAGATAATAGGAACGCAGACGCTCCAGGTCACCGGAAAGCTTTTCACGGGCGTACTTGTCATCGTTCTTGAAGAACGACAGCCAGTTGGTGGTTTTCAGCTCGAACAGGTCGACCAGGTCTTCCTCGGGGAAAACCGTGTTGCCCACTACGTTGATGTGCTGAATGGCCGCAACGGTACCTTCGTTGATCTTCACTTTCAGACCGACGCGGTTACGCGGCTGCGATACCACTTCGGTATCGACGGTAGCCGAATAGCGACCTTGTGCAACGTACTGGCGTTGCAGCTCGTTACGCACGCCTTCAAGCGTCGCACGCTGGAAAATCTCGCCCTCGGCCAGACCGGATTGCTTGAGACCTTTCATCAGGTCTTCAGTGGAGATGGCCTTGTTGCCTTCGATCTCGATACTGGCAACCGACGGACGCTCGACGACCGTGATGACCAGAACGTTGCCTTCGCGGCCCAGCTGGATATCTTGAAAGAAACCGGTTTTGAACAACGCACGCGTGGACTCCACCAGGCGACGATCATCCGCCTGCTCGCCGACGTTCAACGGCAACGCACCAAAGACGCTACCCGCGGAAACCCGCTGGAGGCCGTTGACGCGAATATCAGAGATGGTGAAGGACTCGGCGTGAACTTCGGCGATCATCAATGCGGTAATAACCGCAGTTAGCAGCAGACGTTTCATGAAGTCCTTTCTTATTCCAACTGGCAATAAACAAACTGCCGCAAAATGCGGCAGATTCGCAATTCAGCGAAGCGTTACAGTCGACCCAGATCGTTGACCAGAGCAAGCAACATCACTCCGACCACCAAACTGATACCGATCTGTATCCCCCAACCTTGCACCCGATCCGACAAGGGACGACCACGCGCCCACTCGATCAGATAAAACAACAGATGCCCCCCATCCAGTACAGGAATGGGCAGCAAGTTCAGAACCCCCAGGCTAATACTCAGATAAGCAAGGAAATTCAGGAAATCAGCAACGCCCGACTGGGCAGAAGCGCCCGCCACTTTAGCAATGGTTATCGGTCCACTCAAGTTTTTTACCGAGAGCTCGCCGAACAGCATTTTCTTCAGTGAATCCAGCGTCAGGACGCTCATGGTCCAGGTACGACGCGCACCCTCGCCAATCGCCGCCAGAGGACCGTAACTGACCTCGCGGATCATTTCCGGTGGCCAGTCGACAGCCTTCACGCCCGCCCCCAGGTAACCGCTTGGCGACTTGCTTTCGCCGCGCGCCGCCAGCGTCACCGGGACGTCGATTTGAGCACCGTCGCGCTCAATGCGCAGCATGATTTTGGTATCAGGACGCGTACGAACGGTATCAACCACCTGTTGCCAGTCGTCCAGCGCCTTGCCGTCGAGGGACAACAGACGATCACCGGTTTTCAGCCCGGCAGCCTGGGCCGGCCCTTTCGGGTCGAGTTCGGCCAGTACCGGCGGCAATGCCGGACGCCATGGGCGAATCCCCAGAGAGCGAATCGGGTCCGGTTCGTCCGCACCCTTGAGCCAGTGATCCAGCGCCAGCTCACGCGAAGAGTCCGCCGTGGAGCCCTGCTCACGCACGAGCAGTTGCAGGGAACCGCTTTCGCCCAAACGCCGTACCAGCTGCAGATTGACCGCCGCCCAGCCCGAAGTCGGTTCGCCGTCGATGGCGATGATTTCCTGACCCGCGCTCAAACCCGCCTTGGCCGCGATGCTGCCGGATTCGACCGAACCGATGACAGGACGTATCTGCTCACTGCCAAGCATCGCCAGCACCCAGAAAAACACCAGGGCCAGCAGGAAGTTGGCGACAGGCCCGGCAGCGACGATGGCGATGCGCTGACGGACGGATTTGCGATTGAACGAAAGATGAAGCTGGTCGCTTGGCACTTCGCCTTCGCGCTCATCGAGCATCTTGACGTAGCCGCCCAGTGGAATGGCCGCGACAACAAACTCGGTGCCTTGCTTGTCGTGCCAGCGCAGCAGCGGCATGCCGAAGCCTACGGAAAAGCGCAGAACCTTGACCCCACAACGACGCGCGACCCAAAAGTGGCCGAACTCGTGAAAGGTGACCAACACACCCAAAGCGATCAGGGTGCCGGCAATCATATAGAGCGCGCTCATCTACTTTCTCCGCAAACCCGTTCAGTACCGCATGGAGCCAATGTATTGCAAAATCTATCGGCCGTTACGCTGCAACCATCGTTCAGCCAGCGACCGTGCTTTCGCATCCGCCGTGAACACGGCATCGAGATCACCCAGCGCGACCACTGGCTCGAGATTCAAGACTTCCTCGATGATACTCGCGATTTCCAGATAGCGAACCCGTCCGTCGAGAAACGCCGCCACCGCCACTTCGTTGGCTGCATTCAACATCGCCGGTGCGCTGTCGCCCGCTTCGGCTGCCTGACGCGCCAGACGCAGGCACGGGAAACGATCCTCGTCCGGCGCTTCGAAATCCAGACGCGCAATCGCGAACAGATCCAGCGGCGCCACTCCGGAATCGATACGCTCCGGCCAGGCCAGGGCATTGGCAATCGGTGTACGCATGTCGGGATTGCCCAACTGCGCCAGTACCGAACCGTCCACATAGTCGACCAGCGAATGAATGACGCTTTGCGGATGAATGACCACTTCGACCTGGGACGGCTTGGCGTCGAACAGCCAACAGGCCTCGATCAACTCGAGCCCCTTGTTCATCATGCTGGCCGAATCCACCGAAATCTTGCGGCCCATGGACCAGTTCGGGTGCGCGCACGCCTGCTCAGGGGAAACATTGGCCAGTTCGGCCAACGGTGTCTGCCGGAAGGGACCACCAGAGGCTGTCAGTAAAATCCGACGCACACCGACGGCGCCCAGACCTCGGGAAAAATCCTGAGGCATGCACTGGAAAATCGCGTTGTGCTCACTGTCGATGGGCAGCAGCACCGAACCGCTTTTGCGCACCGCCAGCATGAACAGGGCGCCGGACATCACCAGCGCTTCCTTGTTGGCCAGAAGGATTTTCTTCCCCGCCTCGACCGCTGCCAGGGTTGGACGCAAGCCGGCAGCGCCGACGATCGCGGCCATTACCGCATCGACCTCAGGCGCAGAAGCCACCTGACACAGCCCCTCTTCGCCCACCAGCACACGCGTCGACAGGCCCGCAGCCCGCAAGTCGTCCTGCAAACCGCGAGCGGCAGCGACTTGTGGCACCACCGCGAACTGCGGCACATGGCGCACGCAGAGGGCGAACAGCTCACTCAGGCGAGTGAAGCCGCTCAGGGCAAAAACCTGATAACGCTCCGGATGACGCGCGATGACATCGAGAGTGCTCAGACCGATCGAACCGGTCGCCCCCAGAACGGTGATCTGTTGCGGACGGCTCACGGTGCGGCCATCCACAGCAGGACGGCAAACAGCGGAACGGCCGCTGTCAGGCTGTCGATACGATCCAGCACGCCGCCATGACCGGGCAGCAGATTGCTGCTGTCCTTGATACCGGACTGACGCTTGAACATGCTTTCAGTGAGGTCACCCACCACCGAAACGAACACAATCAATGCGGCACCCAGCAAGCCCTTGAACAATTGCGCCACCGTCCAGTCGCGGAACAGCGCGACCAGCGTGGTGATCACCAGGCTCAACGCCAGTCCGCCATACACGCCTTCCCAGCTCTTGCCGGGACTGACCAGTGGCGCCAGCTTGCGCTTGCCGAACGCGCGACCGGAGAAATAGGCACCGATATCTGCGCCCCAGACCAGCACCATCACCGCCATGATCAGCCAGTTACCCAACGGGTACTGTTTGATCTGCACCAGACCTTGCCAGGCCGGCAACAGGATCAACAGGCCAATGACCAGTTTGCTTGCAGCACTGGACCAGCGCTCGCTGGAGCCCGGATACGTCAGCACCAGCCAGGTCGCCACCGCCCACCAGAGCACCGAAGCGCCCAGCACCCAAGGGGCGAGTCCGGGCAGGATGTACATGACGAACAGCATCAGGGCGACCACGGCGGCGTAACCGACGCGGAACGACTGGGCGGCGAACCCGGCCAGGCGCGCCCATTCCCAGGCACCCAGGGTCACGACCAGCCCGATGAACAACGCAAAACCGGAGCCTTCGAGCAGGAAAAACCCGCACAAGGCAATCGGTAGCAGGATCAGCGCGGTGATGATTCGTTGTTTAAGCATTAAACCCGGGCTCCAGCCTCGACCTGCTCGCTCGTTTTACCGAAGCGGCGCTGGCGCGAAGCGAAATCGGCCAGCGCATTGCGCATGGCATCGTGTTTGAAGTCCGGCCAGAACAGGTCGGAGAAATACAACTCGGCGTACGCCAGCTGCCACAACAGGAAGTTGCTGATGCGGTGCTCGCCACCGGTGCGGATGCACAGATCAGGCAACGGCAGGTCGCCCGTCGCCAGACAGGTCTGCAGCAGGTCCGGGGTAATGTCTTCCGGACGCAGGTGCCCGGCCTGAACCTCACGAGCCAGGCGTTGTGCAGCCTGGGCGATGTCCCACTGACCACCGTAGTTGGCGGCGATCTGCAGGACAAAACGGTTGGCACCGGCGGTCATGGCTTCGGCCTCACGCATCGCGGCCTGCAACTCCGGATGGAAACGCGAGCGATCACCGATGATCCGCAGGCTGATGTTGTTGTCGTTGAGGCGCTTGGCCTCGCGACGCAACGCCTTGAAGAACAGGTCCATCAAGGCACTGACTTCATCGGCCGGACGCTGCCAGTTTTCACTGGAAAAGGCGAACAGGGTCAGCACCTCGACCTTGGCCTCGGCGCACACCTCGATCACCGCCCGCACAGCATCCACACCCGCTTTATGCCCGGCAACACCCGGCATAAAGCGTTTTTTCGCCCAGCGATTGTTGCCATCCATGATGATCGCGACATGGCGCGGCACCGCGGACGGCGCAGTCTGCTTGGTCTTGTCCATTAAAAGCTCGACCCTTATACGGCCATCAGGTCCTTTTCTTTTTCGTCGGTAGCCTTGGTGATCTGACCTTCGGCGTCCTTGATCAGCTTGTCGATCTCGGCACTGGCACGACGCTCTTCGTCCTCGCTGATTTCCTTGCCTTTGGACAGCTTTTTCAGCTTGTCCATGGCATCACGACGAATGTTGCGCACGGCCACGCGAGCGTCTTCAGCAGCGGCACGCGCCTGCTTGGTGAAGCCCTTGCGGGTCTCCTCGGTCAGCGGCGCCATGGTGATCAGCAGCAACTCGCCCAGGTTGGTCGGGTTCAGGTTGAGACCGGCGCTGCCAATGGCCTTGTCGATGGCGCCGAGCATGTTGCGCTCGAACGCGACGACTTGCAGAGTCTGGTTGTCCTTCACGGTAACGTTGGCGACGCCGCTCAAAGGCGTGTCAACACCGTAGTAAGGCACCATTACGCTGCCCAGAATGCTTGGGTGCGCCTTGCCAGTACGGATCTGGCCGAAAGCGTGTTGCAGCGATTCCAGCGACTTGTCCATGCGCTGTTTAGCATCTTTCTTGATTTCGTTGATCATTGCTGGACTTCCTCGATCAGAGTGCCTTCAGCGCCGCCATGCACGATGTTCAGCAGGGCGCCGGGCTTGTTCATGTTGAATACGCGCAGCGGCATCTTGTGGTCGCGGCACAGACAAATGGCTGTCAGGTCCATCACACCCAGCTTGCGATCCAGCACTTCATCGTAGGTCAGATGATCGAACTTCTCGGCATGCGGGTCTTTGAACGGGTCAGCAGTGTAGACGCCATCGACCTTGGTCGCCTTGAGCACGACGTCGGCGTCGATTTCGATGGCACGCAGGCAAGCCGCCGAATCGGTGGTGAAGAACGGGTTGCCAGTACCGGCCGCGAAAATCACCACGTCCTTGGAGTTCAGGTGGCGCATGGCCTTGCGACGATCATAATGATCGGTCACGCCTACCATGGAAATGGCCGACATCACGATGGCGGAGATATTGGCACGTTCCAGCGCATCGCGCATGGCCAGGGCGTTCATCACAGTGGCCAGCATGCCCATGTGGTCGCCCGTGACGCGGTCCATACCGGCCTTGCTCAGCGCTTCGCCGCGGAACAGGTTGCCGCCGCCGATCACCAGACCGACCTGAACACCGATGCCAACCAGCTGGCCGACTTCCAGAGCCATGCGATCCAGCACTTTCGGATCGATCCCGAACTCTTCGGAGCCCATCAGGGCCTCGCCGCTAAGCTTGAGTAGAATGCGTTTATAGCGAGCCTGATAACCACTGCCCTGCTGAGCCATTGCGAATCTCTCCTGCGGCGTATTTTAAAAATTCTTTGCGAGCTGTTTTCAGCTGCGTTCACTCTAGCGTGGCGCTGCTTCAGCGCCATCGGAACATGGCTTTGTAAGTCAGTTCCAAGTGGAAACCAATTAAAAATTGGTAACCCTATCTGAAAAGAGGCTGCGCGCGTGAGCGGGCAGCCTCTTTCGGGCGACAGTTGAAAAACCGTCTTATTGCTTGGCGGCAGCCAGCTGGGCAGCAACTTCTTCAGCGAAGTTGTCGACCGGCTTCTCGATGCCTTCGCCTACTTTGAAGTAGGTGAAGGAAACGATTTCAGCGCCGCCTTTCTTGGCCAGCTCGCCGACCTTGATTTCAGGGTTCTTGACGAACGCCTGCTCAACCAGGCTTGCTTCAGCCAGGAACTTGGCGATACGGCCTTTGACCATGTTTTCAACGATGTTTTCAGGCTTGCCTTTGATCTTGTCTTCGTTCAGCTGCATGAACACGGCTTTCTCGCGCTCGATGGCTTCAGCCGAAACCTGCGAAGGCAGCAGGAACTCAGGGTTGCTTGCCGCTACGTGCATCGCGATGTCTTTGGCCAGCTCGACGTCGCCGCCTTTCAGAGCCACGACCACACCGATCTTGTTGCCGTGCAGGTACGAACCTACAACGTCACCTTCGATGCGGGTCAGACGACGGATGTTGACGTTTTCGCCTACTTTGGCAACCAGGGCTTCGCGAGCAGCTTCCTGAGAAGCGATCAGCGGAGCAGCGTCGGTCAGCTTCTCAGCGAATGCTTTTTCAACGCTGGCAGCGACGAAGTTCTTGAAGTCGTCCTGCAGAGCCAGGAAGTCGGTCTGCGAGTTCACTTCCAGGATCACGGCGGACTTGTCGTCAGCCTTGATGGCGATAGCGCCTTCAGCGGCAACGTTGCCAGCCTTCTTGGCTGCCTTGATGGCGCCGGAAGCACGCATGTCATCAATGGCTTTTTCGATGTCGCCGCCAGCCTTTTCCAGGGCTTTCTTGCAATCCATCATGCCTTCGCCGGTACGCTCGCGCAGTTCTTTGACCAGCGCTGCAGTAATTGCTGCCATTTTCAAATTCCTCTTGGATAGGTTTTCAACCATTCCACCCGATCGAACGGGCGTTCAATTCTTCCCGAAACACCTTGTAGCTGCTGCACGTTACAGATGCTGTAGCTGCGCCGCCGACAAACGGTTTTCGAGGTGGCAAAAAGGGGGCCAAGCCCCCTTTTTGCTTACTGAGTCAACGCCAAAGCGTCAATTACTCAGCTGCAGCCTGAGTTTCTTCAGCTGCGAACTCTACGGTGCCGCCAGCAACGTTGTTGCGACCACGGATCACGGCGTCAGCCATGGCACCCATGTACAGTTCGATAGCGCGGATGGCGTCATCGTTACCTGGGATGATGTAGTCAACGCCTTCCGGGCTGCTGTTGGTATCGACAACGCCGATGACCGGGATGCCCAGCTTGTTGGCTTCGGTGATCGCGATGCGCTCGTGGTCAACGTCGATCACGAACAGTGCGTCTGGCAGACCGCCCATGTCCTTGATGCCGCCCAGGGAGCGTTCCAGCTTCTCAAGATCACGGGAACGCATCAGCGCTTCTTTCTTGGTCAGCTTGGCGAAAGTACCGTCTTCGGCTTGTACTTCAAGGTCACGCAGACGCTTGATGGAAGCACGGATGGTTTTGAAGTTGGTCAGCATGCCGCCCAACCAGCGGTGATCGACGTACGGCGAAGCGCAACGTGCTGCTTGTTCAGCAACGATCTTGCCAGCGGAACGCTTGGTGCCGACGAACAGAATCTTGTTTTTGCCCTGGGCCAGGCGCTCTACGAACGACAGAGCGTCGTTGAACATTGGCAGGGTTTTTTCAAGGTTGATGATGTGAATCTTGTTACGCGCGCCGAAAATGTACTTGCCCATTTTCGGATTCCAGTAACGGGTTTGGTGACCGAAGTGCACACCGGCCTTCAGCATATCGCGCATGTTGACTTGGGACATGATAGTTCCTTGATAAGTCGGGTTGGGCCTCCACGTATCCCAATGACCAACCATTGATCCGAGGATCAACGGCACCCAGGCCATCGTGTCGACACGTGTGTGGGTTAGTGCTCTCGGGGCTATCCCCGGAAAGCGGCGCATTTTATACCACAGCGAGGGCGCAAACGGAACCCGGAATCTGCAATCGCGTCAGGGACATGCGCGCCAGCGCCCTGGAACAGCCCCCTGCCCCGGCTTCATATAGACAGAAGCCATGCACGCAGGCGCGGATTTGCTCCTTCGGTCTGTTAGAATCGCGTTTTTCTCGGGTCGCAAAACGTACCGACGACCCTACCCGTATCAGCAAGCGCCGCCGAGCGCAGAGAGAGCCTGTATGACCGTCACCCTCAAAACTCCCGAGGACATCGCCGGAATGCGTGTCGCCGGCAAACTGGCCGCCGACGTGCTGGAAATGATCGCCGAGCACGTCAAGCCGGGCGTGACCACCGATGAGCTGAACCAGATCTGCCACGACTACATTGTCAACGAGCAACAGGCGATCCCTGCCCCGCTCAACTACAAAGGCTTCCCGAAGTCGATCTGCACCTCGATCAACCATGTGGTCTGCCACGGTATCCCGAACGACAAGCCGCTGAAAAACGGCGACACCTTGAACATCGACGTCACCGTGATCAAGGATGGCTACCACGGCGACACCAGCCGCATGTTCCACGTCGGCACCGTGCCGGTCTGGGCCGAGCGCCTGTCGCAGATCACCCAGGAATGCATGTACAAGGCGATCGAGATCGTCAAACCCGGCTGCCGCCTCGGCGACATCGGTGAAGTCATCCAGAAGCACGCGGAAAAGAACGGTTTCTCGGTGGTACGCGAGTTTTGCGGGCACGGGATCGGCAAGGTGTTCCACGAAGAGCCGCAAATTCTCCACTACGGCCGTGCCGGCACCGGCATGGAGCTGAAAGCGGGCATGACCTTCACCATCGAGCCGATGATCAACCAGGGCAAGGCCGACACCAAGGTACTGGGCGACGGCTGGACCGCGATCACCAAGGATCGCAAGCTCTCGGCGCAGTGGGAACATACCTTGCTTGTCACCGACACCGGTTACGAAATCTTCACCCTGCGCAGCGACGACACGATCCCGCGCGTATCGGCCTGATCCCGGAACCCGCTCCCAGCCTATAGAAGGAAAGCCAATCGATGCCGCAGGTGGATCCCGAACTCTTCGACCGTGGCCAGTTCCAGGCTGAACTGGCCCTGAAAGCGAGCCCCATCGCCGCCTTCAAGAAGGCGATCCGCCAGGCCGGCGAAGTGCTCGACGCGCGGTTTCGCAACGGCCGCGACATCCGCCGGCTGATCGAGGACCGCGCCTGGTTCGTCGACAACATCCTGCAAAAGGCCTGGGAGCAGTTCAACTGGAGCGAAGACGCCGATATCGCGCTGGTCGCAGTCGGCGGCTACGGTCGCGGCGAGCTGCATCCCTACTCCGACATTGACCTGCTGATCCTGCTGGACAGCGCCGATCACGAAATTTTCCGCGACTCCATCGAGCGTTTTCTGACGCTGCTGTGGGACATCGGCCTGGAAGTCGGTCAGAGCGTTCGCTCGGTCGACGAATGCGCCGAAGAGGCCCGCGCCGACCTGACCGTGGTCACCAACCTGATGGAAAGCCGCACCATTTGCGGCCCCGAGCGTCTGCGCCAGCGCATGCTCGACGTCACCAGCACCGAACACATGTGGCCAAGCAGGGAGTTTTTCCTGGCCAAGCGCTCCGAGCAGAAGGCCCGCCACCACAAGTACAACGACACCGAATACAACCTGGAACCCAACGTCAAAGGCTCACCCGGCGGACTACGGGACATCCAGACGATTCTGTGGGTTGCCCGTCGTCAGTACGGCACCCTGAACCTGCGCGCCCTGGCCGGCGAAGGCTTTCTGGTCGAAAGCGAAAACGCCCTGCTCGCCTCCTCCCAGGAATTCCTGTGGAAAGTGCGCTATGCCCTGCACATGCTGGCCGGCCGCTCCGAAGACCGCTTGCTGTTCGATCATCAACGCACCATTGCCGGGCTGCTGGGGTTTGAAGGCGACGACGCCAAGCAGGCCGTCGAAAACTTCATGCAACAGTATTTCCGCGTGGTGATGAGCATTGCCCAGCTCAGCGACCTGATCATCCAGCACTTCGAAGAAGTCATCCTCGCCCCGGAAGACGAAGCGCCGCCACAGCCGATCAACTCGCGTTTCCAGTTGCACGACGGCTATATCGAGGCACGCAACGACAACGTGTTCCGCCGCACGCCGTTCGCCATGCTGGAAATTTTCGTGCTGATGGCCCAGCAGCCGGACATCAAGGGCGTGCGCGCCGATACGATCCGCCTGCTGCGGGAAAACCGCCATCTGATCGACGACGATTTCCGCAACGACATTCGCAACACCAGCCTGTTCATCGAACTGTTCAAGTGCAAGATCGGTATTCATCGCAATCTGCGGCGGATGAACCGCTACGGCATTCTCGGGCGTTATCTGCCGGAGTTCGGCTTTATCGTCGGGCAGATGCAGCACGACCTGTTCCACATCTATACGGTCGACGCGCACACGCTGAACCTGATCAAGCACCTGCGCAAATTGCAGTACACCCAGGTGTCGGAAAAATTCCCGCTGGCCAGCAAGCTCATGGGCAAGCTGCCCAAGCCCGAGCTGATCTACCTCGCCGGCCTGTATCACGATATCGGCAAGGGCCGGCATGGTGATCACTCGGACATCGGTGCGGTCGACGCCGAGGCCTTCTGCCAGCGCCATCAGTTACCGGTGTGGGACAGCCGACTGATTGTATGGCTGGTGCAAAACCATCTGGTCATGTCGACCACCGCCCAGCGCAAGGACTTGTCCGACCCGCAGGTGATCCATGATTTCGCCCAGATCGTCGGCGATGAAACCCGTCTCGATTACCTGTATGTGCTGACCGTGGCGGACATCAACGCGACCAACCCGACCCTGTGGAACTCCTGGCGCGCCAGCCTGCTGCGTCAGCTCTACACCGAAACCAAGCGTGCCCTGCGTCGCGGCCTGGAAAATCCGGTGGATCGCGAGGAGCAGATCCGCCAGACCCAGAGTGCGGCGCTCGACATCCTGGTGCGCGGCGGCACCGATCCGGACGATGTCGAGCAGTTGTGGGCGCAGCTGGGAGATGACTACTTCCTGCGTCACACCGCCGGCGACGTGGCCTGGCACAGCGACGCGATCCTCCAGCAGCCGGCCGACGGCGGGCCGCTGGTGCTGATCAAAGAAACCACCCAGCGCGAATTCGAGGGCGGCACACAGATCTTCATCTACGCCCCGGATCAGCACGATTTCTTCGCTGTGACCGTGGCCGCGATGGATCAGCTCAACCTGAACATTCACGACGCCCGGGTCATCACCTCGAGCAGCCAGTTCACCCTCGACACCTACATCGTGCTCGACACCGATGGCGACTCGATCGGCGACAACCCGGCGCGGGTCAAGCAGATCCGCGACGGCCTGACCGAAGCCCTGCGCAACCCGGACGACTACCCGACGATCATCCAGCGTCGCGTGCCGCGCCAGCTCAAGCATTTCGCGTTCGCCCCACAAGTGACGATCCACAACGACGCCCAGCGTCCGGTGACGGTGCTGGAACTGACGGCGCCCGACCGTCCTGGCCTGCTGGCGCGGATCGGCGGAATCTTCCTCGAGTTCGACCTGTCGCTGCAGAATGCCAAGATCGCCACGCTGGGCGAGCGGGTGGAAGACGTGTTCTTCATCACCGACGCCCACAATCAGCCGCTGTCCGATCCGTTGCTGTGCAGCCGCCTGCAGGACGCCATCGTCGAACAACTGAGCGTCAATCAGGAACCCGATATCAAGCTGTCGCGCTTAAGCATTTGAATTCACTCATTGACCCCTGCGGGAGTGGCCGGCCACGACGTGCGCCGGCTCCCTGCATTGAAAGAGGCCCCCATGAATAACGCTCTGAACCAGTTGCAGCCCTACCCGTTCGAAAAGCTCCGTGCCCTGCTCGGCAGCGTCACGCCGAATCCGGACAAGCGCCCGATCGCGCTGTCCATCGGCGAGCCGAAACACCGCTCGCCAAGCTTTGTCGCCGAGGCCCTGGCGAGCAATCTGGAGCAGATGGCGGTGTACCCGACCACCCTCGGCATTCCGGCCCTGCGCGAAGCTATCGCGGCCTGGTGCGAGCGTCGCTTCAATGTGCCGGGCGGCTGGATCGATCCGGCGCGCAACGTCCTGCCGGTCAACGGCACCCGTGAAGCGCTGTTCGCCTTCACTCAGACCGTGGTCAACCGTGGCGATGACGCCCTGGTGGTCAGCCCGAACCCGTTCTACCAGATCTACGAAGGTGCAGCGTTCCTCGCCGGCGCGAAGCCGCACTACCTGCCGTGCCTGGATGAAAACGGCTTCAACCCGGACTTCGACGCCGTATCGCCGGACATCTGGAAACGCTGCCAGATCCTGTTCCTGTGCTCGCCGGGCAACCCGACCGGGGCGTTGATCCCTCTCGACACCCTGAAAAAACTCATCGCCCTGGCCGACGAACACGATTTCGTGATTGCCGCCGACGAGTGCTACAGCGAACTGTACTTCGATGAACAGACCCCGCCACCGGGCCTGCTCAGCGCCTGCGCCGAACTGGGCCGCAAGGATTTCAAGCGTTGCGTGGTGTTCCACAGCCTGTCCAAGCGCTCGAACCTGCCAGGCCTGCGTTCCGGCTTCGTCGCCGGTGATGCCGAGATCCTCAAGGGTTTCCTGCTGTACCGCACTTACCACGGTTGCGCGATGCCGGTTCAGACCCAACTGGCCAGCGTCGCCGCGTGGAACGACGAAGTGCATGTGCGCGCCAACCGCGCGCTGTACCGAGAGAAGTTCGATGCGGTACTGGAAATCCTCAGCCCGGTCATGGATGTGCAGCGCCCGGACGGCAGCTTCTACCTGTGGCCGAACGTGCAGGGCGACGATGCGGCGTTCTGCCGTGATCTGTTCGCCGAAGAACACGTGACCGTGGTGCCGGGTTCCTACCTGTCCCGCGATGTCGATGGCACCAACCCGGGCGCCGGGCGCGTGCGCATGGCCCTGGTCGCACCGTTGGCCGAATGCGTTGAAGCCGCCGAGCGCATCCGCGACTTCGTGATTCGTCGCAAGTAACCCCTGAGCGTTCCGTGCCGGGCAATCCGGCACGGAACAAAACAGCTCGCCAGATCATTCATTTGACCTGGCCCAGATTCGCCTCGCTCAGATCCAGTTCTCCCAGCACTTCACGCAACACGTCGTCACCGATCTGGTGCTGACGGCTGAGGCTGTACAACTCCAGGCGTTGCGCGCGCAGCGCCTTGAGCCGCAAGCGGCGCTCCAGCAGATCCATCTGGAAGGCCAGCGCCTGGGCCTCGGCCGAGTCGTTGAACACCTCCAGTTGATGGCGGTATTCGGACATGATCCGCGCCTTCAACTCCGCCGCCAGTGCCGCTTGGGCGGCATCTTGCGGGGTGAGTTCTTCGGTTTCCAGCGCATGGATCGCCGCTTCGGCGGTCTTGCGCCAGGCGTCGCGAACTTCCTGGCGACGCTGGTCGTCCGGGCTTTTCTGGATCCCGCGCAAGAGCAACGGCAAGGCAATGCAGGCCGCCACCAGCGACAGCAGAATCACCCCGGCGGCGATGAAGATCAGCAGGTCTCGCTCGGGAAACGCTTCTCCCCCCATCAGCATCGGCACCGACATCACGCCCGCCAGCGTCACCGCCCCGCGCACCCCGCCGACGGTCAGCAGCCAGCAGGATCGCGCGGTCGGCACCTGAGTCAAGTCGCCCTTGCCGCGCACCCGTCGCAGCAACACCGACAGGCGCCAGATGCTCTGCACCCAGACAAACCGCAGCATCACCAGCGCCAGGAAAATCGCCACCACATCGAGGCAGCGGTACAGCAGCGTCGGCCACAGCGACGGCTCGTGGCTGACCACCGCTTTGATGATGTCCGGCAGTTGCAGGCCGAGGAGCAGAAAAATCAGCCCGTTGAAGGCAAACTCCAGCAGCGACCAGACACTGCGATTGAGCAGGCGGGTGCTGGTCTGGCGTGGCAGCAGATCGAGCCAGCTCTGCATCATCCCCGCCGCCACCGCCGAGAGAATGCCCGAGGCGCCCAAGCGCTCAGCCAGCACATAAGCGGCGAACGGCAGCAATAACATAAACACCACATGGGTCGCCGGATCGTCCCAGCCCCGGGCGATCATCCAGGCGCGCAAGCGGCCGACCAGCCAGCTCAGCGCGACCCCGACCGCCAATCCACCAACGGCCACCAGCACGAAGGTCAGGCTCGCGTTGGCCAGGGAGAAGACGCCAGTCACCGCCGCGACCAGCGCAAACTTGAAGGTCACCAGGCCCGAGGCGTCGTTCATCAGCGCCTCGCCTTGCAGCATGTGCATCAACGGCGTCGGCAAGCGGTTCTGGGCAATCGCCGACACAGCCACGGCGTCGGTCGGCGACAGCACCGCCGCCAGCGCGAAGGCCACTGGCAGCGGGATCGTCGGCAGCAGCCAGTGAATGAAGTACCCGGCACCGACCACCGTGAACAGCACCAGCCCCACCGCGAGGGTCAGGATTGGCCCGCGCAGTTTCCAGAACTCACGCTTGGGCATGCGCCAGCCGTCGGAGAACAGCAGCGGCGGCAGGAACAGAAACAGGAACAGTTCGGGATCCAGCGCCACGTGCAGGCCGAGGGTCGGCCAGGCCAGCAACGCGCCGGCGGCGATCTGCACCAGAGGCAGCGGCAGCGGGATGACCCGGCCAACCAGCCGCGAGACGCTGACCAGCATCAACAGGATCAGGACGGTGTAAGCGGTTTGCATAAAGCGGAAATCTCAGACAATCGACAGCGTTGAACTGCCATATTAGCGGCTTAGGCTGAGCATGACCGTTGCACCTATGTCGCACGTTCTGAAACACCCCTCCCGCAAACACTCGCCGGTTAAAAGGAGGCAATTGAACCAGTGGCGCCGCGAAACCGTCCGGTCATGGCATAATCCGACACCTTTTTTCTCCAGCACCTGTAAAGGGGGCGATTCCTTGACCGTTTCAAGCAAAACGTTGCACCTTTTCGGCATCAAAGCCTGCGACACCATGAAGAAGGCGCGCACCTGGCTCGATGAACACGCTGTCAGCTACGACTTCCATGATTACAAGACTGCCGGCATCGACCGTGAGCACCTGACCCAATGGTGCGATGAACATGGCTGGCAAACCGTGTTGAACCGCGCGGGCACGACCTTTCGCAAACTCGATGACGAACGCAAAGCCGATCTCGACCAGTCGAAAGCCATCGAACTGATGCTCGCTCAACCCTCGATGATCAAGCGCCCGGTGCTCGATCTCGGTGACCGAACCCTGATTGGCTTCAAGCCAGATATCTACGCGGCCGCGCTCAAGTAAGCAGCCCGTCACCCTTTGTAGAGGTATTCACATGTCCAAATCCCTGTTCAGCCTGGCCTTCGGTGTCGGCACTCAAAACCGTCAAGGCGCGTGGCTGGAAGTGTTCTACGCTCAGCCGCTGCTCAACCCGTCCGCCGAACTGGTTGCCGCCGTGGCACCGATCCTCGGTTACAGCGAAGGCAACCAGGCCATCGCGTTCACCACCGCACAAGCCGCTCAACTGGCTGAAGCCGTGAAGGGCGTTGATGCCGAACAAGCCAAACTGCTGACCCGCCTGGCCGAAAGCCACAAGCCACTGGTCGCCACCCTGCTGGCCGAAGACGCACAACTGACCTCGACACCTGAGGCTTACCTCAAGCTGCACCTGCTGTCCCATCGTCTGGTCAAGCCGCACGGCGTAAGCCTGGCCGGGATCTTCCCGCTGCTGCCGAACGTGGCCTGGACCAGCCAGGGCGCCGTCGACCTGAGCGAACTGGCCGAGCTGCAACTCGAAGCGCGCCTGCGCGGCGAGCTGCTGGAAGTGTTCTCGGTGGACAAGTTCCCGAAAATGACCGACTACGTGGTTCCGGCCGGCGTGCGTATCGCTGACGCCGCGCGTCTGCGTCTGGGCGCATACGTGGGCGAAGGCACCACCGTGATGCACGAAGGCTTCATCAACTTCAACGCCGGCACCGAAGGCCCGGGCATGATCGAAGGCCGCGTCTCCGCTGGCGTGTTCGTCGGCAAGGGTTCGGACCTGGGCGGCGGTTGCTCGACCATGGGCACCCTGTCGGGCGGCGGCAACATCGTGATCAAGGTCGGCGAAGGCTGCCTGATCGGCGCCAACGCCGGTATCGGCATTCCGCTGGGCGACCGCAACACCGTCGAGTCGGGCCTGTACGTGACCGCCGGCACCAAAGTCGCGCTGCTGGACGAGAACAATCAACTGGTCAAAGTGGTCAAGGCCCGTGACCTGGCCGGCCAGACCGACCTGCTGTTCCGTCGTAATTCGGAAACCGGTGCCGTGGAGTGCAAAACCCACAAGTCGGCGATCGAACTGAACGAAGCGCTGCACGCTCACAACTAAGCAGCCTTGCACGACACCCGTGGGAGCGGGTTTACTCGCGAAGCCATCAAAAGCTTCGCGGGCAAGCCCGGCTCCCACAGGGTTCGGCGTCACCCACCAGGGCCTGACAGCATGATGATTCTCTCCCCCTGGCGCGCCGATTTTCCGGCCATCGCCGCCCTGCAACGGCAAGACCAGACCTATCTGGACAACGCCGCCACCACGCAAAAACCCCAGGCCCTGCTCGACGCGCTGGCGCACTACTACGCCAACGGCGCGGCCAACGTGCATCGTGCCCAGCACCTTCCCGGCGCCCACGCCACCCAGGCCTTCGAGGACAGTCGGCTGAAGGTCGGCCAATGGCTGAATGCCGGTGACAGCGGGCAAATCATCTTCACCCATGGCGCCACCAGTGCGCTGAATCTCCTGGCCTATGGCCTGGAACACGTATTCAATCCGGGCGATGAAATTGTCATCAGCGCCCTGGAGCATCACGCCAACCTGCTGCCATGGCAGCAACTGGCCCAACGTCGCAACCTGAAACTGGTGATCCTGCCACTGGATAGCGACGGCCTGATCGACCTCGCCGCCGCCCTGCGCCTGATAACCCCGCGCACGCGCCTGCTGGCAGTCAGTCAGTTGTCCAACGTGCTCGGCGCGTGGCAACCGTTGCCGGCGCTGCTGGCGATGGCCAAGGCGCAAAACGCGCTGACGGTGGTCGACGGCGCGCAAGGCGTGGTGCATGGCCGCCACGATGTGCAGGCCCTCGGCTGCGACTTTTATGTATTTTCCAGCCACAAGCTTTACGGCCCCGATGGCCTCGGCGTGCTGTTCGGGCGCAACGCGGCGCTGGAGCAACTGCGTCCATGGCAGTTCGGCGGCGAAATGGTGCTGGACGCCAATTACCACGACGCGCGCTTCCGTCCGGCGCCGCTGGGTTTCGAAGCGGGGACGCCACCGATTGCCAGCGTGATCGGGCTCGGCGCAACCCTCGATTACTTGTCGGGCCTGGATCAGGACGCGGTGTCCGCCCACGAAGCGGCGCTGCATGACTGCCTACTGCGCGGCCTCGTCGCCCGCGACGGCATTCGCCTGCTGGGCAAGCCGCAACTGGCGCTGGCGAGTTTTGTCGTCGAAGGTGTGCATAACGCCGATCTGGCGCATCTGCTGACTGAACAAGGCATCGCCGTGCGCGCCGGGCATCACTGCGCCATGCCGTTGCTCAAGCGTTTCGAACTGGCCGGGGCGATTCGTGTGTCGCTGGCGCTGTACAACGATTCCGAGGATCTGGAGCGGTTCTTCGCCGCACTGGATCAGGCCCTGGAGTTGTTGCGATGAGCCTGCCGGTCGCCGCCGCCCAAGCGCTGCAAACCTTTCAGGACGCCGCCGGCTGGGAACAGCGGGCGCGGTTGTTGATGCAGTTTGGCGATCGTCTGCCGGCGTTGAGCGACGCGGACAAGTGCGACGCCAACCGCGTGCATGGCTGTGAAAGCCAGGTGTGGCTGGTGGGCGAACTGCACGACGGTCACTGGCAATTCAGCGCCGCCAGCGACGCCCGGATGATTCGCGGCCTGGTGGCGTTGCTGCTGGCGCGGGTCAACGGGTTGAGCGCCGCCGAGTTACAACAGGTGGATTTGCCGGACTGGTTCAATCAGTTGGGGCTTTCCCGGCAACTGTCGCCGTCGCGCAGCAATGGCTTGAATGCGGTGCTGCAGCGGATGAAGGCGCTGGCTGGCTGACCGCCTTCGCGAGCGAGTCCATTGCCATGCGACTCCCGGGGGAGCGGGCTGGCTCGCGAAGGAGACTGAGCCGACCGCTCAAGCCTGAGGCTTGACCCGATCCGCCGGTCGCCGCACACCCGCCACCAGTTTATCCACAGCCTTGGTCGCTGCGACCATGCCGAACGTCGCCGTCACCATCATCACCGCGCCGAATCCGCCGGCGCAATCGAGTTTCACGCCATCGCCGACAAAACTCTTCTGCAAGCAGATGCTGCCGTCCGGCTTCGGATAACGCAGTTGTTCGGTGGAGAACACGCACGGCACGCTGTAATGGCGGGTCACGGTGCGTGAGAAACCGTAGTCACGACGCAGCGTGGAGCGCACTTTCGAGGCCAGCGGATCGTTGAAGGTGCGGTTCAGGTCGCAAACCTGAATCAGCGTCGGATCGATCTGCCCGCCTGCGCCGCCGGTGGTGATGATCTGGATCTTGCGGCGCTTGCACCAGGCGATCAGCGCCGCCTTGGCGTTGACGGCATCGATGCAATCGATCACGCAGTCGATGTTCGGCGTGATGTACTCGGCCATGGTTTCGCGGGTAACGAAATCCGCCACCGCATGCACGGTGCAATCCGGGTTGATCCCGCGCAGACGCTCGGCCATCACCTCGACCTTGGGTTTGCCGACGGTGCTGTCCAGCGCATGCAACTGGCGGTTGGCATTGCTGACGCAGACGTCGTCGAGGTCGAACAGCGAGATCTCGCCGACCCCGCAACGGGCAATGGCTTCCGCCGCCCAGGAGCCGACGCCACCGACGCCGACAATCGCCACATGGGCGGCGCGCAGGCGCTCCAGGCCCTCGATGCCATACAAACGGGCGACGCCTGCAAACCGTGGATCTTCTGTACTCATGACCATTACCCCAAAAACCGGCGCGCATTATGGACGAGCCGGCGACAAGTTTTAAGCTTCAAACGACAAGTGTAAGAACTTAAGTCAAAGCGGATTGCCCAATGTCGGGCATTTCCCTGTTCGGTGTACGACCAGTGAACCGCCGGTGTAGGATTCGCGCCCTTTGCATCTGTAACAGCCATCCTGCCAACCGAACCTTCGTTCCACAGACTCCGGAACCCGAAACAGCTATGTCATCGCGTAAATTTGGTCTCAACCTGGTGGTGGTTCTGGCAATCGCCGCCCTGTTCACCGGTTTCTGGGCGCTGATCAATCGCCCGGTCTCCGCGCCGAACTGGCCGGAGCAAATCTCCGGTTTCTCCTATTCGCCATTCCAGCAGGGCCAGTTCCCACAGAAGGATCAGTATCCGACTGACGACGAAATGCGCCGCGACCTGGAGATCATGAGCAAGCTGACGGACAACATCCGCATCTACTCGGTCGATGGCACCCTGCAGGACATTCCGAAACTCGCCGAAGAGTTCGGCCTGCGCGTGACCCTGGGGATCTGGATCAGCCCGGACCAGGAACGCAACGAACGGGAAATCACCCGCGCCATCGAACTGGCCAACACCTCGCGCAGCGTGGTTCGCGTGGTGGTCGGCAACGAGGCGATCTTCCGCAAGGAAATCACCGCCAAGGAACTCAGCGTCCTGCTCGACCGCGTGCGCGCAGCGGTGAAAGTGCCGGTGACCACCTCCGAACAATGGCACGTCTGGGAAGAACACCCGGAACTGGCCAAGCACGTCGACCTGATCGCCGCCCACGTTCTGCCCTACTGGGAGTTCATTCCGGTGGACAAGGCCGGGCAGTTCGTTTTCGACCGCGCCCGCGACCTGAAAAAGATGTTCCCGAAAAAACCGTTGCTGCTGTCCGAAGTCGGCTGGCCGAGCAACGGGCGCATGCGCGGTGGTGCTGACGCGTCGCCGGCGGATCAGGCGATCTACCTGCGCACGCTGGTCAACAAGCTCAACCGTCAGGGTTTCAACTACTTCGTGATCGAAGCCTTCGACCAGCCGTGGAAGGCCAGCGACGAAGGTTCGGTCGGCGCCTACTGGGGCGTGTTCAACGCCGCGCGCCAGCAGAAATTCAACTTTGAAGGGCCGGTGGTGGCGATCCCGCAATGGCGGGTGCTGGCGATCGGCTCGGTGGTGCTGGCGCTGCTGTCGCTGACCCTGCTGATGATCGACGGCTCGGCCCTGCGTCAGCGTGGTCGTACATTCCTGACCTTTATCGCGTTCCTGTGTGGTTCGGTGCTGGTGTGGATCGGTTACGACTACAGCCAGCAATACAGCACGTGGTTCAGCCTGACGGTGGGTTTCCTGCTGGCGCTCGGCGCGCTCGGGGTGTTCATCGTGCTGCTGACCGAGGCCCATGAACTGGCCGAGGCGGTGTGGATCCACAAGCGCCGCCGGGAATTCCTGCCGGTGGTCGGCGACTCGGACTACCGCCCGAAAGTCTCGATCCATGTGCCGTGCTACAACGAGCCGCCGGAGATGGTCAAACAGACCCTCAACGCCCTGGCCAACCTCGACTATCCGGACTTCGAAGTCCTGATCATCGACAACAACACCAAGGACCCGGCGGTCTGGGAACCGGTGCGTGACTACTGCGCGACCCTCGGCCCGCGCTTCAAGTTCTTCCACGTCTCGCCACTGGCCGGGTTCAAGGGTGGTGCGCTGAACTACCTGATTCCGCACACCGCCAAGGATGCCGAAGTGATTGCGGTGATCGACTCCGATTACTGCGTGCATCCGAACTGGCTCAAGCACATGGTGCCGCACTTCGCCGACCCGAAAATCGCCGTGGTGCAGTCGCCGCAGGATTACCGTGACCAGAACGAAAGCACCTTCAAGAAGCTCTGCTACGCCGAATACAAAGGCTTCTTCCACATCGGCATGGTCACCCGCAACGACCGCGACGCGATCATCCAGCACGGCACCATGACCATGACCCGTCGCTCGGTACTCGAAGAGCTGGGCTGGGCCGACTGGTGCATCTGCGAAGACGCCGAACTGGGCCTGCGGGTATTCGAAAAAGGCCTGTCGGCGGCGTATTACCACGACAGCTACGGCAAGGGTCTGATGCCGGACACCTTCATCGACTTCAAGAAGCAGCGCTTCCGCTGGGCCTACGGCGCGATCCAGATCATCAAGCGCCACACCCGCAGCCTGCTGCGCGGCAAGGACACCGAGCTGACCCGTGGCCAGCGTTACCACTTCCTCGCGGGCTGGCTGCCGTGGGTCGCGGACGGCATGAACATCTTCTTCACCGTCGGCGCGCTGCTGTGGTCGGCGGCGATGATTATCGTGCCGCAACGGGTCGACCCGCCGCTGCTGATCTTCGCGATCCCGCCGCTGGCGCTGTTCGTGTTCAAGGTCGGCAAGATCATCTTCCTGTACCGCCGCGCCGTCGGCGTGAACCTGAAAGATGCATTCTGCGCCGCGCTGGCAGGACTGGCGTTGTCGCACACCATCGCCAAAGCGGTGCTGTACGGCTTCTTCACCAGCAGCATTCCGTTCTTCCGCACCCCGAAAAACGCCGACAACCATGGCTTCTGGGTGGCGATTTCCGAAGCGCGGGAAGAGTTGTTCATCATGCTGCTGTTGTGGGGTGCGGCGCTGGGGATCTTCCTGGTGCAGGGCATTCCGAGCAATGACATGCGCTTCTGGGTCGCCATGCTGCTGGTGCAGTCGCTGCCGTACGTCGCGGCGCTGATCATGGCGTTCCTGTCGTCGCTGCCAAAACCTGCGACTGCGCCTGAACCGGCACCGGTTGTCTAAATCCTCATCGAAGCACTAAACGGCGGCCTATGGTCGCCGTTTTGCTTTAAGATAACCGCCATTTTGCAGGGCTTGGCGTGATACACGGTCTTACTGACCGGACGGTATCCCTGCGGGAGCGGGCTTGCTCGCGAAGGCTTTGTAACATTCAACATCTATGTTGGCTGATCAAGCACCTTCGCGAGCAAGCCCGCGCCCGCATTAGTCCGCGCCCACATTCATGATTTCCGGAGTTTTCCATGACGGCCCACGCCGACCTTTCGCCGACCCTCCAACTCGCCATCGACCTGATCCGCCGTCCGTCGGTGACGCCGGTCGACGCCGATTGCCAGAAGCAGATGATGCAGCGCCTGGGCGATGCCGGGTTCAACCTGGAGCCGATGCGCATCGAGGATGTGGATAACTTCTGGGCGACCCACGGCCAGGGCGACGGCCCAGTGCTGTGCTTCGCCGGCCACACCGATGTGGTGCCGACCGGCCCGGTGACCGCCTGGCAGATCGACCCGTTCAACGCGGTGATCGACGAACACGGCATGCTCTGCGGCCGTGGTGCGGCGGACATGAAAGGCAGCCTGGCGTCGATGACCGTGGCGGCCGAGCGCTTCGTCGCCGACTACCCGAACCACAAAGGCAAGGTCGCGTTCCTGATCACCAGCGACGAAGAAGGCCCGGCGCACCACGGCACCAAGGCTGTGGTTGAACGTCTTGTCGCACGCAACGAGCGCCTGGACTGGTGCATCGTCGGCGAGCCGTCGAGCACCACCCTGGTCGGCGACGTGGTGAAAAACGGTCGTCGCGGCTCCCTCGGCGCCAAGCTCACCTTGCGCGGTGTGCAGGGCCACGTGGCGTATCCGCACCTGGCGAAGAACCCGATCCACCTCGCCGCCCCGGCCCTGGCGGAACTGGCCGCCGAGCACTGGGATCACGGCAACGATTTCTTCCCGCCGACCAGCTTCCAGATTTCCAACATCAACTCCGGCACCGGCGCGACCAACGTGATTCCGGGCGATCTGGTGGCGTTGTTCAACTTCCGTTTCTCCACCGAATCCACCGTCGAAGGCTTGCAGAAGCGCGTCGCCGACATTCTCGACAAGCACAATCTGGACTGGCACATCGACTGGGCGCTGTCCGGCCTGCCATTCCTCACCGAACCGGGCGCGCTGCTCGACGCGGTGTCGTCGAGCATCAAGCAGATCACCGGTCGCGAAACCAAGGCGTCCACCAGCGGCGGCACCTCCGATGGTCGCTTCATCGCCACCATGGGTACTCAGGTGGTTGAACTGGGGCCGGTCAACGCGACCATCCACCAGGTCAACGAGCGCGTGCTGGCGGCCGACCTCGACGTGCTGACCGAGATCTACTACCAGACCCTGATCAAGTTGCTCGCCTGATGCTCGCGTGCCCGATCTGCAGTGAACCGCTCAACGCGGTGGACAACGGCGTGGCCTGCCCCGCCGGCCATCGGTTCGACCGTGCACGCCAGGGTTACCTGAACCTGCTGCCGGTGCAACACAAGAACAGCCGCGACCCTGGCGACAACCAGGCGATGGTCGAAGCCCGTCGTGACTTTCTGAATGCCGGTCATTACGCGCCGGTGGCCAGGCGTCTGGCGGAACTGGCGGCGAGTTACGCACCGGCCCGCTGGGTCGACATCGGTTGTGGCGAGGGTTACTACACCGCGCAGATCGCCGAGGCCCTGCCGGATGCCGATGGCTACGCGCTGGACATTTCCCGCGAAGCGGTGAAACGCGCCTGCAAACGCAACCCGCAATTGACCTGGTTGATCGCCAGCATGGCCCGGGTGCCGCTGGCGTCCGCCAGTTGCCAGTTTCTCGCCAGTGTTTTCAGCCCGCTGGACTGGGCAGAAGCCAAGCGCCTGCTCAGCGTCGGCGGCGGCCTGATGAAAGTCGGGCCGACCAGCGGCCATCTGATGGAACTGCGTGAACGCCTGTACGACGAAGTGCGTGAGTACACCGACGACAAGCATCTGGCGCTGGTGCCCGAGGGCATGGCGCTGGCACACAGCGAAACCCTGGAGTTCAAGCTGACGCTGGACAAGCCAGCGGATCGCGCCAACCTGCTGGCGATGACGCCCCACGGCTGGCGTGCCAGCGCCGAGCGCCGCGCGGCAGTGATCGAGCAGGCCGAGCCGTTCGAGACCACCGTCTCGATGCGCTACGATTATTTCGTTCTTCAATAAACTTTTGGACTCGGGCGAGCAGCCCGGGGCCGGCTAAATCCGCGAATGGATTTTTCAGACCCGCAGTGAGGACATCCATGCGCCAACCGGACATCGAGATTTACCTGAAAGACGCCGACGTCGACCACAAGGCCATTTCGGCCTGGCTCGACTCAGCACTGGGCGAGTGCAGCGAATGGGTGCAGAAAGGCCAGACCTGGAAGTGCAAGGCCGGCAACATCCCCGTGACCTGGCTGCCGAAAGCCGTGGGCAAGTGGAACAGCCTGTACCTGGAAAGCGACGAGACCCCATGGGACGACGACATCGCCTGCGCCCGCGCCGCGTTCGCCGCGCTGAACGTCGAAGTGCGCTGCGCACCGGGCACCTGGGTCGAGGAGGAAGGCGAGGAATCGGCCGATCGCTGGATTCGCATCAGTGCCGATGGTGAAGAAGAAATCACCTGGCGTACAAGCTGATTTCAGCCTCAAACAAAACCAATGCGGGAGCAAGCCTGCTCCCACATTGGTTTTGTGTTACAGGCCTACTACATCCTCGGCCTGCAAGCCTTTCTGCCCCTCCACCACCGCATACTCGACCCGCTGACCTTCAGTCAGCGAACGGTGGCCTTCGCCACGGATCGCGCGGTAATGCACGAAAACGTCCAGCCCGTCTTCGCGCTGAATGAAGCCGTAGCCTTTGGCATCGTTGAACCACTTCACGTTGCCGGTTTCACGTGTTGCCATCTGTTCATACTCCTTTTTTATTATTGAACGGGCTTTTCGCAGGAAAGCCTTGAGGAACGTCAGCCTGCGTCCGACGTCCATACAAGGGCCTCGGCGACAGACCGCCGAGTATATGACAGGCACGAAAAGTCTCAACAGGAGATTACTTCGCTGCTTTTTTGCCGATTTTCCATGAATCCGGCACACTATCGACCGCCCGAGCAAACGCTCGGTTTATCAACTCACGCAGAAGCCGTATGACCCGTTCCCCGTTCCGCCGTCTTGTGTTTGGCACCTTGCGCCGACTGTTGTATCTCTGGGTTCGCTCCGAGACGATCAACCAGTCGTCGTTCACTCTCAACCTCGACCGCAGTCGTCCGGTGTTCTACGTCCTGCAAAATCCTTCGCTCACGGATCTGGCGGTGGTCGACACCGAATGCACCAAGGCCGGCCTGCCGCGCCCGGTGCTGCCGGTATCGGTGGGTTCGCTGGTCGAACCGGCGGCGTTCTTCTACCTGACGCCGGACCCCGACTGGCTCGGTCGCCAGGACAAGCGCGGCGCCCCGCCAACCCTGACCCGACTGGTCAGCGCCCTCAGCCAGAACGCCGCCGAAGACGCACAGATCATTCCGGTCAGCGTGTTCTGGGGCCAGTCGCCGGACAGCGAATCGAGCCCGTGGAAACTGCTGTTCGCCGATAGCTGGGCGGTCACCGGACGTTTGCGTCGGCTGCTGAGCATCATGATTCTGGGGCGCAAGACCCGCGTGCAGTTCTCGGCGCCGATTCACCTGCGCGAGTTGATCGAACACAACAAGGGCCACGAGCGCACCGTGCGCATGGCCCAGCGGATCCTGCGGGTGCATTTCCGCAACCTGAAAACGGCGGTGATCGGCCCGGACATTTCCCACCGGCGCAATCTGGTCAAAGGCCTGCTCAATCAGCCGCTGGTCAAGCAGGCGATCCTCGATGAGGCCGAACGCGAAAACATCTCCGCCGAAAAAGCCAAGGCCCAGGCCCTGCGCTACGGCAACGAAATCGCCTCGGACTACACCTACACCGCCATCCGCTTCCTCGAAGTGGTGCTGAGCTGGTTCTGGAACAAGATCTACGACGGGATCAAGGTCAACCACATCGAAGGCGTGCAGAAGATCGCCCCCGGCCACGAAGTGATCTACGTGCCCTGCCATCGCAGCCACATCGACTACCTGTTGCTGTCCTACTTGCTGTTTCGCAACGGCCTGACCCCGCCGCACATCGCCGCCGGGATCAACCTGAACATGCCGGTGATCGGCAGCCTGTTGCGCCGTGGTGGCGCGTTCTTCATGCGCCGCACGTTCAAGGGCAATCCGCTGTACACCTCGGTGTTCAACGAATACCTCCATACCCTGTTCACCAAGGGCTTCCCGGTCGAATATTTCGTCGAAGGCGGCCGCTCGCGCACCGGGCGCATGCTGCAACCGAAAACCGGGATGCTGGCGATCACGATGCGCAGCTTCCTGCGCTCGTCGCGGATGCCGATCGTGTTTGTGCCGGTGTACATCGGTTACGAGCGCGTCCTTGAAGGACGGACTTACCTCGGCGAACTGCGGGGTGCGAGCAAGAAGAAAGAGTCGATCTTCGACATCTTCAAAGTCATCGGCGCGCTCAAGCAGCGTTTCGGCCAGGTAGCGGTCAACTTCGGCGAACCGATCAAACTGGCGGAATTCCTCGACAGCGAACAGCCGGACTGGCGCCAGCAGGAGCTCGGCCCGCAGTTCAAACCGGCGTGGCTCAACGAAACCACCAACCGCCTGGGCGAAAAAGTCGCCCGGCACTTGAACGAAGCGGCGGCGATCAACCCGGTCAACCTGGTGGCCCTGGCGCTGCTGTCGACCACCCGCCTGGCGCTGGACGACCGCGCCATGGCGCGGGTGCTGGACCTGTACCTGGCGCTGCTGCGCAAGGTGCCGTATTCGCCGCACACCACCTTGCCGGAGGGTGACGGACGGGCGCTGATCGAGCATGTGAAGAGCATGGATCTGCTGTCCGAGCAGAACGATGCGCTGGGCAAGATCCTCTATCTGGACGAGCAGAACGCCGTCCTGATGACCTACTACCGCAACAACGTGCTGCACATCTTCGCCCTGCCGGCGCTGCTGGCGAGCTTCTTCCAGAGCACTTCGCGCATGAGCCGCGAACAGATCCTGCGCTATACCCGCGCGCTGTATCCGTACCTGCAATCGGAGCTGTTCATCCGCTGGAGCCTGGACGAACTGGACGCGGTGATCGACCAGTGGCTGGAGGCGTTCGTCGAACAGGGCCTGCTGCGCTTCGAGAACGACGTGTACCTGCGCCCGGCGCCGAGTTCGCGGCATTTCGTGCTGCTGACCCTGCTGTCCAAGAGCATCGCCCAGACCCTGCAACGCTTCTACATGACCGTCTCGCTGCTGCTCAACAGCGGCCAGAACAGCATCAGCGCCGAAGAGCTGGAAGACCTGTGTACGGTCATGGCCCAGCGCCTGTCGATCCTGCATGGCCTGAACGCGCCGGAGTTCTTCGACAAGAGCCTGTTCCGTCACTTCATCCAGACCCTGCTCGACCTCGACGTGCTGCGTCGCGACGAAGCAGGCAAATTGAGCTACCACGAACTGCTCGGCGAGCTGGCCGAAGGCGCGGCGAAACGGGTGCTGCCGGCGGATATCCGGCTGTCGATCCGTCAGGTGGCGCTGCATCGCAGCGAAGATGCGGCGGAAACAGCGAGTACGCCCGCCGTCTGAAACTTGCAGATAACTAACAGGGGAATACGCTTGTTCCCCTGTTAGTTGATTCATGAATTAATGGGCGCATCAATTAATCGCGATAGGGATATCGAGATGAGCCTGTTAAATACACAGCCCTCCTCTGTAACTTTAAACTTCAGTTTGCCCCCGGAGTTTCAACCACCGTTCGACGGTAATAATGAAACGGTCGTCAGCGTCAAAGCCATCAATAGCAAATCCGTGGTCGCCGTTGATGAGTGGCGCCGCCCCAGACTCTTTGAGGCAGGCTGGAAGTCCCAATTCCTGCATCCTTACGACGATATCGGCGTCCGCTATCAAATCAACGTGCAGATGTTCCATAACCAACAACCGTTGTTGGTCGAACAAGACTATTTCGTGATCGTCAATCAGGCGCCCTACCGCCAGACCATCCATCTGAGTCCAATCGGACTGTTATATGTAGAAGTGCAACAACCCGATACTTTTGCAGCCGAAGAGGCCGTCACCGTCAGTTTGCATGAAGTCGCAGACCCCAGCGTCGAACTGATACGGGTCATGCACGATGAACAAACGGCCAGCTCGTTTTATCTCAAGTACGATCCGCAAAAAATAACACCGGGAAAACGCTACGCACTGACCGGCATCGAAAGCCGCTACCACCAACAGATCACGGTCTCTCCGGGGCTCGTCGAACTGGCGCCCGTTTCCCTCGGACAACCCGGAAGGCTGACGCAGAAACTCTCGCAATGGGCGCAAGCGCCCTTACGTTTGTTCACTGACGCTACGGCCAAAATCCGCTAGATTCGTGTTTGCGCCGGGACTCTTCCGGCGCAAACGTCTTTGAGGTCCCGATGAAAAAACTCACCCTTCTCGCCGCCGCCACACTGTTGAGCGCCTGCCAATCGACCACCCCTGCTGGCAAGGTCGGCCTCGACGGCGAAGTGTTCTACCTGCAACGCATCGCTTTGCCACCGAGCGCGACCTTGAGCGTGAGCCTGCAGGACGTATCCTTGGCGGACGCACCCGCCGTGGTGCTGGATGAGCAGAAAGGGCCGGTCAAAGGCCAGGTGCCGCTGCCGTTCCACTTGAGCTACGATCCCGCTCAGGTCAAGCCGGGCCACCGTTATTCGGTCAGCGCACGCATCGAAGTCAACGGCGAACTGATGTTCATCACCACCGAACACCACGCCGTACAACTCGATGGCAAGGATCCCCAGCCGCTGAAAGTCCGCGTCGACGCCGCCCGTTAATTCACACTCTGGAACAAGGAAGCCACCATGCTTCGCCCTACCCTTCGCTTCGCCGGCCTGTGCGCGGGCCTGATGATCTCCGCCAGCGCCCTGGCCCTGTCACTCAGCGACCTGTCACAAAACGACGCCACCGGCGGTCTCAAGGACGCCCTGACCCAGGGTGCACAACTGGCCGTCAAACAACTCGGCACCCCGGGCGGTTTCAGCAACAACCCTGACGTGAAGATCGAACTGCCGGGCAAACTCGGCAAAGTCGCCGGCAAGATGAAGGCCTTCGGCATGGGCGCTCAGGTCGACGAGCTGGAAACAGCCATGAACAAAGCGGCGGAAACCGCCGTGACCCAGGCCCAGCCGATCCTGGTCGATGCGGTGAAAAAAATGAGCGTGGAAGATGCCAAGGGCATCCTCAGCGGCGGCAACGACTCCGCCACCCAATACCTGGACAAGAGCAGCCGCGAACAGATCCGCGCCAAGTTCCTGCCGATCGTCAAACAAGCCACCGACAAAGTCGGCGTGGCGCAAAAGTACAACTCGTTTGCAGGCCAGGCCGCGACGTTTGGTGTTGTGGATGCCAAGAGCGCCAACATCGAAAGCTACGTGACCGAACAGGCGCTGAACGGCTTGTTCGAAATGATCGGCAAACAGGAAGAAACCATCCGCAAGAACCCGGCCGCTGCGGCGACGAGTCTGGCGAAGAAGGTGTTCGGGACGCTTTAAGCCGAAATGGCACGGAAGCGGGCTCTCTCGCTTCCGTTCTGTAAGCCGGTGGCCGAAGGGGCACGCAAGAAAAATACCCACTCGCGCCCCATCTTTCTCTTCTCGAAATTCTGCAACTCTATCAAACCGTTCAGGGTCGACACCGCCGTGTTGTAGCCGCAACCAAGATGCTCCCGCACATTGCTCGCCGTAAACTCCTTTGCCACCCCGCTCTTGGCAACCTGATAACCGCACGCTGTTTTTCCGTCAGGCGATCAAAAAAGCCCGAACTCGTCAGCCTTCGCTCAAAGTCTTCGGTGTACGCCAGTACTTTTGCGCGTAGACGTCAGTAAAACCACCCACCGCCCGCAAAATCACCGAGTACTGGAAGTCGATGAAATACGTCAGATCCAGTTCATCGACCTCGCTATGCAGGTATGAAGATCCTTGCCGGGATTGCTGGTTGTCAGGTTGGCTTCATGGATTCCTGGTAGTTTTCCAGCAGACTTTAGATCGCTGCCCTCACCCTGGCCCTCCCGAAACATCGGACCGCCCAGAGGGAGAGGGAACTGACCACAGCGGCAGTAAAGAATATGTACCCCCACCAAAACCCGGTCGGCTCGTAGGCCGCCTTAGTGGGCAAGCCCACTCCCAAAAGCAAAAGAAGCCTGAGAAACCCGCATCCGCTTCTCACCACTCAACACAATGAGCGTTAGCTCGA
>NZ_JAHTKI010000015.1 GCF_019145475.1 Pseudomonas botevensis
CGCCCAACCCGCCCAGCAGCGGCACCACCGCGCTGCCGTCTTCGGCGACGGCCAGCACCGGCGGCTCGGCGCCCTTCTCCAGCAACAGCGGCGCCAGAGTGCGAATGACGATACCGGCCGCGCACAGGGCAATGATCGGTGTGTCCTGCTGATACAACTCACGCAGGGTCGTGCCGAATTCCTGGTAGATGCGGTCGGCGCCCTCGACCCGTCCGGCGAGGCCGTGGATCTGCGCGGCCGGATACACCTGCTGAATGCGCCGGGCAGTATTCAGGCTGCCCTGACCGAGGATGACGACGGCGGGAGTGGAATGGGTCATCAGCCTTGCCACCGTTCGCCGGGCACGATAATCAGCGAGAAGTACGGCGACGACATCGGCTCGACCTGATCCAGCGGCACGATCTTCTGGTTGGCCATGGTCGCGCGCTCGACATACAGCGCGCGCTCGGCCAGTCCCAGCTCTTCGAGCACCGCGCGGACTTTGGGGAAGTTGCGCCCCAGTTTCATGATCACCGCCGCGTCGGCATCCGCCAGGCGCCGCTTCAATTCTTCGTGAGGCAACACGCCGGACAGCACCGACAGGCTCTGATTGCGGTACACCAGCGGCGCTCCCAGCACCGAGGCGCCGCCCAGCATCGAGCACACCCCTGGCACCACTTCGGCTTCATAACGCGAGGCGAGGCGATCGTGCAGGTACATGTAGGAGCCGTAGAAGAACGGATCGCCTTCGCAGATCACCGCGACATCGCGCCCGGCATCCAGATGCACCGCCAACGCTTCAGCGGCCTCGTCGTAGAAGTCGCTGATCACTTGCTCATAGGACAGCGGGGCCGGCAGCGCTTCGGTGGTCACCGGGTATACCAGCGGCAACAGATTCTGGGCGTCCTGCAGATGCGCTTCGATGATGCCGAAGGCATTGCCCTTCTTGCCCTTGGCGACGAAGTACGCCACTACCGGCGATTCGCGCAACAGGCGCAGGGCCTTGACGGTAATCAGTTCCGGATCACCGGGGCCGACGCCCAGGCCAATCAAACGTCCTGGTTGCTGCATCATTCGATCTCCGTGGCGAGGGCATTGACGGCGGCGGCGGCCATGGCGCTGCCGCCGAGCCGGCCTTGCATGATCACAAACGGTACGCCGCGACTGTCCGCCGCCAGCGCGGCTTTCGATTCGGCCGCGCCGACGAAGCCTACCGGGAAGCCGAGAATCAGCGCCGGTTTCGGCGCGCCGGCGTCGAGCATTTCCAGCAGGTAGAACAACGCCGTCGGCGCGTTGCCGATCACCACCACGCTGCCTTCCAGGTGCGGTCGCCACAGCTCCAGGGCCACCGCCGAGCGGGTGTTGCCCAGCTCACGGGCCAGTTCCGGGACGCTGTCGTCACGCAGGGTACAGATCACCTGATTGTTCGCCGGCAGGCGCGCACGGGTGACGCCTTCGGAGACCATGCGCGCATCGCACAGGATCGGCGCACCAGCGGCCAGCGCATCGCGCCCGGCCTTGCCGGCCCCCTCGGAAAATTGCAGACCGTCGACAGACTCGACCATGCCGCAGGCGTGGATCACCCGCACCGCGAGTTTTTCCAGGTCGGCCGGGATGCGCGCCAGGTTGGCCTCGCTGCGAATGATCGCGAAGGAGTTGCGATAGATCTCCTGACCGTCGCGGATGTAATCAAGCATCAAGGGGGCTCCGTGAGCGGGCGACGAGCAAGGTCGCGGCCGCTTCGATAGTAAGGTTATGAGCGTGCAGCGCGCCGAAACCCGGCTGCGCGGCATCGCGAAAATAGACGTCGTAATGACCGGGGCTGACTGCCAGCAACGTCACCGGGGCACGGTGCGCGGCGGCGCAGGAACGCGGGCAGCCGGACAGATGCACATCGATGGCCTGCGGCAGCAGCGTCGCCAGAAGCCGCGCATCGCCCTTGGTGTCGGCCAGGCCTTTGCCGCAACCCACGGCGCCGGTGCAGGCGATCAGACGCGACAGCGGTTGGTCGGGGTCGCTCAGCAGGTTCAGTCGGGCGAGGCCGTGGAGGGCTTCGGCGGCATCGGCCGATTGCACGTTCGGCAGCAACAGGCTTTGCCAGGGGGTGAGACGCAGGCTGCCGTCGCCGAACTCACGGGCCAGTCGGGCCGCACCGCGCAGCATGTCCGGGTCGAGCCGCCCGAGCGGTGGCGCGGCGCCGACATAATTCGAACCGTGGATGTTTTGCGGGTGAATGCCGAGGTGCAAGGCGCTCACCATCGGCAGCCGTTGCCAGGCACCGACAGCGCGCACCGGCAGCCGCGCCCTGAGCAGATCGACAAACGCCGGCGTCGGTAACTCGTCGAGCAAATGGCGCATCCGCGTCTGCTCGGGGCGCGCCCGTTCGAGAAACACTTCCAGCACCGCAACCACCAGGGCGAGGCCGTTTTCCAGGGTCACGGCGCCCACCGGCCGATCCGTCGGGCATCCGGCCAACCCGAATGCCAGCAGGCTTTCGCCGTCGCACTCGAAGGCCGACAGCCACAGGTCGTGATGATGTTCGAGCATCGCCAGCGCTTCGCCGCCGTCCAGTTGCACGGCGAACTTGGCGCTCAACTCATGGAAGCGCGGATGGGTTTGCAGGGTGTCGAGGATGCGGGCGGCCAGCGGACGGGTGTCGAAACGCATCTGCCGGTCGATCCCGGCAGCGGGACTGAGCATCAGATTGCGCACGTCATCACCGGCGGCGGTGCGCGGGCCGAGACCGGCGGCGAGCAGGCTGTCGATCAGCGCCGCCGATTGCTCGCCGATCCCGCGAATCTGCAGGTTGGCTCGGTTGGTCGCCTCGATCGCGCCACCGGCAAAACGCTCGGCGGCCTCGGCCACCGCATCGGCCTGATCGGCGCTGATCGAACCGCCATCGAGCTTGATCCGGCAGATCCCGCCGTCCAGCGCCTGGACGATACGCAGCAACCCCGGACAGGCCGAGGGACGTAATGCGGTGGACATCGGGCGTTCGTTCAAGGGATGACCGGCTGACAGGCAGCGCCAGGGTAGGCGAAAGGTCGCCATTATGCCTGCTTTGCCCGAGTGCATGAAAACGCCTGTCGGTCGGATCGTGGCCCGGTCTGCCGGAATCCGTGCGGCGGACTGCTCTACAACTCGTAATCCGCGAAATTGAACGACAGGTTTTGCAGCGCTTTTTCCACGCCGGCCCGGCGCGCCTCCAGGACCCGGCGGCTGATCAGCACCCGCCGCGCGCGGATATCGAGCTGGTTCATCGCTTGCGAAACGTCCCAGAACAAGTAGCGGGTATTCAAACTCGACTTGATGAACCGCACATGGGTCACCACCAGTTCCATATCCCCGGCGGCGTTGTAGCTGACCGGCACAATCTTCAGGTCGAACGCCTTGCCGCTGATGCCCTTGGTCTTCTCCAGCAACTCGACCCGTTGCTCGAGGGTCGCCAGTCCCGATTCCACCCCCGCCACTTGCTCAGGTGCGAGCAGGTGCGTCGCCACCCTCATCCACGCCTGTTTCACGCTTCCCGAAAACTGCGGCTGGACGTACTCGACCGGCGGCTGGTCGCGGTTCCAGCCGTGGGACCAGAGGACGTCGGCGTAGTAATCGATCCAGCGCCCTGGCTGGGTTTCGCTGTTGTAGGTGCTGTCCGCCTGCTGCTTCGCCAGATAGGTGCAGTTCAGCGCGAAGCGGTAATCGTCCCTCGGCTGCCCTTGCAGGCCGGTGAGCAAAATATCGCCCACCAGGGTCGCCCGATGGCTGAGCACGGCTGTTCTTGCATTCATATCCATATGTCTTCCTGCCAATCCTGGCACTGGTTCAAGTTCATCCGCACCCTAGCAAAAACCTCGAACCCGACAACCGGCTTTCAACCACAGGAAGTTTCCCCGACCGACAACCGAGCAGCGCGGCGCAGCAGTCGGCGCGCTATCATGCCGCCTTTGCCCGCTAACAGATGATTGAGGAACAGCATGACGCCCTGGCTGACGGTGGTGGGAATCGGTGAAGACGGCTTCAAGGGCCTGGGCAAGCACGCCCGGCGTGCCCTGATGGGCGCGTCGCGGATCATCGGTGGTCAGCGTCAACTGGAGCTGCTGCCGGTGTGCATCCGAGGTGAGCGCCAGTTGTGGCCGAGTCCGTTTTCCCTGGCGCCGGTGCTGGAGCGGCGCGGCGAAGCGGTGTGCGTGCTGGCCAGCGGCGATCCGATGTTCTACGGCGTCGGCGCCAGCCTTGCGCGCCAGGTGCCAACTGCCGAGATGCTGATCCTGCCCGCGCCGTCGTCCTGTTCCCTGGCCGCCGCCCGCCTCGGCTGGCCGTTGCAGGATGTGGTGACGGTGTCGCTGGTCGCCCGCCCGTTGGCCGCCCTCAATGCCCAGTTGTTCAGCGGCGTCCGGCTGTTGTTGCTGAGCAACGATGGCGAGAGTCCGGCGGCGGTCGCCGGGTTGTTGCGCGAGCGCGGCTTCGGTGCGAGCCGGATCAGCGTGCTGGAACACCTGGGTGGCAGCGCCGAGCGCCGCATCGACGGCACCGCCGACGACTGGCGCGACGCGCCTTGCGCGGATCTCAACGTGATCGCCATCGAGTGCCTGGCCGACAGCAACACGCCGCGCCTGTCACGCCTCGCCGGCCTGCCGGACTCGGCGTTCCGCCACGACGGCCAACTGACCAAACGCGACGTGCGCGCAATCACCCTCGCCCGCCTCGCCCCGACACCCGGCGAACTGCTGTGGGACGTCGGCGCCGGCAGCGGTTCGATCGGCATCGAATGGATGCGCGCGCACCCGAGTTGCCGCGCCTTGGCCATCGAGGCCGATGACGGCCGCCAGCAACTGATCGAACACAACCGCGATGCGCTGGGCGTACCGGGCCTGCAACTGATTCGCGGCAGCGCACCGCAGGCGCTGGCCGGACTGGAGCGTCCGGACGCGATTTTCATTGGCGGCGGCGTGACCCGCGAAGGTGTACTCGACACCTGCTGGGCGCAGCTCAAGCCCGGTGGCCGACTGGTCGCCAACGCGGTGACCCTGCAAAGCGAAACCACCCTGATGCACTTTCGCGAACGCCACGGCGGCGAACTGACCCGCATCCATGTCGCTCAGGCCCAACCGCTGGGCGAGTTCGACACCTGGCGCCAGGCGCTGCCGATCACCCTGCTGGATCTGGTCAAACCCCGCGATGCGTGACGAAACCGCCGAACAACCCGCTCCCCTGCGCAGCGGCCTGACCACCGGCAGTTGCGCCACCGCCACCAGCCTCGCCGCCGCGCGCCTGCTGCTCGGCGGCGTCTCGGCCGACGCGGTGCAGATCACACTGCCAAAAGGCAAGCAGGTGCAGATGCGCCTGGAGTTCTGCCGGCTGAGCGACGATGGTGCCGAAGCCGGGACAATCAAGGATGCCGGCGACGACCCGGACGTGACCCACGGCGCCCTGTTGTTTTCGCGAGTGCGCTTGCAGGCCGAGCCGGGCATTCGCTTTTACGCCGGCCGGGGCGTGGGCACGGTGACCCGACCGGGCCTGGTGCTGAGCGTGGGCGAGCCGGCGATCAACCCGGTACCGCGCAAAATGATCAGCGATCACCTGAGCCTGCTCGCCGAAGAAACCGGTTATCGCGGCGGCTTCGAGGTCACGGTGAACGTCGAGGGCGGCGAAGCCTTGGCGCTAAAAACCATGAACCCGCGCCTGGGGATTCTCGGCGGCTTGTCGATCCTCGGCACCAGCGGCATCGTCCGGCCGTTTTCCTGCGCGGCGTACATCGCCTCGATCCATCAGGGCATCGACGTGGCGAAGACCAACGGCTACCTGCACATCGCCGCCTGCACCGGCAACGCCAGCGAAGACACCATGCGCCGGGTCTACGACCTGCCGGAAATCGCCCTGATCGAAATGGGCGACTTCGTCGGCGCGGTGCTCAAGCATCTGCGCAAAGTGCCTGTGGATAAACTCAGCCTGTGCGGCGGTTTCGGCAAGATCAGCAAACTGGCGGCCGGGCACATGGACCTGCACTCGCGGCATTCGAGCATCGACCTGCCGCAACTGGCCGAATGGGCCGCTGCGATCGGCGCCGACGAGGTGTTGCAGCAGGCCATTCGCGAGGCCAACACCAGTCAGCAGGCGTTGGCGATGGCCAGCGCGGCAGGGATTGCCCTGGGCGATGAGGTTTGCCGCCATGCACTGGAATTCGCCCGCAGCGTGGTGCCTGCGCAAGTGCAGGTCGAAGTGTTTGCGATTGATCGTCAGGGCGCCATCGTCGGCCATGCGGGAGCTTTTGCATGAAGCGAATTCTGCTGCTGGGCGGTGTGACTGAAGCACTGGCCATCGCGCGCACTTTGGGGCCGGAACACATTTACAGCCTGGCCGGGGTGGGACGGGTGCCGACCGATCTGACGTGCCAGGTGCGCGTCGGCGGCTACGGTGGTGCGGAAGGTCTGGCGCAGTTCATTCGCGACGAAGGCATCACACTTTTGCTCGACGCGACTCACCCCTACGCCGCACAGATCAGCCACAACGCCGCCACCGCCGCGCAACTCACCGGCATCCCCTGCTGGGCCCTGCGCCGCCCCGCGTGGCAACCGCAGCCGGGCGATGACTGGCGCGAAGTCGCCGATTGGGCCGAACTGATCACCGCCCTGGAACCCTTCCGCCGCCCCCTGTTCACCCTTGGCCGCGAACCGCTGCAACACCTGCACGAAATCCCTGCGCACCAGTTCTGGACCCTGCGCGCCCTCGACGTCTCCCCCGGCAACGAACGCTGCGAAGTCATCGGCGCCCGTGGACCTTTTCTGCTGAAGGATGAACGGGCGCTGTTCGAACGACGGCAGATCGACGTTCTGATCAGCAAGAACAGCGGCAGCACCGCGACCGAGCCGAAGCTGGAAGTGGCACGGGAGCTTGGGGTGCCGGTGATGGTGTTGAAGCGACCGGTGTTGGCGGGGGTTGATCGGGAGTTCATGAGTACGTCTGAAATCCTGGAAGCCCTCTCTACGTCAGATAATTCCTGATTTCTAGATAATCCTTGATTTGACCGGCAGACTTTCAGGAAGCAGCTGACTGTTCGCCCCTGCCACCTCACGCCAAGATTTCGGTTCCTTTAATCCACACAGATTTGCAGCGAGCAAATTCTTGAAGCGCACTGCTGCCCTCAAGAAAAATGCGGCTTGTCAGTCTGTATCCCAAGGAATACGATTTCGACATGATCGAATTTGAACGATCCCCTGCATTTGCCGATTGGCTCGACTCGATGAAAGACACCAATGGCAAAGCTCGCATCATCGCCAGAATTCGAGGTGCAGAGCATGGAAACATGGGTGATTGCGAATTCGTTGGCAGTGCCGTTTATGAAATGCGTGTTCACTACGGTCCCGGCTACAGGATGTACTTCACACGTAAAGGTGACGTGATTTATCTGCTACTGCTGGGGGGCGACAAGTCGACACAAAAACGAGATATCAAACGCGCCATCCGGATGGCGCAAAGCATCGGTAATGAGGAGTAAGTCATGACCGAAAAATTCACCCGCTTCGACGCTGCAGAGTTTCTTAAAACGCCGGAGGAAATGGCGGCTTACCTGGACGCCTGTTTTGACGAAGATGCTGGCGATGGCGTTCTCATCCGTGCAGCGCTTAATGACATTGCCCGCGCCCAAGGCATGACCCAGGTTGCACGAGATGCAGGTCTGGGCCGCGAAAGCCTTTATAAAGCGCTGAGCAGCACTGGCAATCCGGAATTCGCGACTATCATGAAAGTCATGAAGGCGCTGGGTTTGCGGTTGCATGCCGTAGCAGGCTGAATCCTCTGCGACACCAAACCGCACGACGCTTTTTTACTTATCGGCCCTGATCAGGCTAAATAGCCGCGCCTGATCGCCCACCCGACGGATCTGTCCCATGAACCGACACCGGCTTGCCATTGCCTGGATCGCCTGCTTTGCAGTGCTGTTCAACATGCTCGCCATGCCGTTGACGGGCGCGATGGCGCAAGCGGCGCAGTCGCCGACAGAGCAGTTGCTGTGGAGCAGTTTCTGCACCGGCAGCGGGACGAAGATGGTGGCGATCGACATCGGCAGCCTCGATCAGAAAGCCCCGCAAGGCGGTGACAATCATTCGACCATGCAGCATTGCTGGTGCTGTTCCGGGTCGGCGCCGGTGGTGGCATTGCCGGGGCATGCGCCGCAGCTGTATTTCGCCCAATACGAAAGCAATCGCAGCGTGGCGCCCGCCTTGCTGCAAACCCCGACCCCGCGCCAGCAATGGCCGAGCCTCAATCCCCGCGCTTCCCCTCTGGTTTGATTTGTTCCCGCATTTGACCTGCGTTTCAAATCGTTCTGGAGAACTGCCATGTTGAACAAACTCATCGTCCTGGCCGCGTTGCTGTTGCCTGCGTGCTTCGCCCATGCCCACGAATACAAGGCCGGCGAGCTGGAAATCGCCCACCCGTGGTCCCAGGAGCTGCCGCCCAACGCCCCGACTGTCGCGGCGTATTTCGTGATTCACAATGCCGGCAAGACCGCCGACCGTCTGCTCAGCGTCGATTCCCCCATCGCCCCCAAGGCTGAATTGCATGAGCATGTGATGCAGGGCGACCTGATGAAAATGCAGCAGGTGCCGAGCGTGGCGATCCCGGCGGGCGAGAACGTGACCTTCGCGCCGATGGCCTATCACGTGATGCTGCTCAACCCGACCGATCGCAGCCTGCTCAGCGACGGCAAGCGCTTCCCGCTGACGATGCACTTCGAGAAGGCCGGTGACGTGACTGTCGAAGTCGCCGTGCAGAAGAAGCCGCCAGAAGCCACGCAGGCCCACGCACACGCCCAGTAATCGCTGCGGCAGCCTGCGGCCATGCGCCCGCTCAGCGCCAGGACTTCCAGACAGCGTCGTCAGACTGAACACCTGACTCGCGGCAGCTGGATCGCCCTGTTCGCCATGTTGATGATCTTCATCGGCCCACTGATTTCTCAGTCGATGCCGATGGATCAACACGCCTCGATGTCCATGCCGATGAGCATGGAGATGTCGATGGACATGCCGGGCATGGACCACGGCGAGCACGCCGCACAACCGAGCGCCGAACACTGTCCGCCGACGTCCTCGCATCACGCGATGTGGGAAAAATGCGGTTATTGCAGCCTGCTGTTCAACTGCCCGGCACTGACCGGTGGTGGCACTTTCGCCGCGTTCAGTATCCCGCCGGTCAACACCTTCACCACTCCGTCCCCGCGCCTGGGCCATGCCCGGCAAACTTTCTTCCCCGGCGCCCGCACCCGCGCGCCCCCCGTCAACGCGTAACGACCAACACTTGATGGCACACGGTTGAGAAGACAGCTTCAGGCTGCCGGCCGTGTGGTTTACGACCGTTTGATGGAAATTGTCATGTCCAGGTTTACCGCTGTCCCACGCTTGAGCCCTGCCCAGGCGCCCTTTGCCCTGAACGAAACCCGCGTTCGTTGCAAGCACGCTACCGCCGTCCTTTGCGGCGTACTGCTGTCGCCACTGGTCCACGCCGACGATCACGCCGGCCACGCCGAAGAGCTGAGCCCGACGGTGATCACCGCCATCGCCCCGAGCTCGCCGCTGACCGTCGTCACCAATCCCAAGGAACCGCGCCAACCGGTGCCGGCCAGCGATGGCGGCGATTATCTGAAGACCATTCCCGGCTTCGCCCTGGTGCGCAACGGCGGCACCAACGGCGATCCGGTGCTGCGCGGCATGTTCGGTTCACGGCTGAACATCCTCACCAACGGCAGCATGATGCTCGGTGCCTGCCCCGGCCGGATGGACGCGCCGACCTCCTACATCTCGCCGGAAACCTACGACCAACTGACGGTGATCAAAGGTCCGCAAACCGTGCTCTACGGACCAGGCGCATCGGCAGGCACCATCCTGTTCGACCGCGAGCCGGAAAACTTCGGCGAACTCGGTACACGGGTGAACGCCAGCGTGCTGGCCGGCTCCCACGGGCGCTTCGACAAAGTGGTCGATGCCGCTGCCGGCGGCTCGCTGGGCTACGTGCGGGTGATCGGCAACACCGCGCATTCCGACGACTACCGCGACGGCAACAACGACATCGTTGCCTCGCGCTACGACAAGTGGAACGGCGATATCGCGGTCGGCTGGACACCGGATGCCGACACCCTGATCGAGTTGACCGCCGGCAAGGGCGACGGCGAAGCCCGCTACGCCGGACGCGGCATGGACGGTTCGCAGTTCCTGCGCGAAAGCCTCGGCCTGCGCTTCGAAAAATCCAACCTCAGCGATGTGCTGGAGAAGCTCGAAGCGCAGGTCTACTACAACTACGCCGACCATGTGATGGACAACTACACCCTGCGCACGCCGTCCGGCACCGGGATGATGGCCGGCCCCATGGCGTCCAACGTCGACCGCCGCACCCTCGGCGCGCGAGTCAAAGCCACCTGGCGCTGGGCCGATATCCAGTTGATCACCGGCCTCGACGCGCAGACCAACGAGCACCGTCAGCGCAGCGCCATGGGCATCGATACCTACAAGGATCTGCCCTACACCAAGGACGCGGACTTCCATAACTACGGGGTGTTCAGCGAACTGACCTGGTACGCCGCCGACCGCGACCGCTTGATCACCGGCGCCCGGGTCGACCGCGCTTCGGCCAGGGATTACCGCCAGCGCATCGGCTCGGGAATGATGTCGCGGCCCAATCCGACCGTCGACGACACCCGCGCCGATACCCTGCCCAGCGGCTTCGTGCGTTACGAGCATGACCTGGCCGACAGCCCGACCACCCTCTATGCCGGCCTCGGCCACGCGCAGCGCTTCCCGGACTACTGGGAACTGTTTTCCGCCAACAGCGGCCCGGTCGGTTCGGTCAATGCGTTCGACTCGATCAAGCCGGAAAAAACCACTCAGCTCGACTTCGGCGTGAACTACAAGAGCGCCGCTCTCGAAGCCTGGGCCTCGGGCTACATCGGCCAGGTACGTGACTACATCCTGTTCGACTACACCCCGGGAATGATGGGCACCACTTCTCGCGCCGAGAACATCGACGCGCGGATCATGGGCGGTGAACTCGGTGCCGCCTACAGACTCACCGACCACTGGAAAGCCGATGCGACCCTGGCCTACGCCTGGGGCAAGAACAGCAGCGACGGCAAGGCTCTGCCGCAGATGCCGCCGCTGGACGCACGTTTCGGCCTGACCTACAGCGAAGACAACTGGAGCGCCGGCGCCCTGTGGAGGGTGGTTGCCGCGCAAAACCGTATCGACCAGAACAAAGGCAACGTGGTCGGCAAGGACTACGACAAGAGTTCGGGCTTCGGCGTGTTCTCACTCAACGGTGCCTACCGGATCAACCAGCACTGGAAGGTCAGTACCGGCGTCGACAACCTGTTCGGCAAGGCTTATGCCGAACACCTGAACCTGGCGGGCAACGCCGGATTCGGCTACCCGGCCAACGACCCGCAAGCCATCAATGAGCCAGGGCGCACGCTCTGGACAAAAGTGGATATGAGCTTCTAGGGACAGTAAGGGCACCACCCCTCCCCAGTGGGAGGGGCGGTGTTCGACAAACAACTAAAAGATCCAAGCCAAGCGGAGCACACGTGATGAAACAGCCCAAACCGAATTTCTACAACCTGGCCTGGCGTTGGCATTTTTATGCCGGATTATTCGTCGCGCCGTTCATGGTGATGCTGGCCCTGACCGGCATCATTTATCTGTTCAAGCCGCAGCTCGATTCGCTGATGTACAGCAGCCTGCTCAACGTCCCCGCCGGGCATCACACGGTGCCGGCCGACGACCTCCTGCAGCGGGTGAAAAGCGCTTATCCACAGGGTCAGGTCAGCCAGTACCTGCCGCCGGTGAACGCCGAACGCAGCGCGCAATTCGTGGTGAAGAATGCCGGCCACGAACTGAACGTGTTCGTCGACCCCTACCACGGCGACATCCTCGGCGAGCAGGATGCCAAACAGAACCTGCAAGCCCTTGCCCGGGCAATCCATGGCGAGTTGATGATCGGCACCGTCGGTGACCGGCTGATCGAAATGGCCGCCGGTTGGGGCGTGGTGCTGGTGGTGTCAGGGGTTTTCCTGTGGTGGCCACGGGGCCAGGCGGCGGGAATTCTCTGGCCGCGCCTGAATCGCCGCGGTCGCGTGCTGTGGCGTGACCTGCACGCGGTCACCGGGTTCTGGGGCGCCGCGTTGCTGTTGGTGATGTTGCTCAGCGGTATGACCTGGACCGGGTTCTGGGGCAAGCAATACGCCCAGGTGTGGAACGTGTTCCCGGCGGCCATGTGGGACAACGTGCCGACCTCCGACGTCGAGGCCCGCAGCCTCAACAGCGCCACGCGCCAGACCGTGCCGTGGGCCATGGAAAACACGCCGATGCCGATGTCCGGCGACCACGCCGAACACATGGCCCACGGCGGCATGGACCACGGCCCCGCCGCACCGACCATCAGCCTGCAGGACGTGCAGAACATCGCGATTCAGCGCCAGGTCGAGCCGGGCTACAGCATTACCCTGCCGACCACCGCCACCGGCGTGTTCACCATCGCGGTATTCGCCGACGATCCGCGCAACGACGCCACCCTGCATGTCGACCAGTACACCGGCAAGGTCTTGGCCGATGTGCGTTTCGAGCAATACGGCGCCGTCGCCCGCGCCACGGAAATCGGCGTGATGCTCCACGAAGGCAAGATGTTCGGAACCTTCAACCAAATCGTTGTGTTGCTGATCTGCCTGATGATTCTGCTCAGCGCCGTCAGTGGCGTGGTGATCTGGTGGAAGCGCCGGCCACAGGGCAAATTCGGCGTGCCGCCACTGCGTCATGACTTGCCGAAGTGGAAAACCGGGGTGGCGATCATGCTCGCTCTGGCGGTGGTGTTTCCGCTGGTGGGGGCGTCGCTGGTGGTGGTCTGGCTGCTGGATCGGCTGCTGCTCGCGCGCCTGGCCGGCCAAACTGAATCCGCCTCATCTTCATCATGAAACAGGCGAGATGCGTGATTTAGACAGCTCTTTAAACTGCCGGGGCTTAAACCCCGGTCATTTTTAGTGTTACTATATAACACTAATTGACCGCCCTGCCCGCCGTCGAAAACGGCGGGTTTTCTTTTGCAGAAGCGATTTACCGTCTCCGATGAACAAGTACCTCTTGTCCAGTCTCTGCCTGTTCGCGCTGAACAATAGCGCCCACGCCGACAACGCCCCGCTGACACTGCCCACCGGCACCATCACCGCGCCGGCCATTGACGATGAAACCGTCAGCCTGACCACGCCGACCAGCGCCGGCTCGCGCCTGAACCTCACGGCCATGGAAACCCCGGCCAGTGTCGAAAGCCTGAGCGGCGAGCAGGTCCGCGCCCGTGGCGACCGCAGCGTGCAGGACGCGGTGTCACGCAGCACCGGCATCAGCCGCACCGGTACGCCGGGCGACGGCGGCACGTCGCTGCAGGCGCGCGGTTTCACCGGGCAGAGTTCGGTGATGCAGTTGTATGACGGCAATCGTATGTATACCGGCATGGGCACCGTGACGTTCCCGGTCGATACCTGGTCGGTGGAGCGCGTTGACGTCCTGCGCGGCCCGGCCTCGGTGCTGTACGGCGAAGGCGCGACCGGCGCGGTGGTCAACGTGATCCCGAAGAAACCGTTCGAAGGCGAAATCGAAAACCACCTGCGCGTCGGTTACGGCTCGTTCGACAGCCAGCAACAGGCGTTCGACAGCGGCGGCTCGCTGAGCGACACCCTGAGCTATCGCCTGAACCTCAATCGCCTGCGCAGCAACGGCTGGGTCGATCGCGGCGACTCTTCCAGCGACTTCATCAGTGCCGCCCTACACTGGCAGGCCAGCGACGATCTGAGCTTCACCCTGGCCCACGACTACGGCGACCAGCGCCCGCAAAACTACTTCGGCACGCCGCTGATCAACGGGCAATTGAAGGACAGCCTGCGCAACAAGAACTACAACGTGCGCGACGACAAGCAGCACTACAACGATCAATGGACACGCCTGACCAGCGACTGGCAGATCAACGACGCGGTCAGCGCCAGCAATGAGCTGTATTACCTCAAGGCCCAGCGCCGCTGGCAGAACGCCGAGAACTACAACTTCGACAGCGCCAGCCAGCAACTCAGCCGCAGCGGTTACTTCGGCATCGGCCACCGGCAGGAACAAGTCGGCGACCGCCAGACGTTCACCTTCAGGCATTCGCTGTTCGGCCTCGACAGCCAGACCGTGACCGGCATCGACTACAACCGCATCCGCTTCCAGCTCAACAGCAATTCACCGTTCAACGACCTGTTGCCAAACGGTCAGCCGGTGGATCTGTATCACCCGCAACCGGGTTATTTCGAGAGCGCCAATCCGTATCGCGACCAGTTCGACAGCACCACCAAACAGATGTCGGCGTTCGCCGAAAACCGTACACAACTGAGCGAGCGCTGGTCGCTGGTGACCGGTGTGCGCCGCGACTACGTGCATGTCGATCGCAACAATCTGGTGGATGGCAGCCAGAGCGACAAGACCCTGACCGGCAACAACTGGAAGACCGGGCTGGTGTTTGCGCTGACCCCGCAGACCTCGTTCTACGGCCAGATCGCGACCAGCACCGACGGCATCGGCGGGTTGATTTCCCTCAGTCCGGGCCAGCAGCAATACGACTTGTCCACCGCCCGGCAAACCGAGATCGGCATGAAGCAGCTGTTCTGGGATCAGCGCGGAGAATTCACCCTGGCGGCGTATCGCATCGTGAAAAAGAAGCTGCTGACCGACGATCCGGGCAACCCGACACTCAAGCAGCAGGTCGGCCAGCAATCGTCCAACGGACTGGAAGCCAGCCTCGATCTGCAACTGCCACAGGCCTGGCAACTGCAAGCCAACGCCGCGATCGTCAAGGCCAAATACGACGACTTCGAAGAAGTGGTGGGCGGCGTGCCGGTGTCGCGCAACGGCAATCGTCCGGTGGACGTGCCGCGTCGGACCGCCAACCTGTGGCTGAGCAAGGCGCTGAGCGATGACTTGAAGGCGGGTGCCGGGGTGCGTTATGTCGACGCGCGTTATGCCGACATGGCCAACCGCAACGAACTGCCGAGCTACACCGTGGTCGATGCGACGCTGTCATGGAAAGCCCTGCGCAACACGACGCTGGGGTTGCAGGTGAACAACCTGTTTGACCGCCAGTATGCGCAGAGCCAGTACAACGAGGGACAGCAGTGGATTCTTGGCGAGCCGCGCTCGTTTTTCGTCACGGCCGACTACACCTTTTGATCCATGGACGCCTCGCCCTCACCCCCTCGGGGGGTGAGGGCTGGGCGGGCGGAGTTCCGATGAGGGGCGAGTGATCCCACTGACACCCCAAAAAACCCAATCCCACCAACCACCGGAACCCAATGACCACCCTGACCCTCGACACCCTCGCCTGGACCCCATTGGGCCACGACCACGGCCACTGCCATCACCAGTTCCAGCTGCGTGACGCCTCGCTGCACGTGGCCGCCGAAGAGTTTGTCGGGCTGATCGGTCCCAACGGCAGCGGCAAGACCAGCCTGCTGCGCTGCGCCTACCGTTTCAGCCGACCGGAACACGGCGAAGTCCGTTTCGATCATCACAACGTCTGGAAGCAATCCTCGCGCTGGTGCGCGCAACGCATCGCCGTGGTCTTGCAGGAATTTCCCGACGCCTTCGGCCTGACCGTCGAAGAAGTGGTCGCCATGGGGCGCACACCGCACAAAGGCCTGTTCGACGGCGACACCCATGAAGACCGCCGCCTCGCCACCCAGGCCCTTCAATCCGTCGGCCTGCAAGGCTTCGAAGACCACGCCTTCGCCACCCTCTCCGGCGGTGAAAAACAGCGCGTCATCCTCGCCCGCGCCCTGACCCAGCAACCGCAACTGCTGATCCTCGACGAGCCGACCAACCACCTCGACCCGCGCTATCAACTGGAGCTGTTGCAGTTGGTCAGGCAGCTGAAGATCGGCACCCTGGCGAGCATTCACGACCTGAACCTCGCCGCCGCTTTCTGTGATCGGCTGTATGTGATCGACCACGGCCGCATCGTCGCCAGCGGCACTCCACGGCAAGTGCTCACCGTCGAGTTGCTGCGCGAGGTCTTCGGCGTCGAGGCGCTGATCGACACCCACCCGCTTCACGACTACCCGCGAATCACCTGGATAACCCGACCATGACCGTACGCTCCCTGCTGTGCGTCGCCCTCTTGCTGTGCAGTGCCCAGGCCTTGGCCGAAGCCACGAAATACCCGCTGACCGTGCAAAGCTGCAACCGTGAGGTAACGTTCAGCGAAGCGCCGAAACACGCGGTCAGCCACGACATCAACATGACGCAGATGATGCTCGCCCTCGGCCTCAAGCCGCGCATGGCCGGCTACAGCGGGGTCAGTGGCTGGAAGTCGGTGACGCCGGACATGCAATCGCTGCTCGACGGCCTGCCGGAGCTGGCGGCGAAATACCCGTCGGTGGAAACCCTGCTCAATGCCAACGTCGATTTCTTCTTTGCCGGCTGGGATTACGGCATGCGCGTCGGCGGCGACCTCACCCCGCAGACCCTGCAACCGCTGGGCATCAATGTCTATGAGCTGACTGAATCCTGCGCCTTCGTGATGAAGCGTCCGGCCGCAACTCTGGAAGACACCTACAACGACCTGCGCAACCTCGGCAAAATCTTCGACGTGCAGGATCGCGCCAACGCCCTGATCGCCGACATGCAGAACCAGGTCGCCGAGATCCGCAAAGACCTGCCGGCGCAACCGCCCCGGGTGTTCCTCTACGACAGCGGCGAAGACCGCGCCATGACCTCCGGCCGCCTCGGCATGCCCCAGGCACTGATCGACGCCGCTGGCGGGCGCAACATCCTCGATGACATCGAAGCGAGCTGGACCCGGGTCAACTGGGAAACCGTAGTCGAACGCAATCCGCAGGTGATCGTGATCGTCGACTACAGCGAAATCACCGCCGAGCAGAAGATCCGCTTTCTGCTCGACAACAAGGCCCTGCAATCGGTGGACGCGATCAAGAACCAGCGCTTCATCGTCATCCCCTACGTGCAGGCCACGCCGGGGATCGACAACGTGCTCGCAGTGGAAACCCTGGCCAAAGGGTTCCACGGCGAATGATCAATCGTCGCTATGCCTGGCTGCTGCTCGCCCTCGGTGCGGTGCTGCTGGTGTCGTGCGTGGTGTCCCTGGGTTTCGGCCCGGCGCGGGTGCCGGTGGACGTGGTGTGGCGGATTCTGCTGCACAAGCTGTTCGGTTTCGGCGAAGTGAACTGGAGCGCCGGCCAGGAACACATCGTCTGGCTGATCCGCGTGCCGCGCATGCTGCTCGGTGCGCTGGTGGGTGCCGGGCTGGCGCTGATCGGTGCGGTGCTGCAAGCGGTGACGCGTAATCCGCTGGCCGACCCGCACCTGCTCGGCGTCACCTCGGGCGCGACCCTGGGGGCGGTGATCGTGGTGCTGCATGTGGGGGAAATCGTCGGCTTGCTGACCCTGCCGATTGCCGCGTTCATCGGCGCGTTGCTGAGCATGCTGCTGGTTCTGGGCATCGCCAATCGTCAGGGCCGGCTCGACAGTGATCGGCTGCTGTTGTGCGGCGTGGCGGTGTCGTTCGTGATGATGGCGATCGCCAACCTGCTGCTGTTCATGGGCGACCACCGTGCCAGCTCTGCCGTGATGTTCTGGATGCTCGGCGGCCTCGGGCTAGCGCGCTGGGAACTGCTGACGGTGCCGGCCCTGAGCGTGTTGCTCGGGCTGGTGCTGCTGCTGGGCATGGCGCGCCCGCTGAACGGGTTGATGGCGGGCGAACAGACCGCCGTGACCCTTGGCCTGAACGCCCGCACGGTGCGCTTGCGGGTATTCGTGATCGCCTCGCTCATGACCGGCGTGCTGGTGTCGATCAGCGGCTCCATCGGTTTTGTCGGGCTGATGGTGCCGCACATCGCCAGGCGCCTGATCGGTGCCGAACACCGGCGTCTGCTGCCGGTGTGCGTGCTGCTCGGCAGCGTGTTCCTGGTGTGGGTCGACGTTGCCGCGCGCACCCTGATCGCCCCCGAGGATCTGCCGATCGGCGTGGCCACGGCCGCCCTCGGCGGGCTGTTTTTCATCGGCCTGATGCGCAGGAAATAACCCGCAGGGTGATGCGTCTCAGGTGTCGGATGGCCGGCGACTCATCTCCTGCAAACGCTTTGTCGTGAGCCGGCCGCGCGGATACCAGAAGCGGTCCGGCTCAAGAATCTGCAAGCGTCCGGTGAGAATCAGGACATCAAGCACCTCGGCCAGTCTGGAACGGGTGACGCCGTTTTCCACGGCCGTCCAGTCGTCGAGCAACACCTGCGCTTCGCGATCCAGGTAGCTGGGGCTGTGCGCGAGCAACGCGCCGTTGCGCGGCGTCAAGTAGTAGCGGGCGTCAGCGACCCGGGCGGTACTGAGCAGCGCGTTGAAGGCACGGATTTCGTCGTGATCCACGAAGTTGCGATACAGCATTTCCTCAAACCGACTGCTGAACCGTTGCGGATTGTCATCCAGTTTCCAGGCCTGCTGTACACCCATCACCCTGTAGCCCGCCGGGTATCTTTTCGCCGTACCGGAATAGCTGGGATACATCACACCCATGAACAGGCGACGATGGGCCGGGGTGTCGTCACGCAGCCCGACCGGCACCGTCGGACCGCTGTCATCCAACGGTTCGGTGGCGACAAAATTGCCGTTGCCGTCGCGCAGAATCGCCCCCAGCCAGGCCTTGTCACGGGCATGGCGTACCCGCCGCCACATCCACCGCGCGGCATCGTCCGCATGGGAATACACCGGCCCGAGTGCCAGGCGTTCATCGTCGGAGACGGTGCTTTGCTCGACCTTGCCAGGACTCCAGTCCGATCCCACACGCCCCAGCGTCGCCCAGGTCGCACTGGACACCAACACACTCAACTGACCGGCGCGCGCCACCTTGCGAATGTAATCAGCAGGATTGCCATCGCCTTGCAGCGTCTTCACGTAAGCCGTCAGTGCGGCATGGGTCTGCAAATCACTGTCCCAGGCTGCGGCCTCGTACTTGAGCAAGGCGCCATCGGCGCATGACAGGTACAACGCCTGGAACGGTACCTCCACGGACGCGATCTGCACCGCTGACAAGGCTGCCACGAGCACCGACGGCGGCACAAAACTGCGAAACACTTCGTTGCTCGGCAACTCATCCGGTTGCCGTGCCGGTGCGCAGAGATAAAGGCCCTGCACCGAGTATCGGGTCGGCAACTGGCCCGAACGAAAAATCCGCCCGTGGGGAAACTTCAGGTCATCCGCCGTGACCGGCAGGCTGGCGAACGAATGGCCCGGGCGCGACGATTTCAGAACCAGGCCAAACGCCCATTGCCCGCGCCCTCCGGCGTGCTGATGGGCATGACGCACCGCATCGTCGCTGTGACAGAACGCCGGGCTCAACGCCCGGTCCGCCGTGGCGAAACGCACCGATTGCGGCGCCAGATAACCCTGAGCCTGCGGCAGCCAGCCACCGCCGAGTCTGCCCGCCGGCCCCCATAGGTTGCTGCTCTGCACCACCTGCAACACCCCGACCTTGAGCAGTTGATTGACCAGTTCGGTGGGGGTGCCCGCACCACTGCGGATCCGTCGTTCGATCAGATTGCTCCACGGATCGTGAGGCGCATCGGTGGAAGGCGTGAGCTGGCCTTCGAGCAACGCCAGACGTGCCGCCCTCTGGATTTTCTGCGAGGTATTGAGCAGATCGCTGTCATCGTTCTGCTGGGTGAAGCACAGCATCGAGCCCTGCGCGCCGAGCAGGTATTCGTGAGTCCAGAGATGACCCGACGCCAGCGCCGTGGCCAACACCTCGGTGGAAAAGAAATCGCTGTAGGTCTGTCGTTCCAGCCCGGAGATCAGGAACGGCAACGCGCTCGCCACCCGACTGCGATAACGGGCGACGATCTTACAACCCGGCGCCAGCAGATCCGCCGCGACGTCCTCGTCCGGCAGAATCCGCTTCGGATCGAAGTCCTCACTTTCCACCGGCAACGGCTCGGTGACGACAAACAGACCATCCGTGCGTTTGAGCACCAGCCCGCCGTGGGTCTGGTCGCGATCCACGCCAAGCATGCTCTGGACATGCCGCACGGCATCGGCCTGACAGGTGAATGCCGGACTCAGGGCGCGCCGGGTAAAACCTGCATAGGGCTTCCAGTCGGTGGTCAACCTGACAGGCCCCGCCTCCCCCCAGCAGTCACTGCCGACCACCACGCTCAACCAGCATCGGGCGATCACACGATCGACAAAGGCCTTGGCCAACAACGCTCCGCTGCTCAGCAGCGAATGCACGTCCTCGGCCACTCCCGACGGCAGCATCCGTGCATCGAACAGCGTCGTCGAGTTGGGTGAGCGGTATTTCAGCAGCGCGCGATCCAGGGTCGACAGGTAAACCGGCAGGCCGACTTTTTCGTCCTTTGCTCGCAAGCGACGGGCCTGGAAAAAGCCCTCGTACAAATCCTTCGAGGAAATGAAATGCCGGCCGAGCCATTGCTCGCTTGGGGGCAGCTTTGTCGGCAGCCATTGCCGGGCGTAGAACAGGCCGAACAGCTTGAATGACGCGGGGTACAGGAATTCACCGGCGTCATCGCTCTTGAACAGATTCCCCAGGGTGAAGAGTGGCAGCTCGTCACTGGCCGGCCGCGTTTCGCTGACGACGTATTCCTCCTTGTCCGCATGCTTGAGAACAACGCCGAAACAGGTCTGATCCGGGCCACAGCGGCGTACCCGTTGATGGGCGTCGCGCGCCGCCGCATCGGCGTCCGCGAACACCGCGCCGAACGCCACCGGTTCAGACAGTTCGGCACTCTGCGATGCGGGAAAGGCGCTCCAGTATTCGGGCACCATGCCCCGTGCGCCCCATAACCCACTGGCGATCACCACCCGTAAACCACCGGCGTCGGCCAACTGCTTGACGAGATCCGCCGGCAGCATGGCGCCCCTCGCCAGATCCTGCGCCAGGCGACTGCCTTTGGCCTCGGGTGCGACTTGCGCGCGCAAGGCATTTTCCGCCGCCGAGCCGCTGACGTCGTAGGCGATCAAGGCATCTTCGGCGGCGCAGAGCCAGGCCGTCGTCGCGTGCTGGCGATTGCCGAGGATGGCGTGCAGGTCTGCGTCGGAGAAAATTTGTGCGTCGATGCTCGCCTGCTCGCGGCTCCAGCCGTGCCGGGCCATTCTTTGCGGATCGTACTGCGAGAGCGCCAGGCGCGAGGCATACACACCGCGCAGCCGATGATCCTCAGGCAGGATCGGCTTGCCGGAAGCGTCATCGGGATAGACGTAGCCGGGGGCAAAGCGGCCCGACTCGCCGACGACCCACGGCTCGCTGACGACAAAGCGCCCGTCCTGGCGCTCCATGACATAACCGCAGAACTCGTAGTCGCGCTGCTTGCCGATCCGTTCGTGAGCATAGCGAACCGCATCGTCCGCCGTGAGAAACGCCGGGCTCAGCGCCGGTTTTGGATAACGGCCATAGGGTTGCCAGGCGAGGCCGACATCCCCCTCGACGTCCCACAACCGGCCCGCCCGCACCACCGACAGCGCACCGGCCGCCGCCGCCCGCCGGACAAACGCTTCCGGCGTCAGGGTGCCGGCCGCCAGCTCGGCCTGATCACCGTTGTCCGACACCCGTCCATGGGGATTGACGGCGTACAACTGGTTTTCCTTCTCCGAACCGGAAAACGTATAACGCAGCTGCGCGCCATCGCGGGTACTGAGGTACAGCGCCAGCCCCGGCGTCTCGCGCACCCGCGCGGTGCCGATGGCCGCTGCGAAATCGCTTGCCGAGACAAAGTTTTCGTACAACCACTTTTGCCTGGACGTCTCGCGGCTGTCCGGCGCCGGCTGATAACACAAAGCATGGATCCCATAGCCATCGGGCAGCCTGGGCTTGCCCGCCTCGTCGACGGTAAAGACATGCAGCGGCGAAAACAGCGGCAGCGACACCTGCGCCGGATCGTTGCTCAGCGGTTCACTGACCACGTACTCATCGGCCGTGAGACTTTTGAGAATGAATGCGAGCTGCCTGACGCCGGGTTTCGCCTGCATCTGATCGTGAACCCATTGCGCCGCCGTGCCGGGATCCTGAAACACCCAGCTGAAACCGGGCGTCACTGGCGTCGCCGGGGTGAACGGCTCAAAAGCCACCCACGAGCCGGGCACCTTGCCTCGGGACGCCTTCCACACCGGGCTGGAAATGACGATGTTCAACTCGCCCAGGGTGACGAGCTTCTTGACCATCTGCATTCCGGTGCCGTCGAAGCCGTCGAGGGTTGCGACAAAGCGCCCGTCGTTTACCGCGCTGGTCAGAAACGCGCCGAAATTGCGCTCGTCCTGCGAACCGCTGCCGACGTACTTGACCAGAGAACCATCGGGGCCTGAGTTGTACAGCGTGGTGACCCAGTCCCGGCTGGAAGCGATTGCCGCCAGACTGGCAAAACTCGGCAGGCTGGCGAGCAGGGAAATACGATCATCCGACCAGTCGGGATGCTTGGTCTTCAGGGTCTGGCGCGGATCTTTCAACATCTTGTAGAGCGCCACGTAGCGATAGCCCGGCAGCTCGACGGGCTTGTCCGATACGCCCCCGGCAAACGGCAGGTTCCAGTCTTTCGCCCACGCCTTGGCGGTGGTCGATGCCGTCGCGAAGTACTTGCCGTCGCTGCGCTGCAACAGGTAGCCCAATTGTTCGGCGTCGCGCGACTTGTCATGGCGAAAGTGGGCGTAACGCGCCGCGTCGTCGGCGGTCACGAACGCCGGACTCAGCGAGCGATGGATTCGCTCGAACGGTCGCCAGCCCGCTCCGACCGGCCCGGCCTTGTCCCACACGGCACCGGTTTGCACCACCTCGAGCCGGCCGGCTGCAGCGACCTGCAAGACAAACTCGAAAGGACTCAGCGTGCCGTCCTGCAAGGCCTTCTGCAGCTTGCCTCGGGAGGCCATCAGTTTCGTTTCGGCGGCGGAGCCGGAGCAGGTGTAACTCAGCAGAGCCTTGTCCGGCGTGCGGGTGTAGACCGTGAGCGAGCGCTCGGGGTCCAGCAGGTAAGTATCCTTGCGCGACTGAGTAATGGCCGCCGCCAGATGAACCGGGGAAAAGAAGTTGCGGTACAGCCACTCCTGCTTGGCGGGCACCTGCGCCGCTTTCGTCTGGGCCAGATAAAAGATGCCGTCCAGCCGCAGTTCCGGCCGCAGACTCGGCCCGCCCGTTTCGTGCCGGGGAAAGTCGTTGAGCGGCGATACCAGCGTGGATGGATTGCGCCAGGGGAAGGTGCCGACGTACTCATCCTTGTCCAGCACCTTGAAGACAAAACCGCTGAAGCCGAAACCGACGTTCAGCGTATCGACACTCATGATCGCCTCGACCACGCTGCTTGCCTGATCATAAATCGGCGTACAGAACGGCGGCTCCGTGGGCTCTGTCAGTTTGTTCACCGGCTCATGCATGGCCCATTCAGCGTCGAACTGCCCTCGGCGCGATCCCCAGACTCCGCGAGTGTTGTAGACCAGGCTCAGTGCCCCCGCCTGTGCCAGCTCCTCTATCGGTGCTTCGAAAAAGGTGAACGGCCCCTCAGGGCGGCCGTTCCTGATTTTTTCCGCGAGCAGATCCTCGGCGGCAGATCCGCTGGGCATGTACCTGAACAGGCTGCCTTCGCTGCCAGACAGGTAAAACGCCGGCACGAACTCACGATTGCGGATCATGAACAGCTTGTCGCGCTCGGTGAAGAAACTGACGATGACCTCGATCTGCTCGTCGGTGAACGCCGGGTTGGCCGCTTTCAGCTCGGCGCCCCCATTGGGGTGCGAGCGATAAAGGGCATGGCACTTGAACCCCTCGGGGTGGAGAAAATGGCCTTGGGCATCCACTGCCAACAGCCTTTTGAAGTCGAAGCGATCACCTTTGGCGGCAAGCGGCTCGGTCGCCACGAAACGCCCGTCCTCGCGCAGCAGAATCATCCCGCCGTATTCCCTGTCGCGCTTGTTGCCGATCAGCTCATGGGCAAAACGCGCGGCGTCGTCCGCACTGATATGTGGCTTGCTGTAGAACAACGAATCAATGCTCACCTCGGGCGAACGCCGGGGGCGATCCGAAAAATTATCCATAACGTATTCATCCGTGAATGTAGAAAATCCTGGTGACGTCCCCGCAAAGCCTTGGGGAAATCGCACAGGCCATGATCGACATTCGCCATCCACGGCAGCGGTACATATGTATTGACCGGAAAAATTCGACGCGGCACCACATCGGCGCATGACCCGCACATGGCGGCGGATTCAGCGCCAACCTGGTGCGACCGGCGTCGATTCCTGCGCTTTTCGCCCCCGCAACAACGCCCTTTCAGTCGTGGGCACAACCCTTGCTAAAGCTGCTTCAGCGTTCGTATCTGCCCATCATAAAAACTGAATGTTCATGGAGATCGCACAATGAAGCGTCGCAGTCTGATCAAGGCTTTCACACTCTCGGCAAGCATTGCCGCGATGGGCATGACCTGGACGGTGCAAGCCGCCGAGACCATCAAGGTCGGGATTCTGCATTCGTTGTCCGGCACCATGGCGATCTCCGAGACGTCGCTCAAGGACATGGCGTTGATGACCATCGACGAGATCAATGCCAAGGGCGGGGTCAACGGCAAGCTGCTGGAGCCGGTGGTGGTCGACCCGGCGTCGAACTGGCCGCTGTTCGCAGAAAAGGGCCGGCAGTTGCTGACCCAGGACAAGGTCGCCGTGGTGTTCGGTTGCTGGACGTCGGTGTCGCGCAAATCGGTGCTGCCGGTGTTCGAGGAACTCAACGGCCTGCTGTTCTACCCGGTGCAATACGAAGGCGAAGAGATGTCGCCGAACGTGTTCTACACCGGCGCCGCGCCGAACCAGCAAGCGATCCCCGCCGTTGAGTACCTGATGAGCGAAGAAGGCGGCGGCGCCAAGCGCTACTTCCTGCTCGGCACCGACTACGTCTACCCGCGCACCACCAACAAGATCCTGCGCTCGTTCCTGCATTCCAAAGGCGTCGCCGACAAGGACATCGAAGAGGTCTACACGCCGTTCGGCCACAGCGATTACCAGACCATCGTCGCCAACATCAAAAAGTTCTCGGCCGGTGGCAAGACGGCAGTCATCTCCACGGTCAACGGTGACTCCAACGTGCCGTTCTACAAGGAACTGGCGAACCAGGGCCTGAAAGCCACCGACGTACCGGTGGTGGCGTTCTCCGTGGGCGAAGAGGAATTGCGCGGCATCGACACCAAACCGCTGGTGGGCAACCTCGCGGCGTGGAACTACTTCGAGTCGGTGGAAAATCCGGTGAACAAGAAGTTCGTCGATGACTGGAAGGCCTACGCGAAGAAACACAACCTGCCGGGCGCCGACAAAGCCGTGACCAACGACCCGATGGAGGCCACTTACGTCGGTATCCATATGTGGGCGCAGGCGGTGGAGAAAGCCAAGTCCACCGACGTCGACAAGGTCCGCGAAGCCCTCGCCGGCCAGACCTTCGCCGCGCCGTCCGGTTACACCCTGACCATGGACAAGACCAATCACCACCTGCACAAACCGGTGATGATCGGCGAGATCCAGAACGACGGGCAGTTCAACGTGGTCTGGCAGACCGAAGGGCCGATCCGCGCGCAGCCGTGGAGTCCGTTCATTCAGGGCAATGACAAGAAGCCGGATTATGCAGTGAAGAGTAACTGAGGCGGATCCGGACTCAGGGGAGCAACTGAAATCCCTCCCCCCAAGGGGGGCGAGGGAGAAAGGGAGCCGATTTTCAGGCTTTTCAAAGCCTGAGATCGGCTCGAAATTGCAGGTTGCAGCACACCGTCCAGACACCTAGGTCAGTCCCCTCCCTCCGGGAGAGGGTCAGGGTGAGGGGGCGGTTGAACAGGACACCACCATGCCCACTGCCCTCCACCGCTTCATCCTTGCCATCGCGCTCCTGCTGCCGATGGTCACCCACGCCGGGGACGCCGAAGACTTCGTCGCCGCCAACCCGACACAGCAGGCCAAACTGCTGGAAGCCTGGGCCGCGCAGCCCGATCCGGCCCGTGTCGAACTGATCAACGCCCTGCAACAAGGCGAGCTGACCGTCGACGGCCAACCCAAGACCCTGCGCCTGAACAACCGCCTGCGGGGTCTGATCGACACCGCACTGGCCAGCCACCAATTGCTCGCCGACGACGCCAAAACCCGTCTGACCGCCGCGCAGCAATTGCAGAAAAGTGCCAAACCGGCGCAGCTGAAATTCCTCGACCAGCAACTGGCTGGCGAAAAAGACGAAAGCGTCCACGCCGCCCTCAGCCTGGCGCTCGCCAACCTACAACTGGTCGACCCTGACCCGGCGGTGCGCCTCGCAGCCGTGCGCTTGCTCGGTGAAACCGGCGACCCGCTGGCCCGCACCCGCCTCGAAGGTTTGCTCGAACCCGGCGTCGAAGCCGATGCCAACGTGCGCACCGCCGCCGAAACCAGCCTCGCCCAGGTCAAACGCAAACTGCTGGTCGGCGAAGTCCTCGGTCAGGCGTTCAGCGGCATGTCCCTCGGTTCGATCCTGCTGCTGGCCGCACTCGGTCTGGCGATCACCTTCGGCCTGCTCGGGGTGATCAACATGGCCCACGGCGAAATGCTGATGCTCGGCGCCTACTCGACCTACGTCGTGCAACTGATGTTCCAGCGCTACGCGCCACAGGCCATCGAGTTCTACCCGTTGATCGCGCTACCGGTGGCGTTCTTCGTCACCGCGGCCATCGGCATGGCCCTGGAACGCACGGTGATCCGTCACCTCTACGGCCGCCCGCTGGAAACCCTGCTCGCCACCTGGGGCATCAGCCTGATGCTGATTCAACTGGTGCGCCTGGTGTTCGGCGCGCAGAACGTCGAAGTGGCGAACCCGGCGTGGCTGTCCGGCGGCATTCAGGTACTGCCGAATCTGGTGCTGCCGTACAACCGCATCGTGATCATTGCCTTCGCCTTGTTCGTGGTCGCCCTCACCTGGCTGCTGCTGAACAAGACCCGCCTCGGCCTGAACGTGCGTGCGGTCACCCAGAACCGCAACATGGCCGCCTGCTGCGGCGTGCCCACCGGCCGCGTCGACATGCTCGCCTTCGGCCTCGGCTCCGGCATCGCCGGGCTCGGCGGTGTCGCGTTGAGCCAGATCGGCAACGTCGGCCCGGACCTGGGCCAGAGCTACATCATCGACTCGTTCCTGGTAGTGGTGCTCGGCGGCGTCGGACAACTGGCCGGCAGCGTGTTCGCGGCCTTCGGCCTGGGCATCGCCAACAAGATTCTCGAACCGCAGATCGGTGCGGTGCTCGGCAAGATCCTGATCCTCGCGCTGATCATTCTGTTCATCCAGAAACGTCCGCAAGGCCTCTTCGCACTGAAAGGACGGGTGATCGACTGATGAACCAGCCACTTCTCATTACCGCCACGCAAAAGGCCGGCCCGAAAGCCACGATCGCAGCAGGCATGGTGATCCTCGCGCTGTTGATCGCCCTGCCGTTGCTGTCGCTGTTGCCGGCGGACAGTGCGCTGCACGTCTCGGCGTACACCCTGACCCTGGTCGGCAAGATTCTCTGCTACGCCATCGTCGCACTGGCGCTGGATCTGGTCTGGGGTTACGCCGGCCTACTGTCTCTCGGTCATGGCCTGTTCTTCGCCCTCGGCGGTTATGCGATGGGCATGTACCTGATGCGTCAGGCGGCCGGCGATGGCTTGCCGGCGTTCATGACCTTTCTGTCGTGGAGCGAATTGCCGTGGTACTGGGCCGGCACCGAACACTTCCTCTGGGCCATGTGCCTGGTGGTCCTGGCGCCGGGGTTGCTGGCGCTGGTGTTCGGCTTCTTTGCCTTTCGCTCGCGAATCAAGGGCGTGTACTTCTCGATCATGACCCAGGCCCTGACTTTCGCCGGCATGCTGCTGTTTTTCCGCAACGAAACCGGCTTCGGCGGCAACAACGGCTTCACCAATTTCCGTTCGATCCTCGGCTTCGGCATCACCGAACCGGGGACCCGCGCGGCGTTGTTTCTGGCGACCGTGGCATTGCTGGTGGCGAGCCTGTTCATCGGCTGGCGTCTGGCGCGGAGCAAGTTCGGCCGGGTGCTGACCGCGCTGCGCGATGCGGAAAACCGCCTGATGTTCTGCGGCTACGACCCGCGCGGTTTCAAGCTGTTCGTCTGGGTCTTGAGCGCGGTGTTGTGCGGTCTGGCCGGGGCGTTGTACGTGCCGCAGGTAGGGATCATCAACCCCGGCGAAATGTCGCCGACCAACTCCATCGAAGCCGCCGTATGGGTGGCCCTCGGCGGACGCGGCACGCTGATCGGGCCATTGCTCGGCGCCGGTGTGGTCAACGGCATGAAGAGCTGGTTCACCGTAGCCTTTCCCGAATACTGGCTGTTCTTTCTCGGCGCGCTGTTCATCGTCGTGACCCTGTATTTGCCCAAGGGCGTGATCGGTCTGCTGAAGAAACGAGGTGAGCAATGAGAATCACGGCGAGCGCTGAATTCATGCTGGAACCGGCCTTCTTCCCGCCACTGGAACCCAACCGCGACGCCGGCACCAGCCGCGATTCGCTGGGCCTCGGCCAGCGGGTCGGGCCGGGGCTGAACACCCGTCACGGCACGATCCTGACCCTGGAGGACATCAGCGTCAGCTTCGATGGCTTCAAGGCCCTGAACGCTCTGAACCTGTACATCGGCGTCGGCGAATTGCGCTGCATAATCGGCCCCAACGGTGCGGGCAAGACCACCCTGATGGACGTGATCACCGGCAAGACCCGGCCCAGCCACGGCAAGGCCTGGTTCGGCGAAACCCTGGACCTGACGCAGATGAGCGAAGTGCAGATCGCCCAGGCCGGCATCGGGCGCAAGTTCCAGAAGCCGACGGTGTTCGAAGCCCTGAGCGTGTTCGAAAATCTCGAGCTGGCGCAGAAGACCGACAAGTCGGTGTGGGCCAGTTTGCGTGCGCGGCTGAGCGGCGAGCAGCGGGACCGGATCAGTGAAGTGCTGGACACCATTCGCCTCACGTCCTCGGTCAATCGTCCGGCGGGACTGTTGTCCCACGGCCAGAAGCAGTTTCTGGAAATCGGCATGTTGCTGATGCAGGACCCGCAACTGCTGCTGCTCGACGAACCGGTGGCGGGCATGACCGACGCCGAAACCGAATTCACCGCCGAACTGTTCAAAAGCCTCGCCGGCAAGCATTCGCTGATGGTGGTGGAGCACGACATGGGCTTCGTCGGCTCGATCGCCGACCACGTCACGGTGTTGCACCAGGGCAGTGTGCTGGCCGAAGGATCGCTGGAACAGGTGCAGGACAACGAGCGGGTGATCGAGGTCTATCTCGGCCGCTGAAGCTCACCGGACCGGTGGGGATTTGAGGAGACACTGCAAATGCTGCAAGTCGACAAGCTGCACCAATACTACGGCGGTAGCCACATCCTGCGCGGCCTGACGTTTGACGTGAAGGTCGGCGAAGTCACCTGCCTGCTCGGGCGCAACGGCGTGGGCAAGACCACCCTGCTCAAGTGCCTGATGGGTCTGCTGCCAGCGAAAGAAGGCGCGGTGAACTGGGAAGGCAAGCCGATCACCACGTTCAAGCCGCACCAGCGGGTTCACGCCGGGATCGCCTACGTACCCCAGGGCCGGGAGATCTTCGGCCGGCTGACCGTCGAGGAAAACCTGCTGATGGGCCTGTCGCAGTTTCCCGGCAGCGAAGCCAAAGAGGTGCCGGCGTTCATCTACGAATTGTTCCCGGTGCTGCTGCAAATGAAACAACGACGCGGCGGCGACCTGTCCGGCGGCCAGCAACAACAACTGGCCATCGGCCGCGCCCTGGCCAGTCGTCCACGGCTGCTGATCCTCGACGAACCCACCGAAGGCATCCAGCCGTCGGTGATCAAGGAGATCGGCGCCGTGATCAAGAAGCTCGCGGCGCGCGGCGACATGGCGATTCTGCTGGTGGAGCAGTTCTACGATTTCGCCGCCGAACTGGCCGATCAGTACCTGGTGATGTCCCGGGGCGAGATCGTGCAGCAGGGGCGCGGCGAAAATATGGAAGCCGAAGGTGTGCGCGGGCTAGTCACTATTTAAGACAACGGTCTAATCTGTAGCTTCCTAACGATAACCACGAACCATGAATTTACCTTTGACCACTGCCCTGTTTACCCCGAGCTGGCACGCCGAGCTGGAACTGGCCTACGCGCGCTTCGGCGATTGCACGCGCCCGGTCCGGCGCCGGCATCTCGGTCCGCTGCGGGTGCAGAAGCATCTGTACGCCGAAGGGCCGCAGGTCTGCCAGCACATCATCGTCCATCCGCCGGGCGGGATTGCCGGCGGTGATCGATTGGACATCAGCGCCCGCGTCGAGCGCGACGCCTGGGCGCAGATCACCAGCCCCGGCGCCGCCAAGTGGTATCGCGCGGCCGGGCCGGCCTATCAGAAACTCGAACTGAACGTGGCAGCGGGCGCGACACTGGAGTGGCTGCCCCAGGAAACCATCGTCTACAGCGCCGCCCAGGCCGAACTCAGCACCTCGATTGAGCTTGAGGGTGATGCGCGGCTGTTCTACTGGGACGTGGTGGCCCTCGGTCGCCCGGCCAGCGGCGAGCGTTTCGATCTCGGGCATTTCCAGGCGCACCTGGATATTCGCCGCGACGGTCGATTGCTCTGGCATGAACGCCAGCGCATTGTCGGCAATGACGGTTTGCTCGATTCGCCGATCGGACTGGATGGCCATCCGGTGTTTGCGACCTTGCTGGTGAGCGGTGAAATCGATGCTGAACTGCTGGAGCGCTGCCGTTCACTGGGGCATGCGGTGCGCGGGGATCTGACGCAGTTGCCGGGTTTGCTGGTTGCGCGTTGCCTGGCGGGTGAGGCGTTGCAGGCACGGGCGTGGCTGATCGAACTCTGGCGCCTGCTCAGACCTGCTCTGCTTGGCCGCGAAGCCTTGCCACCCCGAATCTGGAACACCTGATTTTCTTCAACTGCCGATAATGGATTTCTACGATGGACCTGACCCCACGCGAAAAAGACAAGCTGTTGATCTTCACTGCCGGCCTCGTCGCCGAGCGTCGACTGGCCCGTGGCGTGAAGCTCAATTATCCGGAAGCCATGGCCTACATCTCTGCCGCGCTGCTCGAAGGCGCCCGTGACGGCCAGACCGTGGCCGAGCTGATGCACTACGGCACTACCCTGCTCAACCGCGACCAGGTGATGGAAGGCATCCCGGAAATGATCCCGGAGATCCAGGTCGAAGCCACCTTCCCCGACGGCACCAAACTGGTCACCGTTCACCAACCGATCGTCTGAGGCGCGTCATGACTTACACCCTTCGCGATGCCGTACACGCCGATCTGCCGGCGATCCGCGACATCTACAACGACGCCGTGCTCAACACCACGGCGATCTGGAACGAAAACCCGGTCGACCTCGGCAACCGCCAGGCATGGTTCGCCGCCCGCCAGGCCCAGGGTTATCCGATCCTGGTGATCGTCGACGCCGATGACGCCACCCTCGGCTACGCTTCGTTCGGTGACTGGCGGCCGTTCGACGGCTTCCGCCACACCGTCGAGCATTCGGTCTACGTGCGCAGCGACCAACGCGGCAACGGCCTCGGCCCGCGCCTGATGAGCGCGCTGATCGAGCGGGCGAAAACCTGCGACAAACATGTGATGGTCGCCGCCATCGAGAGCGGCAATGCGGCGTCGATTCGTCTGCACGAGCGCGTCGGGTTCATCACCACCGGGCAGATGCCGCAGGTCGGCACCAAGTTCGGCCGCTGGCTCGACCTGACCTTCATGCAACTGACCCTCAATCCTGGCGCGGAACCGCCGCCCGCCAACAAGGAGTGACACCCGATGAACCCCGCCCAACTGCGACGCGTCAATGCCGAAAGTTTTGCGCACTATCGTCAGGGCCTGATCGACCTGCTGCTCGACGCGGTGGGTTACGGCGCCAGTGTCGGCTTCATGGCCGACCTCGATGCGGCACAGGCCCGCGCCTATTTCGACGAGGTTCAGGACAACCTCGGCAAGGGCAGCGTGTTGCTGTGGGTGGTGGTCAAGGACGAACAGGTGCAGGCCAGCGTGCAATTGAACCTGTGCCAGAAGGCTAATGGCCTGAACCGCGCCGAGGTGCAGAAACTGTTGGTGCGCGAACACGCGCGGCGGCGCGGTCTGGGCCAGCAACTGATGCAGGCCCTGGAGCTGGCGGCCGGTCAGCACAAACGCGGCATGCTCTACCTCGACACCGAGGCCGGCTCCCCCGCCGAAGATTTCTACAAAGCCCAGGGCTACACCCGCGCCGGGGAAATCCCCGATTACGCCTGCGACCCGAACGGCACCTACCGCCCGACGGCCCTTTATTACAAGATCCTGCAAGGAGCCCAGTGATGATTCCCGGTGAGTATCAGATCCAGCCCGGCGACATCGAACTCAACGTCGGCCGCCGTACCGTCAGCCTGAAGGTGGCGAACAGCGGCGACCGGCCGATTCAGGTCGGCTCGCACTACCACTTCTTCGAAACCAACGACGCCCTGACCTTCGATCGTGCCGCCAGCCGTGGCATGCGCTTGAACATTCCGGCGGGGACAGCGGTGCGCTTCGAGCCGGGGCAGAGCCGCGAGGTGGAGTTGGTCGAACTGGCCGGCAGGCGCCGGGTGTTCGGGTTTGCCGGGCGGGTCATGGGTGACCTCTGAGTCCGCGTGTACCGCTGCCCCTCACCCCAGCCCTCTCCCGGCGGGAGAGGGCGCCGATTGGGGGTGTTTCAGCCCCCTGAGTTCGACTCGACAATTCAGGTCGAAGTATGTCGAAAGAAACACGCGATCAGTCCCCTCTCCCTCCGGGAGAGGGTCAGGGTGAGGGTCGATGGCTCACCCCTATTTTCCTGAAGGACGCACATGAAAATCTCGAGACAAGCCTACGCCGACATGTTCGGCCCCACGGTCGGCGACAAGGTGCGCCTGGCCGACACCGAGCTGTGGATCGAAGTCGAGCAGGACTTCACCACCTACGGCGAAGAAGTGAAATTCGGTGGCGGCAAAGTGATCCGCGACGGTCAGGGCCAGAGCCAGTTGCTCGCCGCCGAAGTGGTCGACACCCTGATCACCAACGCGCTGATCGTCGACCACTGGGGCATCGTCAAGGCTGACGTCGGCCTCAAGGACGGGCGCATCGCCGCCATCGGCAAGGCCGGCAACCCGGACATCCAGCCGAACGTGACCATCGCCATCGGCGCCAGCACTGAAGTGATCGCCGGCGAAGGCATGATCCTCACCGCCGGCGGTATCGATACCCACATTCACTTCATCTGCCCGCAGCAGATCGAAGAGGCGCTGATGAGCGGCGTCACCACCATGATCGGCGGCGGCACGGGGCCGGCCACCGGCACCAACGCCACCACCTGCACGTCCGGGCCATGGCATCTGGCGCGCATGCTCCAGGCCGCCGATGCGTTCCCGATGAACATCGGCCTCACCGGCAAGGGCAACGCCAGCCTGCCCGAGCCTTTGATCGAGCAGGTCAAGGCCGGCGCCATCGGCCTCAAGCTGCACGAAGACTGGGGCACCACCCCGGCGAGCATCGACAACTGCCTGAGCGTCGCCGACCAGTACGACGTGCAGGTGGCGATCCACACCGACACCCTCAACGAATCCGGCTTCGTCGAAACCACCCTCGGCGCATTCAAGGGCCGCACCATCCACACCTACCACACAGAAGGTGCCGGCGGCGGTCATGCGCCGGACATCATCAAGGCCTGCGGTTTCGCCAACGTGCTGCCGAGTTCGACCAATCCGACCCGGCCGTTCACCCGCAACACCATCGACGAACACCTCGACATGCTGATGGTCTGCCACCACCTCGACCCGAGCATCGCCGAAGACGTGGCGTTCGCCGAAAGCCGCATCCGCCGCGAAACGATCGCCGCCGAAGACATCCTCCACGACCTCGGCGCGTTCTCGATGATCAGCTCCGACAGCCAGGCCATGGGCCGGGTCGGCGAAGTCATCACGCGCACCTGGCAGACCGCCGACAAGATGAAAAAGCAGCGTGGCCCGCTGCCGCTGGATGGCGAGGGCAACGACAACTTCCGCGCCAAACGCTACATCGCCAAATACACGATCAACCCGGCGATCACCCATGGCATCAGCCATGAAGTGGGTTCGGTGGAAGTGGGCAAGTGGGCCGATCTGGTGCTCTGGCGTCCGGCGTTTTTCGGGGTGAAACCGACGCTGATTCTCAAGGGCGGCGCCATCGCCGCCAGCCTGATGGGCGACGCCAACGCCTCGATCCCGACCCCGCAGCCGGTGCATTACCGACCGATGTTCGCCAGTTACGGCGGCTCGTTGCACGCCACCAGCCTGACGTTCATCAGCCAGGCCGCGCAGGCGGCGGGTTTGCCCGAAGCGTTGGGCCTGAAGAAGAAAATCGCCGTGGTCAAAGGTTGCCGCGAGGTGCAGAAAACCGATCTGATCCACAACGATTACCTGCCGGACATCGATGTCGATCCACAGACCTATCAGGTCAAGGCCGACGGCGTGTTGCTGTGGTGCGAGCCGGCAGAAACCCTGCCGATGGCCCAGCGCTATTTCCTCTTCTGAAAAAAGCAGCGGGGCCGACATGCCATGCACGTCGGCCCCGTTGCCGTATTCACTGGTTAACGCCGGTCAGGCGTTGTCCTGTACCTCCTGGCGTGACAGCTCGAGCAGTTTCAGATTCAGCTCGGTCGAGCGCTCGATCTCCAGCATTTGCAGACGCTCGCTGTAGGCGTCGCTGGCCAGATCGTCGTGTTCATCCTCGAGGCGTTCCAGATTGGTATCGGCGCGCTGCTTGAGTTCGGCGAAGGCCTGCGGGTATTTCTCCTTGAGGTAGTCGACCCAGTAACCGCGACCGATCAACACCTCGAAGAAGCGCTCCGACTGCTCGGCATTCAGCACCTGCTGACGGGCATCGATCAGATGACTGCCATCCAGGGGACGGCGGAACTTCATGGCCCTCGGTTGCCCCGGTAAAGTCAGCCCGTCCGGCCAGCCATCGGTCATGCCGATGCGGTACTGCAAGCGTACTTCGGCGGGATCGAGGTCGTGGGTTGCCGCCTGACGGGCCAGGCTTTCCACTTCATCCAGTCGGAACAGCCGTCGCGACAGCTCCAGCAGCGCACGGCCCTTCTGCTCCAGGCCCGGCTCGACCTGCAACAAGGCGTTGTGTACGTAGACCTTGACCTCGATCTCGCTGAGCGCCAGCGTGCGACCGTCCACACACGTGGTGTGGGTGCGCGCCAGGTCGAACAGGCTCTGGCGCAGATCGGCGAAGCTGTCCGCCGCCTCCATGACACTCCAGATTCGCCGGGTCAGATCGGAGCGATGCTGCTTGAACTCCTGCGTATCGCGCATCTCGCTCAGCAAGTTGAAGAAGTTGCCGTTGTCCGGCTCGGCCGCGACACGCTCCCAGACCGCACGGTAATGCTCGATGTCCTCCGGCAAAACGTCCCGCAACCAGGGTTCCATTTGCCGGGACAATGCCTGAGCGAGCAGTTCGGGGATGACCTCGTCCTCCTCGCGGGGAGCCGAAAAATCATCTTCGCTGACGTTGAGGGTATCGGTGTCGTTGCCGTCATAGGAGATCGATCCGGACTCGCTGACGTAGTCGTCCATCATCCGCTCGATGTCGGCGAAAGGAATGCCCAGCACCGGACCGCGATCCTCCTCCTGCGTGTAGACGAACAAGCGCTGCAACGACTCCAGCGACAGGTTGTGGTTGTCCGACAGATCGGTGCCGGCCATCAGTGCTTCGTGCGTACCGTCCAGTGCCTGATCGGGAATCGACACGATGTCGTTGCCGCTGAGGTTCAGCGTGGTCAGCGAGGTGGATTCCAGCACGCCGTCAGGCCAGTCGCTCAGGCGGTTGTTGCGCAGATCCAGGCCTTGCAGGTGCTCGAAGTTCTCGACGCTGAAGGTTTCCAGCAGGTCATGGCTCAGATCCAGCCAGCGCAGGTTTTCATGGATTGCCAGGGAAAAGTACAGCGACGCCGGATCCTGGATGCCTGTACTGGAAAGCTCCAGACGCTGCAAAGCGTTCATCTGTGTGACCGCACCGGGCAATGCTTCCAGGGCCTGACCGCTGAGATTGAGCGTGCGCAGGTTGGGGAATGCGCGCAGGAAGTCATTGGAGCCCTGCTCGGAGATTCGTGTGCCGGTGAGGTTCAGCTCATTCACATCGTTGAAGCTCACCGGCAGGCGCGGCAGGTCACCGAGTTGCAAACCGTCCAGGCCCAGTTCGTGGCCGACAGGCCCCGCTACGCCGCTCAACCGATCGCGCCAGCAACGCACGATACGTTGCGCCGCCAGACGGCGGGTGTGGGACGACACGAGCCAGCCCTCGCCGCTGACTTCGCGGATGTACAGCCAGTCGTTCAAGCGACGGGTCAAGGCTTCGAGTTCGCGCTGCCAGTTGTCCAGTCGCTCGGCGATCTGCGCATCGGTCGTACCGGCGCCGCGCATCCGCTCAAGGATCTCTTCGCCCCATGTGCTGGAAATTCCCGGGTCCAGGCCTTGCAGGCGCCTGACCAGCCAGGGGGTGCCGGAACCGGGTTCGATGGTCGGCGGCAGCGGCAACAGCCTGCGCAGGAGGGTCATGGCGTTTTCCCTGGGCGGGAACTCAGAAGGCACCGCCTGGTGGGCAAACCGCAGCAGCGTGCCTTCTTCCATGCCCCTGGCCTGTTCGATCCGCAACCTGGCCGCTGCCAGCCCGGTGCGGGCCTGTGGAGTCAGGGCGGCGTCGGTCAGATTGGCTGCGATCACCAGCTCATCCCGCGCGAGCGCCGTGGGCGGGATCGAACTGATCCGGCTGCCGCGCAGGTCCAGCGACGTCAGTTGCGACAGGTGTTCCGCGCCGGTCGGCCATTGCGAGAGCGGTGTGCGGGTCAGGTCGAGGGACTGGAGTCCCGTCAGCGCGCTGACGTCCACGGTAGCGAGCGGGTTGCCCTGCAGGTTCAAATGTTCGAGACCGGCAATATCGCCCGCCTGCAACGGCAGTTCGGACAGGCCGCAATCCTTTAACTCCAGCGCCTTGACGTTGCTGAACGTCCTGAGGAATTCGCGCAGCGGCGCCACTGGCGCTCGCAGGTCCTTGATCCGCAGCAAGGTCACATGGGTGAACCCCTCGGCCGGCAACAGCGGTAACGTTTCCACGCCGACAGCCCCCAGCTCGAGAACCGCAGCCTGGCCGGCAGCAAACAGGTTGAGCCGTCCACTCATGACTGAGCCGTAGCGTTGCAACAGCCCGGCGCGCCAGTTGGTTTTCAGGACATTGGCCATCGACGCTCGCACATAGCCGCCATCCTGACGATCGAACGGATCGGCGACCCATGCCTCCATCTGCTTGAGCTGAGCGTACTGGTCCGCGAGTTTTTCGATGGCGGCGTAACGCGCCTGGTTGTCCGGCCAGCTCTCGACGAATGGCTGGGTCAGATCTTCATAGAAACTGGGCAAATCCCCGCCAAAACCCATGAATTGCCCGCGACAGTAACTCTTGAGCATGCCGTCCAGATCGCCGGCCCGCTGGGGTTGTCGGCTGAATTGCTCATACACCGGACGGAAGGCTTCACGGGAGAACCTCGACCAGTCCAGCGACAGGCCGCTCAACAGTTGCTCGTGACCGACATGAATGTCGGCAGGCAGATGGGCGATTCCGGTGTGGCGCAGATCCAGCAGCTCCAGATGCGGCAGGCTCAGTACGCCGTCGGGCCATTCGCGCATCTGCTCATCGTTTACCTCAAGGTGACGCAACTGGCGCAGGGCACTGAGATCGAGCCGTTCCGAGGCCTCGGCCGCCACGCCGCCGCGCTGCACCAACAACTCCAGAGCCTGGAGATTCGGCAACCGCCCCCAATGCTCCGATATGCCGTGCAGGGAGTGCAGGCCGAGATTCAGCTCCTTGAGATTTTTCAGCGGTGCCAAGGCATCAAACAGTTCATTTGCCGCGATTTCGGGTGCGGCAAAATTCAGCACTTCGACATTGGGGAAACACGGCAGCAATTGACTTGCCCCCGGCCCCATCAGGATCAGCTCGCGCACATGCGAGAAGTCGGCGGTCAAGGCCGGCAGGGCTTGTCCCGAGACGACGTTGAGTCCGCGAAACTGCACAAACTCGTCGGCCAGCGGCGACATGCGCCAGCTGGTCTTGAAGCTCTGGGCAATGAACTCGCGCCCGGCCACGGTCGATACGTGCGCCCCGGAGACCTCTGCCACCCATTGGTTCAGCGTGGTTTCCATGGCCTCCCACTCGCGCATCCGGTTGTTGAGCAGATGCAGGATCTGCTGCTCGGTCTTGCCCGAGCGCAAGTGTGAGAGCACAAACTGCGAGGCCTGTTCGTCCAGCAGACCCGGGTAGACGTCACGCACCCGTGGCACCAGTGCCGCGACCATCCCGGTAAACTCGCCGCTGGCCGGGTAACCGACCTGGGTGGCGGAGATCCGCTGCGGTGGCTTGAACCAGCGCTTGCGGCCAGCAGCCTCGTCCAGCACTTGCAAGGACGCTTCGCGATGAGCCGTGGCGTAATCGATGATTGCTCGCTGCAGGTCGGCGCTTCTGCCGACCTCGGCGAGCCCCAGCGAACGGCGGGCGCTGTCCGGCAGGGCATGCATGATCGAGGAATAGAAGTTGTCCTCGTAGCGAGACATCGAGTTCAGGCTTTCGCCACGTTCGTTGAACGCCTGATAAGACGGCCCGCGCTTGACCAGATATTTGCGTTCACCAGCCGTCTCGCTGCCGATGCCGTCGATCAGTCGCCCTTCGATACCGCCGTCACGGATTTCCAGACGCAGGTTGTCCGGCCAGCCCGGCAGTTTTTCCAGCGAGTGCAGGGCCAGGCGGGCGCTGTCGGGCAGCGCCATGCTTTGCCGATAAAGGCCGCCGAATGCGCGGGTCAGGCGCCCTTCACGGGCATACCAGCGCGCCATTTCCTGCAGGGGCAACGGCACCCGCTGGCCGCTGTCCAACCGCGCGAGCGTTGCGCTATCGCTCTGCGCCAGAACGGCTTGCGCCGCCGGCTCGCTGAGTCCCGGACAGACCCGCTGCAATTTGCCGACCCGCGCATCCAGCGGCCCCGTGCCCTGGTAAAGGCTTTCGAACAGCACCGGACGACGAGTCCGCACGTAATCGGCGATCTGCTTTCTGAATTCTTCTGGCCGCAGGTCGTAGACCCGCGCACCCTCGCCACCGAGCAGGCGGACAATCTCCGACTCATCGAGCGCCGCCAGAATCCGCGCCAGTAATTCGCCGCTGCGAACATCGGCACGGCTGATACGGATCGACGGTTTGATCGGCGCAGTCGGCACCAGGCGCTCGCTGCCGTACTTGACCGAGGCGCCCGACAGGTCAGCCTGCTCGAACACTTCCAGCACCCGGCCCTGGGGCCAGCGCGGCATCTTGCTCATCAACGGCAGGATGCTCAGATAGTGGCTGCCGGCGGATTGCCCGCTCGCCACTTGCTCGATCAATTGCCCGACCCCACGGTCGGCGTCGAACAGGCGCATGGCCTCCGCCAGTTGCGGCGGTGGCAGGGCGTTATCCATGTGCATCTTGCGCAACGCGCTGTCGCTCAATCCGCTGATCTCGCCGATCCGCAGCAGCTCCTCGTCGGACCAGGCCTCGACGCTGTGCCCGATGCGGCGCAGCAAGGTCAGCCGGTCCCAGGCCAGTGGCCGTTCCTGGGCCAGGCGCCAGGCACCGGCGTGGTTGTGGGTCAGCAGCGGTTGACAGGCCTGTGCATCGCTGGGGTGCCTGATCCGCCATTTGCCGGCTGTCGTGTCGTAGAACTGCTCGTAGGTCTTGCCGCCCATGCGGATGTAATGCTTGCCATTAAGGAGGTACTGGCCGCGAGCATCGGGCGTGAAGTCGGCGGTGAAGCCCACGGCGGACTCATAGCCTTGCAAGTCGGCTTTCCACAAGCGGGTCTTGCCATCAGGCAGCGTCACTTGATGCAGGTCCTCGATCAGCGGCTCGGGCCTGACCGCTACCCACTTCGCCAGCGCCTTGCCCGCCCCGGCCGTGAGCGCGATCAATGCCAGGTTCTGCGCGACATCCAGCAGGTGCTCCCGCGCAGCCTTGCGATCGCCCTCGCTCCACTCGATGACCCCGGCAAACGCCTCTTGCAGGATCGGATAAGTCATCACGCCCATCATCACTTCGCCCAGCACCGGCACGAACATCGAAGCGGTCGTCAGCACCAGCATCCCGGCATTGAGCAACGTGGCGAATTTCTGCGAACGCACCCTCGCGTCGACATCCGCCGTCGGCACCGCGTGATGGCGGGCGTCGTCGATCAGTTTTCGGCGGTACTCATCGAACAGGTACTGAAACGGATCGACGTTTTCCGCCCACAACCCCGGCCCGTCGCCCCGACGGGTCTGGCTTCCCGGCCGGAGATAGGGATCATCGTTGGGCACCTGGCGAACGGCTGGCGTCGGCGGCAATTCGTCTACCCCGAACAGCAGCCCGAACGGGTTGGCACCCTTGAGCAGCTCATTGAGCAACGAGGCATAGGGGGTGAGTTTTTCGTCGAAGCTCTGCTCCGGGGTGTCCTGGGTGAACTGGCTGAAATAGTAAGGAAGGTCGGCGTAGGCCACGAACTGGCTGAAGAAGCGCTGATAAGGCGTCGGCCCTGCGCCTTGCGCACCGGCGGTGAAGCGCTGCTTGAACAGCTCGCGGGTCTGGGTCGGGTTGTAGCGCTTGAGTGGATGATCCGGGTCATTGGGGATGTAGATCAGCTACTCGTCGGTGTAGCGGTACTTCTCGCTGATGGTGAACCACATGCAGCCGGTCATTCGCCGGTTCATCAGGTTCAGGTCGCGAAACCAGATCTGCTTCTTGCCCTGGTAAGGCTGCAGATTGCCGTCGATGATTTCCAGGATCGAGGCGTAATCCTTCGGTTCGATGTCCTTTTGCAGCAGCGCCCGTTCGGCCGCCGCACGCAGGGCGGTCTTCTGTGCGCTGGAGAATTTTTCCCGCAGCACCGCCTCGCTGACGCTGTCTTCGGGATGCAGGTGTTCCTTGAGGTAGGCCTGATACTTCGCGCCGATATCCAGCGTGCGGCACAGGCCGGTGAACTGCTCGACGGTCAACGAGGTGCTGACCGCCTCCATCAGCCCCGCCCTGGCGCCCTGGACCTGAAACCCGGAGGACTGGTGAAACGCGCCGCGCTCGCACTCCGATTCCTCGAAGTTGTGCAGCGCGGCCTGCAACAGCGGCAACTTGAGGACGTCGAAGCTGCTGATGTCGATGCCGAGGATGCCCAGCTCCAGGGGTTTGCGCAGTTGCAGGAAGGTCTTGTGGACGTCCAGTTCGACGTTGAAGCGCTCCTTCAGGGCCTTGCTCAACAGCGGCGCGGCGAAGGTGTCGATGTCTTGCAGCCAGCTCATGGCCTTGTCCAGCCGGGTCTGGGCGCTGAAGCTGGCGCTGAGGGCTTCGTTGAAGGCCTGGCGTCGGCTCGCCGAGGCTTGCAGATACCAGGGCGGCAACGGCGCGGCGGCCTGTTTGAGTGCCGCGCGGCGTTCCGGGGTGGCGTCGGTCAGCCAGCCGGGAATGGCCTTCTCCAGCAGGTCGCCATGGATGCTGCGGGTGGCCGCCGGTTTGCGCTCCGCGCTCGCCGTCGGGGTGGAATCAGGGTCGTTGGACATCGCGTCGCTCCTTTGAAATGGAGCGTCAGAACACCATGTCCGGGCGACCGGTCGGCGGTACATAGTTATATCCGCCAAAGGGACTACTATTCGATTCGTCCAGGGCGAATATTCAGGAACGGTGGCCATGCGTTTACCCGAATTCATCAGGCAACACGTGGATCGCATCGTCGAAGAATGGGAGCAATTCGCCCGCACCCTGACCCCGGCGGCGGAAAACCTCGACCGCACAGCGCTGCGCGATCACGCCAGGGCCATTTTGCTCGCCGCCGCCCGGGACATGAGCAGCGAGCAGACCGCCAGCGAACAACTCGCCAAAGCCAAGGGCGAAGGCCCGGAGAAGACCCCGAGCCTCGACCGGGCCGGCGCCAGCCACGGTGAACTGCGGCATACCGTGGGTTTCGATCTGGTGCAGATGACCTCCGAATTCCGCCATCTGCGCGCCTGTGTCATTCGCCTGTGGGTCAACAGCCTGGAAGCACCGGACATGGCGTATCTGCAGGACATGATCCGTTTCAACGAAGCCATCGACGAAGCCCTGGCCGAATCCACCGCCGCCTACGCCGAGCAGGTCGATCACTCCAGGGATATCTTCCTGGCGATCCTCGGCCACGACCTGCGTGCGCCGTTGCAGGCGGTGACCATGTCCATCGAACTGCTGATGCGCAAGGCCAGCCTCACCGACGATGCGCTGAACTGTGCACGCAATATCCAGCAGGGCTCGCGGCACATGGCGGCGATGGTCAGCGATTTGCTCGAACTGGTGCGCAGCCGCCTGGGCAAGAGCCTGCCGATCAGCCCCGAACCGATGGACCTGGCCGATGCCACCCGCGCGGCCATGGCCGAAGCCTGCGCCGGCAATCCGCAATGCGATCCGACCCTGACCGTCAGTGGCGACACCCGGGGCACCTGGGATGCCGGACGCCTCGATCAGTTATTGCAGAATCTGATCGGCAACGCTTTGCAGCATGGTGAAGACCCGCGTGAGCTGAAACTCGATCTGCGCGGCGACAGTGAAACGATCCGCCTCACCGTGCATAACGACGGCACGCCGATTCCGGAAGAAGCCATCGGGACCATCTTCGATCCGCTGGTGCGCAGCGCCGACGAAGAACTTGGCCAGCCATCGACCAGCCTCGGGTTAGGCTTGTTTATCGTCAAGGAAGTGGTGACCGCCCATGGCGGCACGATCGAGGTCAGTTCGAGCGCAGCGGAGGGGACGGTGTTTACCGTGGTGCTGCCGAAAAAGATTTAGGCGCGAGACCGTGAAGGGGCCGGGGCGGACAACCACAAATCCTCAGAAAAACTGACTATTCGACGACCAGCCGTCCCAATCGCTGGCGCAGCATCCGGTTCTCGGCCCGCAACTCCTGCACCTCTTCCAGCAGGTCCAGCGCCAGGGCGACGCCTTCCCATTCCAGCTCCAGGTCGCGCCGCAGCTTCGCGGCGCGTTTGGCCAGGGCCAGTTCGTAGTCGGTGAAGCGCCATTCCCGGGGCTGCGCGCCCTGAGGTTCGAGGATGCCGTGCTCGACGATTTCGATCACGTAGACGTCCGACAAATCGGCCGCCTCACAGAATTCTGCCATGTCCAGTTGAACGATCAGGGGGCTGCTCATGAGTGGGCTACTCCGTCGTCGGGTTCAGAAGTTCTCTCGCGGGTTGAAAGCGGCTTTCTTCGCCAGTTCCTGCCACAGCGCCTTGACGTCATCGCCCGCGGCTTTCGGCATCACGGCCTTGAGCTGCACGAACAGATAACCGCGCTCGCCGGCCTTGTTCTTCAGACCGTGGCCCTTGGCGCGCATGCGCTGGCCGTTCTGGCTGCCGGCCGGCACCTTGAGGTTGATCTTGCCGGTCAGGGTCGGCACGGCCACTTCGGCGCCTAGCGCCAGTTCCCACGGCGCCAGCGGCAAGGTGATGATCAGGTTTTCGCCTTCGACGTCGAATTTCGGGTGCGGCGCAAAACGAATGGTCAGGTACAGATCGCCATTGGCCCCGCCGCCGACACCCGGTGCGCCCTGGCCCTTGAGGCGGATGCGCTCGCCGTCGGTCACGCCCGCCGGGATCTTCACGTTCAGGCTCTTGCTGGTGTTGCTGACGTGCTGGCCGTTGGCGTTGTGTTGCGGCACCTGGAAGGTGACCTTCTTCGACTCGTTCGCCAGGGTCTCTTCGAGGAAGATCGGCAGTTCCATTTCCACGTCTTGTCCTCGGCGCCCGGCGCTGCGGGATTGCCGGCCATTGCCGCCACCGAAACCGGGGCCGCGATTGCCGAAGATCGAACTGAAGAAGTCCGAGAAGTCACCGCCACCCTGGTCACCGCCAAAGCCGCCACGGCTCTGCCAGCCCGGTGGCCCCTGGAACGGCTGACCGTGCTGGCCGTAGCGGCGCAGGTCGTCGTATTCGGCGCGCTTGTCGGCGCTTTTCAGCGCTTCATAGGCTTCCGAGGCGTCCTTGAACTTGGCCTCGGCGTCCTTTTCCTTGCTGACATCGGGGTGGTATTTGCGCGCGAGCTTGCGATAGGCCGCCTTGATTGCCTTGTCGTCAGCCGTCGGCTCCACGCCGAGTATCTTGTAATAGTCTTTGAAGTCCATCGAAGGAGTCACCATCCGTTATCGATTTCGCGCCGCCGGCCGCCTGCGCCGATTCGCGCAGGCGGGGTTGACCGATCTCAAGGTTGTGACCGGGTGGCGCAGCAGAAGTTTATCGGCAGTGGACGGCGGTTCTTGCGACCGCCGGTATGTCTGCCGGCCCATGCCAGCAAGTTTGGGGCGATGCGCGGGGTTTCAAGGCAGTTTAGTGGCGAAATAGCAGATGACCGGCCTTCGAATCTGGCGCGCACTGACATACACTGCGCGGCCGTTTTTTTGACCGGAACCTGTAAGACATGAAAGACGCCTCTCCAGCCCGTGCCCTCGGTATCGACTTCGGCACGTCCAACTCCACTGTCGGCTGGCTGCGCCCCGGCGTGGAAACGATGATCGCGCTGGAAGACGACAAGATCACCCTGCCGTCGGTGGTCTTCTTCAATATCGAGGAGCGCCGCCCGGTCTACGGTCGCCTGGCGCTGCACGAATACCTGGAAGGCTACGAAGGCCGGCTGATGCGCTCGCTCAAGAGCCTGCTCGGCTCCAAGCTGATCAAGCACGACACTAGCGTTCTTGGCACCGCGATGCCGTTCAAGGACTTGCTCGGGCTGTTCATCGGCCAGCTCAAGAGCCGCGCCGAAGCCGCCGCGGGTCGTGAGTTCGAGCACGTGGTGCTGGGCCGTCCGGTGTTCTTCGTCGATGACGATCCGCTGGCCGACCAGGAAGCCGAAGACACCCTGGTGGACGTGGCGAAAAAGCTCGGTTTCAAGGACGTGTCGTTCCAGTACGAGCCGATTGCGGCGGCCTTCGACTACGAGTCGACCATCGAGAAAGAAGAGCTGGTGCTGATCGTCGACATCGGCGGGGGTACGTCCGACTTCTCCCTGGTGCGCCTGTCGCCCGAGCGTCGCGGTGTGGATAACCGTCACGACGACATCCTCGCCACCGGCGGCGTACACATCGGCGGAACCGACTTCGACAAACAACTGAGCCTGCAAGGCCTGATGCCGCTGTTCGGCTATGGCAGCCGGATGAAAAGCGGCGCATTCATGCCGACCAGCCACCACATGAACCTGGCGACCTGGCACACGATCAACTCGGTGTATTCGCAGAAATCCACCCTGGCCCTGGGCAGCATGCGCTACGACATCGAGGACACCGGCGGCATCGACCGTCTGTTCAAGCTGATCGAACAGCGCGCCGGTCACTGGCTGGCGATGGAAGTGGAAGAAACCAAGATCCAGCTGACTCACGCCGACAGCCGCCACGTGGCGCTGGACCGGATCGAGGCCGGGCTGAACGTGGAGCTGACTCGCAACCTGTTCGAATCGGCCATCGATCCACAACTGGAGCGGGTCCGCGCCAGCGTCACCCAGTTGTTGAGCGACGCCAGCGTAACGGTCGGTCAGGTCGACACGGTGTTCTTCACCGGCGGCTCCAGCGGCATCCCGGCGCTGCGCAACAGCGTCTCGGCGATGCTGCCGAATGCGCGGCATGTCGAAGGCAACATCTTCGGCAGCATTGGCAGCGGCCTCGCGATCGAGGCGATGAAGCGCTACGGCGCCGAAGCCTGACTGCGCATCAGCGCCGCCCCTTTCGCGAGCAAGCCCGCTCCCACAGGATCAAACAGGATCGTGTGGGAGCGGGCTTGCTCGTGAAGGTGTCAGCTCAGGCAACACCGATCCATTGGATCAGACCATCCCGCCCAGCTTCAGCTCACTCTTCAGATACGCGTAATAAATCGGCCCCGCCACCACCCCCGGCAGGCCGAACGCGGCCTCGAACACCAGCATCGCCAACAGCAGCTCCCACGACTTGGCACTGATCTGCCCGCCGACGATGCGCGCGTTGAGGAAGTATTCGAGCTTGTGGATAAAGATCAGGTAACCGAGCGCGGCAATCGCCACCCAGATCGACAGCGACAGGCCGACGATGGTGATCAGGGTGTTGGACATCAGGTTGCCGATCACCGGCAGCAGGCCGAGCAGGAACGTCAGGACGATCAGGGTCTTGGTCAGCGGCAGCTTGATGCCGAACATCGGCAGGATCAGCGCCAGGAAGATCCCGGTGAAAAAGGTGTTGAGCAGGGAAATCTTGATCTGCGCGAAAACGATGTTGCGAAACGCCTGCACCAGCAGGTGCAGACGGTCGAACAGCGCGGCGGCCAGCGGCTTGCGCTTGGTCACGTCAGGAATCCGCTGCAAGGCGATGATCGCGCCGAGCACCATGCCGATCAGCAGGGTCACGAACATGTGCGCCGCGTCCTTGCCCACCAGTTGCAGGTCGGCCAGGTGTTTGCTCAGCCAGTCGCCGATGGCGACCCGGAATTCGGCGGCGCTGGCCGGCAGATAGGCGTCGATGAACGGCGGCAACTGACCGCGCGCGCGGTCGACCACCCCCATGAACTTGTCGAGGGACGCCCCGGGGTTTTCCGCCTCGTGCAGCAGGAAACTGATGGCTCCGGCAAAGATCAGCGCCAGCACGCTCACCACCAGCGTGCCGAGCAACGCCACCGCCAGCCAGCGCGCGCGCCGGCCTTCGATCAGGCGTTGCAGTTGCGGGGTGAGCATGTTGACCAGCTCGAATACCAGCAACCCGGCCAGCAGGCTGGGCAGCAAACGCAGGGGAAGCACCAGCAACAAGCCGCCGAAAATGATGATGCAACTGACCCAGAACACAACATGACGCTCAGAAAACGTTGGCATACAGCCTCAAAACGAACGGCGTAAAAGGATTGGCAGTCTGCCAGCGATCCGGGGTGAGCACTAGGGATATGCGGTGCTTCGGATTTGAAGCCCGATTTGAGGCCCAGCCCTCACTCTCTCCCGAAGAGAGAGGGTTGGGGTGGGGGAGCGGCCACCACCCATTCCCGGCTTACTTCTTCAAGCAGGTACTCATGAACGTCTTGCGCGCATCGCCGGTCAGCGCCTTGGTTTTCGCGTCGGCATTACAGGTCTTCATTTTTTCCTGCTGCGGGGTCAGGGCCTTGGCGTCGTTCGCCGCAGGCGCCGCCTTGAGGCACGTACTCATGAAGGCTTTGCGCTCGTCGCCCTTGAGGCTCTTGGCCGTGGCGTCGGCGTTGCAGGTGGTCATCTTGTTCTGTTGCGCCGTGGCGGCGAAACCCTGGGAACACAGCAGCAGACCGATCATCAACAAAGGGACACGCAACATCTTCATGGAGTTTTCTCCTTGTTGCCGCATCGATGGATACGGCCTGCGCTGCAGTGTAGTCAAAGCTTGTTACACCTTCCTACCCTCCCAATGGCTACGCCGGTATTGTTCCGGCGTACAGCCGGCCTGACGGGCAAACATCGCGATGAATGCCGAGCCGCTGCTGTAACCCAGATCGAAGGCGATTTCCTGGACGCTGCGTGCACTCTCCAGCGCCTCGATCGCCGCCAGATAACGCAGACGCTGGCGCCATTCGCCGAAACTCATCCCCAACTCACGCACGAATTGCCGGGCCAGGGTGCGCTCGCTGACATGCACCTGCGCCGCCCAGTGCGCCAGCGGCAGGGTGTTGCCGGGATCCATCTGCAAGGCTTCGAGAATCGCCAGCAGACCGGGGCTGCTCGCGTAAGGCAAGTAGCATTCATGCACCGGCGCCTGGCGCAATTGATCGACCAGCACCTGGGCCAGACGCTGGTCGGCCTCGAGTTCGGGAATCTTCACGTCACGGGCGGCGAAGTCCTTGAGAATCGCCTTGAGGATGTCGCTGATCGCCAGGGTGCAGGCCTGCTTCGGCAGCTCGGCGCACACCAGCGGCGCCAGGCATACGGCGCGGTAGTTGACCGGTTGATGACTGTAGAAACTGTGCTCGACCTGCGGCGGCACCCACACCGCGTATTGCGGCGGCGACATGAAGCGGCTGCCGTCAACGTCCATGTGCAACACGCCGTGCGCCGCGTATTCCAGGGTGCCCCAGGGATGGCGGTGCGGAGCCGCGTATTCATGCGTGTTGAAGTCGGCATAGCGGAAATACACCGCCGACGGCAGTTCGCTGAAATCCAGCAGATCGATATGTTTGCTGTTCATGCTGTCCGGAATCAGGGGCGGGTTGTCTGGTTCGCAGTATAGAGCTGGAACCGGACAAGGGATAATTACCCTTCATCAACGTACTGGTTTCTCCCCCATGCAATACGCGTTTCCCCTGCTGGCGATTTTCATCTGGGCCGGCAACACCGTGATCAACAAACTCGCGGTCGGCGCGATCTTTCCCGCCGAGATCGGCTTCTACCGCTGGCTGCTGGCGGCGCTGTTGTTCACGCCGTTCATGCTGAAAAAAGTCATCGCCCACTGGCCGCAGATCCGCCCGAACCTGGGGCGGATTTTCGTGCTCGGCGTATTGGGGATGGCGGTCTATCAGAGCCTGGCCTACTTCGCCGCGACCCTGACCAGCGCCACCAACATGGGCATCATTCTGTCGCTGATGCCGCTGATGTCGCTGGCCATGGCAATCATCAGCCTCGGTCAGCGCCTGACCGCCGGGGCCTTGTTCGGCGCCGTGCTGTCGTTTGCCGGCGTGCTGGTGGTGGTGTCATCCGGCAGCCTCGGCGCGCTGCTGCAACACGGGGTCAACCTGGGGGACGCGATGATGCTGGTCGCCACCCTGGCCTATGCGATCTACAGCACCCTGTTGAAGAAGTGGCAGTTGCGCCTGCCGCCGCTGGTGTTGCTGTATTTGCAGGTGCTGGTGGCGGTGGTGGTGCTGTTTCCGCTGTTCGCCGTCTCGCCGAAAACCGGACTGACGCTGCACAACGTTCCGCTGGTGCTGTATGCCTGCCTGCTGGCCTCGATGCTCGCGCCACTGGCCTGGATGCAGGCCGTGACGCGGCTGGGACCGAGCCGCACGACGCTGTTTTTCAATCTGCTGCCGCTGATTACCGCGCTGATCGCGGCGGTGGTGTTGCATGAACAGTTGGCGCTGTATCACCTGGTGGGCGGGGTGCTGACGCTGGGTGGGGTGGTGCTTTCCGAGCGCTGGACGACTGAATTGGGGCGCAAGGTCAGCGTTGCCTGAGCTGGCCTCTTCGTGGGCAAGCCCACTCCCACAAAGGGCGATGGTGAACCTGTGGGAGCGGGCTGGCTCGCCAATGAAGCGACGCAGTCTCAAGCCTCACAGCCCGGCCACCTTCAACCGCGCCGCATGCTCGACAAACAGCCGCACCGGATCCGCCCCCTCGCCCACCAGTCCCAGCGACTGGTTGACGATGTCGAAGTGATCCATCGGGTAGTCATCGCCAATCACCGTGCCCAGGTGCGAGCTGTAGCGCCCGACCATGCCGTCGCACTGCCCTCGCTCACGGACGAAGGTTGCGGCGAACAACCGGCAACTGCGGTTGGTGCCGTCGAAGCGGTTGCCGCCACGATCGGTCTTGCCCGGCTGCAAGGTCCCCGACCATGAGTAATAGCGCACCCCGCCGACCTCTTCCGGCCCCTGCCCGCCCCAGGTTTCAGGCAGGCCCTGTGGATAACGCTGGTTGAACAGCGCCACGCCGGCCGTCGTCAGGGAGTGATGCGAAGCGTGGATGTCCACCGGCAGTTTCGGCCCGTGATAACCGGTTTCCAGCAGCGCCATCAGCCAGCCGACAAAACGCAGCAGCGCTTCGAGGATGCGCCCTCTGGCGCTGTCCGCCGGGTAATGGAGCGCCAGGTAATCCGCCAACTCCGAGCCATGATTGGGGCCGGCCACGGAGGTTACCGAGGCCACGAGATCCGGGCGTCTGGCGGCGGCATAACGGGCCGTCAATGAACCCTGACTGTGGCCGATCAGGTTGACCTTGCCGGCGCCGGTCTCGCGCAGGATCTCGTCGATCCGCGCCAGCAACTGCTCGCCGCGCACCTCGGTGGAATTGAGCGGCGACACCTGCACCGCAATCACCGTCGCCCCGCCCCGGCGCAACGCGGCAATGATCCCGTACCAGTACGGGTACAGCACCAGCCGGATAAACCCGAGCATGCCCGGCACCAGCACCAGTGGATAACGCGTAGCGGAACCTTGCGACATGGGCAGACTTCCTTGTGGTCAGTGAGTGGACGCAAGGCGTGCAACACGCCCGCCCAGCATCCGCGCTGAACATGACAACTCAATGAGCAGCCTACTTCAGCCCCACCACCCCCGCCACAATCAGCCCCACCGACAGCAGTTTCACCAGCGTCAGGCTCTCGCCCAGCAAGGCGAATCCGAGAAACACCGTGCCCAGCGAACCGATCGCGGTCCAGATCGGATAAGCGATGCTCACCGGCAGTTCGCGCATCGCCAGCGTCAGGAAATACACCCCGCCCACCGCGGCGACCACGGTGATCAGCGACGGCCACAGCCGGGTGAAGCCCTCGGCGTACTTCATGCCCATGGCGAAGGTGACTTCAAACCCGGCGGCGATAAAGAGAAACAGCCAGGCCACCTAAAACTCCCGGGCCAGGCCGAGCAAACGCTGCTCAGCCTCGGCCACCGACACCGCGAAGGTGCGTTCGGCGGACTCTTCGCCTTCGGCCGCGACCACCGTGACATCGTTGATGCCGATGAATCCCAGCGCCGTGCGCAGCCACGGATCGGCATGGTTGAGGGCTTCCAGTTCGCCGCCGGGACCAAAACCGAAACCGCCGCGACTGGTGACGATCAGCGCCTTCTTGCCCTGCAACAGCGGTGTGTACTGAGCCACGCCGTTGTCCAGGGTGTGGTCGAAAGTCAGGCCCAGACGCACGATCTGATCGACCCAGGCCTTGAGGCCGCTGGGCACGTTGAAGTTGTACATCGGCGTGGAAATCAGCAGCAGGTCGTGTTCGAACAACTCGTTGACCAGTTGATCGCTGAGCGCCAGATCCGCCTGCATCGACAGCGGTCGCGCCTCGGGTTCCGGATAGAACGCCGCCGCGACAAACGCCTCGTTGACCGCCGGAATCAACGCCCGCCCCACTTCACGGCGCGTCACCTGTGCCTGCGGATGGCGCGCCTGCCAGGCACTCAGAAACCCCTCGGCCAGACGCCGCGAATGAGAGCGCTCGCCCCGTGGGCTGGCGTGTATCACAAGAATTTTGCTCATCTGTACTTCCTCCGGACTAGAATCAAACTGCTTGTGCTTTGCAGCTTGCCGCTGACTGCCGTCGTGTCTCAAATGAGCAAAAATCAGTCTGGATGAATTGATTTCATCCATGGAGTGTCCATGTTCGCTTCGTTGCCGTTGACCGCCCTGCGCGCCTTTGAATCCGCCTCGCGGCTGCTCAGCTTCAAGGCCGCCGCCGAAGAACTGGCGGTGACGCCGACGGCGATTTCCCACCAGATTCGCGCGCTGGAAGACTGGCTCGGCGTAGCGCTGTTCGAACGCCTGCCGCGCAAGGTGCGTCTGACCGAAGGTGGCGAGCGGCTGTTTCGCAGCCTGCACGGCGCCTTGCTCGAAGTTTCGCAGAGCGTCGATACCCTGCGCCCGCAACGCAGCGGCAGCAGTCTGACGCTGTCGACCACCGCCGCGTTCGCCGCGCTGTGGCTGGTGCCGCGTCTCGGGCGGTTTTATGCGCGGCATCCGAACATCAACCTGCGCCTGGACACCCATTGCGAGGTGATCGATCTGCACCAGGACGCCAGCGTCGATCTGGTGCTGCGCTACAGCCTCGACGACTACCCGAACCTGTATGGCCTGTGCCTGTTCGACGAATCGTTCGGGGTGTATGGCTCGCCGGAGCAAGTGGCGCTGGCCGCGCGGCGCACGCCGACACTGATCAGCGTGCGCTGGCACAACTCGAAGCTGTACGCCCATGGCTGGGAAGCGTGGTGCGGCAAGTCCGGGGAAAACTGGCTGAACCAGCACCCGGCGATTCGCGAGTACGACGAGGAGCATTACGCGCTGCAAGCGGCCATCGCCGGCCAGGGCCTGGTGCTGGCGAGCAACATTCTGGTGTCGGAGAGCGTCGCCAGCGGTTTGCTGCAGCCTCACAAGCCGCAGGTGCAAGTCGATGGCGCCGGGTACAGCGCGCTGTGCGTGCCGGGGCGGGAGCGGCATCCGCCGGTGCGGGCGTTTTTTGCCTGGTTGCGCGAGGAAGCGCAGTTGTCCGGGCTCACGCCCAGATCGCAAGAAATCCCATAAAACTTTTTGCTGCGCTCAAGACTCACACAGAAAGAGGCGATCACCTCGACAGAACGTGACGCCCTTCGGATTAGCCTCCAGGAGATCGAAATGAGCGACATGCATTTATCTGATGTACAAACCCTGCGCGAGCGTGCCCGCCAGCATGTGGAAAACGGCGCGGTGACCGAAACCTACAGCGCCGACCGCGAAGAAGTGCTGCGCTTGCTCAACGAGTCGCTGGCCACCGAACTGGTCTGCGTCCTGCGCTACAAGCGCCACTACTTCATGGCCAACGGGCTGAAAGCCAACGTGGCCGCCGACGAGTTTCTCGAACACGCCACCCAGGAAGCCGATCACGCCGACCGCCTCGCCGAGCGCATCGTGCAACTGGGCGGCGAACCGGAGTTCAACCCCGACCAGCTGTCGAAGATGTCCCATGCCCAGTACGTGGCCGGGAACACCTTGAAGGAAATGGTCTACGAAGACCTGGTGGCCGAGCGGATCGCCATCGACAGCTACCGCGAAATCATTCAGTACATCGGTGAAAAAGACCCGACCACCCGGCGCATCTTCGAAGACATCCTGGCCCAGGAAGAAGAGCATGCCGATGACATGGCCGACATCCTGAAAGACCTGTAAATCCGCTTTGCGAGCAAGCCCGCTTCCCCAGGATCTCTGCTATTCACCGAGAGCCTGGGAAGCGGGCTTGCTCGCGAAAGGGCCCGGCACAACCGCCGACTATTTGGTCGGTTTCACCGTCACCGGCGCCTTGCCCGCCTTCATCTGCTCCAGCAACGGCGCACACTGATTGGGCTCGCCACCGCTCGGCGCCACCAGCGCCAGCAGTCCCGCCGCCGGTGCCGCGATCACCCCCAGCGCCACCATTCCCGCGCCGCGCAGCATCAGCGGCACCGCCTTGACCCCGGCATCCGGCTTGATGAACTTGCCGCGCACATACAGCGGCGAACGCAGGGAAATCAGACGCCAGCCTTTCGACTCCGGCGTGATCGTCAGGTCCAGTTGCTCCGTCGCCATGTTCGCCGTGCCGTCGATGTAGATGATCGCGTTCTCGGTATCGAACACGAACAACCGGGTGGTCGCCAGGCCCGTCTTGATATCGAAGTCCGCCGCCGCGCAGTTGATCTTCACTTCCTTGTCGCCAAAGATCTTGCCGACCACGTAGTTACCGACATTCAGCCCGGCCAGTTCCATCAGCTCGCGACTGATCGCGCCGTCGTTGATCAGCATTTTCAACTTGCCGTTGGCGCCGCCCAGCAGCTTCGCCACCGAGTTGCCGCGACCGCTGATATCGGCGTCGCCATTGAGCTCGCCGAAGCTGGTTTTCATCGGCTCGAAGGTCGGGAACAGCTCCTTGAGTTTGAACTTGCGCGCCGTCAGTTTCGCCCGGCCTTCCAGCGGTTCGGTGCGGCCATTGAGGCGAATCTGCGCATCGAGGTTGCCACCAGCCACGCCGAAGCGCAGCGGTTCGAGACTGAGTTCGCCGTCGTTGAGTTTCAGGTGGGTATAGAGGTCGGTGAACGGCAGCTTCTCGCTGTGGACGATACGTTTGCCGGTGAATTCGACGTCGGCGTCCATGGTCCGCCAGCGGTCGGTCTTGAATTCCTCGACCGGCAGCACCTTGTCCGTCGGTTGCTTGCTGTCGCCGCCACGGGCCTTTTGCTTTTCATTGGAATCGGCACCGATCAGCGGCGCGAGGTCAGCGAACAACAGTTGATTGGACAGCAACGCGCCGCTGAGCTTGGGCCGTGGCTGACTGGCGACGAAGGCCAGGTCGCCGTGGATGTCGCTGTTGCCGATCTTGCCGTTGAACTGTTCGTAGCGGAACTGCGCGCCGCCCGGCTCATGCAGCTTGGCGATCAGATGGCCGTCGGTGGAATAAGGTGGCGTATCCGGTAGCGTCACGCCGGTCAGCGGATACAGGTTGCCGAGGCTGGCGCCGGCCAGTTTCAGGCGCAGATCGAGGGCACCGAGATTGCGCGGGTCGGTCAGGGTGCCGGCGAGTTCGACGCTGGTATCGCCGATCTTCGCCTGGGCCTGCAACGGGAATGGCTTGCTCGCATCCTGCAAGGCCAGCAACCCGCCGATCTTGCCCTGGCCGGCGAGTTTCTGGCCGTGGTACTGGCCGCCGACTTTCAGGCCAAAGGCGTAATCCTGCGGCGCACCGCCCTTGTCCTGCGCGGTTTTCGCCGCTTTGTCGCCAACGATTTCGCTGAACGGAATCGGCTTGCCCAGTGGATCGATCAGCACATCCAGGTTGGTCTTCAGGGTCTGGTCGTCCAGCGTGACATGGCCCTTGTCGAAGCCGATCGCGCCGATGTCCACCACCCAGTTCGAAGGTTCGGCATTCGGGTCCTTGGGATCGAACTTGAACGTCCAGTTGGCGCGACCGTCGGCCAGCCGTTGCAGTTGCGCATTGGGCTCGGTCAGGTCGATACGCGGGATCACCACCCGCTGCGCCAGCAACGCCAACGGAGAAATGCGCAGCTCGACGCGCTTGAGGGTGACCATCTGCGGTTGCTTCGACCAGTCCGGGTTGCCCAGGCTCAGATCCTCCGCCACCACATGCGGCCACGGCACCCAGGCCCGCCAGCCGCCTTCGTCCGGCTCGCGCTGCCAGATCACCGCCAGGTTGCCGTTGATGGCAAACGCCCGGTGCAGTTCTTCCGAGACTTTGGCATTGAGCGGCGGTTTGATCCGGTTCCAGTCGAAGAACACGATGATCAACACCAGCACCGCGAGAAGCAGCACCAGGGTGGCGAAGGTCCAGCCAAGAATTTTACGCGTGCGCGTCATTGCACAAAGCTCCTGAAGACGACTGCGTGCCGACATCGCAACGCAGCTGAAACGGCGGGCCGCTTGTGGCCCTCATGAAGTCTACGACTGACAAACGGCTCGCAGGTTTAATCGAAAGACCGGTCGGGACGGAAAAAACCGCTGCGATTCTGACTGATCGGTCGAAGCAGCGTTACCGGCCCCGCACTTTTGTGCGGCACAAGTGGGTGGAAAATACCCACTCCGGTGCAAAACCGCTCGCCTGAAAGGCCCGTTCTAGAGCCTCTCCGCAGAACAATCAATTCTGTTGATTATTACCATTGTGTTTATGAACTTTTATATCGACTTATCGAGAGTAGCATTGCTCTCGTACCCACTTTATCGCCCTCCCAAGGAGCAACTCATCATGAAACGCCAAGTCCTGTTCAGTCTTGCCCTGTCGATGCTAGCCAGCACCGCTTTTGCCCTGCCCGCTGCCGACCAGGCGACCCCTCAAGTCAAAACCAGCCACTCGGTGTTCAGCCAGACCGTTGCTGCCGATGGCTCCGACCGCACTCCACAGGGCCAGACCCTGGCTGAAAACGGCCGTAACCGCCTCGAAGAAAAAGGCCTGGTACAAGATGGCTACGATAAAACCCCACAAGGTCAATTCGTAGCAGAAGGCGGCCGTGATCGCCTGGAAGAGAAAGGCCTGGTTCAAGACGGTTCCGATCGCACTCCACAGGGCCAGACTCTTGCCGCTGACGGTTCCGACCGTACTCCACAAGGCCAGACCCTTGCCGCTGACGGTTCCGACCGCACCCCACAAGGCCAGACCCTTGCTGCTGACGGTTCCGACCGCACCCCACAAGGCCAGACCCTTGCTGCTGACGGTTCCGACCGCACTCCACAAGGCCAGACCCTCGCCGAAGGTGGTGGTGACCGCGTGATCGAACGCAACAGCGCTTTGAGCTAAGCCCATGAAGGCCTCGAAAAAAAGCCCAATCCACGGATTGGGCTTTTGACTTTTCGACGCTTGCAGATAGAAGTTGACACTCCCTCCGTGAATGCCCCCCGCTGCCGTTCGACGCCGGTAAAGCCGATTTGCTAGAGTGCGGCGCTTGTCTTGTCCAGAACACGCCTTGCGATGCTGCCCCGCGCCGAACAGAAACAACAGACCCGTAACGCCCTGATGGACGCTGCCCGCCATCTGATGGAGAGCGGCCGAGGATTCGGCAGCCTGAGCCTGCGCGAAGTGACCAAGACCGCCGGCATCGTGCCCACCGGTTTCTACCGCCATTTCGCCGACATGGACGAACTGGGCCTGGTGCTGGTCAGCGAAGTCGGCCAGACCTTCCGCGAAACCATTCGCCTGGTGCGCCACAACGAATTCGTCATGGGCGGCATCATCGATGCCTCGGTGCGGATCTTTCTCGACGTGGTCAGCGCCAACCGGTCGCAATTCCTGTTTCTCGCCCGCGAGCAGTACGGCGGCTCGCTGCCGGTGCGTCAGGCGATCGGCCGCCTGCGGGAGAACATCAGCGCCGACCTGGCGGCGGACCTGGCCTTGATGCCCAAACTCCAGCACCTGAGTCGCGAAGGCCTGGGCGTGATCGCCGACCTGATCGTCAAATCGGTGTTCGCCACCCTGCCGGACATCATCGACCCGCCCGCCGAAGCCTTGCCCGACCACCTGACGCCCCAGGCGAAGATCACGCAGCAATTGCGCTTCATCTTCATCGGCCTCAAGCACTGGCAGGGGCTGGGCAGTACCGAGTAATTCCCCTCCCCAATGGGTCACGACCCTCAGCCTTGATTTGGTGCGTGTAAAAATCTTCATGCACCAAAACACCGCAAAACTCCGCAACTCTTGAAACATCCGCTACGCTCCGACAGGGTTTTCCTACGCCTTGGCCGATTGGCAAGCCCCTTGCTCTAGCCTGAGCATCGACCATTTGCTGGAAGCATTCCGATGTTGGTGATTCATCGCAGAATCGAGCCTCAGCCCCTCTGGGCCGCCGAGTTGCACCTGACCTTCGAAGCACGCAGCAAAAGCCGCTTGCGCTGTTTCAGTGCCGAAGGCGAAGACGTCGGGTTGTTTCTGGAGCGCGGCCAGCCGCCGCTCCACGACGGCGAATGTCTCCAGGCCGAAGACGGCCGGATCGTCCGGGTCTGCGCCCGTCCCGAACAACTGCTGCACGTCACCTGCGCCAACGCCTTCGAACTGACCCGCGCCGCTTATCACCTGGGCAACCGCCACGTCGCCCTGCAAGTCGGCGACGGCTGGCTGCGCTTGCTCGATGACTACGTGCTCAAGGCGATGCTCGAACAGCTCGGCGCACAGGTCGAAGCCATCGAAGCGCCGTTCCAGCCGGAACACGGTGCCTACGGCGGCGGCCATCACCATTCGCGGCATGGCGACGAGGATTTCAACTACGCGCCGAAACTCCATCAGTTCGGCGTCCGCCTGTGAATCCGGCCTGGGCGCTGCTGCGCCTGGCCAGCCCGCAACTGCCGATCGGCGGCTACAGCTATTCCCAGGGTCTGGAAATGGCGGTGGATAACGGCCAGGTCCACAACCCGGACAGCGCCCGTCGCTGGATCAGCGATCAATTGCTGTTGAACCTCGCGCGCTTCGAAGCGCCGCTGTTGCTCGCCCATTGCCAGGCGGCGGCCGAGGAAAACTGGAGCGAACTGCGGCAACGCTGCGAAGCCCACCGCGCCAGCCGCGAAACCCGTGAGTTGCATCTGGAGAGCCGGCAAATGGGCTACTCGCTGCAACAACTGCTCAACGGCCTGCCGGAACTCGACGCGCCCGCCCGTACCTTTCTCGAACTCATCGACGAGCCGCACCTGGCCCTCGGCTGGGCGCTGGCCGCCCGCGCCTGGCGCATCAGCCCGCAGGACGCCCTCGCCGCGTGGCTGTGGAGCTGGCTGGAAAATCAGCTCGCCGTGCTGATGAAAACCCTGCCGCTGGGCCAGCAGGCCGCCCAGCGCCTGACCAGCGAACTGCTGCCGTTGCTGCAACAGGCCCAGCAGGACGCGTCCCGCATCAACCCCGAACACATCGGCAGCGCCGCTTTCGGCCTGTCTCTGGCGTGCATGGCACATGAGCGCCAGTACAGCCGCCTGTTCCGTTCCTAGGAGAGAAGTACATGAACACCCAACCTCTGCGCGTCGGTATCGGCGGCCCGGTCGGCTCCGGCAAAACCGCATTGACCCTGGCCCTGTGCCTGGCTCTGCGCGAGCGCTACAACCTGGCGGTCGTCACCAACGACATCTACACCCGCGAAGACGCCGATTTTCTGGTACGCAACGAAGCCCTGGCGCCGGAACGCATCATCGGCGTGGAAACCGGCGGCTGCCCGCACACGGCGATTCGCGAGGACGCCTCGATCAACCTCGAAGCGGTGGATCAACTGAACCGGCGCTTTCCGGGGCTGGACCTGATTCTGGTGGAGTCCGGCGGTGACAACCTGTCGGCGACCTTCAGCCCGGAACTGTCCGACCTGACCATCTACGTGATCGACGTGTCCGCCGGCGACAAGTTGCCGCGCAAGGGCGGGCCGGGGATCTGCAAATCCGACCTGCTGGTGATCAACAAGATCGACCTGGCGCCGCTGGTCGGCGCCTCGCTGGAGATGATGAACAGCGACACCCAGCGCATGCGCAACGGCAAGCCGTTCGTGTTCAGCAACCAGAAAACCGGCCAGGGCCTGGAAGACATCATCGCCTTCATCGAACGCCAGGGCCTGCTGAGCGCTGCCTGAATCACTTATCAACAAGGAAGCTTCGCCATGACACTCAAACGCATTTTCGCCGCCGCAGCCCTGCTGCTGACTCCGGCCCTGGCCTTCGCCCATCCGGGACACGGCGACAGCGGCCTGATCGCCGGTATCAGTCATCCGATCGGCGGCCTCGACCATTTGCTGGCGATGGTGGCTGTGGGTCTGTGGGCCGCGCAACAGCAAGGCGCGGCGCGCTGGGCGCTGCCCTGCACGTTCGTCGGCACCATGCTGATCGGCGGCCTGTTGGGTTTTGAAGGGCTGGAGCTGCCGGCGCTGGAAAGCGGGATTGCCGCGTCGGTTCTGGCGCTGGGTCTGGCGGTGGCGCTGGCGGTGCGTCCACCGCTGGTGATGGCAGTGGCCGCGACGGCGCTGTTTGCGTTGTTCCATGGCGTGGCCCATGGTCTGGAACTGCCGGACATGTCGAGCCCCTGGGCGTACGCGGCAGGCTTCGTGCTGGCGACGGCGGTGCTGCATGCGGCGGGTTACGGCGTGGTGCGGGTATTGCCACAGGCCGCGGCACCGCTGGTGCGACTGGCGGGCGCGGCATCCGCTGCGACCGGAGTCTGGTTGTTGGCGGGTTGATGCTTTAGCGACTGCACGACCCCTTCGCGGGCCAGCCCGCTCCCACATTGGACTGTGTCGTCCGTGTGGGAGCAGGCGTGCCCGCGAAGGCGGTCTGACAGACACCGCCTCTCTCATCCGTCCTCTCTGCTACCATGTCGCGCAATCGCCCCAGCCGTGACGACGTCCGCCCATGCCCCACGCTTCCCGCTCCGCTTCCCTGCCTGAATTGACCGCCCTGTTCGGCGCTGTGCAACAGCACTTTCTGAACGTGATCGTACCGCTCTGGCAAGGCCCGGGCTGGAATGCCGAGATGGCGCTGCCCTACGAAGCGCTGGACGCCAGCCATCAGCCACTGCCGCCGCAACGCTATCGGGCGATGGCCTGCGCACGGCAGCTGTATCTGTTTTCCAGCCTGATCGGCGTGGTGGACGGCGCCGCAACCCGTGCGGCCGCGCTGTTCCGTTCCCTGCAACGGCACTTTCACGATGCCGAGCATGGCGGCTGGTTCTACAGCATCGATCCACAGGGCAAACCGCTGGACTCGCGCAAGGATCTCTACACCCACGCGTTCATCCTGTTTGCCTGCGCCCATTACTGGGAAAAGTCCCGCGAGCCGCTGGTGGAGTCGACCCTCGACGCCGCGCTGGAGGTCATTTCCCGACGGTTCGCCACCGGTGATGGTCTCTACGAGGCCTGCCTCGAGCGCGACTGGCTGACCCTGGAAACCGGCCCGCTGCAAAACCCGCTGATGCACCTGGCCGAAGCGTTCCTCGCCACCCTGGCCGTGCGTGAAGACGCAGCGGTACAGCAAGCGCTGATCGAGTTATGCACAGCCATGCACAAGCGCTTCGTCGATCCGCAACACGGCGTGCTGATGGAGAAACCGCTGGGGGCTGTGGATAACTGGTATGAGCCGGGGCATCAGTTCGAGTGGTACTTCCTGCTCGAGTCCTCGCCGTTACTGCGTGGCTCCAGACTGCACGCGGCACTGGATCGGGCCTTTGCCTTTACCGAGCAATACGGCGTGGTAAGCGCCTCCGGCGCGGTGCGGGCATCGCTGGATCTGGAGATGGATGGCCGGCCGCTGGATTCGACCCAGCGCATCTGGGCGCAAGCGGAATACCTGCGCGCCCTGACCTTGCGTCCGGGCAGCGAGGCCGTGGTATTGCGTCAATTGCAGGCGTTGCAGCAACGCTTCCTGCATGCCGGCGGCTGGCACGAGTGCCGTGACGAACAGGGCGAGGTCAGCCGCAAGGACATGCCGTCGACCACGCCTTATCACTTGGCGACCTGCTATCGCGGCTTGGCCGACTATCTGAACTGACTGCCAGCCCGCGCTCACCAATGTGGGAACGGGCTGGCTCGCGAAGAACGCTGATGCGGTCTTACGCCTTGTTCCGCTCGATGGCAAAACCGGCCCAGGTCTGGCTCACCGGCATCAGCTCCAGGCTGTTGATGTTGATGTGCGCAGGCGCGTTCAGCACCCAGAAAATGGTTTCGGCGATGTCCTCGGGCTGGATCGGCTCGGCGCCCGCGTAGGTGGCGTCGTAGCGCGCCTGATCGCCAGCGAAACGCACCAGCGAGAACTCACTCTCACACAGCCCCGGCTCAATGTTGCTGACCCGCACGCCCGTGCCCTGCAAGTCGCAGCGCAGGTTCAACGAGAACTGTTTGACGAACGCCTTGGTCGCGCCATACACGTGGCTGCCCGGATACGGGTAGTTGCCGGCGATGGAGCCGAGGTTGACGATGCTCGCACCGCGACCATGGCCGATCAGACGCGGCAGCAGCAGGCGGGTGCTGTACATCAGGCCTTTGATGTTGGTATCGACCATGGTGTCCCAATCATCGAGGTCGCACTTGGGCGCCGGATCCACGCCCAGCGCCAGGCCGGCGTTGTTGATCAGGCCATGCAGCGTGGCGAACGACGGCGGCAGGCTGGCGATCGCGTCTTCCATTGCCTTGCGGTCACGCACATCCAGCACCAGGCCATGCACTTCGGTCTGCTTCGACAGCTCGGCGCAGAGGGCATTGAGGCGTTCTTCACGACGACCGGTCAGCACCAGCTTCCAGCCGTCCCGGGCGAAACGGCGGGCACAGGCTTCACCAAAACCGGAGGTTGCGCCGGTGATAAACAGGGTCTTGGACATCGTGTTCTCCTTGCGTCGGCTACCGGAGCAGCCATGGGGATAGAAAATCAGCAGGCAGCATGCCCGGCCCGGCATTCACGAGCAACCACTGGCCAAGACCGGAAACCTGTACAAAAAACGATCAATCGGCGCAACACCTTGCATTTCGTGGCCTGTAGCCACATGCACGCACCTTATCCACAAGCCCTTCCACAGTTTCCGGGGACAGCTGGAACAGCGCAAAGCCGCGCCACACAAGGCTTTGCGGGCGAAATACAAAGTTTTTTGCTTGACCCTGATCCGCCGGTTGTGCCGGGCTGGGCATTTTGCACGACCGCCCGGTCAGGACGATGATTGCGCGAGGCCAGTAATCCCGGCCCTCAGCGCGGTCTTTCCAGAGTTTAATCACAGACTTATCCACAGGATTTCCCACAAGACACCGACCACTTTTCCCCGCCCATAAAAAGGTTGACAAACCGCTCCCGGCGCGGAGGAAAAACGCCTGATCAAAAAATAACCACCAGCCTGCAAGCCACGGTTTACAAGGCTTACAGCCAGCTACCACCACGTTATGCACAGCCCGCTCCACAGCAAACGGGGACAAGTCAAAACTGTGCAAAAACAGGGTTTTGCAGCGGCTTTATGTCGCGCTTTGGCAGGTTGGGGGATTTGTTTTCCACAATTCGGCGAATGGGCTGTCAAGACTTATTCAGCGATGACAGTGGCCGTGCCGGCCTCTTCGCGGGCAATCCCGCTCCGACAGGGGCTTGTGGGGTCTTGAGAAGCAAAAAGCCCCGGCGTTTGCGCGCCGGGGCTTGTGGACAACTTGCCGGGAATCAGTGCCCGCCCAGATAAGCGTTACGCACCTCCTCGTTGACCAGCAATTCCTTGCCGGTGCCCGTCAGGCGGATCTCGCCGTTGACCATCACATAAGCCCGGTCGGACAGTTTCAACGCGTGGTTGGCGTTCTGTTCGACGAGGAAAATGGTCATGCCGGTTTTCGCCAGTTCGCGCAGGGTAGCGAAGATCTGTTTCACCACGATCGGCGCCAGGCCCAGGCTCGGCTCGTCGAGCAGCAACAGTTTGGGCCGGCTCATCAGCGCCCGGGCGATGGCGAGCATCTGTTGCTCGCCGCCGGACATGGTCATCGCCCGCTGGTTGCGCCGCTCCTCGAGCCGCGGGAACAGCTCGAACATGCGCTGCATGTCTTCCTTGGCATGTTTGTCGCCGATCGGAATGGTGCCCATCAGCAGGTTTTCCTCGACGGTCATGTCGGGGAACACCCGCCGCCCTTCCGGCGACTGCGCGATGCCGTTGGAGGCAATGTAGTGCGATGACTTGTGGGTGATGTCCACGCCTTGATAGAGGATCTGCCCGCCCGCTGCCCGTGGCTGGCCGAAGATCGACATCAGCAGGGTCGACTTGCCGGCCCCGTTGGAGCCGATCAGGCTGACGGTTTCCCCTTCGTTGATGTGCAGCGAAACACCTTTGAGCGCCTGGATCGGGCCGTAGAACACGTCCAGGTCCTTGAGTTCGATGATCGGTCGGGTCATGCCACTTCCTCTTCATCGGCGCCCAGGTACGCGGCAATCACTTTCGGATCGTGGCGGATATCGTCCGGTCCGCCCTCGGCGATGACGATGCCGTGGTCCAGCACCACGATGTGGTCGGAAATGCTCATTACCATGCCCATGTCGTGTTCGATCAGCACCACGGTCAGATCATGCTCGTCGCGCAGCAGCCGGATCATCGCGCTCAGCGCTTCGGTTTCCTGAGGGTTGAGGCCGGCGGCCGGCTCGTCGAGGCAGATGATCTGCGGCCGCGTACACATGGCCCGGGCGATCTCCAGACGGCGTTGCTGGCCGTAGGACAGCTCGCCGGCCAGACGGTTGGCGCAGTCCACCAGATCCACCACTTCCAGCCAGTAGAACGCGCAGTCCAGCGCATCGCTTTCAGCCTTGCGGTAGCCCTTGGTGTTGAGGATGCCGGCCAGCATGTTGCGGTTGACCCACATGTGCTGGGCCACCAGCAGGTTCTCCAGCACCGACATTTCCTTGAACAGACGAATGTTCTGGAAGGTGCGGGCCAGCCCTGCGCGGTTCACCAGATGGGTGCCGCCGAACATCTTGTAGTACAGGCGACTGGCGAAGGTTTTCGGCGAGACGAAATCGCTCGGTTTGAACGATTCGCCCAGCAGCTTGATGACGTTGGTCTGCTGGCCGCGCACGTTGAGTTCGATCTTGCCGCCCGAGGCCTTGTAGAACCCGGTCAGGCAGTTGAACACCGTGGTCTTGCCGGCACCGTTGGGGCCGATCAGGGCGAAGATCGAGTTGCGCTTGACCTTCAGGCTGACGTCGCTCAACGCCTTGATGCCACCGAAGTGCATCATCAGTTTTTCCACCGAGAGTACGACTTCACTCATGGCGCAGTCCTCTCATAGTGAATGGCACCCTTGCGTGGCGTGACCCCGGTACGGCTGATGCGGATCAGCCCCCGTGGTCGCCAGATCATCATCAACACCATCAGGATGCCGAACAGCAGCACCCGGTATTCGGCGAAACCGCGCAGCAGTTCCGGGGCGACGGTCAGCACGAACGCAGCGATCACCACACCGATGGTCGACCCCATGCCGCCGAGTACCACGATGGCGAGGATCAGGGCCGACTCGAAGAAGGTGAACGAGGTCGGGTTGACGAATCCCTGATAGGTGGCAAAAAACACCCCGGCCAGGCCCGCAGTCGACGCACCGATGGTGAACGCCGAGAGCTTGACCAGTACGTGGTTCAGGCCCATCGAACGGCAGGCGATTTCGTCTTCACGCAGGGCTTCCCAGGCGCGGCCCACCGGCATCTTCACCAGACGGTGCTTGATGTACAGCACGGCCAGAACCACCAGGAACAGCACCGCGTAGATGAAGTAATACTTCACGTCCGGGTTGTAGGCGATGCCGAAGAACTCGTGGAACGGCACCCCGCCATCCTTCGCCCGCTTGCCGAATTCCAGGCCGAAGAACGTCGGCAGCGGCGCCGGCATGCCGTTCGGACCGCCGGTCAGGGACAGCCAGTTGTTGAGGATCAGGCGAATGATTTCACCGAAGCCCAGGGTCACGATCGCCAGATAGTCGCCATGCAGGCGCAGCACCGGGAAACCGAGGATGCACCCGGCCAGCCCGGCGGTGATCGCCGCCAGCGGCAGCACGGTCCAGAAACCCAGCCCCAGATACTGATAACCGAGCGCCAGACCGTAGGCCCCGATGGCGTAGAACGCCACGTAACCGAGGTCGAGCAGACCGGCCAGGCCCACCACAATGTTCAGCCCCAGCCCCAGCAGCACGTAGATCAGTCCGAGGATGACCACGCCCAGCAGGTAGGAGTTGGAGAAGAACGGCAGCGCCACCGCGATGGCGATCATCAGCGGGATGATCCAGCGCAGGCGCGACTTGTAGTCCGGTGGCAGCACATGCACCCCGGAACCGGTGCTTTCGAACCCTTCGAGAATGCGCAGGCCCCTGGGCGTCTGCAGGAACAGGCTGAGGGCGAAGCGACCGGCCATGACAATGGCGATGATCCACGCCACGCGGGTCGATTCCAGGTTGAAGCTGTAGCCTTCGAGTACGACACCGACAATCGGGCCGAACACGATCAGGGCAATCAGGCCGGCAAGGATCGCCTCAACCAGGCTTTTTTTCACATCGATTTTTTTAGGAGTGGTTGAAGACATCGCTTACACCTTCGACACAAGAGGACGGCCCAACAGGCCCTGCGGCCGGAAGACCAGAACAAGTACGAGCAGCGAGAAGCTGAACACGTCTTTGTAGTCGGAGTTGACCAGGCCCGAGAACAGCGACTCGGAGATGCCGAGGATGATCCCGCCGAGCATCGCGCCGGGCAACGAACCGATCCCGCCAAGCACCGCAGCGGTGAACGCCTTGATGCCGATCACGAAGCCTGCGTAGAAGTCGAACGTGCCGTAGTTCATGGTGATCAGTACGCCGGCCAGGGCCGCCATCGCTGCACCGATGATGAACACGTAGGAAATCACCCGGTCGGTGTTGATCCCGAGGATCGACGCCATCTTGCGGTCTTGCTGGGTAGCGCGGCACATGCGGCCGAGCTTGGTGTACTTGATCACGTAGGTCAGCAGGCCCATGCCGACGAAAGCAGCGACCAGGATGAAGATCTTGGTGTAGGTCAGCTGGACGAAGCCTGAACCGACGTCGATCCGCCAGGCACCGGTGAGCAGCGTCGGAACACCCTGTTGCCGGGCGCCCTGGCTGATCTGGGCATAGTTTTGCAGGATCAGGGAGATACCGATGGCGCTGATCAGCGGTGCCAGTCGGGTGGAGTTGCGCAGGGGTTTGTAGGCAATGCGTTCGATGACCCAGCCATACACCCCGGTCACGACGATGGTGAAGACCAGTGTGCCGAGCATCAGCAGCGGGAAGGATTCGATACCGAAGTAAGCCAGCAGAGCCAGACTGATTGCCGCGAGGTAAGCGGAAATCATGTAAACCTCGCCGTGGGCGAAGTTGATCATGCCGATGATGCCGTAGACCATTGTGTAGCCGATGGCGATCAGGCCATAGACCGACCCGAGGGTCAGGCCGTTGACCAGTTGCTGCAGGAAAATACCATCCATAACGCAATCTCACGCAGTGAGAACCTGTACACGCGGGGTGTGCGGTTCTTCTAGGAAAATACAGATATACGCCGGAGCAAGGTCAGCCACGATCAGCCGGGGCCCCGCCGAACCTGTGGGAACTGGCGAACCGGCGAAGGCGATGGGTCAGCCGACAGGGGTGTCGACCGATCCGGCGCCTTCGCGGGCAGCCCGCTCCCACGGTGATCGGTGGGGCTCAGCTGATCGGGTCAGGCCTTATTTCTGTTTTTCCAGCTGGTGGTATTTGCCGGTGGCGTCCCACTGGTAAACCACGTAGTCGGAGATTTTCAGGTCGCCCTTGGCGTCCCAGGTCTTCTCGCCCATCACGGTTTTGACCGGGTTGGCTTTCAGCCACTTGGCAGCGTCTTCACCCTTGTTGGACTTGGCGCCGTTGAAACCGGCGGCCAGGGCCTGAACCGAGGCGTAGGCGTAGAGGGTGTAGCCTTCAGGCTCGGTGCCGGCCTTGCGGAACGCGTCCACCACGGTCTTGCTGTCCGGCAGCAGGCGTGGGTCGGCGCCGAAGGTCATGTACACGCCGTCAACATACTGCGGGCCACCGGCGGTGGTCACCAGCTCGTCGGTCACGATGCCGTCGTCGGACATGAACTTCACGTCTTTCAGGCCTTCGGTGCGCAGTTGCTTGACCAGAGGACCGGCTTCCGGGTGCAGACCGCCGAAATAGACCACATCGACACCGGCCGCACGGATCTTGGTGACCACGGCGCTGAAGTCTTTCTCGCCACGGGTCAGGCCTTCATACAGCACAGGCGTCACGCCACGCTTGGTCAGCTGAGCCTTGGTCGCATCGGCCAGGCCCTGACCGTAGGTGTCCTTGTCGTGCAGCACGGCAACCTTCTTGCCCTTGAGCACGTCGACGATGTAGTCGCCGGCAACGATGCCCTGCTGGTCGTCACGTCCGCACATACGGAACATGGCGCTCAGGCCGCGCTCGGTCACCTGCGGGTTGGTGGAACCCGGCGTGATCGCGATGATGCCGGCTTCGTCGTAGATCTCCGACGCCGGAATGGTGGAGGAAGAGCAGAAGTGACCGACCACACCGGCGACTTTCTGGTTGGTGAGGTCCTTGGCGACCGTCACGGCCTGTTTCGGCTCGCAGGCGTCATCGCCCTTGACCAGTACGATTTTTTCCCCGTTGACGCCGCCCGCCGCGTTGACCGCATCGGCCGCCGCTTGTGCCCCCTTCATGTACTGCTCGCCAAATGCTGCGTTGGCGCCAGTCATCGGGCCCGCCACACCGATTTTCACATCAGCTTGTGCAAACGCAGAAACACCCAGCGCAGTAGCCACTGCGAGGGCCAGAAAGCCTTTCTTGTAAAACGTCTGGGACATGAGGTGGTGCTCCAAGGTTTTTTTTTAGTTGGCACTGCGACTTCACTTCACTGAATGCTCAGAGCAAGGGCCGTGCCATCGGTTTTTTATTCTTCAAAAAGTCGCTGCTTTCTTGTTATTTCGACTGTTTCGTTCCCATTTTCATTGGGCGTGCAACCGTCTAAACCGCGGAAGGTAAAACCACATTCTTTTTCAGGCGCAACCCGCCAGCGCCATCATTGCAACCGCGTCAGCAAACGACGTGCAACCAGCCTGTAACAGCCCGCGTCACCGAACTGCACACTGCTGGTGCGGGACTGCTACAACCCGCACCATTACAGGCTAGTCGCAACGCCGAAAAGCGCCGCTTCATGCAACAAATTTCAACACTCAAATCACGATGCGCAAGCACTGGCCCGCGTGATACAGCGAGAATCCGGCCTCATATAAACAGCTGCGCAGGCCCACGCCCGCCAAGGGCTGCATCGGTGCGAAGGGAATCGGCAGGGCTTGAGGATTTCCGTTACACAGATAGTCGGCGAAAGCTTTGCCGACCACCGTACCGGTGGTGACGCCGCGACCGTTGTAACCGGTGACGGCCACCAGTCCGGGCGCCGGTTCGAACAAGCGCATCAAGTGATCGGGGGTAAACGCGATGCGCCCGGTCCAGGTGCATTCCCACTCAACCGGTTTGAGACCGGGGAAGTAATGCTGCTGTACCCGGTCGGCCCAGGCCTTGAGAAACCAGGTCGGTTTCTGATTACCGTTGCCGAGGCTGCCCAGCAACAGGCGACCGTCCTTGTCACGGCGAATGCTGCTCAGCACCTGACGGGTATCCCAGGAGCCCTGCCCGCCCGGCAGGATTTCCCGGGCGGCGTCTTCGGTAAGCGGCACCGAAGCGACCTGATAGTAATAACCGGGGAAGAAATTGCGCTTGAGTTCGGTCCAGTCGCCCTCGGTGTAGGCGTTGGAGGCGATCACCACCTGTTCGGCCAGCACCGAACCCTGAGCGGTCTGCACCGACCACTTCTGGCCCTGGCGCTCCAGACGAGTCACCGGCGAATGGTCGAACATCTGCCCGCCGAGACCGGCCACGGCATTGGCCAACCCGGTGACATAGGCCATCGGATTGAGCGTGCCGGCGCGGCGGTCAAGCAGCGCGGCGGCAATCTTTTTGGTGCCGGTGGCTTGCTGGCAGGCCTGACCGGTCAACAACTCCACGGGCGCGCCGCGACGTTTCCACTGCTGCTCGCGGCTGCGCAGATCCGCCTCACCCTTGGCGTTGTGCGCCATGTGCAGGGTGCCTTCGCGGCGCAACTGGCAATCGATGTGGTACTTGTCCACCAGGCTGAACACCAGCGCCGGCGCCGCGCCGAGCATGCGGTTGAGCTGACTGCCGACCGCTTCGCCGAACCCGGCCTCGATCTCGTCCGGTGGAATCCACAGCCCGGCATTGACCAACCCGACGTTACGCCCGGAGCCGCCCTGCCCGGCGCGATGGGCTTCGAGCACGCAAACGCTCTTGCCCTTTTCCAGCAGATGCAGCGCCGCCGACAACCCGGTAAACCCGGCGCCGATCACGCAGACATCGACCTTGACCTCGCCCCGCAGCGCCGCGTTATCGGGCCTGTGCGGCGTGAGTTGTTCCCATAGACATTCTTCGCGTAACGGCATTGCCAGACTCCAACAGAAACCTAACAAACACGGCTTGTTACCTTGTGGGAGCAGGCTCGCTCGCGAAAGCGGTGTATCAGCCAACCTCTACGTCGACTGGCACAGCGCCTTCGCGAGCGAATTCGCTTCCCAGGGAATTTGCGTACGGTTCAGACCTCAGTCGAACGTGATGCCCTGAGCCAGTGGCAACTCCAGCGAGTAGTTCACGGTGTTGGTCTGGCGGCGCATGTAGGCGCGCCATGCGTCCGAACCGGACTCTCGACCGCCACCGGTTTCTTTCTCGCCGCCGAACGCGCCGCCGATTTCCGCGCCGCTCGGGCCGATGTTGACGTTGGCGATGCCGCAATCGCTGCCGACCGCCGACATGAACTGTTCGGCCTCACGCACATCGGTGGTGAAAATGCACGACGACAGGCCCTGCGGCACAGCGTTGTTCAGGCGCAGCGCCTCGGCAAAATCGGTGTAGCCCACCACGTACAGGATCGGCGCGAAGGTTTCGTGGCAGACCACGTCGCTCTGCTCCGGCATCTCGACGATGGCCGGCGAGACGTAGTAGGCATCGGGGAATTGCTCTTGCAGTTGGCGCTTGCCGCCGAACACCCGGCCGCCCTCGCTCAGCGCTTGCTCCAGCGCGTCCTGCATGTTTTCGAAACTGTGCTTGTCGATCAGCGGGCCGACCAGATTGCCTTCCAGCGGATGACCGATGCGCACTTTGGAATACGCGGCCTTCAGGCGGGTGACGATCTCTTCTTTCACCGACTCGTGGGCGATCAGACGACGCAGGGTGGTGCAACGCTGACCGGCGGTGCCGACGGCGCTGAACAGGATCGCCCGTACGGCCATGTCCAGGTCAGCACTCGGGCCGAGGATCATCGCATTGTTGCCGCCCAGTTCCAGAATGCTGCGAGCGAAACGCGCAGCGACTTTCGGCGCGACTTCGCGGCCCATGCGGGTGCTGCCGGTAGCGCTGATCAACGCCACGCGTGGATCATCAACCAGCGCTTCACCGGCATCGCGGCCACCAATGATCACCTGGCTCAAATGCGCCGGGGCATCGCTGAAATTCTTCAGCACACGCTCGAACAACGCCTGGCAGGCCAGTGCGGTCAGCGGGGTTTTCTCCGACGGTTTCCACACCACCGGGTTGCCGCAGACCAGCGCCAGCGTGGTGTTCCACGCCCACACCGCGACCGGGAAGTTGAAGGCGCTGATGACGCCGACCACGCCCAGCGGATGCCAGGTTTCACGCATGTGGTGGCCCGGACGCTCGGAGGCGATGGTCAGACCGTACAACTGGCGCGACAGACCGACGGCGAAGTCGCAGATGTCGATCATCTCCTGCACTTCACCCAGGCCTTCCTGAGTGATCTTGCCCGCCTCCCACGACACCAGCTCGCCGAGGTCGGCCTTGTATTCGCGCAGCACCTCGCCGAACTGGCGCACCAGCTCGCCGCGACGCGGGGCCGGCACCTTGCGCCATTGTTCGAACGCATGATCGGCGCGACTGATGTGCTGCTCGACTTCGGCCGGGCCTTCCCAGTTCACAGCCGCGATGCGACTGCCGTCGATGGGCGAATGCACCGGCACTTTGCCGTTCTGGTACAGGGCCGGGTTCACGCCAAGACGATCAAGCAATGCGGCAACCATGGGTCACTCCTCAAACGAAAAACGGAATAGGTGCGGACGCGGATTTCACGTCCGGGCAGGCCTTTAGTTGTAGCCTTCATCACGCAAGGCAACAAACGACCATTACGCGAGATATCATTCCGTTTATTCATGCAAAGTTTGAGAGACAAGAAAAAGGGATCACCCATGCTCAACAAACGCCACCTGCCATCGATCACCGCGTTGCAGTGCTTCGAAGCCGTGACCCGGCACCTGAGTTTCACCCGGGCCGCCGAGGAACTGAACCTGACCCAGAGCGCCGTCAGCAAGCAGGTGGCGCAGCTTGAGGAATTGTTGCAGCACTTGTTGTTTCGTCGGGTACGGCGCCGTTTGCAGATGACCCCGGCCGGGGATCTGTACCTGGTGGAAGTCCGAAAAATCCTGACCCAGGTCGAGATGTCGACTCATTACCTGCGTTCCTACGGCGGCGAAACCGAAGTCCTGCGCGTCTCCACGCCCTCGACTTTCGGCGCCCGCTGGCTGGTGCCACGGCTCAAGGGCTGGCGTCTGCGTCATCCATCGATTCATCTGGATCTGTGCAACGAGCAGGAGGCCGATGACCTGCTGCAAGGACGCAGCGATCTGGCGTTCTATTTCGGCCAGGGATCGCGCCCCGGCACCGAATGCCTGAAATTGTTCGGCGAAGAACTGGTGCCGGTGTGCGCCCCCGGCAGCCTGCCCGACACACCGTTTACCGACCCGACCCAACTCACCGATCTGGTGCTGCTGCAAAACGCCTCGCGCCCGCAGGCCTGGCACGACTGGTTCGACAGCCAGGGCTACCAGACCGAGCACAGCTACCATGGCCCGCGTTTCGAAACCTTTTATATGTGCATCCGTGCGGCGCAGGTCGGTTGCGGTGTAGCCCTTTTGCCGAAATTCCTGGTGGAAGAGGAATTGGCCGACGGCAAACTGGTCATTCCCTGGCAGCATGCGATGCCCAGCAACGACGCCTACTACCTGGCCTATCCGGAGCACGCCGTGGAAGTGCCCAAGGTGCGGGATTTCGTGAAATGGATGCTGGAGCAGATCGACAGCCCGCAAATGCCATGAGCCCGCGCCCGCAGCCGTGTCAAAAAATGCTGGCAATCCCTATCGCTGATATGCGCCACTAGCGCCATTGATTGATCCCGCGCACCGGCGCGGTGTACCTGGAGATCCGTTTATGAGCGAGAGTGTGTTTGCCGATCGCATCGTGCAGAACCTGCTCGACACCGACTTCTACAAACTGACGATGATGCAGGCGGTGCTGCACAACTACCCCAACGTCGAAGTCGAATGGGAGTTCCGTTGCCGCAACAGCGAAGATCTGCGCCCGTATCTGGCCGAGATCCGCTTCCAGATCGAGCGCCTGGCGGAGTTGAGTCTGAGCGCCGATCAGTTGAGTTTTCTTGAGCGCATCTCCTTCCTGAAACCGGACTTTCTGCGCTTTCTGGGGTTGTTCCGCTTCAACCTGCGCTATCTGCACACCGGGATCGAGAATGGCGAATTGTTCATCCGCCTGCGCGGGCCATGGCTGCATGTGATTCTGTTCGAAGTGCCGCTGCTGGCGATCGTCAGCGAAGTGCGCAACCGCTATCGCTACCGTGAAATCGTTCTGGGCCAGGCCCGCGAGCAGCTCTACCGCAAATTCGACTGGCTGACCGCCAACGCCTCGGCCGAGGAACTGTCGCAATTGCAGGTCGCCGATTTCGGCACCCGCCGCCGGTTCTCCTACCGCGTGCAGGAAGAAGTGGTGAACGTGCTCAAGCATGATTTCCCCGGACGCTTCGTCGGCACCAGCAACGTGCATCTGTCCCGCGAGCTGGACATGAAACCCTTGGGCACCATGGCCCACGAATGGATCATGGCCCATCAGCAACTCGGCCCACGACTGATCGACAGCCAGAGCGCCGCCCTCGATTGCTGGGTTCGCGAGTATCGCGGCCTGCTCGGGATCGCCCTGACCGACTGCATCACCACCGATGCCTTCCTCGGCGATTTCGATCTGTACTTCGCCAAGCTCTTCGACGGACTGCGCCACGACTCCGGGGATCCGGTGCTGTGGGGCGAAAAATGCATCGCCCACTATCACAAGCTCGGCATCGACCCGATGAGCAAGACGCTGGTGTTCTCCGACAGCCTGACCCTGCCCAAGTCGCTGGAAATCTTCCGCGCGCTGCGTGGACGGATCAATGTCAGCTTCGGCATCGGCACCAACCTCACCTGCGACATTCCGGGTGTCGAACCGATGAGCATCGTGCTTAAAATGACCGCCTGCAACGGCCAGCCAGTGGCGAAAGTCTCCGACGAGCCAGGCAAGACTCACTGCAAAGACCCGAATTTCGTCGCCTATTTGCGACACGTTTTCCAGATTCCTGCCGTTTCCAGCCTATCTAGCAAGGAGTGAATTCATGCAAGCCGTACAGCGTGAGATTGCTGAACAGCTCAAGGTCCAGCCGCCGTTCGCCGACGACAAGGCCCTTGAGGCCGAAGTCGCCCGACGCATCACCTTCATTCAGGATTGCCTGGTCAATTCCGGCCTCAAGACCCTGGTGCTGGGCATCAGCGGCGGCGTCGACTCGCTGACCGCCGGCCTGCTCGCCCAGCGCGCCATGCGCGAATTGCGCGAACGTACCGGCGACAACGCCTACAAGTTCATCGCCGTGCGTCTGCCGTACGAAGTGCAGTTCGACGAACACGAGGCCCAGGCCTCGGTGGACTTCATCGCCCCGGACGAACGCCACACCGTCAACATCGGCCCGGCGGTGAAGTCCCTGGCCGGCGAAGTCGCGGCGTTCGAAGGCAAGCATGCGGTGTCGGTGGACTTCGTCCTCGGCAACACCAAGGCGCGGATGCGCATGGTCGCCCAGTACACCATCGCCGGCGCGGCGCACGGGCTGGTGATCGGCACCGACCACGCGGCGGAAGCGGTGATGGGCTTTTTCACCAAGTTCGGCGACGGCGCCTGCGACCTCGCGCCGCTCAGCGGCCTGGTGAAAAATCAGGTACGCGCGATCGCCCGCAGCTTCGGCGCGCCGGAATCGCTGGTGGAAAAAATCCCGACGGCGGATCTCGAAGACCTGTCGCCGGGCAAACCCGACGAAGCCTCCCACGGCGTGACCTACACCGAAATCGACGCGTTCCTGCACGGCGAGCCGGTGCGTGAGGAAGCGTTCAAGATCATCGTCAACACGTACAACAAGACCCATCACAAGCGCGTGATGCCGTTTGCGCCGTAAGTCCTGACCGCGACATGCAAAGGCCCACCGAGGTTTGACCCGGTGAGCCTTTTGGCTTTGGCCGCGTCATGCTGAGTCATCGTTGCGTTGGCGATATCACCCTGATGACTAACGTGGATGACAGTTGGTCGCCGGACTTGGCTCTGAAGGTATGGACCTTGGGCTGCAGATTACGAAGCCTGACGGTAAAAATGCCGTTCTCATCGGCCTCGAATGGCGCCAGCTCACCGTCGTAATCAACAATATGCCCTTTCGCCTTGAAGCCGGCCGTCCCCACAATCGTCACCGATGTATCAGAGGTCGTCTCGTGATTGCCGATCAGTCGAAACCTTTCCCCATAAATAAACTGAAGCGTGAGCTCAACCGCGACGACTCTAATATGGTGCGGCAGCGATGCATCGCCGTTTCGTTCGACAGCGGTGAACGCATGATTACCGGGTGCTACGTACTCGACGAAAGCACTCCAATGCCCGCTGGCATCAACATTGAGTGTTTGCAGCAGTTCATCATTATCCCAAAGCTCTATTTGCGTACTCGGCTCCCCCTCGCCAACAAAGTTCAGAGCATTGAAACGAGTGAGACTGCCATCCTCGATGGGAACGCCGTCAGGCCCCGTCACCCAGAGAATGCGTGCAGCCGCCACGTCCATGAAGACAACCCATGTTTCTGATTCCGTGCCATTGGCGGCTAGCACTCTGTAATAGCGTTCACCCCGCTTTTGCTTGGTTACATGGAATTCGAAGTGTCCGTCTTCGTTGGCAATAGCCCTTTCCAGGAAAAAAGCACCATCGACGAGTTCTACAGTTTGACCAGGTTCAGCCTCGCCTCTAATCCTCAGATAAGCATTTTTACTGATACCTCCGGGTTCAATCTCAACCCCATCACCGTTTCTAACGGACAAGATTCTTGGCTCCATCTCCCTGGATTGTTTATTGGGCGACTGAGTCAAAGCGTGTGCTCCGGGGAATTTCTCTTGATCGGTCATGCGAAAACTCCTTTTTCGAAAATGAACGCGCAAAGCGATCTGAGCGCCATGCCATCTGACGCGCGATCAAAATCTTCGTCTACTGTCAGAAATTACAGGTGGCGGCCTTTTTCCGACCAGCGGCCCTCCCCCGTCCGAGCAATGCCCCAGACGCAAAAACGCCGTTGCGGTACTACCGCAACGGCGTTTTTTGTATTGCCGGGACTGTGCGTTTACTTGACGGTCACAGTGCCTTTCATCATCGAGATGTGGCCCGGGAACGAGCAGAAGAAGCCGTAGGCTTCGCCGGCGGTCAGCTTGGACACGTCGATGGTCAGCGAATCTTTTTCGCCGGCGCCGATGATCTTGGTGTGGGCGATGACGCGAGCGTCGCCTTCCGGCAGGTAGTTCTTGTCGATGCCTGCGGCCAGGCCGGCGGTGGCGATCGGCTGCATGTCGGCTTCTTTACTGATCACCAGGTTATGGCCCATCACGTTCTTCGGCAGGCTGCCGGAGTGGGTCAGTTCGACGGTGAAGGTCTTGCAGCTCTTGTCGATTTCGATGGCCTTGGTGTTGAAGGACATCTGGTCGGTGGAGTCAACGGTGGTTTTACACTCGGCAGCCATCAATTGGCTGCTGGCCAGCGCCAGCAGGGATACCGCAACAACTTTGGAAAACATGGTGAATCTCCAAGGCAGGGTTAACAAAAACACGAGTGGTAGGAAGACTGCCTGAAATCTTCGCAAGTTCATATGACTTGAGTCAAAAATTGTATACAACTTTCAGGCTATGACATCCATCGAAACAATCTACCGGCCAGATTTCCCGGCCAGCTCTATGATCGGCCCATCCAACTGATACGGAGTGCCCGTCATGATCTTTAACGACCTGTTGCGCAGCCTGCTCGCCGCCTATGCCTGCGGCGCCAGCGGCACCTGTGAAATGCCTCGCCGCGAAGTCTAGCCCTTGGAGCGAGGCCTGCCAGCCATTACCCTGTGCGACTGATCGACACAGGAGCAACGCATGTCTCTCACTTCCGTTTGTGTATTTTGCGGCGCCAACGCCGGTACCACCCCGGCGTACACCGAGGCCGCCAAAGCCCTTGGCCGGGCATTGGCCGAACGTAAACTGACTCTGGTCTACGGCGGGGGCGCCGTGGGTTTGATGGGGATCGTCGCCGACGCGGCGCTGGCGGCCGGTGGCGAAGTGATCGGCATCATTCCGCAGAGCCTGATGGACAAGGAAATCGGTCACAAGAGCCTGACCCGCCTGGAAGTGGTCGATGGCATGCACGCCCGCAAGGCGCGGATGGCTGAACTGAGCGACGCCTTCATCGCCCTGCCCGGCGGCCTCGGCACCCTCGAAGAGCTGTTTGAAGTCTGGACCTGGGGCCAGCTCGGCTATCACGGCAAACCGTTGGGCCTGCTGGAAGTGAACGGTTTCTACAGCAAGCTCACCGCGTTTCTCGACCACATCGTCGGCGAAGGTTTCGTCCGCGCACCACACCGCGAGATGCTGCAAGTCAGCGAATCGCCACAGACCTTGCTCGATGCGCTGGATAGCTGGAAACCAACCGTCGCCCCGAAGTGGGTGGACCAGAAACCAGGCTGATCCCGCCAGGAGCTGATCCCGGGCCTCATTGATCCAGTGGCAGCACCGTGACCCGCACCTCCGGGTCATGGCTCCCGCCGCCCAGAATCACCCCGCGCAACGGCGATACATCGGAAAAATCCCGGCCCCAGGCCAGGGTGATGTGTTCCAGCGCCGGTTGCACGTTGTTGGTCGGATCAAAATCGACCCAGCCCAGCACCGGGCAAAACACTGAAACCCAGGCGTGGGACGCATCGGCGCCGATCAACCGGGGTTGCCCCGGCGGTGGCCGGGTCAGCAGATAGCCACTGACGTAACGCGCCGCCAGCCCACGGGAGCGCAGGCAGGCCAGCATCAGGTGAGCGAAGTCCTGACAGACGCCACGTCGACGCTCCAGCACTTCCACCAATGGCGTCGCCACCTGGGTCGCTTCAGCGTCGAAGGTGAATTCGCTGAAGATTTTTTCCATCAAGGCACGCACACCCAGTAACAGGGGACGTCCCGCCGGGAAACAGCTTTCGGAGAACTCGACGAAGCTGCGCTTCAGGTGAACGTAAGGCGACTGGAAACGATAGCGGCAGGCCTCCAGCCGTTCAGCGGACAACGGCTGGCTATTGTAGGTCAGCTCATTGCGCGCCAGTTCCCAGGCCACAGACAGATTGAAATCCAGCGCCGGCCGCGCCAGCACTTCGACCGTCAGACGTGCGTTGACCTGCAACTCATCATGGGGCCGCTCGAAGGCCAGGCGTGTCAGCGGATTGCCGAACACATCCTGCTCATCACGGCGGGTCGTCGGCTCCGGACTGATCAGCAATTGCCGCTCGGTCCAGCGCTGCCAGGCGCATTCCCGGGGCCACAGATGCGCCAGTTGCTGCGCCAGGGAAACCGGGCTGTCGTAGTGATAACAGGTGTCGTGGAGGATCTGGTAACGGGCATTCATCAGACGGACACCGTGCGCTGGCTGACATCATCGACGTGGGCGAAATGGCGCAGGGCCAGACGATCGGACACCTGGCCGCTGGCATCGGCGATGTCCTGCAACAGATCCGCCAGCCCTTCGAGCGCCGCGCGGAGGCTGGATTCACCAAACAGCGGATTCTCCAGGCAACCCAGATCGAAGCGCGCCAGGCGCTCGACCAGACCTGGCAGGCCCGCCTCACGTGGCACGCCGAAATCGTCGCTCAGCCGTTTGAGGGTGCGGGTCACCAGCTTCAACTGGAACAGCACCGCATGAGGGTTCTGTTCATCCAGCAGCAACAGGTCGAGCACCGGAATCAGCTGCGCTACCGCCAGATAGCGCGAGCGATAGGTGATGCTGCTGTTGCCCAGCTCCAGCAACCATTCCAGCCCCGCCTGATCGAAAGCGGCACCGCGCAGAAACCCCGCCAGACTGCTGCTGAGAAACTGCAGGCGTTCGATGCGCCGGCCGATCATCAGAAAGCGCCAGCCCTCGTCGCGGGTCATGTCGTCCAGGGCAAACCCGGACAGCGCCGCCAGCGACATCACCAGCCGGTTGAGGAAGTCCAGCAACTCGCCGAAGTCCGGCGCGTCGGTGTCCAGCTCCGCTGCCTCGCGCTGCAACTCCACCAGCGCCTGCCAGTTTTCCCGCGAGAGCTTGCCGCGCACCTGCGATGCCGCCCACTGCAGGCGTTGCAGGTTGGAGCGCAGGCTGAACGACCAATCATCCCCCAGCAGCGCCGCGAGCAGTCGCTGCGGCAACTCGCCCTCGTCCGGCAACAGCATCAGCCTCTCGCCCAGGGCCACGGCGGCCTGCAACGCCTGCGGGTCATCACCGTCGACGTAGCGCGCGAGCATGATCCGCAACAGCCGCGCACTGCCGTCGCAACGCTCACAGTAGCGGCCGAACCAGAACAGGTTTTCCACCACCCGCGATGGCAGATAAGGGTCGCGCCGTACCAGATCATGCACGCCGATATTGCGCTGGGCCTTCCACTGTTCACCGCTCGGCGGCAGGTCACCGAGTACCCAGGTGTCCTTGCTCGCACCACCGCGCTGCATGGACACCACTTCGGCATCGGCGTCCGCCGCAACACGGGTCAGGCCACCCGGCAACACCCGGTAACCGTCGCGGCTGGCCACCGCGTACATGCGCATGCCGATCGCCCGGGGTTGCAGTTGACCGTTCTCGGGCTGCCAGACCGGCGCGTGGGACAGTTGCGCCAACTCCTGCGCGACGTAGGCATAGGGCCGGGCCTGCATACGCGCGGCCAGCGCCTGGCGCTGCTTTTCGCTCAGGTCGCGACCGAAAACCGGCGTGAAACTCTGCGATGGAAACGCCGGTTTGATCAGCAGTTCCGGGAGTTTTTCCAGGGCCTGGGCCAACACTGGCGCCTCACCGCACCACCAGGTCGCAATGGACGGCAGGATCAGTTCTTCGCCGAACAGGTACTGATTGATCTTCGGCAGAAAGCCCAGCAGCCCGGGCGATTCCAGGACTCCGCTGCCCAGCGCATTCGCCACCAGAACGCGGCCCTGACGCACGGCCTCAAGCAGTCCGGGAACGCCCAGCGCCGAGTCGGTACGCAGCTCCAGCGGGTCGCAGAAGTCATCGTCGAGCCGCCGCATGATCGCGTGAACCCGGCGCAAACCGCTGAGGGTTTTCAGGTAGACCGTGGCGTCGCGCACCGTCAGGTCGCCGCCCTCTACCAGCGGATAGCCGAGCTGACGCGCCAGATACAGATGCTCGAAATAGCTTTCGTTGAATCGCCCCGGCGTCAGCAACACCACCAGCGGCGCCTCATCGACGCAGGGTGCCTGGCGGGCCAGGGTTTCCTGCAAGGTGCGGAAGAACCCGGCCAGATGCTGCACTTTCAAATCCCGATACAACTCGGGAAAGGCCCGGGACACGATGGTGCGGTTTTCCAGCGCATAACCGGCACCGGACGGCGCCTGGGTGCGATCCGCCGTCACCCACCAGCGGCCGTCCGGCGTACGCGCCAGGTCCACGGCATACAGATGCAGAAAGGCATCGTCCGGCAGCGCGAGGCCCTGACACGGCCAGAGGAAATTGTTGTGGCCGAACACCAGTTCCGCCGGCAGCAGGCCCTCGCGGATCAGGCGTTGCGGTCCGTACAGGTCCGCCAGCACCGCATTGAGCAGTCGCGCACGCTGGGCGATCCCGGCCGACAGCTGCTGCCATTCATCATCGGCAATGACATGGGGCAGCAGGTCCAGCTCCCATGGACGATCGGCGCCCTTGGGATCGGCGTAGACGTTATAGGTGACGCCGTTTTCCTGTATCTGTCGCGCCAGCAGTGCCTGACGCTGCCCCAGTTGCGCCGGCGTGCTGCGCTGCAATTGGTCGAACAGCCGCCGCCAATGCGGACGCACCGCCCCGCTGGCGTCGAGCAGTTCGTGATAAGTGCCCGCCGTGAGCGGGTAGCGGTCAAGCAGGTCAGGCATGGAAAGCTCGGCAGCCAGCAAGGAAAGGTCAGACTAACGCAGGCACATGACGCCCGGATATACGAAAAATCCGCGCGTCGTGCCTGAAAAGGGAGACGCTTTAGAAACGTCGCAAATCGAGCGTCATCGGCAACTCGTCAGTCATGGTCAGATTCGGTACAGGAAGTTTCCCCGGCGTGTGGCCGATGCGGAAAAACCGCGCCATGCGCCGACTCTCCGCTTCGTTGGCATTGACCGGCAGCGTCTCGTAATTGCGTCCGCCCGGATGCGCGACGTGGTACTGGCAACCGCCCAGCGAGCGCTGCATCCAGGTGTCGAGCAGGTCGAACACCAGCGGCGCATGCACCGGGATACCGGGTTGCAGGCAGTTGGCCGGTTGCCAGGCGCGAAAACGCACCCCGGCGACAAACTCGCCGACCCGCCCGCTCGGTTGCAGCGGCACCGGGATGCCGTTGCAAGTCAGCCTATAGCGCTGCGGCGCCAGCCCGGTGAGCCTGACCTGCAAACGCTCCAGCGAGGAGTCGACGTAGCGCACCGTGCCGCCCGCCGTACCCTCCTCGCCCAGCACATGCCAAGGCTCGAGGGCCTGGCGCAGTTCCAGTTCGATGCCGTTGACCGCGTAATCGCCGACCTTGGGAAAGCGGAACTCCCGATGCGCAGCGAACCACTCGGCGCGCAGCGGATAACCGGCGTTGTTCAGCTCAACGATGACGTCGGCGAAATCCTGTTCGATAAAGTGCGGCAACAGAAAGCGGTCATGCAGTTCCGTGCCCCAGCGCGCCAGTTTCGACGGCGCGTAAGGCTCGCGCCAGAACCGCGCCACCAGCGCTCGCAACAGCAACTGCTGAGCCAGGCTCATACGCGCATGGGGCGGCATCTCGAACGCCCGCAACTCCAACAGGCCAAGGCGCCCGGTGGCGCCATCCGGCGAATAGAGTTTGTCGATACAGAATTCGGCGCGATGGGTGTTGCCGGTGACATCGATCAGCAAATTGCGCAGCAACCGGTCCACCCGCCACGGCGGACATACCTCACCCGGCGCGGGCATTTGCGCGAAGGCGATCTCCAGCTCATACAGCGCGTCATTGCGCGCTTCATCAACCCGTGGCGCCTGGGAAGTCGGGCCGATGAACAATCCGGAAAACAGGTAGGACAACGACGGATGGTTATGCCAGTAACTGATCAGGCTGCGCAGCAGATCCGGGCGGCGGAGAAACGGTGAGTCGGCCGGTGTCGCGCCACCCAGTACGAAATGGTTGCCGCCGCCGGTGCCGGTATGCCGGCCATCGATCAGAAACTTCTCGGTAGTGAGTCGGGTCTGTCGTGCCTGTTCGTAAAGAAATTCGGTGCGCTCGACCAGTTCATCCCAGGTCGCGGACGGTTGCACGTTGACTTCGATCACCCCCGGATCCGGTGTGATGCGCAAATTGCTCAGGCGCGGATCGCTCGGCGGCTCGTAGCCCTCCAGCAGCACCGGGCAATGCAGTTCTTCGGCGGTGGCCTCGATGGCCGTGACCAGTTCCAGATAATCCTCGACCCGCTCCAACGGCGGCATGAACAGGTACAACCGGCCCTCGCGAGCCTCCGCGCAGAATGCAGTGCGGGTCAGCCAGTCGGCGGACTGGTCGATGGCCGGTCGGCGCTCCTCAGGCCTGGCGGCCTCGCCAGGATTGCTGAGCTGCGCGGTGTCGGGCAGATCCGGGAAGTCCTGATTCGGGTCATTGGGGTGGATAAACGGGTACTCGGCGGCCTTCACCCAGGGTTGCGAAGCCAATGGCAGGCGATAGCCCAGCGGTGAGTCCCCCGGCACCAGACGACAATGCTCGTCGCGCAGATACCAGCGCCCGCTCTGCCATTGATCGCCTTTGGCGGTGCGCGCCAGCGGCAGTACCTGGCCGATCACTTTATCGAGCCCCTGGCTGAACACTTTGCGCAGGCGTGCGCGCTCCAGCGGGTCTTCCAGACGCGAGTCTTCGGCACTGACGTTGCTCGGCAATGCGCCCTCGCGCCACAGGTAATAGAAGTTGTCCTCGTAGGCCGGGAAGACAAACCGCTCAGGCAATTTCAGGCGTTCGGCGACACTCGCCAGAAAACGCCCGGCCAGTTGGCCATCGGCGCCGTAGTCCTGCTGCTCGTCGGCGATCAGCGCGCTGTTGTGCCAGATCGGCACGCCATCGCGGCGCCAGTAACTGTTCAACGACCAGCGCGGCAGTTGTTCGCCGGGATACCACTTGCCCTGCCCGAAATGCACCAGCCCCTGCGGCGCGTAGTGTTTGCGCAGGCGCTGGAACAGTTCGGCGGAAAGCCGGCGCTTGTCCGCGCCCAGGGCGGCGGTGTTCCACTCGGCGCCGTCCGGGTCGTCGATGGACACAAAAGTCGGCTCACCGCCCATGGTCAGGCGCACGTCGCCCTCCAGCAGGTCGGCATCGACCTGCCGGCCCAGCGCCTGGATCGCCAGCCATTGCTCATCGGTGTAGGGCTTGGTGACCCGTGGCGCCTCCCAGATCCGCTCCACCGACATCTCATGGCTGAATTCGCACTCGCAAGGCTCCACCAGCCCACTGATCGGCGCCGCCGACGACGGATCGGGACTACAGGCCAAGGGAATATGCCCTTCACCGGCGAACAGTCCGGACGTGGCGTCCAGGCCGATCCATCCGGCGCCGGGCAGGTAAACCTCGCACCAGGCATGCAGATCGGTGAAGTCCACTTCGGTGCCGGACGGGCCGTCGAGGCTTTTCACATCCGCCGTCAGTTGAATCAGATATCCAGAGACGAAGCGCGCCGCCAGTCCGAGATTGCGCAGCAGTTGCACCAGCAGCCACGCCGAATCGCGGCAGGATCCCGAGGCGTGCTCAAGGGTGTGCTCCGGGGTTTGCACCCCGGGCTCCATGCGGATCAGGTAGTTGATGTCCTCACTCAGGCGCTGATTGAGCGCCACCAGGAAGTCCACGGCCGGCAACGGCGTGCGCTCGATGGCGTCCAGATAGGCTTTGAACTTCGGCGTCAGGGGCAAGGTTTCGAGGTATGGCGCCAGTTCCTTGCGCTCATCGGCGGCGTAGGCGAAGGGGATTTTCTCGGCATAGGGTTCGAGGAAAAAGTCGAACGGATTGAACACCGCCATCTCGGCCAGCAGATCGACTTCGATCCGCAGTTCTTGCGTCTTCTCGGGAAACACCAGCCGTGCCAGATAGTTGCCCTGGGGGTCCTGCTGCCAGTTGATGAAATGCTGCTCGGGCGCGACTTTCAGCGCATAGGACAGAATCCGCGTGCGGCTGTGGGCGGCCGGGCGCAGACGAACGATCTGCGGGCCGAGTTCGACCGCGCGTTCATAGCGATAATGCGTGACGTGGTGCAATGCGACATGGATCGACACGGCGTGCCTCCTGCGAGTCTGAGCGTTTTCGAAAGCGCGCAAGACTTATGCCATGCAGGGACCTGGGCGCTTTCCCGGAAATGCTCAGGGCAGTACAGCACCAAAATCGGGCGGCGGAGGAAAACGCGCGCACGTCATTGCACGCAAATGTTGCGAAGAGTGCCCTAACCCTCTCCCGGAGGGCGAGGGGACTGACCGTGGTGATTATCAGCCCTGCGCCGACGCAGTCGAGTTTTGAAAAGCATGAAGATCGGCTCCCTTTCCCCCTCGCCCCCTGGGGGAGAGGGCTGGGGGGTAAATCTCACTGCCACCCAAAATCCCGAAACCAGAAATGCAAAACGCCAACCCGAAGGTTGGCGTTCTGTTCAGCTCAATCAAAACTCAGCGCGGGACGACCGGCTTGCGTGTCGGCTTCGGCCCTTTGCCTTTGGCCGCGTCCTTGCGCTCCTTGGCCGCCTGCTGGTTGCGGGCGAATGCCGCCGCCTTGGCCTGTTCACGCTTGTCCCACGGATTACCGCCATCACTGGCACGCGGCGGCAGGCCGTTGTGCTGGGTGAGGATCTTGGTGGTCTTCTCTTTCGCCACTTTATGGCTGCCGGCCGGCGTCGAGTTCTTGCGACGGGCGCTCTGGTAGCTGTCGGTGGACGGCTGGTGCAGCGGAATCAGCTGGTTCTTGCCCGGCCCGATCAGATCGCCGCGACCCATGCGGATCAGCGCTTCACGCAGCATCGGCCAGCCTTTCGGATCGTGATAACGCAAGAACGCCTTGTGCAGGCGACGCTGCTCTTCGCTCTTGACGATGGTCACGCCGTCGCTCTTGTATGTCACCTTGCGCAGCGGGTTCTTGCCCGAGTGATACATCGCGGTGGCGGACGCCATCGGCGACGGGTAGAACGCCTGCACCTGGTCGGCACGGAAGCCGTTGCCCTTGAGCCACAGGGCCAGGTTCATCATGTCTTCATCGGTGGTGCCCGGATGCGCGGCGATGAAGTACGGAATCAGGTATTGCTCCTTGCCCGCTTCCTTGGAGAACTTCTCGAACATGCGCTTGAACCGGTCATAGGTGCCGATGCCCGGTTTCATCATCTGGTTGAGCGGACCTTCCTCGGTGTGTTCCGGGGCGATCTTCAGGTAACCGCCGACGTGGTGGGTCACCAGTTCTTTGACGTACTCCGGCGACTCGACCGCAAGGTCGTAGCGCAGGCCGGAAGCAATCAGGATCTTCTTCACACCCGGCAATGCACGGGCGCTGCGGTACAGCTGAATCAGCGACGAGTGGTCGGTGTTCAGGTTCGGACAGATCCCCGGGAACACGCAGGATGGCTTGCGGCACGCGGATTCGATTTCCGGGCTCTTGCAGGCGATGCGGTACATGTTCGCGGTCGGGCCGCCGAGGTCGGAAATGACACCGGTGAAGCCCGGCACCTTGTCGCGGATCTCTTCGATTTCGCGAATGATCGACTCTTCGGAACGGTTCTGGATGATCCGGCCTTCGTGCTCGGTGATCGAGCAGAAGGTGCAGCCACCGAAGCAGCCGCGCATGATGTTCACCGAGAAACGGATCATGTCGTAGGCCGGGATCTTTTCCTGGCCGTAGGCAGGATGCGGAATACGGGCGTAGGGCATGCCGAACACGTAGTCCATTTCCTCGGTGGTCATCGGAATCGGCGGCGGGTTGAACCAGACATCGACTTCGCCATGCTTCTGCACCAGCGCGCGGGCGTTGCCCGGGTTGGTTTCCAGGTGCAACACGCGGTTGGCGTGAGCGTACAGAACCGGGTCGTTGCGCACTTTTTCCACGGACGGCAGGCGGATGACGGTTTTGTCACGCGTCATCTTCGGGCTGGCCAGGATCTGCACGACCTTGGCTTCCTGTGGATCTTCGACCGGGCCCTTCTCCTGTTCGATGGCGCAGGCGGCGGTGTCCTGGGTGTTGACGTACGGGTTGATGATCTTGTCGATCTTGCCCGGACGGTCGATGCGCGTGGAGTCGACTTCGTACCAGCCTTGTGGCGTGTCACGACGAATGAACGCAGTACCGCGCACATCGGTGATGTCTTCGATCTTGTGCCCGTAGGACAGACGCTGGGCGACTTCGACGATGGCCCGCTCGGCGTTGCCGTACAGCAGGATGTCGGCGCTGGCGTCGATCAGGATCGAGTTGCGCACGCGATCCTGCCAGTAGTCGTAGTGAGCAATCCGCCGCAACGAAGCTTCGATACCGCCGAGCACGATCGGCACGTGCTTGTAGGCTTCCTTGCAGCGCTGGCTGTAGACCAGGCTCGCGCGGTCCGGACGCTTGCCGGCCATGCCGCCCGGGGTGTAGGCGTCGTCGGAGCGGATTTTCTTGTCGGCGGTGTAGCGGTTGATCATCGAGTCCATGTTGCCGGCCGCGACACCGAAGAACAGGTTCGGCTCGCCGAGCTTCATGAAATCGTCTTTGGACTGCCAGTTCGGCTGGGCGATGATCCCGACGCGGAAGCCCTGGGACTCCAGCAGCCGGCCGATGATCGCCATGCCGAACGACGGGTGATCGACATAGGCATCACCGGTGACGATGATGATGTCGCAGGAGTCCCAGCCGAGCTGATCCATCTCCTCCCTGCTCATCGGCAGGAATGGCGCCGGCCCGAAACATTCGGCCCAGTACTTCGGATAGTCAAATAACGGCTTGGCTGCTTGCATGTCGATAACCGGTGTTGGCTTTCATGGAATTTCGCGGGCGCGGAATATAGCACAAATTTTGACCAATTCCGACGGCTGTGGTCGGAAATTACCGCATCCCCTTCGCAGGCGGGTGATGCTCCCTGCGTGAGCAGGCTTGCCCGCGAAGAGGTCGGTCAGACGCTGAAAATCTTACTCATCGTCGTCGAAGTTGTAGCTACCCGGCGCCAGGTTCTCGAAACGTGTGTATTTACCGATGAACGCCAGGCGGATAAAGCCGATCGGGCCGTTCCGCTGCTTGCCGATGATGATCTCAGCGATGCCTTTGTGTTCGGTCTCCGGGTGATACACCTCGTCCCGGTACACGAACATGATGACGTCGGCGTCCTGCTCGATCGCTCCGGATTCCCGCAAGTCGGAGTTCACCGGGCGCTTGTTCGGGCGTTGTTCCAGGGAGCGGTTGAGCTGCGACAGCGCGACCACCGGGCAGTTGAATTCCTTGGCCAGGGCCTTGAGGGATCGCGAGATCTCGGAAATCTCGTTGGTCCGGTTGTCACCGCTGGAGCCTGGAATCTGCATCAACTGCAGGTAGTCGATCATGATCAGGCCGATTTCGCCATGTTCACGCACCAGACGCCGGGTTCGCGCACGCATTTCCGAGGGGCTGATACCGGCGGTGTCATCGATGAACAGCTTGCGGTCGTTGAGCAGGTTGACCGCCGACGTCAGGCGCGGCCAGTCGTCGTCTTCCAGTTGGCCGGAACGCACCTTGGTCTGGTCGATACGGCCGAGGGAAGACAGCATACGCATCATCAACGATTCGCCTGGCATCTCGAGGGAGTACACCAGCACCACCTTGTCGCTGCGCAGCACCGCGTTTTCCACCAGGTTCATCGCGAAGGTGGTCTTGCCCATCGACGGACGGCCGGCGACGATGATCAGGTCGGCCGGCTGCAGGCCGCTGGTTTTGTCGTCGAGGTCGGTGTAGCCGGTCGACAGGCCAGTGATCCCCTCACCGGTGTTGAACAGCGTGTCGATGCGGTCGATGGCCTTGGTCAGCAATTCGTTGACACCGACCGGGCCGGTAGTCTTGGGGCGCGCCTCGGCAATCTGGAAGATCTGCCGTTCGGCTTCATCAAGGATTTCTTCGGCGGTGCGACCTTCAGGGTTGAAGGCTGCGTCGGCGATTTCCGTGCTGATGCCGATCAATTGGCGCAACGTCGCACGCTGGCGGACGATCTGCGCATAGGCCTTGATGTTGGCGACGGACGGCGTGTTTTTCGCCAGCTCACCAAGGTAACCGAGGCCGCCGACTTGCGAGGTCTGCCCTTCCTTGTCCAATTGCTCGGCCAGGGTCACGACGTCGATCGGCATGTTCTGATCGGCCAGTTTGGCGATCGCACGGAAGATCAGGCGGTGGTCATGTCGATAGAAATCGCCGTCGGAGACTTGATCGAGCACGCGTTCCCAGGCGTTGTTGTCCAGCATCAGACCACCGAGCACGGCCTGTTCGGCCTCGATGGAATGCGGTGGCACCTTCAGGGCGGCGGTTTGCAGATCGTACTGCTCGGGAGCGGAGATATCGTTCATGGCCACTTGAGTTTGGTTAAAAGCAGGAGTCACAGAAAGACAAAGGGCACGACCTGTAAACAGGATCGTGCCCGATGTTAACCGCCTGACGGACAAGCCGCCAGCCGATCAGGTGTTGCTTAGGCTGCTACCACGACAACGCGTACGGTGGCTTCAACTTCGGCGTGCAGGTGCACGGCCACGTCGAATTCACCCACGTTGCGGATGGTGCCGTTCGGCAGACGAACTTCGCTTTTCGCAACTTCAACGCCGGAGGCGGTCAGTGCGTCAGCGATGTCGTGAGTACCGATCGAACCGAACAGCTTGCCTTCGTCACCAGCGGTGGCAGTGATGGTCACTTCCAGCTCGGCCAGGTGAGCAGCGCGGCTTTCAGCCGATGCTTTACGGTCTGCGGCAGCTTTTTCCAGCTCAGCACGACGCTCTTCGAACGCAGCCAGGTTGGCAGCGGTCGCAGCGGTAGCTTTGCCGAAAGGCAGCAGGTAGTTACGGCCGTAACCAGCCTTAACGTTTACTTTGTCGCCCAGGTTGCCCAGGTTGGCGATTTTTTCCAGAAGGATCAGTTGCATGTGGAAATCCTCTTAACTTTTAACCTTCACCGTTCGCGTTATCCGCGTCTTTCGACACGTGACGACCGCGAAAATCAATCAGGCTGTCGACAATGGCCAGAACCACGAGCAACGGATAGATCAGCTGCATGAACAGCAACAGCGTCACGTACAACCCCACCAGCCAGAAACCGGCCAGTCGCCTTTGCGCCACCAGCCCGTGAATCAGGGCCAGCCCGGCGAACACCAGCGGTACGCTGCACAACGGCGTCAACATGGCCATCTGTGCGCCCAGATTGGGGCCCAGAAGCATCAACGCCAGCAGCAACATCGCTGGTCCCAGCGGGATCCGGATGGCGCGAAACTCGCGACCAAAACCACCCGGGTTGTACAACAACGCCTGCCAGTAACGCCCGACAATCAGGCTCAGCACGCTGACGATCTGCAACAGGGCCGCAATCAGTCCGGTAAGGACCGGTGCAATCAGCGACGCGAAACGCGCCTGCTCGTCTACCGACAATCGTTGGTAGGCGTCACCGAGAAGCGACGGCATGACCTTTATCAAGGCCTGCGCCAGCATCTCGATCTGGGGCGCGAATACCGCCCCGAGCACAACTGAAAACACCAATCCCGCTGCTACGCTGACCAGCAGCACGCGGACCCAGGATTCACTTGCGCGCAACACCAGCGCAAGGCTCGAAGACCCCAGCAGCACCAGAAGTGCCCGTGGGTCGTCGGCATACAGCCACCAGATCAAGGCCGGCAGCATTCCCAGGAACAGAACGCCAAGGGCGTCCGTCAATCCGCGCCGCAGGAGCACCAGGCTCCCGGCGGCAGCACCCAACCAATACAACAACGGCAATGTTGCACACCCGGCCACTACAAGAGTGGCCTGCATACGGCCGCGCATGATGAACTCAGCTAAGGCACGCATGCATTCAATCCTTTGCTACTTGTCGACTACCCGGTCTCAGCGGCCGTGGCTGTCGGTGTAGGCCAGCAGGGCCAGGAAGCGGGCGCGCTTGATAGCGGTGGCCAGCTGACGCTGATAACGAGCTTTGGTACCGGTGATACGGCTTGGAACGATTTTGCCGGTCTCGGATACGTAGGCTTTCAGAGTGTTGAGATCTTTGTAATCGATCTCTTTCACGTCTTCAGCGGTGAAGCGGCAGAATTTACGACGACGGAAGAAACGTGCCATTTAATAGGCTCCTTAAAAGGTCCGTGGATTACTCGTCAGCGTTATCGCTGGAATCGCCTTCATCACCATCAACGCCTTCGACGTCGGAGTGCTCTGGACGATCGCGACGCTCACGGCGCTCACTGCGGTTTTCTTCAGCCTTGAGCATCTCGGACTGGCCGGTAACGGCTTCGTCGCGACGGATGACCAGGTTACGGATCACTGCATCGTTGTAGCGGAAGTTGTCTTCCAGCTCGGCCAGGGCCTTGCCGGTGCACTCAACGTTCAGCATCACGTAGTGAGCCTTGTGAACATTGTTGATTGCGTAGGCCAGTTGACGACGGCCCCAGTCTTCCAGACGGTGGATTTTGCCGCCGTCTTCTTCGATCAGCTTGGTGTAACGCTCAACCATGCCGCCGACTTGCTCGCTCTGGTCAGGGTGGACCAGAAAGATGATTTCGTAATGACGCATGAATGCTCCTTACGGGTTGTAGCCTGCCGCTCAAAAACGGTCAGACAAGGAGTGAATGACACTTGTGGACTTGCCGGCGCGGGGCACATCGGTGCCTGCCGTCACAGCAAGGGGCGCAATTGTAGAGAAGGGATTGGAGCGGTGCAAGGCAATTGGTGATTATTTGAACAACCACTCATCCTCGCCCTGATACAAAAGCACTGAGGGAGCGGGCTTGCTCGCGAAGGGGATACATCAGGCAACACTTTCATGTCGACTGACACCCCACTTTTCGCGAGCACGCTCGCTCCCCCAGGTTCGAATCAGGCTTTTTTGGCGGCAGCCCTGGCTTTTGCACCGCGCTGGCGCTGAGCCTCGAACAGGCAGACACCGGTCGCCACGGACACGTTGAGACTGCTGACGCTGCCGGCCATCGGCAAATGCACCAGATAGTCGCAATGCTCGCGGGTCAGGCGACGCATGCCTTTGCCTTCGGCGCCCATGATCAGGATGGTCGGGCCGGTCAGGTCCTGGTCGTAAAGGCTGACCTCGGCCTCCCCCGCCGTACCGACGATCCACAGACCACGCTGCTGGAGTTTCTCCAGGGTGCGCGCAAGGTTGGTCACGGCCACCAGCGGAATCACTTCCGCCGCGCCGCAAGCGACTTTACGCACCACCGGGGTCAGGGTCGCCGATTTGTCTTTCGGCACGATCACCGCCAGCGCACCGGCGGCATCCGCCGAACGCAGGCAGGCACCGAGGTTATGCGGATCGGTCACGCCGTCGAGCACCAGCAACAGCGGCGCGCCTTCGGTGCGATCGAGCAGCTCGTCGAGCATCGCTTCACCCCAGACCTGGCTCGGGCTGACCTCGGCGACGACGCCCTGATGCACACCTTCAACCCAGGCATCCATCTCGCGGCGCTCGGCCTGACCGATCTGGACACGGTTTTCGTTGGCCAGTTCGATCAGCGGCTGTACGCGCGGATCGTTGCGACTTTCCGCCAGCCAGATCTGCTTGACGCGTTTTGGGTGGTGACGCAGCAACGCTTCTACCGCGTGAACGCCGTAGATTTTTTCCAACTGACTCATGACTTCGCCTTCGGTTTACGTGCCCCGCCGCTTTTGGCTGGAGCCGAACCCGCTTTTGGCGGGCCTTTACGGTGTTTGCTCGGCTTGGCTGGCTTGCCGCCGGCAGACTTGTCAGGCGCAGAACGCCCGGTCTTGCCACCCGATGGCGCCTTACCGCCGGTTTTGGCATCGGCCAGCAAGGCCTTCTTCATCTCCCGGCTTTTGCGCAGCTCGGCGTTTTTCGCCACGGCATCGCTTGGACGGTAGGCTTCGGACGCTTTTTCCTTGGCTGGACGGCGGCTGGCGGTTTTCGCCGGTGCCGGTTCGGCGGCGGTCTTCGCGGCAGGCGCAGCGGTTTCGGTGCCACGCTTTTTGCGACCGATCGGCGCGCTGATGGTTTTTTCCGCCATCTCGAAATCGATCTTGCGCTCGTCGAGGTCGACGCGCATGACGCGCACTTCGACGGTATCGCCGAGACGGAAGCTGCGACCGGTACGCTCACCCGCCAGGCGGTGGTGTACAGGATCGAAGTGGTAGTAGTCGCCCGGCAGCGCGGTGACGTGCACCAGGCCTTCGACGTAGATGTCGGTCAGCTCGACGAACAGACCGAAACCTGTCACGGCGGTGATCACGCCCGGGAAAGACTCGCCCACGCGGTCCTTCATGAACTCGCACTTGAGCCAGTTCACGACATCGCGGGTCGCTTCGTCGGCACGGCGCTCGCTCATCGAGCACTGCTCGCCGAGCTGCTCCAGTGCCGCTTCGTCGTACGGGTAGATGCGCGCCTTCGGAATGGTCATCGCACCGGCACGGCGAACGTGCGGGGTGTTCTGCTTGGAGTGGATCACGCTGCGGATCGCCCGGTGCGTGAGCAAGTCCGGGTAACGACGGATCGGCGAAGTGAAGTGGGTGTAGGCTTCGTAGTTCAGGCCGAAGTGGCCGTCGTTTTCGGCGCTGTACACCGCCTGGCTCAGGGAGCGCAGCATCACGGTCTGGATCAGGTGGAAATCCGGACGATCCTTGATGCTCGCCAGCAGGGCCTGGTAGTCCTTCGGCGTCGGGCCGTCCTTGCCTTTGTGCAGGGACAGACCGAGCTCGCCGAGGAACGCGCGCAGTTTTTCCAGACGCTCCGGCGGCGGGCCGTCGTGAACGCGGTACAGCGCCGGGATTTCATGCTTCTGCAGGAATTCGGCGGTGGCCACGTTGGCCGCCAGCATGCATTCCTCGATCAGCTTGTGCGCATCGTTGCGGGTCGTCGGACGGATTTCGGCGATCTTGCGCTCGGAACCGAAGATGATCCGGGTTTCCTGGGTCTCGAAATCGATCGCGCCACGCACATGGCGGGCAGCCAGCAGCACCTTGTACAGCGAATAGAGCTGCTTGAGGTGCGGCACGATGTCGGTGTATTCGCCGCGCAGCTTGCGCGCCTCGGTGGCTTTCGGCGTTTCCAGCATCGCGCTGACCTTGTTGTAGGTCAGGCGGGCGTGGGAGTGGATCACCGCCTCATAGAAGCAGTAGTCGGTCATCTCACCGGATTTGGAGATGGTCATCTCGCAGACCATCGCCAGACGGTCGACGTGCGGGTTCAGCGAGCACAGACCGTTGGACAGTTGCTCAGGAAGCATCGGCACCACGCGCTCGGGGAAGTACACCGAGTTGCCGCGCACCTGGGCTTCGTTGTCCAGGGCCGAGCCGATCTTCACGTAACTGGAAACGTCGGCAATCGCCACGTACAGCTTCCAGCCGCCGGAGAACAGGCGCAGCTTGCCCGGTTTGGCTTCGCAATAGACCGCGTCGTCGAAGTCACGGGCATCTTCGCCGTCGATGGTGACGAACGGAAGATGGCGCAGGTCGACGCGCTTCTCTTTGTCCTTTTCCTCGACTTCCGGCTTGAGCTTGGCAGCTTCCTTCAGAACAGCCTCAGGCCAGACGTGCGGAATGTCGTAGGTACGCAGGGCAACATCGATTTCCATGCCCGGCGCCATGTAGTTGCCGACCACTTCGATCACGTCGCCTTGCGGCTGGAAGCGCGGCGTCGGCCAGTGGGTGATTTTCACCTCGACGAACTGACCGATCTGCGCGTTGGCGTTGCGGCCCGGAGTGACCAGCACTTCCTGCTGGATCTTCGGGTTGTCCGCGACGACGAAACCGATGCCACCCTCCTCGAAGTAGCGACCGACGATGCTTTCGTGGGCACGGGAAACCACTTCGACGATCACGCCTTCACGACGACCGCGACGGTCCAGGCCGGAAACCCGCGCCAGGGCGCGGTCACCGTCGAACACCAGACGCATCTGCGCCGGACTCATGAACAGATCGTCGGAGCCATCATCCGGCACCAGGAAGCCGAAGCCGTCACGGTGGCCGCTGATGCGACCCAGGATCAGATCGAGCTTGTCCACCGGCGCGTACGTACCACGGCGGGTGTAGATCAGTTGAGCATCGCGTTCCATGGCGCGCAGGCGGCGGCGCAGGGCTTCGATCTGGTCTTCCGTGGTCAGACCGAACTCTTCGACCAGTTGCTCACGGGCAGCAGGCGAACCCCGATCAGCAAGGTGCTGAAGGATCAGTTCGCGGCTGGGAATAGGGTTTTCGTATTTTTCCGCTTCACGAGCGGCCTCGGGATCGAGGGACTGCCAATCGGCCATTAGAGAGTTTTCACCTTGTCTATATGCGGGCTAGTTTGGCATAGGCGCCCTGAAACGGGAAATTTCAGACTATATAAGGCCCATCTGAAGCCTTGTATCGACGCTCGAAAGCCGTTTTCAACACTGCCGGTAAAAAAAATCATTTTTTTTGCCGGCAGGGGTTTACAGTTAAAAAGGCGCTCCGTATAGTGCGCGCCATCGACGACGTAGACGCTGTCGATGATGCCCAGGTGGTGAAATTGGTAGACACGCCAGCTTCAGGTGCTGGTGACCTTACGGTCGTGGAAGTTCGAGTCTTCTCCTGGGCACCAATTTCGAGTTTGAGACTAGATCAGTTTCAAGACTCACACAAAAACCCGCGAAAGCGGGTTTTTTGCATTTTGCGGAACCGTTTCTGAAAAACTGATTTATTAAAATCAAATCAGGGGTTTACAGATCAAAGGACGCTCCGTATAGTGCGCCACATCAACAGCGGCAACGCTCGCGATGAATGCCCAGATGGTGAAATTGGTAGACACGCCAGCTTCAGGTGCTGGTGACCTTACGGTCGTGGAAGTTCGAGTCTTCTTCTGGGCACCAATTCAAATTCAAGGTTACGACCTTGAGTTTCACAAAAACCCGCGAAAGCGGGTTTTTGCGTTTCTGGCGTTCAGAAATCATCTGGCGGCAGATCCGCCGGCCGCGAAGCGCATCTGAGAAACAATATCGTTTATCATTGTTGCAAGTTTTTGCAATGCGACAGTGAGGAACCCTGCGAATGATGTTTCGAAATACCCTGCGCCGAGGCCTGACCTTCATCCTCCTCGGCCTGGCACTCGCCACTCCCCTCACCCAGGCTGCCGACGCGGTTTCCCTGACTCTCTACAACGGCCAGCACAAGGAAGTCGGCGACGCGATCGCCAAGGCCTTCGAAGCCAAGACCGGCATTCACGTCAATGTACGCAAGGGCAGCAGCAATCAGCTCGCCAGCCAGATCATCGAAGAAGGCGACCGCTCCCCCGCCGACGTCATTTACACCGAAGAATCCCCACCGCTGAACAACCTCGGCGAACAAGGCCTGCTGGCCAAGGCCGACGACGCCACCCTGGCCGTTCTGCCGAAAAAGTACGTCGCCGGCAATGGCACCTGGATCGGCGTGACCGCCCGGGTTCGCGTGGTCGCCTTCAACCCGAAACTGATCGATGAAAAAGACCTGCCCAAATCGGTGCTGGATTTCGCCGACCCGCAATGGCAAGGCAAAGTCGGTTTCGTTCCCACCAGCGGCGCGTTCCAGGAACAGGCCGTCGCCATCATCAAGAAGCACGGACGTGATGCCGCCGAAGAATGGCTGACCGGCCTGCGCGCCTTCGGCAAGACCTACAGCAACAACATGGTCGCCCTCAAAGCCGTGGAGAACGGCGAAGTCGCCACCGTTCTGGTGAACAATTATTACTGGTTCGCCCTGCAACGAGAGAAAGGCAAGCTCGATTCGAAACTGCATTACTTCACCGGCGGCGATGTCGGCGGACTGATCACCGTATCCAGCGCCGCCGTACTCAAGTCCAGCAAACATCCAAAAGAAGCGCAGCAATTTCTCGCCTACATGGCCAGCGAAGAAGGCCAGCGCGTGATCACCCAGACCACCGCCGAATACCCGCTGCATAAAGGCATGGAATCGGATCGCGGCCTCAAGCCGTTCAGCGAACTGGAAGCACCGGACGTCACCCCGGCGGATCTGGGCAATGCCGAAGAAGCGCTGGATCTGGAACGCGAAGTTGGCCTGAACTGATGGCCGCATCGCTATCCGTCACGCGCAGGGAGTACGTGCCACGGCGCAAACGGCCATCGATCTGGTTGATTCTGCCGGTATTGCTGCTGGTGGTCTTGAGCCTGTTGCCGCTGGCCTATGTCGGGCTGAAAGCCTGGCAGGCCGGCTGGGCACAGGCGCTGCATTTGCTGTGGCGCCCTTACGTGTTCGGCCTGCTGCGCAACACTCTGGCGCTGATGGTCGGCGTGACGCTGGCTTGCGGTGTGATCGGCCTGTCGCTGGCCTGGTTGCTGGAACGCAGCAACCTGCCAGGACGACGTCTGTGGGGGGTGATTCTGTGCCTGCCGTTCGCAGTGCCGGCCTTCGTCAGCAGTTTCACCTGGGTTTCCCTGAGTGCGCAGTTCGAAGGCCTCGGCGGAGCGATTCTGGTGATGAGCCTGTCGAAATACCCGCTGATCTTCCTGCCGGTGGCGGCGACGCTGCGCAACCTCGATCCGTCTCTTGAAGAGTCGGCCCGCACACTGGGGCAGAATCGCTGGGGCGTGTTTTTCCGCGTCACCCTGCCCTTGCTCTGGCCGTCGCTGCTGGCCGGCTCGCTGCTGATTGCCCTGCACATGCTGGTGGAGTTCGGCGCGTTGTCGATCATCGGTCTGCAAACCTTCACCACCGCGATCTATCAGCAATTCGAGCTGGAATTCAGCAACGCCAACGCGGCGATGCTTTCCGCAGTGTTGCTAGCGCTGTGTCTGGTGCTGCTGTGGCTGGAGTTGCGCGTGCGCGGCAAGGGCCGACACGTGCGCACCGGCCAAGGTGCAGCGCGTCAGGCGGAACAGGTTCGACTCGGGCCTTGGGCCATTGCCGGTCAGTTGTACTGCCTGCTGCTGGCAATTGTCGGCAGCGGGATTCCGCTGGGCATGCTGGCCTACTGGCTGGCGGTCGGATCGTCGGCAGCGTTTCCGGTCGCGGCCATCACCGAAGCCCTGTTGTCGTCGCTGGCACTGTCTCTCGGCGGCGCGGGATTGTGTCTGCTGCTGGCAGTGCCGGTCGGATTGCTGGTGGTGCGCTACAAAGGCCAACTGGCGATCTGGGCCGAGCGCCTGCCCTATCTGCTGCACGCCCTGCCGGGGCTGGTGATTGCGCTGACGCTGGTGTATTTCGCCCTGCATTACGTGCCGGTGCTGTATCAGACTTCGACCTTGCTGCTGATTGCCTATGCCTTGCTGTTTCTGCCATTGGCACAGGCGCCGATCCGCACGGCACTGAACAAGGCGGCACCACAGCTGGAAGAGGCCGCGCGCACGCTGGGCGCATCGTCGTTCACGGCATTTTGCCGGGTGACCCTGCCGATCATTTTCCCGGCTTTGGGCGCAGCGTTTGCGCTGGTATTTCTGGATGCCATGAAGGAACTGACGGCGACGTTGCTGCTCAGCCCTACAGGGCTGAACACATTGGCGACCGAGGTGTGGGCGCACACCGCGAATGTCGAGTTCGCAGCCGCAGCGCCTTATGCGGCATTGCTGATCGTGGTGTCGGGCCTGCCTGTGTATCTGCTGACGACCCGGATGTATTTGAGCCGATAAAAAAATCGCAGCCGAAGCTGCGATTTTTTTTGCCGGCATATCAGGCCCGGAATTGCCCCAGACTCGCCTTGAGCTGCGCGGCCAGGCCATCCAGGACCTTGCCGCTGGCCGTGGTTTCCACCACCGCCTGCGCGGCCTTCTCGGCCTGGGCATGAATCGTTTCGACTCGTCCGCGTACCGCCTGCGCACCTTGCGCCTGATGTGCCGCCGCCTGAGTCGCCAGGCCAATCGCCGCATGCACCTGCTCGACCGAAGCCTGTACCGATTGCTGCAACCGCGCGCTGTCGCGCAGCACCAGCAAACCTTCGCTGGCCTGGCGCCCGGCCTGACCGATCGCTTCCACCGCCTCACGGGCGCCCTGCTGCAAGGCGACGATGTGCGCCTGAATGTCGCCGGTCGAGCTTTGTGTCTTGCTCGCCAAGGCACGCACTTCGTCCGCCACCACGGCAAAGCCACGACCGGTTTCGCCGGCCCGCGCCGCTTCGATCGCCGCGTTGAGCGCCAGCAGGTTGGTCTGTTCGGCGATGCCGTGAATCACGGTCAGCACCACTTCGATCTGCTCGCTCTGCTGCGCCAGGCGTTCGATGACTTTCGCTCCAGTATCGACCTGCCCCGCCAGCGCCTCGATCAGGCTGCCGACCTTGGCCGACGTGCGGGTGTTTTCATCGGTGGCCTGACGGATATCGACCACTTGCTTCAACGCGGCCTGCATGGCATGGCTTTCCGATTGCGCCTCGTCGGCCATTTGCGAAAGCGCCCGCAAACTTTCCGCCACTTCATCACGCTGCATCCCGGCCGCCGCGTCGGCGCCGGCATTGCGCAAGGTCATGGCGCCGATTTCCACGCCGGTGCGCTGGGCCACATCCCCGGCCTCGCGCACGATCGGCTGCAACTTATCCACAAAGCGGTTGACCGCCGACGCCATGTCGCCGATCTCGTCCTTGCTGTTGATCTGCACGCGCTTGGTCAGATCGCCTTCGCCGGCGGCAAGGTCGTCCATCGCGGCGTTGAGCATCTTCAGCCGATTGACCACGCGATGCCCCAGCACCACCGCCAGCAGCAACAGCACGCCGGCCCCCACCAGTGCCAGGCCCATGCCGATGCGCCAGCGCAGCGTCGCGGCGGCGTCCTGCACGGTGCTGGTGGTGTTGGCTTTCATTTCACCGGCGGTGGATTGTGCCGATTGCAGGCGCGCACGCATCGCCGTAGCACTGTCGGCCGCCGCCCCCTTGAGGCTGTCGCCGACCAGTTGATCGCTGCTGGCAATCAACGCCGAGAAACGCTGATCGAGCGCCGCCAGGTCGGTTTCCACCGACGCGGTGGAAACGCCCATCAACACCTTGCCGATTTCCACGCCGTTCGGATTGATCGACGCTTCGATATAGAAAACCGACGGATCGTTCTTTGCCGCATCCAGCAACTTGTCCAGCGCCCGCTCGCCCTGGCCTTTTTCCAGCAGAGCCTTGTTGATCGGGTTTTCGCGGTTGAGGTAGCGCGTCAGATGCTGGCCCGTGGCGTCGTCGTAGACCACGAACAACACGTTGGGATTACGCTGGGCACGCCGGGCGAATTCGGACAGGGTCGGAACGTCGCTGTCCCACATGGCGCGAGGCGCGACGGAAGCCAGCAACTGGGCCATGTCATTGGCCGAGTCCTTCAGGTCTTTTTCCAGGGTCGCACGCAGTTGCGCCTGCTCGTCCTTCAGACGCGAGGACAGGCCGGCCGTGAGACGCTGGCGGGTACTGGAGGAAAGGCTGTCGAGGCTCGACGTGACTTCGCGCCCGGCCTGTTCCAGTTCGCCGGACAGCTTCTGGCTGTCGGCGCCCAGACGAGTGCCGAGGTCGGCTTCCAGCGCCGTGACGGTGCTTCGCGTCAGGGCGACGGCCACCAGCACTTGCACCAAAAGGGCGATACCAAGGGTAACGAACACGGGCCGCAATAAACGGCTTTGTAACAGCGAGAGAACGGCCGACACTGTGAATCCCTCTACTTCTGACGCCATTAATTTGATGGCATTCTTGTCGGGATATTTACAGCAAAGGTCGTGCCGTCCAACAGGCATAAACGACAAAGGCCCCGATCAAGGGGCCTTTGTTTTTTACATCAACGACTTATCAAGCAAACGGATGACGCAGAACGATGGTTTCGTTGCGATCCGGGCCTGTCGAAATAATGTCGATCGGCGCGCCGATCAACTCTTCAACGCGCTTGATGTAGGCACGAGCGTTAGCCGGCAGCTCTTCCAGGGTTTTGGCACCCACGGTCGATTCGGTCCAGCCCGGTACTTCTTCGTACACAGGCTGAAGGCCTACGTAGCTGTCAGCATCAGTCGGAGCAACGGCATTGCCTTGCGCATCTTTGTAGCCGGTGCAGATGTTGATGGTTTCCAGGCCGTCGAGTACGTCCAGCTTGGTCAGGCAGATGCCCGAGATGCTGTTCACATCGATAGCGCGACGCAGGATGACGGCGTCGAACCAGCCGCAACGACGGGCACGGCCGGTGGTAGCGCCGAACTCGTGACCTTGTTTGGCCAGGTGCGCACCCACTTCGTCAAACAGCTCAGTCGGGAATGGACCCGAACCCACGCGAGTGGTGTAAGCCTTGGTGATGCCCAGGATATAGTCCAGGAACATCGGGCCAACACCCGAACCGGTAGCCACGCCACCTGCGGTGGTGTTGGAGCTGGTCACGTACGGGTAGGTCCCATGGTCGATGTCGAGCAACGAGCCTTGGGCGCCTTCGAACATGATGTCTTTGCCGGCACGACGCAGGTCATGCAGCTCGGCCGTTACGTCCAGCATCAGCGGCTTGAGCAGTTCAGCGTATTCCTTGCACTCGGCCAGGGTCTTTTCGAAGTCGATGGCAGGCTCTTTGTAGTAACCGACCAGCGTGAAGTTGTGGTAGTCCACCAGTTCACGCAGCTTGTCTTCAAAGCGCGGCATGTTGAGCAGGTCGCCAACACGCAGGCCACGACGCGCAACCTTGTCTTCGTACGCCGGGCCGATGCCGCGACCGGTAGTACCGATCTTCAGCTCGCCACGGGCCTTTTCGCGGGCCTGGTCCAGCGCCACGTGGAAGGACAGGATCAGCGGGCAGGAAGGGCTGATGCGCAGGCGCTCGCGCACCGGTACGCCTTTCTCTTCCAGCTTGTTGATTTCCCGCAGCAGGGCATCAGGTGCAACCACCACGCCGTTGCCGATCAGGCACTGCACGCCTTCGCGCAGCACGCCCGACGGGATCAGGTGCAAGACGGTTTTTTCGCCGTCGATCACCAGGGTGTGACCAGCGTTGTGGCCACCCTGGTAGCGCACTACGGCGGCAGCATGTTCGGTCAGCAGATCAACGATCTTGCCTTTGCCCTCATCACCCCACTGGGTGCCCAGGACTACGACATTCTTACCCATAACACTTGTCCTCATTCGCGCAAACTTGGTGCCGGCGATGGCCGGCGGGAAAACTCAAGAAGCCAGTGGCGATACTTGCCAAAGCCCGTTCTGCTGGATCAATTGCCGGTCGCAGTCCGCATCACGGGCGGCGGCCAATGGCTGTCCAGGCAACGCCTGAACGACACGCTGACCCTCACTGCGCAACTGGCAAACCTGCCGCCAGAGTGCCGCATCCGTACTGTCAGGCATCCAGATACCGCCAGACGGTAGCTCGATCTCAGCACGCCCCAGGGTCACCAGGGTTTTCAAATCGGTGGAGAAGCCGGTGGCCGGACGGGCGCGACCGAAGTCGGCGCCGATGTCGTCGTAGCGACCGCCCTGGGCGATGGACTGACCAACACCCGGCACGAACACCGCGAACACCACGCCGGTGTGGTAGTGATAACCGCGCAACTCGCCGAGGTCGAAGTACAACGGCAGCTCCGGGAAACGCACCGACAACCGCTCGGCGATCGCCAGCAGATCTTCCAGCGCCGCCAGTACCGGCGCCGGCGCATTGGCCAGACGTTCACGGGCAGCGCTCAGCACTTCACGGCCACCGCACAGGTCGACCAGCGCACGCAGCATGCCGGACAAATCGGCTGGCAGGCCTTCGGTCAAGGTAATGACCTCATCGATCGCCTTGCGTTGCAACGCGTCGAACAGCTGCTGCTCGACTTCACCCGACAACCCGGCCGCCTGGGCCAGGCCACGGTAGATGCCGACATGCCCCAGGTCCATGTGCACATCCGGCACATCCGCCAGTTGCAGCATGGCGAGCATCAGGCTGATGACTTCGACGTCGCTGCTCGGACTGGCATCGCCGTACAGCTCGGCGCCCAACTGGATCGGGCTGCGCGAAGACGACAACGCACGCGGCTGGGCGTGCAGCACGCTGCCGGCGTAGCACAGACGACTCGGACCCTCGCGACGCAGGGTGTGCGCATCGATGCGCGCCACTTGCGGTGTGATGTCGGCACGGAAACCCATCTGCCGGCCCGATTGCGGATCGATGACCTTGAAGGTACGCAAATCCAGGTCCTGGCCCGCGCCGGTCAGCAGGGATTCCAGGTACTCGATATGGGGAGTCACGACAAACTCGTAACCCCAGCTCTGGAACAGATCCAACACCTGGCGACGCGCTACTTCAATGCGCGCCGCTTCCGGTGGCAGTACTTCTTCGATGCCATCTGGCAGCAGCCAGCGGTCTACCGTTGCCATTACGCCATTCCCCTTTGATCCGGGCGGCCAACCCTAGGGCGAGCCTTGAGTGAAGCAGAAAATGATCGGGCCGTTCAAAACACACGCGCAAGAACGACGCAGCGACACGCCGGTTACCGGCCTCGCCAACCACTTTCCTCGAAAAACTGTCGGGCCATTCAACCCGATGTTCTGCAGCAAAAACAGCAATCAAACGTGCAGACGCAAAAAAGCCGGGAATTTCCCGGCTGCCGCATCATACACACGTTTTCCCAAAGGATCACCCCGCCAGACACTTTAGCCGCCAGGCGGAGTGATTCAGGTCAACGTCGTATCAAGGCTTGACCTTTTCCAGGTAACGGAAGAAGTCGCTGCTTGGGTCGAGAACCATGACGTCGGATTTGTTCGCGAAGCTTTCACGGTAGGCACGCAGGCTACGGTAGAAACCGTAGAACTCCTGGTCCTGGCCGTAGGCCTTGGAGTAGATCGCAGCGGCCTGGGCGTCACCATCACCGCGAACCTCTTCCGATTCACGATAGGCTTCAGCCAGCAGCACACGGCGTTGGCGATCGGCGTCGGCACGGATGCCTTCTGCCAGCTCGTTACCCTTGGCGCGGTGCTCGCGAGCTTCACGCTCACGCTCGGTGCTCATCCGCTCGAACACGCTGCGGTTGACTTCCTTCGGCAGGTCGATGGCCTTGACCCGGACATCGACCACTTCGATGCCCAGCTCTTTTTCCGCCATCTTGTTCAGCGACGCCGTGATATCGGCCATCAGCGCATCGCGCTCGCCGGACACCACTTCGTGCAGGGTGCGTTTACCGAACTGGTCACGCAGGCCCGACTCCAGACGACGGGACAGACGCTCGTCGGCGATCTGCTTGAGGCCGGACGTCGCGGTGTAGAAACGCTCGGCGTCCTTCACGCGCCACTTGGCATAGGCATCGACCATCACGGCTTTCTTTTCCAGGGTCAGGAAGCGCTGCGTCGGTGCATCGAGCGTCATCAGGCGGGCGTCGAATTTACGCACCTGGTTGACGTAAGGCACTTTCACATGCAGACCTGGCTGGACATCCGCCTGAACCACGCGACCGAACTGCAGCAGCACCGCACGCTCGGTCTGAGCCACGATGTAGAAGCAGTTCCAGGCAGCGATCGCCACGACAACGCCGACAATAAGGGCGATCAGCGATTTATTGCTCATCAGCGACTCTCCCTGGTACGTGCCTGCTGTTGCTGCAGATCGGCTGCGGCACGCGCATTTGCTTCATTGCTGGTGGTTGCCGCACTGCCGCTCACCGGAGCGCTGGTGCTGCGACCACTTTCGACCATTTTGTCCAGCGGCAGGTAGAGCAGGTTGCTCTGGCCGTTCTTGTTGCCGGTCACGAGTACCTTGCTGGTGCTGCTGAAGACTTCCTGCATGGTGTCCAGGTACAGACGCTCGCGAGTGACTTCAGGTGCCTTGCGATACTCGGCGACCAGTTTGGTGAAGCGATCGGCCTCACCCTTGGCGCGGGAGATCGTTTCGTCACGGTAGCCGTTGGCATCCTCGATGATGCGCTGGGCCTGGCCACGGGCTTCCGGCACGACGCCGTTGGCGTAGGTTTCAGCCTGGTTGCGCGAACGCTGCTCGTCTTCACGGGCGCGGATCACGTCATCGAAAGCTTCCTGCACTTCGCGCGGTGCGGCTGCGCTCTGTACGTTGACCTGAGTGACGGTGATGCCGGTGCGGTAGGTATCGAGGAAGCGTTGCAGACGCTCCTTGATTTCGCTGGCCATCTGCTCACGACCTTCGGTCAGCACCTGATCCATGGCGGTGGAACCCACCACATGGCGCAGCGCACTGTCGGTCGCATGCTGCAGGCTGATTTCCGGCTGGTCGACGTTCAGCACGAAGTCCTGCAGGTTGCTGATCTTGTACTGCACGGTCAGCGGCACTTCGACGATGTTCTCGTCTTCGGTCAGCATCTGGCCCTGCTTGGTGTAGGCACGCTCACGCGTGACGTTTTCCATGTACTTCTTGTCGATCGGCGGGAAGTAGATGTTCAGGCCCGGGCCGACGGTTTCGTAGTACTTGCCGAAGCGCAGCACCACGGCCTGCTCCTGCTCGTCCACGACGTACACCGCGCTGTACAGCCATACCGCCGCAAGCACGACAAGGCCAATGCCGAGCAGGCCGCCGAAGCCGCCACTCTTGCCTGGACCACCACCGTCATCACCGCGTTTTTTTCCACCACCGAATAACCCGTTCAGGCTTTCCTGCAGCTTTCGGAAGGCTTCGTCGAGATCCGGCGGCCCCTTGCGGTCGCCATTGTTGCGACGCTTGCCACCCCAGGGATCCTGATTGTTCGAGTTGCCACCCGGCTCATTCCAAGCCATAGCGCTCTCCATCTGATAAAGCAAAGACGCACCCACGGCGCGCCGACCAATGCTACAGAATGCCTGCCGTTGCGGCACAACCGCTTTTTCAGGCTTTTATTGCAAAGTGTGTTGCTCGATGAACTCCGTCGGCACAACGCCTTCACGGCTGACCAGTCGATTGAGCTCCGAGCGTGGCAATCGAACGGCCAGCAAGCTGACACCTTCTTCGTCGTATTCTTCTTTCTGCACCGCGCCCAGTTCGAAGAACTGCGCACGCAGGCGCGCAAACCGCTGAGGCAAGCGCAACGTACCGACAAACAAGTCACTGCCCAGCAACTCGGCAATGGCTTGTTCAAGCAATTCCAGACCCGTGCCATCACGCGCCGACAGCCAGACCCGTTGCGGCCTGCCGTTTTCGTCGCGCTGGATTTGTGGCTCAACGCCTTCAAGCAAATCGAGTTTGTTATAGACCTCGAGGATCGGCAAGTCCTGGGCGCCAATCTCGCCCAGCACCACCATCACCTGCTCGATCTGCAACATGCGATCCGGTTCGGCCGCGTCGATCACATGCAACAACAGGTCGGAGTTGCTCGACTCTTCGAGCGTAGACCGAAATGCCTCGACCAGCTTGTGCGGCAAGTGACGAATGAAACCCACGGTGTCGGCCAGGACAATCGGCCCCAGGTCGTCCAGTTCCAGACGGCGCAAGGTCGGGTCCAGCGTGGCAAACAACTGGTCAGCCGCGTACACCTCGGACTTCGTCACGTTGTTGAAGAGCGTGGATTTGCCGGCGTTGGTATATCCCACCAGCGATACGGTAGGGATGTCCGCACGCGAGCGGCCACGTCGCGACTGTTCGCGCTGGCTGCGCACTTTTTCCAGACGGCCCTTGATCTGGCGCAGACGCACCCGCAGCAGACGGCGGTCGGTTTCGAGCTGGGTTTCACCCGGGCCGCGCATGCCGATGCCACCACCCTGACGCTCAAGGTGAGTCCAGCCACGAACCAGCCGGGTACTCATGTGGTCAAGCTGGGCCAGTTCGACCTGGAGCTTGCCTTCATGGGTACGGGCGCGCTGGGCGAAAATATCGAGAATCAGGCCCGTGCGGTCGATCACGCGACACTCGAAAACACGTTCGAGGTTACGTTCCTGACTGGGCGTGAGGACATGATTGAAGATCACCAGATCGGCTTCTTCGGCGTGAACCAGGTCGCGCAGTTCCTCGACCTTGCCACTGCCAATCAGGTATTTGGCGGTTGGCCGATGACGCGGCACGTTAAAAAACGCAACGGTCTCGGCGCCAGCCGAATTTGCCAGCTCCTGAAACTCCTGCGGATCTTCGCGCGCCTCAGGGTCCTGTCCATCTAAGTGAACGAGGATGACTCGTTCACCACCACCGTGGCGCTCAAAGAACAAAGGAGACTCCTATCAGGCGTTACCTGGCTCAGCGTCGGCACCGTCGTCGGTTGCGCTAGGCAGACGAATCGGGCGAACCGGTACGACTGTAGAGATGGCGTGCTTGTAAACCATCTGGCTGACGGTGTTTTTCAGCAGGATAACGAACTGGTCGAACGACTCGATCGTGCCTTGCAGCTTGATCCCGTTAACCAGATAGATGGAAACCCCCACTTTCTCTTTACGTAAAGTATTCAAGTAAGGGTCTTGTAGCGAATGCCCTTTTGACATGTGCCGCACTCCTTTAAGGATTCAATATAAAAAATAGGTAATTCAGATGGCTTTTGCCGCCACACCCCCAAGGATAGACGGCAATTGCAAGGACTCAGCTCAATATGGAGATGGTCCCAAGGTATTTCAAGGCGCGTGGCAGATTGTCGCAATCCAGACTGTCGAGCCAGTGTAAATCTTCCCAGCTGCGCAGCCAGGTGAACTGACGCTTGGCCAGCTGGCGCGTGGCAATGATGCCGCGCTCCTGCATTTCGGCCTTTGTCAGCTTGCCATCCAGGTAATCCCAGACTTGGCGGTAGCCTACCGCACGTATAGACGGCAACCCGGCATGCAGGTCACTTCTTTTACGCAGGGCTACGACCTCGTCGATAAATCCCTGTTCCAACATAATTGTGAATCTTTGTTTAATGCGCTCGTGCAGTACCTGACGGTTTGCCGGGGCAATGGCCAAGTTCGCGACAGTATAGGGCAATTGTTGCAGTCCCGATGCGGCTGCTTCAGTACTTTGCGCAGATTGTTTCAGGCGCAGCTCGGTCATGCTCTGACCACTGACCCGATAAACTTCCAGCGCGCGACTCAGGCGTTGCGGATCGTTCGGATGAATGCGCGCCGCCGACTCCGGATCAATCACCGCCAATTGCTCGTGCAGGGCTTGCCAGCCAAGGCGCTCGGCCTCTTCTTCGATCTGCGCGCGGACTTCGGGATCGGCCGCCGGCATGTCCGCCAGACCTTCGACCAAAGCCTTGTAATAGAGCATCGTGCCGCCCACCAACAGGGGAATTTTTCCGCGTGCGGTGATTTCCGCCATGGCTTGCAGGGCATCACGACGGAAGTCGGCGGCGGAATAGCTCTCGGCCGGATCGAGAATATCGATCAGACGATGGGGAAATTCGGCCAGCAGCTCTTTAGAAGGCTTCGCGGTGCCGATGTCCATGCCGCGATAGACCAGCGCCGAATCGACGCTGATCAGCTCGCACGGCAGCACCTTGGTCAGCTCGATGGCCAGATCGGTCTTGCCCGCAGCGGTCGGGCCCATCAGGAAAATCGCTGGAGGAAGCTGGCTCATCAACGACCGCGCAGGAACAGTTTGTCCAGATCGTCCAGGCCCAGTTGGGTCCAGGTCGGTCGGCCATGGTTGCATTGACCGCTGCGCTCGGTGTTTTCCATGTCGCGCAGCAGGCCGTTCATTTCCGGCAGGGCCAGCCGCCGGTTGGCGCGGATCGCGCCGTGGCAGGCCATGGTGCCGAGCAGTTCGTTCAGGTGTGCCTGGATCCGGTCGCTGGTGCCATATTCCATCAGATCGGCGAGCACATCGCCGACCAGCCGGTTGGCCTCGGCCTGCTTGAGCAGGGCCGGGATCTGCCGGATCGCCAGGGTTTCCGGGCCAAGACGTTGCAACTCGAAGCCCAGTCGCTGGAACCACGCCGCATGCTCTTCAGCGCAATCGGCCTCGCGCTGACTGACCGCCAGCGACTCCGGCACCAGCAGCGGCTGGCCGCTCAGGCCTTCGCTGGCCATGGCGATCTTCAGCCGTTCATACATGATCCGCTCGTGGGCCGCGTGCATGTCCACCAGCACCAGCCCCTGGGCATTTTCGGAAAGAATGTAGATGCCCTTGAGCTGTGCCAGCGCGTAGCCAAGGGGCGGAATGTCGTCCTGACCGGCCGGCAGCGCATTGGCATTGGCTTCCGGCAGCGGCGCGAAGAACTCGCGATAAGCGGCCTGCGCCTCGGCGGCCGGCACTGCGGATTGCGGGCGCGGCGTGTACTGGTACTGATAACCGCCGCCACTGCTGGTGCCCGACGAGGTATTGAACACCGGTTGCGCCTGCGGTTGCTCCAGCAGTGCATTGGCCGCCAGACGCATTTCGCCCTGCGGGCCGAACTCACCGGCCTCAAGCCCGGTCGGGCGGACGATGGCAGTGGTCGGGGCAGGCGCGCCGAGTTGATCTTCTGGCCGCACGTCACCCAAAGCCCGATGCAGGGTGCCATAAAGGAAGTCATGCACCATGCGTCCGTCCCGGAAACGGACTTCGTGTTTGGTCGGGTGGACGTTGACGTCCACCGCCGCCGGATCGACCTCGAAAAACAGCGCAAACGTCGGATGCCGACCATTGAACAGCACGTCGCGATAAGCCTGGCGCACCGCGTGGGCCACCAGTTTGTCGCGCACCGCCCGGCCATTGACGAAGAAATACTGCAAGTCGGCCTGACTGCGGTTGAACGTCGGCAGACCGACCCAGCCCCACAGATGCAGACCGTTGCGCTCGATCTCGATCGGCAGCGCCTGTTCGAGGAAGCCCGCGCCGCAGATCGCCGCCACGCGCCGGGCGCGGGCCGCATCATCGTGGGCTTCATGCAGGCTGAGGATGGTCTTGCCGTTGTGGCGCAAATGGAAGGCCACGTCGAAGCGCGCCAGCGCCAGACGCTTGATCACTTCTTGCAAGTGATCGAATTCGGTTTTTTCAGTCTTGAGAAACTTGCGCCGCGCCGGGGTGTTGAAGAACAGGTCGCGAACTTCCACCGAGGTGCCGACCGGGTGCGCAGCGGGCTGAACCCTGGGCGCCATGTCGCGGCCTTCAGTCTCGACTTGCCAGGCTTGATCGGCATCGCGGGTGCGCGAAGTCAGGGTCAGGCGTGCCACGGAGCTGATCGACGCCAGCGCCTCGCCACGGAACCCCAGGCTCATCACCTGTTCGAGGTCTTCCAGGTTGCGGATCTTGCTGGTGGCGTGACGGGCCAGCGCCAGCGGCAGATCGTCGGCGGAAATGCCGCTGCCATCGTCGCGCACCCGCAGCAGCTTGACGCCGCCCTGCTCGACATCGACATCGATGCGCCGGGCGCCGGAGTCGAGGCTGTTTTCCAGCAACTCCTTGATCACCGAGGCCGGGCGCTCAACCACCTCGCCGGCGGCGATCTGGTTCGCCAGCCGTGGGCTGAGCAGTTCGATACGGGCAGCGCTCAACACCTGATTCATTCTTTGGACGCCAGTTCGGTGCCGGGAATGGTCAAGTGCTGACCGACCTTCAACTCATCGCTGCTCAGGTTGTTGGCGCTGCGCAGCGTCGCTGGCGAAACCTGGTAGCGCACGGCGATCATCGCCAGGGTTTCCCCCGGGCTCACTCGGTGATCCCGTGGTCCCTGGGCGATCTTGCCGGAGTCACGCAGCCAGGCAATGTAAGTGCCCGGTGGCGGGTTCTGCTGGAAGAACTGGCGCACGCCGCTGCTGATCGAGCGGGCCAGCGCTTGCTGGTGGCTCGACGCGGAGAGTTTCGAGGCCTCGTTGGCGTTGGAGATGAAGCCGGTTTCCACCAGGATCGACGGAATGTCCGGCGACTTCAGCACCATGAATCCGGCCTGTTCCACGCGCTGTTTGTGCAGTGGCGTGACCCGGCCGATGTTGGTCAGGACCTTCTGGCCAACGTTGAGGCTGGAGGTCAGCGAGGCGGTCATCGACAGGTCGAGCAACACCCCGGCAAGCATCCGGTCCTTGTCGTCGAGGCTGACGTTGCCGGCACCGCCGATCAGGTCGGAACGGTTTTCGCTGTCGGCCAGCCAACGGGCGGTTTCGGACGTGGCGCCACGGTCGGACAGGGCAAACACCGAAGCACCGAACGCTGCCGCAGACGGCGCGGCGTCGGCGTGAATCGATACGAACAGGTCGGCGCCCTTCTTGCGGGCGATTTCGGTACGGCCACGCAACGGGATGAAGTAATCGCCGGTACGGGTCAATTCGGCGCGGAAGCCTTTCATGCCGTTGACCTGGCGTTGCAGTTCGCGGGCGATCTGCAGCACCACGTCTTTCTCGCGCTGACCGCGCGAGCCGGAAGCGCCCGGGTCTTCGCCGCCGTGGCCGGCGTCGATCACCACAATGATGTCGCGCTTGCCGGCCGGGGCCGGTGGCAATTTGATCGCCGGCTCCGTCGGAGTGACCGGCACCGCCGGCACGGTGGCCACAGAAGGGGTCGGCGCAGGTGGCGGTGCGGCATCAGCCGGGTTATCGAACAGGTCGACCACCAGACGGTTGCCATACTGCGCGTTCGGCGCCAGCGAGAAGCTTTTCGGGGTGACGGCTTTTTTCAGGTCGATGACCACCCGCAGATCGGTCGGTGTGCGCTGCGCCGAGCGCATCGCGGTGATCGGCGTGTTGGCGGTCTGGACATTCAGCGGCGCGCCGAGGGTGGCACCGTTGATGTCGATCACCAGCCGGTCCGGTGCGGTCAGGGTGAAAACGCTGTGCTGCACCGGACCGGTCAGGTCGAAGACCAGACGCGTGTTATCCGGCGCCCGCCACAGGCGCACGCTGTTGACCTTCGTCTCGGCCACAGCGTTGACGGTTACTGCCATCAACATCAGTCCAGCGGCAGCCACCAACGCGCGAAAGCGCATACCTAACCCCATCATTTAATTGGATTCCAATGCCAAAGCGGCACACCAGGCCTCGCCACGCGAACCCTGGGACAAAATGTTCAGCGAACGCCCGCTGTCTTGCGGGCTAATGGTAATGGTCAGGTCAGGCTTTGGCAAAAAGCCTGCACCTTTATCCGGCCACTCGATCAGGCACAGCGCGTCATCTTCGAAATAGTCGCGGATACCGAGAAACTCCAGCTCCTCCGGATCGACCAGGCGATACAGGTCGAAGTGAAAGGCACGGACATCACCGATCTCGTAGGGCTCGACCAGGGTGAAGGTCGGACTTTTCACCGCGCCGACATGTCCCAGCCCGCGAATGATGCCCCGCGACAGGGTGGTCTTGCCCATGCCGAGGTTGCCTTCGAGAAAAATCAGCCCATGCCCCTGGGTAACGCGGGCGATCCGTGCGCCAAAGTCGCTCATGGCCTGTTCATCGGCCAGGTACAGGGTTACTTCAGACACGGTGCATGCTCCTCCAACAACTGACGAATGGCTGGAATCAGATCACTGGCCGCCAGCCCACGGCCGAATTCACCTTGTTGCTGCCCCGCATTCGCGTGCAGCCAGACACCCAGGCAAGCGGCGTCAAAACCGTCCATGCCCTGGGCCAACAACGCGCCGATCAACCCGGCGAGCACGTCGCCGAGGCCGGCGCTGGCCATTGCCGGATGCCCTTGATGACACAGGGCCAGACGCCCGTCCGGGTGTGCGACCAGGCTGCCGGCGCCCTTGAGCACCACAACCGCTGTATGTTTTTTGCTCAACGCCAGGGCTGCCGCCGGACGGTCGGCCTGCACCTCGGCGGTGCTGATGCCCAGCAACCGCGCCGCCTCGCCCGGATGCGGGGTGATCACGCAATCCTTGGGCAGGCTCACCGCACCGCTCGCCAGCAGATTCAACGCGTCGGCATCCCACACTTGCGGCAATGGCGCATTCGCCGCCGCCGACAACAACGCCCGCCCCCAACCGGCCTGCCCAAGCCCAGGCCCGACCACCAGCGTGGAGACTTTTTCCAGCAGGCCCATCAACTGATTCGCCGAAGAAGTGCCAAGCACCATGACTTCAGGCACCCGGTTCAACGCCGCCGGCACGTGCTCGGCCCGGGTGGCCAGCGAAACCATGCCGGCCCCGCTGCGCAACGCGCTCTCGCTGCTGAGCAGGATCGCCCCGCCAAAACCGTGATCGCCACCGATCAGCAGCACATGACCGAATCGCCCCTTGTGCGCCGTTGGTGGCCGGGCCGCCAGACGCGGCAGATTAGCCACGTTGAGACGGCGCGCGGCAGCGGCAATGTCACTGAAGGTTTCGGCAGAGGCTTGCAGATCGTTAAACACCAGCTCGCCGACGTGATCCGCCGCGTCAGCGGTGAACAACCCAAGCTTGAGTCCGATGAAGGTCACGGTGAGATCCGCACGAACCGAATCCCCCAGCACACGGCCGGTATCGGCGCACAACCCGGAAGGAATATCGACCGCCACCACCGGCAGGCCACTGGCATTGATCGCCGCGATGGCCGAGGCGTAAGGCTCACGTACCTCGCCGTTCAATCCGATGCCCAGCAGCGCGTCGAGGACAACACCGCGCAGTTCGCTCGCGGCACTCCAGGCCGTCACCACGACGTTTTCGCTCACGGCCTCGGCGTGAGCCCGCGCGGCATCGCCCTGCAAACGCTGCGGATCACCGACAGCCAGGACTCGCACACGCCAACCGGCGCGTTGCGCCAGCGCGGCCACCCGATAACCGTCACCGGCATTGTTGCCATGCCCGGCCAGCACCGTCAGTTCGCTCGCCGCCGGCCATTTGCGCACCAGCGCGCGCCAGGTCGCATAGGCCGCTCGCTGCATCAGTTCGAAGCCCGGCGTGCCGGCGGCGATCAGCCGTGCATCGAGTGCTCGCACCTGCGCGGCGCGGTACAGCGCGTCGGGTAATTCATCTTTAGTGTGCGGCATGCGTCTTCGGGCTCCGATGTCTGGCAGAATTATACGCACCTCAGCTCCGGTTTCTCTCGCCTCATGTCCGCCATCACCACAGACCTCCCCGCCCTCGCCCAATCCATCAAGGACTGGGGCCGCGAGCTGGGCTTTCAGCAAGTCGGCATCAGCGGTCTGGACCTGGCCGAGCATGAACAGCACCTGCAACGCTGGCTCGAGGCCGGCTATCACGGCGAAATGGACTACATGGGCGCCCACGGCAGCAAACGCTCGCACCCCGAGGAACTGGTGCCCGGCACGCTGCGGGTGGTTTCCCTGCGTATGGACTACCTGCCTGGCGACACGCAAATGGCGCAAATGCTGGCAAAACCGGAGAAAGCCTACATCTCGCGTTATGCCTTGGGCCGCGATTACCACAAATTGATCCGTAAACGCGTGCAACAACTGGCAGATAAAATTCAGGCACACATCGGCCCGTTCGGTTTTCGCGCCTTCGTCGACAGCGCCCCGGTGCTGGAAAAGGCCATTGCCGAACAGGCCGGCCTGGGCTGGATCGGCAAAAACACCCTGGTTCTGAACCGCAAGGCCGGCAGCTATTTTTTCCTCAGCGAACTGTTTGTCGACCTGGCACTGCCGGTGGACGAACCGCACAACACCGAACATTGCGGCCGCTGCACTGCGTGCCTCGACATCTGCCCGACCAACGCCTTCGTCGGCCCGTATGTGCTGGACGCCCGACGCTGCATTTCCTACCTGACCATCGAACTGAAGAACGCCATCCCCGAAGACCTGCGACCGCTGATCGGCAATCGGGTGTTCGGCTGCGACGACTGCCAGATCGTCTGCCCGTGGAACCGTTTCGCCCGGCCATCCGGGGAAAGCGACTTCAAGCCACGGCACAACCTCGACAACGCCGAACTGGCCGAACTGTTCATGTGGGATGAGGATAAATTCCTCAGCAACACCGAAGGCTCACCGCTGCGCCGCGCCGGTTACGAACGCTGGCTGCGCAACCTGGCAGTGGGACTGGGCAATGCGCCGTCGAGCATTCCGGTACTGGAAGCGCTCAAGGCGCGTCGGGACTATCCGTCGGAACTGGTGCGCGAGCATGTCGAGTGGGCGCTGAAACGTCACGGACTCGCGTAAGCCACATCAATGCTCGTCGTTGTAAACGAACTTGGGCATTTCCCAATGGAACCGTATCGCCAGCAGCCGCAGCAAGAACCCGCCGAACAGGGTGATCAGGATCGCCTGCTCACTCGGCACATTCAGATACAGGCACAGCATGTAGCACCAGGCGGCGGCGAACGAGACGCTGGCGTAGAGTTCGCGGCGGAAAATCAGCGGGATGTCGTTGCAGAAGATGTCGCGCAGGATGCCGCCGAAAACCCCGGTAATCACCCCGCTGACCGAGGCCACCAGCATGCCGTGGCCCATTTCCAGAGCGGTCATGCAGCCGATCAGGGTGAACGCCACCAGGCCGACCGCGTCGAGCACCAGAAACAGCGAACGCAGGTGCCGCATCCAGCGCGCGGTGAACACCGTGATCATCGCGGCGGCGGAGGTCAGCACCAGGTATTCCGGGTGTTTGACCCAGGTCAGCGGGTAATGCCCGAGCAACATGTCGCGCACCGAACCGCCGCCCAGTGCCGTGACGCAGGCGATCAGCACCACGCCGAACCAGTCCATGCCGCGCCGTCCCGCAGACAGGGCGCCGGTCATGGCTTCGGCGGTAATGGCGATCAGGTAGAGCATCAGCAACATGGTGGCGATCCAGGCAGGAAGGCGCGCAGTCTAGCCATTTCAACGTCGCACCAGAAGGGGGCGTCGCGGAATGTTGTCTGGCGTTGAGTCTTCAGGAACCGGGCGCTCCATTCGCGGGCAAGCCCGCTCCCACAAAAGCCGCGCGACCTTGTGGGAGCGCCGGAACTTACTCAGGCCTTGATGAAGTGCTGGCGGTAGTGCTGCAGCTCGGCGATGGATTCGCGGATGTCGTCCAGCGCCAGGTGGGTGCTGCCCTTCTTGAAGCTGTCGCGCACGTCCGGCGCCCAGCGTGCGGCCAGTTCCTTGAGCGTGGAGACGTCGAGGTTGCGGTAGTGGAAGTAGCTTTCCAGCGCCTTCATGTGGGTATAAAGGAAGCGCCGATCCTGACAGATGCTGTTGCCGCAGATCGGCGACTTGCCCTTCGGCACCCATTGTTCGAGGAAGGCGATGGTCTGGGCTTCGGCTTCGGCCATGCTGATGCGGCTGTCGCGCACACGCTGGGTCAGGCCCGAGTTGCCGTGGGTGCGGGTGTTCCACTCGTCCATGCGGGCGAGGACTTCGTCGCTGTGGTGGATGGCGATCACCGGGCCTTCGGCCAGGGTGTTGAGGTCACTGTCGGTGACGATGGTGGCCATCTCGATGATGACGTCGTTTTCCGGGTCCAGACCGGTCATTTCCAGGTCGATCCAGATCAGATTCTGCGGGTTTTGCATATTTCGACTCCTAGGCAATGCTGCGCAGTTTAGCCTAGGCCGGTGGCCGGGCGTGCTAAACTCGCCGCCGTTTTACCTAATCGCTGCATTCTTTTATTACGGAACACCCATGGCCAAACGCCAACTCAATCGTCGCCAGAACTGGCGCATCGAAAAGATTCAGGGCGAGCGCGCCGCCCGCGCCGCCAAACGCGAGTCCTCGGCTGTCGAGGCGCTTGAGGGTGGCGACCTTGGCCCGGAACAACACGGCCTGGTGATCGCGCACTTCGGTGTGCAGGTCGAAGTCGAGGCCGTTGACGGCGATCAGGCCGGCCAGGTGTTCCGCTGCCACTTGCGCGCCAACCTGCCCGCACTGGTAACCGGCGATCGCGTGGTATGGCGCGCCGGCAACCAGGGCATCGGGGTGATCGTCGCGCAACTGCCGCGCACCACCGAACTGTGCCGCCCGGACAGCCGTGGCCAGCTCAAGCCGGTGGCCGCCAACGTCGACATGATCGTCATTGTCTTCGCCCCGCTGCCCGAGCCCCACGCCAACCTGATCGACCGCTATCTGGTGGCGGCCGAGCACGCCGGCATTCGCCCGTTGCTGCTGCTGAACAAATTCGACCTGATCGACGAGCAGAACGCCCCGGCGCTGAATGCTCTGCTGGCGGTCTACCGCACCCTGGGCTATCCGGTGCTGGAAGTATCGGCCCACCACGGCAATGGCATGGAGCTGTTGCAGAAGCAGCTCGACGGACGCATCAGCGTGTTCGTCGGCCAGTCCGGGGTCGGCAAGTCATCGTTGGTCAACAGCCTGCTGCCGGATGTCGAAACCCGTGTCGGCCCGCTGTCGGAATGGTCCGGCCAGGGCACGCACACGACCACCACCGCGCGGCTGTTCCACTTCCCCGGTGGCGGTGAGCTGATCGACTCCCCGGGCATCCGTGAATTCGGCCTCGGCCATGTCAGCCGTGCCGATGTGGAAGCCGGTTTCATCGAGTTCAACGACCTGCTCGGCACCTGCCGCTTCCGTGACTGCAAGCATGATCGTGAACCAGGCTGTGCATTGCTCAAGGCATTGGAAGATGGCCGGGTGCAGCAACAGCGCATGAACAGCTACCGCTCGATCATTGCCAGCCTGCCTGAGAACGGTTACTGAGCGGAATCAAAAGCAAAGTCAAAAACCCCTCACCCTAACCCTCTCCCAAGGGGAAAGGGGAAAGGGGACTGACTGTATTGCTCTGCCGGGCAGCGTCAAACTGAAATATCGAGCCGAACTCAGGTTTTGAACAACATAAAGTTCGGCTCCCTCGGGCGAGGGCCGGGGTGAAGGGCGAACTCACCACCGAGTCCCCTGCCGTACATGCAGCCCACAAAAAAACCGACATCGCTGTCGGTTTTTTTGTGCCTCACGGCTTCGGCGCTGGAGCCGGCGCAGTGGCTGGCGGAGCGGCCGGTGCAGCCGGTGCAGGCGCCGCACTTCCCGGTTCGGCCGGCTTCGGCAGCGGGTCGTCGAACAGGTTCAGCCGCTCGCGCAACTCGTGCGGGGCCACCGGTTGCTGGTCGGCCGGCAGCGCGTTCGGATCGACCGGAGCCGCCGCGCCACCGTTCTGACCGTCAGCCGCCGGCTTGTCCGGATCAGCACCTTGCGAACCTTCGATGGCCGCCTGGGCCTTCTTGGTCAGCACCACGATGTCGATGCGGCGGTTCACCGGGTTGAACGGGTTTTCCTTGTCGAACAGCGCCGACGAGGCGTAACCCACCACCCGCGCCACTTGCGAGTCCGGATAGCTGCCGGCCACCAGCGCACGACGGGCCGCGTTGGCGCGGTTGGCCGAGAGCTCCCAGTTGCCGAAATCGCCGTTGCCAACGTAAGGCTTGGCATCGGTGTGACCGCTGATGCTGATCTTGTTCGGCACTGCCTTGATGGTGTCAGCCATGGCCAGCAGGATGTCTTCGAAGTACGGTTTCAGACGCGCGGAACCCGAGTCGAACATCGGCCGGTTCTCGGCGTCCATGATCTGGATGCGCAAACCGTTCGGAGTGATCTCGAACAGGATCTGATCCTTGAACTTCTGCAGTTGTGGATTCTCTTCGACCTTGTTCTGCAGTTCTTGCAGCAGCAGTTCCAGACGCTCTTTCTCGACCTGCTCGGCCATGCCTTCAACCTGCTCGGTGTCGACCGTGACCTTGTCCGGCTGCGGCTGGGACTTCACTTCCGGGTTGAGGGTGTTTTCCGGCGCCAGGGTCGGCGTACCGCCCAGATCGATGATGTACGGCGTGCCGCTCTCGGAGAAGCCGACCGGATCCTTGAAGTAACCGGCGATGGCGATCTTCTGCTCCGGGGTGGCGGTGGACAGCAGCCACAGCACCAGGAAGAACGCCATCATCGCCGTGGCGAAGTCGGCGAAGGCGATTTTCCACGCCCCGCCGTGATGCCCGCCACCGTAGCGCTTGACGCGCTTGATGATTATCGGCTGGTTATTTTCCATGACTTAGCGACCGCGAACCGCTTGTTCCAGCTCGGCGAAGCTAGGACGGTGAGCCGGGTACAGAACCTTGCGGCCGAACTCGACGGCCAGCGACGGCGGCATGCCGGAAGCCGAAGCCACCAGCGAGGCCTTGATGGCTTCGTAGACGTTGAGTTCTTCCTTGGCGTCGTGGGCCAGGGAGTGCGCCAGCGGGCCGAAGAAGCCGTAGGCCGCGAGAATACCGAAGAATGTACCGACCAGTGCCGCACCAACGTGCAGACCGATGGACTTCTGGTCGCCTTCACCCAGCGACGCCATGGTCACCACGATCCCCAGTACTGCCGCGACAATACCGAAACCCGGCATGGCGTCGGCAATGCCGTTGACCGCGTGGGATGGATGCTCGAGGTCTTCCTTGAGGCTGAACAGTTCCATGTCGAACAGGCCTTCGAGCTCGTGGGGAGCCATGTTGCCGGAAGACATGATGCGCAGGTAATCGCAGATGAACGCGGTCATGCGCTCGTCCTTCAACACCGCCGGGTACTTGGCGAAGATCGGGCTCGCGGCGGCGTCTTCGATGTCGCCTTCGATGGCCATCATGCCTTCGCGGCGGCTCTTGTTGAGGATCTCGTAGATCAGGCCGAGCACTTCAAGATAGAAGGTGTGGCTGAAGCGCGAACTGAACATGCCCAGGGACTTCTTGAGCACGTGCATCGTCATGTAGCCGGGGTTGGCCTGGAGGAATGCGCCGAGGGCCGCACCACCGATGATCATCACCTCGAAAGGCTGGATCAGGGCGGCAATCTTGCCGTGGGAGAGCACGTATCCGCCGAGCACGCTCGCGAATACGACGATGATGCCGATAATTTTAGCCATAGATAGAAGGTACTTACTTAAGTCGGGTTCAAGGTCATATTCGGAAGTTAAAAAATCTCTTCTTCTACTTATCGGCAAAACTGCGCCAGACTATAGGCAGTTCAGGCGAAAAGCCAATTTAGCCCGTGCCGGGCGCGTCTACAGCTGATGAAGATCCCGTCCAGACATGGCTAATGAAACGAACGTTCCACACGCGAAACCGACCACGCTCGATGGCTGGGTGAAACTGCTCGATAGCGTCCGCCTGCCGGTTCCACAAGAAGCCCATGACCGCGTTTGCCGGGCGATCCGCGACAACCGCAGCTCGCTGCGCGACATCGCCGAACTGATGCAGGACAGCCCGGCCCTGGCGCTGAGCATCATCCGCGAAGCCAACCGCCACACCCACGGCAGCATGGCCGCCCCGGCGGAAAACCTCGAAATCGCGATCAACCGCCTCGGCCTCGCCCGCACTGAAGAATTGCTTGCACGCCTGCCTGCCGAACCCGGCGCGCAGATCCCGTTGCCCCTGCGCCAGTTGCAGATGATCAGCCAGCACGCCACGCAACAGGCCAACGGCTTTTTCGCCGGGCGCCTGGCGCGACTGTGGCAGGACATCCATTGGGGCAGTCTGCTGTTTCTGTCGCCGTTATGGCCGCTGGCGCTGACCTTCCCGAAGCTGCTCGAAGAGTGGGAACTGCGGGTGATCCACAAGGGCGAATCGGCCCGCGAGGTGGAGAAGCAACTGTTCGGCGTACGCCTGCTGAAAATCGGCGAAGCGCTGGTTGAAGCCTGGCGCCTGCCGATCTGGGTGCAGCAGGGTTATCGGCTGCTGCTCACCGAGCAACGGGAGCTGGTCAAGGTCCTGCGCATCGCCCGCGACAGCGAACATCCGCTGCGCCAGCAGAATCGCCTGGATGACGATCCGACCCTGCGCCGCTGGCTCAATCAGCCGGCCAATACCGTGCTGCTGGCGAACGGTCTGGCGCTCTCGGCGCAACAGGCCTGGGACAGTCCGCACAGCGAGCGCTGGCAGTACCTGACCAGCCTTTACCTGCAAATTTCGATGGACGAAGTCCAGCAACAGTTGCACCAGCAGGCGGCCAACAGCGCGCGCCTGCATGGCATGCCCGATCTGTGGCACCCGGCGATTTCCTTGCTGTGGCCCTGGGGCACCCGCCGCCTGCCCGCCGGGATGCTGCCTGCCGCCGCGCCGACGGCCGAGGATCTCGCCAAGTGGCGCCAGCAATGCGCCGAACTGCTGGCGACGCCGAGCCGCTTCACCAATGCCATGCACCTGACCATCGCCGCCCGCGACGCCCTGGCCGCCAGTGGCATGCGCCGGGTGATGATCCTGATGGCCGACCGCACCCACGCCAGCCTGCGCGTCCACCAAATTGCCGGATTGCCGAAAGAGGCGGCCGCGCTGAACTTCGTCGTCAGCCAGAGCAGCGTGCTGCAACGGCTGCTCGCGCAACAGGCGCAGGTGCGGATCACCCCGGACAACAACGCCCAGTTCTCCGCCCTGCTGCCGGCCTCCCTGCGCAGCCTGTTCCGTGGCGAGCACCTGTTTCTGCGCTCGCTGGTGAACAACGGCCGGGTCATCATGATTGTGGTGGCCGACCAGGGTGGCGGGCCGTTCGCCGACATCACCGTACAAGCCTTCGGCAAAACCGCGCAGTGCATCGAGAAAGCGCTGCACAGCTTTAGCCAGCGCGGCCAATGACAGCTACAATCCTTCCCCTTTGTGCTCTGGAGACCTCACATGTCTGATTTCTCTGGCCTGGCGCTGGTGATCGAGCCGAGCGACCTGCTCCCGCGCCTCGAATCCCGCGATCTGATTCTGGTGGATCTGACCAGTGCCGCCCGTTATGCCGAGGGTCATATTCCCGGCGCACGCTTTGTCGACCCCAAACGCACCCAATTGGGTCAGGCGCCGGCCCCGGGCCTGCTGCCGACCCGGGAAAAACTCGAAGAACTGTTCGGCGAACTGGGCCATCGCCCGGACGCGGTCTACGTGGTCTATGACGACGAAGGCGGCGGTTGGGCCGGGCGCTTCATCTGGCTGCTCGACGTGATCGGCCATGACAAGTACCACTACCTCGATGGCGGTCTGCCGGCGTGGCTGGCGGAAGGCTCGCCGATGTCGATCCAGATCCCGCCGGCGGTCGGTGGCCCGGCGGCCCTGACCCTGCGCGACGAGCCGACCGCCACCCGCGAATACCTGCAAAGCCGTCTGGGCGCCGCCGACCTGGCGATCTGGGACGCGCGCGGGCCACTGGAATACTCCGGCGAAAAAGTCCTGGCGGCCAAGGGCGGACACATTCCCGGCGCGGTCAATTTCGAATGGACGGCGGGCATGGATCAGACCCGTCACTTGCGCATTCGCAGCGACATGCCGCAGATCCTCGAACAACTGGGCATCACGCCCGACAAGGAAATCATTACCCACTGCCAGACCCACCACCGGTCCGGCTTCACTTATCTGGTGGCCAAGGCCCTCGGTTATCCGCGGGTCAAGGGCTACGCCGGTTCCTGGGGCGAGTGGGGCAACCACCCCGACACGCCCGTCGAGCTTTAAGGTTTTTAAGGACAGTCAATGAAAGAGCGTTTGTTTATCCTCAGCCAGTACCTGCTGCCTCACCACTTGCTGTCGCGCCTGGCCGGCTGCATCGCCGAGTGCCGCGTGCGCTGGTTCAAGAATGCGTTCACCACCTGGTTCGCCAAGCGTTATCAGGTGGACATGTCGCAAGCACTGGTTGAAGACGTGACCGCCTACGAGCATTTCAACGCCTTCTTCACCCGTGCCCTGAAAGACGGCGCACGTCCGCTGGACCAGACGCCGGGCGCAATCCTCAGCCCGGCCGACGGCGCGGTCAGCCAGCTCGGCCCGATCGAACACGGTCGCGTATTCCAGGCCAAGGGCCACAGTTTCAGCGTGCTCGAACTGCTGGGCGGCGATACCGCGAATGCCGCGCCTTTCATGGGCGGCGACTTCGCCACCATTTATCTGTCGCCGAAGGACTATCACCGCGTACACATGCCGCTGGCCGGCACCCTGCGCGAAATGGTCTACATCCCGGGCCGGATCTTTTCGGTCAACCAGACCACCGCTGAAAACGTGCCTGAGCTGTTCGCCCGTAACGAGCGCGTGGCGTGCATCTTCGACACCGAGCGCGGGCCAATGGCCGTGGTGCTGGTGGGCGCGATGATCGTGGCCTCGATCGAAACCGTCTGGGCCGGTCTGGTCACGCCGCCGAAACGCGAACTGAAGACCTTCCGCTACGACGAAGCCGCCCGCGCGCCGATTCATCTGGAAAAAGGTGCGGAACTGGGGCGCTTCAAGCTGGGATCCACTGCCATCGTGCTGTTCGGGCCGGATCAAGTGAAGTGGGCCGAAGAACTGGCGGCTGGTTCGCCGGTGCAAATGGGCCAGGCCCTGGCCCTGCCGAACGCCTGACCCGCCCCGCGCAGGCTGCGCTCCTGATTTGCCGAAAATCGAGAGCGCAGCTTGGCGTCACCGGGCAACTCCGACCCCTCCCCCGCCCCAACGCAACGGCCCATTTGCTGCTATGGTTTTTGGCATGAGCCAGACCATCCCCCCACCTCAGCTGCGCGCCCCGACCCCGACACAGTTGCGCCTGTCCTTCTGTGAGGCCAACCCGCGCGACCTCCGGCGCTGGATCGCCGGCCTGCCCAAGGCCAACATCGGCGAGACGGCCCGTCAGCTGTATCAAGGCTTGGGCGAACTCAACCAACTGCTGACCCCCAGCGACAATCGTCTGCAATTGCTGGAACTGTTGCGCCCCGAGGTGTACTTCGTCTGCCAGCATCTGGAGCGACACTTCCTCCATCAGGCCATCATGCTCGATGACCGCTCGCGCAAAATCGTCAACCTCTGCCAGGCCCTGCAAAGCCAGCTGGCCAACGGCTACAAACAGATCGTTCTGCGGATCGCGCCGAAGTACACCAAGGCGCGAGCGGAGCTGGTCAGCCTGTCCCTGCAACGGGCCACCCATGCGCTCAAGGGGCAATTGCTGCGGGCGACGCAGCTTTACAGCCCGGCGCCGGAGCATCTGTGGTTCGAGTTGCATCAGTTGTATCGCACGGCCAGCCAGTTGCAGTTGCAACATCGGGGCGTGCGCGATGACCTGGCCAGCCTCACCCGTGAATTGAGCGTCGAACAGACCTACCTCGCTGCCCTGCTGCTGGGCAGCGCTCGCTGCAATCAACTGCGCCAGAACCAGATCGCGCGACTGGCGGAGGTGCTGGAACCGTGGAGCGCGTGGCTGAAATTGCCTCCGGATGCAGCCACCGACGGCTTGTTCGCGATATCCGCCGAACTCGACGCCGGGCCGCGCTACCGCAGCATGTTTCGCAGTGAGCAACAGGCCGGGCTGCTCGGTTTCGATCCACAGCCCCTGGTGGAGGCCATCGAAGCCCACCTGCTGCACCACCCCACTTCGACGCCGCTGCCGATTCCGGCGGGGCTGAGCCTGGATACCCTGCAGCATCTGCACGCCACCTGGGGTCAGGCGGCCGAGCGCAGTTTCCAGCGCACCGTCGGCCAGGGCAACCTGACCGTGTGCGTCGGCATGAGCGCCCTGCACTTCTATCTCGGCGGCGAACGCTCGTTCAGCGAAATGCTCAAGCACCCCGGCGCCCGCACTGCCGACTTCAACAGTGCAGTGGCCAAGGGCGAAAAGGACAGTTGGAGCCAGGCCTTCGACGCCGCGCCGCAAAGCAAGAGCGACGAATTCCTGCCCTACGAGGAAATCCTCTACGAACCGCTGATCGAAGACGAAGACAACACTGACAGTCCACCGCACTACCCGACCTACGCTTTGCCAGTGATCAACCACAGCCCAGGCGGTTATTGCCTGGCCTGGCCGAAAGAAGTGCCCGCCGAATTGCAGGCCGGGGAAATGGTCGGCATTCAGGACACCGCAAGCCAGGGCTGGAGCATTGCCGTGGTGCGCTGGATCCGCCAGGTACGCGGTGCCGGCACGCAAATGGGCATCGAACTGGTGGCCCCTCACGCGCAGCCATGCGGGTTGCAACTGGTGCGCTCGCGGGACGATCACAGCCACTATCTGCGCGGTCTGCTGCTGCCGGAGATCAGCGCCATCGACCTGCCCGCCACATTGCTCGCACCGCGCCTGCCGTTCCAGGAGGGCAGCAAAGTGCTGATCAACACCCACGGCGAAGAGCACCGCGCCGGGCTGGACCGGCGGGTGGCGAGCACTCACAGTTTCAATCAGTTTGCTTATCGGTCGCTGGATAGCGCACAGAATGGCGGCAGCGAAGAGGATTTCGATTCGTTGTGGAAGTCGCTTTGAGCGGCATCAGCCAAATCGAGGCTTCCTCTTCGCAGGCTTGCCCGCGAAGAGGACGCGCACAACTCAGAGTTGCCCGTCGCGATCCCGGAAGCCCAGCAGATACAGCACGCCATCCAGCCCCAGGGTGGAAATCGCCTGTTTGGCCGACTGTTTGACCAGCGGCTTGGCGCGGAACGCCACGCCCAGGCCGGCAATCGCCAGCATCGGCAGATCGTTGGCGCCGTCGCCGACCGCAATGGTCTGCTCCAGACGCAAGCCTTCCTTCTGCGCCAGTTCCTTCAACAGGTCAGCCTTGCGCTGGGCATCAACGATCGGCTCGACCGCCACGCCCGTGCATTTGCCATCGACCACTTGCAGTTCGTTGGCGAACACGTAGTCGATGCCGAGCTTTTCCTGCAATTGCTTGGCGAAATAAGTGAAGCCACCGGACAGGATCGCGGTCTTGTAACCCAGGCGCTTGAGTTCGGCGAACAGGGTTTCCGCGCCTTCGGTCAGACGCAGCGAAGCGCCGATGGAGTCCAGCACGCTGACGTCCAGGCCCTTGAGCAACGCCAGGCGCTCCTTGAAGCTGGCGCGGAAATCCAGCTCGCCGGCCATTGCCCGTTCGGTGATTTCCGAAACCTTGTCACCCACGCCGGCCGCCTTCGCCAGCTCGTCGATGACTTCGGCCTCGATCAGGGTCGAGTCCATGTCGAACACCGCCAGGCGGCGATTGCGGCGGAACAGCGAATCCTCCTGGAAGGCGATGTCGACGTTCAGCTCCTGGGCGACGCTGAGGAATTCGGCGCGCAGGGCCTGCGGGTCAGCCGCTTCGCCACGTACGGAGAACTCGATGCAGCCCTTGCCCTTGTCGGCCGGCGTGTCCAGCGGCATGCGCCCCGACAGACGGTCGATGTGATCGATGTTCAGGCCGTATTTGGCGGTGATCGAGCTCACGGCCTGCAACTGGCCGGCAGTCACTTTGCGGGTCAGCAGGGTGACGATGTGGCGCTTCTTGCCCTGGTTGCCCACCCACTGCTGGTAATCCTCTTCGGACACCGGGGTGAAACGCACCTGCTGCTCGAGCTCGTAGCCCTTGAACAGAATGTCCTTGAGCACCGACTGGCCTTGCTCGGTGTCGGGAATTTCAACCAGGATGCCGAACGACAGGGTGTCGTGGATCACCGCCTGACCGATGTCGAGAATGTTCACACCACCCTGGGCCAGAACGCCGGTAATGGCCGCAGTCAGACCCGGACGATCGGATCCGGTGATGTTAATCAGGACGATTTCGCGCAACGCGCACCCCCGCAACTGGAAAAAAACCGCATTCTACCCACTTTCAGTGACCATCGGGCACCGCCAGCGCTTTGCCGGTCTAGGGCCTGTCGCTATACTGCGCGTCAACTTCACGGACAAAAGAGCCGAGCTCAGTGAACCGGCCCACGCCAGTTAAAACCGATAACTTCTTCCTGCTGATCTTCCGTGCACTGCGCCACCGCCGTGTACCGATTGCATTGCGCATCGCCAGCCATAACGTGATCCTGGTCGCTCTGGCCCTGGTGATCTACGCCTGCGTGATGGGTTTGCAGTTCAAGCAGGCCATGCACGAGCAGGCCGATGCGCTGGGTGAAAGCCTGACCACGCAGACCGCCACCTCCGCCACCGAACTGCTGGTGTCCAACGACATCCTCAGCCTCAACGTGCTGCTGAACAACCTGACCAAGAACAAACTGGTGGCCCACGCGGCCATCTACAGCGTGGACAACCGCATCCTCGCCGAGTCCGGTCAGCGTCCCAAGCACGGTCTGCTGGGCGAAGCCGAAGGCATGTACGAGAGCAAGATCACCTTCCAGGACGTGACCGCCGGGCAACTGCGCATCAGCCTGGACATGGATCAGTTCCAGCAGCCGATGACCATCAGCCTGCAAAGCATGGGCATTCTGAGTGCAATCCTGTTGGCGCTCGCCCTGGCTCTGAGCCTGCGTCTGGGCCGGCATATTTCCACGCCGCTGCTGCAATTGCGGGTGTGGCTGCGCCGGATCGACGAATTCACCCCGGGCATCGAGCGTCAGGACGAAATCGGCGACCTCGCCCGTCAACTGCACGCCAGCTACGCTCCGGAGCCGGCCGAACCCGAGCCTGAGCCGGAACCCGAGCTCGAAGACGACGAACCGGAATTCGAAGTGCGCAACCTGCGCGACCCGAGTTTCGACGAGAGCCGGCCGATGGCCGCGCAAAAGCCGGCGCCACGCCATGTGGTCAGCACCGTCGAGGACGACGAAGATGACGACGCGTTCGCCGACCTGCGCGACGAATCGCTGAACGAAACCGCGCCACCGGCCGTTCGCCAGCCAACCCCGAACGTGCCGCAACACACGGCGGTGCTGGCGGTGCAACTGGGTTCCCAGGAGCAACTGCGACGCCTGCCGCGCGCACGCCTGGAAGAACTGCTGGAGCGCTATCGCGACTGCCTCGACCAGGCCGCTTCGCTGTATCAGGGCGAAATCGAGACGCTGAACGACGGCAGCACCCTGATGCTGTTCCACAGCGAAGACAGCGGCGACGACTACCTGACCAACGCCATCTGCTGCGGCGAACTGCTGCGAGCGCTGGGCCATCAGTTGCAGATCGAAGTCGCCGACAGCGGCATCACCCTGCAATTGCAGCTGGGCCTGACCCTCGGCGACGAACTGTTCGGCCTGAGCCAGATCGACCTGCTGCTGACCGACTCCGCCCAGGACGCACTCGCGCTGTCGCAACACAGCCGCAACCTGCTGCTGGTGGAGCGCAAGATCAGCGACGACGCGCTGATCCGTCAGCGTGCACGGATCCGCCCGATCGCCAGCCCCGAGGGCGCTTGCTGCGTGGAGCGGTTGATGGAGCCTTATCCGTCGATGCTGGAGCGGCAACTGGCGCGGATGCATGAGCGCCGGGCCTGAGGCCTGATACGGTTGTAAACGAAGCCCGCAGATGAGTGATTGTCTGCGGGCTTTTTGTTTACAGTGAAAGCCCCCTTACCCTAGCCCTCTCCCTGAGGGAAAGGGAACCGATTGGGGGATGCTCAGGCGTCACACCGACCTGAGCGCGCCGTGCCGAATCCGGAATCAGCACTTCGCCCCATCGCTAGCAACTCTATAATCGACACGATCCTCCAGGTCGATGGACAGCGTCAGACACCACGGTCGGCTCCCTCTCACTCTGGGAGAGGGCTGGGGTGAGGTTTTTTTGATCTTCTACCCATTCCCCAGACACAACAAAGCCCGCACAAGGCGGGCTCTGTTTTCAAGCAGTCCAGGCTTAGAAGCGGAACACTTCCATGTCCGTGCGGATCGGTGAAGCCATTGGAATCTTCGGCTGCTTCTCGGTTTCCGCCGCGGGTGCTGCCGGTTTCGGCGCTGGCTTGCGCGGTGCCTCGGCGACCGGTGGCTGGTTGGCCAGTGGCTTGAGCGCCACCGACAACTGCTCGGCCAGACGCTGCAACAGCACGCCCTGGGCCTGAACCTGCGCAGCAGTGGTCCCGGCATGCTGCTCTTGCAGATGCACAATGCGGTTGTCACGGACCTGACCACGACGGTCGATCAGGCGCCATTGGGCATCGAGAATCGCCGGTTGCGCCTTGCCCGAATCCAGGCGAGTGATGGTCAGCAAGACCTGCACGTCCGGGCTGAAGCCCAACGTGGCGGGTGCCAGCACTACACGCTGGCTGTCCAGATGACCGGCAACCTGACGCAACAGCAGTTGATCGATATCCGACGAAAGGCTGCCGGCCCACCGACCATCGGCCGACGCTTGCAGGCTGCCATCCGGTTGACGCTGCAGCAGCGTCTCGCGTTGCAGGTAATCGGCCACGACCACAGGGCCTAGCAAAACCGCCATGCCCGCGCTTTGCGCAGGCTGAGCCGGACTTCCGCTGTCCAGCTGATACAGCGACACCGGCTGGTGAACGCTGCAACCCGCCAGGCCAAGAACGCCGGCGAGCAGGAAAATAAGGGGGCGCAGAGAAGTCATCATCCCGTCCAGGTGGTTGCCACAAGGCTGACCACAGTGAAAATACTCAATAAATATGAAGAACGCTCGGCCACGCCGGCGATGGAAAGGCCATATCATCCGTGAATATGCGTTCCGACTCCAGCGCCAAAGCGCCGATCTACGGGTTAAATCGTAGATCTGGCGCTCTAGGACGCTTAATTGAGGTTTTCGACGAGCAGCGCATCCACCCGCTGGAAGCCACGAGGCAACTTGTTACCACGCCGCCCACGCTCACCCTTGTAGTGTTCGAGGTCGTCGGCTTTCAGCGACAGGGTACGTTTTCCGGCCTGCAACACCAGTGTGGCGCCATCCGGAATGACGGCGATGTCCGTGACATATTCTTCGCGACTGGCGACACGTTCACCGGAAATCCCGATGATCTTGTTGCCTTTGCCCTTTCCTAATTGTGGCAGATCGCTGATTTTGAAGATCAGCAGGCGACCCTCGGTCGTGACCGAGGCCAGCCAGTTCTGCTCGCGGTCGGGCACCGGACGCGGCGCGATCACCTTGGCGTTGTTCGGCAGGCTCAGCAGGGCCTTGCCGGCCTTGTTCTTGGCTTGCAGGTCTTCACCCTTGACCACGAAACCATAGCCGGCATCGGACGCGATCACGTACAGGCCGTCGTCTTCCGGCATCAGCACGCATTCGAACGTTGCCCCCGGCGGTGGGGTCAGACGGCCGGTCAGCGGCTCGCCCTGGCCGCGGGCCGATGGCAGTGTGTGGGTAGCCAGCGAGTAGCTGCGCCCCGTGGAGTCGATGACCACGGCCGACTGGTTGGAACGCCCCGCCGCCGAAGTCTTGAAGCCATCACCCGCCTTGTACGACAGGCCGGTGGCGTCGATCTCGTGCCCCTTGGCCGAACGAATCCAGCCTTTTTCCGACAGCACGACGGTGACTTTTTCATTCGGCAGCAGATCGTGCTCGGTCAGTGCCTTGGCTTCGGCACGCTCGACGATTGGCGAGCGGCGGTCATCGCCGTAGGTTTCGGCATCCTTGATCAACTCGCTGCGCACCAGCTTCTTCAGCTTGGTTTCGCTGCTCAGCAGCGCCTGCAGCTTGGCCTGCTCCTTGAGCAATTCGTCCTGCTCGTCGCGCAGCTTCATCTCTTCCAGCCGCGCCAACTGACGCAGACGGGTGTCGAGGATGTAGTCGGCCTGGATTTCGCTGAGGGCGAAACGCTCGATCAGTTTGGCCTTCGGCTGATCCTCGGTGCGGATGATGTGAATCACTTCATCCAGGTTGAGGTAAGCGATCAGCAAACCATCCAACAGGTGCAGGCGACGCTCGACCTTGTCGAGGCGGAATTGCAGGCGGCGACGCACGGTCAGCACGCGGAATTCCAGCCACTCGACCAGCAGCGCCCGCAGGTTTTTCAGCTGCGGCTTGCCATCCAGACCGATGATGTTGACGTTGACCCGGTAGGTCGACTCCAGCTCGGTGCTGGCGAACAGGTGCTGCATCAGCGCTTCGTGGTCGACGCGGCTGTTGACCGGGATGATCACGATGCGGCACGGGTTTTCGTGGTCGGATTCGTCGCGCAGGTCAGCGATCTGCGGGGCTTTCGACGGTTTGGCCTGCATCAGCGCGGCGATCTGCTCCAGCACTTTGGCTCCGGAGACTTGATGCGGCAGCGCGGTGACGATGATGTCGCCGTCCTCGACGTGGTACACGGCGCGCATGCGCACCGAACCCTTGCCGGTTTCGTACATTTTCAGCAGGTCGGCACGCGGGGTGATGATTTCCGCTTCGGTCGGATAATCCGGCCCCTGAATGTGTTCGCAAAGCTGCTCGACCGTGGCTTTCGGCTCATCGAGCAGACGCACGCAGGCGCTGGCGACTTCACGCAGGTTATGCGGCGGCACGTCGGTGGCCATGCCCACGGCGATACCGGTGGTGCCGTTGAGCAGAATGTTCGGCAGACGCGCCGGCAGCACCAGCGGCTCCTGCAGGGTGCCGTCGAAGTTCGGCCCCCAGTCCGCCGTGCCCTGGCCCAGCTCGCTGAGCAGCACTTCGGAATAACGCGACAGCCGCGCCTCGGTGTAACGCATGGCGGCGAAGGACTTCGGATCGTCCGGCGCACCCCAGTTGCCCTGCCCATCCACCAGCGTATAGCGGTAGCTGAACGGCTGGGCCATCAGCACCATCGCTTCGTAGCACGCCGAGTCGCCGTGGGGGTGGAACTTGCCGAGCACGTCGCCGACGGTACGCGCCGACTTCTTGTGCTTGGAATCGGCGTCCAGCCCCAGCTCGCTCATGGCGTAGACGATACGCCGCTGTACCGGTTTCAGACCGTCGCCGATATGCGGCAGGGCACGGTCCATGATCACGTACATGGAGTAGTTGAGGTAGGCATTTTCGGTGAAGTCAGCCAGCGACCGGCGTTCTACGCCATCTAAGCTGTCTGCAAGGTTGTCGCTCATGCGGGCCTCATCGGTTCGTTGTCTGGCGCAGCAGCATGGTGCCGCCGCGCTGAGTAAATTCAAGTTTGTTCAGGGCGCTCATGCCGAGCAACACCTGGTCGCCATGCAGGCCCGGCGCCACCAGCGCGCGGACGTCCCGCAGCACGATGTCGCCCAGTTGCAGGCGGTCGATCCGGGTCCGATAGCCCTGGCTCAGGCCATTGGCCGTGCTCAGGGTCACACCGAAACCTTCTTCCAGCTTCAGGCTTTTCGCCACGTCGGCCGGGATGGCCACGTCGGTCGCGCCGGTGTCGAGCATGAACTCCACTGGCTGACCGTTGATCTGGCCGCTGGCGACAAAATGCCCTTGGGCGTTGCCGGCCAGCTTCACTTCAATAAAACCGTCGCCCTGCTGCGAACTGACCACCACGTTCGGATTCTGCTGGCGATCTTCCCACTGGCCGAAAAACCGCGTTGCCAGAAACAGCGCCGCGCACCACGCCAGAATCATCAACACCCGACCGGCACGCTTGCCCGGCGGTTGCTGACTCATGGCTTGGCGCTCCAGCCGCCGTCAGGCGCGGCGAAACGCCAGACGATCGGGCGGACCTCGCCATCGGCGCGAGGACCAAAATTGTTGTCGACGCCGATCCAGGCACCCTGAGCATCGATAACCAGCGCCTCTTCCAGCCCAAAGTTCTGCGAATAGCGACGATTTCCCTGCAACAACTCGGCCGCGTAAGACCAGCAAAGTTCGACCTTGGCCGTCTGCGCATCGCGACGACATATCTGGTAAGCGTTGCGCTCAAGGGTAAACAGTTTGCCGTTGAACAATGACAGGTCGGAAAAATCCCGGTTGACCGGCCTGGCTTTGGGAAACTGCGGCGGTTGCATTTCCATCCCGCCTTCACTGAGCAGCACACAGCGACCGTCACAATCCCACACCGTCTGTTGGCGCTTGATCAGCAACAAACCCCGGCTTTGCCGCTCGGCGGCCAGCCACATCTGATCGCCCGCCGGATTGATCGCCAGGCCTTCGAAGATCGCATTGAATTGCAGCAACATGCCGCTGGCGCGCGCCTCGCGAACCATCATCGGAGAGATTTTCAGCCACGACGACGGCCCCTGCGGCGGCACTTGCAACACCGCGGCGTGGCCTTCACTGACAATGTAGCGATTACCGGCGCTGTCGCAGGTGATCCCTTCGAAGTCCAGATCGCCACCACGGACGAACGACGCCGCCCAGGTCCGCGATTTGATGCCCCACGGCAAGCCGCTGTCGGGTACTGGCGGCGGCTCGATGCGCACGGCAGTCGCCTGCCAGACCGGGTCGCGGGTATCGAGACGGTAGATCTGGTCATCGTCGCGATCCGAAACCGTCCACAGCTCGTTGCCGCACAGGGCCAGCCCCGACAGATTGCCGCCGCGCATACCTTCGACCGGGTGCTCGGCGAGCACGCGCAGCTCTTGCACAGGCTCCGCCGACACCCCCATCGAACCCAGCAGCAACGCACCCGCCAAGGCCCAGCCAAACCGCATCAGGCCAGCACCTCGGCGAGGTTGCCCTTGGATTCGAGCCAGGTCTTGCGGTCACCGGCGCGCTTCTTCGCCAGCAGCATGTCCATCATTTCCGAGGTTTCGGCGAAGTCGTCCCCGAGGGTCAACTGCACCAGACGCCGGGTGTTCGGGTCCATGGTGGTTTCACGCAGTTGCGGCGGGTTCATTTCACCCAGGCCCTTGAATCGGGTGACCTGCGGCTTGCCCCGTTTCTTCTCGGCCACCAGGCGATCAAGAATCCCGTCGCGCTCGGCGTCGTCCAGGGCGTAGAAAATCTCTTTGCCGAGGTCGATGCGGTACAGCGGCGGCATCGCCACGTAGACATGACCGGCATCCACCAGCGGGCGGAAATGCTGGACGAACAAGGCGCAGAGCAGCGTCGCGATGTGCAGACCGTCGGAGTCGGCGTCGGCGAGGATGCAGATCTTGCCGTAGCGCAACTGACTCATGTCTTCGGCGCCCGGATCGACCCCGATGGCGACGGCGATGTTGTGGACTTCCTGGCTCGCCAGCACTTCGCTGCCGTCGACTTCCCAGGTGTTGAGGATCTTGCCGCGCAACGGCAGGATCGCCTGGAATTCCTTGTCCCGCGCCTGCTTGGCCGAGCCGCCGGCAGAATCACCTTCGACCAGGAACAGTTCGGAACGCATCGGGTCCTGCCCTGCGCAGTCCGCCAGTTTGCCCGGCAGCGCCGGCCCTTGGGTGATGCGCTTGCGCTCGACTTTCTTGCTCGCTTTCAGACGACGACCGGCGTTGCTGATCGCCAGTTCCGCCAGAGCCAGGCCGGTTTCCGGGTTGGCGTTGAGCCACAGGCTGAACGCGTCCTTGACCACACCGGACACGAACGCCGCCGCTTCGCGGGACGACAGACGTTCCTTGGTCTGGCCGGAGAATTGCGGTTCCTGCATTTTCATCGACAGGACGAACGCGATGCGCTCCCAGACGTCTTCCGGCGCCAGCTTCACGCCGCGCGGCAGCAGGCTGCGGAATTCGCAGAACTCGCGCATCGCGTCGAGCAGGCCCTGGCGCAAACCGTTGACGTGGGTGCCGCCCTGCTCCGTCGGGATCAGGTTGACGTAGCTTTCAGTGACCGAAGTGCCGCCTTCCGGTAGCCACAGCAACGCCCACTCGACCGCTTCCTTGGTGCCGGCCAGGTTGCCGCAGAACGGCGCGTCCGGCAGACGCTCGAACTCGCTGACCGCGTCCACCAGATAGGAGCGCAGGCCATCTTCGTAATGCCACTCGACCTTTTCGCCGGTGCCTTTGTCTTCGAAGCTGATCAACAGCCCCGGACACAGCACGGCCTTGGCCTTGAGCACATGCTTGAGGCGACTGATGGAGAATTTCGGCGAGTCGAAATATTTCGGGTCCGGCGAGAAATACACGCTGGTCCCGGTGTTGCGCTTGCCGACAGTGCCGATCACTTCCAGATCGGTCGCCTTGAAGCCGTCGGCGAAGGTCATCTGGTATTCGTTGCCGTCACGCTTGACCCGCACCCGCACCTGGGTCGACAAGGCGTTGACCACGGAAATACCGACCCCGTGCAGACCGCCGGAGAACTGGTAATTCTTGTTGGAAAACTTGCCGCCCGCATGGAGCTTGGTCAGGATCAGCTCGACACCCGACACGCCCTCTTCCGGGTGAATGTCGACCGGCATGCCGCGACCGTCGTCGCAGACTTCCAGCGAGTGGTCGGCGTGAAGGATGACCTGAATCGATTTGGCGTGGCCGGCCAGGGCTTCGTCGACGCTGTTGTCGATGACTTCCTGGGCAAGGTGGTTCGGCCGACTGGTGTCGGTGTACATGCCCGGGCGTTTGCGCACCGGGTCGAGGCCCGAGAGGACTTCGATGGCGTCTGCGTTATAGGAGCTAGCGCTGGGAGTGGCCATAGGGTCTCGTCGTCAGTGATTCAATGAAAAATGGGGCAAGCGATCACAACGCGGTGAAATCGATTGCCTGATACAAATCGGCGCCAATGTCGGCAAAACTCAGCAACGCCGGCAATTGCCCGGCAAACCCCTGGAAACTGTGGTCGCCGCCGGCCTGAATGCGCAAGGCACAGGCCCGGTAATACAGCTGGGCATGGCGATAGTCCAGCGTTTCGTCCCCGGTCTGCAACCACACCTGATAACGCTGCGGATCCTGGGGCGCCGGCACTTCCAGCCCGGCCAGGGCCGTCACGTGGTCGTGGGTCAATTCCCAGGTTTCGTCTGTATACAGGTTTTTCTGCGTGCCCAGATAGCCGTCGAACATCCGGTGCGGACTGACGGCCGGATTGACCAGCAGGGCTTTCAGCCCATGACGCTCGGCCAGGTGAGTCGCATAGTAGCCGCCGAGCGAACTTCCCACCAGCAACGGCCGGCCGAGTTCGGCAATCGCCCGCTCCAACTGACCGATGGCCTCGCGCGGATGGTGATGCAGCGCAGGAACCCGCAACCGATCGCTCAGGCCCAATTGCTCCATCACGGCGACCAGTTGGCAGGCCTTTTTCGAGGCGGGTGCGCTGTTGAAACCGTGGATATAGAGGATCGAACCGGACATTGGAGCTCCCTGGGCGTCGGTTAAGGAAAACGGAGTTTACAGGGAGAAAGGCCCGGATTGTGGTTAAAAAAGCCCCTCACCCTAACCCTCCCGAAACGTCGGACCGCCCGGGGGTAGAGGGGACTGATCGAGGCGGCAGTGAAGAATATGTACATCCACCAGAACCAGGTCGGCTCCAGGCCGCCTTCGTGGGCAAGCCCACTCCCACAAAAGCAAAAGCAAAAGCCAAAGCCGTCCACACCCGCTTCCCACCACTCAACACAATGAGCGCTAGCTCGAGTACCGCTTTTGATCTTGCCGTGCCGGC
>NZ_JAHTKI010000016.1 GCF_019145475.1 Pseudomonas botevensis
CGAACACATCGAGAGGAGGTGCAGCGAAGCAAACCGCAGGCAATGCCCCCGGATGAATCCCGTAACGAAGGAATCCCGAGCCTAGGCGAGGGGCCGAACGCCGGGGCCAAGCCTTTTGGGTTACCTTTTTGCTGGGCCGGCATTCCGGCGTTTGAAAAAGGTGACTCGCCGTAAGGGCGAAACCGCCATCAGCAACACCCACAGAAACGGATATTCACCCAAACCCCAAGAACCTGGCCGGCCCAGAGGCCGCCAAGGTTACAACCCTATAAAATCGCCGCATTACTCCGCTGCGCCTGCTTGAGATAAACACTCAACTCCCGCGCCGGCAACGGCTTGCTGTAGTGATACCCCTGACCTTCGTGGCACCCCTCGGAGATGATGTAAGTCTCCTGCTCGGCAGTCTCCACGCCCTCGGCAATCACCTGCATGCCCAGGCTCTTGCCCAACTGGATGATCGCGCGAACGATGGTCGCATCATCGTCGTCATCCAGCAGATCCTGCACGAAACTCTTGTCGATCTTGATCTTGTCCAGCGGCAGGCTCTTCAGATAGCTCAGCGACGAATAGCCGGTGCCGAAGTCGTCGATGGCGATCAGCGCGCCGGAGCGGCGCAGGCTCAACAGGTGCTGGGCGGCGGTGCTGATGTCTTCCATCAGGCCGGTTTCGGTGACTTCCAGCTCCAGGCTGCGCGGCGGCAGGCGATACATCTGCAACAGGTTGTTGACCACGCGCGGAAGCTCCGCGTGGTGCAGTTGCACCGTGGACAGGTTGACCGCCATGCGCAGGTCGATGAAACCCTGGTCGTGCCATTCGCGCAGTTGCTTGCAGGCCTGATCCAGCACCCACTCGCCGATGGCGATGATGGTGCCGTTCTGTTCGGCCAGTGGAATGAACAGGTCCGGCGGCACCAGGCCGTGTTCCGGATGCTGCCAGCGAATCAGCGCCTCGACGCCCACTACGCGGTGATCGCGGTAACTGATCTGCGGTTGATAGACGAGGTAGAACTGATCGCGCAGCAAGGCATCGCGCAGGTCTTTTTCCAGTTCGCGGCGCCGACGCATTTCGCTGTCGACGCTGGCGATATAGAACTGATAACGGTTGCGCGAGCGGGTCTTGGCCAGGGTCATGGTCTGTTCGGCTTTCTGCAACAGCTTCTCGGTGCTGTCGCCATCCTCCGGGAACAGGGTGATGCCGATGGTCGCGCGCAGGCGGATTTCCTGATGGTCGAGGGCGAATGGCGCCTCGAGATCATCGAGGATGCTTTGCGCCAGTTCCGCCGCTTCGTAAGGTTGTTCGATATCGGCCTGTACCAGGGCGAACTGGTCGCCGCCGAGGCGGGCGAGGGCGCCGAGACGACCGCTGTGGGCGCGCAACCGGTCGGCGAGGGCCAGCAGCAACTGGTCGCCGGTCTGGTAGCTGAATTGTTCGTTGATCCCCTTGAAATCATCCAGCCCCACGCACAACACCGCGACCCGGCGTTGCAACTTGCCGGCGTCCACCAGGATCTTGTCCAGTTGCTGCTGCAATTGCTGACGGTTCGGCAGGCCGGTGAGGAAGTCGTACTGGGCCATGCGCAGCAGGCTGTTTTCCGCTTCGTGGCGCAGGTGGGTGTTACGTTCGATTGATTCGAGCAACTGGTTGGCGGTGTTGATCCAGATCCCCAGTTCGTTTTTCTCGTGGCCCTTGAGCTGCGGAATCTTGTGTTCGCTGGGGCGGTCCGGGTTGATCTCGGTGAGGTGTTCGATGATCCGCGACAGCGGCTTGGTCAGCAGCCAGTGATAGACCAGATACAGCACCAGACCCATGGCCAGGGCGCGCAGCACGCCGGAAATGAAGATGATGACCGAACTGACAATGAAGCTCTCGCCGTACGTGGCGGTGTCGAGGGTGATGCTCAGGTCGCCGTAATACTCGCTGTACGGGCCGCGTCCGACCAGTTGAGTGGTGAACGTGCGTTCCTGGCCGAGGATCAGGTCGGTCAGCCAGCGGCTGTTGGAATGCTGCAGGTCGCGGGATTTCTGCGCGAGCATGGCTTCGTTGGGATGGCCGATGGAGGCCTGACGCACGGCATCGTCCTGGAACAGGCCTTCGATCACCTGCATGCCCATCTCCCGATCCAGGCTGTAGACCGCCTGTGTCGAGGGATCGCGAAACATGTCGAGGATGCGTTCGGCATCGCCGGCGACGGCCTGGCGTGTTTTATAGGCATCGAAAACAATCTGCGCGCAGCTCAAGACCACGCCGACGATCAATGCCGACAGGAGCACGACCCGGAGCAACTTCACCGACAAGCTGTTCTTGAGTTCCAGCTTCAAAGGGTTATTCCTTGTTCCGTGCGGGTAGCGTCAAGTTGCCATGAGTATTGGCAATCCCGTGTTGGCAGTCAAAGGGACAATCAAGCCTTGGGCGAATCGCCTGAAACTTGGCCAATATGCGGCTGACTGGAGTATTTGCCCTATTCGTACTGTTTCGGTTGTTTACGCCTCCAACTTGAGGGGAACGAGCGAAATTTTCCTCTGTTTGATGTTAGTCCGCCGTGGCTCGGGAGCAAGCGCGCCGGGGCGCTATTCGCTGTGGGAAATCTCTGATGCCGGCGCGGATGTTTTTTCGGCATAAAAAAACCCGGCAACAGCCGGGTTTTTGTCTGGCGCGCAGCTTAAGCGGTGAAGGTCTTGCCTTCGAACTGCTCGGCCACGAACTTCCAGTTGACCAGGTTCCAGAACGCTTCAACGTACTTCGGACGCAGGTTGCGGTAGTCGATGTAGTAGGCGTGTTCCCAGACGTCGCAGGTCAGCAGCGGGGTGTCGCCGCTGGTCAGCGGGTTGCCGGCGCCGATGGTGCTGGCCAGGGCCAGGGAACCGTCAGCCTTTTTCACCAGCCAGCCCCAGCCGGAACCGAAGGTGCCGATGGAAGTCTTGCTGAACTCTTCCTTGAACTTGTCGAACGAACCGAAAGCCGCATTGATGGCTTCAGCCAGTGCGCCGGTTGGTTGACCGCCGGCGTTTGGCGCCAGACAGTTCCAGTAGAAGGTGTGGTTCCAGACCTGAGCGGCGTTGTTGAAGATGCCGCCCGAGGAAGTCTTGACGATTTCTTCCAGGGTCTTGCCTTCGAACTCGGTGCCTGGCACCAGGTTGTTCAGGTTCACGACATAGGTGTTGTGGTGCTTGTCGTGGTGGAACTCCAGGGTTTCCTTGGAAATGTGCGGCTGCAGGGCATCGTGTGCGTAAGGCAGCGGCGGCAATTCGAAAGCCATGATGATTCTCCTAATCAGGTCTGTTGCGGTGAGCGCAAGGCCGATCACGGGCGGCCGGAAATACGCCGGCGAGTTTTTACTCTTTGCGGCGCAGGGTTCGGATCATAGCACCGGGGTAGCGGCATAACCACGCAACAACTGTGTGGGATAGAGGTTCCAGAGCTGTTTGGAATAAATCACGAAGCCAATATCAATTGTCCGGCCACGGTGAACATCATCACCGCCACCAGCAGATCGAGAATCCGCCAGGTGCTCGGCCGCGCCAGCCACGGTGCCAGCCACGCCGCGCCGAGGGCCAGGGTGAAGAACCACAGCAGCGACGCACTCGCCGCACCGATCACGTAAGCGCCCGGCACTGATTGTTGGGCGCCGAGGGAGCCGATCAGCAATACGGTGTCGAGGTACACATGCGGGTTGAGCAGGGTCACCGCCAGCGCGCTGAGCATCACCGCGCGCAGAGAGCGCACGGTCTGGTTTTCGCCCTGATCCAGGCTCTGTTTCGAGAACGCCCGGCGCAATGCCTGGCTGCCATACCAGATCAAGAACGTGGCGCCACCCCAGCGGGCGATCGCCAGCAGCGTCGGGTTCTGCGCCAGGATCGTGGCGAGGCCGAATACTCCGGCCGCCACCAGAATCGCGTCGCAGACCACGCACAGTGCAGCCACCGGCAGGTGATGCTCGCGGCGCAGACTTTGCGCCAGCACAAAGGCGTTCTGGGTGCCGATCGCCATGATCAGCCCGAACGCCACCAGCAGCCCGTTCACATAGCTTTGCCACATAACCGTTACTCCGCGTTGGCTGCGAGATCGCGCAGTACTTGCAGGGCGCGCTCGGCGTCGGCCTGGCCGACAAACAAATGGTCGTGGTAGTAGCCGGCGATCACGTTGCAACTGATGCCGGCCTTGCCGAGTGCCGTGGCAAATGCAGCGGTGAGGCCGACCGCTTGCAGCGCCGAATGCACGTTCAGGGTGATCCACGCGGCGACGTAGTCGAAGCTGAAACCGGCGCGCTCGGCGTGGGAGCGTTCGAGGATGACCGTAAGGCCTTCCTGTTCGCGGAAACTTCCCACGACTTCCAGACCGCTCGGCAACCGGCCGTCGCGCAAGGTGCAGAACACGTATTCGCCGGGATTGAGCTGCGGACTCATGCTGCGCAGCAGGGTGGTCAACGAGGTTTCGCCCGCCATGGGAGTGATCCTTGATAAAGAGTGCTTGCTGGCTATTCTCGGGGCAGACGCTGTATAAGAAAAACCAATAGTGCTGATCGCTCATTAGGAAAACTGATGTTCGACTACAAATTGCTTTCCGCTCTGGCCGCCGTGGTCGAGCAGGCCGGATTCGAACGCGCGGCGCAGGTGCTGGGGCTTTCGCAGTCGGCGATTTCCCAGCGGATCAAACTGCTGGAGGCGCGGGTCGGCCAACCGGTGCTGGTGCGCGGCACGCCGCCGTCGCCGACCGAGATCGGTCGACGCCTGCTCAACCATGTGCAGCAGGTGCGCCTGCTCGAACGGGATCTGCAAGGCCTGGTGCCGGCGCTGGACGAAGAGGGGCTGCCGGAGCGTCTGCGCATCGCCCTCAACGCTGACAGTCTGGCGACCTGGTGGGCCGAGGCGGTGGGCGATTTCTGCGCCGAGCAGCATCTGTTGCTGGATCTGATCGTCGAAGACCAGACCGTCGGCCTCAAGCGCATGCGCGCCGGTGAGGTGGCGGCCTGTCTGTGCGCCAGCGAACGACCGGTGGCCGGCGCCCGCAGCGTGTTGCTCGGGGCGATGCGTTACCGGGCGCTGGCGAGCCCTGCGTTCATCGAGCGGCATTTCCCCGATGGCGTGCGCGCCGAACAACTGCCGCGTACCCCGGCGCTGGTGTTCGGCCCGGACGACTTCCTGCAACATCGCTACCTCGCTTCCCTCGGTGTCGATGGCGGTTTCGAGCATCACCTGTGCCCGTCCTCCGAGGGTTTCATCCGCTTGACGGAGGCCGGCCTGGGCTGGGGGCTGGTGCCGGAGCTGCAAGTGCGCGAGCAGTTGCAACGGGGTGTGTTGCGCGAACTGTTGCCAGATAAACCGATCGATGTGCCGTTGTACTGGCATCATTGGCGCAACGGCGGTCAGTTGCTGGGGCTGCTGACCGAGCAACTGGTGCGATCTTCGGGACAATGGCTGGTGCCGTTGGACTGACGGCCAGCGTCAAGACACCCGAATCAGGCAAAACGAAAGACAGCGGAGCTTTACATGAAAATTCTGGTCACCGGCGCAAGCGGCTTCATTGGCGGACGCTTTGCGCGTTTTGCCCTGGAGCAGGGCCTGGACGTGCGGGTCAACGGTCGCCGGGCCGAAGGTGTCGAGCATCTGGTGCGCCGGGGCGCCGAATTTGTCCAAGGCGACTTGAGCGACGCAGATCTGGTGCGTGAACTCTGCGCGGACGTCGAAGCCGTGGTGCATTGCGCTGGCGCCGTCGGCTTGTGGGGGCGCTATCCGGACTTTCATCAGGGCAATGTGCAGGTCACTGAAAACGTGGTCGAAGCCTGTCTCAAGCAGCGGGTGCGGCGGCTGGTGCATCTGTCGTCGCCGTCGATCTACTTCGATGGCCGCGACCATCTCGGCCTGACCGAAGAGCAAGTGCCCAAGCGCTTCAGGCATCCCTACGCAGCGACCAAGTACCTGGCTGAGCAGAAGGTCTTCGGCGCCCAGGAATTCGGCCTCGAAACCCTGGCCCTGCGCCCGCGCTTCGTCACTGGCGCAGGGGATATGAGCATCTTCCCGCGTTTGCTGAAGATGCAGCGCAAGGGGCGTCTGGCGATCATCGGCGACGGGCTGAACAAGGTCGATTTCACCAGCGTACACAACCTCAACGAAGCGCTGCTCAGCAGTCTGCTGGCGACCGGCTCCGCACTGGGCAAGGCCTATAACATCAGCAACGGAGCGCCGGTGCCGTTGTGGGATGTGGTCAATTACGTGATGCGCAGGATGGAAGTCCCGCAGGTCACCCGATACCGTTCCTACGGGCTGGCCTACAGCGTCGCGGCGCTCAACGAGGGCGCGTGCAAGCTCTGGCCGGGGCGCCCCGAGCCGACGTTGTCGCGCCTGGGCATGCAGGTCATGAACAAAAATTTCACCCTCGACATCAGCCGCGCCCGGCATTATCTGGACTACGATCCGAAAGTCAGTCTGTGGACGGCGCTCGATGAGTTCTGTGGCTGGTGGAAAGCCCAGGACATTCGTTGATACGAAACGGGCCGTCGGCCCGTGCTGAACCCTGCTACAGCTTGAGGGTCAATCCCTGCGGTCGCGGGGTTTATACTTCGCCGCAATCAGCCATTACCGCGTTTCCCAAAGGTTGCCTCAATGTCCATGCGTAACGATGCCCACGACGACGATTTCGATGATGTACCGAGCCTGCGCGCCGACAGCCTCGATGACGATGACTTCCCGACCACTACTCGCACCTCCGTGCACTCGCGCACGCCGCCGGTGGTCAAGGTCAAGTCCGCCAGTACCGGGCCGCTGTGGGCGCTGGTCGGCGCATTGTTCTTCGCTTTCATCGGCCTGGCCTGGTGGAGTTTCCAGCAGATCTCGCTGATGGAGCAGCAACTGGTGGCGACCCAGGAAAGTTTCGCGCGGATCAGTGAGGAAGCAGCGGGGCGCCTGCAAGACATTTCCGGCAAGGTCGTCGCCAGCCAGAGCAACGTCACCAGCGACAGTGAAGCCTTGAAGTTGCAGATCAAGCAACTGGAAAGCCGGCTCCAGGATCAGAACAAACAACAGCAGGGGCTGGCCGGGCAGCAGGCCACGGATCTGGACAAGCGCCTGGCGCAAATGGCCGCCCAGGCCACTGAGCAACAGACCGCCAACACTCAGCTGCAGGCCCAGGTCAAAGCCCTGAGCGCTGAACTGGCCACCCTCAAGAGCACCCCGGCCGACACCAGCAAGATCGAGGCCGAGTTCAAGAGCTTCGATGCGCAGTTCAAGAGCCTCGGTGCGGACATCGTGGCGCTGAAAAAACAGGGCAATCCGAGTGCCGCCATCGATCGTCTGGAACAGGAAATCGTGGTGCTCAAAAGCGAGCAGGACAATCGCCCGGCCGCAGCCCAGGGGGGCACCAACACGGCCGAGTTCGATGCCTTCCGTGGGCAGATGACCCGCAACATCAACACCCTCCAGGCGCAGATCCAGAACCTGCAACAGCAGATCAACTCGCGGCCTTGACGCCTCTTTGGCGAGGGAGGCGGCTCCCTCGCAATCTCCAGAAACCTACTGAATATTCATACATAACCCCAGGCCGTCTACGCTCTTGAAACACCAACAGGAACGAGGGATGCGTCATGGGGTTTGTGCATAAGCTGGCCTGGCTCGGCGTGGTGCTGATGCTGAGTCTCGGCCAGGCCAACGCTGCCAAAACGGAGAAGGACGACAGCCAGGCGGCCATCGCCTTGCTGGAGAAGGCCCTGGCCTACTACCACAACAACGGCGACAAGGCGTTTGCCGCTTTCAGTCGTCAGGGGGAGTTCGTCGACAAGGATCGCTACGTGTTCGTGGTCGACACCAAGGGCGTCATGCTCGCCAGCGGCGGGCCATCGTCGGCGCTGATCGGCCGGGATGTCAGCGAAGTGCTCGGGCCAGATTTGCAGAAAGCCTTCAAGGACGCCTTGAAAGTGCCGGAAGGCAACGGCATCCAGCAGGCAGAATACCGCTGGAAGAATCAGGCCGACGGCAAGGTCGAGCGCAAGCATGTGTATTACCAGCGCATCGGCCAGCGGATTCTGGCGGTCGGTTATTACCTGCCCCGGGCCTCGGCCGAGCAGGCGAAGGCGTTGCTGGACAAGGCCGCGACCGATCTGGGCAAGGACGAGAAGGGCACTTTGACGGCGATCAACTCACTCAAGGGCGGCTATCTGGTCGATGACTTGTATGTGTTCGTGGTCGACCTCACCAACCAGCGCTACGTCGCCCATGGCACCAACCTGCGTCTGATCAACACCGACTTCGGCAAGATCAAGGACCCCGAAGGCAAGCCGGTGGGCGAGCCGATCCTGGCGCTGATCGCCACACAGGACGAAGGCGAATACGAATACCGCTGGAAAAACCCGGTGACCGACAAGGTCGAGGACAAGCACGCCTACCTGAAGAAGGTCGGGCATTTTCTCGTGGCGGTCGGGTATTACAGCCCTTGAGCACATGATGGCCGGTGGGAGCCGGTTACCTGGCCGAGTGCTCCCGCCCGCGCAGCAGGTTGTTCGGCATGGCAATCGCCGCCGCCAGTCCCAGCAGCGACACCGCCGTGCTGACCCACAGTAAATGCCGGAACGTCACCAGCAACTCGGCGCGAAGGGCGTTCTGCGCATCGCCAGGGGCGGCATTCAGGCCGTCGAGCAGCACGTTGCCGGAGTGCCCCTCGCCCATCAATGAACTGCTCGCCAGGTGGGCGAAACTGGAGTCCTGCAACAACGCCAGCAACAGTGCCGACATCAACGCCACGCCCACCGCCCCGCCCAGCGAGCGGAACAGGTTGGTGGTGCTGGTGGCGACGCCGATGTCCTTTTGTGCCACCGAATTCTGGGTGCCGACCAGCGATGTCGGGAATTGCATGCCGCCGGCGATACCACTGAGCAGCATGAACAGACCGCTGAGCAGCGTCGCCTGGGGCGGACTGAGCGCCATGCCGATGATCGAGATCGGCATCAGGATCGCCCCGGTCAGGATCTGCGGTTTGTAGCGCCCGGTCACCGACGTGCGGCGGCCGGCGAAGTACGCGCCGATCGGCAGGCCCATCGCCAACGGCAGCAGGTGCAGCGCCGCGCTGTCGGCACCGGCGCCGGTGACGCTCTGGAAGCGCAGCGGCATCAGCACGATCAGCGAAATCGCCTGGAAACTGGTGAAGAAAATCGTGCACCAGCACAGCAGGGCGTTGCGATTGGCGAACAGGTGCATCGGCAGCAACGGCTCCCGCGCACGGCGTTCGTGCCAGACAAACACCGCCAGCACCACCACCGCACAGGCGAACAGTCCGAGGACTTCGCTGCTGCGCCACGAATGGCCCTGGCCGACCTGGGTGATCGCGAGCAGCAGGGCCGTCAGGCCGACGATCATCAGCAGCGTGCCGAGGTAATCGATGATCGGTTTGCGCTGCGGAATCGGCAGCCCGCGCAGATTGCGTCGCGCCACCCAAAACGCGCCCAGACCCAGCGGCAGGTTGATCAGGAACACCCAGCGCCAGGACAGGTATTCAGTCATGTAGCCGCCGAGTACCGGACCGGCGACGCTGGCCACCGCGTACATGCTGCTGAAGTACCCCTGATAACGCCCGCGCTCCCGTGGCGGCACGATGTCGCCGATGATCGCCTGGCTGACCGAAATCATCCCGCCGGCACCGATGCCCTGAAGGATGCGTGCCAGCACCAGTTGCTCCATGCTCTGGGCCATGCCGCAGAACAGCGAGGCGAGGGTAAACACGCCCATGCCGAACAGCATCAGTTTGCGTCGCCCGTACAAGTCACCGAGCTTGCCGTAGATCGGCACCGCTACCGTCATCGCCACCATGTAGCCGGAAATTACCCAGGCCAGCAGGCTGACGTCCTTGAACTGCGCGGAAATCGCCGGCATGGATACGGCGACGATGGTCTGGTCCAGCGCGCCCAGGAAGATCGCCATCATCAGCGCGACCAGCACGCTGCGAATGGCCGGTTTGGGCGTTTCGGGATGGTTGAGATTGGTCACGGGGAAAACCTGCGGGCTGTGAGATTCCCGCAGGTCATCTGGCGAGCGGGGATGCTCGCCAGTGTAAGTCGGTAGCAGGCTATTCGATAGCCTCATAAGGAAGTCCGACGTAATTTTCTGCAATGGTTTTCCGGCCCGCTTCCGAGTCGACGAAGTAGTCCAGCTCCGAAGCGCAGATCCGCTGACTGAAGTCATCGTACTCGTCGAAGCGATGCAGCATCGAGGTCATCCACCAGGAAAAACGCTCGGCTTTCCACACCCGGCGCAGGCAGATTGCAGAATACTTCTCCAGCAGTTCGGTGCGACCTTCGCGGTAAATCTTCAGCAGAATATTGAACAGGGTGCTGACATCGCTGGCCGCCAGATTCAAACCTTTGGCGCCGGTGGGCGGGACGATATGCGCCGCGTCGCCGACCAGAAACAGGCGCCCGTACTGCATGGGTTCGACGACAAAACTGCGCAGCGGCGCGATGCTTTTTTCAATCGACGGGCCGGTCACCAGCATATTGGCGAGGCTCGCGGGGAGGCGGTTTTTCAGCTCGTCCCAGAAGCGCTGATCCGACCACTCACTGACCTGCTCCTCGGCCGGCACTTGCAGGTAATAACGGGTGCGGGTCGCCGAACGCATGCTGCACAGGGCGAAGCCGCGTTCGTGGCGGGCGTAGACCAGTTCATCGTGAACCGGCGGCGTGTCGGCGAGAATGCCGAGCCAGCCAAACGGATAGACCCGTTCGAACACCTTCAGGCATTCCTCGGGAATGGCTTGACGGGCGACGCCGTGGAAACCGTCGCAACCGGCGATGTAGTCGCAGTCGACCCGCCAGGTTTCGCCGTCCTTTTCGAAGGTGACGAAGGCTTCGTCGCTTTTCATGCCGTGGGGAACGACATCGCGAGCTTCATAGATTGTCTGCCCGCCGGTCTCCCGACGAGCGGCCATCAGGTCGCGGGTGACTTCGGTCTGGCCATAGACCATTACGGTTTTTCCGCCAGTCAGGGTCTTCAGGTCGATGTGTACCAGACGTCCGTCCAGAGCCAGGTCGAAGCCTTCATGCACCAGGCCTTCACTGTCCATCCGATGGGCCACGCCGGCCTCGCGCAACAGCTCTACCATGCCCTGTTCGAGGACTCCGGCGCGGATTCGGCCGAGGACATAGTCGGGTGTCTGGCGTTCGAGAATCAGGGTGTCGATGCCGGCGTTATGCAGCAATTGACCGAGGAGTAATCCGGACGGACCGGCGCCAATGATGGCAACTTGGGTTTTCAGCGTTTTCATTGTTTTTGTCACTCGCAAGCTTCACGCGGCACGGACCGGTGAATGATTTTTATGGTTCGAGTGCTTGCATTTTTCCCTTGCGGGTCTGTCAATTGAAGGTGAAAACTGAGCCGATACCTGTACATTCTGCCAATCGGTGCGATTATCGCCCGCAACCCTCGAGGCCTGGATTGAAGTGATGAACAAGCCTGACCTGCCTTCGATTCCGGTGTTCAAGCTCTACGGTGAAAGCCTGGACTGGCCGACCCCCGACTTGCTGCACTGTGAAACCATCTCCAAACGCAGCCGCGACCATCAATGGGAAATCAAACCGCATCGCCATGCTGATCTGTGCCAGTTGCTCTTCGTTTTCAAAGGTCAGGCAGAGCTTGAAATCGAAGGTCAGCGCACACAACTGAACCAGGCCGCCATTCAGGTCCTGCCACCGCTCTCGGTGCATGGATTTCGTTTTTCCGAGGACGTCGAAGGTTTCGTCGTCACCCTGGCGACACCCCTGATCAATCATTTACAGACGCAACTGGGCAACTCGGTGTTCGCCCTGGCCCAGGCTGAAAGCTACCCGGCGGGCAAGGACGGCGAGTACCTCAACAGCTTGTTCGCGGCATTGCAGGCCGAATACAACGGTCACCAGCCGGCGCGCGAAATGCTCATGCATTCGCTGGTCAGCGTGATCATGGTCTGGGTCAGCCGCCAGGCGCTCACCCGCCAGCGCTCGAACCAGCGTCCGCAGCGTCAGCGCGAATACCTCAACGGTTTCATTCAACTGGTGGAGGAGACTTACCGACAGCACGTCAAGGTTGAAGACCTGGCCCATCGCCTGGGCATTTCGGTGTCACACCTTAACGGCACCTGTCGCGAGCTGGCGGGGCAACCGGCGTTGCAGATCATGCACGAGCGGCAATTGCTGGAGGCCAAGCGCCTGCTGACTTACACCAGCATGACCATCTATCAGATGTCCGAGGAATTGGGGTTTTCCGATCCAACCAACTTCACGCGCCTGTTCCGGCGCCGGGTGGGGATTTCGCCGAAGGCGTTTCGCGATCGCCTGAAGACCGAACCATGATTGTGGGCTTGCTCGCGAAGGCGTTGAATCAGTCGACATGCCTGTTGAATGACAAGGTGCATTGGCGAGCAAGCCTGCTCCCTCAAGAAGGCATCCGGATCAGCGCAGCGCGTTAAGCGTCGCGTTGTGCGGGATGCAGCGTTCCAGATTGCAGCTTGCGTAGTCCCGGGGCAGTTGTCGCAGTTGCTCCACCCGCCAGGCAGCGGTGCCGTAGAGCGCCAGCGTGGCCGCGCAGGTGATGAAAATCGCGAGGTATCTTCTTGTTTTGGTGTTCATGGCGTTGACCTCTGAACGAATACCCGTGGGTACTGTTTTCAGCATAGGTCAGCGCTGGGGACTTTCCAGCAAACGGGCTTGTACCCCGATATTCAGGACACTGATGCACCCGCTATGGAAGCGGGCTCACAGGCCAATATCCCATTCCGGCTGCCCGGGGAAGCGCTCCACCAGAAAATCCAGCATGCAGCGCAACGCGGCCGGCATGTGTTTGCGTGAGGCGTAGACCGCGTAAATGTTCATCTGCCGAGGTTCGGCATCGGGCAGCAGCCGAATCAATTCTCCCGTATGAATGTAGGTGCCGGCCTGATAAGTCGGCAGCATCGCCACGCCGGCGCCGGCCAGCGTGGCGCGCAGCAGGGTGCTGGCTTCGTTGGCGCTGATGTTGCCCTGCACCGGGACTGACACCGGCTCGCCGTGTTCTTCGAAATGCCACAGACTCTTGCCGAAATACGAGTGAGTCAGGCAGTTGTGCCGGCTCAGCTCTTCGACCCGGCGGGGTGTCGGGTGCTCTTGCAGATAAGCCGGCGCGGCACAGACCACCGAGCGACAGACGGTCAGGCGTCGAGCGATCAGGTTCGGGTCGAGGTCGCTGCTGGTGCGAATCGCCAGGTCGATGCGTTCATCCACCAGGTTCACCGTGCGATCGAGCATTTGCAGATCGATGTTGACCCCCGGATAGCGTTTGACGAACACCGCCACGGCGTCGGCCAGTTGCGCCTGACCGAAGGAGGTGCTGACGCTGATCCGCAGCAATCCGCGCGGCGCGTCCTGGGGTTCGCTGACGGCGGCCTGCATGTCGCCGGACAGCTCCAGCATCTGCCGACAGCGCGGCAGCACTTCGTTGCCGGCGGCGGTCAGGCTCAATTTGCGCGTGGTGCGATGCATCAGGCGCGCGCCGACCCAGTCTTCCAGTTCTGCCAGATACCGCGACACCACCGGCCGCGACAGGTCCAGGTGATCGGCCGCCGCCGACTGGCTACCCAGATCCACCACCGTGACAAACACCCGCATTGCTTGGAGACGATCCATGATTTGCCCGCTTTCAGAAACAAACTATGTTCAAGCATCGCATTTTTTGTACCGAGTCTGGCAACTAAGCTCTGTACCCATCGCCAAGCATGGCATTCGGACAACGGAGCAACAGATGATCGGCTTCACGGCTCTCAAACGCGTTTTACTGGCCACCGCCACCCTCGGTTTCGCTGCGCACGCGGCGGCGGCCAACCTGACCCTCGATGTCTACAACCCGGGCACCAACGCGATTTTCCCGGTGACCTCGGTACTGGTCAGCGGCGAGAAGGACGCGATTCTGGTCGACGCCCAGTTCGGCAAATCCCAGGCCGAGCAAGTGGTCGAAAAAATTCGCGCCAGCGGCAAGCAACTGACCACCATCTACATCAGCCATGGCGACCCGGACTACTATTTTGGCCTCGACACCCTGACCCAGGCTTTCCCGAACGCCAAAGTGCTGGCTTCGCAACCGACCGTCGATCACATCAAGCAGACCGTCGACGGCAAACTGGCCTTCTGGGGGCCGAAAATGGGTGCCGACGTGCCGGCCAAGACCATCGTTCCCGGCGTGCTCAAAGGCGACAGCCTGATGCTCGAAGGGCAGAAGCTGCAGGTGATCGGTCTTGATGGCAAACAGCCGGATCGCAGCTTCGTGTGGATTCCGTCGCTCAAGGCCGTGGTTGGTGGCGTGGTGGTAGCGCAGAACATCCACGTGTGGATGGCCGACACCCAGACCGCGCAATCCCACGCCGACTGGCTGCAAACCCTGCATTCGATCCAGACCCTGAAACCGCAGACCGTGGTGCCGGGACACTACCTCGGCGACAGCGACCGTTCGCTGAAAGCCGTGACCTTTACCGCCGACTACATCAAGGCGTTCGACGAAGAAACGGCCAAGGCCAAGGACTCTGCAGCACTGATCGCCGCGATGAAAAAACGCTACCCGACACTGGGCGAGGAAAGCTCCCTGGAGCTGAGCGCCAAGGTCGCCAAGGGCGAGATGAAGTGGTAATCGCCTGACCTGTTTATTGATGCACATACACTCAAGCCAACTGGAGAACGTCATGAGCAAGATCGCAATCATCGGAGCCACCGGCCGGGCCGGCAGCCAATTGCTGGAAGAAGCACTGCGTCGCGGCCATAGCGTCACGGCCATCGCCCGCGACACCTCGAAGATCGGCGTCCGTGCCGGTGTGGTCAGCCAGAATGTCGATGTGCTGGACGCGGCCGCGCTGCAAGCGGTCGTGGCCGGTCACGATGTGGTGATCAGCGCCGCGCATTTCACCACCGTCCCGGCCAGCGCCGTGATTGGCCCGGTGAAGCAGGCCGGCGTGAAGCGCTTGCTGGTCGTGGGCGGGGCCGGTTCGCTGTTGCTGCCGGACGGCACACGGGTGATCGACAGCGCCGGTTTCCCGGCCGAGTACAAGACCGAAGCGAGTGCCGGGGGGGCGTTTCTTGAGGCGTTGCGTCAGGAGCAGGAACTGGACTGGACGTTCCTGTCGCCCTCGGCGCAGTTTGTCGAAGGCGAGCGCAGTGGCGCGTTCCGGGTTGGCAAGGATGACCTGCTGGTGAGTGCCGAAGGGCGTAGCTGGATTACCTTTGCCGATTACGCGATTGCGTTGATCGACGAAGTGGAAACGCCGAAGCATTCGCGGCAGCGGTTTACCGTTGGGTATTGAGTGATCGTGAGGGTGGTGACCGGCTGGAGAATCACCCCCTCACCCCAACCCTCTCCCCCAAGGGGGCGAGGGGGAAGGGAGCTGATCTTCGTGCTTTCCAAAGCCTGAGGTCGGCTCGGAATTTCAGGTCGGTGCAGTTCTCAAGCAACCGACAGTCAGTCCCCCCCCTCTCCCCGGGAGAGGGTCAGGGTGAGGGCAAGCTTCACCGCCGATGGGCCTGCTCCACCAGCCATGTCATCAACTCCCGCAGTTTCGCCGAAGGCTGCTGTTTCTCCGGCATCACCACGTAATACCCCATCCCCGTCCGCACCTTCAGCTCAAACGGCATCACCAGCCGTCCGGCATTCAGGTCGTCGCCGATCAGTGACCAGTCGCCAATCGCCACGCCCGTGCCGTGGGAGGCCATCGACATGGCCTGGTCCAGGGTCTCGAAATGCTGACCGCTGCCAATGTTGCTCAGTTGCAAGTCAGCGGCCTTGAGCCAGACCTTCCAGTCTTGATCGTTATGGGTCGGATGCAGCAGCAAATGCTGTTGCAGATCCGCCGGGACGAGCAATGCCGGCAGGCCTTTGAGCAGCGTCGGCGAACAGACGGGCGTCAGTTGCTCATCGAACAGATGCAGGGCGGTCAACGAGTGGTCCGGTGGCGTGCCGTAGATCACGGCGGCATCGAATTGCTCGCGCTGGAAATCCACCCCATGAGCCAGTGTGGTCGTCAGTTTCACCGGCACATCCGGGCGTTCCCGTTGCCACTGCAAAAGGCGCGGCACCAGCCAGCGCATCGCGCAACTCGGGGCCTTGAGTTGCAGGGTCTGGTGCGTCTGGCCGATTTGCTCCATCCCGTCGCCAATCAGTGCGAACGCCTGTTGCACCCGTGGCAGCCACTCGCGACCCTCGGCGGTCAACTCGAGGCCGCGCGCCAGTCGGATGAACAACTCGTAACCCAGATGATCCTCAAGCCCGGCGATCTGTCGGCTCACCGCGCCCTGGGTGATGTGCAACTGCTCGGCGGCGCGGGTGAAGTTGCAGCACTGCGCAGTGATCAGAAACGTATACAGGGCGGGCAGGGGCGGCAGTCGTTTCATTTGGATCCAAGGTATGACGTGAGGACATGGCTAGTATGACTTTTTATCGATTGTTGCTGCCACCTGCCAACCGTTCAATGAGGCCATCCCACGGGCCGCTGCGGGAGCGAGCAAGCCTGCTCTCGCAGCGGCCCGGTGTCTCAAACGAATAAGAAGGGCAATGACATGGCGACGTGTGGCGAAGTACTGGTCAAGTTACTCGAAGGTTACGGGGTCGAGCAGGTGTTCGGCATTCCCGGGGTGCATACCGTGGAGCTGTATCGCGGGCTGGCCCGTTCGAGCATCAACCACGTCACCCCACGCCATGAGCAGGGCGCCGGCTTCATGGCCGACGGCTACGCCCGCACCAGCGGCAAACCGGGTGTGTGCTTCATCATCACCGGCCCGGGCATGACCAACATCACCACCGCCATGGGCCAGGCTTATGCTGATTCGATCCCGATGCTGGTGATCTCCAGCGTGCAGACCCGCAACCAGTTGGGCGGCGGTCGCGGCAAGCTCCACGAGTTGCCGAACCAGAGTGCGCTGGTCGGCGGCGTAGCGGCGTTTTCCCACACCCTGATGTCCGCCTCTGAATTGCCCGGTGTCCTGGCCCGCGCCTTTGCGCTGTTCCAGGCCGGGCGTCCGCGTCCGGTGCATATCGAGATTCCGCTGGACGTACTGGTGGAAGAGGCCGATGAGCTGCTCGCCAGTGTCCCGGTCAGCATCGACCGCGCCGGTGCCGCGCCCGGTGCCGTTAACCGCATGGCACAGTTGCTGGCCGGTGCCCGTCGTCCGTTGATCCTCGCCGGTGGCGGCGCGATCGATGCCGCCGCCGAACTCACCGAACTGGCCGAACTGCTCGACGCCCCGGTGGCGCTGACCATCAACGCCAAAGGCATGTTGCCGTCCAGTCATCCGCTGCTGATCGGTTCGACCCAGAGTCTGGTCGCCACCCGTGCCCTGGTGGCGGATGCCGATGTGGTGCTGGCGATAGGCACCGAACTGGCCGAGACCGATTACGACGTCACCTTCGCCGGTGGCTTCGAGATCCCCGGCAAGTTGCTGCGCATCGACATCGACGCCGACCAGACCGTGCGCAACTACCCGCCGCACGTTGCCCTGGTGGCTGACTCGCGCAACGCCGCGCATGCCCTGTTGACGGCGTTGTCGCACCTGCCGCTGGCCGGGCGTCGCAACGATTGGGGCCAGGTGCGCGCCGCGCGTCTGCGCAATGATCTGGCGGCCACCTGGGACGCACCGACCCTGGCCCAGACCCGCTTCCTCGAAACCGTGCTGCATGAGCTTCCGGACGCGGTGTTCGTCGGCGACTCCACGCAACCGGTGTACACCGGCAACCTCACGTTCAACCCAGAGCGTCCGCGCCGCTGGTTCAACTCGTCCACCGGTTACGGCACCCTCGGTTATGCCTTGCCGGCGGCAATCGGCGCGTGGCTCGGTGGCCAGGTCGAGGATGGCGCCCGTCCTCCGGTGGTCTGCCTGATCGGTGATGGCGGCCTGCAATTCACCCTGCCGGAGCTGGCCAGTGCCGTGGAAGCGCGCACCCCGGTGATCGTCTTGCTGTGGAACAACCAGGGCTACGAAGAGATCAAGAAATACATGGTCAACCGCGCCATCGAGCCGGTCGGCGTGGACATCTACACCCCGGATTTCATTGGTGTCGCCAAGGCCCTGGGCTGCGCGGCGGAGTCGATCAATACGGTCGAACAACTGCGCGGCGCGTTGCGTGCCGCCGCCGACCGGCAAGGCCCGAGCGTGATTGAGATCGATCAGACCCAATGGATGAAGGCGGTGGCCAAATGAGCTTTCCAACAACCCTCGACGGCCTCTACATCAATGGCCAATGGTCCGCCGGTGGTGAACATCTGCGCGTCATCAACCCGGCCACCGAAGCGCTGCTGACCACGGTCAATGGCGGTGACGAACGCGCGGTCGGGCAAGCGGTGAGCGCCGCCAGCGAAGCGTTCAAGTCGTGGTCGCAAACCACCGGCGCCGAGCGCGGGGCGCTCCTGCGCAACATCGCCAACGGCGTGCGCAACGGTCGCGATCACCTGATGAAGTTGCAGTCGAGCAACAACGGCAAACCGCAATTCGAAGCGGCCATCGACGTCGATGACGTGATCGCCACGTTCGAGTATTACGCCGAACTCGCCGAAGGCCTCGACGGCAAACAGGACAGCAACGTGCCGCTGCCCAGCGACGATTTCAGCGCGCGTCTGCGTCGTGAGCCGTGCGGCGTGGTCGGGCTGATCGTGCCGTGGAATTTTCCGATGGTCACCACGGCCTGGAAACTCGCCCCGGCGTTGGCAGCAGGCTGCTGCGTGGTGCTCAAGCCTTCCGAGGTCACGCCGCTGCCGGAGCTGGAACTGGCTGCGATCATTGCCGAGGCCGGTCTGCCGGACGGCGTGTTCAACCTGGTGTGCGGCACCGGTCTGGCGGTCGGTGCGCCGCTGTCGGCGGACCCGCGCATTGCCAAGATTTCCTTCACCGGCAGCAACGCGGTCGGTGTGCAAGTGATGCAGCGTGCCGCTGAAGCCGTAAAGGGTGTGAGCCTGGAGCTGGGTGGCAAGTCCTCGCTGCTGGTGCTGGCCGATGCCGACCTCGATCTGGCGGTGGAGCTGGCGTGCGGCGGCGCGTTCTTCAACGCCGGGCAAATGTGCTCGGCCACCAGCCGGGTGCTGGTTGCCGATGAGCTGGCGGATGAGTTTCTGATGCGCCTCAAGTCGCGAGCGGAAAAAATTCGCGTGGCCGACCCGTTCGACCCGGACGTCGAGATGGGCGCACTGGTCAATCAGGCGCAGTACCAGCGAGTGCTGGGCCACATTGATCGCGGTTTGAGCGCCGGAGCGAGGCTGGTGTGTGGCGGCAATCGTCCCGCCGAACTGTCGCGCGGCTATTTTTTGCAGCCGACGGTGTTCACCGACGTGCCCCTCGACAGTGCGCTGTGGTGCGAAGAGATTTTCGGGCCGGTGGTGTGCGTGCGCAGTTTCAGCAGCGAAGCCGAGGCGATCGCCCTGGCCAATGACAGCCGTTTCGGCCTGGTGGCCAGCGTCGTGAGCCGCGATGGCGACGCGGCGGATCGCGTCGCCAATGCCTTGCAGGCCGGGCTTGTGTGGCTCAACGCGCCGCAGGTGATTTTCCCGCAGACGGCGTGGGGCGGCTACAAGCAGAGCAGCATCGGCCGCGAATTGGGGCCGTGGGGCCTGGCGGCATTTCAGGAAATCAAACACGTTGTTCGGGCGCTCTGAGCGCCCGAAAAAGGTGAGCGCGTGCCTCGCAACGAGGCATGCGTCGGCGTCATGGCTTCAATGAGTTTTTATCGATAGTCAGGTGTTTTGCACGACCTCAGGATGAACCCGCCGGCAGCGTTGAAGCCCTTGTGAAACGGAGCTTTCAGCGGACCCGGCCGCGCGGATGCAACGGTTGCGACCAACCTCATACTTAAAAGAACAAAGGGAGTCCTTCATGGGCAAGCATGATCTGAACAGGCGTCAATTCATTAAAACCGTCGGCGTGGCTTCCGTGGCTGCGGCCGCCATGAGCATGCCCTTCATCGGGGCCCGCGCCAGCGACACCCGGTTCGCCGGCAAGACCCTGCGTTTGCTGACCTGGTCGGATGACACCGGCCTCGCCGCACTGCGCAACATCGCCGCCACGTTCGAAGCCAAGACCGGTGCCAAAGTGATCGCCGACCGCACGGGCAGCACGTCGGAAATGGTCGCCAAGCTCAAGGCCGGCGGTGATCGTCCGCAGTACGACATCATCACCCTGGCCGGGGTCGGCGCCGAAGGCCTGGCTGCCGCCGGGCTGCTGGAAAAGCCCGACCTGAACCGCATCCCCAACCTGATCGATGTGCCGGAGAAATACCGCACCGGCGCCAATGGGCACGGCATCGGTTACCTGCTGTGGTGCAACAGTCTGGTGTACAGCACCCGCACCCAGAAAGAAGTGCCGGACAGTTACGCTGCGCTGTGGGATGCCGATCTGGCGCCGAACATCTTCCTGCCGCCGCCGAACTGGACCGAGGCGATGGACCTGATCATCATCGCCGCCAAACTCGCCGGCGGTGACGAGCACAACATCGAGCCGGGCTTCAAGAAACTCGCCGAACTCAAGGACCGCGTGGTGACGCTGGGCGAAAACCCGAACCAGATTGCCGAGCTGTTCCGCACCGGTTCGCTGGACATGGGCGGCCTGTACGCACCGGCGTTCTTCCCCAAGCAGATCCGCGACCCGAACTACGGGCTGGGCGCCACGTTCGGCATGAAGGAAGGCTTCTACACCGACCTGATGCTGTCGGTGATGCCGAAAAACCGTCCCGGCGACACCGACCTCGCTTACGCCTTCATCGACCACTCCCTCGATCCGCTGGTGCAGGGCAAGATGGCCGAGGACATCTTCAACGGTCCGGTCAATGCCAAGGCGATCATTTCCGCCGAGGCACGCAAGAGCCCGTTCATCCTCACCCCTGAGCAAATTGCCGAGAAGGCGATCATGCACGACAACGCCTTCCTGGCCACCGTGCATGACCAGTGGATTCGTCGCTATACGGAAATCTTTTCTTCCTGACGCAGGCCTCCCACGCGCCGCACGTTCACTGTGGGAGCGGGCGGTGTCTGGGAGATCCGTTTTCCATTGACGAGATCATTTGCTATGGAACATCAATCCCTGACTCAACCCGTCGGTGCGGGTGACGTGCGCGTGGCGCGCAGTGTTTCGCCGACCGCGCGGGCGTGGTTTTTTCTCACGCCTTCGATGCTGTTTCTCGGTGTGCTGATTGCCGCCAGTCTGCTGGTGCTGCGCATGAGCATCGGCACCAAGGGCGCGGAGTGGACGGGCTTCAGCCTCGCCAGCTACGCGCAACTGCTCGAACCCTATTACCTCAAGTCGTTGCTGCTGACCTTGCGTCTGGCGCTGATCAGCGCGGTGATCGCGGTGCTGTTGGCAATCCCGGTGGCCTACACCATGTCGCGCCTGACCTCGCCGTTGGTGCGGCGGATCTTTCTGGCGGCGGTGCTGCTGCCGCTGCTGGTCAACCTGCTGCTGCAAAGCTACGGCTGGCTGGTGATCCTCGGCCCCGGCGGCATGCTCAACCAGACCTTGATGGGGCTGGGGCTGATCAAGCGGCCGATCATGCTGCTGTACAACCAGAACGGCGTGCTGATGGGGCTGGTGCAGACGGCTTTCCCCTTGGCGGTATTGCCGATTGCCAGTGCCATGCGCGGTGTCTCGCGCTCGTATGAAGAAGCCGCCGCGACCCTCGGTGCCAGCCGTTTGCAGGTGTTCCGCCAAGTGGTCTTGCCGATGAGTCTGCCGGGCATCATCACCGGCGCGACCCTGGTGTTCGCTTACAACGCCAGTAGCTTCGTGGTGCCTTTGTTGCTGGGTGGCCGTCGGGTGCCGATGCTGGCGGTGATGGTGCATGACCAGATCGCCCCGTTGATGAACTGGCCCGCCGCATCCGCTGCCGGCGTGGTGCTGATCGTCACCACCCTGGCGATCATGACCCTGTCCGAATACATCACCGGCCGTCGCCGGCGTCTGCTGGAGGCTTCGCAATGAGTGTCCTGACCAAGAAACGCATGACGCTGCTGCCCGGCGACACCGGCAAGTTCGCCGGCATCCTGTCCGGGTTCATTCTGCTGCTGGCGGTGTTGCCGATCCTGACCATGATCGTCATGTCGTTCAGCGGCGCCTCGACCCTGGACTTCCCGCCGAGCAGCTACAGCCTGCAATGGTACAAAGCGGCATGGCACACCTTCGTTTCGCCGGATGCCAGCGATGTGCTGAGCCTGGGCCAGGCCATGGGCACCAGTCTGCTGGTGTCGTGCCTGACCATGATCTTCGCCACGCTGATCGCGGTGCCGGCGGCGTACGCGCTGACCCGTTGCGAGTTCCGGGGCAAGGCTGTGGCGCTGCAACTGATGTCGCTGCCGCTGGTGTTTCCGATGGTGGTGCTGGGCCTGGCGTTGTTGCTGGTGTTCGACAGCCTGCCGTTCCACATGACCACCTCGCGACTGGTGATCGCCCACGTGATTCTGGCGTTGCCGTTCGTGGTGAAGAACTGCACGGCGGCCATGCTCTCCATCGGCAGCGAAGTCGAGGAGGCGGCGCAGATGCTGGGGGCTTCGCCGCTGCGGGCGATCATCGATGTGGTGGTGCCGCTGATGAAATCGGGAATCCTGGCGGGCATGCTGCTGGCGTTCATCGTTTCGTTCAATGAATTCACCGTCACCTATTTCCTCTACACCATCGACGTCATGACCGTGCCGATCTGGATGTACAGCCGCACCGTGTCATCGCTCGACCCTACCGTGTTCTCGTTTGCCGTGCTGATCGTGCTGATCGACTTCGTCCTGATCTGGGCGTTGGAGAAGCTGGTGGGCGAGGGCGGCGTTTCCTTTTGATTTGAGGTGCAACATGACTGGTCTGATTCTGGAAAACGTCGAGAAACATTACGGCTCGGCTTGCGCGGTAAAAGACGTCAACCTGCATTTGCCAGAAGGCAAACTGGTGTGCTTCCTGGGGCCTTCGGGCTGTGGCAAGACCACACTGCTGCGGATGATCGCCGGCCTCGAAACCCTCAGCGGCGGCGAGATTCGCCTGGACGGCGAGGACATCGGCCACACGCCGGCGCACCTGCGCAATTTCGGTATGGTGTTCCAGTCGCTGGCACTGTTCCCGCACATGACGGTCGGCGAAAACATCGCCTATCCGCTGAAGCTGCGCGGCGTGGCCAAGGCCGAGCAACAGGCGCGGGTGGTGGAATTGCTTGAGCTGATTCAACTGCAACCGATGATCGACCGCCCGGTGGCCAAGCTCTCCGGCGGCCAGCGTCAGCGCGTGGCGATTGCCCGGGCGATTGCCTCGCACCCGAAAATCCTCCTGCTCGATGAACCGCTGTCGGCGCTGGACGCCAAACTGCGGGAGTCGATGCAAGTGGAAATCCGCCAGCTGCAACAGCGCCTGAACATCACCACGATCATGGTCACCCACGACCAGCGCGAAGCCATGACCATGGCCGACATCGTTGTCGTACTGGGCGAGCATCGGGTGCAGCAGGTGGGAACGCCGATCGAAATCTACCGGCATCCGGCCAACGAGTTCGTTGCCGACTTCATCGGCTCGGGCAACATTTTCCCGGCCACTGCGCTGGGCGATGGCAAGGTCGGTCTGCCGGGCGGCGACGCGCTGCAAGTGCCGATCTGCAGCAGCATTGTGGTCGGGCAGAAAGTGAAGATGTTGATTCGTCCGGAAGACCTGCAACTGTCCGCCCCCCAGGCCACGGCGGGCAACCGCCTGCTGGGCAAGGTGACGTTCGTGCGGGACATCGGCGCGACCATCGAGACCACGGTGGAGTGTTCCGGGGTGACCTTTACCGCGTTGAGTACGCCGTGTCAGGGGATCGGCTTGGGGGTGGGGCATCCGGTATCGGTGACGTTGCCGAGTGAGGCGTGTCGGGTGTTGGGCGCTTAATAGTGAGTTGCTCCCGAATCCCCCTCACCCCAGCCCTCTCCCCAAGGGGGAGGGAGCCGACCGAGGTGTTTATTCGAGGTACATCGACCTGAAAAATCAAGGTGAACTCAAGGTTGAAAACAACAGAGATCGGCTCTCTTTTCCCCGCGCCACCTTGGGGAGAGGGCCGGGGTGGGGGGGTAGCTTTTAGACCGTCAACCGCAACCGCGCCAGATCCCGCAACGGCGGTGCCCCGAACAACCGGCTGTATTCCCGGCTGAACTGTGAAGGGCTTTCGTACCCGACCCGATACCCCGCCGCCGACGCTTCCAGCCCTTCGGCGAGCATCAGGCGCCGCGCCTCTTGCAGGCGCAGTTGCTTCTGATATTGCAGCGGGCTCATCGCCGTCATCGCTTTGAAACGGTGATGCAGGGTCGACACGCTGAGGTTCACTTCCTTGGCCAGATCATCGATGCGCAGCGGCTGCTCGAAGTTGCCGTTGAGCCATTTGATCGCCTGGCTGATGCGATGGCTCTGGCTGTTGGCGATGGCGATTTCGTACAGGCGATGACCCTGCGGGCTGCGCAACAGGCGATAAAGAATTTCCCGACGGATCAACGGCGCGAGCATGGCGATGTCTTTCGGTGCGTCGAGCAACCGGGCCAGGCGCAGCACCGCGTCGAGCATGGCGCTGTCGATCCTTTCGACATACAGACCGCGCCCGGTCGGCCGGGTGGGCACGCCCATGGGGCCGGCATCGGCGATCAGCGCGGTGATTTCCGCCGGGTCGATGTCCAGACGCACGGCGAGAATCGGTTCCTCCGGCGAGACGTTCACCACCCGCCCGCTCAGCGGCATGGAAACCGAGACCACCAGGTAATTCAGCGGGTCGTAATTGAAGTATTCGTCGACCAGCCGCACCTCTTTGCGTCCCTGGGCCATGATGCACAACGCCGGCTGCGCAAGCACCGGGGCGAAGTCATGGGATTTGGTGTGACGCGACATGACCAGCGAACCGACGGCGGTGGCATAACTGCCATCCTCCGAGGTGTTGCGGCGGATGATCGCCGCCAGTTCCGCGCGCTGTTTTTCCATGTCGGCATCGGGAGGAGCTTGAAAATGATCGAATGACGTCATGCGCGGCATCCTCGGCAAGGGCGGTGGAATGGGGCAGAGCATAAGTTTGTGCAAGCCGGAGCGGTAGACACATCCTGCGAAATGCTTGCCTGATTCTGCACGGACTGAAAGTTGTTGCCAGCCATGTCAGGGGGCAGGCCGGTAAACTTGCTTGAAACTCGTATGACGAAACCGTGAACCTTTTTACAGGTTGTTACAGGTGCAGAATGAAGTCTCGCAGGATTGTGCAACGCCTCGGCAGGAATCGACTAACGGCGCGGGTGACCCGGCCCTTAACCTTGGATCCTGTCGCAGCCCGTCCCCCGGCTGCCTCGCGACTCCCTGGGAGGGTTGAACATGTCCAAGCAAATCCCCGTCAGTCATATGGCCTTCGTTCGAGCGCGCGCCGGGCGCTCGGCGGAACTCGGCGTGCGCCTCAGCACGCTGATCGAACCATCCCGCGCCGCCGCCGGTTGCCTGAGTTTCTCCCTGCAGCATTCGCAGGGTGATCCCGAGTTGTGGCTGGTGTCCGGGTTCTGGAGCAACCAGCAAGCGATGACCGCGTACTTCGGCAGCCCGCAGATGGAAATCTTTGCCGAGCTGGTGCAGGACCTGGTGGTCAACAGTCTTGATTTCCACACCTTCAAAGACGTCTCGGCGGCGCAGGCCCTGGGCCAGTGTCGCGCGCCGATACACAAACTCGCCGGTTGAGGGTTTAATGACCGGCTTATTTGACTGAGCCAGGACCTGCGACATGGCACGTAAAGAGTTCGAACACTTCGAAGCGGTTTCCGCTGTAGTTCCCGTCGAGTTGGGCAGCAACAAGGGCTATCACGCGGCAATCGCGGTCAAGGCGCTGGTCGATGGCGGCGCGCCGCGCTTTCACAAACTGCTGGATGATCAGGTGTTTCCCGGCGCCATCGCTGCCGACGAAGCCGCCATCCAGGAGCTGGATCGCCTGCAGGGCGTCACTGATGACGCCGAGCTGATCTGGTAATTACTTGACCGCACCCGGTCGCCACATCTTGAACAATGCCTCTGGCCCCAGCTGGAAATAATCCGCCGGGCCGCCGCCGCGCAGAATCGGTTCTGCGGCGGCGGTGTCGTAGATGCCGTCCTTCAACAGCCATTTGGCGATGTGTACGGCGACCACTTCACCGAGCACCAGCCAGCTCGGCACCGTCTCGCCGTCCGCTCGCTGCAACTGAATGATCTGGGTGACCTTGCATTCGAAGGACACCGGGCTCTCGGCCACGCGCGGCACGCCAATCACTTTCGACGCCACTGGCGTCAACCCCGCCAATTCAAATTCGTTGACCTCGGGACCGACCATCGCGCAGCTCTGGTTCATCTGCTCGGCCAGCGGCCGGGTGGCGAGGTTCCAGACGAATTCGCCGGTCTGCTCGATGTTGTTCAGGCTGTCTTTGCGCCCGACGCTGGAGAAACCGATGATCGGTGGAATGTAGTTGAAGGCGTTGAAGAAACTGTATGGCGCCAGGTTCAGCCGGCCGTCGGCATCCTGCGAGGAAATCCAGCCGATGGGACGCGGGCCGACGATGGCGTTGAACGGATCGTGGGGCAGCCCGTGGCCGTTGGCGGGTTCGTAGAAATGGATGTCATCGGACATGGCGGGTGATCCTGGAGGCGTTCGGAGGTGGGCAATAGTGCAAGCGCCTTGCGGCAATTTCCAGTCGATCATTAACGCGGGCTTCAGAAAACACTAAGCCCGGCCGAAGCCGGGCTGTGATGAGCATGGAGAGGGTTAGCTGATGGCGGCGGCGGTGCCGGTTTTGTCGAAGCCGTCTGCAGCGATGGCGTTGGCAGTGCCGGTTTTGTCGAAGCCGTCAGCGGCAATGGCGTTGGCAGTGCCGGTTTTGTCGAAGCCGTCGGCAGCGATGGCGTTGGCAGTGCCGGTTTTGTCGAAGCCGTCGGCAGCGATGGCGTTGGCGGTGCCGGTTTTGTCGAAGCCGTCAGCGGCAATGGCGTTGGCAGTGCCGGTTTTGTCGAAGCCATCAGCGGCGTAGGTGCCCGAGTGGCTGCTTTCGATGGCGGCGCTGGCTTCGGAGGTGAAGGACGCGGAGCCGGTCTTGTCGTAGCCGTCGGCGGCGAAAGTGTTGGCGGCCAGTACGGACAGGGTCAGGGCGAGGATCAGTTTGGTTTTCATCTTCTTTACTCCAGGTTCGTTGGCAGGTGTGTCTGCATGGGTTTCATGCTACGCCAAACAAATTGATAAAAAAGCGCAAAATAACGGTAAAAACTATCGATTAAGTAGATATTAAGGGCGACGCATTGAATTCGCTTTCGTTGAGAGGCGAACGTCGCGCAGGTAATCGATCAGGTGAATGCAGAATGCGGGGCGAGCATTAATGGGGGATTAATCGCCGTTTTTGCGTTGGGTGACAGATTTTTCATACTTTGCCGACCGCTTTTTCACCGCTGCAACGCCAGTCTGCCCACGGCCAGAAAACCAAGAACCGGCCGTCATACACTGGAGCTTTACCTGCAATGAACAAACTGCCTCAAATCACCCTGGCGTTCTGGGTCATGAAAATCTGCGCGACGACCCTGGGGGAAACCGCGGGGGATTTGCTGTCGATGACCCTCAACGTCGGCTACGCCATCAGCTCGCTGATTCTGATCAGCGTGTTCGTCCTGACCCTGGTCACGCAGTTGATGGCCAAGACCTACAAGCCGATGCTGTACTGGATCGTGATCCTGTCCACCAGCACCGCCGGCACCACCATGTCCGACTTCATGGATCGCACCCTGGAACTGGGCTACGCCACCGGCTCGATGATCCTGATCGCGATTCTGCTGGCGATCTTTGCTGCCTGGCGTCTGAGTGGTGATTCGCTCAACGTCAGCAAAGTGCAGAGCTTTCGCGGCGAGATGTTCTATTGGATGGCGATCCTGTTTTCCAACACTCTGGGCACCGCGCTTGGCGACTATCTGGCCGACGACTCGGGTCTGGGTTTCGCCGGTGGCGCGCTGCTGATCGGTTCGGCCATCGGCGTGGTCGTGTTGCTCAAATACCTGACGAAGATGTCCTCGGTGTTGCTGTTCTGGGTGGCCTTCGTGCTGACCCGACCGTTCGGCGCAACCCTGGGCGACTTCCTGACCAAATCCCATGAGAAGGGCGGCCTGGACTTCGGCACCATCGGTTCGTCGGCGGTGCTGGCGGGGATTCTGGTGGTGATGATCGGCGGGGCGGCCTATGCGCAGAAGCGTTATGGCAGCAATCGCAACGCTGCTGAATTGACCTGAAACCGCGCGAGCAAGCCTGCTTCCACATGAGCGCTGTAAGGCCCTTGTAGGAGCGGGCTTGCCCGCGAAGAGGTCCGTACAGTCACCGTTGCGGTGACTGCGCAAACCTCTCTCAGTCAGTCACGATCCGCGAATGTTTGCGGGTGTCTTTCATGGTGATGTAGACCAGCAACGACACCGCGATGCACGCGGTCACGTACCAGTAGTAGCCGGTTTCCATGCCGATGCTCTTGAACCACAGCGCGATGTATTCAGCGGTGCCGCCGAAGATCGACACGGTCAGTGCGTACGGCAGGCCGACGCCCAGGGCGCGGATTTCGGTCGGGAACAGTTCGGCTTTCACCACAGCGTTGATCGAGGTGTAGCCGCTGACGATGATCAGCGCCGCCATGATCAGGAAGAACGCGCCCCACCAGGTCTGGATGGTGTGCAGGGTCATCAGGATCGGCACGGTGAAAATCGTGCCCAGCACGCCGAAGGCGATCAGGATCGGACGCCGGCCGATCTTGTCCGACAGACCGCCGATGATCGGCTGCAGGCACATGAACAGGAACAGCGTGGCGGCAGAAATGGTGGTGGAGTCGGAGATGCTCATGCCGACCGTGTTCACCAGGTATTTCTGCATGTAGGTGGTGTAGGTGTAGAACGCCAGCGTACCGCCCATGGTCAGGCCGACCACGGTGAGCAGCTCTTTCGGATGGCGCAGCAAGGTGCGCATCGCGCTTTCCTTGGATTTCTCTTTCTTGGTGAACGACTCGGTTTCTTCCATGCCGCGACGCAGGTACAACGCGACGATCGCACACAGCGCGCCGATGGCGAACGGGATGCGCCAGCCCCATGCGTACAGCTCGTCAGAGGTGAGGAATTGTTGCAGCACGATCAGCACGCCCAGCGCGATGAGCTGGCCGGAGATCAGGGTCACGTACTGGAAGCTGGAGAAGAAGCCGCGACGTTCCTTGGTCGCCATCTCCGACAGGTAGGTCGCCGAGGTGCCGTATTCGCCACCGACCGACAGGCCTTGCAGCAGACGGGCGAACACCAGCAGGATCGGCGCGCCGACACCGATGGTTTCATAGCCAGGGCTCAGGGCGATGATCAGCGAGCCGAAGCACATCAGGTACACCGAAGCCATCAGCGCTTTCTTGCGCCCGACCTTGTCGGCGTACAGCCCCATCAGCCAGCCACCGATCGGACGCATCAGGAAGCCCACGGCGAAGATCGCTGCGGTGTTCAGCAGTTGGGCGGTGGTGTCGCCTTTGGGGAAAAAGACTTTGGCGAAGTACAGCGAGAAGGCGGCGTAGACGTACCAGTCATACCACTCGACCATGTTGCCGACGGAACCGCTGAAGATCGATTTGATCCGGCTCGCGGTGGTTTTTTCTTTTGCCGGCACGGCAGCCGACCCAAGAGGCAGGGCGTTGGAGTTATCCATTGAAGGATCCTTCGTTTAATTGTTTTTGTGGAGCGCGTGGGAACGCAGCCTGCGAGGGCTATAGCAGGAGGTGTGCCAACGGGGAGAGGGCCGGTTTAGAGGGGGTATGGGAATCGGGTGAGCGGAATATTGCCGAGGTATTGGACTGGGTGAGCGGATTTCCGCTTATCGGGTGCAGCGTCAGAAGCCCCCTCACTCAGCCAAAAACATCTCCCGGCTCAACCCATGCCGCTGCATCTTTTCATTGAACGTGCGCCTGGGCAGTTGCAGCTCTTCAAGCACCGCCTTCACATCGCCCTTGTGCCGGGTCAGCGCCGCCCGCAGACACTGCGCCTCGAACGCCTCCTGCTGGGCCGCCAGCGACTGCCCCGGATCGATCCCCGGTGCCGGTTCGTCCAGCCCCAGCACCTGGCGCTCGGCGACGTTCGCCAGTTCGCGCACGTTGCCCGGCCAGTCGTGCCCGAGCAGGTGACTCAACTGCGCCCCGCTCAGTGGCGGAAAGGTCCGGCCCAGGCGTTCGGCGGCGCTGTGGGCGAAGGCTTCGAACAGCAGCGGAATGTCTTCGCGCCGCTCACGCAGCGGTGGCAGGCGCAGTTCGGCGACGTTCAGGCGATAGGCGAGGTCTTCGCGAAAACGCCCGGCCCGGGCTTCATCGAGCAAGTCCGGTTTGGTCGCCGCGACGATCCGCAGGTCCACGCGAATGCTCTGGTTCGATCCCAGCCGTTCGAGTTTCTGCTCCTGCAACACCCGCAGCAATTTCACCTGCTGGGCCAGCGGCATGCTTTCGATTTCGTCGAGGAACAACGTGCCGCCGTCGGCGTATTCCAGCTTGCCGATGCGTTTGCCCGACGCGCCGGTGAACGCGCCGCTTTCGTGGCCGAACAGTTCGGCTTCGAACAATTGCTCGGGGATGGCCGCGCAGTTCAGCGCCACGAACGGTTTGTCCGCACGCGGGCCGAAGTCATGCAGGCAGCGGGCGACCAGTTCCTTGCCGCTGCCGGTTTCGCCACGGATCAGCACGTTGACGGGCAGCGTCGCCAGGTCCAGCACCTGCCGGCGCAAGGTCTGCAAGCCACGGGAGACCCCCAGCAGCGTCGCATCGAGTCGGGCGCGGTTGTCGGCCTGTTCGTGCAGGGCGCGGTTTTCCAGGACCAGACGGCGCTTGTCCAGCGCCCGGCGCAGGCTGCCGAGCAGGGTTTCCGGGCTGAAGGGTTTTTCCAGGAAGTCATAGGCGCCGTCGCGCATCGCCTCGACCGCCATTGGCACATCGCCGTGGCCGGTCAGCAGAATCACCGGCAGATCGGCATCCCGTCGCTGCACTTCGGCGAGCAATTCCAGGCCGCTGAGACCGGGCATGCGCACGTCGCTGAGAATCACCCCGGGGAAATGCCTGGGCAGCGCCGCCAGGCATTCTTCGGCGCGGCTGAACAGTTGCACATCGAACCCGGACAGGCTCAGCCATTGTTCGACGGCGCTGCGGATGCTGCTTTCGTCGTCGACCACCATCACCGAATTGAGCATCAGATGTGCGCCTCCAGATCGATCGGCAAGGTCAGGCTGAACACCGCGCCGACGCTGCCATTGTCGGCGCTCAGGCGGCCGCCGGACTCATGGACGATAGCAAACGAAACCGCCAGTCCCAGGCCCAGCCCGTCACCCACCGGTTTGGTGGTGAAAAACGGATCGAACACCTGGCCCAGGTGTTCTTCGGCGATGCCGGGGCCGTTGTCGATGACACTCAGGCGCCACAGTTGTTCATCGGCTTCCAGACGGATTTCCAGACGCTTGCAAGTGGTGTCGTGCATCGCATCAAGCGCGTTGCGCAGCAGGTTGATCAGCACTTGCTCCAGACGGATCGCATCGCCACGAACCCAGGCCGGACGGGTCAGGTGCAGCACCAGGCTGACCTGTTCGTCGCGTATCCGCGTATCGAGCAATTGCAGGGCCTGATCGACCACGGTTGCCAGATCCAGACGTTCGCGCAATCCGCTGGGACTTTTGCGGGCGAAGGTTTTCAGGTGGCCGGTGAGGGCCGCCATGCGGGTGAGCATGTCATCCACCGGTTTGAGCGCCTTGTAGGCATCGTCCACCCGGCCATGGTCGAGCAACAGGCGCAGGGTCGCCAGTTGCATGCGCTGGGCGGTCAGCGGCTGGTTGATTTCGTGGGCCAGCGCCGCCGACATCTGCCCCAGCGCCGCCAGTTTGGCCGATTGCACCAGACCGTCCTGGGCGGTACGCAAATCGCGGGTGCGTTCCTCGACCAGACGTTCCAGCTCCGCGCGACTGCGCTGGCGCATCTTCGCCAGACGCCAGCGCTGGTTGAGAAACAGCAACAGAAACACCAGCGCCAGCCACACGCCGGCGGCGGCGAGTCCAGCGTTGCGCAGGTCCTCGAAAGCCACTCTGGCCGGGCGCAGCAGATGCAGGGTCCAGCCTTCGGCGGCCAGTGGCAGGGACTCCCACAGATAATCCGCCGTACCCGTCGGGCCTTCGACCCGGGCCAGATCGCTGTTCTCGTCGAAGCGTCGCAGCGACAGGTGGGTCAGCGGCACCAGCGCCTGTTTGTCGTACTGACGGGTGGTCTTGATTTCGGCGTGATCGCCCGGGCTCAGCGGTCGCAACAGGCGATAGCGCCAGCCGGGCTGGTTGGCGATGAAGATGATTCCGCGTGCGTCGCTGACCAGCAGGGTGTCGCTGCCCTGGCTCCATTCGCGCTCCAGTTCCGGGAATTCCAGCTTGACCACCATCGCCCCGAGAAACTCGTCGTTGTCGCCAAGCACCGCGCTGGACAGGAAGTAACCGGGAATCCCGCTGGTCACCCCGACGGCGTAGAAGCGTCCGCTGCCCTGGGTACGGGTCTGGCTGAAATACGGGCGAAAGCCGTAGTTGTGGCCGACATAACTGCTGGGCAGGCGCCAGTTGCTGGCGGCCACCGCGAGGCCGGTGTGGTCGAGCAGTTCAAGGGTCGAGGACTGCGCCGCGCCGTTGATCTTTTCCAGTTTCAGGTTGAGCGCCGCTTGCTGCTCGGCATCGACCGGGCCGCGCAGGGCCGCACGCAATTGCGGGTCCAGCGCCAGTACGGCGGGGAGGGCACGGTAACGGTCGATCAGGGTATGCAGCGAGTTGGCGTACAGCGCCAGTTGCTGACTGGCCCGGGCGGCGTCTTCTTCCTGAGCCTGACGCTCGGCATGGCGCACGGCCAGGGTCGCGGCGATGGCGGCGCCGGCAATGATCAGCAGGGTATACAACGACAGACGCAAGGTACGGGAAGTCGGCGGCATGCTGGGCGAACGGGTGGCAGGACGGGACCGCACGATAGCATGCCGCCGTGGGGCGGCAGTGCCCTGACGGGATAAAAGCCCTCGTTCAGACCGGCGTGCCCTGATTGGCCCGGTGATTGCGAACTCGTTGCCCGAGTCCGTGAAGCAGGTGGGTGATCGCCGAGGTCTGCTGATCCAGATCGTCGATGTCGATGCCGCTGATGCTGTTCAGGGACAGCGCATCGGCGAACGCGTGAACCCTGGCCTGGTTGGTTTCGATCTCGTTGATCAGGCCGGTGATCTGCTGCTCGAACATCTGCATTTTCTCGCCGGATTTGTCGGACAGCGCGCCAAGGGTCTCGTCGATGATTTCCGGCAGTCCGATCAAGGCCGCGATACTGCTGCTGATGGCGCCCATCGCTTCGGAGGGCATGGCCGGCAGGGTCGACTTGAGCAGGTAACCCGCCGACTGGGTGGCGGCCTCCTTGGACAGTTTGAGCTGCGCCTTGCGCGAGTCGGGCTTCATGTTGCGATATTTGGCGACCAGGTATTCCAGTGGCTCCATCTGTTTGTACTCGGCCTTCTGGATGATCTTGTTCGCCGTCAGCCTGGAGGTTTTCAAGTTGACCGTGGCGCTCAGACCCGAGCGTTCGGCGAGGTAATCCACCAGCCCCGAAACCGCAACCTTGGCGCCGATGCCCAGACCGACGCCCACCACGTTGCCAATGCCGGGCGCAGCGGCACCCAGTGCCTGGGCACCGACTCCGACGGCAACGCCGACGCCATAACTGATGCCTTTGCCGATCACCAGCGTCGCGGTCCTGCGCGCGGCTGCCAGGGCGACGCCGCTGCCTGAACCCATCCTGTCGAGTTGCCCCTGGGCATCGACCACCCGCCGTTTGGTCAGCCCGAGAATTTCGATGTGCCGGGTCATTTCCCGGCTCAGGTTTTCCTTGGCATGACGTGTCCCGGCGAGCTGACGGTGTCTGGCATAGCTTTCGTTCTGAGACTGAATGATCCGATGGAGGCCGGCATTGAAGTCTGCCGTCGTGGGCAGTCTGCCCTCGCCGTTGGCATCGATGTTGCCGATCGGATTGCCGCCGACGAACGCATACAGGTTCAGTCCGTCGGCATCCCCCGCCGGGTCGGCGCTGATCCAGCGGCCCAGCCACGGCGCGTAATAGCGTGCGCCGTAGAAGTACAAGCCGCTGTCGTCCATTTCCCTGTTCGAATAGCGCAGCGTGCGGTAACTGACCTCGACCGCCGAGCGCGCCGTCAGACAGGCGGTGGCACCAAACGGTCGATAGCCTTCATCGCTGATGAGGTTTGCCTGCCCGTCCAGTTCTTTCACCGCCGAATCGAGATGATCGCTCAGGGTGTAGCGCCACTGATCGGCGCCGACATTCGCCGGATCTTTTTCCCAGTGCAGGCAGCGCGCGCCGCCGGCCGCCATGCCGATGGAAATGACGTGCAGTTCTTCGCCGGTGTCCCGGGTGCGGATTTCCAGCCCCGGCAGATAGCGCACGTCGTGGAAATGGCTGGCTTTGGGGGTGTGGCTTTCGTGGCGTTTGCCGACCCGTTCGCCCTGGCTGTAGCGGCAGGTTTCCTGATCGTCCGGGCCGTTGCCGCGATCGATCAGGGTCACGCTCTGCAACCGGCCCCGGTTATCCCAGCGCAGCGGTTGCCCCGGTTGCAGGGCCAGCAGGTTGCCGGCGCGGTCGAACAGACTGTCGAAGTCCGGCGGCGGATCACCCCGTTGCCAGCGCACACCCCGGTTGCTGGCGGGATCGATGAACATCTCGTGGGTATGGCTGGCGCCGTCGCGCACATGGGTGGTCTTGATCAGGTTGTTGCCGCTGTCGTAGTCGTAGGTCTCGACGTAATTGCGCCGGTCGTTGGGGTCGGTCGGTTGCGGTCGGCCGGGATTGTCCGAGGGCGCGGCGTCGGCATGGCCGGTGGCGCGGATCAGTCGATACAGCGAGTCGTAGCTGAATGCGCGGTGGCCGTCGATCCGCTGGTTGGCGAAAAACCGGGGGGTGAAGGCGTGATCGAAAATCGCGGTGACGTTGCCCACCGGATCGTATTCATAACCGAGGTCCTGCACCACGGCGCCGCTGTCCTTGTGCGCGGTTTGTTGCAGCAGGCGTCCGTCGGCCGGGTCGTAACACCAGCGGCAGGTGAGGTTGTTGCCCGTCAACTGCTCGACGAGTTGCCCGGCAGCGTTGTATTGCGCTTGCTGCTGAATCGCCTGCCAGGTGGTCTGGCCGTTGAGCTGCAGCCGCACCTGATTGAGCTGCCCGGCGACATCGTAAGTCGACTGCTGCCGGTGGCCGGCGGCGTCGATCTGTTCCAGAGGCGTGCCGAGAGCGCTGAAGGTGCGGTGGCTGACGAGGGCCATGGCGTCGCCGAAAGTGCGGCTTTCGCGCAATGGCTGATCCGGCAGAACAAGGGCGAAACCGTCGAAGGACACTTGGCCCGACGGGTCGCTGAGCGCAATCAACCGGCCCCGAAGATTTCGCCCGGCATCGGCCGACGCATCGGCGTAGGTCGAGGTTTCGATGTCTGCCACACCGTTTTCCTCGATGGCCACCGCGCGTATCTGCTCGTCGTAGGTGGCGCGCCAATGATTACCCCGGGCATCCCAGCGTTGCAGTTCCTGCCCGGCAAGGCCCGGCAGGACCAGAAGCGGGCCGGCGTCGACGTTGTCGATCCTGAGCGGCTGGCCGTCCAGGGCATACAGGTTAGTGATATTGGGCGTGGACAGGCGCGGGTCCTGTTGCACCACCAACCGTCCGGCCGGGTCATGCTGCTGACGGCTGACCAGTGGTTGCGCCGCATCGCCAGCGACCGTGCGCAGATAGGCGATGTGTCTGACCGCCAGGCCACGGCTGTCATTGGCAATGACGGCGGGCGTGCGCAGATGGATGCTACCGGGCACTTCGCGTGAACCAGTGGGTGGGCGAAGGAGCGGGTGGATGCGCCAGGAACTGATTGTCTGTGCTGCCCATTTTCCGATACCAGGCCATGCCCCGTTGTGCGCGGTCGATGTAGTCCAGTGTCTTGCGGTTTTTGCGTTCCAGGGCCGAGCGGTGAACGGGCGCAATGAGCCCGGCAGGCGTCATGTGGTTCACGTTCGGCAACAGATCTTGCGGATAAATCACATCGCTGCCGAGTGCGTTGAAGGCTTTTTCGGTCTGTGCCCAGCGTTCCTCCACGGCGGTTTTCCAATCGGCGAGCAGGGTGTCGATCTTGTTGATTTTTACCGGGTCGAGACGGTTTTTGATGTCTTCGGCTTCTTGAACCCGGCTCCCCATATTCAACAGGTTGCCGATAATTCCCAGCACCGAACCAACGCCCCATCCCACCAGAATATCGGGATTGAGCAGGGCACCAGGAGCCTCGCGCCAATCCATGGTCCCTTCATCCATCAAGCCCAGGGCACTGTCGATGGCCGCCACCGAGATTTTCGAAGTCTGAGGGATCAAGGGGCGTGTCAGGGCGCCTGACAGGGTGGCGTCGACCACCGCAGCGGCCGGGTTTGCCAGCGCATTCCCGGCGGTCAGACCATCGATGTAGGGGGCACCGCTCAGGACCACGCTCCCGTCCACGCCAGACCGCGTTGCCAGAATCGAACCCAGTCCACTGGTGGCGAATGCGTTGATCGACTCGCCCAGCAGGTTTTTCGCCAGCCCGCTCTTGATGTTTTTCTGGTGGATGACGTTGTCGATCTGTCCGAGTGTTTCCTCGGCCACGCCCGACAGGACATTGATGAAATTCGAGTAGTTGTAGATGACGTGTTCTGCTTTTGCCGTGCCTTCAAGGTCGACGTATCGCATCGGATTGTTGCCGACATACGCATACCGATTCAGCCCGTCGACGTTCCCTGCCGGGTCGGCGCTGATCCAGCGTTGCAGCCAGTCGGCGTAATACCTTGAACCGTAATCATAGAGCCGGCTGACATCCATTTCCTTACCCGAGAAACGCACGGTCTTGTAGCTGACTTCCACTTGCGAGCGCGCGGTCAGCACGGCCGTGCCGCCAAACGGGAAATAACGTTCCTGGCTGATCAATTGTGCCTGGCCATCCAGTTCGGTCAGGGCGCAACCCAAGTGATCGGACAGGCTAAAGCGCAGTTGGTCCGCTTCGATGTCCGCCGGTTTGCCAGCCACCCAATGCAGGCAACAGACCTCGCCGACTGCGGTTCTGAGCGTGAGAGTGTGCAGTTCTTCATCATTGTCGCGGGTGCGGATTTGCAGGTTGGGCAAGTAGCGCACTTCATGGACGTGGCTGGCTTTGCGGGTGTGGGTTTCGTGGCGCTTGTAGACCCGCGCGCCGCGACTGTAGCGATAGCTTTCCCGATCATCGTTGCTGCCACCGCGATCGACCAGCGTGACCGCTTGCAACCGGCCACGACTGTCCCAGTGCATCGGCAGGCCGGCTTGCAGGGCCAACAGGTTGCCGGCACGGTCATACAGACGGTCGAAGTCCGGTGGCGGATCGCCGGGCGTCCAGCGTGCTCCCCGGTTGCTGGCGAGGTCGATGAACATCTCGCGGGTATGGTTGGCACCATCACGCACGTGCGTGGTTCTGGTCAGGTTGTTGCCGTGGTCGTATTCGTAGGTTTCGAGATAGTTGCGCCGGTTGCCCGGATCGCTCGGTTGTGGACGGCCGGGCGTGTCGGAGGGCGGGGCGTCGGCGTATCCGCTGGCGCTTCTGATCCGGCTCAGCGAGTCGTAGGTAAATGCCCGGTGTCCATCGATCCGCTGCCCGGCGACAAACATCGGGATGAAGACGTGATCGAGAACTCGCGTGACATTTCCCGTGCGGTCGTACTCATATTCGAAGTCTTGCAGCGCGGGGGCTGCCTCCTTCTGCGCCGTCTGCCGCAGCAATCGCCCATCCGCCGGATCGTACAACCAGCGACTGCTGACACCGTTGCCGGTCTGCTGCTCGATAATTTGCCCGGCAGCGTTGTACTGCGCATCCACCAGCACCGCTTTCCACTCGGCTGTGCCGGCAAGTTGCAACTGGACCCGTTGCAGATGTCCGGCGACGTCGTAGCTCGATTGCTGGCGGTGGCCACCAGCGTCGGTGTGTTCGAGCCCGGCGCCCAGCGCATTGAAGGTCTGGCGGTGAGTAAAGGTCTTGCCGTCATGAAAGGTGCGACTTTCGTGGATCGGCTGATCGAGCAGGCCGTAACCGGTGATCGCGCTGTTGCCGGACGGTTCGCTGAAGGCGATCAGTTGCCCGCGCAGGTTGTGTTGGTGATCGGCATCGCCCGGCGCATAGATGAAGGTTTCAGCGTCCGCCTCGGCGTTTTCTGCGACGGCCACGGCGCGCAGCCGGGCGTCGTAACGGGTCTGCCAATGATTGCCGAGGGCATCCCAGCGCTGCACCTCCTGCCCGGCCAGTCCCGGTAGGCGCAGGCTCTCGCCGGCGTCAACGTTGCAGACCTTGAGTGCCTGGCCGCCCAGCGTATGAACGCGGGTCTCGTTGGGAATGGACAGACGCGGATCCTGTTGCTCGATCAAACGCGCGGCCACGTCGAAGCGCTGGCGGGACATCAGCGTTTGCAGCGGGCCATCGGCCTCAGTGCGCAGATATTCCACCTGCCGCACCGGCAAGCCGCGTGGATCGATGACGGCCACCGAGGGTGTACGCGCATGCACGCTGGCGTTCATCGTCCGGACCTCTTCAGCGGCTTTGTTGGCGGCGACTCGTCGGTGTCGTTGTAGTCATATTTAGCCGTGAACCAGGGATGGATCAGCTCGAACGCCAGATGCCCCTTGGCATTGATCACCTGGATCTGGCGCCCGGTGGCGTCATAAAACAGTTCGTCGAAGTAGCCAGACTCGCGCATCGAGCTGTCGTTGACGCGCTGTTCGCTGTTGATGAAATACGGCTGGAAAACCCTGATCGGCTCGCCTTTATGGTTGAGTTCCGCCCGTCCGCTGACGCGCCAGCGCGGATCCGCCAATGCCTGCCGGGGAACGCCGTTCTCCAGTTCGAGACTGCCGTCGGGGGATCTGACATAGGCAAGGCCTTTCTCGACCAATTGCTTGGTCTGCAAGGTCCGGCCGGAGCCATCCACGTGCGTGATCGAGATCTGGATCTGGCGTTGCGGATCATTGAAGTAACGGTCGGCCCTCAGCGCGGCGCTGTGTACCGGTACGCGCGGCAAATTGCTGAGCAGATCGAGCAAGGCTTGTTCGCCGACATCCGGATTCTTCAGGTGTTTCAAGCGGCGCAGGACCGACGCGCGGACGCGTCCGTCGGGCTGGACCAGCCCCTTGGCGATCCATTGCAGGTGCTCGGCCAGTGCAGTGTTCAAGGGGATTTTCGGCATCCAGCTGAGCAGGTCGTAGGCCAGCGCAATGGCGGCAGCCGCCAGGTACTCCGGGGGATTGCCGAGGGCCGATTCGGGGCTCGGATCGGCGGGTATCGGGTATTCGCTCAGCGGGCGAAACCCGGCCCGCTTGCCGTCTTCGGTGCCGTAGAAACTGGTTGCCTGTGTCCGGCCATCGGGCAGGAACAATGCTTCCTGAATATTGAGGTTCGCATCGCTGACGGACTTCGGCTGGAGATGGTGATAGTCCCAGGTGATATGCGTCTGGCAACCGTCCGGCTGCTTGATGACGGTGGTGCGCAGGTGATCGGTATCGCTGCTGATTTCAGTTTCGCCATGGCTGGCGGTCGGTTGCACCTTGGTGACCTGATAGAAGTCCGCCGCAGCGGCGTAGGTGAAGAATTCGCTTTCAACCGCCCACAGTTCGCGCCGCTTGTCCGCTTCCGGATCGACGGGGAGCGAGAAGGGCATGGGCACGTAGCCAATCCTGTCCAGCTCCAGGCGAATATCGAAATCTGGAACCGCGTCGTAGGCGGCCAGTGCCTGCTTGTCGAAAACAGCGTCATCCCTCGCGATCGCCAGCGGCGGGAAGCTGAGTTCACCTTCGGGCGATTGCTGATAGTGCTGCACCGACAGCGACGTTAATTCGCGCAACGCGTTCCAGGCGTTGCTGTCCTGATGCCGGAGGAAGTGTTCAGCGCTGATCTGCTCCGCACTCAGGCCCACGGGCAGTACGCCTGGCGGCAGGGTCAGCGCGTTGCTGCGCCGGCACCACGGCAGGTTCAGCAGCCAGTGCGGCGGCTCGATCAACTGATGGAATTCGGCGCGCCATTCGCTCAGGTAAAACACGTTCTGGCTCTGATCGAAGCTGTCCCGCCAGGCGCGTTTCTGGCTGTCCTCTTCAAACGGTGGATCGTCGTTTTCATTGCGGCGGCGCGCGCAGTCGACGGTGAGGCTGTGAACAGTTTGACCGTAAGGGTTTCGTTCGAGGATGACGACGTGCTGGCAGCGCGGGTCATTCATGATGCGTTCGTACTGAAAGCGGCGGGTTTCCAGTTCCTGCACGATCAGTCTGGACGGTGCTTCATCGAGCACCTCAACCTGGTAACGCACCTCGTCGAGGGTAAACAGCCGTGCGGGCACGGGATCGTCGGCCTGGGAAGTCTCGCTGCGCAGCAAGCGGCCGCTCAGGGCGTAGGGCATGTCCGGATGGTCTTCCGCGCCTGGTGCCACTTTCGTGGCGCCCAGTGGCCGGTATTCTTGGTCCGACTCACAGGTGTCCTTCAATGGCTGATCGATGGTCCTGCCGACATGGAACCACTGCTTGACCCGCATCGGCGCCGTGTGACCGCTTTCGGCCAGGCCCGGCGTCAGTTCGCTGTCGGTCTGGTAGACCCGGCCGAAACCACGCAGTTCGCGTTCCCGAGGATCGAAGCAGCCTTCGAAATACTGAAACCGTTGCATCAGGTAGTTGCCGGTGACTTCATCGTCCTGACGCAGGTATTTGAGCACTTGCTGGGGAAACGGCAGGTGACAGACCGGCCGCTCACCGGCCTCCAGCAACTGCCGCTTTTCATCCAGCCAGTATTGCGCGCTGCTGGCATGGCCGAGGGTGGCGTCGTAACCCATGTTGTTGTTCGCGCCGCTGAGCAGGTAGGGGCGCTCGCTGACGAAGTGATACACCCAGTGTCGCGGCGTCATGTGCGGTACGGTCAGCAACAGGCTGGCGCAGCCCAGACCTTGCAGGTCGGCGAAGGTTACCTGGCATAGCGGGTCGTAGCGCACGCCGCTGGGCCAGGGCACCCGTAGCGGTTGCTGATCGAGTTCGTTGCCACCGTGGTTGAAGTAGATTTCGAAACCATCGGCACGCAGATAGATCAGGGCTGGCGCGCCGGAGCCGTCGAGGTCGGCGACGCGTACCTGATCGGCATTGAATGTTGCGTAATCAAAAGGCAGGGGAGAGACGGGGTGGCCTTCGGCGAAGGTGCCGTGGCCCAGATTGGCCCAGCATTTGATTTCGTCATGGCGAATGCGGCACAGCGCGACGTGATCGCTGGCATTCAGGTGGCCGAGCATTGTCAGTTCACTGGGCACGTTGCGGTCTGGCAGTGGCAATCGATCATCGGGTTCATGGGGTACATCGATGCCGGCAGCGAAGCCGTCCTCCCGTTGATTGGCGTACACCCGCACGCTTTTCGGGCCGATCACCGCAAAGTCCTGCAGGCCACCACCGGACAGGTCTGCCCATTGGGTGAAGGCCTGAGCGACTTCGGCGGGAAAACGTTCGAACGGCTGGAAATCCGACCAGCTGCGATCCGGTTTGAGCGTGTAGTAACCGGCCATGCCGGGCAAAACGAAAACCCAGTTCAGGCAGCCGTCACCGCTGATGTCGGTGAGGATCTGGATCGCCGGTTTGCTGCTGTCGGCGTTGGGAATCAGCGGCAGCAGCGTCCAGGGGCCGTAGACGACTTCCTCGGTGCCGGCCTCGCCGCGCAAGGGTTCGCGGTAATACCAGGTGCCGTCGTACTGGCACAGGATGCCGGGCAGGCCTTCGCCGTAAAGATCGATGCAGTGATAAGTCTCGCCGTCGTTGAGGCCAGGCATGTGGTCGAGTGCAAGGAACGGTCGCGGTGTGGTGTCGGGCAAGAACGGGGCGTAGGAGAACTCCATCGGCGGGGTTTTCTCGACCTGGCCTTTGGCGTCGTAACCCATGACGTGCGCAGCTGTGAGCTGGCTGTAATGCAGCGGCGTGTTTTCGTATTCCAGCAGCAGACGATGGGTCAGCACCGGCGCCGGCCCGATCCTGTTGAACATCAGAAATTGCCGGCACAGGCGTCGTGTGCCCACTTCGAAGCCGTAACGGTGCATGCGCGAAGGGTCCTGGCGCAGCGGCCAGGCGTCTTCGTCGGCTGCAAAGGTCGGCGCGATGTCCGGGTCGACGCTGCGCGCGCCATAGTCCGCGACCACGGTCAGCAACCACTCCACTGTCTGCGCCGGGTCCTCGTGTGTGAGGCAATACAGTTCGTCGCTGGCGGTCTTGTTGCAGTAGACGATCTGGCTCAGGTAACGCTGGGCGCGGTAGTCGAAACGCGGGTCGGGTTCGACGTCGTCAGCCTGGTATTTGAAGACGAGGTGTTCGCCCAGCGCATTCATGATTTCCACCAGCAGCCAGACGGCGATGCGCTGCGGCTGATCGGGGTCGTGGATGCAGGAGGCACTGTTGTTGCCGTAGCAATACTGGCTGCCGTCGGGGTGGTAGACGATCCAGAAACCGGGTCGGCCGTTGTCGGGCGTCCAGAATTCGTAACGGTTGAAGCCGCTTTCCAGACGCGGAATATAGAGCGTTACGCTGTAGTGGACAGTGCCGTGGCTGTGCGGGCGGGTGAGGACTTGGCCGTCGGCATTCAGCGCGGGCCGCAGTTCGCTGCCATCGGCCAGCATCACATCGGTGTTCAGGTAGCGCGGCACGCCTTTGCTGGTCTTGCGTGAGATGGACGGATGATCCAGGTTCCAGCCGAGGCCGCAGGGGCCGTTGCCGGCATTGCTGTCGTAGGCCAGGCGCAGTTGCGGGTTCAGCGAACGGCCTTGCAGTGTCGGGATGTCCAGGGTGTAAGGCTTTTGTCCCGTCGCGCCGATTTCTCCCCAGGCTCGGCCCTGAGTGGCGATGGACGCCGTTTTGTTGATCGACGGCGGGGTCAGTAACTCTTCCGATGTCGCCATGGCAACGAACCCTGTGCGCCCGGCGGGAAGGGGAATGCGCCGGCAGGGTTTCAAGCTATCAGAGCGTTTACGGGGTGACACCTGTCAGATCTGACAGGTGTTTATGACCAGCCCCCAAGGGGCGGACAAAAAAAGGCCGGGCGGTCATTGCTGACCGCCCGGCCTTTTTATCGGAGCTGAAGCTTACTGCACTTCAACCGCCAGGCTTTCGCTGATCTTCTGTTGCCAGATCGCAGGGCCGGTGATGTGTACCGATTCACCTTTGCTGTCCACCGCGACGGTGACCGGCATGTCCTTGACCTCGAACTCGTAGATCGCTTCCATGCCCAGCTCGGCGAATGCCAATACCTTGGACTTCTTGATCGCCTGGGCCACCAGGTAGGCGGCGCCGCCGACGGCCATCAGGTACACGGCCTTGCTGTCCTTGATCGCGTCGATGGCGGTCGGGCCTCGTTCGGACTTGCCGATCATGCCCAGCAGGCCAGTCTGCTCGAGGATCTGACGGGTGAACTTGTCCATCCGCGTCGCGGTGGTCGGACCGGCCGGGCCAACCACTTCGTCACCGACCGGATCAACCGGGCCGACGTAGTAGATGAAACGACCTTTCAGATCCACCGGCAGGGTTTCGCCCTTGTTCAGCATCTCGACCATGCGCTTGTGCGCGGCGTCGCGACCGGTGAGCATCTTGCCGTTGAGCAGGACGGTTTCGCCCGGCTTCCAGCTCTGCACGTCTTCCGGGGTCAGGGTGTCGAGGTTGACACGACGGGCCGACGGGCCGGCTTCCCAGACGATTTCCGGGTAGGCGTCCAGCGGCGGCGCTTCCAGCGAGGCCGGGCCGGAACCGTCGAGCACGAAGTGCGCGTGACGGGTGGCGGCGCAGTTCGGGATCATGCACACCGGCAGGGAGGCGGCGTGAGTCGGGTAGTCCATGATCTTCACGTCGAGCACGGTGGTCAGGCCACCGAGGCCCTGGGCGCCGATGCCCAACTGGTTGACCTTCTCGAACAGCTCCAGACGCATTTCTTCAATGCGGTTCTGCGGGCCACGGGCTTTCAGCTCATGGATGTCGATGGATTCCATCAACACTTCCTTGGCCATCACTGCGGCTTTCTCGGCGGTGCCGCCGATGCCGATGCCCAGCATGCCCGGTGGGCACCAGCCGGCGCCCATGGTCGGAACGGTCTTGAGCACCCAGTCGACGATCGAGTCGGACGGGTTGAGCATGGCCATTTTCGACTTGTTCTCGGAGCCGCCGCCCTTGGCCGCCACGTCCACTTCCACGGTGTTGCCCGGGACGATGGAGTAGTGGATGACCGCCGGGGTGTTGTCCTTGGTGTTTTTCCGGGCGCCTGCCGGGTCGGCCAGGATCGAGGCACGCAGGACGTTTTCCGGCAGGTTGTAGGCGCGGCGCACGCCTTCGTTGATCATGTCGTCCAGGCTCATGGTCGCGCCATCCCAACGCACGTCCATGCCCACACGCACGAACACGGTCACGATGCCGGTGTCCTGGCAGATCGGCCGGTGGCCGGTGGCGCACATGCGCGAGTTGATCAGGATCTGCGCCATCGAGTCACGGGCCGCTGGCGATTCTTCGCGCAGGTAGGCTTCGTGCATCGCCTGGATGAAGTCCACGGGGTGGTAGTAGGAAATGAATTGCAGGGCGTCGGCAACGCTCTGAATCAGGTCATCTTGCTTGATCACGGTCATGAGTCGCGCTCCTCTAAAAGACGGGAACATTCAATAAGGTGCCTGCGGCTTGGGTGCATCGGTCGGTCGCAAGCACCTTTCAAGGCACGCCGGGGCTGCTGGCGCGACGCTAAAAAGGCGCGGCAGTATACCGCGCCTCCCCGGCGCTGACACGCGCCGACAGTCATTCGTTGGTCGCATGAGTGGGCGAATATCGGGCAGGGGGGGTGCACGTCGAGCCATCCCCAAGGGACGAGGGGGAAAGCGCAAACCGGCGTTCGGCGCGATATTTCAGGTCGGTGTATCTCGAAGGAACACCCCGGTCAGTTCCCTCTCCCTCCGTGAGAGGGTCAGGGTGAGGGGGCTTTCGGCTGCCCACGCCGGTCATGCATTTGACGCCAATTTTTGCGCCCGAAAATCGATGGTGATTTTTTTCTCACGCCACTAAAGTGGCATCCGGTCTGTAGAGTAGGACACTCGGTCAGCCTTCCATCGCACGGTGAGTCAACGATTGACCCATAACGCCATCCAGCGCCTTTTGCTTAAACGTTTCGCCCTTGCCGCAGCCACCTATGGATTGGCCTTGCTGTTGCTGTGGCTCGCGTTTTTTACCGGACATTACGAAGAACCGCTGGCAGACGTGGCCATTGGCAGCGCGCTGGTGGTCATCACTCAGGCCGGGTTGTTCGCCCTGTTCTGGTCGGGGCGCAACCTGCGCTTTCGCGACCCGAGCCTGACCGAAGCCCAAGTGCTGCTCGGCCTCGGCTGGCAGACGTGGCTGATCGCGCATCTGGACGATGCCCGGGGCACGTTCCTGGTGTTCTACGTGCTGATTCTGCTGTTCGGCCTGTTCCATTTATCCCGGCGCGCGTTCGTGCGATGCGCGTTGCTGGTGTTCTTCAGTTTCTGCGCCATTACCCTGTGGGATGGCTACCACATGCGCCTGGCGGACCCGGCGCTGTCGGCATTGCAGGTGTGCGTGCTGCTGATGGTGCTGGCGTGGCTGGTGCTGTACGCGCGCTTCGTCCAGTTGTCGCGGCAACGCATGCGCCAGCGGCGGTTCGCCTTGCAGGCGCACCAGGACACCCTGCGCGGGATGATGCGTCAGCTGGAGGATCTGGTTGCCACCGACGAATTGACCGGCCTGTTCAATCGCCGGCACTTCCTGCGCCTGGCTTCCCGTGAGCTCAATGCGATGGAAGCCGGGGTGGTGCATGGCCTGGCGCTGATCGACCTCGACCACTTCAAACGCATCAACGACCTGCACGGTCACGCGGCCGGCGATCAGGTGCTGCAAGCCTTTGCCGGTGTGGCCGGGGCCTGTCTGCGCGACGGCGATGTGCTGGCGCGTTATGGTGGCGAGGAGTTCGTCGTGCTGCTGCCCGACTGCGACGCCGAACGCCTGACGGCCTGCTGCGAACGTCTGCGTATTGCGTTCACCGACGTCGAACTGGTCGGGCTGAATGTGAAGAGCCTCAGCCTGTCGGCGGGCATGACTCTGCTCGAACTGGGCGATGAGCTGGACGATGCCTTGCAGCGTGCCGATCAGGCGCTGTACCGGGCCAAGCGCGACGGCCGCAATCGCTGCGCGGCCGCGTGGGAGAACGTCGATGCCTGAATTGCGGGTCGGTGAGCGGACATGGTCGGTGGCGGCGGGCAGCAACCTGCTCGATGCCCTCAACCAGAACGGCGTGGCGGTGCCCTACAGCTGCCGCGCCGGCAGTTGCCATGCGTGCCTGGTGCAATGTGTACAAGGCATGCCCGCCGACAGCCGCCCGGATGCCTTGAGCGTCGAGCAGCGTCAGCAGGGCTGGCGGCTGGCCTGTCAGTGTCAGGTGACCGAAGACTTGCAGATCCACGCCTTCGATCCGCAGGCCGATGGCCGTCCGGCGACGGTCGAGGCGCTGGACTGGCTCAGCGACAGCGTCCTGCGCTTGCGCCTGGTTGCACAACGGCCCCTGCGCTACAGTGCCGGCCAGCATATGGTGCTGTGGGCCGGTCATGTCGCGCGTCCCTATTCGCTGGCGAGCCTGCCCGAGGAAGACCGCTTTCTCGAATTCCATCTCGATTGCCGCCAGCCCGGCGAATTCAGCGACGCCGCGCGACGTTTGCAGATCGGCGATGCGATCCGTCTCGGCGAACTGCGTGGCGGGGCGCTGCATTACGATCCGGCCTGGCACGAGCGGCCACTCTGGCTACTGGCCGCCGGCACGGGCCTGGGGCCGTTGTTCGGGGTGTTGCGCGAAGCCTTGCGTCAGGATCACCGGGGCGCCATCCGGATCATTCATGTGGCCCATGACGCCGCCGGGCACTACCTGGCCAAACCCCTTGAAGCACTGGCCGCCCAGCGTGAAAACCTCGATGTCGAGCTGTGGACGACGGCCGAGTTGCCGGGCGCTTTGGCGCAACTGCGGCTTGTTTCCCGGCAAACCCTGGCCTTAGTCTGCGGCTCGACCGCCAGTGTCGACGCCTTCGCCCGGCGCCTGTACCTGGCCGGACTGCCGCGCAATCAACTGCTGGCCGACGTGTTCCTCAGCCGTGGTTGAGCGCTGACTTTTCAGACGCGAGACACGTCATGACTGAAGCCATCCTGCTGGAACGCGAACGCGGTTTGCTGACCCTGCGCCTCAACCGCCCGGACAAGAAAAACGCCCTGACCCGCGCCATGTACAGCCGTCTCGCCGAGGCCCTGAAACAGGCCGACAGCGACCCGCAGATCAACGCCGTGCTGATCACCGGCAGCGCCGAATGCTTCACTGCCGGTAACGACATCGCCGATTTCATCCAGCAACCGCCGAGCGACCTCGACAGCCCGGTGTTTCACTTCATGCTCAACCTGCTCGAATGCCGCAAACCGGTGGTGGCCGCCGTGGCGGGCGCTGCGGTGGGGATTGGTACGACGCTGTTGCTGCATTGCGATCTGGTCTACGTCAGCCGCGATGCGCGTCTGCGCATGCCGTTCGTCAACCTGGGCCTGTGCCCGGAATTTGCGTCCAGCCTGATCCTGCCGCGTTTGCTCGGGCACGCCAAAGCGGCCGAGTTGCTGTTGCTGGGTGAAGGTTTTACCGGTGAACAAGCGGCGGCGTGGGGAATTGCCACCGAGGCGCTGGGCAGCGGGGAAGCGGCGTTGGCCAAGGCGCGGGAGATGGCGTTGCGTTTCGACGAAATGCCGGTGGAGGCGGTGCGTATCAGCAAGCAACTGATGAAGTCGCCGGATCGTGGGTTGATTCGTCAGGTGATTGAAGAGGAGGGGGCGTTGTTTACCCAGCGGTTGCGCTCGCCGGAAGCGTTGGCAGCGTTGACCGGGTTTATCAAACGGCACTGAGAAGCCAAGCCTCACCCGAAACGAAAAAGCCCCGACACTCACATGCCGGGGCTTCTGGTTTTCAGCGTGTCACTCAGACCTGCGGATCGCCAACGTGCAGGATCTTCATGCCGTTGGTGCCGCCGGTGGTGTGATAGCTGTCGCCCTTGGTCAGGATGACCCAGTCGCCTTTCTCCACGACGCCACGTTTGGTCAGCTCGTCGATGGCTTTCTGGCTGACTTCGTGCGGCTCCAGCGAGGCCGGGTCGAACGGGATGGTGTACACGCCACGGAACATCGCCGCGCGGGCCTGGGCTTCACGGTGCGGGGTGAAGCAGTAGATCGGCACCGAAGAACGGATACGCGACATGATCAGCGGGGTGTAGCCGCTTTCGGTCAGCGCGATGATCGCCTTGACGCCCGGGAAGTGGTTGGCGGTGTACATGGTCGCCAGCGCGATGCTTTCGTCGCAGCGCTCGAATTCCTTGCCGATACGGTGGCTGGAAGTCTTGCCGGTCGGGTGCTTTTCAGCGCCGACGCAGATGCGCGCCATGGCCTGCACGGCTTCCAGCGGGTACTGACCGGCAGCGGATTCGGCGGAGAGCATCACGGCGTCGGTGTAGTCGAGCACGGCGTTGGCTACGTCGGACACTTCGGCGCGGGTCGGCATCGGGTTCTGGATCATCGACTCCATCATCTGGGTCGCGACGATCACCGCCTTGTTGTGGCGGCGTGCATGCAGAATTATTTTCTTCTGAATGCCCACCAGCTCGGCGTCGCCGATTTCCACACCCAGGTCACCACGGGCCACCATCACCGCGTCGGAAGCCTTGATCAGGCCGTCGAGGGTTTCGTCGTCGGCCACGGCTTCGGCGCGTTCGATCTTCGCCACCAGCCAGGCAGTGCCGCCGGCTTCGTCGCGCAGTTGACGGGCGTATTCCATGTCGGCGGCGTCACGCGGGAAGGACACGGCGAGGTAGTCGACTTCCATTTCCGCAGCGAGCTTGATGTCGGCCTTGTCTTTTTCAGTCAGGGCCGGAGCGGTCAGACCGCCACCGCGACGGTTGATGCCTTTGTGGTCGGACAGCGGGCCGCCGATGGTCACCACGCAGTTCAGCTCGGTGGCGGTGGCGGTTTCGACGCGCATTACTACGCGGCCGTCGTCGAGCAGCAGCTCGTCGCCCACGCCGCAGTCCTTGACCAGATCCGGGTAGTCGATACCGACCACCTGCTGGTTGCCTTCGGTCAGCGGATGGCTGGTGGAGAAGGTGAACTTGTCACCGATCTTCAGCTCGATGCGCTTGTTGGCGAATTTGGCGATACGGATTTTCGGGCCTTGCAGGTCACCCAGCAGGGCGACGAAGCGGCCATGTTTGGCAGCGAGGTCACGCACCAGTTTCGCGCGAGCCTTGTGCTCGTCGGGGGTGCCGTGGGAGAAGTTCAGACGGGCAACGTCCAGGCCAGCCAGAATCAGCTGTTCGAGAACTTCCGGCGAGTTACTGGCCGGGCCAAGGGTAGCGACGATTTTGGTACGACGGACGGACATGCAAGGTCTCCTGAGTTCAAGCGCCAGCGAAGGCTACTATGCTCTTGGGGTGTAGTCATTGTTCGTTTGCACTACTTATTCTTTTCTTTATTGAACACGACAATCGGCACAAACGGTTCTGAAGATTTCCCGCCCGAGGTCGATACAGAGCACAAGACAGGAGATCTCCCATGCGATTCGTGCCCATTGCCGCCCTTGCCCTTGCTGTTATCAGCGTCACGGGCTGCACCCGTTGGTCGATGAACCATCATTTGAATAATGCCTACAGCGCCTATGACCGGGGCAATTGCGAGCAGGTGATGCTCGAACTGTCCAAGGTCGAACGCGCCAGCCGTGCCCGACCTTATGTGTGGCCGGAAGTGTCGATGATGCGCGGCCAGTGCCTGGAACGGCAAAAAATGTTCGTCGATGCGGCGCAGACCTACCAGTTCATCATCGCCTCGTACCCCAACAGCGAATACGCCTACCGCGCCCGCGCGCGCCTGGAAACCCTGCAGAGCCTGGGCCACTACCCGACTCGCAGCGAAGCCGCCGTGGTGCGTCCGACCCGCTTCTGATGACAGATGTCATACAAAAGCTGGCTGTGTGTACAACGTGAGCTATAGTCGAATGACACCGGTCCGGAACCTTGAATCCAGACTGGCGCAACACCTGCGACTGGCAGAGGTCGACGTGACGGCGTTGTAGCGACCGTCACACCGGGAGCGGGGAGAGCGTACCTGCCACGCAGGTTCGTTCCGAAGCGAAAGTGTGGCTCCGTCAGGAGCCTTGCAGGGCGATACTGCGCATGTTTACCGACCGTCGAATCGAACGGCACCAGCTGCCGTATTTTCTGCGAGTGTTCAACAGCGTCACCGATAAGCCCATCGGGTTTCTCGGCAATGTCTCCGAAGACGGGCTGATGCTCATCAGCCAGCTGCCGATGATGATCGGTGCCGAATTCAATCTGCGTCTGAAGATCCCGGTGGGCGAGGGCTGCCTGCAGGTGATCGACCTCTGTGCGTGTTGCCTGTGGTGCCACGAAGACGCGACCCCCCTGCATTACGACGCCGGCTTCAGCCTGCAACGGGCGCCGCCGGAATATGGGCAACTGGTCGAGGCATTGAAGCAATACTTCAGTTTTCAGCCGTTGCCTGCTTCGGCCTGAGGGCCGGGCTGCCTTTACCAGGGTCTTCGCGGGCAAGCCCGCTCCCACTTGCAATCTGTTGCCTGGTGGGAGCGGGCTTGCCCGCGAAGGCGTCACTCCAGACACCTTTCCATCCAGCGCTGGTTATCCAGGGTTCTCTCAACACCTGACCTGTGACCAAACTGGCGGGTGTCGGCTGCAAGCAGGTCAGTCGACCGGGAGTGCACGTACCGGCACGCCCTGAGGCGCCCTGCGAACAGCCACCCTCAAGTACGGGGATAGGGAATACCCGACTGAATGACGCTGATGCGCAACGTGCTGAGAACCCCGGGCGACTGAACCCGATCGCTGATTGGCAGCGACGCGAACCAAGTTACGGGGCAGCGCCAAGGCGCACAAGCCGGCGGTTTCTGAGGAATGTGTAGGCAAAGGTGCAAGACGCCGTAGCCCCGCGCTGACGGATGAAAGACCCTGCCGGGTGGGGTTGTGGGAAAGGTTACCGTTGGTCGGGACTGTCAGAACTGTCAGGTGTGGAAGTGCAAGGGGTTGTTCTTCAATCAGGGCAAGGATTTTCCTGCCCCCTGCATTGATACCCTTGAACAGCCCCGGAGACAGCTATGGGCACAATAAATGACGGTATGGATAAAGAGCCGCTTGGCGATTCTCAGGGGGTATCTGATGGGGTTGGCTCCGCACCTCCGCCACCCATTATCAACCTGATCAAGAACATTGCCGGCTCACCTTATGCTGTCGCGGGTACAGGTGTCTCCGGAGCCCAGGTTGGAATTGTCATCGGTAATACGGATGTAATCATAGGGACTGCCAATGTCAGGTCCGGAATATGGAATACGGCGATCAGTTATCCGGCCAATGTCAACAAAAGCAGCATCCAGGCATTTCAAACCGTCGACAATCAAGGTTCTGCGCGCACAGCGGTCATGGAGATCTATCGGGCAGTCTTGACCTATCCGAAACCCAGCGACACTACACCCACTGAAGGTCTGGTTTTCCGTGGCATTGGCGCTCCCGGTTCGACGGTGCTTGTCGTCAAGTCACCTCCCAATCACGGTGAAGTTCTCAGCGCTCAATCCAGCATTGATGGTCAAGGCAACTGGCAAGCGCCTCTTACTGCGCGTTTGCCTAGTGGTTCGGTGTCGGTCAGTGCTTTGGTTTCTTACGCCGGTACGACCAGCATCTATACATTGCCGGTGATCTTCAGCGCACAGGCCCCCGTCGTCATCACCAGTCCGGCAGCCGGTTCAACCCAGAACAGTCCCTTCACGCTGGGTGGCACAGGCGGAGTGGGTGGAGCCCTCATGGAGGTCTTTCTCGACTTGAACCACTTCATCAAAGTCGGTGAAGCCCAAATCACCGGCAACATCTGGAGTGTGGCAGTGACAGTCGACCCGGGACGACGCTCACTGGTCGTCCGGCAGACCGATAAAACCGTCCCGTCCGACTTCAGCCAGCCGCGATCCTTTGACGTTCGTCCGCCCGCCGTGAGCAAAGTCGATGTCAGCGTTCCTGGCGCAACCACCGTGAAGTTCGAGGGTGACGGTTACGAAGGTGCCACTGTCGTGATCAGCGTGGTCAGCGGCCCCGGTGGCGCGGCCCCGGCGCAGGCAACGGTGGTCGGTGGCAAGTGGCAGACCAGCGCAACGAACTGGCCCAACGGTCTGTACCGGATGAGTGCGATTCAAAAGGTGCCCGACAACGCGGGTGGCTGGATCGAGTCGGCGCCCTTTGCGTTCGAGTACCTGTTCAATTTTCCGCTGCCCTACGAGGTGAGTGCCACGCCGGAGTACTGGACAACCCTGTCCGGCAAAGGTGTGTTGGGCGCTACCGTGTCGCTTTATGAAGTCGATGGCATCACCCGGATTGCCCCGGATGTCCGGGTTGGTTCCGATAACCGGTGGTCAAGCAAAGCCTATGTCGAGTGGGGGCCAACCTTTGACCGGATCGTTCGTGTCCGCCAGGGGTTGAATAATCAGCAATCCGCCGACGTCGAGTACAAAGTCCGCATCCCGCCGAGGGCACCTGGCATTGACAGGGTTCCACCCGAGGGGTTGTCACCCACCTTCACCGGCAGCTGTGAGTCGGGTGCCCAGGTGAATCTCTTGTTCAGCGGCAGCAGCACCTTGCATTCCGCCGTGGTGAGCGGCCGGACATGGTCGTTTCAGCGTGCGCAGCCGTTTGCTCCGGGTGTCGAACATACCGTCACCGCGACTCAAGTGGCGGCCCAGCAGACCTCGCCGGCGGCGACTGTAACTTTCCTGCTCTTTCTGCCCATGATCCCGCCGGTCATCACCGAACCGGAAAAGGATTCCGACGTCGGTCGTGACGTGACCTTCCGAGGCACGGACGGCATGAAAGGGGCCACGCTGTTCTTGTTTGATTACTTGAGCGGTAGCGACCTGGGTTCGGCCACGCTGACTGCCGACGGGCCGTGGGAAATCACCCTGGAGAAACTGAAATTCGGCCGTTGGGTGGTGCGGGCAAGACAGGAGATCGACGGCCAGGTATCGGCGGACAGCGATTCACACCCCTTTCATGTGGTGTTGCTCGCGCCAGGTTTCACTTCTCCGATAGAGGACGGCAGGTTGACGCGTACCTCGATGATCGAGGGGGAAGGCATGCCGTTGGGGGCCGTCGATGTTTTTCTGCAAGGCGCTGCCGAGCCTTTGTTCGAAAGGCTGCCGATCGACATCAACGGCAAATGGAGGCGCGAAGTGACATTGCCGGTGGGGCATAAAACCCTTTGGGCCAGACAGTATTTCGAAGACCAGACCTCCAGGGACAGCTGGCCGTGCAACTACAGCGTGGTTCCGGAGCCTCCGGTGCTGGAGACCCCGGTATCGGGAGCGCATGTCGGTCAGGGCGAGGTCGCATCAGGCTTCGGCGTGCCGGGGGACACCATCATCGTCTGGTTGATTTATGTCGGAGCGGTGAAGGCAGGAGAAACCACGGTGCAGGCCGACCGAACCTGGTCGGTGGCCCTGGATATCAGGCAACCCTCGCGTGAAAACAGCTTGCATGCGACGGCCACATGCGACGGTTTCAGCTCGGACGGCTCCGATGCGCGGAACGTGATTCTGGGTACTTACCGGCCCGTCTTCGAGAAACCCGCCGAAGGGCAATACGTCAGTGATCCGGTGTCTTTCTCTGGTCAGGGCCGGGCCGGCACGATGCGGGTCCGCAGTTGGTTCAACCCTGAGCGGGAGTGGCTGGCGGCTGGGGTTGCCGGCGGTATCTGGCAGGGCGAGGCTATGGCCGCGCTACCGCCTGGCGGCCATTGGTGCCAGATCCAGCAGTCCCTGACCGACGACGCGGGTGGTGCGACGATTTCCGACCGTGTCATGAGTTCGCGCTTTGAAGTGCTTGCGTCGGCGCCAGAGCAAAACATACACCGATCGTCCGATAAACGGTCGACCTGACTGTCATTTCTGACAGTAGACGAAAGCAGGCGACGGGCGCCAAATCGAATCAACCGAACACATGAACTGCCGAACAAAAGCAGCTCGTCGGGATGGCTTTTGCCGCAAGGAAATCACCATGGCCAAGAACCGCAAACGTCCTGCCGAGCAACTCTATGAACAGTTGTTCGCGACGCGCACGCGCGGCAAGAAATACCCCGACTTGAGCGCCTATCTGAGTGCGGGCGGTTCGATTTTTCCTCTGGTGGAAAAGGGTGTTCACGGCCTCGTGAAGGACTACCGGATGAGCCGTGAAGATGCGCAGGCGTTCCTGCGCCAGGCCAGCAGTATGGCCATCTACGTCAGGCGCCGGTTCATCGAACATACCTTGACGGGCCGCAAGCAGGAAAAAACCGCAGCCGGACAGGAAAGTGCCTCATCGAGCGGGCTGCTGTCGATGGTTGCGGGGCCGACTTTCGAGACGTTGCTCAACCCCGACTTCGACGGCTCCTGCCCACCGACCGCGCTGGAAAGCCTCTGGTCGCCGGTGGCTTATCTGGTCGAGTTGTTGCAGTGGGTCAGCGGACGTATCGAGAGCGTCGGTGACACCGAGGCGGACTACCTGCTGCATAACCGGCGCACTGACTTGAAGCAGTTGGTGGTTGATTTCAACGCGGTTTACCAGTCGGTCTCGGCGGTCGACATCATCAACCATGTGCTGGAAGTGTTCATCACGACCCATGGCACCGCGACCAATCTGGTGGACGCCCTGATCGAGGCGCGCTACCCCAATGACCTGCCTTACTTCCAGCATTGGGTCACCGTCGATGCGATCGCCGAGCATCTGGGCCTGTCGGTGGGTAATTTTGCCCACATGGTCGACCTGCAGTTTCCTTATTTTCTGCAGGTCGATGGCTGGGACGCCGATGCCGGCCGCGCGCTGGCCCATGCCTCGCGGCTGGGGCCTTACCAGCGAACATTGTTGACGCAAGCACGAGCGGTCTTTGCGGACCGGGAAGCCTTTTTCAACGAGAACTTCGGCTCCGATAATCTCGACAAGTACCAGAACCTCGATCAGGTCCAGTTCTTCGGTGAGCGGACTTCACTGGTGGTTGCCGATGTCGAGTCGCTCCTGGCGATTCGCGCTTTCGCACCGCAACGCTCGGCCAATGTGAAGTTCGCCGATACCGCGCCAGCCAGGCCGGAAAGCGAGCGCTTCGGCGCGGTGTACGTCAACGCCGCACAAGGCCCTGCCATCGATATCGTCGAGAACGGGCAGATTCAGAAACTCAATCTGGGACCCGACACGGAAGCCGATTTCGAGCGTTTCGATCGACTGAACCGCAAGGTGCGCCTGGACAAATGGCTGGGCCTGCGCAGTTTTGAGGTGGACACGATGCTGGTCTGCGCGATGAGCGCAGAAGTTCGCGGCGGGGCAAAAGCGGGCGAGTTGTGGATAACCGATAACGTGTTGCATGCGCTGGGACTGTTCCGGCTGCTGCGTGAACGCTATGGGTGTGCTGCTCTGGACTTCGCTGTGTTCCTGGACGAGATGCCGCGGTGGGGAATCGGTGATGAACTCTCGCTGTTTGATCAGGTGTTCAACGGCCAGGGCAACTATCGCCAGCCTTTGATGCTCGATGGCGAGGACTTTGCGGCGATACCCGCCGTGGGCAGCAGCGACCCGACCGTCATTCAGTTGTGCAGCGGTTTGCAGATCGATCTGCTGACCTACAGCTACCTGGCTGTGGCGATAGCCGAAGCGCAAGGGCTGGGTAGAAACCTGCAACGTACGCCAGCGGTGGTTTCCGCGTTTTATCGGTTGGTGAAGCTGGCGCGGATGCTGGGGGTTACCCCGGTCGAAATCGTACTGATGCTGACCTTGATGGGCGGCGGCAACAGCTGGCTCAACGGGTTGGCGGGGTTGCCCAAAATCAATACCGGCGCGGGCGATGCGCCGGATGTATTGAACCTGATCTATGCCCTGCATTCGTGCGTGAGCTGGTGCAAGGAGCGCAACCTGGCGGTACTCGGGATGCTGCAGATGGTGGCGGAGCCACCCGTCAGTGGCACAGCCTCCGCCGCGCAGCTGCAGTTTTTCGACAAGGTTGCCAGTCTGCTGCCGGCGGCCTTGTTGACCGATGCCGGATTCCTGATGGCCGACGTACCGCCCGTGCCCGTGGGGAACTGGCTCAGTCTGCTGGCTTCGCTGGCGGACGCCGATGGCCTGGTGCTCGCGATCACCGTGGATGAATCTCAATACCTGATCGAGGCTCGTCTGCGCCTGGACCGTGCGGTGCAGGATGGCCTGCCGGCGATGGCCACCGAACTGCGGGCGGCCATCGTCGAAAGAATGCTCGGTGTCCTGCTGCAAGCCAGGGAGGCACAAGTCTCGGTGGCCAGGGAGGCACTGGCCGTATTGACCGGCCTTGATCCCGAGCTGGCCATGGTCGTTCTGGCCTGGGCCGATGCCTCGGTCTATCGACTGTTGCGCGCGATCACCGAGCGAGGCGCGCAGAGCCCGCAAAGCGTGCGCGGTGAACGCTTCGTCGAAGGCGATCCGCTGCTCAGGATGTTGGCCAATGTGCAACGCCTCAGCGAGGTCGTCGCAACACTGGGGCTGAGTGTCGCCGTGTTGCAGGAGTATCTGGCTTACGGTCATCGGGCCTGGCTCGGCCAGTCGAGCAAACACGAGTTTTCGATGAGCACGCTCTATTACCTGACCGCGCTCACCCGTGCGTTCGAGATGAGCGAGCAGCCCGCGCAGGTTCTGCTGGACTACCTGCGCGCCGTCGACACTCTGCAAAGCAACATTGCCGGGGATTCGTTGAGGCTTGCCCAGGAGGCCAGCTACATCAAGCTGGCCGGGTTCTTTCGCTGGAGCGTTGTGGAGGTGCGCCAGTGCGTGGCCCGGATCGATCCGTCGCTCAAGATTCTGAAAACCCTGCGCCAACTGGATCTGTTGATGCGCATCCGCACGCTGGCCGCGCACAGCGGTATGGATGCCCGGACGATTTTTCTGCTTGGCAACTTGCCGGAGGCCATCGACAAGGAGGCCTATGCCGACGCCGCCGAGCACGCCCTGCTGAGCCAGTCGCAAGCGCGAGTAGTTGATCTTCAGCTTGTCGGTGACGTGGAGCAACTGGTCGTCAGGACCTGCACGGTGGATAACACCGAGGTCGTGGCCAACTCGGATAACACCATCACCTACACGGTGACGCTGAAGGATGCCGACGGCACGCCATTGAAGGGGATCAGGGTGTTCTGGCAAGCCAGCCTCGGCACCATTGCGACGAAGATCACCGATGAAAACGGCAAACTCAAGGCCGAGTTCGTCCCCGGTCAGGCACTGGGCAGCGACACGCCAGCGTTCTGGATGGATCTGTTCAAACCGGTCAACGCGCCGGAAGTTCGTGTGGTTCCCGACGCCTCGACACTGTTCTTCCCAGGCCCGTTGATGTCGCGAATTCCGCTGGCCAGCGTAGCGGCGGGCGAAGAAGTGCAGCTGTACGCCGAGCTGCGGGACGACTTCAAAAACCGTGGGCCGCACCAGCTCATCGAGTGGTTTTCCGAGCCTGCCGCAGGCGATGAAGGCAAGCCGGTCGTCATCCGGCCAGCGGGGCAATCCTTCACCGATCAGCAAGGGCTGACCAAGGTGTTTATCCACGCTCCTGAAGGCGGGACGTTCACGTTTTCCGTGCGCAGCCAGGGTAGCAACAACAGCGCGATTTTCGAACCGATCCGGTTCCTGCCGCCGGCTTGAGCCGGATCGCACGCGGCAGGTGCGGTTTCGTTCATTGCTTCAGGAGCAACGACCATGGCATCGATTGGCAATATCGGCGGGTTGCAGGAGAAGCGTCGTCAGGCGCTGCTCGCATACGCCATCGGGCAGCTTCGCAAGGACAACGTCAAAAAGTACCCGTTCGCCAGAACACCGGCCGACATGCTGGAGCTTCTGCGCCTGGATACGCTGGACAGTCATGCGGTGCAAAGCTCCTGGGTGGCCGAAGCGACGAGTTGTGTGCAGCAGTACATTCGTGCGGTGTATCACAAGCTCGAGCCTGGTTTCGAGGACACCGAGTTCGAGCCGAAGGATCTCGAGGCGTGGAAGTTTTCCGCTGACTACTCGACCTGGGCGGCGGTGAAAATACTCCAGACCTACCCGGAAAACGTCGTTCAGCCTTCGGTGCGTATCGGCAAGACCAGCCTGTTCAAAACCTTTGAAAACGACTTGAACCAGACCCGCCTGACGACTGACAGCGTGCAGACCGCGATGCAGGCGTATCTCGAAGCGTTCGTCAAAATCTGTGATCTGGAGATGATCAGCGCCTACATGCACGGCGTGTCGCCGGAGCTGGCGGTTTACTACTTCATCAGCCGTACGCGCAGCAGTCCGCCCCAATATTTCTGGCGAAAAGCCGAAGTCGAAGTGGGCGCCACTGAAACGGCCTTGAATCCGGCGGCATGGAGTGACCCGCTGCCCGTAGAGGTGGCCGTGGATGCCCAGGTGCTGGATATGCGGCTGGTGGTCTGGAATGGGCGGCTGTGTGTCGTGTGGGCCACCTGGCGCGACCGGGTCGAACACAAGGACGAGTTTCTCCCGGACAAACTGGACGTTTACCTGGCCTTCAAGCGCCAGAACGATCAGTGGTCACCGCCGACAACATTGCTCACGCGGGAATTTCAGGAAAAAACCTCTCCCGTCGGCGCCCGACTGATCGTCACGGTCTGGACGGATTATCAGATGCCCAAAGGCAAACTCGGGGTGTTGCTGACCAACGAAAAAACTGGCGTTGGCGCCATCCGGGAAAGCGTCGTGCGTGATGTGTTTTTACGGGCCATTGCCCATGACGATGGCGCTTGGCTGGAGCATGTGGCGAGTGACCGTTTCACGGGCGTCGACATGATTCAGCATCCGCTGATGAATCAGCCGCAGGTGGTGGCCAGTGATGCGCCGGCAGGCGCGCTGACGGATTTCCTGGGCCTGCACGCCACGGCGCATCGCGTCGGCAGCGATGATGTGCTGATTGTTCAGGGCTACTGCTGGTCGACAAGGCTTTCCGGAGCCGACGTTTCCCTGACGCTGGCCCTGCAAGGCGCGCTGCCCGGAGACCCTGCGCCACAGACCGCTGACTATCCACGGGCAGGAGGCTGGAGCAGCGTTTCGCAGGTTTTCACCCGGGCCAAGGGTTCCTGGACGCAACCGGTTGTCTTCACCTTTGGCAGTACCACCCAAGGCACAAAGCGTTTCGAAGTGCGGGTCAGGGATCTGACGGATTTCGTTGTTCCGACCCTGCTCAAGAACACGCGCAACGCGGCGCAGTTTCTATCATTCAACCAGGCGCACCTTGCGCTCAAGTTCACCCGGCTCAATACGCTCTTCAGCGCCGAACTGGTGGCGCGTGCCAGCATTTCCGTCGATGCCGTGCTTGACTGGTTCACTCAGTTCCTGGAAGAGCCAGGGCCTTCGAGTGCGCCGTTCGTTGAAACCAATGGCATGTTCGACAGCGCCAACGGCCGCAATGCCTGGGAATTGTTTTTTCACATGGCGCATCTGGTTGCCACGCGCCTGCGCGATGAGCAGCGTTTCCAGGAGGCGCTGGACTGGCTCAATTACCTGTTCGATCCCCAAGGGCCGGCCGACCCTGATGATCCTCCCGTGGACAACCCTAGACCGCCGTACTGGCGGTGCCGGGCATTGCACGGCGATGGCAATCCGGGACACGAAGCCTGGCGCCCGATGGACCCTGATGCCATTTGCTATGGAACCCCCCGGCACTACCAGATTCTGGTGTTCTGCGAATACGTCCAGACCCTGATTGCCAAGGGCGACTGGCACTATCGGCAACTGACTCGCGACAGTCTGGTCGCGGCCCGGCTGTGTTACGTCCATGCCGAGTTTCTGATGGGCAGGCAACCGTCGGTTCGCGCAGTGAACCGCTGGCAAACCATCCGGCTCGACGATCTCTTGACCGCCAGCGAATCACGCCCCCGGCTTGAGGCGTTTGAAAGCGCATTGGCGTTCAGCCTTGGCGATTTCCCGCTGGCGACCGATGCCGATGCCCGCTCGGGATTGCTCGGCTCCGAGATTTTCATAAATCCGCTCAACGAACAGTTGCTCCGGCTATACGCGTTGCCGGGCGAGCGCCTGGATAACCTGCGTAACAATCGCAGCATCGATGGCACGCCGTTGCTCATCGATTTGTTCTCTCCCCCCGCCGACCCTGGCCAGTTACTGCTCGATCTGGCTAGCGGAAACAGTGGTACGCCCAGAGCCATGGGCGGTCGTCTGAAAGTCGTCGCTTTCCGCTGGCGCATGTCGTTCGAGGTCGGGATGCGCGCTGCGCAGATGCTGTCGGACTTCGGCGCGCAGGTGTTGAGTCTGATGCAGCAGGCGGATCAGGCCGAACTACAGGAAACGCAGCAACAGCAACTGGTGGAGCTGGGCGACTTCGCGCAAAGAATGCAGGAACAGACCCTCGAACAACTGCGCCTGCAAGTCACTGCGCTGGAACAGAGCAGAGCCGTGGCCCAGGAACGTGCCGTCGCCTATGAGCAACGCTATGTCGAGGACGTATCGGCGGTCGAGTATGAGGTGATGGACAAGATCCAGTTATCCAAAGAGCTGTCACTCATCGCGTCCAGCATCAAACCGGTTGGCGCAGCCATTGCCGCGTTGCCGAAAATTTTTGGTTTGGCGAATGGTGGGCACCAGGTCGAGAAAGTCACCGATGCCGTGGTGTTCGGGCTGAACGTCGCCGCCTCGGTGCAGCAGATGGAGGCTGACAAGCAATCGGCGACGGCGGCTTACCGTCGCCGACGTGATGATTGGGGCCTGCAACGCGACCAGGCATTGGCGGAAGTGCGTGCGTTGAATGTGCAGATCAGCGCGCAGAGGCAGTCGGTCCTGGCGGCTGAAACCCATCTGGAGCAGACCCTGCGCGGGAACGCCCATGCCCTGATGCTCTACAACTTCCTGAAAAAACGGGCGACCCGGGCCGAGGTGTTCCGCTGGATGCTGGGGCAACTGAAGGCCCTGCAATATCAGGCTCACGATGCCGTGGTCAGCTTGTGTCGCAGTGCGCAGGCATCCATGAGTGCCGAGACCGGCGATTTCGATTCGCCGCGTCCCTTGCCCCAGGTCTGGCTGGACACCCGTCACGGTCTGACGTCCGGCGAGCATCTGCGGATGTGGCTGCTGGGCATGGAGCATGATTACATGCAGCGTTATCAGCGGCGCCTCGAACTGCGCAAAACCGTATCCCTGCGTCAATTGTTCAATGACACCGTGGAACCACAGTTCGCGCTCTACAACTGGGACGAAGCGCTGGCGCAGTTGAAGAGCAAGGGAACGCTGGATTTCTGCCTGACCCAGTTGCTGTTTGACCGTGACCATCCGGGGCATTACTGCCGGCAGATCTGTTCGGTCATGGTTCATCTGCCGGTCATGAAAGGCGCTTACCAGAATGTGCATGCGACGCTGGTGCAGATCAGCAGCAGGATCGCCACCCGGGCAACGGCCCAGTCGGTGGCCCATCTGCACCAGCCTGCGGGTTCCGTGGCGCCGGCCGATGTGTTGATCAACCTGCTGGCCAGCCAGTCAATCGTTGTCTCGACCGGGATCGCCGATAACGGCCTGACCGGTCAGAAGCCCGAGGAGGGCTTGCTCAATCCGTTCGAAAACACCGGGGCGGTTTCCTGCTGGCAGTTGAAGTTTCCCTGGCCGCTGAAAGCGCCGCAGAGCGCCATGCTGGCGTCGCTGACGGACATCATTCTGGAGATCTGTTTTACCGCCAGGGCGGGTGAGCCCACCTTCACGCGTCAGGTCGAGGACATGGTGACGCTCGCCGAGACCCCCGGTAAAAACCAGAAGCGCAAAGGAGAGAGTCGCCATGCGTAAACGGAATGTACGGGCGAACCAGAGTCTGGTGATCAACGGCGCATTCCGCCAGGCGTTGACCAATTGGACGGTGTTTCCCAGAGGCAGCCCCTGGGTTCAGGTGGTGGGGCAGGAGCACAACGGCCTGCCCGTCAGAACCCTGTCGGTCGGGAATGCTGCGTCCGTCAGCCAGGACGTCGTCGCGCCTCTGGACCCTGGGCCAAACGCGCTCTATGTCTTGAAGTTTCTGTGTGAGTCGCGCCATCCCGGCACGGGGCTGGTGCGCATCAGCAGCGAAGGGATGCCGCCCCTCGACATTCAGATTCCGCCGGGGCGGCAGCGCAACGAAGGGCAGCCGCTGGCCTTTGAACCTGACGAGTACGAAGTGGTGCTGGACCCGGCGTTCCGCGCGGGTGCCATGCTGACGTTCAGTATGACCAGCCCGCCGAGCGAGCCCGATGACTATAATTTTTTGCTGTACTTCACCGACATCGTCATCGAGCTGCACCTGCAACCGTTGGTGTTGCGGGCCTTCAGCCTCGACGACCAATCACACCCGCCGACGGCGTGGGTGCCGCTATGTCTGGGGGCACATGACCTTGGGGTTCATCAGCTAGTATTTGACGTCGCCGACGCCAATACCTGGCGGGGTACGGCTTACTCTCTGGCGGTCGATGACAATCCACTGGGGGCGATAGCCGCCGAGCCTGACTGGCCGGTGGATCATCCGCTGGACGTGCCGCGTTCACTGAGCTGCCCGCCGCTCGCCCTGACCGCGCCACACCCGCTGACCCTCACGCTGATCAACCAGTTCAGTGCCGATCCCTATGAGTTGAAGGCTTCGTTGTGGCATCACCGCCTGCAATTCCTGCAAGTGCAGGAGGCCGGGTATTTCCCGGTCCTGGAGCACAACGAGTCCGTCGAACTGGGCGTGCGCGTGGCCTCGTTTTACACGCGCGAACCCCTTGAGGGGCTGACCGTTACCTGGACCGTGGCCGGAACATCGATTCAGGTTGCGGCCGTCACGGACGCGGGTGGCTGGGCGTACTTTGTTTTCCAGCCAGACGTCGCGGGCACCTTTACCGTCGAGGCCTCGGTCGCGAGTCTTTTCTATGCGTCGGGTGTGGTGACGCAGAACCTGGAGGTGCGGGTGCTGGCGACAGATCCCTGGTCACAGGTGATGAGCGTTGTCGCTGGTGAGGCAAACCCTTGGGCGTTAAAGACGGGGTGGCCAAATCGGGGTTCGACTTATCCCCTGTTGGCAACGGTGCCGGAGACCTTGGTGGGAAGCGAAATATCGCTCGAGTGGAAGGGCGACTCCCAGGCGCAACTGAAGGTCGGCGTCAGCCCCGCGATCAAGGAAAATGTGCCGGTAACCTCTACTCGTGAACTGCTCTGGACACTGACCAGCGCAGATGAGCGGGATGGCAACTTCGAGTTGCAGTTGACCTGCTCGAAACTGCTCAGGCCATCGCCGTATAAAAGCATGCGCCTGGCACGCAACGAGATCGAGATTGGCGCCGTGCGCGAAGCTGACAAGGCGTGCGTGGTGGATGAGGGCGAGCGTGCGACGGTCCAACTGGAAGTGTTACATCGGCTGGCGACGGGGCAGGGTGAACCGGTGCAGGGCGCGCTGGCCAAATGGCGGCTGCCGGACGGAAGTTCTGTTGACTCGACCACGGGCGCGGGCGGTTGGGCGAGTTTCTCGTGGCAACCGACCAGCGCCGGAAACCATACCGTTGCGGTACAGATTCAGGCGCACCCGGATGCGATCCCGGTCGAAAGAACTTTCGTCATTACTGCGATTGCGACCAGCCCCTGGAAAAGCCACGTCAGGTTTTTCCTCGACGGTGTTGAAGTCGAGCGCAACACGCTGGGCTTGCTCTGTCACCGTGGACAGACCCACACCCTGAACGTCTTGCCGACTCCCGCCAGCCCCTGGATCGGAAAAAATATCAGCGTGCATTGGCGCAAGGCGGATCCTGTGATCGGTCTGTCCATCAGTGAGCTGGGGGCTGCGAAAACGCTGCTCGCGCAGGGGGTGGAATGGACCCTTTCATCGCCGATCGGCACCAGCCAGAGCAGGCCGTTCGAAGTGGAGTTGCGGATTGAGGGTGAGCCCGGTGTTCGCGAGTTGTCCGGACGTTTGCTGCACCCGGATCTCAGGGAGGAACTGAGCTTGCTGCTCGATCAGGTTTCAGCACACCTGAGCGGCCAGGCGTTTTATCCCTGCCTGGGCGCGCTGCACGGGTTCAGGGCGTTGCCCAACGCGCTCACGCCCTTGCTGGGACTGGACCTGTTTGTGCAATGGACGGGGACGCCGGCCGCCGAACTGGGGGCCACGATCACGCCCGTGCTGGATCGGCCACAGCCGTTGAATGCCGACGGGGCACAGTGGACGCTGGACTTTACCGGTGCGGTGGCCGGTCAATTCAACCTGACGCTGTCTGTGCCTCAGCTCGATTTTGTCGCGACGGCCACGCCGATGCGGCTGGCGCACAACAAACTCCGGCTGACCGAGCTACGCGATCCGGCGATAGACCCGGTCATCGGATTGGACAAGGCGTGGATCCGGGCCAGGGTTGTTTCGCATTTCACCGACAGGCCGGTAGCAGACGCGTCGGTGATATGGGAAGCCGAAGGTGAACGCATTGAGGTTCAGACCGACGCCGATGGCGCGAGCGGTTTTGCCTATGAGCCGAAAGCCGCCGGTGTCCATGTGGTCACGGGCTCGGTCCGCAGCCTTTTTGACAACTTTGAAGAGTCGCGCTCGACAGCGGCCAATGCCTTGGCCGTTGATCCCTGGGAGCAGATGTTCAGCGCTTTCGACGGACTGCCTGTCGATCGACTTGGAAACAAAACCTACTTTCCGCGCCGCAAAGCAGAACATGCGCTTGATGTTTCGGCACCCGAAGGCAATGCCCTGATCGGACGCACGCTGACCTTGGGAATGAGCGGCGATGCGCCAACCGCGCTGGGGGTCGCTTTCGTCCCGGCCAACACCCTGGGTCTGGCGCAAGTGTTCCACGGTGCCTTGCACTATCCGTTTTCCGTAAAGGATCTGAAGGACGGCAGTTGCGCGCTGCGTCTTGCTGCCGAGCGCCTGGCGCGCCTGTCGCCGCCGATGCACATGTCGGTGGGTTCTGGAGCTCTGGTATTGAACATTTCGGCTGAAAGCCGCACCGACCAGGCGCTGGACTGGGGACAGGAACTGGTTGAGCAGGTACGCGTGGTGTCTGGCATCAGCGGTAAGCCGATGGCGGGATGGACGGTCACCTGGTCTAGCCTGGAGCTGGGCGACGTGACCAGCGTGACCGATTTTTATGGTGTGGCGCGGATCCGCTTCGTACCGACAGTGCCCGGCCCGGCAAAATTGACCGCCAGAGTGGGTGATCAGGGCCATTCAGCGTCGGTGTCATTGGCATATACGCTGAACCCGCCCCGAGCCATCATTGAATTGGTCAGCGATACTCCGGGTGGTTATCCGGGAGATGAAGTGTCGGCGCGAGCCATGATCGTCTCGCCAGACACCGGCGAACCCCTGGCGGATGTCGTTGTGATGTGGACGTTTTCCGATAGCGTCCTTGCGTCAACGACCAGCAACGCCGAAGGTGTGGCCCATGTGACGTTCAAGATAACGGATGTCGGGCAGGGCGCTTTGAATGCAGTCGTCAAAGGCGGGGTCGGTGGTTGGGACATGAGAACGCTCGCGTTCGACATCTGGCGGCCCGAGTATTCTCCAACCCTTCTGACAACCGATGCTCCAGCCGTGTTTGTCGGCAGTACGTTGCATGCCAGCCTGAAAGTCGAAAATGCCCCGGCTGGAACCACGGTTAACTGGAGCTTCAGCGGCTTGCCGGACACCCAGTCCGTCACCGATGCAAATGGAATGGCAACCCAGGCATTCGTGCCCTTGGCGATTCCCGAGGGCAGCTTCGTGACGCTGACGGCCAGAGTGGGCGCTTCGCAGCTCTCGAAAGAGCTTTGTGTCAGCTCTGTCGATAATCCGGTTTACGCCAATACCACCGTTCAGATGAACAACATTCCTATTTTTTTGCCCCTGCAGTTTCCCGTGCCGATCAATCGCAACAAGAATATTGGAATCAAGGTCCTGGTCACTCGGGAAATGGTGAATGGCGAGCTGGCGATTTTTTCAAATGGTACATCTGTCCTGTTCGATCCCCCGGCGGGTACTTACCACAACGTCGTGGAGGGATTTACCTGGACCATGAGGGTCGACGATCCAGTAGATACCGATTTTGTCGCCGTCATTGTCGCGGAAGGGGTTGTTGGCTCGACCGGAATACGTTTCAAGATGACAGATGAAGGGGACTGAAAACAGCACGGTTTAAGGCTCAGTCATCCCTTACGACAATCCGGTCCGCTTCATTTCCAGGTATCGGGTGACCAGTGCGGCCCCCATCTCAGAGGGGCGGATGTCTAACACTGCCACTCCATGAGCGTCCAGCCGCTCATGGAGTTCTGCCCGTGCATTCAAATAGTCCACCGCCCCGCAATAGGCCAGTGCCTCGCTCAGTGTCTGCACCGGTGAGTGCCGCACGCCATCGAGCATGTCTTCGCGCAGGCTCGCAACCAACACTCGATGGTGCTGGTTCAGGCGATTGACGGCGGACAGCAGTTCTTCATCGTCTTCGTCGCGCAGATTGGTGACCAGCACCACCAGTGCCCGACGTTGCTGTCGGGCCAGCAGTTGATTCACCGCCGCCGGGTAGTCGGCGGGGTGGCGGGTGCTGGCGAGGTCGTAGACGTTGTTGAGCAGCGCGCTGAGTTGCCCGCTGCCCTTGACCGGAGCCAGGTAGCGTCGCTGATCACCGGCAAAGGTACTCAAGCCCACCGCGTCACCCTGCCGCAACGCTACGTAACTGAGCAGCAGACAGGCATTCAACGCATGATCGAAGTGCGACAGCTCGCCATCCTGGCTGCGCATCTGCCGGCCGCAATCGAGCATGAAGATGATCTGCTGATCGCGCTCGTCCTGGTACTCGCGGGCAATCGGCGTGCGGTGGCGGGCGGTGGCTTTCCAGTCGATCTGGCGCAGGCTGTCACCCTCACGGAAATCCCGCAGTTGGTGAAATTCCATGCCCTGGCCGCGCCGTTGGCGCTGGCGCACGCCGAGCTGGTTGAGCCAGTTGTCCACCGCCAGCAGTTCGCCGCCGTACAGGCGGGCGAAGTCCGGGTAGACGCGGGTGTGATCGGTCACGTTGAGCAGGCGTTTGCCGGACCACAGCCTCAGGGGGCTCGGCAGGTTGACTTCGCAGTGTTCAAAGCTGAAATGCCCGCGCTGCAACGGGCGCAGGCGATAGCCGATCTGGCTGGATCGGCCCGGTTGCAACTCGACGCTCAACGGCAGGTTTTCGACGCTCAGCCCTTGGGGGACGTGGTCGAAAATCCCGGTATGCAACGGCTGCTCGAAGTCATGTTCGACCTCCAGCCGCACTTCACTCCAGCGCCCGAGCGCCAGGCTGCCGGGCATCTGCCGGCGTACTCGGGGCGCAGGCAGATTGTTGAGGCGCACGGCATCAAGGGTCGCCAGTAACAACAGCGCCAGCAGCAGTCCCCAGTTGATCGAGGACAGGGTTGCTGGCACGTCGAAGTCCAGCGCCCGCAACGCGCCCAGTACGATGCCGATGGCGAGCAGGGCGGCGAGCCAGTTCAGCAACAGGCGCGAGGGTTTCACAGACGCGGCGCCGGTACTTGGTCGAGCAACTGCTGAAGCACTTGATCGACTTGCAGGCCTTCGATGTCCAGTTCGGGGGCGATCCGCACGCGATGGCGCAGCACCGCGAGGGCACAGCCCTTGATGTCGTCCGGAATCACGAACTCGCCGCCGCGCAGCAAGGCTCGCGCCCGGGCGCAGCGCACCAGGGCAATCGAGGCGCGCGGCCCGGCACCGAGGATCAGGCCCGGCCAGGTGCGGGTGCTGCGCGCCAGGCGCACGGCGTAATCAAGGACCTGATCGTCCAGCGGCAGGTCACTGGCGATGCGTTGCAGGGCCTGTACGTCCTTGGCTTGCAGCAGCGTGCGCAGCGGCTGGACGTCGAGCATGTCGGCGCGGGTCGAACGGCTGACCTGACGCACCATGTCCAGCTCCTGATCGGCGTCCGGGTAGTCGATGCGCACCTTGAGCATGAAACGGTCGAGTTCGGCTTCGGGCAGCGGGTAGGTGCCTTCCTGTTCGATCGGGTTCTGGGTGGCGAGCACCATGAACGGCTGGGCGATCGGCAGCGCGCGGCCTTCGAGGGTGACCTGGCGCTCCTGCATCGCTTCGAGCAGCGCGGCCTGGGTTTTCGCCGGGGCGCGGTTGATCTCGTCGGCTAGCAACAGGTTGGTAAACAGCGGCCCCTTGCGCAGCTTGAACTGCTCGGTCTGCAAGTCGTAGACCGCGTGGCCGGTGACGTCGCTGGGCATCAGGTCCGGGGTGAACTGGATGCGCGCGAACTCGCCGCCGAAGCAACGTGCCAGCGTCCGCACCAGCAGCGTCTTGCCAAGCCCCGGCACACCTTCGAGCAATACGTGCCCGCCGGCGATCAGCGCGGTCAGCACGTCATCGATCACCGGGTTCTGGCCGATCAGGACCTTTTGCAGTTCCAGGCGTACGGCCTGGGCCAGTTGAATGGCGCGCTGGCGTTGCTGGGCGGCATGAGTGGCGCTGCCGGGCTCGTTCTGTTCGCTCATAAGGCATTCCTCAAGGTTTGCAGGTGCGCGACCTGGCGACTGAATTCAGCGCTGGACAAGCGCTGCTTCGACACCGGGCTCAGGGCCTGACTGATGGCGCGGGTCGGTTGCCGGGTCAGGCGCGACAGCGCCAGCCATTGTTCGGCAACGTTCAATTGGTCGAAACCGGGGTGGCGCCGCCGGGCGCGGCGCAGCACGTCTTGCTGCAAGGCGTGCAGCAAGGTGTGCTGGCCGTTGTGGCGCAGGATGAAATCGGCACTGGCGCGCAGGTGTTCCAGCAACTGTCGACGCCCGGCGGGTGCCGGCAACTGAACCGGGCCATGGCGCACCCCGACGTGCCAGAACCCCAGCCCGACCAGCGCCAGCAACGCGATGATCGCCTGCGGGAAATAGCGCCAGAGCAGGGTCCACAGCCCCTCGTGTTCAGTGTTGAACAGCAGGGTCACGGCGGTATCGGCGCTCAAGTACCAGAGCAGCCAGGCATTGTCGTGCTCGGCGATGGCGGCGGTTTTCCACAGGTCGGCATCGGTGACCACGGTGATCGTGCCGACGCCGTAGGCCAGTTGCATCATGTGCGTGGCCTTGCCGCTGTTGGCCCAGGCCTGGGCCAGGTTCTTCGGGTCTTCGAGATGGAACGCGGTGTCGAAACCGGCATAGGCCGGCGCGTCTTCTTCTTCCAGATACAGTTTGGTCAGGTTCGGGTAGGGATCGTCGGTGGGATCGGCCGGCGGATCCTTGAGATCCTGGCTGAGCATCTGATGCAGTTGCACGCGGTCGAGCAGCAGGTCGTTGCTCTGCCCGGCCTTTTCGTCCCACAACGACTCGGCGACGAACACCAGCCGCCCGCCGGCCCGTGCCCAGTTCAACACTTGATCGACCTGGCGCGGCGTCATCTTCGAACGGTCGCCGAACAGCAACAGGGTGTGCTGGCGCGGGTCGATGCCCGGCAGCACGGACAGGCCTTCGGCGTGACTGACAGTGATGCCCCGTTCGCGCAGGAACATCTCGGCGGCCAGATAGGGATTGGCCTGTGCGGCGGGCGACGGGCCGTGATCGACCACGGCCTGATAGGGCCTGGCCTTGCTATACAGATAAGCGCTGACGCCGCCCAGCAGCAGGACGACCAGGGCAACCGCTAGCCAGATCGCGCGCCGGTTCAAGGGTTGCCTCCGGGGCCGAACAGGACGCGCCAGCCATTGCACAGTTCTTGTTGCAGATGCGCCGCCGGAACCCGATGCCCATAGGCCATGTTTTGCCAATGCACGGTGAGTTGGCGACTGTAGGCCAGCAACTCGGGGCGCTGCAGGTGCTCGATGCGCGCCAGTACCTGGTTTTCGGTGTCGGCGGGTTTCAGGGTCAGATCGAAGTCGTGCAGCAGATGGCTGAGCAATGCCCGGTAGAGCAAGCCGAGGGCCGCGCGGGGCTGGGTCTGCCAGAGCTGTTCGGCGCTGGCGGCGATGTCATCGGGCAAGGTTTCCCGGCTCAGGTCGAGGCCAAAGGCGTGTTGCGGCACGGGGCGTCGGGTTCGGCTCGGCAACCGGGGCCGGCGACTGACGAAGGCTTGCAGAAACTCGCGATAGCGCCACACCAGCCAGCCGAGCAGGGCAATCACCGCCCCCCACAGCAGCACTTCGATCAGGTTGGCCAAGGCGTTGAGCTGCTGGCCGTCGAGCCAGTCGAGCAGGGTCTTGAGCCACTGCGGGGCTTCTCCCTCCTTTTCGGGGCGGGCAGGGGCGGCGGGATCCTCGCCAAAGCGGTAGCGGGTGACGGTTTCCTTGTTCTTGAAGGGTGGCTGCTCGAGCAATGCCTTGATGCTGTCGCGGGACGCCTCGCTGGTGAGCGGCTGGTTCAACAGACGCGGTGCATCCGGGCCGCTGGCGGGCTCGTCGGCCCAGACTGGCGACGGCAGGCCTGGCAGCAACAGGCAGGCTGCGAGCAGCAGCACCGGGACGGCGCCATTGAGGCGTTGGCGCAGGCGACGGAACACCAGTTCGATGTCCCAGGCTTCCAGTTCGGTGCGCCGGTTCAGGTAGAGACTGAAACCGCACGCCACGTAAACCGGCTCCCACACCACCAGCACCAGTGCGTAGAAAGCATTGGTCAGGTGCTCCAGCCACCGCCAGTCGTGGCCGCTGGCGAGGATCAGGCTCTGCCAGTCCCAATCGGTTTCGACCTGTTGCGGCAGGAGCATGTAGAACAGCACCATCAGGCCGATCCATAACGCCGTTTCCAGATGCGCACCGATCACGGTCAGCCAGCGCGGGGCACCGGAATGGCGTTGCAATAACACCTGCAAGCGCTGCTGGCGCTCGGTGCCGTCGAGGCCTTCGAGTTGCACCACCGGCAGCAGGAAACTGCGACTCAGGCTCAGGCGCCGCCACGTCAGACTCGCCAGCAACTGCGGTTTGAGCAAGCGCGGCCATTGGCGCAATGCCTGTTTGAGCGTGGGGGTTTCCCCGAACAAGGCCTTGGACAGGATGTACAGCGGCAGGCGTTCATAAGCCGGTTTCAACCACCAGAAAATCAACAGGGCCAGCGACGGTGAGTCCCACAGCAAAAGGCTCAACAGCGCGAACAGCGGCAGGGTGACGATCGCCCAACTGCTCATCAGCAGGCGCCGGTGTTGCTGGCTCATGAGCACGCCCAGGTCCATGGCTTCCCAGGTCGTGCGCGGGCGGATCACCACGGTGGCGTCACTCAGGCGCATGGCGGATCCTTCCGGCGAACAGCAGATAAGTCGCCACGGCCACCCACAGCGCGGCGCCGACCAGATACTTGGTGAGCGGCGTGACGGCGGTGCGCGACGACCAGTAGGCCTCGATGAACGCCGCAATCAGCAGAAACAGCATGACCCCGCACACCAGCAAGACGCTTTGCCGGGCGGCTTGCCTGAGGGCTTCGCCGCGCGTCAGGCGACCGGGGGCGATCAAGACCCAGCCCAGTTTCAGCCCCGCCGCGCCGGCCAGGGCGATGGCCGTGAGTTCGAACGCGCCATGGCCGATCACGAATGACCAGAACGTCTGGCCGTAGCCGATTTCCGTCAGGTGGCCGGCCACCGCACCGATCATCAGGCCGTTGTAGAAAAGGAAGAACGCACTGCCCAGACCCGCCAGCAAACCGCTGGCGAAGGTCTGAAAGGCGATGCCAATGTTGTGCATGATGTAGTAGCCGAACATCACCCAGTCTTCGCTGGCCGCGCGTTCGGCCGAGCGCCCGAGGTGACCGGCGACCGGGTCGTACATGCCCTGCATTTCGCGCACCTGATCGGCGGGAATCAGGTTGTAGACCAGTTCCGGAAAGACGTATACCAGCACGCCGAAACCGACCAGGCTGCCGAAGAACAGCAGCGCGGCAACCAGGACGAAACGCCATTCCTGGCGCACCAGCCGGGGGAAACCGGCGAGGATGAAACCCAGCAGATTGGCGCCGAGGCGGCTGCGATGGCGATACAACTGCTGGTGGCCGCGCAGCACCTGCTGTTGCAGCGAATCGATCAGAAAACTGCTGTAGCCACGCTCCTGCGCCAGCGCCAGGTGCTGACAGAGACGCCGATAGGCCTTGGGGAAAGCGGCAACTTGCGAGGTGTCCTTGCCGCGCTCGAGGCGCTCCAGCGCCAGGGCGAAGCGCTCCCATTCGGCCTTGTGGCGGTTTTCGAAAAGGCTCTGTTTCATGTCGGCCCCAACAGCCCACGGGCGATGCCGTTGAGTTCGCCCACGGCTTTCGGCGCGCTGATGTGCAACGGCTGGGCGAGCAGGGCCGCCAGTTCATTGACCCGCGCCGGCGACAGTTCAGCCTGGCGTTCGGCGAAACCGAGCAGGGCGCGTTGCTCGCTCAGGCTCAGGGGAATCGGTGAGCGGCGCGGTTCGGCCTCGGGCAGTTGCGGGCGGGTCAGGGGGCGCTCGATGTGGATGACCAGGGTGCCGGCGGCAAGGTCGCCCAGGCGCTTGAAGGTCGGGTGTTGCAGACAACTGATTGCGCCGAGGAAGTAGCCGAACGGCATCAGGTCGACAAAGCGCAGCAGGTTGCGCAACAGCGAGGCCGACCAGCCGACTGGCGTGCCGTCGTCATGCACCACCCGCAGGCCCATCCATTGCTTGCCCGGCGACTGGCCCTGGCGCAGCACCTCGAACAGCACCATGTACCACCAGCTCACCGCGAACAGCAGCAGCGAACCCAGGCCCATGCCGAGCTTGCCAAGAAAGGCCAGCACAATGAACAGCGCGCCGGTGATCACGGCGCGCAGGCCCAGGTCGATCGAGAAGGCCACGGCCCGCACCATCAGCCCGGCCGGACGCAAGGGCAGGTCGATGCCTTCCGGCGTTTCGACCTGATGCCGCGTGTCCAGCGGCGGAATCAGCGGTGCTTTCCCTGGCGGTGCTGTGTGCTCGAGCATGGGCTACCTGACGTTCGCCTGTTCTGGATGCAGTGGGGGCCGATGCTAGCAGCCTCTCGGGGGAAAACGACATAACTATGTATTGCACAGCATGTGGCGAAAGCTGCTCGAATGACACGGCGCTGGCCGCCACGGCGGTCGAGCGCCTAGACTTTGCCGATCTTCAGTTCAGGAACCGCCCGTGACTTCCATCTTCTGGTACGACTACGAAACCACCGGGATCAATCCCCGCTGTGACCGCCCGTTGCAGGTGGCCGGGATTCGCACCGACCATGAACTCAACGAGATCGATGAGCCGGTCAACCTTTATTGCCAGCCCAGCGAAGACATCCTGCCGCATCCGGCCGCGTGCGTGATCACCGGTATCACCCCCGGTCGTCTGGCCGAGCAGGGGTTGAGCGAAGCCGACTTCATGACCCGGATTCACGCGCAACTGGCCGCGCCCGGCACCTGTGGCGCGGGTTACAACACGTTGCGCTTCGACGACGAGATGACCCGCTACAGCCTGTACCGGAATTTTTTCGACCCGTACGCCCGGGAATGGCAGGGCGGCAACAGCCGCTGGGATTTGATCGATGTGGTGCGCGCCGCCTACGCCTTGCGCCCCGACGGCCTGGTGTGGCCGACCGATGACGAGGGCCGGGTGACGCTCAAGCTCGAACGCCTGACCGCCGCCAACGGCCTCGATCATGGTCATGCCCACGAAGCATTGTCCGACGTGCGCGCCACCATCGCCCTGGCCCGGCTGATCCGCGAGAAGCAGCCGAAACTGTATGACTGGCTGTTTCAACTGCGCAGCAAGCAGAAGGTCATGGATCAGGTTCGTCTGTTGCAGCCGATAGTGCACATCTCCGGGCGCTTCTCGGCGGCGCGGCATTACGTGGGCGTGGTGCTGCCGCTGGCCTGGCATCCGCGCAACCGCAATGCGCTGATTGTCTGCGACCTGCACCTGGACCCGCAGGGCCTGCTCGACCTCGACGCCGAAACCTTGCGCCAGCGCCTGTACACCCGTCGCGAGGCTTTGGCCGAAGGTGAATTGCCGGTGCCGCTCAAACTGATTCACGTCAACCGCTGCCCGGTGGTGGCGCCGTTGTCGGTATTGCGCGCGGACGATCAACAGCGTCTCGGGCTGGACATGGCGCTTTATCAGGCCCGCGCATTGCGGCTAAGTGACGCACAACATATCTGGAAAGATAAAGTCGCGACGATTTATGCCAGCGAGGATTTCACCCCGAGTGAAGATCCGGAACAGCAGTTGTACGACGGATTTATCGGTGACCGGGATCGTCGTCTATGTGAGCAAGTGAGGACGGCCGATCCTGCGCAATTAAGCCGAGAGCAATGGCCTTTCGATGACGAACGTTTGCCGGAATTACTCTTTCGATATCGAGCACGTAACTTTCCCGAAACGTTGAGTTCCGAGGAGCGAGAACGCTGGACGATCTTTTGCCGGCAACGCTTGTGCGAAGCGCAAATGGGGGCTCCTAATACCCTCGAATCTTTTGCACAGGCCGCAGAAGAATGGGCGCTTAGTGCCACGCCGACGCAGAATGCGGTGCTTGATGAATGGCGTAACTATGTCGAGGCATTACGCAAACGTTTGTATCTTTGAAATCGAACATGCCCGTCGACGAAATGACGGGCATAAAAAAACGCCAGCGAATGCTGGCGTTTTATTTTCGTCGCGGATCGCTCTGCGACGGGGTTGCGGCTTAGCCCAGCAGGGTCGACCAGCCTTCAACCACGTCACCGCCCCACTTGGCTTTCCACTCTTTCAGAGTCTTGTGGTTGCCACCTTTGGTTTCGATGACTTCACCGTTGTGCGGGTTTTTGTATTGCTTAACTTTGCGAGCACGTTTGGTGCCGGTAGTTTTTACTGCGCCAGTGCGTGGAGCCTTGGCTGCGCCTTGTGGATCCAACAGTGCGATGATGTCGCGCAGGGACTTGGAATATTCGCCCATCAGAGCGCGCAGTTTGCTTTCGAATTGCAGCTCGGTTTGCAGTTTGTCGTCTTCCGACAGGTTTTTCAGACGGGCTTGCAGCTCTTTGATGGCCTCTTCGGTGGCGCGATATTCATTGATCAAGGACATGATTACTACCTTATGTAAAGTGCTGAATGACAGGGGACAGTGGCGCAATAATAGTCAGGCTGTTTCATCAAGTAAACATTTAACCGGGGTTTTTATTTGAATTAGTTACGAAGAGAAGGCCCGAGTTGAATATTCAGTTAAATATTGTGATGCAGTCTTCAGGGTCATTCACAACGACTTGTTTAATCGTCATCTGTGGTGCGCCGGTATTCTGGCGTTAATCGCTGTCAAAAAAACTTCAACGTGGCCCGGACGAGGACTGGCGCAGCGGCCGTGGTCATCAATACTGCAGTTTTCCTGCGCAGTCGCTAGAATGGCGGCCTTTGCGAAGTTCTGGAGTTTCCCCCTCATGCGCACCTTTCGGCTGGTGATTTCTTGCCCGGACCGCGTTGGCATTGTTGCCAAAGTCAGTAATTTCCTGGCATCCCACAACGGCTGGATCACCGAAGCGAGCCACCACTCGGACAATCAGATCGGCTGGTTCTTCATGCGTCACGAAATTCGTGCCGATTCGTTGCCTTTCGGTATTGAAGTCTTGCGCGAGAAGTTCGCGCCGATTGCCGAAGAGTTCTCGATGGACTGGCGTATCACCGACACCGAGCAGAAAAAGCGCGTGGTGTTGATGGCCAGCCGTGAGTCCCATTGCCTGGCCGACCTGCTGCACCGCTGGCACAGCGACGAGCTGGATTGCGAAATCTCCTGCGTGATTTCCAACCACGACGACCTGCGCAGCATGGTCGAGTGGCATGGCATTCCTTATTACCACGTCCCGGTCAATCCGCAGGACAAGGAACCGGCGTTCGCTGAAGTGTCGCGTCTGGTCAAGCAGCACGACGCCGAAGTGGTGGTGCTGGCGCGCTACATGCAGATCCTGCCGCCGGCGCTGTGCCGCGAATACGCACACAAGGTCATCAACATTCACCACAGCTTCCTGCCGTCGTTCGTCGGTGCCAAGCCGTATCACCAGGCATCGTTGCGTGGCGTGAAACTGATCGGCGCGACCTGCCACTACGTGACCGAAGAGCTGGATGCCGGCCCGATCATCGAGCAGGACGTGGTGCGTGTCAGTCACAGCGACAGCATCGAAGACATGGTGCGTTTCGGCCGTGACGTCGAGAAAATGGTGCTGGCCCGTGGTCTGCGCTATCACCTCGAAGACCGCGTGCTGGTCCACGGCAACAAGACCGTGGTGTTCTGATCGAAGCCGTTCACGGTTGAAAAAGACAGGGCCTGGGCGTTCAATCGCTCCAGGCCCTTTCTTTTATTCAGCCTTGAGGTAATACCCATGACCGATCCACTGGATAAAGCCACCTCCAGGGCACCTGCCACGTTGGGTGAGGGTTGCCTGAGCCGCTATGACCCGCAAGACATGGACGAGGAGGATGGAACCGAGTTTCCCGGCGCCGCCGAGTTGTGGGAGAAAGTGAAACCGGAGCCTGACGAAAATTCCGCGTCGTCGATCACGCCTGACGAGTTCTCATCAGTTTCTTGAGCAGCGGCCGTCCCAGCATCAGCAGAAACACCGGCCCGCCCACCAGCAGATAGAAGTAATAGGTCACCACCCGCCAGATCAGAATCGCCGCTGCGGCGGTGGATTTTCCCACCATGGGCGCCAGCAGCGCCGCCGAGGTCAGTTCCGCCGCGCCTGCGCCGCCGGGCAACAGACTGAATTGCCCGGCCCCCAGCGACAGCATCTGGATCAGGAAACTCCACGCCCATTGCAAGTCCGCCCCCAGCCCGCGCAATGCCAGATACAGCACGCTGTAACGCAACAGCCAATGCACGCACGTCAACGCGAAGACCTTGATCAGCGTTTGCCAGGGCAGTTTCAGGGTGTCGGTGAATGCCGCGAGAAAATGCAGAAGCTTGCGCGCCCAGCGTCGACGGGTACTGCCCTTGACGTTGATGCTCGCCAGCAATCGTCCGCTCAGGCGAATCAGTGCGCGGTGATAACGCGCCAGCAGCACGCAACTGAACAGCCCACCGAACAGCGACACGGCGCTGACCATCAGCAGCCATTCGAGGCGATCGCTCAAGTGCTGGAACAGCGCGTAGATCAGGATCCCGCTCAGGGCGCAGAGGAAAAACAGCAGATCGCTCAATTGATCCATGGCGAACACCGCGCTGCCACGGGCCGGGCGCACACCGCTGCGGGCCAGCAGGGCCATGATCGTCAGTGGCCCGCCGCTGCCGCCCGGCGTGGCGCAGTAAGCGAATTCGGCGGCCATCACTACGCCGAGGCTTTTCAGCGGCGTGACCCGTTCGCGTTGATCGCCGAGCAGCAGCCGCAGGCGCAGGGTGTTGATGCCCCAGCACAGCAGGATCATGCCGAACATCAGCAGCAGCCAATGCAGCGGAAAACTTTGCAAGCGCGCCCAGGTTTCGCCGCCGCCCAGCAGGATCGGGATCAGCACCGCCGCGATCAGGCCGATCAATAAAAGAATGCCGCGACTCATGCGGCGTATCCGGGATGCTTGTGCTGTTGCGTCAGCCAGTCGATCTTGGTCATTGGCACGCGGCCTTCATTCAGTAAACGTTCGACGGTGTGCAGCCAGTAGTCGCGGGAAAAACGGTGGCGCATATCCACCGGATGCACGCCCAGGCGAATCACCGGGGCGTGGCGCCAGCGCTGCTCACGTTGCTCGCTGAGCAGTTTAGACAAGCCGCGACGCCATGCACTGCGCGCGCTCCAGACCAGACCAGGGGCGTTGATGGCGGTGAAGTCCGGCAGGCGATAAAGATGTTGCGGGTCGCTGGTGTAGCTCAAGGGCAATTCGCGCAAGGCCTGGCGCGTGCCTTCGCTCATCAGCCATGCCGGCGCGACGAAACCGTGCAGCGGCCAGTCATAACGCTGAAACAACGCGATGCCCGCGTGCAGGCGGGCGAGGGCAGTCTCGCGGGACAGCTGATAAAACTCGCCTTCATGGGTGTAGAACCGGCGCATGAACCAATCCTTTGGCGTGTTTGGCCGGGGTTCCTGATCGTCATGAAAATAGCCGTGCAGTACCAGTTCATCGCCACGGGATACACGCTCGCTCAGCCGTTGGCGAAATGATCGATCGGCGTCCAGTGCATTACGCCGATGGAAATCCGGGACCACCAGCCAGGTCAGTGGCACGCCGCCCAGCGCATCGACAGCTTCGACGAAAGGTTGGTAATCGGCCCAGGTGCATGGCGCCACGTCGTGCAGCACCAGCAACAGCGCCGGGGGATTGTTCGGTTCAACCATTGGCCACCCGGGGCAGCGAATGGCCGAGGACGGCGTGGTAATGCCCGAGCAGGCTGTCGACCACGGTGTCCCAGGCGTAGTGCCGTTCGACATGTTGCCGCGCAAGGCGACCGAGAATCGCCGGATTGCGACTGAACAGCTCGCGCACGGCGTTGGCCATCAACTGCGGATTGTTCGGCGCGCAGAGCAGGCCGCAAGGTTCGCTGACGATCTCCTCGAACGCGCCGGCCGCCACTGCCACCACTGGAATGCCGCAGGCCATCGCTTCGAGGATCACCAGGCCGAAGGTTTCCTGATCACCGGCATGCACCAGCGCATCGGCACTGGCCATCAACCGCGCCACTTGCGGCGTCGGGCAGAAACCATCGATGACGCTGACGTTGTCCGGAACGGCGGCGGGCATCGACGAACCGACCAGCAGCAAGTGATAGCGCGGGCCGAGGCGTTGCATGCACTTGAGCAGCACCGGCAGGTTTTTCTCCTTGGCGCCGCGCCCGGCGAAGATCAGCAGGCGTGCGTCTTCGGCAATCCCCAGTGCGGCGCGCAGGCCCGGATCGCGGGCGTCAGGATGGAACGTGCGCAGATCCACGCCCAGCGGCTGGACGAACACATTGCGTACCCCCAGGCTGCGGAGTTTGTCGGCCATCACCTGACTGGGCGCCAGCACCCGGTCGAAGTTGCCGTAGAGTTTGCTGACGTAGGCCTCGACATTCGGTGTGACCCAGTGGCCCACGCGGTTGCCCGCCAGCAGCGGCAGATCCGAGTGATAGAAGCCGATGACCGGCACATCCAGTTGTCGCCGGGCGTCGAGCGCGGCCCAGGCGGTCAGGTACGGGTCGCCGACTTCGATCAGGTCCGGTTGCAGGTCGTGCAGGACATTGCGCCAGGGCGCCAGACGCAGCGGGAAACGGTAACCCTTGCCGAACGGCAGGGCGGGGGCCGGCACCGTATAAACGCCATCCTGTTCACTCAGGTGCGCACCGGGGATCAGCAGGCTGTGGCGAATTCCCGGGCGATGGCCGAGCCGCCGGTGCTTGGCATCCAGATACGTGCGCACACCGCCGCTGGCCGGGGCGTAAAACATGGTGATGTCGGCGATATGCACGGTGAACGTCCCTCCGCGTTGATCTCCCTTGGTTGACCTTTATCAAGGATAGATGTTCGGTCGGGATTTCGGCGCTGGCAGGTCCGGCGCAGCCCCTGACCCTCTCCCTGGGAAGAGGGCCGGGCGGGTGGCGTTCCGATGAGGGGTGGCTCTTGATCTTAAATGCGGAAGCTCCCTACCAACTGCTTCAACCGCGAAGCCTGCTGCTCCAGGTCCGAGCACGCGCGCAACGTCGCTTGCAGGTTTTCCACACCTTCCTGGTTCAGCGTGTTGATCTCGGTGATATCGACGTTGATCGACTCCACCACCGCCGTCTGTTCCTCGGTCGCGGTCGCTACCGACTGGTTCATCCCGTCGATTTCGCCAATGCGCTGGGTCACGCTGTTCAGGCGTTCTCCGGCAAGGTTGGCGATTTCCACGCTGTCCTGGCTGTGACGCTGGCTGTCGGTCATGGTGCTCACCGATTCGCGGGCGCCGACCTGCAGCTCTTCGATCATGGTCTGCACCTGTTGCGCCGACTCCTGGGTGCGATGCGCCAGGTTGCGCACTTCGTCGGCCACCACCGCAAACCCGCGTCCGGCCTCACCGGCCCGGGCCGCTTCGATCGCCGCGTTAAGTGCCAGCAGGTTGGTCTGCTGGGAAATGCTGGTGATCACCTCAAGAATCTGCCCGATGTTCACGGTCTTGCTGTTCAGCGACTCGATGTTGCTGCTCGACGCGCTGAGCATGTTCGACAACTGGTTCATCGCCTTGATGCTGCGGTCCACCACGTGCTGGCCGTCTTCGGCCAGGCCACGGGCGTCGCTGGCCTGGGTCGAGGCCTGGGCGGCGTTGCGGGCGATTTCCTGGGCGGCGGCGCCGAGTTGGTTGATCGCGGCGGCCACGCTGTTGGTGCGCGAGGCCTGCTGGTCGGAGTTGTACATCGACGAGTTCGACGCCGCGACCACACGCAGGGCGACTTCGTTGACTTGCCCGGTGGCCGAGGACACTTCGCGGATCGAGCCGTGAATGCGCTCGACGAAGCGGTTGAATGCGGTGCCGAGGACACCGAATTCATCCTGGTTCTGGATGGTCAGGCGTTTGGTCAGGTCGCCTTCGCCGTCGGCGATGTCTTCCATGGCACGGGTCATGACGTGCAGCGGCTGGATCAGCAGGCGGATCAGCATGCCGAGCAGGGCGATGATGATAGCCACGGCAATCACGGTGGCGATCACGGCTGAGGTGCGGAACTGGCTGAGCATCGAGAACGCCTGATCCTTGTCCACCGACAGGCCGATGTACCAGTTCACCGACGGCAGGCCCTTGATCGGGGTGAACGTGACGATGCGGGTCTTGCCGTCGACGGTGACTTCACTGAAATCGCTGCTGATGCGCGGGGTGTCCTGCGGATAGGCTTCTTTCAGGGATTTCATCACCAGCGTCTTGTCCGGGTGGACCAGGATCTTGCCGTCGGCGCTGACCAGGAAAACGTAGCCCATGCCGTCGAAATCCCGAGCGGCGAGGGTATCGATCAGGGTTTGCAGGCTCAGGTCACCGCCCACTACGCCCACGCTCTGACCGGCCTTCTTGGAGGCGGTGGCGATGGAAATGATCAACTGGCCGGTGGCGGCGTCGATGTACGGTTCGGTCAGGGTCGAGGTGCTGCTGCTCTCGGCCCCTTTGTACCAGGGGCGAACCCGTGGGTCGAAACCGTCCGGCATCTTCGCATCCGGACGGATGGTGAAGTGACCGGTGGCGTCGCCCAGGTAGGAAGCCATGAACGTCGAGGTCAGGGCTTTCTGTTCCAGCAGGTTGGCGACGGCGGAGGGTTCCGGGTTGATGGCGATGTTCTGGGCGGCGTTCTCGATCAGCAGGATGCGACCGTTGAGCCAGGTCTGGATGTTGCCGGCAGTGACCTCGCCCATCTCATTGAGATAATTGTCCAGATCCGCGCGGATGGCGTTGCGCTGCAACCAGTCGTTGTACAGCGTGAACGAGGCGAAGGCGGCAATGACGATGAGGGCGGCGGCAAGCAAAATTTTATGGCTGAAGCGTAGGTTTTTGTTCATGGCTTGGGGTTCCGCTAAGGTCTTAATGTCCAGGGCGTGCTTTTATAAAGGCTCGCAAAATGGGCAGGGTTGAAAGCAAACTGATATTTCCGACTCTCCTTAGGGAAATGTCAGACCTGACTTGTGGTCTGGTCTCTCATCTATAGCTATCGGCCATGCCCGACAAAGATTAATCACTAGGTGACCAAATGCCTGATTCCTCGAAACTCGTTATCGGCGCTGATCTCACAGGGCAACCGATCGCCCAGGCCATGCGCCTGGCCAATCGCCATGGACTGGTGGCCGGCGCCACCGGCACCGGCAAGACTGTCACCTTGCAACGCCTGGCCGAAGCCTTCAGTGATGCCGGGATCGCGGTGTTCGCCGCTGACATCAAAGGCGACCTGTGCGGCCTGGGTGCCGCCGGTAACCCTCAGGGCAAGATTGCCGAGCGTATTGCCGGCATGCCGTGGCTCAATTACCAGGCCCGGGCTTATCCGGTGACGTTGTGGGACATTCACGGTCAGTCCGGTCATCCGCTTCGCACCACGTTGAGCGAAATGGGGCCGCTGCTGATCGGCAGCCTGCTGGAACTCACCGACAGCCAGCAGTCGGCGCTGTACGCGGCGTTCAAAGTGGCGGACCGCGAAGGCCTGTTGCTGCTGGATCTGAAGGATCTGAAAGCACTGCTCAATCACCTCAAGGACAATCCGCAACTGCTGGGCGAAGACGCCGCGCTGATGACCACCGGCTCCAGTCAGGCGCTGTTGCGGCGTCTGGCAACCCTGGAACAGCAGGGCGCTGAAGCGCTGTTCGGCGAGCCGGCCCTGCAACTGGAGGATATTCTGCAACCGGCCGCCGACGGTCGCGGGCGCATTCATTTGCTCGACGCCAGCCGTCTGGTTCATGAAGCGCCGAAAGTCTACGCGACGTTCCTGCTGTGGTTGTTGGCCGAATTGTTCGAGCAACTGCCGGAGCGCGGCGATGCCGACAAACCGCTGCTTGCGCTGTTTTTCGACGAGGCGCACCTGCTGTTCGCCGATACGCCGAAGGCCTTGCAGGAACGGCTGGAGCAAGTGGTGCGGCTGATTCGCTCCAAGGGCGTCGGCGTGTATTTCGTCACCCAGTCGCCCGGCGACCTGCCGGATGACGTGCTGGCGCAGCTGGGGTTGCGGATCCAGCACGGGCTGCGGGCGTTTACCGCCAAGGAGCAGAAATCCCTGCGTGCGGTGGCGGATGGGTTCCGGCCGAATCCGGCGTTCGACAGCCTGACGGTTTTGACCGAACTGGGCATCGGCGAAGCGCTGGTTGGCACCTTGCAGGAAAAAGGCACGCCGGAAATGGTCCAGCGGGTGCTGGTGGCGCCGCCGCAGTCGCGGATCGGGCCGTTGACCGACACCGAGCGCACGATGCTGATCGCCGGGTCGCCGTTCAAGGGGCGTTATGACAAGCCGATCGACCGTGAGTCAGCCTATGAAATCCTGATGGGGCGCAAAGGCCTCGCACCGGAGGCCGAGGCGGCACCGGGCAGACCGCCCGTCGAAGAGCCGAGTCTGGCCGACCGGGCCGGAGAGTTCCTCGGCACGGCGGCGGGGCAGGCGCTGAAGTCGGCGATGCGTCAGGCGGCGAACCAGTTGGGCAAGCAATTGGTGCGCGGCTTGATGGGCTCGTTGCTGGGCGGCAGCAAACGCCGCTGAAACGATTGCTGGGGGCAGGCGATCAGGACTTGGGTTTGGCGTGTGCTGCAAGGCGCTCCAGCGCCGCGCGCAGGTTCGGATCGCTGATACCGTCGGCGGTGGACTGAATGGTCGCCGCCGCATCCGTCGACAGGTCGATGGTGTGTCCGCTCGGCTCGTGCTGAACGGTCGCAGGTCGTACCATGAAGCGGATCTGCATGAGGTTGGCGAACTCATCGAACAGTTGCAGCTGCCGTTGCAAGCGTTTCTGCTGGTAGCGCAGGCGCGTGGCCCAGTGGCCATTGTTGACGACCAGGGTCAGCGTGCCTTCCTTCCATGACCCGACACTGCAGTGTTCGCGGGCGGCGGGTTGCAGTTGGCTGTCGAGCAGGCGTTGCAGGTGGGCGAGTCGTTGCGCGTGGCCGAGAAGGGCTTTGAGCGGCTTGGCTTCGCGAAGCAGAACGGCGGGCGCTCTGGCTGTAAGTGGGCGAAATGCCATGATCGAACACCTGAAGTCACAGAGGCGCCATGGTAGCAGAAAGCACCCATTTCACTCGCCCATTGCTTTTGTCCCTGCTTTGCCCATTAAATCCACGACTGACTTCTGCCGTGAACGGCTTGAAGTTGAGCAAAACGCCCTTATTTTAAGTGAGCCCCGTCAAAGCGCTGTGCCAGCATCGTGGAATATCCCCACTTTCCTCACCACCGTTTCCGGGTAGAATGCTCGTTCGCATGCGGCCATGAGGGCTGCACGGGCGACTCACGGGGCCGCCCTCCATCCCTTTAGTGTGGAAGATCCTGCCGATATGTTTGCGCCTTTGTTAAAGAAACTTTTTGGAAGCAAGAACGAGCGTGAAGTCAAACGCATGCTCAAGACGGTGCAGCTCGTCAATGCCTTCGAAGAGAAAATGGTCGCCCTCTCGGACGATCAACTGCGCGCCAAGACTGCCGAGTTCAAGGACCGCATCGCCAAAGGGGAAACCCTCGACAAGCTGTTGCCCGAAGCCTTTGCGGTCGCCCGCGAAGCCGGCAAGCGCGTCATGGGTATGCGTCACTTCGATGTCCAGCTGATCGGCGGCATGACCCTGCATGAAGGCCGGATCGCCGAAATGCGTACCGGTGAAGGCAAGACCCTGGTGGGTACTCTGGGCGTTTACCTCAACGCGCTGTCCGGCAAGGGCGTACACGTTGTGACCGTGAACGACTACCTGGCCCGCCGGGACGCCAACTGGATGCGTCCGCTGTATGAATTCCTCGGCCTGACCGTCGGCATCGTGACGCCGTTCCAGCCGCCGGAAGAAAAACGCCTGGCCTACGCCGCCGACATCACCTACGGCACCAACAACGAATTCGGGTTCGACTACCTGCGCGACAACATGGCGTTCAGCATGGAAGAAAAATTCCAGCGCGAACTCAACTTTGCCGTGATCGACGAAGTCGACTCCATCCTCATCGACGAAGCCCGTACCCCGCTGATCATTTCCGGTCAGGCCGAGGACAGCTCCAAGCTGTACATCGAGATCAACAAGCTGATCCCGAAACTCAAGCTGCACGTCGAAGAAGTCGAAGGCGAAGTCACCCAGGAAGGCCACTACACCGTTGACGAGAAGACCCGTCAGGTTGAACTCAACGAAGCCGGTCACCAGTTCATCGAAGACCAGCTCACCAGCATCGGCTTGCTGGCCGAAGGCGAAAGCCTGTACTCGGCGCACAACCTGAGCCTGCTGACTCACGTCTACGCCGGCCTGCGTGCGCACAAGCTGTTCCACCGCAACGTCGAATACATCGTGCAGGACGGTCAGGTTGTCCTGGTCGACGAACACACCGGTCGTACCATGCCGGGCCGTCGTCTGTCCGAGGGCCTGCACCAGGCCATCGAAGCCAAGGAAAACCTCAACATCCAGGCCGAAAGCCAGACCCTGGCGTCGACCACGTTCCAGAACTACTTCCGTCTGTACGAAAAGCTGTCCGGCATGACCGGTACGGCCGACACCGAAGCGTTCGAGTTCCATCAGATCTACGGTCTGCCGGTCATCGTCATTCCGACCAACAAACCGTTGGCCCGTAAGGACTACAACGACCTGGTGTTCCTGACCGCCGACGAGAAATACGCGGCCATCGTCAACGACATCAAGGAAAGCATGGCCGCCGGTCGTCCGGTGCTGGTGGGTACTGCCACCATCGAAACCTCCGAGCACATGTCCAGCCTGCTGGTCAAAGAAGGCATCGAACACAAGGTTCTGAACGCCAAGTTCCACGAGAAGGAAGCCGAGATCATTGCCCAGGCCGGTCGTCCGGGCGCGCTGACCATCGCGACCAACATGGCCGGTCGTGGGACCGACATCCTGTTGGGCGGCAACTGGGAAGTTGAAGTCGCGTCGCTGGAAAACCCGACCCCCGAGCAGATCGCCCAGATCAAGGCCGACTGGCAGAAGCGTCACCAGCAAGTGCTGGAGTCCGGTGGCCTGCAGGTGATCGCGTCCGAGCGTCACGAATCCCGTCGTATCGACAACCAGCTGCGTGGCCGTGCCGGCCGTCAGGGCGACGCCGGTTCGAGCCGCTTCTACCTGTCGCTGGAAGACAGCCTGATGCGCATCTTCGCCTCTGACCGGGTGAAGAACTTCATGAAGGCCCTGGGCATGCAGCCGGGCGAGGCGATCGAGCACCGCATGGTGACCAACGCCATCGAGAAGGCGCAGCGCAAGGTTGAAGGTCGCAACTTCGACATCCGCAAGCAACTGCTCGAGTTCGACGACGTCAACAACGAACAGCGTAAAGTGATCTATCACATGCGTAACACGTTGCTGGCCGCGGACAACGTCGGCGAAACCATTGCCGATTTCCGTCAGGACGTGCTCAACGCCACCGTCAGCGCACACATTCCGCCGCAATCGCTGCCTGAGCAGTGGGACGTGACCGGTCTGGAGTCCGCGTTGCAGAGCGACTTCGGTGTGTCGCTGCCGATCCAGCAATGGCTCGACGAAGACGATCACCTGTACGAAGAAACCCTGCGCGAGAAGCTGCTGGCCGAACTGATCGCCGCGTACAACGAGAAAGAAGACCAGGCCGGTGCCGACGCACTGCGCTCCTTCGAGAAGCAGATCGTGCTGCGCGTACTGGACGACCTGTGGAAAGACCACCTGTCGACCATGGATCACCTGCGTCACGGTATTCACCTGCGTGGTTATGCGCAGAAGAACCCGAAGCAGGAATACAAGCGCGAGTCGTTCACGCTGTTCTCCGAGCTGCTGGATTCGATCAAGCGCGACTCGATTCGTGTGCTGTCGCACGTTCAGGTTCGCCGCGAAGATCCGGCCGAAGAAGAAGCGCGTCTGCGCCAGGAAGCCGAGGCGCTGGCCGCGCGCATGCAGTTCGAACATGCCGAAGCGCCAGGTCTGGAAGCGCAGCCGGAAATCGGTGAAGAGGTCGATGTGGCCCTCGCCACCGCCCCGGTTCGCAACGAGCAGAAACTGGGCCGCAACGAGCTGTGCTACTGCGGTTCGGGCAAGAAATTCAAGCATTGCCACGGGCAGATCCAGTAAACCCCGTTTCAATCGCTGAAATACCCGCGCCGCGACCGGCATCAGCCGTCGCGGCGTTTTGCCATTTACACCGCCGCTTTCTTGTAGATAAACAGCGTAGCGGTGCTGACATCACTGATTAAGGAGCGCATTCATGGCTGTTGGTCTTGGTCCTTTGCCAACGTTGCACCCGGTTGCCGGTTTTGAACTCGGTATCGCCTCGGCCGGCATCAAGCGCCCCGGGCGCAAAGATGTGGTCGTGATGCGCTGTGCCGAAGGCTCGACCGTGGCCGGCGTGTTCACACTGAACGCCTTTTGCGCGGCGCCGGTGATCCTGGCGAAAAAGCGCGTGCAGAACGCCGTGCGTTATCTGCTGACCAACACCGGTAACGCCAACGCCGGTACTGGCGAGCCGGGCCTGGCCGCTGCGGAGCGCACCTGCGCGAAACTGGCCGAACTGACGGGCGTCGACGCCAGCCAGATCCTGCCGTATTCCACCGGCGTGATTGGCGAGCCGCTGCCGGTCGAGAAGATCGAAGGCGCGTTGCAGGCTGCGCTGGATGATCTCTCGGAGAACAACTGGGAAGCTGCCGCCACCGGCATCATGACCACCGACACCCTGCCCAAGGGCGCCAGCCGCCAGTTCCAGCATGACGGCGTGACCATCACGGTCACCGGCATCAGCAAGGGCGCAGGCATGATTCGTCCGAACATGGCGACCATGCTCGGCTACATCGCCACCGACGCCAAAGTCTCCCGCGAAGTGTTGCAGAGCCTGATGCTGGACGGCGCGAACAAGTCGTTCAACCGCATCACCATCGACGGCGACACCTCGACCAACGACTGCTGCATGCTGATCGCCACCGGCAAGGCTGCGCTGCCGGAAATCACCCGCGCCGAAGGCGAGCTGTTCGCCAAGCTCAAGCAAGCGGTGTTCGAAGTGTGCATGGACGTGGCCCAGGCCATCGTTCGCGACGGCGAAGGCGCGACCAAGTTCGTCACCGTTGAAGTCAACGGCGGCGGCAATCACCAGGAATGCCTGGACGTCGGTTACACCGTGGCGCACTCGCCGCTGATCAAGACCGCGCTGTTCGCCTCTGACCCGAACTGGGGCCGTATCCTCGCCGCCGTGGGCCGTGCCGGCGTGCCGGATCTGGACGTGAGCAAGATCGACGTGTTCCTCGGCGAAGTGTGCATCGCCAGCCGTGGCGCCCGTGCGGCGACCTACACTGAAGCCCAGGGCTCGGCGGTGATGCAGCAGGAAGAGATCACCATCCGTATCGAGTTGGGTCGCGGCGATTGCAGCGAAACCATCTGGACCACCGACCTGTCGCACGAATACGTGAAGATCAACGCCGAATACCGCACGTAATCGCCAGGGTGGAAGCGGGTTTGCCCGCGAAAGCGGTTCGTCAGTCAGCCAATGTGTTGAATCTGATGCTCCCTTCGCGGGCAAGCCCGCTCCCACAGTGGATGGTGTGACCACAAAAGTTATGCACGCCGCAGAACCTGTGGGAGTGGGCTTGCCCGCGAAGACGGACGACCAGGCGCTGGAAGTTCTGGATTGTCCCCCTGACAAGAAGGTATCGAACCATGTCCCTGCACCTGATCATCGGCGACAAACTGCTCTCTTCCTGGTCGCTGCGCGCCGCTCTGGCGCTCGACCTGACCGGCGCTGCGTACACGGAGGAGTTGATCAGGCTCGGCAAGCCCGACACCCGCGAACGGATGCTCAAGCATTCGCCGACCGCCAAGGTGCCTTTGCTGAAAACCGCACACGGCACCATTGCCGATTCCCTGGCGATCGCCGAATACCTGGCCGAACAGTTTCCGGCCGCCCATCTCTGGCCGAAAGATCCCGCCGCGCGTGCCCAGGCGCGTTCCGCCTGCGCACAAATGCACAGCGGCTTCTTCGCCATGCGCAATCACATGCCGTTCAAGCTGAGCCATGACGCGCCGCTGAACCCGGTGCCACCGGAAGTGAAGGTCGATATCGAACGGATGCTTGCGCTGTGGGCCGAATGTCGCGCTGTTGCCACCGAGCCTGGCCCGTACCTGTTCGGGCGGATGACCCTGGCCGATGCCTTTTTTGCACCGATTGCCGTGCGTCTGCGTACCTATCAGGTGCAGTTGCCGGCAGTGGATGCCGCCTATGTTGAAACCGTCTACCAATGGCCAGCCTTCAAGGCCTGGCAGAAGGCCGGACTGGAGGAGTTGCAGTCGTGAAACGTGTACACGTCGCCGCCGCCGTCATTCGTGACAGCGCCGGCAAAATTCTGATCGCCCGCCGTGCCGACACCCAGCATCAGGGTGGGCTTTGGGAGTTTCCCGGTGGCAAGGTCGAGGCCGACGAGTCGGTGCAAACCGCGCTGGCCCGTGAGCTGCAGGAAGAGTTGGGCATCGTCGTCGGTGCCGCCCGGCCACTGATCAAGGTGCGCCACGATTACCCGGACAAACAGGTGTTGCTGGATGTCTGGGAAGTCTCGGACTTCAGCGGCGAACCCCACGGCGCCGAAGGTCAGCCACTGGCCTGGGTGACGGCCAGGGAGCTGACGGATTACGAGTTCCCGGCGGCCAATCAAGCGATCGTCGCAGCGGCACGCTTGCCCGGCGAATACCTGATCACCCCGGAAGACCTGGAAACCCCGGCCCTGCTGCGTGGCATCCAGAAAGCGATTGCCGGCGGGATCAAGTTGATCCAGTTGCGCGCGCCCAACGGCTACGACCCGAAGTACCGCGATCTGGCGGTGGATGCGGTCGGCCTGTGCGCCGGCAAGGCGCAGTTGATGATCAAAGGCCCGTTCGAATGGCTGGGGGATTTCCCCTCCGCCGGTTGGCACATCACCTCGGCGCAGTTGCGCAAGTACGCGGCGGCCGGGCGTCCATTGCCGGCGCAGCGCTGGTTGGCGGCGTCGTGTCACAACGCTGAAGAACTGGCGCTGGCCGAGCAGATGGGCGTGGACTTCGTGACCCTGTCACCGGTACAGCCGACCCTGACTCACCCGGATGCGCAGCCATTGGGCTGGGAGCAGGCGTCGACGCTGATCGAAGGTTTCAGCAAGCCGGTGTTCCTGCTGGGCGGAGTCGGCCCGACGGAGCGCGAGCAGGCCTGGAATGCCGGGGCTCAGGGTGTGGCGGGGATTCGGGCGTTCTGGCCTCAGGGCTGATGTTGCGCTGAGGCTGCCGGTCTGTTCGCGGCAAGCGCGCTTCCACAGAGTGTGGTGCTTTTGTGGGAGCGGGATTGCCCGCGAAGGCGTCCGGTCAGGCTGAAGGTTTGGCCGCCGGCTGCCACAAAATCTCTGCAATCCCCTGGCGCCGCGCAATCAATCGCGCCGCCACGAACAACAGATCCGACAGTCGATTGATGTAGGCCAGGCCAACCCCGGCCAGTGGCTCCACGGCATTCAAGTGCTGGCAACGCCGCTCGGCACTGCGCGCCAGACTGCGGCAGACGTGGGCCTGGGCAATCAGCATCGAGCCGCCCGGCAGAATGAAATTCTCCAGTGGTCCCAACTCTTCGTTCCACACGTCGATGGCTGTTTCCAGGCGCTCGATTTCCGCCGTGTTCAGGGCCTGATATTCCGGCATCGCCAGTTCGCCGCCGAGATCGAACAGACGGTGCTGGCAGGGCGCCAGAACCTCGATCAGCTCATTCAGCCCCGGACACGCCTCACGTTCGGCGAGTAATCCGGCCAGCAGCACACCGACCTGACTGTTCAGCGTATCGACTTCGCCGATGGCTTCGATTCGGGGGTGATCCTTGGGCACGCGGCGGCCATCGCCCAGGCCGGTCTCGCCTTTGTCCCCGGTGCGGGTGTAAATCTTCGACAAGCGAAAGCCCATGGCTTACCTCGATAATTGATGGGTGGGCGCGGCGATGGGCGCCGGTGGGGTCAGTGGCAGGCGCAGAGTGAAGCATGTGCCTTGCCCCGGCGCCGATTGCACTTCCATCTGGCCCTTGTGGTTGTTGGTGATGATGAAGTACGACACCGACAGGCCAAGGCCCGTGCCCTGGCCGATTTCCTTGGTGGTGAAGAACGGCTCGAAGGTGCGTTTGCGCACGTTCTCGCTCATGCCGATGCCGTTGTCTTCGACCTGGATTTCCGCCCATGGCGGATTGAGCCGGGTGCGCAGAATGATTCGCCCGGGTTCGCTGTCGTCCTCGCGCTGGTGGATTGCCTGCGCGGCGTTTTTCAGCAGGTTGAGCAGCACTTGCTCCAGTTCGTTCGCGGTGCCCGGCACCGGGCCGAGGGCCGGGTCGAACTGGCGGATGATCGCCTGGCCCTTGAAGTCGAAGCCGATCGCCAGATCGAAGTCGTTGCCGGCGATTTCCACCGCTTGATCGATCAGTGCCGGCAGGTCGCATGGGGCCATTTGCCGGGTGCTGCGGCGGCTGAAACTGAGCATGTGGGTGACGATTTTCGCTGCCCGGGCGCCGGCTTGCTGGATGCCGTCGAGCAGTTGCGGGACTTCCCGCACTTTCAGGTAGCGATTCACCGTTTCCAGCTCGACGCCCAGTTGTTCGGCCTGTTCGAGGTTTTTCGGCAGGTCCGTCGACAGGCGTCGACGGATGTTCTGGACGTTGTGCAGGATCGCGCCCAGCGGGTTGTTGATCTCGTGGGCCATGCCGGCGGCGAGGCCACCGACCGAGAGCATTTTCTCCGACTGCACCATCATTTCTTCCAGGGACAGGCGCTGGGTGATGTCGTCGATACGGATCACCACACCGCGCCCGGCACCGCCCATCAATGGGTAGAACGTCAGGGCGTAATGCTTGGGCTCATCATCCTTGAACCAGGTCACGCGCTCGATCTTCGCCACGGTGTGCTGCTCGACAGTCTGCTTGAGCTGCGGCAGGAACGGCTTCAAGGGCTCGAAGGCGAGGAAGATCGGCTGGTTCAGCGCCTCATCCAGCCGCGTCCCGGAAAGCGCACTGGCCTCCTGGTTCCATTGGGTGACGTAGAGCTGTTCGTCGAGGGCGATCAGCGCCGACGGCATGGAGTCGATGATGCTGTTGAGGTAGTTCTGGAACCCGGTGAGCTTCTTCTCGATCTTGCTGCGCACCTGGACTTCCAGCTCCAGCTTGCGGTTGGTGTGGCGGGTTTCCTCGGCCAGGCCTTGCGCCTGATCGTAGGCGGCCTGCGAATCGTCACGGGCGCGTTTGAGCTGCTGCTCACGGGCCTCGATGCGCGACAGCATGGTATTGAAGGCTTCGGCGAGGCTGCCGATTTCGTCGTGGTTGCCACGGGAGGCGCGCAGGGCGTAGTTCTCCTCGCGGGTCACCTGGCGTGACAGTTCTTCGAGTTGATGGATCGGCCGGGTAATCAGGCGTTTGATCTGCCGGGCAATCACCAGCCACAACAGCACGCTGAAAATCAGGATGCCCAGACTGGCCGTGAGGGTGCCGGTGTAGAACGCCACCGGCAGTTCGCTGCTTGCCACCAGCAACAGGTGCCCCGGCGCGGTGCCGGGGCGGGGCAGGGTGATCAGTTGATTGCTGCGAAACTCGGTCAGTTGCCAGGCTTCGATATGCCGGTAACGCTCCGGCAGCTTGAGTTTGTCGCCATGTTGCAATTGCGCCAGACGCTCGCCCTTGCCGTCGTAGAGCGCGGCAGCGCGCAGCGGCGAGTAACTGTCGAGCTCCTTGAGCAGGCGCTCGGCGCTTTGTTGCGACTGCAGGGCCTCGGCCACCAGGCTCGGATTGGACACCAGCCGGCCGATGGTCTGCAGGGCCTGCGGAGCCATGCTTTCCTGGGAGATGTAGTAGGCGGCGCTGATGAAAGTCAGGTTGGCGACCAGCAAAACGGTGGTCAACAGCACCAGCAGGGCGGCCAGCAGTTTCTGGCCGACCGGCAGGTTTTCAAGGCGCTGGCGCAATGGCATCGGGTTTATCGCAACAAAGGAACAAGTGGGCAGCGTAGCCGCTGCTCAGTCGCTGGGCAATCCGAGGCGTTGCAGATGAGCGATCAGGCGCTGCTGCAATTGCTTGAGATGCGGCAGGTTCAGTCGATGGCGCTCGGCGACCTTGCAGGCATGACCCAGCAGATAGCTGATTTCAGTGCGGCGCTGATTGGCGACGTCCTGATACATCGAAGAGTAATTGGCGGCGGTGGCGTGGATCACCCGTTCGACTTCCGGTTGCAGATTGTCCGCCGCAGCCGGTTGTCCACAGCGCTCCAGCAATTCGGCCAGTTCCGAACACAGCGTGGCGACTTCGCAATGATGCTGCTGCAAACCGCCATTTCGGCAGTCGTGCAGCACGGTCAGCGGATTGATCGCACAGTTGAGGGCCAGTTTTCGCCACAGGCGGGTAAGGATGTCGGCGCTCCACTCGTGGGGAATGTTCGCCGCTTCCAGGTCATCCAGCCAGAAAGGCGGCACCGGATGACCGGCGTCACCCAGCCAGGTGTAACCGTGACCGGCGAACACCACGCGCCAGTCGCCATCGCGAAACGCCCCTTCGGTGCTGGAGGCGCAGATACAGCGCGCTTGAGGGACTCGATTGGCCACCGCTTCCTGGCTGCCGAGGCCGTTCTGCAACAGGATCAGCTCGGCATCCGGCGCCAGGCGATGCGCCACGCCGGCCACGGCGTTTTCCGCATCGTAGGCTTTGCACGCCACCAGCAGGCGGCGGATCGGTTCGTCGGCGTCCGGTGTCTCGCCGGGTACGTCGTAGGTATTGGCTTTGCCCTGCTCGACCAGGGTCAGGCCGCCGGCGGCCTGATAGCTGAGCAGGCGTTCGGCATCGCGCACGATCAGCCTGACCGGCAGGCCGGCGCGGGCCAGGCGTGTGGCCCAGAGCGTGCCGAGGCTTCCGGCGCCGAGAACATGCCAGGTGGTGGACATCAGTTTTTTGCTCGATTGCGTACAGGCATGTGCGGCTCGCCGTGTCGGTAGGAAAAGACCCGTTATAATGAGCGCGATTTTAACCGCAAGCCAAGCGCGCTCCATCCTGATCGAGCGCGCCTTTTTATTGGAGAGACTACATGCCGTCGTTCGACGTGGTATCCGAACTGGACAAACACGAGCTCACCAACGCGGTCGAGAACGCCGTGAAGGATCTCGACCGTCGTTATGACCTGAAAGGCAAGGGCAGCTTCGAGTTCAAGGAAAAGGACCTGACCGTCAGCCTGACCGCGGAAGCCGAGTTCCAGCTCGAAGCGATGATCGAGATCCTCAAGCTGGCCCTGATCAAGCGCAAGATCGATGTGCAGTGCCTTGAGGTCAAGGACGCTTTCGCCTCGGGCAAGGTCATGAAACAGGACGCCGTGCTCAAGGAAGGCATCGACAAGGAGTTGGCGAAGAAGATCGTTTCGCACATCAAGGAAGCCAAGCTCAAGGTGCAGGCCGCCATTCAGGGCGAGCAGGTGCGTGTGACCGGCAAGAAGCGTGATGACCTGCAAGAAGCCATTGCAGCGCTGCGTGGCCATGAGTTCGGCATGCCACTGCAGTTCAACAACTTCCGCGACTAAGCGTCACTGCGGAACCTCTCGGCGTTTAAAGCGTCCGAGGCCCAAGCAACGGCAGAAACGATTGAGCCCTAACCGGTTCAGTCTTTCTGCCGCTGACTTTTTACAGGCCGGGTAGCCGGAAATCAGGAGATAGAAGATGGATTTGAATGCTGAGGTGGACAACCTGGTCAAGGCTTCCCAGGCGTGGATTCCGATGATCATGGAATACGGCAGCCGTGTGCTGCTGGCGATCGTGACGCTGGCCATCGGCTGGTGGTTGATCAACAAGGTCACGCAAAAGCTCGGCGGCCTGCTGGCCCTGCGCAATGCCGATCTGGCGCTGCAAGGTTTCATCAGCAGCCTGGCGAACATCATTCTCAAGGTGCTGCTGATTGTCAGCGTGGCGTCGATGATCGGCGTCGAAACCACGTCATTCGTGGCGGCAATCGGTGCGGCCGGCCTGGCGATCGGTCTGGCGTTGCAGGGCAGCCTGGCCAACTTCGCTGGCGGTGTGCTGATTCTGCTGTTCCGTCCGTTCCGTATCGGTGACTGGATCGAAGCCCAGGGTGTGGCGGGTACGGTCGACAGCATCCAGATTTTCCACACCGTACTGCGCACCGGTGACAACAAGACCATCATCGTGCCTAACGGCAATCTGTCGAACGGCATCATCACCAACACCAACCGTCAGCCAACCCGCAAAGTGGTATTCGATGTCGGTGTGGATTACGAAGCGGATCTGCAAAAGGCCCGTCAGGTGTTGCTGGATCTGGCCAAGGATGAGCGCGTATTGCAGGATCCGGCGCCACAAGCGGTTATTTCGACCCTGGGTGACAGTTCGATCACTGTTTCCCTGCGTGTGTGGGTTAAAACCGCAGACTATTGGGATGTGATGTTCATGTTTAACGAACAGTCCCGCGATCGTTTAAAGACTGCCGGTATTGATATTCCATTTCCGCAGCGGGTTATTCGTGTGGTTCAGGAATCGGCGGTGCAGTGATCGGTAACAGACATTCAAACACTGACTCTTTGGTCAGTAGTTTAATGTTTAGCTGGCTAACTAAATCAGCGAATTCCGTGCAATAAAAAAGGCCCATCGCAAGATGGGCCTTTTTATATTGCTAACGCAAACTAACCGGCGTCGATTACAGGATCGACAGCGGGTAGTCGACGATCAGGCGGAACTCGTCAACGTTGCCTTCGCCTTCGTCAGCATTGGCACGGTGCCAAGCTTGACGGATGCGGAAGGACAGGTCTTTGGCCGGGCCCGACTGAACAACGTATTTGGCTTCAACGTTGGTTTCGCGGTGTTTGCCATCTTCACCGTACAGACCGGTGTAGGCGCTGCCTGCCGGAGTGTTGGTGCCGTCGATGTCCCAACCTTTCACGTAACGGGCCATGAAGCTCAGGCCAGGCACGCCGTACTCGGCCATTTTCAGGTCATAACGAACCTGGGCAGACTTCTCGCCAGGGGCGTTGAAGTCAGAGTACTGGATGGAGTTGGCGAGGAAGATCGAGTCGCCACCACGGTTGTTTTTACCCACGCCGATGTAGTCGAACGGAGTGTCGCCATTCACTTTCTGGAAGGCCAGGGTGATGGTGTGTGCTTTCAGGAACGACAGGGCGGTAGCCAGGGAGAACGCGGTGTTGCTGATGTCGCCCGCGTTGGCGCTGCCGGTGTCGGTAGTGCGGTAGATGTTGAAGTCGGTGTTCAGCGAAGTGTCACCGCTGAATGGGGTGGTCAGGTTCACGTTGGCGTAGTACTGGTTCCAGATGTCTTCCAGTTGTGCGCCATACAGCGATACCGACAGGTTGTCGTTGATGCCGTATTTGCCACCGAGGTAGTCGATGGAGTTGGCTTTCACGCCAGCGTAGGTAGCCCACAGGTCGCCGTCACGGGCGTTGCGGTCCTGGCTGGTGGCCGAAGTGAAGTGACCGGCTTCGAGGTCGAGGTCTTTGACTTCGCTGCTCTGCAGTTGGATACCGCTGGCAGTTTGATGAAGGATACGGGAGCCGCCAACTGCGAACACAGGTGCGGTGGAAGGCTGCATGTCACCGATTTTCAGCTCGGTCTTGGAAACGCGGAACTTGACGGCAGCGCCGGCTTTGCCCTGGCTGTCGTTGTTCTCGCCCTGGGCGTTGGTGCTCAGGTTGCCCGAACCGGAGTACTTGTCGGAACCGTCCAGTTTGATTGCCAGTTGACCCCAGGCTTCAACACCAACACCAACGGTGCCTTGGGTGTAGCCGGAGCTGAAGTTGCCCTGAATGCCCTGGGTCCAGTCTTTGTCGTCTACTGCACCGTCTTTCTTGTTACGGTTGTAGTAGTAGTTACGGATCAGCAAGTCGGCTTTTGCGCCTTCAACGAAACCCTTGGCGTCAGCTTGGTCTTCTACGAACGGTGCGGCTGTTGCCACTTGAGTACTGGCTGCTGCTGCAACTGCCAGTGCGATCATGCTCCACTTCATCACGCGCATCGTGATTTGCTCCTTTGGTTTTAGAAGAGTACTGCCGTCCCACCTGTTTTATTATCTGGGCGGCTCTTTCTTTTTGTGTCGGCGCAAACTTATATCACGCCGACATTGTTGGCGATACTTGCGAATCCATCCTTTCGGCATCTTTACGACGTTGTCGCAAATGGCTTGGTAGATGTCGCAAATTCACAGTACCAATGCAATCGGACTGACAACTTTTCAGCTGTTTTCCAGTCATCTGCATCGCTAAAAAAGAGTCCCTGGCAAAACATCTGAATCTCCATCGGGCAACCCTGCCACTGTTCTTATTGGGCTTAAGGCATTCACTTCCAGTGATGCGCTTATAGTCCATATGAGTACCAATGCAACAAGCGTGCACAAACCGCATTTTCGGTACGGTTATTTTTCTGCGCGCTTGTCTGTACCTGTAAAAACCTCATAAATACGGGGCTTCAAGCCTGTTTTTCTTCGGGCTTGACGCCGCTGTGGCTATGGTGTTGGCGCGTCGGAGGGAAGCACGCGACAACCAGAAACGTTACCGGTTCACCCCGCCTGTGAGTATTTGGCGGATGGCCGACGCACTGAGCGTAGACGCACTGTGCGGTTTTGGTGCAAAAAAAATTACGGGCTGTACCGAAATCACACAGTTCGAGTCGGTGGCGGGCTTGAACGTGTCTCGGCTCGCCGGTCATTTCCGTGTATTCAACAGCCCTGCTGGTGCCGTGATGGTGCGGGCTGTCGACAAATGTCACATGTCGGGGCGTCGGGAGAAGGTCGCCATTGGCTGGCTCGTCGTGAAGCCGCGTGCAATCGCAGGTATGCTGCCTGCCTGTCGCTTGGTGCGCCGTCCATTGGGGAGGGCCGCTAAGCTGAATTATGTCGATCAGCCGGGAGTGCGCGCAGTGTTTGCTTTAGATTCACGACTTCAACAGGACACGCTGACTATCGGCGACTTCCCGCTCTGCCGGCTGCTGCTGTCCAACGATTCCAACTACCCATGGTTCATCCTGGTGCCTCGTCGCGACGATATCAGCGAGTTGTTTCAGTTGGATGTCGCCGACCAGCAGCAACTGTGGCAGGAAACCACTGCCTTGGCCGAGGTGCTGAAGGACTCGTTCGACGCCGACAAGCTGAACGTCGCGACCTTGGGCAACGTCGTCAGTCAATTGCATATGCATGTGATCGTGCGCAAGCGTGATGACGCCGCATGGCCGGCGCCGGTCTGGGGCAAACACCCGGCAAAACCTTACGTGGCGGATCAGGTCGAGGCCATTCGTGAGCGGCTGCGCCTGGTGCTGCCGGCAGATTTCACGTTTCTGGAGGGCTGAATCATGAGCCTGGAACAGCGTGTTACCGATCTTGAAAGCCGGCTGGCGTTTCAGGATGACACCATTCAGACGTTGAACGACGAACTGGTGGCGCAGCAGAAGATCATCGAGCGTCTGCAATTGCAGATGGCGGCGGTGCTCAAGCGTCAGGAGGAGATGGTCGGGCAGTTCGGATCCTTCGAGGAAGACGCGCCGCCACCTCACTACTGAGGTTTCATCAGGCACAAAAAAACCGCGAGCAGCCTGGGCTGCTCGCGGTTTTTTTTGCGTGGATCAGCGGCGCGGCAGCGCGGCGATCACGTCTTCGGCCTGCAGGCCCTTGTCACGGTTCATCACCGAGAACTCCACACGCTGGCCTTCGACCAGAACGCGGTGGCCTTCGCCACGGATGGCGCGAAAGTGTACGAAAATATCATCGCCGGAATCCCGGGAGATAAAGCCAAAGCCCTTGGAGGTGTTGAACCACTTGACGGTGCCGGTATCGCGGTTGCTCATGTCGTAGCTTTGCGCTGCGGCGGCCGGTGACGATTTGTAGAAGCTGACGGCCAGGTGCAGGACCACGGCTACCAGGGCGATCACCAGGCTGAACAGCACGGCGGGCTGACCGGCGATGACGGGCATCGGGGCGATCAGGGTCAGGGTTTGCAGGACGACGGTCAGTACCAGCAAGGCGCTGACCAGATTTTGCAGATGCTGGCGCGGACCCTTGTTCCAGTACGGAATGACTGGCGCGAGGATCAGGTTCAGCAGGCCGAAAAAGGCCAGGTAAAGTGCATCGGGTTGTTGCAGGTAAGGTACGGCTTCGGGTTTCAGGCTAGGTATGAACGACAGCAGCAAGGCCGCTGCGCCCACTAGCAGATGGACGATTTTCAACATTTTTAATGACTCACGTTATGACGGCTCACAAGGAAGAGCTGAAGGCGCACGGTTCGCTTCGAAACAATAAGAGGCGGTGGACACGTACCCGGTATCAGCCTATGCGCAGCCCCGGATTACGGGGCATGGCGACACGCCGTCTATTTAACCGCAAAGCCTGCGCCTACTCAAATCAGCCCGGCCAGTGGCACTTTGCCGGTCAATTGGTCGCAGCTATCGCCTCGATTTGGGGCTGCGACAGGCGGATTGCCTTGCTAGAGTGGGTCGGCATCCGTTGGATAAATTCAATCGCCTTAGGGGGTAAGCATGGCAATCGATATCGGTATCAGTGAAGAAGACCGCAAATCCATCGTCGAAGGGTTGTCCCGTCTGCTGTCGGACACTTATGTGCTGTACCTGAAAACCCATAATTTCCACTGGAATGTCACCGGGCCGATGTTCCGCACCCTGCACCTGATGTTCGAAGAGCAATACAACGAGCTCGCGCTGGCCGTGGATTCGATTGCCGAGCGTATCCGTGCGTTGGGCTATCCGGCGCCGGGTGCCTACGCCACGTACGCGCGCCTGTCTTCTATCAAGGAAGAGGAGGGCGTGCCCAGCGCCGAGGAAATGATCAAGCAACTGGTGGCGGGGCAGGAAGCCGTGACGCGCACCGCCCGTGGCATTTTCCCGCTGCTGGACAAGGTGAGCGACGAACCCACCGCCGATCTGCTGACCCAGCGCATGCAGGTACACGAGAAGACCGCATGGATGTTGCGGGTGCTGCTGGAGGGCTGACGATGTAAGGCGCACGGATAAATGATGTCCGTGCGCTTTCGCGCCTTTGGTGGCAGGAAAGAGCACCTGATCTGGTAGGAAATCGAGAAGCACAGCCGGCGCTCCATGATCTGCCTTGTATTGTCGGCTTATCCTACGTTGCCGGTCATAAAGTCGTCTGGATATGCCTTTGCCTCTGCGCCTTTAATGAGGGCACAGGATGTCGCCTGGATCACAGGCAGAGATGGCAAAGGAGTGTCAGCGATATGGTAGATGGAGGCAGGCGAGAGGACAGGATTGCCGGTACGCGACAGCACATGGCTGTCGATCCGTTTCTCGATGAGTTTGATATGGGGCTGATCCGTCCGTTGTCGCGGTCGGTACGCCTGAACGGTTTTGCAACCTGCATGCGTCTGGAGCAGGTCTACTGGAATATCCTCGGCGGCATGGCTGAAGATAACGGCTGTTCGGTCGGTACATTGCTGTCCAGGGTGGATCGTGAAGTACACCTGCGCCACGGCGGGGTGAAAAACTTCAGCGGTCTGGTGCGGGTGGTGTGTGTCATGCATGGCCTCAGGGATTCTCCGGGGGACAGTGCAGGGCGGTGTTGACGAGTAGACGGCCTGTGCAGTCTTCCGGCTGCACAGGCCGCATTTAATCGATATAATCCCGCTCTTTCGCCGCACGGCCCTGCTTGCGGCAGCAATCTGATCGCCGAGACACCTCCATGCCGATGTACGATTACCAATGTGCTTCCTGTGGTCATCAGTTGGAAGCCATTCAAAAGATCAGCGAGGCAGCGCTGGTCGACTGCCCTGCCTGCCAGGCGCCAGAGCTCAAGAAATTGCTGTCCATGCCGGGCTTTCGCCTCAGCGGCAGCGGTTGGTACGAAACCGATTTCAAGACCGGCGCGAAGAAGAATCTGGCCGGTGGCGACAAATCTGACTAGGGTTTAGGCCCGGGTTGAACGACACGCGTGAGCTTCCACATGTTGCACAGTGCTTGAGTGCGACGGGATCTCCACCGAATTTCGAATTACGAGAAGCGAAACCACTACCATGATGCGCAGCCATTATTGCGGCCAACTGAACGAAAGCCTGGAAGGCCAGGAAATTACCCTTTGCGGATGGGTTCACCGTCGTCGCGACCACGGCGGGGTGATTTTCCTCGATATCCGTGATCGTGAAGGTCTGGCCCAGGTGGTGTTCGACCCGGATCGCGCCGAGACTTTCGCCGCTGCCGACCGTGTGCGCAGCGAATACGTGGTCAAGATCACCGGCAAGGTGCGTCTGCGTCCTGCCGGCGCCGGCAACGCCAACATGGCTTCGGGCATGATCGAAGTGCTGGGCTACGAGCTAGAAGTGCTGAACGAAGCCGAAACCCCGCCGTTCCCGCTCAACGAATACTCTGACGTCGGCGAAGAAACCCGCCTGCGTTATCGCTTCATCGACCTGCGTCGTCCGGAAATGGCCGAGAAGCTGCGTCTGCGTTCGCGCATGACCACCAGCATCCGTCGTTATCTCGACGAGAACGGCTTCCTCGACGTGGAAACGCCGATCCTGACCCGCGCCACGCCGGAAGGCGCTCGCGACTACCTGGTGCCGAGCCGTACCCACGCCGGTTCGTTCTTCGCCCTGCCGCAATCGCCGCAGCTGTTCAAGCAACTGCTGATGGTGGCCGGCTTCGACCGTTACTACCAGATCGCCAAGTGCTTCCGCGACGAAGACCTGCGTGCCGACCGTCAGCCGGAATTCACCCAGATCGACATCGAGACCAGCTTCCTCGATGAAAAAGACATCATGGGCCTGACCGAAGGCATGATCCGCGCCCTGTTCAAGGAAGTGCTGGGTCTGGAGTTCGGTGAATTCCCGCACATGACCTTCGAAGAGGCCATGCGTCGCTACGGTTCCGACAAGCCTGACCTGCGTATCCCGCTGGAACTGGTTGACGTTGCCGACCAGCTCAAAGACGTTGAATTCAAGGTGTTCAGCGGCCCGGCCAACGACCCTAAATGCCGTATCGCCGCGCTGCGCGTTCCAGGCGGGGCGAGCATGCCGCGCAAGCAGATCGACGACTACACCAAGTTCGTCGGCATCTACGGTGCCAAGGGCCTGGCGTACATCAAGGTCAACGAGCGTGCCGCCGGTGTTGACGGTCTGCAATCACCGATCGTGAAAAACATCCCGGAAGCCAACCTGAACGTGATCCTCGATCGCGTCGGCGCAGTCGACGGCGACATCGTGTTCTTCGGCGCCGACAAGGCCAAGATTGTCAGCGAGGCCCTGGGCGCACTGCGCATCAAGCTCGGTCACGACCTGAACCTGCTGACCTGCGAATGGGCACCGATGTGGGTTGTCGACTTCCCGATGTTCGAAGAGAACGACGACGGCAGCTTCACCGCCTTGCACCACCCGTTCACCGCGCCGAAGTGCACGCCTGAAGAGCTGGAGGCCAACCCGGCCACCGCTCTGTCGCGCGCCTACGACATGGTTCTGAACGGCACCGAGCTGGGTGGCGGTTCGATCCGTATCCATCGCAAGGAAATGCAACAGGCGGTATTCCGCCTGCTGGGCATCAACGAAGCGGAACAGGAAGAGAAATTCGGCTTCCTGCTCGACGCCCTGAAGTACGGTGCCCCGCCGCACGGTGGCCTGGCCTTCGGTCTGGACCGTCTGGTGATGCTGATGACCGGCGCCCAGTCGATCCGTGAAGTGATCGCCTTCCCGAAAACCCAGAGCGCGGCGTGCGTCATGACGCAGGCACCGGGTCTGGTGGATGCCAAGGCACTGCGCGAGCTGCACATTCGTTTGCGCGAAACGCCAAAGGCTGAGTAAGACGGGCCTGAAGGCGCATCTTCGGATGCGCCTTTTTTCTTTCTGTGGAAAACAGATCGAGATTTTTTGTTTGCCGGCCGGCGCGGTTCGCGCGGCGGGCGACGTTTCAAAGAGAATTCGGAGCGAGTTATGGCAGGTCATTCCAAGTGGGCGAACATCAAGCACCGCAAAGAACGTCAGGATGCCAAGAGAGGCAAGATTTTCACCAAGTGGATCCGTGAGCTGACCGTCGCGGCCCGTCAGGGCGGTGGCGATCCGGGTTCCAACCCGCGTCTGCGCCTGGCGCTGGACAAGGCTCTGGGTGCGAACATGAGCCGCGACATCATTGATCGCGCAGTCGCTCGTGGCGCCGGTGCGACCGAGGCTGACAACGTTGAAGAGCTGACCTATGAAGGTTACGGTCCGGGCGGCGTGGCGGTGATGGTCGAGTGCATGACCGACAACCGCAACCGCACCGCGGCAGCCGTGCGTCATGCGTTCAGCAAGTGCGGCGGCAACCTCGGCACCGACGGTTCGGTGGCGTACCTGTTCGAGCGCAAGGGGCAGATCAGCTTCGCGCCGGGCGTGGACGAGGATGCGTTGACCGAAGCGGCGCTGGAGGCCGATGCCGACGACGTGGTCAGCCACGAAGACGGTTCGATTGACGTATTCACCTCGTTCACCGGGTTCTACGCGGTGCGCAATGCTCTCGAAGCTGCTGGCTTCAAGGGCGACGACGCGGAAATCGTCATGCAGCCGACCACCAGCGCCGAACTGGATCTGGAGGGTGCCGAGAAAGTGCTGAAGCTGATCGACATGCTCGAGGATCTGGACGACGTGCAGAACGTCTACTCCAACGCGGACATCCCGGAAGACGTGGCCGCTCAGCTCGGCTAAGAGCGACTACGATTGAATGTGGGAGCGGGCTTGCTCGCGAAGGCGGCGTATCAACAAACATTGATGCTGAATGACACACCGTTTTCGCGAGCAAGCCCGCTCCCACATTGGTTATTCGCTGTTTGAATTTATGTGTTTACCGACTCCACAGGCGTTATGACTTTAATTCTTGGTATCGACCCCGGTTCGCGCATCACCGGTTACGGCGTGGTACGCGATACCGGGCGTGGTTGCGTGTACGTGGCTTCGGGTTGCATTCGCACCGGAGGCGGCGAGCTGCATGAGCGTCTGCAAATCGTCTACCGCGGCGTGCGGGAGATCATCCAGACCTACGGCCCGGTGACCATGGGCATCGAAAAGGTGTTCATGGCGCGCAACGCCGATTCGGCGCTGAAGCTCGGCCAGGCCCGAGGTGCGGCCATCGTTGCCGGCGCCGAGGAAAGCCTGGAAATCGCTGAGTACACGGCGACCCAGGTCAAGCAGGCGGTGGTCGGTACCGGTGCGGCGAACAAGGAACAGGTGCAAATGATGGTCATGCACATGCTCAAACTCACCAGCAAGCCGCAGATCGACGCCTCGGACGCCCTGGCGATCGCCATTTGTCATGCCCACACCCGGGCGAGCCTGTTGCCCCATGGGTTGGGGACGGCACGCAGTCGTGGCGGACGCCTGCGTCTCTGATAGCATCAGCAGTTATTTTTACGCAAGGCGGGTTTTGCGCCTGGGTCGTCGGCCCGAAACCCGGCCTCTGTCAGTCGCCAGCCCATGGCTGGCCAACGCTCAAGGATCTGAAACGTGATTGGACGCTTGCGCGGCACACTGGCTGAAAAGCAGCCGCCGCACCTGATTCTGGATGTAAACGGCCTCGGGTATGAGCTGGAAGTGCCCATGACCACCCTCTATCGTCTGCCGTCGGTCGGTGAACCGCTGACCTTGCACACCCATTTGGTCGTACGTGAAGACGCGCAGTTACTCTATGGCTTTGCCGGTAAGCGTGAGCGAGACTTTTTTCGTGAGTTGATCCGTCTCAATGGTGTCGGGCCGAAACTGGCCCTGGCCTTGATGTCGAGCCTGGAAGTCGACGAGCTGATCCGTTGCGTGCAATCCCAGGACACTTCGGCGTTGACCAAAGTCCCGGGGGTCGGCAAGAAAACCGCTGAGCGTCTGCTGGTCGAGCTCAAGGATCGCTTCAAGGCGTGGGAAACCTCGCCGGCCATGTTTGCCCTGGTGCCGAACCAGCCCGATGGCCCGGCGCCGGTCAACACCGCCGAAAACGACGCGGTCAGCGCGCTGATTTCCCTGGGCTACAAGCCGCAGGAAGCGAGCAAGGCGATTTCCGCGATCAAGGAGAAAGGCTTGAGCAGTGAAGACATGATTCGCCGTGCCCTGAAGGGAATGATTTAAGTGATTGAAGCTGATCGTCTGATCGCCGCCACGCACAGTCCGCGTGAGCGCGAAGAAGTCCAGGATCGGGCGATTCGCCCCGTCAGTCTGGCCGAATACATCGGCCAGCCGACCGTGCGCGAGCAAATGGAACTGTTCATCCAGGCCGCCCGTGGCCGCAGCGAGTCCCTCGATCACACGCTGATCTTCGGCCCGCCGGGCCTGGGCAAAACCACCCTGGCCAACATCATTGCCCAGGAAATGGGCGTGTCGATCAAGAGCACCTCGGGTCCGGTACTTGAGCGGCCGGGGGACCTGGCGGCGCTGTTGACCAATCTCGAGCCCCATGACGTGTTGTTCATCGACGAAATCCATCGGTTGTCGCCGATCGTCGAAGAAGTGCTGTACCCGGCCATGGAAGATTTCCAGCTCGACATCATGATCGGCGAAGGCCCGGCGGCGCGCTCGATCAAGCTCGATCTGCCGCCGTTCACCCTGGTGGGCGCGACCACCCGGGCGGGCATGCTGACCAACCCGTTGCGCGACCGTTTCGGCATCGTCCAGCGTCTGGAGTTCTACAGCACTGCGGACCTGGCGACCATTGTCAGCCGTTCGGCGAATATCCTTGGCTTGCCGCTGGATCCGGAAGGCTCCTTCGAAATTGCCCGTCGCGCCCGTGGTACGCCGCGAATCGCCAACCGGCTGTTGCGGCGGGTGCGGGATTTCGCTGAAGTCCGGGCCAAGGGCCACATTACCAAGGCCGTGGCCGATCAGGCACTGAATCTGCTGGATGTCGACGAACATGGTTTCGATCATCAGGACCGGCGCCTGCTGCTGACCATGATCGAGAAGTTCGATGGCGGCCCGGTGGGCATCGACAGCCTGGCGGCGGCGATCAGCGAGGAGCGCCATACCATCGAAGACGTGCTGGAGCCGTATCTGATCCAGCAGGGTTACATCATGCGCACGCCGCGAGGCCGGGTGGTGACCCGGCACGCGTACCTGCACTTTGGTTTAAACATTCCGACACGAATGGGCGAGATGCCCGTGGTAGACGAGTTTCTCGATGCCGTGGACGATTAATACACATTTATTGTCGATTTATTCAGCGTTTGTACTGTCTCAGGACGGTACTTTTGCGGTAAAGCCTTCGAACAATGAAAAACAGTTGCCTGGCCGGATTGGCAACCCGAGGAGTAAGCACTAGAGTATGCGCGCGCAAAACGGGCTTGAGCCGTTCGCACATCGTTGTCGCGTTTATTACGAGGACACCGATGCGGGCGGCATCGTGTATTACGTTAATTACCTCAAGTTTATGGAACGGGCTCGAACCGAGCGGCTCCGCGAGCTGGGCTTTGCCCAGTCGGCGCTGGCCGGGGAGGACCTGTTGTTTGTCGTGCATTCCAGCGAAGCGCGTTATCACGCGCCGGCGCGACTGGACGACGAACTGCTGGTAAGCGCTGATGTAATCGAATTGAACCGTGCCAGCCTGCGCTTCAGACAGCAGGTCAGGCGGGCGACGGATAATGTGCTGCTCTGCGAAGGGCAGTTTCTGGTGGCCTGTGTGCGCACTAACAGTTTGAAACCCCGGGCCCTTCCCGAAGACCTGCGTGCGGCCTTTGCCGACGCGGTCGGCACGGGTACACACTCAAAGCAGGAGATAAAGCGTGGAAGCTAACGTCGTCGACCATTCCTCCATGTGGAGCCTGGTCAGCAATGCCAGCATCGTGGTGCAGTTGGTAATGTTGACCCTGGTGGCCGCATCGGTGACCTCATGGATCATGATCTTTCAGCGCAGCAATCTGCTGCGCGCCGGTCGACGTGCCCTGGAGAGCTTCGAGGAGCGCTTCTGGTCGGGTATCGACCTGTCCAAACTCTATCGCCAGGCCGGCAGCAACCCGGATCCGGATTCGGGTGTGGAGCAGATCTTCCGCGCCGGTTTCAAGGAGTTCTCCCGTCTGCGTCAGCAGCCAGGTGTCGATCCTGAAGCGGTGATGGAAGGCGTGGCCCGTGCCATGCGCGTTGCCATCTCCCGCGAAGAAGAGAAGCTGGAGCAGAGCCTGCCGTTCCTCGCGACCGTCGGTTCGGTCAGCCCGTACATCGGTCTGTTCGGTACGGTCTGGGGCATCATGAACTCCTTCCGTGGTCTGGCCAGTGCGCAGCAGGCGACCCTGGCCACCGTGGCTCCGGGTATCGCCGAGGCTCTGGTCGCTACCGCAATCGGTCTGTTCGCCGCGATCCCGGCCGTTATCGCTTACAACCGTTTCTCTGCCCGCAGCGAAACCTTGCTGGGCCGCTACTACACCTTCGCCGATGAGTTCCAGGCGATCCTGCACCGTAAAGTGCACACCAGCGAAGACTGAGCAGGTAATTCCCGATGGCTTTAATCGCTCGAGCCCGAAACAAGCGCAAGCCGGTCGCCGAGATGAACGTAGTGCCTTACATCGACGTGATGCTGGTGCTGCTGGTTATCTTCATGGTGACGGCTCCGATGCTCAATCAGGGCGTGAAAGTGGATCTGCCCAAGGTTTCCAGCGAAGCCTTGCCGCAGGACAACAACACCCAGGTGCTGACCATTTCGATCAAGGCTGACAAGACCTACTACTGGAACCTTGGCAGCGAAGTCGACACCGACAAGCAGCAGGACAGGGCGATGACCCTGCCGCAGATGACTGACGCAGTGACCAAGATCATTCGTGTCGGCAATGAAAACGGCAAGCACACCCAGGTCTTCATTCGCGGCGACAAGAGCGTCGACTACGGCGCCGTGATGGGCGCAATGGGCGGCCTGCAAAAAGCCGGGGTCGGTAATGTTGGTTTGATTACCGAGGCCCCCTGATGCAGCAACAGCGAGAGCCGTCTGCCTCGGAAAGCTACTTCTGGCCCAGTGTCTGGGCGATTGGCTTGCACGTGCTGGTGTTCGGCATGCTGTTCGTCAGTTTCGCCCTGACGCCGGAGCTGCCGCCGGCCAAGCCGATTGTCCAGGCGACCCTGTACCAACTGAAATCGAAAAGTCAGGCAACCACCCAGACCAATCAGAAGATTGCGGGTGAGGCGAAGAAATCCGCCGCGCGCCAGACCGAAGTCGAGCAGATGGAGCAGAAAAAGGTCGAGCAGGAAGCGATAAAGGCTGCGGAACAAAAGAAAGAAGAAGCGGCTCAAAAGGCCGAGGAAGCCAAGAAGGCCGATGAGGCGAAGAAAGCGGACGAGGCGAAAAAGGCTGATGAAGCCAAGAAAGCCGATGATGCGAAGAAAGCCGCCGACGCCAAGAAGGCAGAAGAGAAACAATTGGCTGATATAGCCAAGAAGAAAGCTGAAGAAGAAGCCAAGAAGGCTGCTGAAGAAGAGGCCAAGAAAGCGGCCGCTGAAGAAGCCAAGAAGAAGATCGTCGAAGACGCGAAGAAGAAAGCCGCCGAAGACGCCAAGAAGAAAGCTGAAGCTGAAGAGGCGAAGAAGAAAGTCGCCGACGAAGCGAAGAAGAAAGCTGCTGCCGATGCTGCGAAGAAGAAATCGCAAGAGGCGGCACGTAAATCCGCCGAAGACAAAAAGGCTCAGGCCCTGGCAGATTTGCTTTCCGACACGCCGCAGCGTCAGCAGGCCTTGGCCGATGAGCAGGGTGACGAAGTCGCGGGCAGTTTCGATGACCTGATTCGTGCGCGAGCAGCGGAAGGCTGGGCACGTCCTCCTTCGGCACGCAAAGGCATGACGGTCGTGCTGCAAATCGGCATGTTGCCGGACGGTACGGTGACTTCGGTCAGCGTGGCCAAGTCCAGTGGCGACGGTCCGTTCGATGCTTCGGCAGTGGCGGCGGTCAAGAATATTGGACGTTTGACGGAAATGCAGGGAATGAAGCCGAGCGATTTCGCTCCGTATCGTTCGTTCAAGATGACATTTACACCTGAGGATCTAGCCTTGTGAGAAACCTTCTTCGAGGAATGCTCGTTGTGATCTGCTGCATGGCAGGGATCGCGATGGCAGATGAAAAGAACATTCTGGTTACCAGCGGCAGTGATCGGGCCACCCCGATCGCGGTTGTGCCGTTCGGTTTCCAGGGCGGTGCCGTCCTACCGGATGACATGGCTGAAATCATTGGTAACGATTTGCGGAACTCGGGCTACTACTCGCCGATTCCGAAGCAGAACCTGATCGGCCAGCCGAGCCAGGCCAGCGAAATCATCTTCCGTGACTTCAAGGCACTGGGCGCGCAGTACGTCATGGTCGGCAGCATCGTTCCGGCCGGCGGCAAACTGTCGGTGAACTATGCGCTGTTCAACGTCGCGACCGAGCAGCAAGTGCTGACCGGTTCGGTGTCGGGCGGTGTCGATCAGTTGCGTGACATGGCGCACTACATCTCTGACCAGTCGTTCGAAAAGCTCACCGGTATCAAAGGTGCATTCTCCACTCGCCTGCTGTACGTGACGGCCGAGCGTTTCTCCGAGAAGAACACCCGTTACACCCTGCAGCGTTCGGACTATGACGGTGCCCGCGCCGTGACCCTGCTGCAATCGCGCGAGCCGATCCTGTCGCCGCGTTTCGCACCGGATGGCAAGCGTATCGCCTACGTGTCGTTCGAACAGAAGCGTCCGCGCATCTTCATGCAGAACATCGACACCGGTCGCCGCGAGCAGATCACCAACTTCGAAGGCCTGAACGGCGCGCCGGCCTGGTCGCCGGATGGCAATCGCCTGGCGTTCGTGCTGTCGAAGGACGGTAACCCGGACATCTACGTGATGAACCTCGGCTCGCGTCAGATCACCCGTGTGACTGCGGGTCCTGGCATCAACACCGAACCGTACTGGGGCAAGGATGGTTCGACCATCTATTTCACCTCCGACCGTGGTGGCAAGCCGCAGATCTACAAGACCAGCGCCGGTGGCGGTGGTGCCGAGCGCGTGACGTTCGTAGGTAACTACAACGCCAACCCGAAGCTTTCGGCGGATGAAAAGACCCTGGTGATGATCCATCGTCAGGACGGTTTCACCAATTTCAAAGTGGCGGCTCAGGATTTGCAACGCGGAAGTGTAAAAATCCTCACTGATAGCACTCTGGACGAGTCGCCTACTGTTGCGCCCAACGGCACCATGGTAATCTACGCCACCCGCCAGCAGGGCCGGGGAGTCTTGATGCTCGTGTCCATTAATGGACGCGTGAGGCTCCCGCTTCCTACCGCTCAAGGCGAAGTCAGAGAACCGTCCTGGTCCCCTTACCTGAACTGACGCGGCGCTTTACGTTTTACTTAACACACTGGGGTTCATTAGGAGTTTCACGATGGAAATGCTGAAGTTTGGTAAATTTGCTGCGCTGGCTCTGGCCATGGCTGTAGCTGTAGGTTGCTCCTCCAAGGGCGGCGACAACGCTGGTGAAGGCGCTGTTGATCCAAACGCTGGTTACGGCGCAAACACTGGTGCAGTTGACGGTTCCCTGAGCGAAGAAGCTGCTCTGCGCGCAATCACCACCTTCTACTTCGAATACGACAGCTCGGACCTGAAGCCAGAAGCCATGCGCGCTCTGGATGTTCACGCCAAAGACCTGAAAGCAAACGGCGCTCGCGTTGTTCTGGAAGGCAACACCGACGAACGTGGTACTCGTGAGTACAACATGGCACTGGGCGAGCGTCGTGCGAAAGCCGTTCAGCGCTACCTGGTACTGCAAGGTGTTTCCCCAGCTCAGCTGGAACTGGTTTCCTACGGCGAAGAGCGTCCAGTTGCTACCGGCAACGACGAGCAGTCCTGGGCTCAAAACCGTCGCGTCGAACTGCGTAAGTAATTCGATATGCGAACGTGCCGTCGTGCTGTAACTGTTCTGGCTCTCAGCCTCGCGCCGCTTGCGGCGTGGGCTGCGGTTCCTGTGGTCGATGACAACTCCGGTTATAACAATAGCGGGAGCAGTTATCCGCCTGCGGGTTACGGTACGAACGGCGCCTATGCCGGGGGAGCGGCTTCGGCCCCTGCCTCGGCAAACGGCATGCTGTTCAACCAATTGCAACAGATGCAGGATCAGATTTCGCGCCAGCAAGGCGTGATCGAAGAACTGCAGAATCAGGTTGCGCGCATGAAGCAGGAATCCCTGGAGCGATACCAGGATCTTGATCGGCGCATAGGATCCGGTGCTGCACCTGCCGCGACTCCTGAGAATTCTTCTGCCGGTGGCGATGCAAGTGCTGCTGCCGGTGCTGCTGGTGCCGCCGCCGGCGCCGGGGCTGCTGCAGCCCAGGCCCCTGCCGCTGGTGGTGAACCGGCTGATCCGGCCAAGGAAAAGCTGTATTACGATGCCGCTTTCGACCTGATCAAAGCCAAGGATTTCGACAAGGCCAGCCAGGCTTTCTCGGCATTCCTGCGCAAATACCCGAACAGCCAATACGCGGGCAACGCCCAGTACTGGTTGGGTGAAGTAAACCTGGCCAAAGGTGATCTGCAAGGTGCGGGTCAGGCCTTCGCCAAGGTTTCGCAGCTGTATCCCAAGCACGCCAAGGTGCCGGACTCGCTGTACAAGCTGGCTGACGTAGAGCGCCGCCTCGGTCACACCGACAAGGTAAAAGGCATTCTGCAGCAGGTCGTGGCCCAGTATCCGGGTACGTCCGCCGCTCAGTTGGCCCAGCGCGATCTGCAGCGCATGTGAGGCGACTGCCTTGTAAAAAGAGTTACCCCGTTTGGAAGAAACCCGCGCCTGTCGCGGGTTTTTTCGTTAGAATTCACGCCCTTTTTATGAAACACGCTTCTGGTGATCTACGCGTTGGCGGGGTTGCCTGAAGTGCCTGACGGAGGCGGACAGCCTGTTTAGCTGTTACGCCCGTGGCGACTATGCAAGACACATTGAGAATCACCGAAGTTTTCTACTCGTTGCAGGGGGAAACGCGGACTGCCGGGCTGCCCACGGTTTTTGTGCGCCTGACCGGTTGCCCTTTGCGTTGCCAGTACTGCGACAGTGCCTACGCGTTCAGCGGCGGCACGATCCGTACCCTCGACGACATCCTTGAGCAAGTGGCCGGATTTCGCCCGCGTTACGTGTGCGTCACGGGTGGCGAGCCATTGGCGCAGCCCAATGCCATTCCTTTGCTAACGCAGTTGTGCGATGCCGGTTACGAAGTGTCGCTGGAAACCAGCGGCGCCCTCGATATCTCGCCCGTCGATCCGCGCGTCAGTCGCGTACTCGACCTGAAGACCCCGGGTTCGAAAGAAGCCCATCGCAATCGTTACGAGAACATTGAACTGCTGACCCCCAACGATCAGGTGAAGTTTGTCATCTGCTCGCGGGAGGACTATGACTGGGCCGTGTCCAAGCTGATTCAGTACGGTCTCGACCGGCGTGCCGGCGAAGTGCTGTTTTCTCCGAGCCATCACGATCTCAACGCACGGGATCTGGCGGACTGGATAGTCGCGGACAACCTGCCAGTGCGTTTGCAATTGCAGCTGCATAAATATCTTTGGAATGACGAGCCGGGGCGCTGAGATGACTGAACAACTGAACACCACTGAAAAGCGCGCGGTCATTTTGCTGTCCGGCGGACTGGACTCGGCCACCGTCGTGGCGATGGCTCGTGCTGAAGGCTATAGCTGCTACACCATGAGCTTCGATTACGGTCAGCGTTCCCACGCAGAACTGCACGCCGCTGCACGGGTCGCCCGTGATCTGGGCGTGGTCGAGCATAAGGTGATTGGCCTGAACCTGAATGGCATGGGCGGTTCGGCGCTGACCGATACCAGCATCGACATTCCAGAAGAGTTGGGCGAAGGCATTCCGGTGACCTACGTACCGGCGCGCAATACCGTGTTTCTGTCGTTGGCATTGGGCTGGGCCGAAGTGCTGGGCGCCCGTGACATCTTTATCGGGGTCAACGCGGTGGATTATTCCGGTTACCCGGACTGCCGTCCCGAGTTCATCGAGTCTTTCGAGCGCATGGCCAATCTGGCGACCAAGGCGGGCGTGGAGGGCAACGGTTTTCGCATCCAGGCACCGCTGCAGAACCTGAGCAAGGCGCAGATTGTCGAGGCGGGTGTGAAGCTGGGCGTCGACTACGGGCTGACCGTTTCCTGCTATCAGGCTGACGATAATGGCCGTGCTTGCGGCAAATGCGACAGCTGCCGCCTGCGTGCTGACGGCTTTGCAGCAGCCGGAATCAGCGATCCAACACCTTATTTTTGATTATTTTCAAATTAGGTGTTGAATAGTCCTTAAAAATCAGTATTATACGCGCCACCACACAGCGGGTCGTTAGCTCAGTTGGTAGAGCAGTTGGCTTTTAACCAATTGGTCGTAGGTTCGAATCCCACACGACCCACCATATTTGGCGGTTTAGAAAATCCGGAAGGCCCACGAAAGTGAGGATTTCCGGGTTTTTTTTTGCCTGCGATTCAGCATTTCTCCTTTCGGCGCCGGCTGCGCTGACACAGGTCAGAATCATCTTTTGCATCAGCGGGATATTCTGTAGCCTTGCGCAGCTTCAACGCTGTCCGTGCCTGATAATACTCACTCTCCCGGCGGTGCCCTGAATGGGTCCGGAGCCGGGTGTATACTCGACTTTCGCGCGAATGCGCCTGCAGGTCTTGCGAACATGACGCAGATTTCCGAACGCCTCCTGGTACAAGCCCACCTCGACGCCAAGCAGCCCAAGCCGCTGTCGGCCGAGGAAGAGGCTCATTACCGTTCCGCCATCGCCGCCGAGCTCAAGGCTCAGGACGCGGTGCTGGTGGCCCACTTTTATTGCGATCCGATCATTCAGGCCCTGGCCGAAGAAACCGGCGGCTGTGTTTCCGACTCCCTGGAAATGGCCCGCTTCGGCAATGCGCATCCGGCCAAGACCGTGGTTGTTGCCGGCGTGAAATTCATGGGTGAGACCGCGAAGATTCTCAACCCGGAAAAACGCGTGCTGATGCCGACCCTGGAAGCGACGTGCTCGCTGGATCTGGGTTGCCCGGTGGATGAGTTCTCGGCGTTCTGCGATCAGCACCCGGAACGCACCGTGGTGGTTTACGCCAACACCTCGGCGGCTGTCAAAGCCCGGGCGGACTGGGTGGTGACCTCCAGTTGCGCGCTGGAAATCGTCGAAAGCCTGATGGATAACGGCGAGACCATTATCTGGGGGCCGGACAAGCATCTGGGCACTTACATCCAGCGTCAGACCGGCGCTGACATGCTGCTGTGGGATGGTGCCTGCATCGTTCACGAAGAGTTCAAGTCCAAGCAGCTGGAAGACATGAAGGCGCTGTATCCGGATGCGGCCATTCTGGTACACCCGGAGTCGCCGACTTCGGTGATCGAGCTGGCGGATGCCGTAGGCTCCACCAGTCAATTGATCGCCGCCGCCCAGACCTTGCCGAACAAGACCCTGATCGTGGCCACCGATCGCGGGATCTTCTACAAGATGCAGCAATTGTGTCCGGACAAGGTCTTCATCGAGGCGCCAACCGCCGGTAACGGCGCGGCGTGCCGCAGTTGCGCCCATTGCCCGTGGATGGCCATGAACACCCTGGAGCGCACGCTGAAGTGCCTGAAGGACGGTTCGAACGAAATATTCGTCGACCCGGCGTTGATTCCCCAGGCGATTCGCCCGCTCAAGCGCATGCTCGATTTCACCCAGGCGGCGCGGATGAAGCTGGCCGGCAACGCTTAAGCGGCAAAAAAACTGTGGGAGCGGGCTTGCTCGCGAAGAGGGTTATCAGTCGACATCAAGGTTTACTGATACACCGCCTTCGCGAGCAAGCCTGCTCCCACATTTGTTTTCGGCGTCGGAAAATTATTTGCTCTTCTTCGGAATCCGCACCACGCGGGTATCGGAATAGATGTCATGCCAGGTGCGTTTCTGCTTGTCGAACAGCGACCAGAAAAACCCCACGCCCAGACACAGCCACGATGCGATGGATACCATGAACCGCAGCAGCGCCTGCCACAGGCTGATTGCGCGGCCATCGGCGTTCTGCACGCGAATGCCCCACACCTGCATGCCCAGCGTCTGGCCGGCGTGGGTCCAGAACTTGGCGAAGAAGGCGAACAGCACCAGCAGCAGCACGGTGGAGTACAGCGGGTCGCCATCCAGCTTCCCGGCATCGGTCAGGACGCGCAGGCGCTCTTCGCCGATGATTGCGGCCTGAATCATCTTGTAGATGCCGCCGGTGACGATCAGCAGGGCGGTACACAGGAGGAAGTCATAGAACATCGCTGCCAGGCGACGGCCGAGGCCAACGGGGGGGAAGTCGCCCTGGGGGGTGAGCAGGTGTTTCGACATGGCAGCCTCTGGACCGGAAATGAAGCGCCATTTTACGGATTCGCGCGCACAAAAAAGCCCCTGATATCAATATCAGGGGCTTTTTCGTTACAGAAGATCAGGCTTCTGCGATGACTTCATCAGCCTGCATGCCTTTCTGGCCTTGCACGGCAACGAAGGTCACTTTCTGGCCTTCTTTCAGGCTCTTGAAGCCGCTGCCTTGAATGGCGCGGAAATGCACGAACAGATCCGGACCGCTTTCTGGAGTGATAAAACCAAAACCTTTCTCGTCGTTAAACCACTTGACGGTACCGCTCTGACGTGTGGACATTTCTTATTTCCTTTGACGCAAAAATTGATGACAGTCTCTTTCTCATGAAAGAGTACTGGGGCTGGTTGCAGGAGAGTAAGAAGACGTCGAACGGGATGTAGCTAACTTGTAGGCTACTGCCCAGGTCACGATTCCAAGCTGACCCATGCAAACACAGTGGACAAACTCTACGCCAACTACGGGAGGAAAAACAAGCCCCGTGAAGGCCCCGGTTTTCCTGCCCCTGATGGCAGTTAGTCGATTTGCGGAAGTGGCTTATACGATTAGCTTGTTCAATTGTTTTCGAACGTTATAAGCCAAGTTCATATTCGAATCGGATGTAAAAACAATGCACTGTTTTATGGCGATTGCGTTACACATTAGTGCACGCATAACGCAATCGCGTTACTTATAGAAACAGTCAATCAACCGCGATAGTAGCGTTGTGGAACAAATGGCATTTTGCTTACAAGCATTTGCACCTTTTTCCCACGAACGATGGCCCAGACTGGCGTCTCAAGTGCGACATAAGCGCTGTCGAGGTAACCCATGGCCAGCGGCCCACCCAGGGTCGGGCCGAAACCGCCGCTGCACACGCTGCCGATGATTTCGCCGGCCTCGTTGACGATTTCCGCGCCTTCACGCACCGGGGTGCGTTCCTGTGGCAGCAGGCCGACGCGTTTGCGGGCGACGCCGTTCTGTTGCTGGGCGAAGATGTTTTCCGCCCCCGGGAAACCGCCGGCCCGTGCGCCGTCGGCACGTCGTGGCTTGGACATCGCCCACAGCAGGCTGGCTTCGATCGGCGTGGTGTCGGTGTTCATGTCGTGGCCGTACAGGCACAGGCCGGCTTCCAGGCGTAGCGAGTCACGGGCGCCGAGGCCGATGGCTGCCACTTCCGGCTCGGCCAGCAGGGCGCGGGCGAGTTTTTCCGCGTCGGCGGCAGGCACCGAGATTTCGAAACCGTCTTCACCGGTGTAGCCCGAACGGCTGACGAAGCAATCCACGCCCAGCAATTGCACACGGTTGAACTGCATGAAGGTCATCTTCGCCACTTCCGGCGCCAGGCGTGCCAGCACGGTCACGGCGGCCGGGCCTTGCAGGGCGAGCAGGGCGCGCGCTTCGAACAGCGGCTCGATCGTGCACTGAGCGCCGATGTGCTTTTGCAGATGGGCCAGGTCCTGATCCTTGCAGGCAGCGTTCACCACCAGGAACAGTTCGTCGTTGCCGAGATTGGCCACCATCAGGTCGTCGAGGATGCCGCCGGTCTCATGGGTGAACATGGCGTAACGCTGCATGCCCACCGGCAGGTCGATGATGTCCACCGGCACCAGGGTTTCCAGGGCTTTGGCGGCGTTGGCGCCGGTCAGGCGGATCTGGCCCATGTGCGAGACATCGAACAGCCCGGCCTGCTCGCGGGTGTGCTGGTGTTCTTTCATCACGCCCAGCGGGTATTGCACCGGCATGTCGTAGCCGGCGAACGGCACCATGCGGGCGCCGAGTTCGATGTGCAGAGCGTGCAGCGGGGTTTTCGACAGTTGTTCGGTGGACATGCGGGACTCCTTTCAAAGTGGGTTCCGGGTCAGGAGCAAAAGCCCCTCACCCCAGCCCTCTCCCGGAGGGAGAGGGAGTTGATTGTGTTTACCTCTCCCGGAAGGAGAGGGCGCTGGTTACCTTTACCTCTCCCTTGGGAGGAGAGGGGATGAATACGTTTGATCCGGGTGACGGATCAGCACTCGATAATGTTGACCGCCAGGCCGCCGCGGGCGGTTTCCTTGTATTTGCTTTTCATGTCGGCGCCGGTCTGGCGCATGGTGCGGATGACCTTGTCGAGGGAGACGAAGTGTTGCCCGTCGCCGCGCATGGCCATGCGCACGGCGTTGATTGCCTTGACCGAGCCCATGGCATTGCGCTCGATGCACGGCACCTGCACCAGCCCGCCAATCGGGTCGCAAGTCAGGCCGAGGTTGTGTTCCATGCCGATTTCCGCCGCGTTTTCCACTTGTTGCACGCTGCCGCCGAGGACTTCGCACAGTGCACCGGCGGCCATCGAGCAGGCGACGCCGACCTCGCCCTGACAGCCGACTTCGGCGCCGGAAATCGAAGCGTTTTCCTTGTACAGAATGCCGATGGCGGCGGCAGTCAGCAGGAAACGCACCACGCCATCGTCGTTCGCGCCGGGGATGAAGCGCATGTAGTAATGCAGCACGGCCGGAATAATCCCTGCCGCACCGTTGGTCGGTGCCGTGACCACGCGCCCGCCGTTGGCGTTTTCTTCGTTGACGGCGAGGGCGTAGAGATTGACCCAGTCGAGTACTGACAGTGGATCGCGCAGCGAGGATTCCGGGTTCTTGCACAGTTGCCGATGCAAGGCTGCTGCCCGTCGTTTGACCTTGAGCCCGCCCTGCAGGATGCCTTCGTTGCGGCAACCGGCGGTCACGCAGTCCTGCATCACTTGCCAGATTTTCAGCAGGCCGGCGCGGGTTTCCGCTTCCGGGCGCCAGGCGCTTTCGTTGGTCAGCATCACCTGGCTGATCGACAGGCCATAGGTGGCGCAATGACCGAGCAAGTCCTTGGCGCTCTTGAACGGGAAGGTCAGTTTGGTCGTGTCTGCGACGATGCGGTCAGCACCGGCCGCGTCTTCGTCGACGACAAAACCACCGCCGACCGAGTAGTACTCGCGGCTGCGGATCTGCAATCCGGCTGCGTCGAAGGCGCGAAAAATCATGCCGTTGGGGTGATAGGCCAACGGTTTGCGGATCATCGCCAAATGTTCTTTCTCGTTGAACGCGATGCCGTGTTCACCGAGCAGATTCAAGCGACCGCTGCCACGAATGTCTTGCAGGCGGGCGGCGACGGTTTCGGTGTCGACGGTGTCCGGGTGCTCGCCTTCAAGGCCCAGCAACACGGCTTTGTCGCTGCCGTGGCCCTTGCCGGTGGCGCCGAGGGAACCGTACAGCTCGACTTTGACGCTGGTGGTGGCTGAGAGCAGGTTGTCCCGGCGCAGGCCTTCGACGAAGCGCGCGGCGGCACGCATCGGGCCGACGGTGTGGGAACTTGAGGGGCCGATGCCAATCTTGAACAGGTCGAACACGCTTAACGACATGAGTTGTTCTCCGGTTTCTTGTTATAGGAATTGGCGAAACGTCAGGCTTGGTGCAACTCCCCGGTGGAGGCGGGCTTGCTCGCGAAAACGGTCGGGACAGACAGCATCGGTGTGACTGACAAACCGCTTTCGCGAGCAAGCCCGCTCCCACGAAGAGAGTCGGGGTGTTCTTGAAGTGTGGGGCGAGCGAACCCGCCCCACACAGTCTTAAGCGTAGCTTTCGATCGACGGGCAGGCACAGACCAGGTTGCGGTCGCCGAACACGTTGTCGACGCGACCGACCGGCGGCCAGTATTTGGCTTCGATCAACGAGGCCACCGGGTAGACGGCTTGCTCGCGGCTGTACGGGTGAGTCCACTCGCCAACCAGTTCCGCTGCGGTGTGCGGAGCGTTTTTCAGCGGGTTGTCGTCCTTGTCCAGGGTGCCGTTTTCCACCGCGCGGATTTCTTCGCGGATGCGGATCATGGCCTCGCAGAAGCGGTCCAGTTCTTCTTTGGATTCGCTTTCGGTCGGCTCGATCATCAGCGTGCCAGCCACCGGGAACGACATGGTCGGGGCGTGGAAGCCGAAGTCGATCAGGCGCTTGGCGACGTCATCGACGCTGATGCCGCTGCTGTCTTTCAGCGGGCGCAGGTCGAGGATGCATTCGTGCGCCACCAGGCCGTTGCTGCCGGTGTACAGCACTGGATAGTGCTCTTCGAGGCGACGGGAAATGTAGTTGGCGTTGAGGATCGCCAACTGCGAAGCGCGCTTCAGGCCGGCGCCGCCCATCATGCGAATGTACATCCAGGTGATCGGCAGAATGCTCGCGCTGCCGAACGGTGCCGCGCAGACCGCGCCTTCCTTGCGCTCCATCTGGGCGTGGCCCGGGAGGAACGGGGCGAGGTGCGATTTCACGCCGATCGGGCCGACGCCCGGGCCGCCACCGCCGTGCGGGATGCAGAAGGTCTTGTGCAGGTTCAGGTGCGAGACGTCGCCGCCGAACTTGCCTGGCGCGCAGAGGCCGACCATCGCGTTCATGTTGGCGCCGTCGATGTATACCTGGCCGCCGTTGTCATGAATGATCCCGCAGATTTCACGGATGCCTTCTTCGAACACGCCGTGGGTCGACGGGTAGGTGATCATCAGCGCGGCGAGGTGTTCGCGGTGCTCGATGGCTTTGGCGCGCAGGTCTTCGATATCGACGTTGCCGCGGGCGTCGCACGCGGTCACCACCACACGCATGCCGGCCATTTGCGCGGTCGCCGGGTTGGTGCCGTGGGCGGACGACGGGATCAGGCAGATGTCGCGACGGTCTTCGCCACGGCTCTGGTGGTAGGCGCGGATGGCCAGCAGACCGGCGTACTCACCCTGGGAACCGGCGTTCGGTTGCAGCGAGATCGAGTCGTAACCGGTGGCGGCGCAGAGCATCGCTTCCAGTTCGTCGGTCAGTTGCTGGTAACCGGCGCTTTGCGCGGCCGGGGCGAACGGGTGCAGGGCGCCGAATTCGGCCCAGGTCACCGGGATCATTTCGCTGGCGGCGTTGAGTTTCATGGTGCACGAGCCCAGCGGGATCATGGTGCGATCCAGTGCCAGGTCCTTGTCCGCCAGTTTGCGCAGGTAGCGCATCAGCTCGGTTTCCGAGTGATAACGGTTGAACACCGGATGGCTGAGGATCGGCGACTGACGCTCCAGCGCGGCCGGGATGGTGCTTTGCACCGAGGCGGCGAGGGCGGCGAAGTCGGGCAGGGCCTTGCCGTCGGCGAACAGGCTCCACAGGGTTTCGATGTCAGCCTGGGTGGTGGTTTCGTCCACCGACAGGCCCAGACGCTGGGCATCGACCACACGCAGGTTGATCTGCCGGGCGCGGGCCTTGTCGTGCAGGGCGGCGGTTTGCGCGCCGGTTGCCAGGGTCAGGGTGTCGAAGAAGTTCGCTTGCTCGACGTTCAGGCCCAGGGCGGTCAGACCCTTGGCGAGAATCGCGGTCAGGTGATGCACGCGATTGGCGATTTGGGTCAGGCCTTTGGGACCGTGGTACACGGCGTACATGCTGGCGATGTTGGCGAGCAGCACTTGCGCGGTGCAGATGTTCGACGTGGCTTTCTCGCGGCGGATGTGTTGCTCGCGGGTCTGCATCGCCAGGCGCAGGGCCGGCTTGCCGAAACGGTCAACCGAAACACCGACCAGACGGCCCGGCATGTCGCGCTTGAACGCATCCTTGGTCGAGAAATACGCCGCGTGCGGGCCACCAAAGCCCAGCGGCACGCCGAAGCGTTGCGCGCTGCCGATGGCAACATCGGCACCGAATTCGCCCGGCGGGGTCAGCAGGGTCAGGGCCAGCAGGTCGGCGGCCACGGCCACCAGCGCGTTGGCGGCGTGGAAACGCTCGGTCAGCTCGCGGTAGTCGAACAGGTCACCGTTGCTGGCCGGGTATTGCAACAGGGCGCCGAAGAATGGCGTCACGTCGCTCAGCTCACGCTCGTCGCCCACCACGACTTCGATGCCCAGCGGCTCGGCACGGGTGCGCAGCACGTCGAGGGTTTGCGGGTGGCTGTGGATAGAGGCGAAGAACTTGTGGCTGCCTTTGTTCTTGCTCAGGCGTTTGCAGAAGGTCATGGCTTCGGCAGCTGCAGTGGCTTCGTCGAGCAAGGAGGCGTTGGCGATCGGCAGGCCGGTGAGGTCGCTGATCAGGGTCTGGAAGTTCAACAGCGCTTCGAGACGGCCCTGGGAGATTTCTGGCTGGTACGGGGTGTAAGCGGTGTACCAGGCCGGGTTTTCCAGCAGGTTGCGCAGGATCGGCGACGGCGTGTGGCAGTTGTAGTAGCCCTGGCCGATGTAGGTCTTGAACAGCTGGTTCTTGCCGGCGATGCCTTTGATCATCGCCAGTGCGTCGGCTTCGCTCAGGCCGTCGTCCATGCCGAGCACGCTGGTGCCCTTGATGCTTTCCGGGATGACGCTGGCGCTCAGGGCTTCCAGGGAGTCGAAGCCCAGGCTGTTGAGCATGGCTTGCTCGTCACCGGCGCGCGGGCCGATGTGACGGGCGATGAATTCGTTGGCGGTGCCGAGGTTTACTTGGGTCATGTCGGTACTCCTCAGGCTTCGGCTTGGGCTTTGATCAGGCGGTCGTAGGCGTCCTGGTCCAGCAGTTTGCCGACAGCGGCGGCGTCGCTTGGCTGGAAGCGGAAGAACCAGCCTTCGCCCAGCGGATCTTCGTTGACCAGTTCCGGGCTGTCTTCCAGCGCCGGGTTGGTTTCCAGCACTTCGCCGTCGAGGGGCATGTACACGCCGCTGGCGGCTTTGACCGACTCCACGGTGGCGGCTTCGGCGCCTTTGTCATAAGCCTGCAATTCAGGCAGTTGCACGAACACCACGTCGCCCAATGCGTTCTGCGCGAAAGCGGTGATGCCGACCGTGACGCTGCCGTCAGCTTCGGCGCGCAGCCATTCGTGATCTTCAGTAAAACGCAACTCGCTCATGGAAACTCCTAAGGGGCCAGACTCGTCTGGTGGACGCGGTGGAAGGCTGGGGCAGGAAAGCCCTTTATTTATGAGCGGGTACTTAGCAAAAAAGCGGCCAATATAAAATTATCGTTATAAATCAAGTATTTATGTGATTTTTAAGGCGCACAAGAAGATGTGGCTGTAGCGAAATCGCTACAGCGTAGGGCGAGGAGAAAAGCTGAACCGGATCAAAGCCTTGCAAAGTGGTGATCACAGAGGGGTGTAGCGATATCGTTCCGCTGTAGCGCTTTCAGTACAGATGGAGGTCGCTTTTGGCGCAAGCCCCGTAAGAGCAGGCTTGCCCCCGAAGGCGTCGGATCGGATGTAGCGCTTTTTGCGCGCAAGCCCACGCCCGCAAAGATCTTCAGTGACGACAAGGTTCAGGTTGTTTCAGGTCTTGTTGGGAATGCCGTACTTGCGCAGTCGATGGGCGATGGCGGTGTGGGAGGTCTGCAGGCGGCTGGCGAGCTGGCGGGTCGATGGGTAGCTGGCATAGAGCTTTTCCAGCAGGGATTTCTCGAAGCCTTCCACGGCCTGTTCGAGGCTGTCGACGTCGGTGTCGGTCTGCCGCGCCACCGAGGTGCCGGCGATGTCGAGGTCGCCGATGTCCACCAGGCTGCTTTCGCAGATCGCCGCTGCGCGGAAGATCACGTTCTGCAACTGTCGCACGTTACCCGGCCAGCGGTTGCCGAGCAGCGCCGGATACGTGCCGGGGGCCAGGCGGCAGACCGGGCGCTGGATCTGCGCGCAGGCCTGCTGCATGAAATAACGGGCCAGCAGCAGGATGTCCTGGCCGCGTTCGCGCAACGGCGGGACTTCGACATTGAGCACGTTGAGGCGGTAGAACAGGTCTTCGCGGAACAACCCTTCGCTGACCATCTTTTCCAGGTCGCGGTGGGTGGCGCTGAGGATTCGCACGTTGACCTTCACTTCACGATCGCCCCCGACCCGGCGGAAGCTGCCGTCGTTGAGAAACCGCAGCAACTTGGCCTGCAGGTACGGCGACATCTCACCGATCTCGTCGAGAAACACCGTGCCCTGGTTCGCCAGTTCCATCAGCCCCGGTTTGCCGCCGCGCTGGGCGCCGGTGAAGGCGCCGGGGGCGTAGCCGAACAGTTCGCTTTCGGCGAGGTTCTCCGGCAGGGCCGCGCAGTTCAGCGCGAGGAACGGCGCGTTGTGCCGTGCGCTGATGGCGTGGCAGGCGCGGGCCACGAGTTCTTTGCCGGTGCCGGTTTCGCCCTGGATCAACAGCGGCGCATCGAGTGCCGCCACACGCTGCGCGCGGGCCTTGAGGGTGCGGATCGGTGGCGACTCGCCGAGCAGTGCATCGAAGCCTTCGGCGTGGTCGTGGTGCAGCGCCGAGAGTTGTTCGCCGATGCGGTTCGGTTGGTAGAGGGTGAGCAGGGCGCCGGCGTCGGTGATCGGCGTGGCGTCCAGCAGCAGCGTCTGGCCGTTGACGGTGATTTCCCGCAGCGGCAGGCGAAAGCCCTGTTCGAGCAGGGTTTCCAGCAGGGCCGGGTCGTTGAACAGTTCAGCGACACTTTCACCCGCCGGCTCACGGCCGTACAAGGCGATCAGCGCCGGGTTGGCCAGCAGCACCTTGCCCGCGCTGTCGAGGGCCAGCACCGGGTCGGTCATCGCCGCGAGCAAGGCATCGAGCTGCAAGTGCCGACGCTGGCCGGGCAGGATGTCGACCACCACCACGGCCTCGACGCCGCGCACGCGGAACAGCGCGTCTTTCAGCTCCTCAAGTACTTGCGGGCTCAGGGTCGGGGCGTCGATGTAGACGTTCGGCGGCACCATCTCCACCGCATCCAGATTGAGGTTGCGCCCACCGAGCAAGGCCAGGACTTCCTGGGTGATGCCGACGCGGTCGATGAAGCTGACGTGGATACGCATGGGGCGATTCAGTGTTCTGGGATGCGGAGGGGGGCAAGTATGCCTTGAGCAGCATCAAAAGCCACCCCTCACCCCAGCCCTCTCCCAGGGGGAGAGGGAGCCGATTGTGCGATGCTCGGGAGATACGCCGACCTGAAAATACTGCTGTGAATCCATAATCGACTCAGGTGTTCAGGTCGATGTCTGCCGTTCGACAACTCGGTCAGTCCCCTCTCCCCCGGAGAGGATTAGGGTGAGGGGCCTTCGGGGTTTATTCGAAATGCTCGGGATTCACCGGCTCCCCGGACTTCATGTTCAGTTGCACCCGGATGTCCTCGAACATGGCGTCGTAATGCTTGTGGGTCGACTGGATGCTGCTCAAGGCCTTGGGGATGCCGTATTTTTCGGCAATCTGCGTCACGTTTCGGGCAAAGTTGTAGGCCTCCTCCTTGGGCAGAAAGAACGGCTCGTCCACCGCTTTGCCCTGGATCGTGCCGTGCATCCGGAACTGCATCCCTTTGCCTTTCTGCGGGTCCTGCGCCACTTCATAAGTCAGGCAAATGTCGTAGTTGACATCACCTTTGGTCAGCGCGTGTCGCTCGATGTGCAAACGGCCGGGTTCGAACTGGGCCATGGTGTTCTCCTTTCAAGGCATGGGAGAAGGGCAGACCGCCGGCCTGCCCCCGGAGTTTCTTGTTATCGGTAAGTGATCCCCGGCGTAGCGGTGCTGACCCGCGTGCCGGCGCTGCCCTGGACGATGGCTTCGATATCCGCGAGCGAACCGATCACCGCGACCTTGCCAGTATGGCGCGCAAATTCGCTGGCTGCCTGTACCTTTGGCCCCATGGAACCAGCGGCGAAGCCCAGACGCTCCAATTCATCCGGGTGGGCCTGGGCGATAGCCTTCTGGGTCGGCTTGTTGAAGTCGATGTAGGCCGCGTTGACGTCGGTGGCGATCACCAGCAAGTCGGCTTCCAGTTGTTCGGCCAGAAGCGCCGAGCACAGGTCCTTGTCGATCACCGCCTCGATGCCCTTGAGGTTGCGGTTCTCGTCATACATGGTCGGGATGCCGCCTCCGCCGGCGCAGATCACGATGCTGCCCTTGTCCAGCAGCCACTTGATCGGGCGGATTTCGAAGATGCGTTTCGGCCGTGGACTGGCGACCACGCGGCGGAACTTGTCGCCGTCCGGGGCAATCGCCCAGCCTTTTTCGGCGGCGAGTTTTTCCGCCTCGGCCTTGTCGTAGACCGGGCCGATCGGTTTGGTCGGGTTCTTGAAGGCGGGGTCCTGGGCGTCGACTTCGACCTGGGTCAGCAGGGTGGCGAACGGCACCTCGAAGTCCAGCAGGTTGCCCAGTTCCTGTTCGATGATGTAGCCGATCATGCCTTCGGTTTCGGCACCGAGCACGTCCAGCGGGTAAGGGGTGACGGAGGTGTAGGCCGCCGCCTGCAACGACAGCAGCCCGACCTGCGGGCCATTGCCGTGGGCGATGACCAGTTGATTGCCGGGATGGATCTTGGCGATCTGCTCGGTGGCGATACGGATGTTGGCGCGCTGATTGTCCGCGGTCATCGGTTCACCGCGACGGAGCAGGGCGTTACCGCCCAGAGCAACGACGATACGCATGATGCTGGTCCTTCTGAAAAAGGAAAGTACGGGCTCCCGGTCGACGGTGGGGGCGGGTGGGTTCGCGAAGGAAGCGTGTCAGGCAACATCGGTAGCGCCTGAAACACCGCATTCGTGAGCAAGCCCGCTCCCACTGGGGCTTTACAGGTCAGCCAGGGTCGAGACCAGGATTGCCTTGATGGTGTGCATGCGGTTTTCCGCTTGCTCGAAGGCGATGCAGGCTGGCGACTCGAACACGTCGTCGGTCACTTCGATGCCGTTGGCCAGGTGTGGATACTGCTCGGCGATCTGCTTGCCGACCTTGGTGTCGCTGTTGTGGAACGCCGGCAGGCAGTGCATGAACTTGGTGCGCGGGTTGCCCGAGGCTTTCATCAGCTCGGCGTTGACCTGATACGGCAGCAGTTGCTGGATGCGTTCGCCCCAGGCTTCGACCGGCTCGCCCATCGAGACCCAGACGTCGGTGTGGATGAAGTCCACGCCTTTGACCGCCGCTTTCGGGTCTTCGGTCAGGGTGATGCGCGCGCCGCTTTCTTCCGCGTACTTGTTGCAGCGTTCCACCAGATCGTCATGGGGCCACAGGGCTTTCGGCGCAGCGATGCGCACGTCCATGCCGAGCTTGGCGCCGATCAGCAGCAGTGAGTTGCCCATGTTGTTGCGCGCGTCGCCCAGGTAGGCGTAGCTGATTTCATGGATGGGCTTGTCGGCGTTTTCGCGCATGGTCAGCACGTCGGCGATCATTTGTGTCGGGTGATATTCATCGGTCAGGCCGTTGAACACCGGCACCCCGGCGAACTTCGCCAGCTCTTCGACGATTTCCTGCTTGAAGCCCCGGTACTCGATGGCGTCGTACATGCGCCCCAGCACGCGGGCGGTGTCCTTCATGCTTTCCTTGTGACCGATCTGCGAAGAGTTCGGGTCGATGTAGGTGACGTTGGCGCCCTGGTCATAGGCGGCGACTTCGAAGGCGCAGCGGGTGCGGGTCGAGGTTTTTTCGAAGATCAGGGCGATGTTGTTGCCCTTCAGGTGTTGTTGCTCGGTGCCGGTGTATTTGGCGCGCTTGAGGTCGCGGGACAGGTCGAGCAGGTAACGCAGCTCGCGGGTGGAGTGGTGCTCCAGGCTCAGCAGGTTACGGTTGTGGATGTTGAAAGCCATGATGGATCTCCTTCGGTATCGGTTATCCCCCTGGCTGCACTCGGTCAGTGACAGCCAGGGCTCAGAGGTTTAGTAGTCGATCGGATCACGCACGATCGGGCAGGTCATGCAGTGGCCGCCGCCACGGCCACGGCCCAGTTCCCCGGCGCTGATGGTGATGACCTCGACCCCGGCCTTGCGCAGCAGGGTGTTGGTGTAGGTGTTGCGGTCGTAGCCGATTACCACGCCCGGCTCCACGGCCACCACGTTGTTGCCGTCGTCCCATTGCTCGCGCTCGGCGGCGAAGCTGTTGCCACCGGTTTCCACCACGCGCAGGTTCGGCAGGTTGAGCGCCCCGGCCACCACTTCGAGGAAGGTCTTGTTCTCGCGTCGCACGTCCAGGCCGTAAGGCTTGCTTTCATCCTGACGGATGACGAACGGTACGATCTCCCTGACCACTTCCGGGAATACCGTGACCAGGTCGCGATCGCAGAAGCTGAACACGGTGTCCAGGTGCATCGCCGCACGGGATTTCGGCAGGCCGGCGACCACCACTTTTTCCACTGCGCCTTTGGCGAACAGCGACTGCGCCAGTTGCGCGATGGCCTGGCGCGACGAGCGCTCGCCCATGCCGATCAACACCACGCCATTGCCGATCGGCATCACGTCGCCGCCCTCAAGGGTGGCTTTGCCGTGATCTTTGTCCGGGTCGCCGTACCAGACTTCGAAGTCGGCGTTGGTGAACTCGGGGTGGAATTTGTAGATGGCGCTGGCCAGCAGGGTTTCCTGACGGCGCGCCGGCCAGTACATCGGGTTGAGCGTCACGCCGCCGTAGATCCAGCAGGTGGTGTCGCGGGTGAACTGGGTGTTGGGCAGCGGGTCGAGCAGGAAGCTCGAATGGCCCAGGTAGTCGCGGTACATCTTGATGACGTTGGAACCTTCGCTGTCGGGCAGGTCCTCACCGGACACGCCGCCGATCAGGAATTCGGCAAGCCGGCGTGGCTCCAGGCCTTCGAGCCAGCTGCGCACTTCGTTGGTCAGGCCGAGGCCGACGGTGTCAGCGGTGATCTTGCGATCGAGAATCCATTTCAGCGCTTCGGGGTTCTGCACGGTCTCGGTCAGCAGGTTGTGCATTTCCAGGACTTCGATGCCGCGCTCACGCATCTTGGTGACAAAATCGAAGTGATCGCGCTTGGCCTGGTTGACCCAGATCACGTCGTCGAACAGCAGTTCATCGCAGTTGCTCGGGGTCAGCCGCTGATGGGCCAGGCCGGGGGAACAAACCATGACTTTGCGCAGTTTGCCGGCTTCGGAATGGACGCCGTACTTAACTTTTTCCGTGGTCATTACAGTGATCCTCCAGAGTGAAACAATCGGTGCATTACAGGGTCAGGAAGCCGTCGTACAGTCCGTAGGCCGCCACGATGGCGCCCACGACCACTGCGGCGAAAATCAGCTTCTCGACGTTGGTGAATACCGGTTTGTTGAGTTCCATCTTGGCCTTGGCGAACAGGATCGCGCCGGGCGCATAGAGCAGGGCCGAGAGCAGCAGGTACTTGGTGCCGCCGGCGTACAGCAGCCAGATCGCGTAGATCAGGGCGACCGCGCCGATCAGCAGGTCCTTGCTGCGTTCGCTGGCCGCGCCTTCATAGCTTTCGCCGCGCACCGCCAGCAGCAGGGCGTACGCCGCCGACCACAGGTAGGGCACCAGGATCATCGAGGTGGCGAGGTAGATCAGCGACAGATAAGTGCTGGCCGAGAACAGGGTGATGACCAGGAACAGTTGCACCATGGCATTGGTCAGCCACAGGGCGTTGACCGGCACATGGTTGGCGTTTTCCTTGCGCAGGAACTCCGGCATGGTGTGGTCCTTGGCGGCGGCGAACATGATCTCCGCACACAGCAGCACCCACGACAGCAGCGCCCCGAGCAGCGAAATGATCAGGCCGACGCTGATCAGGATCGCCCCCCAGTGACCGACCACATGTTCGAGCACGGCGGCCATCGACGGGTTCTGCAGTTTCGCCAGCTCCGGCTGGGTCATGATGCCCAGCGACAGCACGTTCACCAGCACCAGGAACAGCAGCACGGTGATGAAGCCGATCACGGTGGCCTTACCGACGTCGGAGCGTTTTTCCGCCCGGGCCGAGAAGATGCTCGCGCCTTCAATGCCGATGAACACCCAGACGGTGACCAGCATCATCTTGCGCACCTGATTCATCACACTGCCCAGGTCCGGGTTTTTCACGCCCCAGATGTCGGCGGTGAAGATCTCCAGTTTGAAAGCGAAGATCGCGATCAGCACGAACAGCAGCAGCGGCACGACCTTGGCGACGGTGGTCACCAGGTTGATGAACGCCGCCTCCTTGATCCCCCGCAGCACGAGGAAGTGCACGCCCCACAGCAGCAACGAGGCGCCGATGATCGCCGCGACGGTGTTCCCTTCGCCGAACACCGGAAAGAAGTAACCCAGGGTGCTGAACAGCAGAACGAAGTACCCCACGTTCCCCAGCCAGGCACTGATCCAGTAACCCCAGGCGGATGAGAAGCCCATGTAATCGCCGAATCCGGCCTTGGCGTAGGCGTAAACACCACCGTCCAGGTCAGGTTTGCGATTGGCCAGGGTCTGGAAGACAAAAGCGAGGGTGAGCATGCCGACGGCGGTAATGGCCCACCCGATCAACACGGCGCCGACGTCCGCACTGGCGGCCATGTTTTGCGGTAATGAAAAGATCCCGCCACCGATCATCGAACCAACTACCAGCGCAACAAGTGCGCCGAGTTTTAGTTTTCCGGGGGATTCAGACATTGCATGACTCCAATGTAGGAGAAGAGAGACATCAGGTTAAGTCGACCTGTCGGTGAAACAGCTGACATGGATCAGTGCATCGCTACATTCCATTGTTGAATGAATGACTTATCTCTCGGGATCAGGCAAAAGCATACGACCGGAAAAGCCTGTTCCAGAGGCCTCTGGCTAGATCAAAAAGGAATTGCTCTCATTGCTTCGAATTTCAACTTAGATGGTTTTCGGGTTTTCGCAAATTTTCATCATCTGTTTTCGGAACAGATTCGATTTATTAGTGTCCCGGCTGGTAACTAGATGTTTCGTACTATGAGTTAGAGTGATCGGCTATATATAAAAAGCGAGAATTGGCGTTATCGAATAAACGTTATTACGCTTTATCCATTTAGTTAATGCCGGTTACATGACGGTTTTGCGGCAACCGCCGCCCTTGGGGAATGGGAGACGCTTCAATGTCGCAACCGACGCAAAAACTGCGCCTTGGGGCGCTGATCGCCCTGGTGGTCGGATCGATGATTGGCGGGGGGATTTTCTCGCTGCCGCAGAACATGGCGGCCCGCGCCGATGCCGGGGCGATCCTGATCGGCTGGGGCATCACCGCCATTGGCATGCTGACCCTCGCATTTGTCTTCCAGACCCTGGCCAACCGCAAGCCGGAGTTGGATTCCGGGGTGTACGCCTACGCCAAGGCTGGGTTCGGCGACTACATGGGCTTCTCCTCCGCCTGGGGTTACTGGATCAGCGCCTGGCTGGGCAACGTTGGCTATTTCGTGTTGCTGTTCAGCACGCTCGGGTATTTCTTCCCGGTGTTCGGCCAGGGCAACACACCGATTGCCATTGGCTGCGCCTCGCTGCTGCTGTGGGCCGTGCATTTCCTGGTGATGCGCGGGATCAAGGAGGCGACGTTCATCAACCAGGTGACCACCGTGGCCAAGATCATTCCGCTGATCATGTTCGTGGTGATTGCAGCGGTGGCGTTCAAGGCGGACGTGTTTACCCGGGACATCTGGGGCCGCAGCAACCCGAACTTCGGCGGGGTGATGGAGCAGGTGCGCAACATGATGCTGGTGACGGTGTTCGTGTTCATCGGCATCGAAGGCGCCAGCGTGTACTCGGCGCGGGCGGAGAAACGCAGCGACGTCGGGCGGGCCACGGTGATCGGTTTCATTGGCGTGCTGGCGTTGCTGGTGCTGGTCAACGTGCTGTCGCTGGGGATCATGAGTCAGCCGGAGCTGGCGACCTTGCAGAACCCGTCACTGGCGGCGGTGCTGGAACACATCGTCGGGCCGTGGGGCGCGTTGTTGATCAGCATCGGTCTGGCGATATCGCTGCTCGGCGCGTTGTTGTCCTGGGCGCTGCTGTGCGCCGAAATCCTCTTCGCCACCGCCCGGGACAAGACCATGCCGGCGTTCCTGAAAAAGGAAAACGCCAACCATGTGCCGGTCAACGCGTTGTGGCTGACCAACCTGATGATTCAACTGTTCCTGCTGATCACGCTGTTTTCTGAGGGCACGTACACCAGCCTGATCTACCTCGCGTCATCGATGATTCTGGTGCCCTACCTGTGGTCGGCGGCCTACGCGGTGCTGTTGAGTGGACGCGGCGAAACCTACGAACACGCCTCGGCCGAGCGCACCAAGGATCTGCTGATCGGCGGCATCGCCCTGTGTTACGCGGTGTGGCTGTTGTATGCCGGCGGGGTCAAGTACCTGCTGCTGTCGGCGCTGCTCTACGCGCCGGGGGTGATTCTGTTCGCCAAGGCCAAGCATGAGCAGGGCGAGCCACTGTTCACCACCATCGAGAAGGGCATTTTCACCTGCGTGATCGCCGGGGCAGGACTCGCGGCGTACGGGCTGTACAGCGGTTTGCTGTCGCTGTGAGGTTGCGACTCGAATATCAGCCGCCCTATGACTGGCCGGCGATGCTCGGTTTTCTGGCGGCGCGGGCGGTGACCGGGCTGGAGACGGTGGTCGATGGCGTGTATTCGCGCAGCATCGGTTTGAACGGGTTGCATGGTTGCGTTTCGCTGTGGCCGAGCGCCGAAGATGCGCTGGAGGTGGCGCTGGATTTTCCCGATGCGACGGCCGTGCCGGAGATTGTTGCGCGCTTGCGGCGGATGTTTGATCTGGACGCGGATTTGCCGGTGATGCACGGGCATCTGGCGCGTGATCCGTTGCTGGCGCGGTTGATTGCCGAGCGTCCGGGGCTGCGGGTGCCGGGGGCATGGGACGGGCTGGAACTGGCGTTTCGCGCGGTGCTTGGGCAGCAGATTACGGTGGTGGCGGCGATTCGGCTGGCAGGGAAACTGGTGGCCGGGTATGGCGAGCCTTTGGCGTGTGCGGTGCCGGGGCTGACGCACGTTTTTCCTCGTGCAGAGGTGCTGGCGGTGGCTGATCTGGCGGCGCTGGGCATGCCGAAGAGTCGCGGGCGAACCTTGTCCGGCGTAGCACAGGCGTTGCTGGATGATCCGGCGTTGTTCGAGCCAGGGCGCGAGGAAGGGGTGGCGCGGCTGTTGGCGTTGCACGGGATTGGCGAGTGGACGGCGCAGTACATCGCCTTGCGCCAGTTGCGGGACATGGATGGCTTTCCCCATGGCGATGTCGGTTTGTTGCGGGCGCTGGAAGTGCTGGAGGGCGAGCGGCCGACGGCGCGGAACCTGGCGGCGCGAGCTGAGGCCTGGCGGCCATTTCGCGGGTATGCGGCGCAGGTGTTGTGGTCAGTCATGAGCCGGGTGGACTGAGGTTTGGTGCCTGGCTCTTGACCGCTCACCCTCACCCCAGCCCTCTCCCGGAGAGGGAGAGAGAGGGGGCCGACCGAGTTGTCTGGCGTCTTGTATTGACCTGAAATACCGAGTTGATTATGGATTCGGTGCGGCCCGTCCAGGTTGACGCAGTTTTTGAGCATCCCCCATTCGGCTCCCTCTCCCCTCGGGGAGGGCTGGGGTGAGGGGAGCGGCCTTGAGTCATGCACAACAGTCAAAACCACCGCGCCCGATGCGCCCCCAACTCCGTAGCCGGTAAAGCCCATTGCAATGGCGTTCCCTCTATCCGCAGCGGCACCTGCAACCGATGTGCCGGCCCCCACGGTGTCTGCTCCACCCGCAAGTCCTGATCCTGTTGATCCTCGGCACGCAACACCTCATTCGTCCCCGGCCCATGCTCGATCAGCAGCTTCGCCGTGCGCGCCAGTGACAACCGTGCCGAACTGCCCCGTCCACTGTGCAAGCGCTCGCTCAGCAACCGGATCGCACTCGCTGCCATCAAATACCCGGTGGCGTGATCCAGTGCCTGTACCGGCAGTGGCGTGGGCTTGTCGGCATGTTTCCAGCGCTGTCCGGCCTCGGCGATGCCGCTGCTCATCTGCACCAGACTGTCGAAGCCCCGGCGGTTCTGCCACGGGCCGCTCCAGCCGTAGGCATTCAGGCAGACGTCGATCAACCCCGGCGCCAGTTGTCGGCGGCGTTCGGCACCGAAGCCAAGGTGTTCCAGCGCATCGGCGCGATAGCCGTGGAGCAGGATGTCGGCGTCTTGCAGCAGCCCCTCGAACACCGCGCGATCCGCCGGATCCTGCAGATTGAGGCGGGCACAACGCTTGCCGAGGGTCATTTCCGACACCACGCCGGGTTCGTTCCAGGTCGGTGGATCGATGCGCAACACATGGGCGCCGAGGCCGGCGAGAAAGCGGCTGGCGGTGGGGCCGGCGAGGACACGGGTCAGGTCGAGTACCTTGAGGCCGGCCAGCGGTTGCGCCATCGAGCCTTGCCACGCCTGGCGGTTTTCCTCCGGGTGATCGAGGAACTGAGCCAGCGGCTCGGCATTCACCGCCAGTCCTTGCGGATGTTGCTGCCATTGCGCCCAGCTGCGCATTTCAGCGGCGCAGCCGTTGGCGTCGACCACCGCTTGTTCCAGATCGGCGCTGGACCATCGCGCGACTTTCGCTGCCATCGCCGCACGGTCGGCACAGGCACCCAGCACGCTTTCAGCGGCGGCGCGATGGTGCGGGGCGTTGGTGTGCAGACGAATCCAGCCGTCCTTCGTCGGATAGTCACCGGCGACCGGATCCCACAGCGGCGGCACTTCCCAGCCGATCGGTCGCAGTGAGGCGGCAAACCAGAATGACGCGAGGCGGCGGTCAACTTCTACGCTGGGCAAGTCGCCGGTTTGCTGCTGGAGGAGTTCGGCGACGGCTTGCCCGGCAGCGGCAATGCTCGCACAGGCAAGGTCGGTGACGGCAAACACCGAGGGCACAGCGCCTTCGCCGGTCAACGGAATCGGTGTGTGGGACAAGCCGAGTGCGGCTTGAACGGACGTGAGCAGATCAGTCATCGCAGGCCCTCCGGAAGAGGGCCTGATCATAAATCAAATCAGACGCGGAACTGATCCATCAACTTCATCTGCTGGCTCGCCAGGGCATTGAGCTGGCTGCTGATCGCCGCCGATTCGGTGGCCTGTTCGGTCAGGGTTTCGGTCACGGTGCGGATCGCCGAGACGTTGCGGTTGACCTCTTCGGCCACCGCGCTCTGCTGTTCGGCGGCGCTGGCGATTTGCAGGTTCATGTCGCTGATGACCGTCACCGCGTCGCTGATCTTGCCCAGGGCGTCCACGGCCTGGCGGATCTGCCCGGCATTGTTGTGGGCCTGGGTCTGGCTCGAGTGCATGGTCGCGACCACGCCACGGGTGCCGGTCTGGATGCGCTCGATCACCAGGCGGATTTCCTCCACCGAATCCTGGGTGCGCTTGGCCAGGTTGCGTACTTCGTCGGCGACCACCGCAAAACCGCGTCCGCTCTCGCCGGCGCGGGCCGCTTCGATCGCCGCGTTGAGGGCCAGCAGGTTGGTCTGCTCGGCGATGCTGCGGATCACCTCCAGCACCGAACCGATCTGCTCGCTGTTGACCGCCAGCGCTTCGACTTCGGCCACCGCTTTGCTGACCTCGTCGGCCAGTTGATTGATGTCGCGGGTGCTGCGCTCGATGATCGACATGCCGTCCTTCGCCGATTGGTCGGCGCCTTTTGCCGCGTTGGCAGCGTTCGAGGCGCTGTTGGCGACGTCGTGGGCGGTGGCGCTCATTTCGTTGGACGCGGTGGCGACCTGATCGATTTCGCGGAACTGCACCTGCATGCCTTCACTGGTCTGGCGGGCGATTTCCGAAGACTGGTCGGCGGTGCCTCGGGCTTCGGTGATGCTCTGCTTGATCTGCGCGATGGTCGGTTGCAGCTTGTCGAGGAAGCGGTTGAACCAGTTCACCAGCTCGCCCAGCTCATCCTTCTTGCTGTAGTGCAGACGCTGGGTCAGGTCGCCTTCACCGCTGGCGATGTTTTTCAGCATCTCGGCGACGCTGTTGATCGGCCGGGTGACGCCCGATGCGGTCAGCCAGATCAGCAGCAGCCCCACCAGGCCCGCGACTACCGCCACCAGCAATGCGGTGAGCGTGCCGGTTCGCTGGGCGTCGTCGAGCACGGCTTGCAGCTTGACCGAATCGGCCAGCAGCACTTGCTTGGGCAGGTCGATGACCACCGCCCAGGCCTTGGAATCGGCAATCGGATTGACCGGGTACACCGCGCGGATCAAATCGCCCTGTTCGAGGATCTTCGGTGCGCCGGCACCGAGCAGTTGCAGGATGTCCTTGCCTTCGGCGCCGAGGGTTTCGCCGATGCTTTTGCCGACCTTGCTCGCGTCGTTGCTGTAAGCGCCCAGCACGCCGCTGCCGGAGACGATCAGCATGTGCCCGGCGCTGTTGAACAGCTCACGCTGGGAGTCCACCGCCGCCGCTTGCAGGGCGTCGAGGGCGATGTCGATACCGACCACGCCGATCGCCTTGCCGTCCACCAGCAGCGGTACGGAAATGGTGGTCATGAGCATTTCCTTGCCGCCGACGGTATCGGCATAGGGGTCGAGCAGGCAGGTGCGCTTGTTGTCGCGCGGGCAGGTGTACCAGCTGTTGTAGGGCGTGCCGCTGAGGCTCAGGGTGGTCTTGGTCATGTCGTCTTCGACCATGATCGTGTTCAGCGCGGCCCCGGCGGCACGGCTCCAGTACGTCGCGAAGCGCCCGGCTTCGTTGGACTGGCGGGCGGCATCGTTGACGAATTCGCTGTCCTTGCCATCGAGGCCATTGGGTTCGAACGCCAGCCACACGCCGAGCACTTTGCCGTTGCGCTCGAACGCGGTTTTCACGCTCTGGTTCAGCTCCTCGCGCAGGGCTCCGGCGTCCAGCGAACGCTTGGCGGCCATCACCCGCATGTCCTTGATCTGATCGGCCAGGGCGGTGATCACCGTCAGGCTTTCGCCAAAGGTTTTCTGCACCCGCACGGCCTGCTCGCCAGCCTTGGCCTGCAACAGATTCTGCACACTGGCGGTGAGCATCTTGCTGCTGGAGTCGTTGACCAGTTCGTCGTTCTGGTTGGTCTGGTAGATGTTGATGCCGACGATCAGCGCAACCACGCCGAGCAGACACAGGCCGGACAGCAGGACGATTTTCAGGCGAATGGAAAGAGAGTCGAACATGGGGCGATCTCGCGAATGGAATGTACGGTTGGCCACGGGGCGGACTCACCCGGTTCGCCAAATCCATTCAGCGCCATGTTTTGCTCATCGGCGCATAACGAGGGCGCATGAATGGCCTGCCGACGAACGGTCATGGCTAAACGTTTGCGCAGGAAAATGTGCTGAAAAGGCACTTAATTACAGTGAAGTTTCACGGCTGTTGCAGGGGTGTGATCAGACAGGATCAGGCAGGGATTCGGGGCGCGACCAGATCCACAGGTTGCCCAGGCTCATGCCGGCGATTGCCAGGTAGATTGGCCAGCCGTGATCGAGCATTACCAGCATCAGGGTGGCGCACAGCAACATGCTGACTGTGGCGCTGACCTTGGCCTTGCGGGCGATGATCTTGCCGTTGCGCCAATTGCTCAGGATCGGCCCGAACAACCGATGGTTTTCCAGCCAGGCACTCAGGCGCGGCGAGCTGCGCGTCGCGGCCCAGGCAGCGAGCAGAATGAACTCGGTGGTCGGCAGGCCGGGCACGACAATGGCGATCAGGCCGATGCCGAGGCTGACGTAGGCCAGCAGGCCGAACAGCACACGGGCTAGTTTTGAGGAGGCGGGTTGCGGCATGGGCTCGGAACAAGACTTCTGAAGCGGGAGCGGGATCTTACAGGCTTACGCAATTCCCTGTGGGAGCGGGCTTGCTCGCGAAGAGGCCGTGTCAGCCGCCGACTGTGTTGACTGACACAGCGCATTCGCGGGCAAGCCCGTTCCCGCAAGGGGAGAGCGGGTCAGGCCGGTTCGGCTTCCGCCGCGTAAGCCTGCTCCAGCAGCACGGTGAAGCGGTTGAAGGCATCGAGGGCGCCTTGCTCGGCTTCGGCTTCTTCCTCGGCCGTGAACTGCAGCGAGTCCAGGGTTTTGACGAAGCGCTTCCAGCCTTCGGCGCGACCACCTTCCGGCTCGCCGAGGTGACGGGCGCCGAAGGTTTCGCTCAGTTCCAGCGCCACCGCGCGTTTGATCAGGAACGCGGCGCCGAGTTTCGAGCCTTCGGAGACGAAGATCCAGCCCAGGGCGCGGGCCTTGCTCGGGTTCTTCACCGCGCCGGCCACCGGGGCCGGGATTTCAGTATCCAGGTCCGCCAGGTCAGCCTTGGCCGCTTCGGCGCGGCAACGGGCTGGCAGGTCAGGCACGATGGCGGTCAGTTCGGCATCGTTGTACAGGTCGACCAGCTCCGACTGGAACAGGTACTGCGCAACCACGAAACGGGCGAAACTGGCGCGGGTCTCGAACGGCGCATGGGCCTTGACCAGCGCATCGAGCTTGCTGTGCGGTTCGTGGGTGATCTGGTTCAGGCGTTGCGAACGCAGGGATTTTTCCGGGGCAGTCATGAGATGTCCTTGAAAAGAATTGGCACTTGATAACGAGACGAACGGGCCAGTGCCGGACAGTAAAAAAACCTCACTGCGCGACGATGAACGCACGCAGTGAGGCGGGCAGTATCAGATGTCCCAGATCAGGTTGACCGCAAAGTTGCGACCCGGTTGAGTCAGACGGTCGAGGTTGGCCGGGCTCAGTACCGCCGCTTCGCCGACGCTGTCGTAACCGCGCACGTCATCCCACAGCCAGTATTTTTTGTCGGTCAGGTTGTAGATACCGCCGCTGACGGTGACGTCGTTGGTAACTTTGTAGAACCCGGTCAGGTCAAGAATGCCGAAGCCCGGCGACTTGAACTGGCTGCTGACACCGTCCGGCGACTTGAAGTTGCTGTCGTCGACGCGATCCTTCTTCTTCACTACGGTCCAGCTCAGCAGGCCGCCGTAGTTGTCCTGGTCGTAGCCGAGGCCGAACACGCCGGTCAGCGGGTTGACGCTGTTGAGCGGCTCGCCGCTGTCGTCGTTGCGACCGTAGGCGTAGGCAATCGAACCCTGGGTGTACAGGCCTTGCGGCGCTCCGAAGGTATCCAGGTTCAGGCGACCCTTGACCTCGGCACCCTTGATGGTGGCGTGCTTGATGTTGTTGGTCTGGAAGGTCAGCTCGCTGTAGCCGGGAGTGACGGCGTCTTCGTTGATGAAGTCGCGGTACTTGTTATAGAACACCGCCACATCGAACGAGCCGGACTCGAAGTTGCCGCGCAGGCCGGTTTCATAGCTTTTGCTTTTTTCCGGTTCCAGATCCGGGTTCGGCGCCACGTTGTAGCCGGTGGTGCTGTTTTCGAAACGTCCGTACAACGCTTTCGCGGTCGGGGTGCGGAAGCCTTCGGCGTATTGACCGTACCAGGTGTAGTTCTCGCTCAGGGCGTAGGTCAGGCCGAATTTCGGCGAGACTTTGTGCCAGGTCTTGTTCTCGTCGCTGACGGTGCCCAGGCCATCGGCGGCCACGGTGTTGAGGAATTCCTGGGTGATGTGCGGCTTGAGCTGGGTGTAGTCGTAGCGCAGGCCCGGCAGGAAGGTCCAGTTGTTCCAGCTGATCTGATCCTGGGCGAACAGGCTGTAGGTGTTGATGGTCGGGTCCGGGAAGTCGCTGGACTTCTTCAACACGTCGGCCGCACTGGTGGCGCCGATGGCGGTGCAGCCACGACCGACCGCCAGGCACTTGCCGTCGCCGCTGCGCGAACCGGTGACTTCCTGCTGCTTGAGGGTGGTGCCGTAGGTCAGGACGTGATCGGTGGCGCCGATGCTGAAAGCCTTGTCCGCCTGAGCGTCGAAGATCCACTGCTTCTCTTCGTAAATCGTGTCGCGGGTGCGCAGCACTTTACGGGTGATCGGGTAGTAGAACTCGTCGGTGCTCTGGTCGGTCTTGGCGGTCTGGTGGTTGAGGCTCCACTTCACGTTGTCTGCCAGCAGGCTGTTCAGCTCGAAGCTGTGTTCCAGACCGAAACGTTCGCGGGTGATGGTGTCGTTACCGGTGCGCCACTGGTACATGCCGCCGGGCAGCACGCTGTCCGGGATGGTCGGGGCGCCGTTGAAGTACGGGCCGCCGTAGGCGCTTTTCTGATCGGTGTCGCGATCATCCTTGTACTTCTCGTAGGTCAGGCCCAGGCGCGAACCTTCGTTGTAGTTCCAGCCGATTTTTGCCAGTACGTTGGTCGCTTTCACGTCTTCCGGGTTGGCGGCGGTGCGCTCAAGGCCAGTGCCGTTGTTGCTGCCGTAAGAGTCGGTTTCATGGCCGTCGCGCTGGCTGTAGTGCAACAGACCGTCGAACTGGTCGGCGCGACCGGCGACGGTGGCGGACTTCAGCCAGCTCTCGTCGGCGGAGCTGTAGCCGGTTTTCAAACGGGCGCCGACGTCCTTGCCCGGTTTGATGATGTCATCCGGGTCGAGGGTGAAGTAGCTGACCGCGCCGCCGATGGCGTTGCTGCCGTACAGCACCGAGGCCGGGCCGCGAAGGATTTCCACACGCTTGATGATTTCCGGGTCGACGTAGTTGCGCTGGGTCTTGGCGTAGGGGCCGTTGAAGAAGCCGTCTGGCACTTCGACGCCGTCGACCTGAGTCAGGATGCGGTCACCGTCGATGCCACGGATGTTGTAGCCGCTGATCCCGCCACGCTGACCGGCGCCGCCCACGGAGACGCCCGGCTCGTAGCGCACCAGATCCTTGATGGTGTTGACGTTGTTGCGATCGAGCTCTTCGCGGGTGTGTACGGTGACGGTGCTTGGCACGCTGTTCACCGACTGCTCCTGACGGGTGGCGCTGATGGTCACCTGATCGAGATTGAGCGCGCCGCTGGTGCTGCGTTTCTCCAGCACGACGTTGTTGTTGCCCAGTTTGCGGAAGCTCAGGTTGGTCCCCACCAACAGGCGCTCCAGGGCTTTTTCCGGTGGCAGCGAACCGCGCACGCCCGGCGACGACACGCCTTCACCCAATTGCGCCGGCAAGCCGACCTGCCAGCCCGTGACGGCAGTGAAGGCATTGAGCGCCGACACCAGCGGCTGCTGACCGATGGCGAACGAGTAGTCGCCCATGTTGCGCGCCGGCTGTTCGTTGGCGGCCATCAGCGGCGCGGTGCCGGCCATCAGGATGGCGGCGGTCAGCAGCGACAGCACGCGGGAAGGGGAAGAGGTCTGGCGGGTAAGGCGTGAGGACATCGATAGCGCTCCGTGTCGCACGAATCTTTATAGGTGCTGATTGAGTTCGCGAGATGCGAATCAATTGCATTGGCTATAACGAGACGAACGAGCTTTCGCTATCGAGTAAAAATAATTCTCATTTAGTTCAAAATCACCAGCGCCGGGAATTCCTGGAGCTTGGCCGAGGTGATGTGGGCCAGCGAACGCACCACGTCCAGCGGCTGGTCGAGACGGTAATTGCCGGTGACGGCGACGTCGGCCAACTGCTCGTTGGTGTTGATGATCCAGCCCGGATAGTAGCGACGCAGCTCCGCCAGCACCTGGCTCAGCGGGCAGTTTTCGAACACCAGCCGACCCTGCACCCAGGCCAGATCGGTGGCGGCGTCGACTTTCGCCGGACGGTCGAAACCGTTGGGGCCGATGCGGATGCTTTCCCCGGCGGACAGACGCACCCGGGCGTCATCACGGGTGGCTTGCAGATCGACGTCGCCACGCTGCACGCGGACCTGCGCCACGCCGTCGAGGTAGCGCACGGCGAACGCGGTGTCGCGCACGCTGGCCTTGACCGGGCCGGCATCGATTTCCAGCGGCTGGCCGCGATTGGCCGCGACCTCGAAAAACGCCTCGCCCTGATACAGTCGAGCCACGCGTTTCTGCTCGTTGATCGTGCTGGAGAACGCCGAATTGGTGTTGAGCAGAACCTTCGAGCCGTCCTCCAGTTGCAGGCGCTGGCGTTCGCCGACGACCGTCAGGTGATCGGCCTGCAAACGCATCGGCAGATTGCTGAAACTGAACAGACCGAGCACAAGAACGGCGGCGGTAGCCAGCGGTTTCCAGTGCGGACGCAGCCGGGTGAGGACGGTGACTTTTGCCGGTTTTGCCGCCAGGTGTTGCGCACATTCGGCGACTTGCGGGCCATCCCAGATCGCCTGGGCCTTGGCGAACGCCGCCGCATTCAACGGGTCCGCCGCCAGCCAGGCATGAAATTGCCGGGTCTGCTCTTCATCCGGACTGCCGAGCACGATGAGCCAGTCCAGGGCCTGGTCCATTGCGCTTGCGGCGTCCTGCGCCGATGAGGGCGAAGGCGAGCGGTGGGTGTCCGTCACGGTGTTTCCTCGGCAGTGTCTGTGCACGGCTGTTTTTTTAGTGAAGCGTAAAAGTCGGGCAAGGGTAACAAAGCCCGATGATCCGTGCAGTCGATCTGCAACCGGCCGGCTCAGTCGCCATTCAGGCGTTCGGCGACGCCAATGCAGATGGTCATGATCAGCTTGAGTTCTTTCTGCACGGTGCTGAGGGACACGTTCAGTTCGCTGGCGATTTCCTGATAGCTGTGCCCGTGCAGGCGGCTGAGGATGAAAATCTGCTGCTGACGCGGGCTGAGTTCACTGAGGCTCACGTTCAGGCGCTCCAGCAATTGTTCGGCGTGGGCGGCGTCTTCGGCGCTGCTGGCGGGGGCGGCGACGCTGTGCACCACGTCCTGTGGCACGTCGTCGACCATGGTGCGCGAATGGATCTTGCGCGCCCGCAAATGGTCCAGCGCCAGATTGCGCGCGGTCTGGAAGACAAAGGGTTCAAGGTGATCGATGGCCCGCTCGCTCAACGCCCGCGTCACGCGCAGGTAGGTTTCCTGCAACAGGTCTTCGGCGGTGCTGTGGTTGTTGACCATCCGTTCCAGCGTGCGCAGCAGCGAATTGCGCTGGGCAAGGAAGACGTGATTGAAGTGCGATTGACTCACGGGAGGACCTGATCCGTTTCGAGCGAATGATAATGCTTATCATCCAGTCGAGTGGTCAAGTCCTGATTTCAAAATGAAGATGTGGAAACGGGCTGGCTTGCGAAGGCTGCGTGTCAGTCGAAATCAAGGCTGACCAACACGGCCTCTTCGCGAGCAAGCCCGTTTCCACAGGAGGGATGGGGACGACTGCTTACTCGGCGTTGCACAGCGCCAGGCAGTTATCGAGCATGCGGTTGGAGAAGCCCCATTCGTTGTCGTACCAGGCCAGCACTTTCAGCAATTTGCCGCTGGATTTGGTGTGGTTGGCATCGAAGATCGACGACAGCGGGTTGTGGTTGAAGTCGCTGGAAACCAGCGGCAGCGCGTTGTAGCCGAGAATCTTCGAATGCTGGCTGGCGGCCTTGAGCAGGGCGTTGACTTCGTCGGCAGACGCTTCGCGCTTCAATTGCACGGTCAGGTCCACCAGCGACACGTTGATCACCGGTACACGCACGGCCATGCCGGTCAGCTTGCCTGCCAGCTCCGGCAGCACCAGGCCCACGGCTTCGGCGGCGCCGGTCTTGCTCGGGATCATGTTCTGAGTGGCCGAACGGGCGCGGTACGGGTCGCTGTGATAGACGTCGGTCAGGTTCTGGTCATTGGTGTAGGCGTGGATGGTGGTCATCAGACCGCTTTCGATGCCCAGTTCGCGGTGCAGCACCTGGGCCACCGGGGCCAGGCAGTTGGTGGTGCACGAGGCATTGGAAATGATCTGGTGCGACTGGCGCAGGATGTCGTGGTTCACACCATAAACGACGGTGGCGTCGGCGCCCTTGGCCGGTGCCGAGATAATCACTTTGCGTGCGCCGGCAGTAATATGCGCGGCGGCTTTGGCGCGGTCGGTGAACAGACCGGTACATTCGAACACCACATCAATCTTTTCCGCCGCCCAGGGCAGGTCGGCCGGGTTGCGAATCGCGCTGACCGAAATGCGGTCGCCGTTGACGGTCAGGCTTTCGTTGTCATGCTGAACATCGGCATCGAACGTGCCGTGAACGGTGTCGTATTTGAGCAGATGGGCGTTGATCGCGCTGTCGCCCAGATCGTTGATGGCGACGATCTGCAAATCCTGTCGATAGCCTTGGGTATACAGTGCGCGCAGGACATTACGGCCGATGCGGCCAAAACCATTGATTGCGATTCGAAGAGTCATTGAGCAGCGCCGCCGTCGTTTTGTTGTTGGAATTACAAGATTATTCGCATAAAAATAGAAAACAAGCCTTTTTAGTGGCAATATTTTGTTTTATCTACAACGAGTGACCTGAATCAACTGGTCCGAATGATCAAGAAAACCGTCTGTCATCCCACGCATGCGGGCTTTTGATCAGCATAGACAATCAGGTCGCCACATCCGTTAGCCTGGAGTTCTACACATGCATCCCCGCGTCCTTGAGGTCACCGAACGGCTTATCGCCCGCAGCCGCGCCACGCGTCAGGCTTACCTTGCACTGATTCGCTCAGCTGCCACTGACGGGCCGATGCGCGGCAAGCTGCAATGCGCCAACTTCGCCCACGGTGTGGCCGGTTGCGGCAGCGAAGACAAGCACAGCCTGCGGATGATGAACTCGGCGAACATCGCCATTGTGTCTTCGTATAACGACATGCTCTCGGCGCATCAGCCGTACGAAGTCTTCCCGGAGCAGATCAAGAACGCCCTGCGCGAAATCGGCTCGGTCGGCCAGTTCGCGGGTGGAACTCCGGCGATGTGCGATGGCGTGACCCAGGGCGAGCCGGGCATGGAGCTGAGCCTGCCGAGCCGCGAAGTGATCGCGATGTCCACGGCGGTGGCGCTGTCTCACAACATGTTCGACGGCGCGCTGATGCTCGGCATCTGCGACAAGATCGTGCCGGGACTGATGATGGGTTCCCTGCGTTTCGGCCACCTGCCGACGATCTTCGTACCGGGCGGGCCGATGGTTTCGGGGATTTCCAACAAGGAAAAAGCCGACGTGCGCCAGAAGTACGCGGAAGGCAAGGCCACCCGCGAAGAGCTGCTGGAATCGGAAATGAAGTCCTACCACAGCCCCGGCACCTGCACCTTCTACGGCACCGCCAACACCAACCAGTTGCTGATGGAAGTCATGGGCCTGCACCTGCCGGGCGCCTCTTTCGTCAACCCGAATACGCCGCTGCGCGACGCGCTGACTCGCGAAGCCGCGCATCAGGTCACCCGTCTGACCAAGCAGAACGGCAGCTTCCTGCCGATCGGCGAAATCGTTGACGAGAAGGCGCTGGTCAACTCGATCGTCGCGCTGAACGCCACCGGCGGCTCGACCAACCACACCCTGCACATGCCGGCCATCGCCATGGCGGCGGGCATCCAACTGACCTGGCAGGACATGGCCGACCTCTCCGAAGTGGTCCCGACCCTGAGCCACGTCTATCCGAACGGCAAGGCTGACATCAACCACTTCCAGGCCGCTGGCGGCATGTCGTTCCTGATCCGCGAACTGCTTGAAGCGGGCCTGTTGCACGAAGACGTCAACACCGTGCTCGGCCATGGCCTGAGCCGCTACACCAAAGAGCCGTTCCTCGATAACGGCCAACTGGTATGGCGCGAAGGTCCGACCGAAAGCCTCGACGAAAACATTCTGCGCCCGGTGGCGCGGGCGTTCTCGCCGGAGGGCGGTCTGCGGGTGATGGAAGGCAACCTCGGCCGCGGTGTGATGAAGGTGTCTGCCGTGGCGCTGGAAAACCAGATCGTCGAAGCGCCGGCCATGGTGTTCCAGGATCAACAGGATCTGGCCGATGCGTTCAAGGCCGGTCTGCTGGAGAAAGATTTCGTCGCGGTGATGCGCTTCCAGGGGCCGCGCTCCAACGGCATGCCGGAGCTGCACAAAATGACGCCGTTCCTCGGCGTGCTGCAGGATCGCGGCTTCAAGGTCGCGCTGGTGACGGACGGACGGATGTCCGGCGCCTCGGGGAAAATCCCGGCGGCCATCCACGTCAGTCCCGAAGCTTATGTCGGCGGCGCTTTGGCGCGGGTGCAAGAGGGCGATATCATCCGCGTCGATGGCGTCAAAGGCACCCTGGAACTCAAGGTCGACGCCGCAGAATTTGCAGCGCGCGAACCGGCCAAAGGCTTGTTGGGCAACAACATCGGCAGCGGTCGCGAACTGTTCGGCTTCATGCGCATGGCCTTCAGCTCGGCGGAGCAGGGCGCCAGCGCCTTCACTTCTGCCCTGGAGACGCTTAATTGAAACTGGCTTTGGTCGGTGATATCGGAGGCACCAACGCACGGTTCGCGTTGTGGAAAGATCAGCAGCTCGAAGCGGTGCAGGTGCTCGCCACGGCCGACCATGCCAGCCCGGAGGAGGCGATTGCCCTCTATCTGAGCGGGCTCGGTCTGGCGCCGGGGGCCATCGGTTCGGTGTGCCTGTCGGTGGCGGGGCCGGTCAGCGGTGACGAGTTCAAATTCACCAACAACCACTGGCGCCTGAGTCGCAAGGCGTTCTGCCAGACCTTGCAGGTCGAGCAACTGTTGTTGGTCAACGATTTCTCGGCCATGGCGCTGGGCATGACCCGTTTGCAGCCCGGCGAATTCCGTGTGGTTTGCGAAGGCACGCCTGAGCCGTTGCGTCCGGCGGTGGTGATCGGCCCGGGCACCGGCCTGGGTGTCGGCACCTTGCTCGATCTTGGCGAAGGGCGTTTTGCCGCGTTGCCGGGAGAGGGCGGTCACGTCGATCTGCCGCTGAGCAGCCCGCGTGAAACCCAGTTGTGGCAACACATTTACAACGAAATCGGCCATGTCAGCGCCGAAACCGCGTTGAGCGGTGGCGGCTTGCCGCGTGTCTATCGGGCGATCTGCGCGGTGGACGGGCATGAACCAAAACTCGACACGCCGGAGGCGATCACCGCCGCCGGCCTGGCCGGTGACCCGATCGCCCTGGAAGTGCTGGAGCAGTTCTGCTGCTGGCTCGGCCGTGTGGCCGGCAACAACGTGCTGACGACCGGCGGACGCGGCGGGGTGTACATCGTGGGTGGCGTGATTCCGCGCTTCGCCGATTTCTTCCTCGAAAGCGGCTTTGCCCGCAGCTTCGCCGACAAGGGTTGCATGAGCGATTACTTCAAGGGCATTCCGGTGTGGCTGGTGACGGCGCCGTACTCGGGCCTGATGGGCGCGGGTGTGGCGCTGGAACAGGCGGGTTAAAAGTGGTTGCAGGTTGTGGGAGCGGACAAGTCTGCTCCCACGGCAGTTTTGTGGTGTTTGTAAAATCAGTGCTTAAGGCATAATCCGCCCCAATTCCAATAATCAGGATGCCTTCGAAGTGAGTTCAGTCAACAAGTCGATTTTGTTGGTCGATGACGACCAGGAGATACGCGAGTTGCTGGAGACGTACCTGACCCGCGCGGGTTTTCAGGTGCGTGCCACGGCCGATGGCGCCAGTTTTCGCCAGGCGTTGAACGAGGCGCCGAGCGATCTGGTGATTCTTGATGTGATGCTGCCCGATGAAGACGGCTTCAGTCTGTGCCGCTGGGTGCGCCAGCATCCGCGTCAGGCCCAGGTGCCGATCATCATGCTCACTGCCAGTTCCGACGAAGCCGACCGGGTGATCGGTCTGGAGCTGGGCGCCGACGATTACCTCGGCAAACCCTTCAGCCCGCGCGAGCTGCAAGCGCGAATCAAGGCGTTGCTGCGTCGCGCGCAATTCGGTCAGGAGCGCAGTGGCAGCGAAGTGCTGGCCTTCGACGAATGGCGGCTGGACATGGTCAGTCACCGGCTGTTCCACACTGACGGCGAGGAAGTGATTCTGTCCGGCGCCGACTTCGCCCTGTTGAAACTGTTCCTTGACCATCCCCAGGAAATTCTCGACCGCGACACCATCGGCAACGCCACCCGTGGCCGTGACCTGATGCCGCTGGATCGCATTGTCGACATGGCTGTCAGCCGCTTGCGCCAGCGTCTGCGCGACACCGAAAAACCGCCGCGCCTGATCCGCACCGTGCGTGGCAGCGGTTACCAACTGGCAGCCAATGTGGTTGCCGGCAATGGCCACTGAGTTGTTGCGCCAACTCGCGCGCAAGGTGCCGATGCCGCGTTCGCTGCTCGGGCGGATGCTGTTGCTGACTTTGCTCGCGGTATTGTTCGCGCAGACGTTGTCCAGCGTGATCTGGGTGTCGCAACTGCGTGCGACGCAACTTGAAGGCCTGGTCACCAGCGCCCGCAGTCTGGCGCACTCAATGACCGCCAGCGTCAGTTACTTCCGCTCCTTGCCTGTGGCCTATCGACCGCTGGTGCTCGATCAGTTGCGCAGCATGGGCGGCACGCGCTTCGTGGTGACGCTCAACGACAAGCCGCTGGGCATGGACGTGTTGCCGGTCACGCCACGCAAAGCGGCGGTGATGAAAGCCGTGGACGAAGTGCTGCATCAGTCCCTCGGCCAGGACACCGACATCTCGGTGACCTTCGTCAGCCCCGAGGATCTGCGGATCTTCAACGCCGGCCTGAAACTCGATGAATTGCCGCGTTCGTGGGCGCATTACGCGCTGACCCTGGAGCCGGTGAATCCGCCGGTGCTGGTCACCCAGATCCAGATGGCCCCGGGCGAATGGCTGTACATCGCCTCGCTGCTGCCCGAGCCTTACACCAGCCTTGAAGAACAAGGCCTGCCGTCGCAGCAGGTGTGGTTCATCGTGCTGACCAGCGGATTCTTGCTGTTGTTCATCGGCCTGTTGGTGCATTGGCAGAGCCGGCCGCTCAAGCGTCTGGCCCGGGCAGCGCGGGATCTGTCGCTGGGGGCTGACGTCGAGCCGGTGGCCGAGGGCGGCGGCAGCGAAGTGGTCGAGGTGGGGCGTGCATTCAACACCATGCGCGAGCGCATCAGCCGTTACCTGACTGAGCGTGCCCAGTTGTTCAGCGCGATTTCCCATGACCTGCGCACGCCGATCACCCGGCTGCGCCTGCGGGTCGAGCTGCTGGAAGACGAGCAGTTGCAAGCCAAGTTCGGTCGCGATCTGGATGAGCTGGAGCTGCTGGTCAAAGGCGCGTTGCAGTGCGTGAAGGACACTGACATCCACGAGAACATCGAGTCGGTGGATCTGAACCACGTACTCGAATGCCTGGTGGAACCGTACCTGGCACCGAATGGCAACGGCCGTGTGACCCAGCAGGGGCGGGCGCTGGCAGCGTATCCGGGCAAGCCGCTGGCGCTGAAACGCTGCATCGGCAACCTGATCGACAACGCGCTGAAATACGGGCGGAACGCACATCTGCACATCGATGACGATGAGAGTGCGTTTGTCCTGCACGTCGACGACGAGGGACCGGGCGTGCCCGAGCAGCGCCTGGAGCAAGTCTTCGAACCGCACTTCCGTCTGGCCGGACAGCAGCAGGGGTACGGGCTGGGATTGGGGATTGCGCGCAACATTGCCCACAGTCATGGCGGGGAGGTGACGTTGCAGAATTTGCGTGAGGGCGGGTTGCGGGTGACCCTGCAGTTACCGCGCTCGGTGGATTGAACGTCCTTTGTCACGGTTTGGTGACAAAACCCGCCCCCTTCGTTACAAGCCCGCCCCGGCCCGTTGTTTAGACTGCCCGCAGTCATAACAACAAAAAGGGCCACCCATGGATCAGTTCAATCCAGGCTTCAGCAGTTGGCTGAATGCTCCTGCCCACCAGCACTGGCTCGCGGCCGAAGGCCTGCGCCTGCTGGCGTTCGCCAAGGCTTCACGACTTCCCGAAGGGTTCGGCAACCTCGATGAGCGCGGTCATCTGCCCGCCGGTGCGCAGGCCGAAACCATGAACACTGCGCGTATGACCCACAGCTTCGCCATGGCCCACATTCAGGGTCTGCCGGGGTTCGCCGAACTGGTCGATCACGGCATCCAGTCCCTGCGCGGGCCGTTGCGTGATGGGCTGCACGGCGGCTGGTTCGCCAGCGCCGAACACCGTGACGGCAACACCGGCAAGAATGCCTATCTGCATGCCTTCGTTGCTCTCGCCGCCAGCTCTGCCGTGGCCGCCCGGCGTCCGGGCGCCCAGGCGCTGCTCGATGACGCAATCGACATCATCGACAGCTATTTCTGGAGCGAAGAAGAGGGCGCCATGCGCGAGTTCTTCAACCGCGACTGGAGCGAAGAGGAAGCCTATCGCGGCGCCAACAGCAACATGCACGCCACCGAAGCCTTCCTCGCGCTGGCCGATGTCACCGACGACCCGCGTTGGCTGGTGCGCGCCCAGCGCATCGTCGAGCGGGTGATCCACGGTCACGCTGCCGCCAACGACTATCTGGTGATCGAGCATTTCGACCGCGACTGGCAGCCGCTGCGCGAATACAACCACGACAATCCCGCGGACGGCTTTCGCCCTTACGGCACCACCCCGGGCCACGGTTTCGAGTGGGCGCGGCTGTTGCTGCACCTCGAAGCGGCGCGCGTGCGGGCCGGCATGCTCACGCCAGGCTGGCTGGTCACTGACGCGCAGAAACTGTTCGAGCACAACTGCCGTCACGGCTGGGACGTCGATGGCCTGCCGGGCATCGTCTACACCCTCGACTGGGACAATCGCGCGGTGGTGCGCCATCGTCTGCACTGGACGCACGCCGAAGCCAGCGCCGCCGCCAGTGCCTTGCTCAAGCGCACCGGCGATGAGCAGTACGAGGCCTGGTATCGACTGTTCTGGGAATTTTGCGAAACGAATTTCATCGACCGCTGCGACGGCAGCTGGCACCACGAGCTCGACCCGCAAAACCGCCCGAGTGCCGATATCTGGGCAGGTAAGCCGGATCTGTATCACGCCTGGCAAGCGGTGTTGATCCCGCGTCTGCCGCTCGCGCCGAGCATGGCGACGGCGCTGGCGTACTTGTCCCAGAGCGTTCCTGTGTAACCATGCGGTGACATTTGCGCGTCCCTTCGTTACCTGCGAGGGCGCGCGCCCTGTTTAAACTCCTGTGCAGCGCAAGCACCAGACTTGCATGCATAACAACAAGAAAGGTACATCTCAGATGAATGCGATTTCTCGCCTCGCTACTGTCATTTCTGTCGCCTCCCTGTTCCCGCTCGCAATTCTGCCTCTCAGTGTTTCCGCTGCCGAATCCAAAGGTTCGGTCGAAGTCGTGCACTGGTGGACCTCCGGTGGCGAAAAAGCCGCTGTCGATGTGCTCAAGGCGCAAGTTGAAAAAGACGGTTTCACCTGGAAGGACGGCGCCGTTGCCGGTGGTGGCGGTGCGACTGCCATGACCGTGCTGAAAAGCCGTGCCGTCGCCGGCAACCCGCCAGGCGTGGCCCAGATCAAAGGCCCGGACATCCAGGAGTGGGCCTCCACCGGCCTGCTCGACACCGACGTGCTGAAAGACGTTTCCAAGTCGGAAAAGTGGGACAGCCTGCTCGACAAGAAAGTCTCCGATACCGTGAAGTACGACGGTGATTACGTGGCCGTGCCGGTGAACATCCACCGCGTCAACTGGCTGTGGATCAACCCGGAAGTCTTCAAGAAAGCCGGCATCGAAAAAGCCCCGACCACCCTCGAAGAATTCTATGCCGCCGGTGACAAGCTCAAGGCAGCGGGTTTCATCCCGCTGGCCCACGGCGGTCAGCCTTGGCAGGACAGCACCGTGTTCGAAGCCGTCGTGCTTTCGGTCATGGGCGTGGATGGCTACAAGAAAGCCCTGGTCGACCTGGACAACGCTGCGCTGACCGGCCCGGAAATGGTCAAGGCCCTGACCGAGCTGAAGAAAGTCGCGACCTACATGGACCAGGACGGCAAAGGCCAGGACTGGAACCTGGAAGCGGCCAAGGTCATCAACGGCAAGGCCGGCATGCAGATCATGGGTGACTGGGCCAAGTCCGAATGGACTGCCGCCAAGAAAGTCGCTGGCAAGGACTACGAGTGCGTAGCGTTCCCGGGCACCGACAAGGCGTTCACCTACAACATCGACTCCCTGGCCGTGTTCAAGCAGAAGGACACGGGCACTGCAGCCGGTCAGCAGGACATCGCCAAGGTCGTGCTGGGCGAGAACTTCCAGAAAGTCTTCAGCATCAACAAGGGCTCGATCCCGGTGCGTAACGACATGCTGGCCGACATGGGCAAATACGGTTTCGACTCTTGCGCCCAGACCGCCGCCAAGGACTTCCTGGCAGACGCCAAGACCGGCGGCCTGCAGCCGAGCATGGCGCACAACATGGCGACCACGCTGGCGGTGCAGGGTGCGTTCTTTGACGTAGTCACCAACTACATCAACGACCCGAAAGCCGACCCGGCCGATGCCGCGAAGAAACTGGGCACCGCCGTCAAGGCCGCCAAGTAAAGGTCAGCACCGCTCTCCATGGTGAGGGCGGGCTAGCCCGCGAAGGCGTCGTGTCAGGTGATGCACCTGCTGCCTGACACAGCGCTTTCGTGAGCAGGCCCGCTCCCGCCGGGAGGGGATGCCCCAGCCATTTCTTTTCCCTGTACTGGATCTTCCCATGAGTTCTGTTGCTGTGTTCAGCAAGGCCTCGCCGTTCGATGCGTTGCAACGCTGGCTGCCCAAACTGGTGCTGGCGCCGAGCATGTTCATCGTTCTGGTGGGCTTCTATGGCTATATCCTGTGGACGTTCGTCCTGTCGTTCACCACCTCGACCTTCCTGCCAAACTACAAGTGGGCGGGCCTGGCGCAATACGCGCGGCTGTTCGACAACGACCGCTGGTGGGTGGCGAGCAAGAACCTGGCGCTGTTCGGCGGCCTGTTCATCGGCATCACTCTGGTGATCGGTGTGCTGCTGGCGGTGTTCCTCGACCAGCGCATTCGTCGCGAAGGTTTCATCCGCACCATTTACCTGTACCCGATGGCGCTCTCGATGATCGTTACCGGTACGGCCTGGAAATGGCTGCTCAACCCGGGCATGGGCCTGGACAAATTGTTGCGTGACTGGGGCTGGGAAGGCTTCCGTCTCGACTGGCTGATCGACCCGGATCGCGTGGTGTATTGCCTGGTGATCGCAGCGGTCTGGCAGGCTTCGGGTTTCATCATGGCGATGTTCCTCGCCGGCCTGCGCGGCGTCGATCAATCGATCATCCGTGCCGCGCAGATCGATGGCGCGAGCATGCCGACGATCTACTGGAAAGTGGTGCTGCCAAGCCTGCGTCCGGTGTTCTTCAGTGCGGTGATGATCCTGGCGCACATCGCGATCAAGAGCTTCGACCTGGTCGCAGCCATGACGGCTGGCGGCCCGGGTTACTCCTCCGACCTGCCGGCGATGTTCATGTACTCCTTCACCTTCAGTCGCGGCCAGATGGGCATGGGCTCGGCCAGTGCGATTCTGATGCTCGGTGCGATTCTCGCGATCATCGTGCCTTACCTGTACTCCGAGCTGAGGACCAAGCGTCATGACTAGTCTCGCCGACAAACCTTCCATCAGCCTGAGCCGCATTGCGATCTACGCGGTGCTGATTCTCGCCGTCCTGCTGTATCTGGTGCCGCTGGTGGTGATGCTGCTGACCAGCTTCAAGACCCCGGAAGACATCAGCACCGGCAACCTGCTGAGCTGGCCGACCGTGGTCAGCGGCATCGGCTGGGTCAAGGCCTGGGCCACGGTCAACGGTTACTTCTGGAACTCGATCAAGATCACCGTTCCGGCGGTGCTGATCTCCACCGCCATCGGTGCGCTGAACGGCTACGTGCTGTCGATGTGGCGCTTCCGTGGTTCGCAACTGTTCTTCGGCCTGTTGCTGTTCGGCTGCTTCCTGCCGTTCCAGACCGTGCTGCTGCCGGCCTCGTTCACCCTCGGCAAGATGGGCCTGGCGAGTACCACCACCGGCCTGGTGTTCATCCATGTGGTCTACGGCCTGGCGTTCACCACTCTGTTCTTCCGTAACTACTACGTGAGCATTCCCGACGCACTGGTCAAGGCTGCACGCCTGGACGGCGCAGGGTTCTTCACGATCTTCCGGCGGATCATCCTGCCGATGTCGACCCCGATCATCATGGTCTGCCTGATCTGGCAGTTCACCCAGATCTGGAACGACTTCCTGTTCGGCGTGGTGTTCTCCAGCGGTGATTCGCAACCGATCACGGTGGCGCTCAACAACCTGGTCAACACCAGCACCGGCGCCAAGGAATACAACGTTGATATGGCGGCGGCGATGATCGCCGGGCTGCCGACCCTGCTGGTCTATGTGGTGGCAGGCAAGTATTTCGTGCGCGGCCTGACGGCCGGCGCAGTCAAGGGGTAATCATGGCAACGCTCGAACTTCGCAATGTAAACAAGACCTATGGCGCCGGCCTGCCGGATACCCTGAAGAACATCGAACTGTCGATCAAGGACGGTGAGTTCCTGATCCTCGTCGGCCCTTCGGGCTGCGGCAAGTCGACCCTGATGAACTGCATCGCCGGCCTGGAAACCATCACCGGCGGCGCGATCATGATCGGCGACCAGGACGTCAGCGGCATGAGCCCGAAGGATCGCGACATCGCCATGGTGTTCCAGTCCTACGCGCTGTACCCGACCATGAGCGTGCGCGAGAACATCGAGTTCGGTCTGAAGATCCGCAAGATGAGCCAGGCGGCCATCGACGAGGAAGTGGCGCGCGTCGCCAAGCTGCTGCAGATCGAACACCTGCTCAACCGCAAGCCCGGCCAGCTCTCCGGCGGCCAGCAGCAGCGGGTGGCGATGGGCCGTGCCCTGGCGCGGCGGCCGAAGATTTATCTGTTCGACGAACCGCTGTCCAACCTCGACGCCAAGCTGCGCGTCGAGATGCGCACCGAAATGAAACTGATGCATCAGCGCCTGAAGACCACCACGGTCTACGTGACCCACGACCAGATCGAAGCGATGACCCTGGGCGACAAAGTGGCGGTGATGAAGGACGGCATCATCCAGCAGTTCGGCACGCCGAAAGAGATTTACAACGACCCGGCCAACCTGTTCGTGGCGAGCTTCATCGGTTCGCCGCCGATGAACTTCATTCCGCTGCGCCTGCAACGCAAGGACGGCCGTCTGCTGGCGCTGCTCGACAGCGGCCAGGCCCGTTGCGAGTTGCCGATGAGCATGCAGGACGCGGGTCTGGAAGATCGCGAAGTGATCCTCGGCCTGCGCCCGGAACAGATCACTCTGGCGAGCGGCGAGGGCAATGGCCTGCCGAGCATCAAGGCTGAAGTCCAGGTCACCGAGCCGACCGGTCCGGACACCCTGGTCTTCGTCAATCTCAATGACACCAAGGTCTGCTGCCGCCTGGCGCCGGACGTGGCACCGCAGGTGGGCGAAACCGTGACCCTGCAATTCGATCCGGCGAAAGTGCTGCTGTTCGATGCCAAGACCGGTGAGCGTCTGGGAACGGCAGGTGCGCCGAAGGCCGAAGCGCATTCGGCAAACGTCGCCCAGTTCAAGGGCCGCTGAAAGACAACAGATGGGAGCCGTCGGCTCCCATCGGGGGCACGCGGCGGATGGCCTGTTATCCGTCGCAAGTTATGTAAACCGCGTTGGAAAAAAACAGTTAATAACAATAAAGACGAGGATGTAGGGATGAAAAAGAAACACTTAAATGCCCGGTTGATCTGCCAGGTTTCCGCTGCCGCAGCCCTGGTGCTGGCCGGCAACGCAATGGCCGCCGACGCATTCAGCTCCGATTCCAAATGGATGACGGGCGACTGGGGCGGAGAGCGGACCAAGCTGATCGAGCAAGGTATCGACATCAAGGCCGACTACGTGGGGGAAATGGGCTACAACGCCCACGGTGGCTACAACGACGACAAGACCGGCCGCTACAGCGACCAGTTCGGTCTGGGCGTGGCACTGGATCTGCAAAAGCTGTGGGGCTGGGATAACACCCAGACCAAGATCCAGCTCACCAACCGTAATGGCCAGAACATCTCCAACGACCGTATCGGCGACCCGCGTGCCGGCACCCTGAGCTCCTCGCAAGAGGTTTACGGCCGTGGCCATATGGTGCGTCTGACCCAGTTGTGGATTCAGCACCAGTTCTTCGACAACAAGCTCGACGTCAAGGCCGGTTACTTCGGTGAAGGCGAAGACTTCAACACCTTCCCGTGCGAATTCCAGAACCTGGCGTTCTGCGGCTCCCAAGTGGGTAACTGGGCGACCAACATCTGGTACAACTGGCCGGTCAGCCAGGCTGCGATCCGTGTGAAGTACAACATCAACGACGAGCTCTACGCGCAAATCGGCGCGTACAACCAGAACCCGTCGCAGCTGGAACACGGTAACGGCTTCAAACTCAGCGGCAGCGGCACCGCCGGTACTGTATTGCCGGTCGAGCTGGTGTGGTCGCCGAAGGTCAACAGCCTGCCGGGCGAATACCGTGTGGGTTACTACAAGAGCACGGCCGATGCCAATGACGTCCGTGAAGACGCCAACGGTAACGACGCTGCGACCACCGGTGACGCTTACCGCGTTCACAACAGCAAGCATGGCTACTGGTTCGTTGCGCAACAGCAACTCACCAGCCACAACGGCGATGCATCCCGTGGTCTGAACATCGCCGCCAACGCGACGTTCCACGACAAGGACACCAACTTCATCGACAACTACCAGTCGTTGATGTTTGTGTACAAAGGCCCGTTCGACGCACGTCCCAAGGATGACGTCGGTATCGGTTTCGCCCGTATCCATGTCAACGACGACGTGAAGAAAAACGCCGAGCTGCTCAACGCTTCGAACGGTGTTTCGGACTACGACAACCCGGTTTTCTCGCCTATTCGTGAAACCGAATACAACTACGAGATCAACTACGGTTTCCACGTCACCAACTGGCTGACCGTGCGTCCGAACCTGCAATACATCACTCATCCGGGCGGTGTGGATGAAGTGGATAACGCATTGGTCGCCGGCCTGAAAATTCAGTCGGTGTTCTGACGCGTCTGCGATAAGCTCCTCTCCATGTGCGCATATTTGCGGACAGCCAAGGCTGTCCGCTTTTTTTTGGAAGGGCTGGCGCCGCCCTTGGACGATGAATTCGGAACCGTGGCCCATGCATGAGCATCCGCTGCAACGCTTTTTCAGATCCTTGCGCGAACGACCGGTGTTCGCCTGGGAGCGCTATCAGATGCGCGATGTGCTGGTGATCGATCATCCGCTGTGTCAGGCGGTGTTCAGTCGGCAGGGCGCGCAGTTGCTGCATTTCCAGCCACGCGGGCAAAAACCGTGGTTGTGGTGCGCGGCGAAGTGGCCGCACGTCGGCGCGATCCGTGGTGGCGTGCCGGTCTGCTGGCCGTGGTATGGCCGCCATCCCAGCGAGAATGCGTGGCCGTCCCATGGCTGGGCACGACTGCTCGACTGGAAACTGCTCGACAGCAGCAGTGCCGAGGATGGTGTGCGCCTGCACTGGCAATTGCAGCTGTGCGACTGGCAGGTCGACCTGCACGCGCACTTGGGTGAGCGCATGGAATTGCGCCTGAGCACCGAGCACCAGGACGACATGCCGTGCCAGTTGAGCCAGGCTTTGCACGCTTACTGGCGTATTGGTGACGTCGGTGAGATAGCGCTGTCTGGGCTAGAGGGCGCGCAAGGTTATGACCAGCTGAACCGCCAGGCCTGCCAGCAGGAAGGCGAGTTGCGGGTCGAGGGCGGTTGTCAGCGCGTGTTTCAGCACGACGGCGAATTACAGATCAAGGACCACGCCTGGCAGCGTGCGCTGCGCATTGATACGGGTGAGAGCGCCGACACGGTGGTCTGGCACCCGGGCTCGCGACCGTTGCTGGGTGTGAGCTGGGATGAGGTGACAGAGTTTGTCTGCGTGGAGGCGGCGGCAGGCGGGACGGACAGTCTGCATCTGGCGCCGGGGGAGAAAGCGCATTTGAGTTTGCAGGCGTGGGCGGGGGCCTAGGTGTGTCAGTTGCACCGCTGCCCTCACCCTAACCCTCTCCCGGAGGGAGAGGGGACCGATTGGGGGATATTCAAGAGATTCACCGACTTGAACGAATGTCTTTGAATCCATAATCGACCCAATCTTTCAGGTCGATGTATAGCGTCAGCCTCTTCGGTCGGCGCCCTCTCCCTCGGGGAGAGGGCTGGGGTTGGCCTTCAGGCTTTTGAGGCCTCAGTTGAACTCATCACCCACCGGATACCGGCTCGCATTCAAGCTCTCTTTGATCTTGCGCAGATGCGGCTGGAAATCCACGCCTCGGCGCAGCGTCATGCCGGTCGCCAGCACATCCAGCACCGTCAGCTGAATGATCCGCGAGGTCATCGGCATGTAGATGTCGGTGTCTTCCGGCAGCGGAATGTTCAGGCTCAGGGTGCTGGCCTTGGCCAGCGGCGAGTTCTCGGCGGTCAGACCCAGTACCGAGGCGCCGTTTTCCCGGGCGATGCGCGCCACTTCCACCAGTTCGCGGGTGCGGCCGGTGTAGGAAATGATCACGAACAGCTCACCGGTATGCGCCACCGAGGCAATCATCCGCTGCATCAGCACATCGGCATGGGCCGTGACCGCCAGGTTGAAACGGAAGAACTTGTGCTGCGCATCCAGCGCCACCGGGGCTGAAGCGCCGAGGCCGAAGAAGTGGATCTGCCGGGCCTGGATCAACAGGTCGACGGCGCGGCTGATCAGGTTCGGGTCCAGAGCCTGGCAGGCGCTGTCCAGCGAGGCGATGGCGCTGCCGAAAATCTTCTGGGTGTAGGCCTCGGGATTGTCATCGGCCTCAACGGCGCGACTGACATACGCAGCACCGCTGGCCAGGCTCTGGGCCAGTTGCAGCTTGAGTTCGGGGTAGCCGCTGACGCCGAACGAACGGCAGAAACGGTTGACGGTCGGCTCACTGACCGACGCTGCCTGGGCGAGGGCGGCGATGCTGAAGCGGGTAGCCTGCTGTGGGTTGAGCAGGATCACTTCGGCGACTTTGCGTTCGGCCTTGTTCAGCTCTTCAAGGCGACTCTGGATCTGTTCCAGTAAATTTCGCACGCGGTCCATATGGGGTTCCTAATTCACCGGCGCCGATAAGCGCGCGGCTATGCAAATTGGGCCTTTGATGTGGCCCGTGACGGTGGCCTATCCTACTGATGGCTCCGACCGACCACCACTCGGAATCTGTATTTTGCGAAAATGTTGTGGTTATTACTACATTTTCCCTTGAGTGATGCCTTGAAAAAAGGTATTTGTAGCTTAACTTGATAAAAGAACAAACATCATGCCTTCGATTACGGTAGATCCGTGCAACTTTGCCTTGTTCGGCGCTTTGGGCGATCTGGCCCTGCGCAAGCTGTTTCCTGCCCTTTATCACCTGGATGGCGCCGGTCTGCTGCACGAGGACACGCGTATTATCGCGCTGGCCCGTGAAGCCGGCACCGAGCAGCAGCATCTGGCGTTCATCGCCGCCGAACTGCGCCGTTACGTTGGCAAAGAGCTGGACGAGGCCGTGGCCGAGCGCTTCCTGGCGCGCCTGAGCTACCTGCACGTCGACTTCCTCAAGACTGAAGACTATGCGGCCCTGGCCGACATCGCCGGCAACAGCCAGCGGATGATTGCCTACTTCGCCACCCCGGCGGCGGTCTACGGCGCGATCTGCGAGAACCTGGCGAAAGTCGGCCTCGCGGAAAACACCCGTGTCGTGCTGGAAAAGCCAATCGGCTCCGACCTGGAATCCTCGCGCAAGGTCAACGACGCCGTGGCGCAGTTCTTCCCGGAGAACCGCACCTACCGCATCGACCACTACCTGGGCAAAGAGACCGTCCAGAACCTGATCGCCCTGCGTTTCGCCAACAGCCTGTTCGAAACCCAGTGGAACCAGAACTACATCTCCCACGTGGAAATCACCGTGGCCGAGAAGGTCGGCATCGAAGGCCGCTGGGGCTATTTCGACAAGGCCGGCCAGTTGCGCGACATGATCCAGAACCACTTGCTGCAACTGCTCTGCCTGATCGCCATGGACCCGCCGGCCGACCTGTCCGCCGACAGCATCCGTGACGAGAAAGTCAAAGTGCTCAAGGCCCTGGCGCCGATCAGCCCGGAAGGCCTGACCACGCAGGTGGTGCGCGGCCAGTACATCGCCGGTCACAGCGAAGGCAAATCCGTACCGGGTTACCTCGAAGAACCGAATTCCAACACCCAGAGCGACACCGAAACCTTCGTTGCCCTGCGTGCCGACATCCGCAACTGGCGCTGGGCCGGGGTGCCGTTTTACCTGCGTACCGGCAAGCGCATGCCGCAGAAGCTGTCGCAGATCGTCATTCATTTCAAGGAACCGTCGCACTACATCTTCGCCCCCGAGCAGCGCTTGCAGATCAGCAACAAACTGATCATCCGCCTGCAACCGGACGAAGGCATTTCCTTGCGGGTGATGACCAAGGAGCAGGGCCTGGACAAGGGCATGCAACTGCGCAGCGGGCCGCTGCAACTGAATTTCTCCGACACCTGGCGCAGCGCGCGGATTCCCGATGCCTACGAGCGGTTGTTGCTGGAAGTAATGAACGGCAATCAGAACCTGTTTGTCCGTAAAGATGAAATCGAAGCCGCGTGGAAATGGTGTGACCAGTTGATCGCCGGGTGGAAAAAATCCGGTGACGCGCCCAAGCCGTATGCGGCCGGGTCGTGGGGGCCGATGAGCTCCATCGCCTTGATCACGCGGGACGGGAGGTCGTGGTATGGCGATATCTGATGTGAAACTGCCGGCGGGCGTGAGCGCCCACCCCTTCAAGAGCCCGGTGCTGCTGGCTGAAGGCCTGGCGCTGAATGTCGCCAAGCAGCTGAGCGAGGCCATCGCGGCACGCGGCAACGCGGTGCTGGTGGTGTCCGGCGGGCGCAGCCCGGTGGCGTTCTTCCAGCACCTGGCCAAGCAGGAGCTGGACTGGTCGAAGGTCGTCGTGACCCTCGCCGACGAGCGTTGGGTGCCGGTGGAACATGCTGACAGCAACGCCGGGTTGCTCAAGCAGTATCTGCTCAAGGGGCCGGCAGCCAAGGCGCAATTCCTCAGTCTCTACAGCGCTGCGGCGAACGTCGAGCAGGCTGCTGAACAGGCTGATCGTTTGCTCGGCGAACTGCCGGCGATCGATGTGCTGGTGCTGGGCATGGGCGATGACGGTCACACCGCGTCGCTGTTCCCCGACAGCCCGAACCTCGCCGAAGCCCTGGCCGATGGCAGCCGTCGCTGCTGGCCGATGCTTGCGCCCAGCGTGCCGCGTCAGCGCCTGACCATGAGCCGCGCGCTGCTGGCCTCGGCCCGACACAAGATTCTGTCGATTTCCGGTCAGTCGAAACTGACCACCCTGAACGCCGCCGTGGCCGGTGACGATGTCGCCGCCATGCCGATTCGCGCGTTTCTGCAACCCACGTTAGAGATCTACTGGTGCCCATGAGCCAAGGAACAGCCGCTATGACAAATCCATCCCCGACCGTTTCCATGGCGGATAAAGTTGCCCTGATCGACAGTCTCTGTGCCAAGGCGCGGATCCTGCCGGTGATCACCATCGCCCGTGAACAGGACGTGCTGCCGCTGGCCGACGCCCTGGCCGCCGGTGGCCTGACCGCGCTGGAAGTGACCCTGCGCTCGCAGTTCGGCCTCAAGGCGATCCAGATCCTGCGCGAGCAGCGTCCGGAGCTGGTGACCGGTGCCGGCACCGTGCTCGACCGCAATATGCTGGCCGCCGCCGAAGCGGCCGGTTCGCAATTCATCGTCACCCCGGGTATTACCCGTGACCTGCTGGAAGCCAGCGTCGACAGCCCGATTCCGCTGTTGCCGGGCATCAGCAACGCCTCCGGGATCATGGAAGGCTATGGTCTGGGCTATCGCCGCTTCAAGCTGTTCCCGGCTGAAGTCAGCGGCGGCGTGGCAGCGATCAAGGCCCTCGGCGGCCCGTTCGGCGAAGTGAAATTCTGCCCGACCGGCGGCGTCGGTCCGGCCAACATCAAGAGCTACATGGCGCTGAAAAACGTCATGTGCGTGGGCGGTAGCTGGATGCTTGATCCTGAGTGGATCAAGAACGGCGACTGGGCGCGCATTCAGGAATGCACGGCTGAAGCCCTGGCCCTGCTGGACTGATCTTTCCGGCTTAACCCTACACCTCGTTGTGTGTTCTACGGCTTTACGGTGCGCTTGGTCGGTGCACCGTTTTTTTTTGCCCGGAAAAAAGCGTCGGGCAACAGCCGCGTCGTCAATTCGAGATACATAGTTACCGCACGGAGGGTTTCTTACGGCGCTAACCTGCGTTCATCTTATGGAAGAGAGAACGCGTCATGGGTAACCAGTCTTCAACCTCAGCTGTCTATCAACTGGCCCCCGAGCAGATCGCCGGGCCGTACTTTCGCAACCCGAAACTGCTGCGTCGCAACATCAGCGAAGGCGCCGAAGGCCTGCCGTTGCTGCTGCGCCTGACCATCGTCGACGCCATGACCGGAGAGCCGGTCAGCGGGGCGCTGGTGGATATCTGGCATTGCAACGCGCGGGGCGCCTATTCCGGCTGGAGCCGGATCAATCCAGATCTGGAAGTCGACGACGGCGATATCGGCTCGATTCCGCGAACCGACGATCACACCTACCTGCGCGGCGGGCAGTTCAGCGATCACAAGGGCAGGGTGCGTTTCACCACGATTTATCCAGGGTTCTATGCCGGACGTGCCTTGCACATCCATGTGGCGGTGCGGATTGTCGCCGGCAACGAGTATCTGGAGGAGCGCAACGTGGCCTGGGTCGGCCAGCTGTATTTCCCCGAAGTCATTTCGCGCTCGGTGCTCAACGCCAAGGCCTATCGCGGTCGCGCCTCGACACCGCTGAACAATGCCGAGGACAGCTTTTACACCGAGATGGGCGGTGAGGACTCGACCCTGACGGTCTGGCCGATCGGTCGCGACTCCCACGAGGACGGCTACTTCGGTCACCTCACGATCGGCATCGACACCTTTGCCGTATCGTCGCAGATCAAGCCCGAGGATTTCGACAAGTACACCGTTTAACGCAGCTCGTTCAGCGCGCGCACCAGGCACTGCATGTCGTCCGCCATGGTGGTCAGCCCCGGCGTGATGCGGATGCACGGCCCGCACGCCGCGCCGGTGCGCACCACGGTGAACAGGTTGTAGTCGCTGAGCAGACGCTCGACCATCAGTTGTTGATCGTCGTGCCGGGTAAAGCGCATCGAGGTGATGCCGCAATACAGGCGTGGATCGTCCGGCGTCATCACTTCGATGCCCGGCAGGTTGCGCACCGCCTTGACCCACAGGTTGCGCAGGTAATTGAGCCGTGCGCCCTTGGCCGCCGCACCACCAAGCGCGCGGTGCTCCTCGAACACCAGCGGCAGGGTCATCAGCGCCGGGATGTTGGGTGTGCTGTAGGGCGTGCGTGAGCGGATGTCGTTGACCGGGTAATGCATCTCGCCCATGTCCGGGTCGATATCGGCCAGGCGTTGCGGGGCGATGTACAGGAAACCGAGGGTCAGCGGCGAGCCGATCCACTTGTGCAGGTTATAGCCGGCGAAGGCGATGCCCAGCGCTTCCAGATCGAATTCGATCTGCCCCAGCGCATGGGCGCCGTCGAGGATGACATCGATCCCGTGGGCCTTGGCCTGCGTGGCGATGGCTTGCACCGGCATCACCAGACCGGTGCGGTGGGTGACGTGGGTCAGGGCCATCAGCTTGAGCTTTGGATGGCGGATGAACGCTTCGCGATAGGTTGCCACCAGGCTGTCGAAGGTGGCCGGGTGCGCGTGGTCGATCTCGATCACTTCCACGCCGCGATGCCGCGCCAGCCAGCGCATGGCACTCTTGACCGTGTCGTACTCCAGGTCACTGATGAGGACCTGATCGCCGGGCTGCAAGCGGTTGTAGTTGCGGATCAGCGATTGCAGGCCGGCGCTGGCGTTGGCAGTGAAGGCGACACTTTGTGCGCGTACGCCGATCAACTCGGCCAGTTGTGCGCGGATGTCGAGATTGTCGCTCTGCTCGAAGCGCTGGCGCACGTACACCGAGTTGCTGTTGTTGATCAGCTCGATGTTGCGCTGGTACTCGTCGACCACGGTGCGCGACATGCGCCCGAAGTAGCCGTTCTCCAGGTTCACGGGGCCGGGGTGTGAATCGTAGCGGTCGGCGAATGTCCGCCAGAAGACTTCATCATGGGCGCGCAAGGTGTTGTCGGGCATGGTCGACTCGGATCAGAAAGGGCGCCGTCAGTGGCGGGGGGCAGGTTTGCCGTGTTTGGCGCGCAGCGGTTCGAGCAGATCCGACAGGCCGTTGTGATCGATTTCGTGCATCAGTGCCAGTAACCCGCCCAGTTCGCCGTGGGGAAAACCTTCGCGGGCGAACCAGTTCAGGTAAGGGCCGGGCAGGTCGGCAATGATCCGCCCCTTGTATTTGCCGAAGGGCATTTCGCGGGTGATCAGCAGTTCGAGCTTTTCAGGATTCATCGCAGGGATCGTCAGGATTCAAACACTGCGAAAAATACAGGCATTCTGCATGCAGGCCAAATGACAGATCATGCAAATAACCGGGATACAGTTTTTGCGTATAAATATAACTTGTTGAAAATTAACGATTATTTATCGAATCTGAAGCTGGCACGTCTGCTGCAATATCCCTTGCATCTTCCACCGATCGCAAGGAATTGAAAAATGACCGACATGAATAAAGAAGCCATTTCTGTACTCAATGACCTGATTGAAACCAGCAAGGACGGTCAGGAAGGGTTCAAGACTTGCGCTGAAGACATCAAGCACCCTGAACTCAAGGCGTTGTTCACCAAACGCTCCGCCGATTGCGCGACCGCCGCTGCCGAACTGCAAGCGACCGTGCGTTCGATGGGTGGCGATCCGGAAACCTCCACCAGCGTCAGCGGTGACCTTCACCGTCGCTGGGTCGACGTCAAAGCCATGTTCACCGGCAAGGACGAAGAGGCGGTGCTGAACGAAGCCGAGCGCGGCGAAGACCATGCGCTGAAGGCTTATCGGGAAGCCATCGAGAAGATCAACAAGCACAACCTCGTCGGAATTCGTGATCTGGTCGAGCGCCAGTATCACGGCGTGCAACGCAATCACGACCAGGTGAAGGCCCTGCGTAACCAGGCTCGCGCACGTTCGTAAGCGTTCACCGAGCATAAAAAAACGCCAGAGATGTCTGGCGTTTTTTTATGTCTCCAATCCAACCCTTTCCCCTCGCCTCCTTGGGGCAGAGGGTTGGGGTGAGGAGGCATCAGCCAATCTTGATCGCCGGCAGCGTCGGCAGCGTCACGGTCTGCTGCTTGCGTGGTGCGAGGATTTCCGCTTCGCCATCCACCACCAGCTCATCACGCTGGTTGAACACGCGAGTCGCAATGCGCACGCGGAATTTCGGCAGTTTCTCGAGGATTTCCAGACGCACCGTCAGGGTGTCGCCGATCTTCACCGGCTTCTGGAAACTCATCTGCTGGCCGAGGTAGATGGTGCCCGGGCCAGGCAACTCGCAGGCGACCGCCGCGCTGATCAGCGCACCGCTGAACATGCCGTGGGCGATGCGTTCCTTGAACATGCTGGCGGCGGCGAACTCGGCATCCAGGTGTACCGGGTTGTGGTCGCCGGACATCGCTGCGAACAGCTGAATGTCACGCTCTTCGACGGTCTTGCTGTAGCTGGCGGTCTGGCCGACTTCGAGGGCTTCGTAAGGGATGTTGGTAACCTGGGTCATCGGTTTCGATTCCTGTGACGGATTAAATGAATCCATAAAAAATTATTCGCTGCGATGCGGACGACGATGGCTCAGGGCCTGGTCGATCCAGGCGAGCACATCGGCGATCACTTCGTCGCGATTGGTCTCGTTGAACAATTCGTGCCGCGCCTGCGGGTAGATCTTCAATTGCAGGTTCTGGCTGCCGGCCGCGCGCAATGCATCGGCCAGATCAGTCAGACGCTTGCCTTCGCTCACCGGATCACATTCGCCGCCGATCACCAGCAGCGGCAGGCCCGGGTCGATCTGGGCGAGATTGGACGCTTTGCTGATTTGCTGCAAGCCGCCCAGCAGGTCGATCCACAGCTGGTTGGTGCAGCGAAAGCCACACAGCGGATCGGCGGCGTACTTGTCGACTTCGGCCGGGTCGCGGCTGAGCCAGTCGAACGGCGTGCGCGTCGGTTTGAACGCCTTGTTGAACGAGCCGAACGACAGCCACTCGATCAGCGCGCTGCGACCCTTGCCGCCCTGGCGCAGTTTTTCCACGCGGGCGATCTGTCGCGCTGCGCGGTACAGGGCAATCGGCTGGAAATTCGAACCGCTGAGAATCGCCCCGTGCAGGCTGGCGCTGTGGTGCAGCAGATAACCCTGGGCCAGATAGCTGCCCATGCTGTGGCCGAGCAACAGGATCGGCACGTCGCGATGGCGCTGGCCGATGAACTGGTTGAGGCTCGCCAGATCGCCGACCACCTTGCACCAGCCGTCGTCATCGGCGAAGTGCCCGAGCGTGCCGTGGCCGGCCGTCTTGCCATGTCCGCGCAGGTCCGGGGCGTACACACCGTAGCCGGCATCACAGAAGGCCTGCGCCAGTCGCGCATAACGGGCGCTGTGTTCAGCCATGCCGTGGGCCAGCAGGATCACCGCTTTCAACGGCGTGCCCGGCAGCCACTGGTTGACGAACAGGCGGCTGCGGTCACTTGCGTCCAGCCAGAAGGTGTCGTGGATCATGGCGCTTCCTTTTGCTGCATGGGCTCTGAGACGTTGCATTGTATAGCGCGTCCGATCAGCCCACGCCACGGCAGGAAGATTCACACGATCAATGAGGACGCTGGCCATATTTGCCTGTTTGACCATAGCTGCTAGTGTCCGTGAAGCTCCGCTTTTCGCATGCCGTTTCTGACGGATCAGGGATAAATGACAGAAAAGCGGCCCCGGATCGGCTCAGGTAAAGAGGACAAGAACAATGCAACCTGATTTCTGGAATGACAAACGCCCGGCGGGCGTACCCCTGGACATCGATGCGGGTGAATTCAAATCGGTGATCGAGGTGTTCGAGCGTTCCTGCAAGAAATTCGCCGATCGTCCGGCGTTCAGCAACATGGGCGTGACCCTGACCTACGCCGAACTGGAGCGTTACAGCGCCGCCTTCGCCGGTTACCTGCAAGCGCACACCGATCTGGTGCCGGGGGATCGCATCGCGGTGCAGATGCCCAACGTCCTGCATTATCCGATTGCCGTGTTCGGCGCCTTGCGCGCCGGGCTGATCGTGGTCAACACCAACCCGTTGTACACCGCGCGGGAAATGCGCCACCAGTTCAAGGATTCCGGTGCCCGGGCGCTGGTGTATCTGAACCTGTTCGGGCAGAAGGTCCAGGAAGTGCTGGCGGACACCGACCTGCAATACCTGATCGAAGCGAAGATGGGCGACCTGATGCCCACCGCCAAGGGCTGGCTGGTCAATACCATGGTCAGCAAAGTGAAGAAGATGGTGCCGGACTATTCGCTGCCCCAGGCGATCTCTTTCAAGAGCGCGCTGCGTCTTGGCCGAGGGCTGGGCATCAAGCCGTTGAACGCCGGTCTGAACGACATCGCCGTGCTGCAATACACCGGCGGCACCACGGGCCTGGCCAAGGGCGCGATGCTGACCCACGGCAACCTGGTGGCGAACATGCAACAGGTGCGCGCCTGTCTGGCGCAGTTGGGCGCTGACGGCCAGCCATTGTTGCGCGAAGGGCAGGAGGTGATGATCGCGCCGCTGCCGCTGTATCACATCTATGCCTTCACCGCGAATTGCATGTGCATGATGGTGTCTGGCAACCACAACGTACTGATCACCAATCCACGGGACATCGGCGGCTTCATCAAGGAGCTGAAAAACTGGCGCTTCTCGGCGTTGCTGGGGCTCAACACCCTGTTTGTCGCGCTGATGGATCACCCGGATTTCAAGACCCTGGATTTCTCCAGCCTCAAACTCACCAACTCCGGCGGCACCGCTTTGGTCAAGGCCACGGCTGAGCGCTGGGAGCAGCTCACCGGTTGCCGCATCACCGAAGGCTATGGCCTGACCGAAACGTCGCCGGTCGCCTGCACCAACCCGTATGGCGACAAGTCGCGCCTGGGCACGGTCGGTTTGCCGGTGCCGGGCACCACGCTGAAAATCATCAGCGACGATGGCGTCGAGCAACCTCTTGGGGAGCGCGGCGAACTGTGCATCAAAGGGCCGCAGATCATGAAGGGCTACTGGCAGAAGCCGGAAGCCACTGCCGAGGTGCTGGATGCCGAGGGCTGGTTCAAGTCCGGTGATATTGCGGTGATCGATCCCGACGGCTTCGTGCGCATCGTCGATCGCAAGAAGGACATGATCATCGTCTCCGGTTTCAACGTGTACCCGAACGAGATCGAAGACGTGGTGATGGCTCACCCGAAAGTCGCCAACTGTGCAGTGATCGGCGTGCCGGACGAACGTTCGGGAGAGGCGGTGAAACTGTTTGTGGTGGCGCGGGAGACCGGGGTCAGCCTGGAAGAGCTGAAGGCCTACTGCAAAGAGAACTTCACGGCGTACAAAGTGCCGAAGCACATCGTCTTGCGTGAGTCATTGCCGATGACACCTGTCGGGAAAATCCTGCGGCGGGAATTGCGCGATATCGCTTGATCGATGGATGGCCGCGTGCAGCGCGGATCGCGGGCAAGCCATGTTGCCACAGGGTGATCGATGATCCTGTGGCAGCGGGCTTGCCCGCGATGCTTTTGGGCGCAAATGTCCCTGAATTCCGGGGCTTTTCAGAGGGTATAGGTTTTTTGCTCTAAAATGACTTTTAGTAAGTCTTGAGTCATTTAAATGACTGGGCGGGCCATTTTTGGCTCTAGTCGACCCTTGGCAAAGCTGCTACTCTCGGCGCGCTTTGTGACTTCTCGGCCTTGTAGAAAGCCAGATTCACCAATGACCAAACACCAATAATAATCGCATCAAATGCGGTGCTGAATTCGCGTTGCTGAGGAGTGGGCTTCCATGATCGAAGACTTTTGGAAGGATAAGTACCCCGCTGGAATTGCTGCCGACATCAATCCAGACGAGTACCCGAATATTCAGGCAGTGTTGAAGCAATCCTGCCAACGCTTCGCCGACAAACCGGCGTTCAGCAACCTGGGCAAGACGATCACCTACGGTGAACTGTACGAATTGTCCGGTGCCTTTGCCGCTTATCTGCAACAGCATACCGATTTGCAGCCCGGTGATCGAATCGCCGTGCAACTGCCCAACGTGTTGCAGTACCCGGTCGCCGTGTTCGGTGCCATCCGCGCCGGGCTGATCGTGGTCAACACCAACCCGCTGTACACCGCGCGGGAAATGGAACACCAATTCAACGACTCCGGCGCCAAGGCCCTGGTATGCCTGGCGAACATGGCGCACCTGGCCGAGGCTGTGGTGCCCAAGACCGGCGTCAAGCACGTCATCGTCACCGAAGTCGCCGACCTGTTGCCGCCGCTCAAGCGCCTGCTGATCAACAGCGTCATCAAGTACGTGAAGAAGATGGTGCCGGCCTATCACCTGCCCAAGGCCGTCAAGTTCAACGACGTGCTGAGCAAGGGCCAGGGCCAGCCCGTGACCGAAGCCAACCCGAACAGCGGCGACGTCGCGGTGCTGCAATACACCGGCGGCACCACCGGCGTGGCCAAGGGCGCGATGCTGACCCACCGCAACCTGGTGGCGAACATGCTGCAGTGCAAGGCGCTGATGGGTTCCAACCTCAATGAAGGTTGCGAGATCCTGATCACGCCGCTGCCGCTGTACCACATCTATGCGTTCACCTTTCATTGCATGGCGATGATGCTGATCGGCAACCACAACATCCTGATCAGCAACCCGCGCGACCTGCCGGCGATGGTCAAGGAACTGTCGAAGTGGAAGTTCAGCGGCTTCGTCGGCCTCAACACCCTGTTCGTGGCCCTGTGCAACAACGAAGGTTTCCGCAAGCTGGATTTCTCGGCGCTGAAAGTCACCCTCTCCGGCGGCATGGCCCTGCAACTGGCGGCGGCTGAACGCTGGAAAGCGGTCACCGGTTGCGCCATCTGCGAAGGCTACGGCATGACCGAGACCAGTCCGGTCGCCACGGTCAACCCGATCCAGAACATCCAGATCGGCACCATCGGCATTCCGGTGCCCTCGACCCTGTGCAAAGTCGTCGACGATGCCGGTGTCGAGCAGCCGCTGGGCGAAATCGGCGAGCTGTGCGTCAAGGGTCCGCAGGTGATGAAGGGCTACTGGCAGCGTCAGGAAGCCACCGATGAAATGCTCGACAGCGAAGGCTGGCTGAAGACCGGTGACATCGCGCTGATCCAGCCGGACGGCTACATGCGCATCGTCGATCGCAAGAAAGACATGATCCTGGTCTCCGGTTTCAACGTGTACCCGAACGAACTGGAAGACGTGCTGGCGACCCTTCCGGGCGTGTTGCAGTGCGCCGCCATCGGTGTACCGGACGAGAAGTCGGGCGAGGCGATCAAGATTTTCATCGTCGCCAAACCGGGCGTCACGTTGACCAAGGAACAGGTGATGGAGCACATGCGCGCCAACGTCACCGGCTACAAGGTGCCGCGTTCGGTGGAGTTCCGCGATGCGCTGCCGACCACCAACGTCGGCAAGATCCTGCGTCGCGAATTGCGCGACGAAGAGCTGAAGAAGATCAAAGCGAAGGCCAGCGCCGCGTAAACCACGGCCCGGTAAAACAACAAGCCCCGCAGATGCGGGGCTTGTTGTTACTGAGCGGTGCGGCGTGGGTTCGGGGTGTGAGAGCAAACTTGCCCCTCACCCCAGCCCTCTCCCGAGGGAGAGGGAGCCGATCGCATGTATTTCAGCTTCAACGTTCGACTCGATCTATCAGATCTCCCCGGTCAGTCCTCTCTCCCTCCGGGTGAGGGGGGTGGTCAACCCGGTGCTTACTGACGGAACTGCGCGAAGTTCACCTGGGTGCCCGCCGGACGCATGTCCTGCAGGAACGAGTCCTTGTCGGCGCTCAGTTCCAGGCTCAGAGCCGCCTTGCGCTTGCCTTCGTTGCGGATCACCAGACCTTCAAGCTTCTCGCGCAGGAACGCGGTCGGCACTTTGACGTGCAGCAGTTGGTCGGTGGCCGGGGTGTGCATCAGCAGGTGAATCCACTCGTACTGACCAATCGCCAGACGCGTGACCGGCAGGTCGAACCACCAGATATTGCGGTTGCGGTTCAGTTCGGCGAAGTGGCAGTTGTTGACGCCGAGCACGGCACCACCCAGTTCCTGGTTGCGACGGGCAATGGCCTGCTTTTTATCGAGTTTCATAACATTCCTGCGGGATCGGTTCTCTGGCGCGTTGCGCCCATAGGTGCGCATTCTCGTGGGAAAGCCTGCAAACATAAAGCGCAACCTGTTGCCGGCGACGAAATGAACCCGTGAAAATAAATGAAACTTGGCGTAAACCGGGCCAGTCAATCCTTGTGTACTGACTTTCCCCGTCAATGTTCCAAGGAGAAACACCATGGGTAGCACGAGCGATAAAGTGAAAGGCATGGCCAACGAAGCAGTCGGCAACATCAAGCAAGGCGTCGGCAAGGCCACCGACAACAGCAAACTGCAGGCCGAAGGCAAGATCCAGGAAAAGAAAGGCGAAGCCCAGCAAGCGGTCGGCAAAGCCAAGGACGCGGTTAAAAAGGGTGTCGACAAGGCTTGATCCAGCCGTGAACGAAACCCCCGGGCGGCCATCCAAGGATGGCCGTTTTTGTATCTCGCTCACATGCCGTCACGGATCACGGTGTTTCAAAGTCGCCAAGTAAGCTACTTTGATCAGAGACAAACGGCCCCTGAGTCGCCACGACTTCAACCTGCTTTGCGGCGAAAGGAGACGCGAATGATTTTCCCGGACATGAAAGGTCTGCCCCTGCATCGGGTGATGATGCGCACGGTCACTGAATTCATGGACGACGAGATGTCGACCTATGCCTCGGCACTGGCCTACCAGATGCTGTTCTCGCTGTTCCCGTTCATTCTGTTCCTGATTGCCCTGATCGGTTTCCTGCACCTGCCGGACTTCTTCTCCTGGCTGCGCCTGCAATCGGAGCTGGTGTTGCCGCCCCAGGCGCTGGAGCAGGTCAACCCGGTGATCGATCAGTTGCAGCAGTCCAAGGGGGGCCTGCTGTCGGTGGGTATCGTCATCGCCCTGTACACCGCGTCCGCCGGCGTGCGCCTGATGATGAGCGCGATGAACGCCGCCTACGACGTGGTCGAGGGCCGGCCGATCTGGAAGCGTTTCCCGCTGTCGATCATCTACACCGTCGGTATCGCCGGCATGTTGCTGGTGGCTGCCGCGCTGATGGTGCTCGGGCCGCAGGTGATGGGCTGGATCGCTGCGCAGGTCGGTCTGGAAGATTTCATCGTGACGGTATGGACCATCGCCCGCTGGCCGGTGATCGTGATTCTGATGATGGTCGCCGTGGCGTTGATCTACTACGTGATGCCGGACGTCAAACAGGAGTTCCGTTTCATCACGCCGGGGTCGGTGCTGGCGGTGGTGGTGTGGATCGTCGCGTCCCTGGGGTTTGCGTTCTACGTCAAAACGTTCGCCAACTACAACGCCATGTATGGCAGCATCGGTGCGATCATCGTGCTGTTGCTGTATTTCTATATTTCCGCCGCCGTGCTGTTGCTCGGTGCGGAGATGAATGCGGTGATCGAACACATGTCCAGCGAGGGCAAGGACCCGGGCGAGAAAGTCCCTGGCGAACTCGATGAGCATCCCAAACAACATGTTTCCGGCCTTGGGCGCGATCACTCGCTCAATCCGAACACTGACGAAGCCTGACCAATGATCCGTGAAATCCTGAAAATGGGTGACGAGCGCCTGTTGCGCATCGCGCCACCGGTGCCGGCCGGGATGTTCGACAGCCCTGAACTGTGGCAACTGATCGACGACATGTTCCAGACCATGGAAAGCGTCGGCGGCGTTGGCCTGGCTGCGCCGCAGATCGGCGTCGACCTGCAACTGGTGATCTTCGGCTTCGAACACAGCGAGCGTTACCCGGACGCCGAAGCGGTGCCGCAGACGATCCTGATCAACCCGTTGATTACCCCGCTCAGCCCGTTGATGGACGAGGGCTTCGAAGGCTGTCTGTCAGTGCCCGGCCTGCGCGGCGCAGTGGATCGCTATCAGCAGATTCGCTACGAAGGTTTCGACCCCAAGGGCGAGCCGGTCGTGCGCGTGGCGTCAGGGTTCCATGCGCGGGTGGTGCAGCATGAGTGCGATCACCTGATCGGCCGTCTCTACCCGTCGCGCATCACCGATTTCAGCAAGTTCGGCTTTACCGAAGTGATGTTCCCGGATCTGGACCCGAACGCGGACGACTGATATTCCCGACATCGCCGCTCCCACTCAGATCGGGCGCGGCTCCAGTCCCATCGCAATCATCGGCTTGCTCCGCGCGTAACGGCTCAATCGCTCGGCCATGGCGTAGGGCAGGGTGGTGTCGAAGCTGAACCCGCGCCGCTCGTAAAACCCCCGCAGATCCGGGTGGCAGAACAGCCACACCGGTGCTTCCACTCCCTTTACCGCTTCGGCGATCAACTGCGCAGCAATGCCCTGCTCGCGACAGGCCGGGTCGACGAACAGCCCGGTCAGCCAGAACCCGCCCGCCACCGGCCGCAGACACAGCGCGGCAACGATCTCCTCACGGCGCGCCACCCACAATTGCGCATCGCGCACCGCTTTCATCGACGATTGATGGGCGCGGTAGAACTTGTTCATCAAGGGCCAGGACAGCTCGTCGAGCTGGCTGTAGCGAAGGTTGGTCATGGCGTCGGACTGTCGTTGCAAAAGGCGCTGATTATAAGAGAACCCAAGGGTTTGCTTCCTGCGTAAAAATAATCTGCAAGATTGCCCGAGGGTGTTGCACAGAACGGATAGGTCCCCGTTCCGAGCCGCGCCATGTCCCATTACTTCGATGACCGTCATCGTCAACAGATCGAAACCCTGCGCCAACGCTTCACCGCCCGCACCGAATGGCCCACCTGGCTGTTGCTGATCGGCGTCTACGCTGGTTGGTTCGCGGTGGTGCTGGGCAGCGAGTGGCTCGGTCGCGGCTGGAGCACGCTGCTGATGATTCCGTTGCTGGTGCTGTGGCTGTCGGTGCAGCACGAATTGCTTCACGGGCACCCGACGCGCTGGACGACCTTCAACAAGATCCTCGGCTACGCGCCGTTGGCGGTGTGGTATCCCTACACCCTCTATCGCGACAGCCATTTGCAGCACCATCGCGACGAGCACCTGACCATCCCCGGCGTCGATCCTGAAAGCCGTTACCTCAGCGCTTCACGCTGGCAGGGCAGTTCGCTGTTCGAGCGCAGCCTGCACTGGCTGAACAAAACCGTATTCGGCCGCTTCCTGCTCGGTGCGCCGCTGGCGTTGTTGGCGCTGGCTGCTGAAGAGTTGCAACGCCTGAAAAACGGCGAGCGCCAAGCCTGGCTGATGTGGTTGAGCCACGGCGCGCTGACCCTGCTGATGCTGGGGTTCATCGCACGCTACAGCGTATTGCCGGTGTGGCATTACCTGCTGCTGATCAGCGTGCCGGCGCTGTCGATCGCGATGATCCGCTCCTACTATGAACACCGGCCCCACGCGCAACCGGAGCAGCGCACCGTACTTAACGAGGCTGGCTGGCCGTGGCGCTGGTTGTTCCTCAACCTGAATTTTCATCTGGTGCATCACGACTTGCCCGCCCTGGCGTGGTACGACTTGCCCCAGGCCTACTTCGCCCGACGCGAGCAATGGCAGGCACGCAGCGGGGGATTTGTGGTGCAGGGCTACGGGCAATTGTGGCGGCGCAATGGATTCAGGCCGATCGACAGCCCACGGCATCCGTTCCACTGAATGTTTGAGAATCACCGAGTTTCCGGGGGAGTGGGCCAGTCCCTCCCACAAGTGGAGCTGTGTAAGGAATTAGTGCATGACCCGACACCACGCCGAACTCCTGATGTACGTCGCCCCCGAGCCGATCCGCGCCGCCAACGAGCGCTGGCTGGCACGGATCCTCGAGTTGCTGGGCCACACTCGCCTGAGCGCCGAGGGCCTGTCGCTGCCTGAACTCTGGCGTTCGCCTGACCTGCTGCTGACCCAGACCTGCGGCTACCCGCTGATGACGGCGTTGCGCGAGCAGGTACGGATCGTCGGGCGTCCGCGCTACGAGTTGCCCGACGCCAGCGCCGGCAATCATTGCAGCCTGATCCTTGCACGCGCCGATGATCCGCGCTCAACCCTGGCGGACTTTCGCGGCAGTCGCGGGGTGATCAACAGCGAAGATTCGAACAGCGGCATGAACCTGTTGCGTCAACGCCTGGCGCCGCTGCATCAGGATGGGCAGTTCTTCGCTTCGGTCGCGCTCAGTGGCGGTCACCGCGAGAGCCTGCGCTGGCTGCGGGAGGACCGCGCCGATCTGGCCGCCATCGACAGCGTGACCTACGCCTATCTGGCGCAGCATGCGGCGGCGGAAGTCGGCGGACTGCGGGTCATCACGCGCAGTGCGTTCAGCCCGACGCTGCCGTTCATTACGGTTGCCCGTGCAACGGATGCACAGGTCGAGCAACTGCGCGGAGCAATGAACCAAGCGCTGCGGGAACTGCCGGACGTGGGGCAAACCCTCGGACTTGTCGAAGTGCTTGCGGCCAGTGAAAACGATTACCGGATCGTTCTGGATTATGAGCGTGAGGCCGCAGGCCTGGGGTTTGGTCGCTTACGTTGACCGTTGTTTTTTATATTTCAATGTGGAATATAAAAATAAGATTTAAATATTATTAATGCATAAGGCTCCTTGCTAGGATCGCGCCACCGGACTACCGGACATTCAGCGACCCTCACCCAGGAGCCCTTATGTCCGGCGCCCACTCATCCCATTGCAAGTCTGTGGACGCGCTGTTCCGCGCCCACTACCGCTGGTTGTGCGAACGCCTGCGCCGGCACACCGGTGACGCGGCCAGCGCCGAAGACATCGCCGCCGAAACCTTCGCCCAACTGCTTCAGGCCCCGGGCCTGACCGCCATTCGTGAACCCCGCGCGTTGCTCACCACTATCGCTCAACGCCTGCTGTACCAAGCCTGGCGGCGCGGCGATCTGGAGCGGCGGCACCTGCAACAACTGCAACTCGACGGTCCCGATCACGCCACTTCACCGGAAGAACTGGCGCACTTGGCCCAGACCCTGAACCGTCTGGATCACAGCCTGCAACGCCTGCCGGGCAAGGTGCGTTCGACCTTTCTGCTGGCGCGGATCGATGGCCTGACCTACCCGCAAATCGCCGCCGAGCTGGGCATCTCCCAGCGCTCGGTCAGCGTGTACATGACTCGTTCCCAGGCCTTGTGCGACCGCCACAGCGCCAACCAATCCGTGACTCGTCCCCAACTCCAAAACAAGAGGTCTGCATGAGATCGATCAAAAAACTGCTCGGCGGCTCGCTGCTGGCCCTGACGCTGACGCTGACGCTGACGGCCGGCCATGCCATGGCGGCGGCGGAAAAAACCGCGCCGATCCACTTCGGTGACATCACCTGGGAAAGCGGCAGCTTCATCACCGAAGTGCTGCGCCTGATCGTCGAAAAAGGCTACGGCTACCCGACCGACACCTTGCCGGGCAGCACCGTCAGCCTGGAAGCGGCGCTGGCGAAGAACGACATTCAAGTGATCGGCGAAGAGTGGGCGGGGCGCAGTCCGGCGTGGGTCAAGGCCTCCGCCGAGGGCAAGGTGTTCGGCCTCGGCGACACTGTGAAGGGCGCCACTGAGGGCTGGTGGGTGCCGGAGTATGTGATCAAGGGCGACCCGGAACGTGGCATCAAACCGCTGGCGCCGGAACTGAAATCCGTCGCTGATCTGCCGCGCTACAAGGACGTGTTCCGCGATCCTGAAGACCCGAATCGCGGACGCTTCCTCAACAGCCCGACCGGCTGGACGTCGGAGATCGTCAACAGCCAGAAGCTCAAGGCGTATGCCCTGACCGACAGCTTCGTCAACTTCCGCACCGGCTCCGGCGCGGCGCTGGATGCCGAGGTGGCGTCGTCGATCAAACGCGGCAAACCGGTGCTGTTCTACTACTGGTCGCCGACGCCGCTGCTCGGCCGTTTCAAACTGGTGAAGCTGGATGAGCCGCCGTTCGACGCCGAAGCCTGGAAGACCCTGGCCGATGCCAACAACCCCAACCCGAAGGGTACTCGCTCGATGCCGGCGAGCCTGGCGATTGGCGTGTCGGCACCGTTCAAGGCGCAATATCCGGAACTGGTGACGTTCTTTGAAAAGGTCGACCTGCCGATCGATCTGCTGAACCAGACCCTGGCCGGGATGAGCGAAAAGCGCCAGCAACCGCGCCAGGTCGCCGAGGCGTTCCTGCGCGATCAGCCTCAGGTGTGGAAAGCCTGGGTGCCGGGGGAAGTGGCGAGCAAGGTGTCCGGGAGTCTGTAGTTCTTTTCTGAAATTTTCGTAGTGCTGTTCTGATGCCTTCGCGGGCAAGCCGCTTCCACATGGGTTTTGTATGTACACAAACATCCAGTGTGGCAGTGGGCTTACCCACGAAAGCGTCCGCCGTCTCGACACGCATTCGCTGAACCGTTTCTTGTCCGAAAACCCCGCCGTACTGGCCGACTAGTGGCCTTGCGCAAGGCTTTGCGCTGTCTATGCTCACTCATAACTAACCATGTCGACCGCCATATCACGGCGTCTTGCTTCAACTTGGTCAGTTGCCAATCAAAGCTGCCAGAGTGCGCAATCCAAGGCACCGACACTTAACCGGCAAGGAGCATGTTTTTTTAAATGGAAGTTCTTCTGCATGTTAGGGCTGGCCCGCCACCGGGCTATCAAGAGACGGATGTCTTGATTAGAGCGTCGTTACATGGACTCTCCGATTAACCATCGTTTATCACCTGACAACTTCCTCCTGTGGAGGAATGCGTGTGCCTGTTCTGTGGACCGTCGTTTTCGATCTTTGAAAGACCTGAACTTTCATCCAATCAAAAGACCGCACGAAAGGTGATAGAGACATGTTCAACCTACATCACAAGGCTGACTTGCAGGAAATCGAGCGTTTCAGCTGTGCCTTGACCGAAACCAACGCCAAGCTGGCGGCGATCAGCCGTTCGATGGCGATGATCGAATTCACCCCGGACGGCATTGTTCTGGATGCCAATGACAACTTCTGCAAGACCATGGGGTACACCGCCGAAGATGTGCGTGGCAAACATCACCGGATCTTTTGTGAAGAGGTGTTTTACCGCAGCGAGGAGTACGCAAAACTGTGGCGCGACCTGGCCCGTGGCGATCCCATCAGCGGCACTTTTCTGCGCCTGGACAAGAGTGGTCGGGAAATCTGGCTGGAAGCCAGTTATATGCCGGTGTATGACCAGGACAGGCAAGTTCGCAGCGTGATCAAAGTGGCCTCGGACATCACTGCACGGGTCAACAAGGAACACGAAGAGGAAAGTATGCTGGCGGCGATCGGTCGTTCGATGGCGGTGATCGAGTTCACCCCGGAAGGCAATGTGATTACCGCCAACGAAAACTTCCTCAAGACCATGCAATATTCGCTCGGCGAAATCGTCGGGCATCATCACAGCTTGTTCTGCCATCGTGTCGAAGCCGAGTCGGCGCAATACAAGGCGTTCTGGGCCTCGCTCAATCGCGGCGAATATCACTCCCACCGTTTCGAGCGCAAGAACAAGTCCGGGCAGACGGTTTACCTCGAGGCCTCCTACAACCCGCTGTTCGACGCCAAGGGTCGCTTGTACAAGGTGGTGAAGTTCGCCAGCGACATCACCCATCAGATGACCACGTTGCAGACCGCTGCCGAATCGGCCCACAGCACTTCGGTACAAAACGACGCCTGCGCGCAAAAAGGCTCACAGGTCGTGCAGCAAACGGTGCAGATCATTCAGGACATTTCCCGCGATCTGAACGAAGCGGCGCTGAGTATCGATGCGGTGAGCAAGCAGTCGGACATCATCGGCACCATCGTCCAGACCATTCGCGGAATCGCCGACCAGACCAACCTGCTGGCGCTAAACGCAGCCATCGAAGCGGCGCGGGCCGGCGAGCATGGGCGTGGGTTTGCGGTGGTGGCGGACGAAGTGCGCAGCCTGGCGGCACGTACCAGTCAGGCGACCGTGGAAATCGTCGAGGTGGTGCGCAAGAACCACGATCTGTCGTTGAGCGCGGTGTCGAGCATGCAATCGAGTCTGAGCCGCACCGGGCTGGGCGTGGAACTGGCGAACGAGGCGGGGGATGCGATCCGCGAAATCCAGCAGGGCTCGCGGCATGTGGTGGATGCGATCAGTCAGTTCAACGAAACCCTGCAACTGAACTGAATACGCCTGGACACCGAAGCGAATGAGGGAGCAGATCGGCTCCCTCATTCGCAAGGGCGAGCTCAGAGAGACGCGAGAAACTTCTGCGCGACCTTGTCGCTGTCCTTGGCGTCGTTGGCGTTCGGGTTCTGCTTTTGCGCCTCCGCCAGTTTCATCTTGTCCTGCAAGCGCTCGGCGATCTCTTTGCCGATGGCCAGTTGTTTCTCCGGCGGCATGGCTTTGATGTCGTCCTCGGTCAGGCCCATTTCCTTCAGGATACTGTCGCGCAAACGCTGTTCCGGCGTTTTGCTCATGTAGTCCTTGAATTCTTCGGTGGCCGTGGTGCCGGTGGTTTTGCTTTGAGAGGCATCGGCGGTTTGCAGACCGACGCGGGTCTTGGCGAACGCTTCGTCGACGTTGTCGCTGATGCGCGTGGCTTCGCTGACTTGCTGGGTCGCCAGTTGCGTCGCCGATTCCTGCACTTTGGAGGTGGCTTCGGCGGTTTGCGCCTGGGCCTGGTTTTGCAGGGTTTGCAACATCGCGCCATGCAGGCCGCTTTGCAGACCGGCAGCGGCGGTGGTCGTCGCGTCGTCATTCAGATGCTTGGGCAGGTGAATGATGGGCTGTTGTTTTGCACTGACCAACATGATGAGTAGACCTTGTGGTAATGACTGTCAGGGCAACCGCAGCAATTACCGTGCCTTTTTAATAATTGCTTTTATTTCAATGAGTTAAATTTCGGTAGGCGAGGGCGGAGCGGTCATCTCTTGCCGATGGGCGGCAGGCGATGACCGTCGCCCGTCACACCACCGGGTCCGGCAGCGCCGACGCCGGCAGACCGAACACCCGGTCGAACAGCCAGTTGAAGGCGAAGGTGTAGCAGGGGATGAACACGATCAGCGCCAGATCCAGCAGGAACGCCTGCACCAGGCTGATGTTCATCCACCAGGCGATCAGCGGGATCAGGAACACGATCAGCGTCAGTTGGAAACCGACGGCGTGGGCGATGCGTCGTTTGACCGTGCGGGTGCGCGATGTCTGGCGAATTTCCCAGCGTTCGAACAGCGAGGTGTAAATGAAATTCCAGGTCACGGCGATGGTGGTGATGATTACCGCCAAGGGGCCGGTGCTACCGGGCGAAGTGCCGGACAACAGCGCCAGGCCGAGGGCGGAGAAGGTCATGCCGATCACTTCATAGAGCGACACGTAGACCAGTTTGCGTTTGACGCCTTGCATGGGGTTTGCCTCTTTCGTATGACGGGGGTGGCGAAGGCGGCGAAAGATAGCTTCAATAGTGATGACAGAAAAAGTCAGAAGCTTTCAGATTTATTGACAGGTTGATGAAGTGAATTTCAACAGCGACAGCATCGAATTGTTCCTCGCGGTCATCGAACGTGGATCGTTCTCCGCCGCTGCCCGAGCCTTGGGCAAAGTCCCTTCGGCGGTGAGCATGGGCATTGGCAACCTGGAGGCCGAACTCGGCTATCCGTTGTTCGACCGAAGTCATCGCGAACCGCAACCCACGGCGATGGCCCTGTCATTGCTGCCTCACGCGCGGCTGATTGCCGGGCAGCTCAAGCAATTGCAGGTGCATGCGGTGGAGCTGTCGTCGGGGCTCGAGAGCAAGCTGTCGATCGGGGTGGTTGCGGACATCGACCGGCGGCGTTTGATGGCGGCGATCAAGGTGATTGCCGAGCGTCACCCCTTGCTCGATATCGAGGTACTGACCGCGCCCCAGGATGATGTGCTGGGGCTGTTGCACAGCGGTCGGGTCAGCCTCTGTCTGGCGTTCGCCGGTTTGAGCATGAACGCGCTGGAGCGGTTTCAGTTCGTCGGCAGCGAACGGATGATTGCCACGCTGGCGGCGGACAGTCCGCTGTTGCAGGGGCAGAATCTGTTTCTTGAGGATCTGGTGCATGTGCGGCAGATCATTGTCGCCAGTCGGGACTTGCCGATCAGCGAAACCCGGCCGCTGGTGGCCGAATCCCATTGGCGTACCGATAATCTGGAGACGGCGCTGGAGATGGTCGAGGCGGGGTTGGGCTGGGGCAATTTTCCGCTGTCGGTGGTGCAGTCGCGGCTGGATTCGGGGCGGCTGAAACGACTGAATTTTCGCAACATCGAGAACGGCCTGATCCTGCCGGTGCATGCGGTGTGGCTCAAGCGCCAGCCGTTGCAGAAAGGCGCGTTGGCGCTGGTCGAGTGCCTCGGTCGCTGAGATTCGATTGAGCGGGGAGCGGACAAGCCCGCTCCCGTCAGGGTCAGCTGCTTTCGCGTACCTTCAATTCGAAACCCATGTCCTCCACCGGCCGCGCCACGCTGTTGCCGGCCATCAGCGTCAGCATCTGCTCCGCCGCGCGCCGGCCAATCGCCTCGCGCGGGGTGTTGATGCTGCTCAGGCGGGGGACCATGTGCTCCGACATCGGCAGGTCGTTGAAACCGAGGATCGCCACCTGCTCGGGAATCCGGATGCCGTGGCGCAAGGCTTCGAGCAGCGCGCCCTGGGCCAGGTCGTCGTTGCCGAAGAAGATCGCGTCGACATCCGGATGCGCCGCCAGCAGTTGCAGGAACAACTCGCCACCCAGGCCCACCGACGAAGCGCGCGGCGTCAGCACTTCGAGATCCGGGTCATAGCGACCGGCCTTCTGCAAGGCTTTGCGGAAACCTTCGCCCCGCAGCAGGGTGCGCTGATCGAGTTGCGCGCCGATGTAGGCCAGGCGCTGGCGGCCACGGGACAGCAAATGCTCGGCTGCCGTTTCACCGGCGCTGAGTTGGGAGAAGCCGACGCAGTTCACACCGGCGGCGCTGTCCAGCTCCATCATGTAGACGCAGGGAATATTGCTGGCCTCGATCATCCGCCGCGAACTTTCGGTGCGGTCGAAGCCGGTCAGCAGCAGGCCGCGCGGCTGGTAGGCCATGTAGTTGCGCAGGAGTTTTTCTTCTTCATCGCGCGAGTAGTGGAAGTTGCCGATCAGCACCTCGAAGCCCTTGGGCGTCAGGACTCGATGGATGGCTTCCAGGGTGTCGATGAACAACAGGTTGGACAACGAAGGCACCAGCACCACCACCGAATGGCTCTGGGCCGAGGCCAGGGCGCGGGCGGCGGGGTTGACCACGTAGTTGAGTTCAAGGGCGGCTTTCTGGACTTTTTCCACCAGTTCGGTGGCGACCGTACTCACCCCACGCAACGCGCGCGAGGCGGTAATCGGGCTGACTCCGGCCAGTCGGGCGACTTCGTTGAGAGTGGGACGGCCGGTGGTGCGGGTATTTTTATCGTTTTTAGGGGTGGTCATCGGGCGGCTTGCCAAACAAAAATCAAGGCACTAAGGTAGCGCTGTCCAGATGCAGCTGCAAATGCGTGAGCGGGGTCCTGCCTGATCCTCGCTTTTTGGCGTCCGGAGCGAACCTGCTGCAACCCAAAAAAACGACAAGAAGGCGTCGGCAACTTCTGCCTGTGCACTAGAGTCATAGCTAGCAAAGGTAGCGCTGTCTGCGCGCTGAGGTGTTACATGAATCATCCCATCACCGCCCTGGTCATCATGGGCGTTGCCGGTTGCGGCAAGACGTGCGTCAGCGAGGCCCTGTGCCAATTGAGCGGCGCCACTGCCATTGAAGGCGATACTTTTCATCCGGCCGCCAACATCGAAAAGATGAGCGCGGGGATCCCCCTGAACGACGAAGACCGTGCCGGCTGGCTCGACAGCCTGTGCGACGAACTGCGCCGCGTCGACGCCCGTGGCGAACGCCCGGTGCTGACCTGCTCGGCCCTCAAGCACATTTACCGCGAACGCCTGCGCAGTGCCTTGCCGGGCCTGGGTTTCGTATTCCTTGAGCTGACGCCCGAAGTGGCCGCCGAGCGTGTGTCCCACCGCCCCGGCCATTTCATGCCGGCCACGCTGATCGAAAGCCAGTTCGCCACCCTCGAGTCGCCCAAGGGCGAGCCGCTGACCCTGGCATTGAACGCTTCGGTCCACAGCGTCGAGGAACTCGCGGCCCAGGCTCACCAATGGTGGCAGGCCAACGGCCTGAAACAGGCGGTATGAGTGTGCTTGTGAAGATAGCGCTGTCCTTTCGGCTTCTGTTCAACCCGCTTTAATAACAACAACAAACCAGGAGACACCCCCAATGTTTGGCATGTCCCATGACGCCTACCTGCTGCTTGACGCAGTGGTCACGGTGATCGGACTCATCGTCCTGATTACCAAGTTCAAGCTCCATCCCTTCATTGCCCTGACCATTGCCGCCGCGTTTCTCGGCCTGACGTCCGGCATGCCGATCGGCACCATCATCAAGGCGTTCCAGGACGGCTTCGGTGGCGTGCTCGGTTTCGTCGGCATCATCCTCGCGCTGGGCACCATGCTCGGCAAAATGATGGCTGAGTCCGGCGGGGCGGATCAGATCGCCCAGACCCTGATTCGCGCGTTCGGCAAGGACAAGGTCCAGTGGGCCATGATGTTCGCTGCGTTCCTGGTGGGCATTCCGTTGTTCTTCGAAATCGGCTTCGTGCTGCTGATTCCGCTGGTGTTCATCGTCGCCCGGCGTACCGGCGTGTCGATCATCAAGATCGGTATCCCGCTGCTGGCCGGTCTGTCCGCCGTACACGGCCTGGTGCCGCCGCACCCGGGTCCGCTGCTGGCGATCGGCGTGTTCGGCGCGGACATCGGCAAAACCATTCTCTACGGCCTGATCGTCGCCCTGCCGACCGCCATCATTGCCGGTCCGATCTTCGGTACGTTCATCGCCAAGCACATTCCGGGTCACCCGAACCAGGAGCTGGTGGATCAACTGGCCCGTGAATCGGACTCCAGCGATCTGCCAAGTTTCGGCATCACTCTGGTCACCGTGCTGCTGCCGGTGTTCCTGATGCTGCTGAAAACCTTCGCTGACGTGGCGCTGCCGGACGGCCATTTCTTCCGCACCTGGATGGACATGATCGGTCACCCGATCTCGGCGCTGCTGCTGGCGTTGCTGCTGTCGCTGTACACCTTCGGCTACAAGCAGGGCATCGGTTCGAACCAGATGCTCAAATGGCTCGACGCGAGTCTGGCGCCGACCGCTGCGATCATTCTGATCATTGGCGCCGGCGGCGGCTTCAAGCAGATGCTGGTAACCAGCGGCGTGGGCGACGTGATCGGCCACATGGCGGTCAGCGCGCAGATCTCGCCGATCCTGCTGGCGTGGCTGGTGGCAGCGGTGATCCGCATCGCGACCGGTTCGGCCACCGTGGCGACCATCACTGGCGCAGGCATCGTGGTGCCGGTGGTCGGGATGATTCCGGGCGTCAACCGTGAACTGCTGGTACTGGCCACCGGTGCCGGCTCGCTGATCCTGTCCCACGTCAACGACGCCGGTTTCTGGCTGGTGAAGCAGTACTTCAACATGACCGTGGCGGAAACCTTCAAGACCTGGACCGCAATGGAAACCATCCTGTCGGTGGTCGGCCTGGGCTTTATCCTGTTGCTGTCGCTGTTCGTTTAAGCGATTGCCAGGCACAAAAAAACCGCAGCGATGCGGTTTTTTTGTGCCTGATGATCAGGCGCTGGTTTTGGCGACCAGGCCATCCGCCCGGAACATCCCGCGAATCCCGCGCACGGCCTGGCGAATCCGGTCCTGGTTCTCGATCAGCGCGAAGCGCACGTGATCGTCGCCGTACTCACCAAAGCCGACACCCGGCGAGACGCAGACCTTGGCTTCGGCCAGCAGCTTCTTGGCGAACTCCAGCGAACCGAGGTGCGCGTAGGCGTCGGGAATCTTCGCCCAGACGTACATCGAGGCTTTCGGGTTCTCGACCATCCAGCCCAGTTCATGCAGCCCTTTGACCAGCACGTTGCGGCGCTGGCGATACTGTTCGGCGATGTCGCGCACGCATTGCTGATCGCCTTCCAGCGCGGCAATCGCGGCGACTTGCAGCGGGGTGAAGGTGCCGTAGTCGTGGTAGCTCTTGATCCGCGCCAGAGCGCTGACCAGTTCCGGGTTGCCGACCATGAAGCCGATCCGCCAGCCGGCCATGTTGTAGCTCTTGGACAGGGTGAAAAACTCCACCGCGATGTCCTTGGCGCCCGGCACCTGCATGATCGACGGGGCTTTCCAGCCGTCGTAGACGATGTCGGCGTAGGCCAGGTCATGCACCACCAGCACGTCGTACTGCTTGGCGAGGGCGATCACCCGCTCAAAGAAATCCAGCTCCACGCACTGCGCGGTGGGGTTGGACGGGAAGCCGAGAATCATCATCTTCGGTTTCGGGATCGAACCGCGAATCGCCCGCTCAAGCTCAGCGAAGAAGTCCACGCCCGGCACCAGCGGCACCGACCGCACCTGGGCGCCGGCAATCACGGCACCGTAGATGTGAATCGGGTAGCTCGGGTTCGGCACCAGCACGGTATCGCCCTGATCCAGGGTCGCCAGCATCAGGTGCGCCAGGCCTTCCTTGGAGCCGATGGTGACGATGGCTTCGCTTTCCGGGTCGATATCGACCTCGTAGCGTTCCTTGTACCAGTTGGAAATCGCCCGGCGCAGGCGCGGAATGCCCTTGGAGGTGGAGTAGCCGTGGGTGTCTTCGCGCTGGGCCACCGTGACCAGTTTTTCGACGATGTGCGGCGGGGTAGGGCCGTCGGGGTTGCCCATGCTCAAGTCGATGATGTCTTCGCCACGACGTCGGGCGGCCATCTTCAGCTCGGCGGTGATGTTGAAAACGTAAGGGGGGAGTCGATCAATGCGCGCAAAGCGGCGCGGCGAACCTTGTTCAGCCATTGTTGCCTCGGATAACGTAAGCGCCCGGAACCGTCCGAGCGACGCTGGTCACTGCGGTGACCTGTGGCGGAAGATAAGGGCAGTGATGGCGAACTGTCCAGCGTGCAGCTAAACAATTTTTTCCCAAGGAATGTGGTTGATGGAATTCACCAGTGGCTTCTTGCTGAGCCTGTCGCTGTGCCTGGATATCGGCGTGGCCAACATCGCGATGATTACCCTGGCGATGCAGCGCGGTTACTTCCAGGGCTTTGCCCTGGGGCTCGGCACCTGCGTCGGCGACCTGATCTACGCGGTTCTGGCCCTGGCCGGGATGACCGTTCTGCTGCAATACGAAACCGTGCGCTGGGTGCTGTGGATCGGTGGTTCGGTGCTGCTGATCTATTTCGCGGCGAAGATGGTTTATTCGGCGATCCACCATGAGGCGCTGCTGGCGGAGACGGCCGAGGTCGGCCAGAACTCCCACCGCAAGGAATTCTTCCGAGGGATTTTTCTGGCGATGTCGTCACCCAGCGCGATTCTCTGGTTTGCGGCGGTGGGTGGCACCCTGATCGCGCGCTCCGGCGGAGGGGGCCCACTCAGTTCGGCGCTGTTCCTCGGTGGCTTCCTGAGTGCCGGGCTGCTGTGGTCGGCGGGCCTGTGCTTCGCCGCCAGCCACGGCGGCAAGCTTTTGGGTGACAAGTTGTTGCGCTACTCCTACATGGCATCGGCGGCGATCTTCTGCTATTTCGCGATCTACGTGATCGTATCTGGCTATAACGAGTTCATCGGCGCGGCTGCCGTCGAGCAGTTGCACACGTTGTGACGTTGCGAATCGGGTTTGGCTTCTATACTCCAGCCGAACCCTCTTCTTTTGCTTCAGGAGTCGCGTCATGGATGAGCAGAAACGCGTCGAAGTGGCTGAACCTCGCTTCGAACATGGACACTTCCTGCTGATTGCAGGTCTGGGCGGTCGATTCACTCAGGAAACCACCCACGGCATCCCGGCGTTATGGGAAAAATTCCTTCCCCATCTGGGCCATATTCCCGGCCAGAAGGGCGATGTCACCTACGGCGTCTGCTGCAATTTCGACGGCAAGGGTGGCTTCGACTACATCGCCGGGGTGGAGATCAAGAACCTCGACGATCTGCCGCAGGACAAGTACCGCTGGATCGAGGTGTTGCCCCGGCAGTACGCGGTGTTTGAACACAAGGGTTCGCTCGAACACCTGCCGCAGACCCTGCAATACATCTACAAGACGTGGCTGCCGGCGTCCCACTACGTTGAACTCAACGCTCCGGAGATCGAGCGCTACAGCGCGGATTTCAACCCTGTTCGGCAGACAGGCACGCTGGAAATCTGTGTGCCGGTCCAGACCCGTGACTGAACGGCAACCGGCAGCGCGAAGCCCTCTCGCGCTGCCGGTTGGACCCTATTTGCCCTTGCCGATCCGGCGCGCCCGCAACAGGTCGATGGACAAGGTAATGAAGCCGAAAACACTGATGCCCAACACCATCAACAAGCCGATCTGAATGCTGCTCATAAGCGGTTTCCCCCAAGGATGATCTGAGACGGGCGTCAGCAATAGCCCCTCCCGCTATCGAAGAAAAGCGCTTATACGCAGGCTTTACGCACCGCGCGTGGATCGATATGAACACCTTATTCCTTTATCCTTGGCGCTCTTGTTTTCGCTGATTTCGAGCCGCCATGAACACTGTCATCCGCCACGTCACCGCTGCTGACCTGGATCGCTGCTACGCCATTGAAACCCTTGCCTACGAAGGCGATGAAGCCGCAACCCGGGAAAAAATCGCCACGCGCATCGCCACCTGGCCGGACGGGTTCATCGTCGCTGAAGTGGATGGCGAAGTGGCCGGGTTCATCAACTCCGGCGCGGCGTTCGATGTGCAGATGTCCGACGAAGCCTTCAAGGAACTGATCGGCCACGACCCGGCCGGCCCCAATGTGGTGATCATGTCGGTGGTGGTCCATCCGGACTATCAAGGGCTGGGCCTGGCGAAGCGCCTGCTCGGCGAGTTCATCGAACGCATGCGCGCCCAGGGCAAGGCGACCATCCACCTGATGTGCAAGGAGCGGCACATCCCGCTGTACGCCGGGTTTGGCTTCGCCTACATCAAGCCGTCCGAGTCCGACCACGGCGGCATGGCGTGGCACGAGATGATCCTGACCCTCTGAAGAACCGTGGGAGCCGGGCTTGCCCGCTTGTTAGTAGAGAGAGTTTTGCACTCGGGCCGGGGCTTCGCGGTCGTAAGTCTCGGCATCGAACTGGCCGTCGTTCAGGCGCTTGTGAAAAGCCCCGGCGCTGGGCAATGCCGAGCGGGGAACGTGGCTCTCGGGGTTCCACGCATCCGAGCGCACAAACGCTTTCGCACAATGGAAAAACGCCGCTTCCACGTTCACCAGCAACACCGTGCGCGCCGGTTTGCCGTTCACCGCGAAGCTTTCCAGTAGCTCGGGATCGGCGCTGATGGTCGCGGTGCCATTGACCCGCAACGTTTCACCGATCCCCGGAATGATGAACAGCAGCGACACGCGCGGATCGTGCAGCACGTTGCGCAGGGTGTCGATGCGGTTGTTGCCCGGGCGATCCGGCAGCGCCAGGGTGCGTTCGTCGATGATCCGCACGAATCCCGGCGTATCACCGCGCGGCGAGTTGTCGAGGCCATCGATCCCCACCGAGCTGACCACCAGCAAGGGCGAGAGCCGCACCATCGCCTGATAGTCCTCGTTGAGGAAATCGATCTGTTTGCGTACCGCGCGTTCATGGGGCTGGCCGTAGATGGCTTCCAGCGCTTCGATTGAGTCGATCATCTGCGTCCCTCGATTCTTTGCAAGGCAGCCTCAGAAAAACAGCCCCATGCGCCGTTCGTAACCGATCCGGCCCTTGTACGCCTCGCCGCTGTCGACGAAGCCGTGTCTGGCGTACAGCGCAATCGCCGCGTCGTTGTCGGCATCCACCGACAGCTCCAGCCCCTTGATCTCTGGCCAGGCCTGGCGCGCGACCTCGGGCAGCGCTTGCAGGCAGGCCTTGCCGTAACCCCGGCCCTGGGCACGATGATCGACCTGCAACGCGTGCAGCGTGGCGCTGTGTTCATTGGCCCAGGCCGGCAGCACCGGCGGTCGCTTGAGCAGCAGGAAGGCCACCGGCACGTCCTCGGCCAGCAGGGCGAAACCCTTCACGCCCAGGCCAGGTTTCGACAGCAGGGTGTGCAAGGCACCATGGATGTCACCGGAGAATTTGATCTGCTCGGGGTGGATTTCAATCGCCTCGACCTGCTGCCGCTGGGTGGCATTCAGGCTGTCGTAGGGTACGAGTCGGGCTGTCACTGGAGTGTCCTTGTTCCAACGCAAAATGAGCCTCGGATTCTAACGATTCCAGCGGATGCAGATTTTTTTATTTCGCCTGTCGATCCATGCAAACGGCAAACGACTAAGGGTGTCTTCAAACAAAAACAACGGAGAACACCATGAACGCTAAAACTCAAATCCAGACCCTGATCGACACCTATCGCGATGCTGTCATGACCAAGAACGTGGACAAGGTCATGGCCCTGTACGCCGATGACATCGTGTCCTTCGACGCGATCAAGGCCCTGCAATTCAAGGGCAAGGAGGCCTACCGCGCCCATTGGATCGCCTGCATGGAAATGTGCCCCGGCCCGCACATCTTCGAGTTCCATGAAGTCGCCATCGAGACTTCGGAAACCCTCGCCTTCGCCCACTGGGTCGCCAATTGCGGCGGCACCAACGAGAAAGGCGAGACCCAGAGTTGCTGGATGCGCGCCAGCGCGTGCTACCGGCAGATCGGCGGGACGTGGAAGATCGTCCACGAACACTGGTCGGCGCCGTTCGATCCGATGAGCGGCGCAACTTTGTTCGACGTCACGCCCTGAGCACTGCGCGGTTCGCCAAAGTGCCGATCTGCGGCCATAGTTGATCCGTCCGATGCAGGAGAAAGCGATGAAATATCTATGCCTGGTCTACAGCGACGAGCGTCTGTTGCACACGTCGCCCGACAGCCCGGAAGACGCCGAGTGCTGGGCCTACGCCGAGTCGATCCAGGGCAGCGGCCGGATGGTCGCCGCCGAAGCGCTGGAGTCGGTGCAGACCGCCACCACCGTGCGGATGCGCAACGGCAAGCTGTCGATCACCGATGGCCCGTTCGCTGAAACCAAGGAGCAACTGGCGGGCTTCTATCTGATCGACGCCCGGGATCTCAACGAAGCGATACAGGTCGCCGGCAACATTCCGGCGGCCCGGGTCGGCAGTGTCGAAGTGCGCCCGGTGCGCCAGTTGAACGTCTGACCGATGACGGATGCAGCGATCCAGGCGCAGGTCGCGCAGGTCTATCGCGACGACTCGCGGCGGATTCTGGCGACGCTGATTCGTCTGCTCGGCGATTTCGACCTCGCCGAAGAAGCCTTGCACGAGGCGTTCTTCGTCGCGGTCGAGCGCTGGCAGCGCGACGGCGTGCCGGACAATCCGCGCACCTGGCTGGTGTCCACCGGACGCTTCAAGGCCATCGACGTGTTGCGCCGCCGCGCGCGGTTCAAGGCTTCGCAGCCGTTGTTGCTGGCGCAACTGGAGGAACTGGAGCAAACCGAGTGGAGTGACGAGGATTTGGAAGACGACCGCCTGCGGCTGATCTTCACCTGTTGTCACCCGGCGCTGGCGGCGGATGCGCAAGTGCCGCTGACCCTGCGTGAAGTCTGCGACCTGACCACGGAGGAAATCGCCCGGGCATTTCTCTCGGCGCCGGCGGCGATTGCCCAGCGCATCGTGCGGGCCAAGGCGAAGATCCGCGACGCGAAAATCCCTTATCAGGTGCCCAGCCTGAGCGAGTTGCCCGAACGCCTCGACAGCGTGCTGCGGGTGATTTATCTGGTGTTCAACGAAGGTTACTCGGCGTCGGTCGGCGCCCAGGTCACGCGTGAAGACCTGACGCGTGAGGCGATTCGTCTGGGGCGGCTGTTGATGGAGTTGCTGCCGGAGCCGGAGGTCATGGGCCTGCTGGCGCTGATGCTGTTGCACGAGTCGCGACGCCCGGCGCGGACGTCGCCGCAGGGGGAGTTGATCTTGCTGGACGATCAGGATCGCCGGTTGTGGGACGCGCAACTGATTGCCGAAGGTTGTGCGCTGGTGGAACGGGCGCTGACCACCCGGCGGTTCGGGCCGTATTGCCTGCAAGCGGCGATTGCGGCGGTGCATGCCGAGGCGGCGACGGCGGGGGATACGGATTGGGAACAGATCGTCGGGCTGTACGACGTGCTGTTGCGGGCGGTGCCGTCGCCGGTGATCGAACTCAATCGCGCGGTGGCGGTTGCCAAGCGGGACGGGGCGCTGGCCGGGCTGGAACTGATCGAAGGGATTCTGCAGCGCGGGGAGTTGCAGGATTACCACCTGGCACATTCGGCGCGGGCGGAGTTTTGCCGGCAGTTGGGGCGGGTGGAAGAGGCGCGGGAAGCGTATCGGCGGGCACTGGAATTGACGCGGCAGGAGCCGGAGCGGCGGTTTATCGAGGGGCGGCTATCGGCGCTGGATCGCTTGCCCTCACCCTAGCCCTCTCCCGGAGGGAGAGGGGACCGATCGGGGGATATTGGCGAAATCCGCCGACCTGAGCGATTGGCGGTGAATCGGTAATCGATCAGGTATTTCAGGCCGACGCATACTGAAAGTCCCCCTCGGTCCCAATCCTGCAATCAACTCAATCTCTCGGGTCGACGCATACCGCAAGACACCACGGTCAGCGCCCTCTCGCCCCGTGAGAGGGCCGGGGTGAGGGGCTCTTGCTTTTACCGGGAGGCGGCTCAAGCCTGCTGGCGGGTCGCCGCCATGACAATCTCGCGAATGCACACGCCCTGCGGCTGCTCATAGGCATAGGCAATCGCCGTCGCCACGTCCTCGGCGCCCAGCACCGTGCCACCCATCTCCTGTTTCCACGCCTGATAGCCGGTCTTGATCGCCTCATCCGTGGTGTGGCTCAGCAACTCGGTCTCCACCGCCCCCGGCGCGATGGTGGTCACCCGCACGTTATGCGGCGACAACTCTTCGCGCAGGTTTTCCGACAAACCATGCACCGCGAACTTGGTGCCGACATACGCCACATGGTTCGGGAACGTCTTGCGTCCGGCCACCGAGCTGACGTTGATGATCGTGCCGTGCCGGCGCTCGATCATCCCGGCCACCACCGCATGCACGCCGTTGAGCAGTCCCTTCACGTTGACGTCGAGCATCTGCTCCCACTGCGCCGGGTCCTGTTTGCTCATCTCGCCGAGCAGCATCACCCCGGCGTTGTTGATCAACGCATCGGCCGGGCCGAACCGGGCTTCAGCCTCGGCGACAGCGGCCAGCAACGCGGTGCGGTCGGTGATGTCGACCTGGCGGCTGAGGGTGTCCGGCAGCTCCAGCGCTTGCAAGCGTTCGATGCGTCGGGCCAACAAAAGCAGCGGATGACCGGCGGCGCTCAAACGGCGGGCGGTGGCTTCGCCGATGCCCGAACTGGCGCCGGTGATGATGATCAATGGCTTGCTCATGACTGCACTCCTGAAATAAGAAAAACAAATAACCAGATACGGAGCGCAGTATATTTAGCGTCTCCGAGGCTGAAAAATGCCTTATTTCTCTGTCTGCTATCGGAATCTCCTATGGATATCCGCCATCTCAAGGCCTTTCTCGCGGTGTTCGAGGAGCGCAACATCACCGCCGCCGCGCAACGGTTGTTCATCAGCCAGCCGACGCTGTCGGTGACCATCAAACAGCTTGAAGAGGAACTCGGCGCGACGCTGTTTGTGCGTCAGCCAAGGGGGGTGGAGGTCAGTGCCGAAGCGCGGTTGTTGTACCCGCAGGCGCGGCGCATGGTGGCCGAATCCGAGGCGCTGAGCCGGATGTTTCGCAGCCGCGAGGACCGCGTGCCGCTGACCCTCGGCATCGAAGGCGATATCGCCGCCCGTCATATCGAAGCCTTTGTGCGCATGGCCCGGCAGGCGCTGCCCAACCTGTTGCTGACCCTGGAGGAGGGCTGTCACGGCGACGGTCGCCTGGCGGTCGAGGACATGTGCTGCGAGGACGAACTGTTCCTGCCGCTGTGGGAAGAGTCGTATGTGATGGCGTTGCCGGTGGATCACCCGATGGCGATGGCGGGCGCCGGATGGACGCCGATCGAAGACTGGATCACCTGTCCGCAGCATCCGTCGCACCAGCGGTTGATGGCGTTGTACGGGCGCTCACCGGCGGCGGTGGCGGGGCATGCCGGGTCGTTGCAACAGGCGTTGCACATGGTTGCGGCGGGGGTTGGCGTGGCGATGTTGCCGCAGTCGCTGGTGCACGGGCAGACGCGGGTGGTGGAGCGCGCGTGGCACTTGCCAGCACCGACCCGGCGGGTCGGATTGTGTTACGCGGCGCAGGCGCTGGAGTTGCCGGCGCTGCGTGGGTTGCATGAGTTTTTCCAGGTGAATCGACCGGCGGCGATCGAGGCGGCGTGAGCCCGAGGGGCATGGGGGAGGCGGGCGAACGTCTTCGCGGGCAAGCCCGGCTCCCAGAAGCTCGGCTGTTGTCCCTGAACAAGGGAACAACACCAAACCGGTGGGAGCCGGGCTTGCCCGCGAATGGCCGCGCCGCTATTCCAGCATCTTGCTCAACAACCAGCTCCCCGCCGGCCCCGGCGGGTACAGCCGCGACCACAGGGCATCGACAAACACTGGTTTCGGCCAGCCGCGCACCTTCAACTCGACCAGCGTGCCGTTGCCGAAACGCTCCACCAGCCAGCGCGGCAGTGGCGCCCAGCCGAAGTTCTTTTCGGCCATCTCCAGCAGCATCAGGTAACTCGGCGCCGACCACACCCGGCCCTTGGCGCGGCTGTCGTAGGGATTGACGATGGTTGCCAGGCGTAATTCACGATGCTGCTCCAGCACGGTTCGATCGATGTGCCCGAGCGTCGCCAGCGGATGCCCGGCACTCGCGAACAGGGCGATTTCCGTGCGTTCGGCGACGGTCGAGGTCACCAGGTCTGGCGGATAGCTGTCGCGCATCTCGGCGAAGGCCAGGTGCGTGCGGCCGCGTTGTACCAACTCGATCAGGTCGTCGCACTCGGCGATCAGGCATTCCAGTTCCAGATCCGGATAGCGCTGCTCGAACTCCACCAGCGCCGCCTCGAAACGGTAGGACTGATAGGTGTCGGAAATCGCCACCGTGAGCTTCGGCTCGACGCCCTGGGCCAGTTGCCGCGCGGTCATTTCCAGACGACTGGTGGCCGACAGGATCGCCTCGGCCCGCTGCAACATCACATGGCCGGCCGGGGTCAGGGTCGGTTTGCGGCTGCTGCGGTCGAACAGGATCAGATCCAGGTCGATCTCCAGGCTCGCCACCGCCGCGCTGATGGTCGACTGACTGCGCCCCAGTTTGCGCGCCGCCGCCGAAAACGAACCCTGAGTGGCGGCCTGCACGAACGCCAGCAACACTTCCTGAGAAGCCATGAACTATCGCCTTGATCGATGGTTATTGGTTATGAAGTATCGGCAGGAGGCTGGATCATGGCAACCATCTTCAACGCGTCTCTTTAACCAGGAGCCTGGCCATGAGCGCCAACAAATCCATCACTGAACGTATTTTCCAGGCCATCGGTTTCGAACTGCTGGCAATTCTGATCTGTACGCCGCTGCTGGCGTGGATCATGGGCAAACCGTTGCTCGACATGGGGGTGGTCACCCTCGCCGTGGCGATTCTGGCGCTGGCGTGGAACGTGGTGTTCAACGGTTTTTTCGACCGCATGCTCAAACGCTGGAACATCGCGCACAACGCCTGGGTGCGGGTCGTGCATGCGCTGCTGTTCGAGGGCGGATTGATCGTGATGGGCGTGCCGTTGATTGCCTGGTGGCTGTCGGTCAGCCTGTGGCAGGCGTTCCTGCTCGACATTGGCGTGCTGCTGTTTTTCCTGCCGTACACCTATGTTTACCACTGGGCGTATGACGTGGTGCGCGAGCGCTGGATGATGCGCAACGTCTGTCAGAACTAAGGGCAAAAAATCGCAGCCTGGACAGCTCCTGCAGGGTTCAGGTGCAGGAGTCGGCACAGGCTGCGATCTTTTCAGCGTTTAGAGAAACATCCCGCCCGACGCTTCCACCCGCTGGCCATTGATCCACTGCGCCCCCGGCGACAGCAGCAGTGCCAGTGCCCCGCCAATGTCATCCGGCTGTCCGGCACGGCCCAGCGCGGTGTTGCTGGCGACCATTGCATTGAGCGCCGAGTTGTCGCGCACCGCGCCACCGCCGAAGTCGGTCTCGATCGCGCCCGGCGCCAGGATGTTCACCGAAATCTGCCGCGCGCCCAACTCCTTGGCCTGGTAACGGGTCAGCACTTCCATCGCGCCTTTCATCGCCGCGTAGGCGGCATAACCGGGCAGGGTGAAGCGTGCCAGACCGCTGGAGATATTGATGATCCGCCCGCCATCGTTGATCAGCGGCAACAGTGTCTGGGTCAGAAAGAACGGCCCCTTGAGCTGAACATTCATCAGCAGGTCGAACTGCGCCGGGGTCGTCTCGGCGAAGGACGCATGCACGCCAATCCCGGCGTTGTTGATCAAGAAATCGAAGCGCTGACGATCAAACAGCTGCAATGCCTGCTCGATCTGCACGGCGAAATCGGCAAAGCCTTCGCTGCGGCCGACGTCCAGTTGCAGCATCACGGCTTTGGCGCCGAGTTTTTCCAGTTCCAGCACCAGCGCCTGGGCTTCATCGGCGCGGCTGTTGTAAGTGCCGATGATGTCCACGCCCTGCGCGGCGAGGTGCAGCGCTGCGTTCTTGCCAAGGCCACGGCTGGCACCGGTGATCAATGCGATTTTGCGGTTCATAGGGGCTTCCTCGATTGCAGTGATGAGTGGATGACGCAAAGTTTATTTATCCGCTGGATGGTGATAAACAGAGCGAAACCGGAATCACTGGTCGGTATATCCGAACAATACCGAGGCTATCCATGAACAAACTGGAACTGCTGCGCACCTTCGTCCGGGTCAGCGAACTGTCGAGTTTTACCCTCGCCGGAGAGAGCCTCGGGCTGCCGCGCTCGACCGTGTCCGAGCATGTGCAGGCGCTCGAAAGCCTGCTCGGTGCGCGCCTGTTGCAACGCACCACGCGCAAGGTCCAAGCGACGCAGGACGGCCTGGCGCTGTATGAGCGGAGCAAGGATCTGCTGTCGCACATGGACGAAATCGAAAACCTGTTCCGTCAGGACGAAGCCTCGCTGACCGGGCGGATTCGCTTCGACATGCCGAACATCCTCGCGCGGCGCGTGGTGATGCCGCGTCTGCCGCAGTTCACTGATCGGCACCCGAATCTGGAGCTGGAAATCAGCAGCACCGACCGCCGCGTCGATTTGCTCAGCGAGGGTTTCGATTGCGTGTTGCGGGTCGGCGCGCAGCCGGATCAATCAGTGGTGGCGCGACATGTGTGCGACTTCGCGATGGTCAATTGCGCAAGCCCGGCGTACCTGGCGCGCTACGGCGTGCCGCAGAGTCTGGAGGATCTGGCCCGGCATCGGCTGGTGCATTATGTCGGGGTGCTGGGATCGCGCTCGGAAGGATTCGTCTACGAGGAGGCGGGTCAGGTTCGCCGTCTGGCCATGGCCGGCAGTGTGACGGTCAACAGCACCGACGCTTATGAGTCGGCGGCGCTGGGCGGCTTTGGTCTGGTGCAGGTGCCGCGAACCGGCATGCACGGCTATTTGCACAATGGCGAACTGGTGGAGGTCTTGCCGCAACACAACGCCCCGGCCATGGGCGTTTCACTGCTGTACGCGCGGCAACGGCATTTGCCCTTGCGGGTGCGGGTGTTCATGGACTGGCTGACGGAGGTGATCCGCTCCAGCCTCTGAACCCTGCACAAAACGATGATTGTGGGAGCGGGCACGCCCGCTCCCACAGGCCGGGTCAGAAGATCTGGGTGAACAACCAATACAGGCTGCCCGACAGCAGGATTGCCGCCGGCAATGTCAGCACCCAGGCCATCAGCAGGTTGCGGATGGTCTTCATCTGCAAGCCGCCACCGTTGGCGACCATGGTCCCGGCCACGCCGGATGACAGCACATGGGTGGTCGACACCGGCAAACCGAACATGTCGGCGGCGCCGATGGTCAGCATCGCCACGGTTTCCGCCGAGGCGCCCTGGGCGTAGGTCAGGTGGGTCTTGCCGATCTTTTCACCGACCGTGACCACGATGCGCTTCCAGCCGACCATGGTGCCCAGTCCCAGGGCAATCGCCACGGCGATCTTCACCCACAGCGGAATGAACCGCGTGGCGTTGTCGATCTGTTGCTTGAACAGTTGCAGCTTGTTGGTGGTGTCGGCGTCGAAAGTGCCGACCTTGTTCTTGTCCATCAGGCGAATGGTTTCACTGGCCAGGTACATGTCGTTACGCACGTTGCCCATGGCTTCGGCCGGCACCTTCGCCAGCGAGCCATAACCCTTCACTTCGTCACCGATGTGCCCGGTCAGCGACGCGAGGGCCGGGATCAACTGCGGCGTGACTTCCTTGCTGCGCACGTAATCCGAGAGCACCGGACGCGGATCGGCCGGGGCCGGCAGCGGTGCACTTTTCACCAGCGCTTGCTGGGTGACTTCGGCCACGGCGGCGAACTGCAACGCCTGATCGGCAGGCATGGTGCGGTTCAGGGCGTAGGCCATTGGCAGGGTGCCGACCAGAATCAGCATGATCAGGCCCATGCCTTTCTGGCCATCGTTGGAGCCGTGGGCGAAGGACACGCCGGTGCACGTCAGGATCAGCAGGCCGCGAATCCACCATGGCGGCGGGGTGTTGCCTTCGGGCGCCTTGTACAGCGAGCGATTTTTCACGAACGCACGCAGGGCCAGCAGCAACAGCGCCGCGCAGCCGAAGCCCACCAGCGGCGACAACAGCAAGGCGTAACCAATCTTGGTTGCCTGCGCCCAGTCCACGCCGCTGGTGCCGTCGCGACCGTGCATCAGCGCGTTGGCCACGCCGACGCCGATGATCGACCCGATCAGCGTGTGCGACGAAGAGGCCGGCAGGCCCAGCCACCAGGTGCCGAGGTTCCACAGGATCGCGGCGATCAGCAGGGCGAAGATCATCGCGAAACCGGCGGACGAGCCGACCTGCAGAATCAGCTCCACCGGCAGCAGGGCGATGATGCCGAACGCCACCGCGCCGCTGGACAGCAGCACGCCGAGGAAGTTGAAGAAACCCGACCACACCACCGCAAAGTGCGGCGGCAGCGAGTGGGTGTAAATCACCGTCGCCACGGCGTTGGCGGTGTCGTGGAAACCGTTGACGAACTCAAAGCCCAGGGCAATCAGCAGCGCCACGCCGAGCAGCAGGAACGGCGTCCAGGTGGTGACCACCGTGCCCAGTTCGTGCATGTCGTGCATCAGGCTGTAGGCGGTGAACAACAGCCCCATCGCCAGCACCGCGAAAAACACCACGTAGGTGAACGGGCCGGTTTTTTTATCGAGGGCCGGCCTGCCACTGGCAGCAGAGGCCTGGCTGGCGGTCAGGGAGGGAGTAGCCATGAGGGGACAATCCTGAGCGAGGGAAGGAGTGTCGCTCATGATCGTTTCTAAATATTACAGAAAGGCTGCGGCAGATCAGTGTTTGGCGGATTAGCCGGTTCATTGATCCGAATCCACGGCTGCATGCGCGGTCCTTGGTTGTCGCAGGAGCCCTCAGTAATCCCCGCGCTTGCGGAACGCCCAGCGCCCGGCAATCACGGTGAAGGTCGCCACCAGTGCCACCAGAATCCAGAACCCTTCCGGATCCTGCGCCAGCGGCACGCCGCCGACGTTCATGCCGAAGAAACCGGCAATGATGTTGATCGGCAGCGCCAGCACCGTGACCACGGTCAGGGTGAACAGCGTGCGGTTGCTCTGTTCGTTGAGGTTGGCGGCGATCTCTTCCTGCAACAGCTTGATCCGCTCGCCGAGGGCGGTGAGGTCGTTGATGATCAGCGCAAACTCCTCGGTGGACTTGCGCAGTTCCTTGACGTCCTCCTTCTGCAACCACGACGGCGGGCGGTTGAGCAGGCGCAGCAGCGAACCCGGTTCCAGCGCCAGCAGCCGTTGCAGGCGCACCAGCACCCGACGGTTGGCACCGAGTTCGGCGCGATTGGTCGACAGCCGTGAGGAGAGCAATTCGTCCTCGACCTGATCGACGCTCTGGCTGGTCTTGCGCACGATCTGGGTCAGCACTTCGCCCTGGTCGCGCAGCAGATGCACGAGCAATTCCGACGGCGAACGAAAGCGCTCGCCGGCCTTCACCGAAGAGCGCAGTTTGTCCACCGAATGCAGCGGTTGCAGGCGTGCGCTGACGATCAACTTGTTACGCACGCAGACCCACAGTGTCGATACATCCGACGACACCATGCTGCTGAGGTTGAACACCACATCGTTGACCACCGCCAGCAACGCCGAGTCGACGTGCTCGATGCGGGTCGAACGCGAACCTTCGTGCAGCGCCTCGAAAAACTCCTCGGGCAATTGCAGATGGCTTTTCATCCAGCGCTCGCACGCGGCGTGGGCCAGGTTCAGGTGCAGCCAGAGAAACTCGTCGCTCTCGCTCTCGCTTTCGTCCTGCAAGCAGCGCAGGGCGGTTGCCGAGTCGACTTCGCGGCCACGCTCGCCGGGGCGGAAACGGAAGCCGTAGAGCAAGCCAAACAGGTCAGGGTCGCGATGACTGATATCGAGGCTGTGGTTCATGAAGGCTCGCTGCAAGGAGGGCGGCTGGGGCGGGATCGACAGATTCACCTGAGCCGCATCATCGCAATGTCACATGACCGTTGTGTGACAGCAAAGTGACGTCAAATCAGCCACTTACCGGCTGTCGGAGAATTCTCAAGAAAGGCTCTGGCACGCCGATCTCAGGTGCGTTAGGTTGCTCGCCTCTGGCCATGAGCCAGAGGTTCGCCGACACGGATGTCCGGCCATAATCCACGTCTTACCGGACGTGCTCATCCCTGTCTCGAGTACCTGCGATGTCTTTGCAAAAATCCCTGAGAGCGCAAATTCTGGCCCTGTTGAGCGGCAGCCTGCTGGCGATGCTGCTGATCGCGCTGGCCTGCTTTCACTTCCTGTCCAACGGCGTGCAGAACTACAGCCAGTTGATCGGCGGTCCGCTGCACACCTCGCAGTTGATCGACGAAGCCAACCTGCAATTCAAGGTCCAGGTACAGGAGTGGAAAAACGTCCTGCTGCGCGGCAAGCAACCGGCTGACCTGGGCAAATACTGGGGCCAGTTCGAAGATCGTCAGCGCGATGTGCAGGGGATTCTCGGCGAGCTGGCGAATCAGCAAGGCCTCGAGCCGGCGCTGAAAACCCGCATCGAGCGGCTGCGTGACGAGCATCGTCAGCTCGGCGCCGCGTACCAGAAGGGCCGTGACGCCTTCGTCGCTGCCGGTGGTGACCCGACGGCCGGTGATGTGGCGGTCAAAGGTGTCGATCGCGCCACCAGCGATCAGATGAGCGAACTGGTGGCCGAATTGCGCAAGCAGGGCACCGAGCAATCGGCGCTGATCAGCGCCAGTGCCGAGCGCACCGTATGGCTGGGGCTGCTGGTGATGCTCGCCTCGGGCCTGTTGATCGGGCTGTTGAGCCTGTGGCTGGTCAACCGCAATCTGGTCGAGCCGATCCGCAAACTGATCGACTACGTGACCCAGTTGAGCCGTGGCCGACTGGCCGAGCGTGTGGTCAGCCATCGTCAGGACGAGTTGGGTAACCTGGCCGCTGCGGCCAATACCCTGCGCGATTTCCTTGCCGAAACCTTCACTCATCTGCAACGCAGCGCCAAGGATCTGGACAGCGCCAGCGGCGAATTGAACGCCATTGCCACGCTGATGGCCGGTGGCACCAACGAGCAGTTCAGCCGCACCGATCAAGTGGCGACGGCGATGAACGAAATGTCCGCGACCGCCCAGGAAGTCGCCCGCCATGCGGCCGATGCCGCGCGTGCCGCCGACGATGCCGATCAGTCTGCCCAGCAAGGTGAGACGGTGATGCAAAGCACCATCCACAGCATCACCCAGATGCGCGGCGAAATCGCCAATACCGCCACGGTGATCCGTCGCCTGGAAGCCGACAGCGGCCGTATCGGCAAAGTGCTGGAAGTGATTCGCGGCATCGCCGAACAGACCAACCTGCTGGCGCTCAACGCCGCCATTGAAGCGGCGCGGGCCGGTGAAGCCGGGCGTGGTTTTGCGGTGGTGGCCGATGAGGTGCGCAACCTGGCGCAACGCACGGCGGAGTCGATCATCGAGATCAACCAGATCATCCACAGCGTACAGACCGGCGCGGTGGACGCCGCCCAGGCCATCGACAGCGGCCAGACCCGCAGCGACGAAAGCGTCGAGCAAGTGACCCAGGCCGGCGCCATGCTCGAGCGCATCACCCTCGCGGTAGAAGCGATCCGTGACATGAACCGCCAGATCGCCACTGCCGCCGAAGAGCAGACTTCGGTGGCCGAAGACATCTCGCGCAACCTGACCGAGATCACGGCGATCGCCAGCACCAACCTCGACAACGTGCAGCGCACCGAAAGCGCCAGCCAGAATCTGCATGGTCTGTCGGGGCAGTTGAACGAAGTCACCGCACGCCTGAGCGCCTGATGCCCTGGCTGTGTACCGGCGCGGATACCGAGTCGGTACACAGTCGATCTCAATTCATCGCACCTGCCGCCGATGGCCGGTGATCTATAACCGGCATTGGAGATTTCCCATGGTCAGCATCACGTCCGTTTCGATCAACCAGACCCTTACCACGTCGACCAGCAAGACCTCGATCAGCGATACCGGCGAGGACACCTCGGCCAGCGCGACGGCCAGCACGGGTGTGAGCGCAGACACCAGCAAAGTGGCAGCAGGCGGCGCGGCTGCGGCGGGGGACAGCAGCTCCAGCAGCAGTGGCGAGTCGGACACGGTGAAAGAGCTGCGCAAGCAGATCGCCGAATTGCAGAAACAGTTGCAGGAGCAGCAGCAAGCCCTGCAAGCGGCCCAGGCCAAGCAGGAAAGCCAGGATGCCAAGGCTGCCGAGGTGGCGGCGGCCCAGTCGCAGATCGCGGCGACCTCGGCGTCCTTGCAGACGGCGACGGCGGCGTTGTTGCAGGCGTTGCAGGATTCGGACAGCAGCACTTCGGGAGCGTTGGTCAGCACTTCCGCGTGAGGCGTTTTCCCCTCACCCTGACCCTCTCCCGGAGGGCGAGGGGACTGACCAGACTCCAGACGCAAAAAACCGCACGACTCAACCAGAGTCGTGCGGCTTCGTTTTAACAAAAATCAAGTGTCCTGCTTATTGCTCAACACCTTGCCGGTCGTTGCATCAAAGTCCACGTCGAACTCTTTGCCATCGGCTGTTTTCAATTCAACTTCATACTCATAACCATTGAAGTGGTTATCCAGATCGGTGTCCGTAATGGTCGCCCCCGGATGCAGTTTCAGGGCTTCGGCGTTCATCGACTCCAGCGACTTGATCTTGCCGGACTTCACCAGTTCGGGGATCTGGTCGACGCGAACGTCAGCCTGAGCCAGGCCAGCGGTGAGGGTCAGGGCGGCAGCGGTAAACAGGGCAGTCAGGGTTTTCATCGGTTATTCCTTTGGGTGGCTCGTTCAAGTGCGTTCAGGTTAATCACCGCAACTTAATTCACCCTTAAAAAGCGCTACGAGTGTTTGCGTCGTTTGTTCAATCGCCGTTCGCGAGCAACTTTCATGCTCTGTCTTCGATTAATGGAGGTAGGCATGAAACGCATCTTTTCGTGGCTGTACGCGCCGTTGTTCTGGGGCGGATTCATCGGCGGCGCAATAGGCTTGGTGGGGTATTCGACCTGGTGGCTGTTGCCGCTGTTTGCTGTGGCGCTGGTGGTGTCGTTCAGCGCCGAATGGCTGTTGCCTTATGAGGTGAACTGGAATCGTCCGGCCGGCGATCGTCTTCGTGACATGCTCCACGCGTTGGTCAACGAAGCGCTGAATGCCGTCGGCCTGCTGGCATTGCCGGCGCTGGTGACACTGTTGTCGATTGAAGGGGCATGGCCGTCGAACTGGCCGCTGTGGCTGCAAGTCGGCCTGGCGATTTTCATCGCCGATGCGGGCGTGAGCCTGATGCATTACGCCAGCCATCGCGTGTCGTGGTTGTGGCGGCTGCATGCGATTCATCACAGCGTCGAGCGGCTCTATGGTTTCAACGGTTTGATGAAGCATCCGCTGCATCAATTGCTGGAGGCGACAGCGGGACTGCTGCCGTTAATGGTGCTGGGTATTCCGTCCGAGGTGGCCGTGTTGCTGGCATTCGCCATTGCGATCCAACTGTTATTGCAGCATTCGAACGTCGACATGCGCGTCGGCCCGTTGCGCTGGATCTTCGCCTGGGCGCCGCTGCACCGCTTTCATCACATGAAGTACGGGCGCGCTGGTGACGTCAATTTCGGGCTGTTCCTTACCCTGTGGGACTGGCTGCTGGGCACTGGTTTTTACACGGAGCATTACCGGATCGGCGCGGGCGACCTGGGCATCGGCAGTCGCCTGGATTTTCCCCGGGACTATGTGGCGCAGTTGCTCGATCCCTTCGAAACGGCAACGCTGGGCAAGGAGCCGAAAGTACCCGACGGCTTGAGACGTTGAGTCAGTCCAGCAAGCGCAGTTCGATGTGTTGCAGCGCCTGGCGGGCGGTGACGCCGAAGAGTTTTTTCAGGCTGCGGGAGAAGTGTGCGGAGTCTGCAAACCCGGCGGCGTGGGCGGCGTCGGTGACCGCATGGCCCACCAGAATCGCCGCGATCGCCAGTCGCAATCGCCGCCACAGCACCAGTCGTCGTACCGGCAGGCCGACCTGACTGACGAACAATCGCTGCAATTGGCTCATGGACAGGTGCGCCGCCTCGGCGACGGCGCTGGCGGCGACTTTGCTCGACAGCGATGCATCGACGGTGGCGAGCGCTCGTTCGATTCGCGGATCATTCAGCGTGCGGCGTGGGCATTGGCTCATTGCACGATCCAGGGCCGTCAGCGACAACTCAATGTCGAACAGTGCATCGCGCAACGCCCAAGCCTCAAACCGCAACGGTTCGGCGTACACCGTGAACACGGGGTCCGGCGCTTCGAGAATCGCATGGCGGGTCTGCGAGGCAATCAGCAGGCGTGAGGTGGTGACGGGTGTGTCCTCGACCAGAACCGTCATTGGCCGGTCGGGCGCGAGTATCAGTTGGTGTGCGTAGTGGGAGTGGGGCGCAGTGCGCCCCGACATCCCGTGGATCAGGCCATAGTCGTGCCCCAGCCAGAGGCGGCCTGTCCACGGGGTGTCCGGTTGCATCAGAAACCGTTGTTCTTCAACACCTGATCCACACTGGCGGCGGCCGGGCGTTTAAAGAATTTCAGCAGTTCGCTGGCGCGGTTGGTGAAAATGCCGTCGACACCTGCGTCCATGACCTTCTTGTAGTCCACCGGCTCGTCGACGGTGTAGACGTGAATCAGCAGGCCCTGGTCGTGGGTGTACTTGTTCATCCACGGCTGCACCAGATCCGAATAACTCTGATCGCCGCCATGGGTCAGCTTGGCCGACGGGCCGGTGCCGATGGCGCCCTGGGCCTTGGCGTAGTCGATCCATTGCTTGAATTCAGCTTCGGATTTCGGCTCCTGTTTGCCGTAGAAGGTGTTCTTGTCTTTCTCACCGGAGTCGGCAAACGACACGCTGGATTTCGGCTCGATGCTGCCTTCACCGACCCACAGCAACAGGATCTTCGGCACCTGCGGCATTTCCTTTTGCAGCAGTTCGAGGCTGTTCTTCTCGAAGGTTTGCAGGATCACCTTGCCGTTGCCCTGACCGACCGCGACTTTGCCTTTCGTCGGTTTGGCATCGGCCGGGATCAGCCAGCCGCGCGCCTGGAGTTTTTCCTTCAGGTCATGCTCGATGCCAGGGAACAGTTGTGGTTCCTTGGTTTCGATGTACAGGCCGGGCTTGTGCTTGGGACTGGCCTGGGCGATGTCGATGATTTCATCGAGGGTGAGGATTTTCAGCCCGGCGTAGGACGGGCGCGCGCGATCCGGGTAGGCCTTGTTGTACCAGCTACCGGCGTCGAGGGTTTTCAGTTCGGCCATGGTGAAGGCGTTGGCCGGGCTGTCCTTGCGCTCCGGGAACTTGGTGGCGACGTCGGTGGTGCGTTGCAGGTTGTTGTCGTGCAGGGCGAACAGCACGCCGTCCTTGCTGCGTTGCAGATCCATTTCCAGATAGTCGGCGCCGAGGTCGCGGGCCAGTTTGTAGGATGCTGCGGTGGATTCGGGGGCATCGAAGGACGCGCCACGGTGGGCGATCACCGCCGGGTGCGGAATGCCATGGGCCTTGGCCAGCGCGTCGGGACCGGACTGGGCGGCGTGGGCCTGACCCAGACCGAGCATCAGGCTCAGCAGCAGGGCGCTTTTGGTGAAAGTGGCGGGCATGTCGAGGTCCTTTCGCAGGTATTTTCGAAGATGTACCTTTTAGCAACTCAAACGAAAACGTGCTATCGCGATACCGACATAAACGTACTGAAAGCGAAAATTTCCGCACTTTTGTGCGTTTGTTTGCAGTACGCTTGGCCACGGCAATCACCCCGGCAGAGGGTGTGCCTCACCGCCCTGCGTGTAGACCATCGATCTTTTTCGTGAGGTTTACCATGCGCATCACTTCCCAACTCATCTGCCAGGCTGCCGACGACCTCAAGGGTTTTGTCGGCCTCAATCGCAAGACCGGCCACTACATCGTGCGCTTCAGCGAAGACTCGTTCGGCATGGACGTGGCCGATGACGGCATCATTCCCACCAGCGAATTCGTCTGGACGCCGGTCACCGAGCAGACCATGACCTTGAGCCGCGAGCGGATTCAGTTGCTGCTCGATCAGAACATCGATGAGCGGATCAACATCAGCGAGCCGTTGCGGGTTTACATGAGCAAGCGGGAAGTGCCGGAGATTGAGGCGGTGCGCAGTCTGCTGAAGGGATGACGGTTCGGGCCTTTTTGCGGGCAAGCCCGACTCCCACATTGGTATGTGTTGCCCCTGTGGAAGCCGGGCTTGCCCGCGAAGGCGATCTGATGGGCACCGCCGGATCTCAGCCAAACCGATAATCCCGCTCAACCCGGCACACCCGTGTGTGACAGGTCGCATACCACGTCGAACGCCCGCGCTCGCGAATCAGTCGATGTTCGGGATGTTCCTTCCACGCCAGAATCGCCGCTTCACTGGCCCAGTACGAAACCGTGATCCCCACGCCATCCGTGCCCCGTACCGATTCAACGCCGAGAAACCCCGGCTGCTCGCGAACCAGTTCCAGCATGCGCTCGGCGGCTTCGGCGTAACCCTGATCACCCTCGGTGCGGGTCGAGGTGAAAATCACCGCGTAATACGGCGCCTCGGGTGTCTCGCTCATCATGACCGGCGCTCTGCACAAGCGTCGACAAACGCCCGCACCAGCGGTGGCATCTGCCCCTTGAGAGCCGCGCGTTCCGGCTGAAACAGGGTGGCGACAAAAAACGGGTGACCCTTGAGTTCGATGGCGCGCAGGTCACCCGCCGAATCGTGGCCCACGGCGTGCAGGCCGTGGCTCAGCAGTGGTTGCTCGAACTGCGGATTCACACCGAAGCGGCAGCGATAGCCTTCTCGAATCTCCGACGTTTCGTACGCCTGGGCGATCAACGAGCCGGGCAGCAGATGAATGTTGTCCACCGCTTCCACCAGCGCACAGGTCAATGGCGTGAGCACGGCACGTTCGGCGTTGGGCGCAACTTCGCCATGCTCGGCATCGGTCCAGCCAAGGACGTTGCGGGAAAACTCCAGCACCGCATGCTGAAAGCCACCGCAGGTGCCGAGGAAAGGTCGCTGCTGCTCGCGGGCAAAACGAATCGCCCGCAACGCGCCGTCTTCGCTTTTGTAAGGGGTGGCCGGAACACCCCAGAATCCGTCGTAATTCTCCAGCGGCGTGTCGACGTGAATCTGTTCCGTTGCCAGCCATTCAAATTGCATGTTGCGACCAGTGAATTCAGCCACCAGGCCGAGGGCGACGGGAATGGCCTGGTGGGCGGTGACGTGCGGATCGTGATCGCCGATCAGGGCGATGCGCAGGGCTCTGGATTCCATGAGGACTCGCTGTGCTTGTTGAGGGATGGAAGCCACTATAGATTGGCGTTCACGCACTCAATATTGGCGTTTGCCCAAGTGATCAATGCATCGACGCACTATCAACTCGACTACCCGGATCTGGCGCTGATTCTCGCGCTGGTGCGTGGCGGCGCTCTGGCCCGGGCTGCGCAGCTGTTGAAGGTGGATGTGTCGACGGTGTTTCGTGCGGTGCGTCGACTCGAGGCGGCGCTCGGCCAGCAATTGTTCGAAAAAAGCCGCGCCGGGTATCTGCCCACGAGCCTTGCGCGGTCGCTGGCGGAGCAGGCCGAGCGCGCCGAACAGGCGCTGGAAGCGGCGCGCATTGGCGTGGAGCAGGGCGGCGAAGTGGTCAGCGGCACGGTGCGCCTGACCTGTACCGATTCGGTGCTGCAAGGTCTGCTGCTGCCGGCGCTGGCGCAGTTCATGCCGAACTACCCGGCGCTGACCCTTGAGCTGAGCACTTCCAACGATTTCGCCAACCTCAGCCGCCGCGATGCCGACATCGCCCTGCGTCTGACGCGCTCACCGCCGGAGCATCTGGTCGGACGCCAATTGGCGAAGGTTTCCTACCGGGTCTGCGCCAGTGCCCGCTACCTGCAAGGCGTCGATCCTACGGATCTGGCGGCGTTGACCTGGATCGCCCCGGACGATTTCCTGCCGGATCACCCGACCATCGCCTGGCGCCGCCAGCATCTGCCCGGGGTGACACCGGGTTATCGTTGCAACAGCATGTTGTCGGTGACTGAACTGGTGCGGGCCGGGCTCGGGGTGGCGGCGTTGCCCGACTTTCTGATCAACGAGGATTTACAGGCCTTGAGTGAGCCGCTGCATGGCTACGACACGGCGTTGTGGCTGCTGACCCGCCCGGATTGCCGGGCATTGCGCTCGGTGGTGACGTTGTTCGATGAATTGGGGCGGGCGTTGCGGTTGGCGTGATACGGGTAGCCCGAGAAGGGGGCGGGCCGATCCAGCGGCCCGACACAAATTTGATCCCCCCGTTAACCGGGCATCACCCCGGCGCCCGCTCATTGGCAAACATGCTCACCGCCTCAACCGCTTCACCGGCGCCATCACGAATCTGCAAAATCACCGTCCCCGCCTGATCCGCCAGTTCCACCCCCTGTGCCGCCCGGCCACGGGTGCCGTCCATGCTTTTGATCGCCTGACGGGTTTCGCTCTGGATCAGACCGATCATGTTGGAAATCTCCGCCGTCGAACCGCTGGTGCGCGCCGCCAGTTGCCGAACTTCGTCCGCCACCACGGCAAAGCCGCGTCCCTGTTCACCGGCACGAGCTGCCTCGATGGCGGCGTTGAGCGCCAGCAGATTGGTCTGATCGGCAATCGAGCGGATGGTGTTGACGATGGCGGTGATCTGTTCGGAGCGCTCACCGAGTTGTGCGATCAGGGTTGAAGATTCGGCGATGTCATCGGCGATCTCGCGCATTTCGCTGGCTGCCTGCTGGATCACTTGAGTGCCTTGTTCGGCGACTTTCCGGGTCGCCACCGAGATGTGATAAGCGGCGCTGGCGCTACGCGCATCCTGCTCGTGCTGCTCGACCCTGGCAGTGACGTCCGAGGCGAATTTCACCACTTTGCTCAACCGGCCCGAGGCGTCGTAGACCGGGTTGTAATTGGCCTCCAGCCATACCGTGCGCCCGTGTTTGTCCACGCGTTCGAACTGGCCCTGGAACAACTCGCCCTGATTCAGTCGGCGCCAGAAATCCTGATAGGCGCTGCTGTTGACCAGTTCCGGGGTGCAGAACAAGCGGTGATGTTTACCCTTGAGTTCGGCCAGGGTGTAACCCATGCGCGTCAGAAAATTCTGGTTGGCCGTAAGAATGTTGCCGTCGAGATCGAATTCGATCACGGCCATGGCACGGTCGATCGCCTGCAGCTTGGCGTTGGCTTCGCTTTCCTGCTGCACCTTGGCGGTGACATCCATTGCGTACTTGACCACTTTCACCACGCGGCCCGAGGTGTCCTTGATCGGGTTGTAACTGGCTTCGAGCCAGATCGGCCGGCCCTGGCTGTCGACGCGTTCGAAAGTGCCGGACTGGAACTGGCCGTTTTTCAATCGTGACCACAGCTCGCTGTACTGGCTGCTGCGGGAAACCTCCGGCGTACAGAAGCGGCGATGGGACTGACCGATCACCTGTTCGGCGGTGTAACCCATGGTCTTCAGGAAGTTGTCGTTGGCACGCAGCACCACCGCATCGAGATCGAATTCAATCACCGCCATGGAGCGGTCAATGGCATCGAGCAGGCTGGCTTGCTGGGCGACGGTCTGTTGCAGGTCGTCGAGGGCGGACTGGTGACGGTTGAAGAACATCTTGGCTGCGCTCCGGAAATAGGGCTTGAGGTGTTGTCCCTGTTCCCGCACTGGCAGGCCGAACGTGGATGGCGTTCGACGTGGACTGCATAATGCCAGCATCCTGGTTGGCGAGCAGATCTTATACAAACTGTTTGTTCATGTACAAGAAAGCGTATGCGACAGCTTTTGTACAAGTTTTGTCAGACGCTGGAATGGCCCAACGCTACGCTGATTGTGTTACGGCCCGTGTGTTTGGCGGTATACAACGCTTTGTCGGCATCGTCCAGCCAGTCGAGTGCGTCGGGGTAAGCGCGTTGATAGCGCGCCAGTCCGATGCTCAGGCTGACCCGTAATTCGGGTACATCGGGGTGGCGGTATTGGTGCAGGGCCTGGCGCAGTTGCTCCATCAATGCTTCGGCCTTGGTCAACGGCAGGTTGGGCAGGATCACGCAGAATTCGTCGCCGCCATAGCGGCCGGCCAGATCACGCTGGTCCAGCAGGGATTTCAGTTCACGGCTCAGCTGGCGCAGTACCGTGTCGCCGACGATATGGCCGTAACTGTCGTTGATCACCTTGAAATGATCGATGTCGATCAGCGCCAGTGTGGCCTGGCTGTTGTGCTCGTGGCATTGCTGGAATTTCAGGTGCAGCAGGTCTTTCCAGGCGCCGTGGTTGAGCAGACCGGTCAGGCTGTCGGTGCGACTGAGGGCGCTGAGGGTGCGTTTGTGTTCCCCGAGTTTTATCGCCAGACGGTAACAGACCATGCCCAGGGCCAGCGGGTAGAGCGTCAGCATGGGCAGGCATGCCCAGACCTGAATCGGTGTGGTGGTGAGGCTGAACTTCACCCCGAAAATCGACCAGCCCAGCAGCACGCCAATCAGCTGAGCGAGGGCGCCAAGCATGCACAGTCGCTGACCGCCGGCCGCCACGTTGTTCATGGTCATCATCGACAGGATGGTGACGGTGGTCAGCGGATTGAATTGAAAGCTCGCGGCCCAGAAACCACCGAAGACCGAGTCATACAGCAGGTTGCGGCGTTCGGCGCGATAGGGAAATGCCGAGCGGGTCGACACCTGATAGGCCACATGAGGCCAGGCCAGACCATTGAACAGCAACAGAGCCCAGAGCCAGGCCGGCGGGTTCAACGGGTACAGCGCGGCACCGACACTGAACATGCCAATGCCCAGGCCAATGGCCCGTGGAAGGTAGATGCGCCTGGCGAATGACAAGCCTTTGCCGCGTTGGTTTTCCATGATGTTCTGCGCCAGATTCATTCTGAAACACTTTGCAGTGTAAAACTCTGACTGACCGGTCGTCGGCCAATTGGCAGACATTGTCATTTATTCCAGCGGGAATATTCAGTGTCCTTGTGAGCCATTTAACCGGGATAAAGGCTCGCGCAGTCCCGGTCTAGAGCTGGTAGCAGGCCAGAAACATGTCCAGCGCGGCCTCGACCACGGTGCTTTGCGTGGCGCTGTCGAGGGTGGGTTGGCCCATGGAAATCTGTGGCCAGAAGGCGAAGGCTTTCAGCAGACCTTGTACCTGATGCGCGGCGAATTCCGGGTCGACCGGTTTGAGTCGGCCAGCGGTCTGGGCGGCGCGGATCCACACAGTCACGCTTTCTTCGCGTTCGCGCATGCGCGCCACCATGTTCTGCGCGCGCTCCGGGGAGTGAATGGTGGCGGCGATGGCAACCCGCGCCAGGTTGAGAAAGTTTTCGTCGGCCATCAGCTGCAATTTGGCCAGCAGGATCTGGCGCAGTTGGTCGCGCAAAGGTTGCTCAGGTTGATAGGCCAATGATTGCTCGGTGCTGATCCGTGCCCACAACTGGCCGAGAATTTCGGCGAACAGCTCCTCTTTACTCGGGAAATGGTTGTAAACGGTGCGCTTCGATACCCCGGCGGTCGCCGCAATCCTGTCCATGCTGGTGATGTCGAAACCGTTGGCGCGAAACTCGGTGATGGCCGCCTGAATGATGGCTTCGCGTTTACGGTCGGTGAGGCGCTGTGGAGCTGTCATAAATTCGATTCGGCAGAAAAAAGAGGAAATTACACTCGGCAGTTTACTTGTCATCCGGTTTGATGCAACCTAGAAACTACACCGATCAGTGTAATGTTGTCTTAATCGGTGCACCCTAAAACCAGATGTCCGGCTGATGCGTGCGTGCCTTGGCCCTTTATCGTCCCACCGTGGAAAACCGTGAATTGTTCGGTTTTTCTGGAGTCATTCATTCATGGCCAATTCAATTTCCTCCGCGAATCACGACTCGACAAACGCGGCATCCACGCCTGAAGCGTCCCGGCAGGATCAGGGACTGTTCCGCAACCATGCCCCGGTGCAACGGGAAGGCGTACGCAAGATGCTACGAATCATGTGGAACATGATCTTCCACAAACCCCACAACACCCGCCCCGCAGGGGCCATCCCGGTGCAGCCCCTGACCCGCGAAGACCTGCTGGCGGCGCCCAACCACAGCGTCTACCGCCTTGGTCACTCGACCCTGCTGCTGAAGATGCAGGACAAATTCTGGATCACTGACCCGGTGTTCGCCGAGCGCGCTTCTCCGGTGCAATGGGCCGGCCCGAAACGCTTCCACCAGCCGCCGATCAGCATCGATGAGTTGCCACCGATCGAAGCGGTGATCCTGTCGCACAACCACTACGACCATCTCGACTACGAGGCCGTGCTCAAACTCGCGGCCAAGACCAACGTCTTCCTGACCCCGCTGGGCGTCGGCGACACCCTGGTCAAATGGGGCATCGACGCCGACAAAGTCCGCCAGTTCGACTGGTGGCAAGGCACCGAAGTCGCCGGCATCCGCTTCGTCGCCACCCCGTCGCAACACTTTTCAGGGCGTGGCCTGTTCGACAGCAACGCTACCCTGTGGGCGTCCTGGGTGATGATCGACGGCGACAAGCGCATCTTCTTCAGCGGCGACAGCGGCTACTTCAACGGCTTCAAACGCATCGGCGAACAATACGGCCCGTTCGACCTGACCCTGATGGAAACCGGCGCCTACAACGTCGAATGGCCCCACGTTCACATGCAGCCCGAAGAAACCCTGCAAGCCCACATCGACCTCAAGGGTCGCTGGCTCTTCCCGATCCACAACGGCACCTTCGACCTGGCCATGCACGCCTGGCACGAACCTTTCGACCGCATCCTCGCCCTGGCCTGGGAGCGCAGCGTCTCCATCACCACCCCGCAAATGGGCGAGGCCTTCAACCTGGCGCAACCGCAGCGGGGGAGTACGTGGTGGCTGGCGGTTGAAGGGGAGGGTGAGGTTGTTGTTCAGAGCGCTTGAGGCTTTGACCTGATTCGCTCTGCGGAGCGAATCAGGTCACTTCCGTCGCCGGTTCCCGACAACCGATTAATGTAGTGCTCAATCGTGATTATCGGCACCTCTCGAAACTTGCCACGAAGGATCTCTTTCAGCTTTACCAAAGAAAGCTCAAGCTTGCGTGCTGCCTCTGCTTCACAGGTGCCAAGCGTTTTGATGAGCTCGGCCAGTTGGCTAACGCGTTCCGATTTACCTCGCATATCCTCGGCATCGGCAAGTTCTAAAGACTGATAAACATCACGTTCGCTTTCTTCAATTTTGATCATGTCCTTGAGCCTTCATTCAGCCATCGCAAAATCCCCACGCTCCACACTCTCCGTTGTCACCCCCTTCAAACTCGCACTGCGCCCCGGCGCAAACCCCGGGAAGAACACCAACCCCTGTGCCTCAAACCGATAGGCCAGCGCCAACCGTGTCGCGTCCGCCACGTCTTGCTGCGCTTCAAACCGCTGAATGTCGTCTACCGATACCTCCGCCTCCCGCGACAGCTGCTCGACGCTCCAGCCGAGCATTACCCGGGCCTGCACGCAATGGGTCGGGGTGAACTGGAAGAGGGCGATACGTTCGAGAATGAGGTTCATCGCTAAAGAGGCCATGGTGTGCTCCGGGCTCGAGAGTGCTGATGGAAAATGTACTGTGTTTTTGTACAGTTGTTTTTGGCCGGGATCAAACGCATTTTTTGATTTGCCCTGCTTCGCCGCCTTCAACCAGACGGACGGTGCCTGACCGAGGATGCGGCGGGACATGGTCGAGAATGCCGCCGGGCTTTCGTCGCCGAAATCCAGGGCGATTCGCGTCACGGCTTCCCCCGCCGCCAGCCGTGCCAGCGCCTGTACCACGCAGGCTCGCTGGCGCCATTGGCTGAAACTCAGGCCGGTTTGCTGTCGGAACGGTCTGTTGAAGGTGCGTAAGCTTACGTGTAAGTCAACCGTCCATTGCAGGGGTGGCAAGTGGGCATTCGGCTGATACAGAAACTTCTGACACCGCTCCCAGTAATTTTCCGTCAGACGGAAGGGGGATATGCAAGGGCAACGGCGCACTGCGCGCCAATTCGTGCAGCAGCAAATCCATCAGCGTTCCATTGCGGCTGGTCTGGTCTCCGTTTATCGCGTTGGAGTCGAGCCTCGATTCCTTCATGCAGTGCAGTCATAATCCGCCCCGAATTTCCCAGCGTCGGTTTTCATGCCCCGACGCTGCCCCCACTCCATTCAAGGATCGATCAATGCTCAAGGGACTGATGCGCCTCGCACCCTGCGCCGCTGTGTTGTGCTCTCTGATTTCCACCGCTCACGCCGACGAGGGCAAGCGCGTATTCACCGGCACCTTGGGCAAAACGCCGATCGTCGTCGAACTCAATACCGCACAGCAGGACGAAGTGACCGGCCGTTACTTCTACGAGAAGTACCATCGTGACCTGCCCCTCAGTGGCGCGTTGCTGGACAGCACGCTGACCCTGGTTGAAGGCAACAATCGTTATGGCGACGACAAACCGCTGCCGACCTTGAAGCTGGAAGAAACCGCCGATGGCTGGCAGGGCGAGTGGCAAAGTCCGCAGGGCAAGAAGCTCGCCGTACAACTGTCTGAAGCCAAACTTGCCGCGCCGTCATCCAATGCGCTGCCTTTTATTGCCGCGCTGCCGGCCAGCGATCCGTACGAATATTTGCGTGTCCAGGGGCTCAAGCTCAAACCGCTGAAGAAGCAGGACTTCATGGGCTACACCCTGCAATGGTGGACGGAGCCGGACTCGAAGATTTCTTTGTTCAGCGTGGAATCCGGTCTACCGAAAGATGACCTGCAACGGGTCAATCAGCAGTTGCTCGGGCGCTTGTGGAGCGAGGTCATCAGCTATCACGGTTGTCAGTTGATGGGCGGGGAAAACGTCGAGTTCATGCAACAGGCGGAACCCAAGCTGATTTCGCCAGCGGTGGTCAGCCTGAACATCTCCACCAGTTATTACTGCGGCGGCGCGCACCCGGACTTCGGCGATTCGCCGCTCAACATCGACGTCAACACCGGCCACCCGTTGTCGCTCGAAGATGTGCTGTGGGTCGGCAAAGGACAGCCGCTGCTCCATGCCGAGCGCGACAGCCTGGGAGACAAACCGTTGAACGAAAGCGAAAGTGCCGCGCGCTCGACTTATCAGCGCGAAGTCCTGGTGCCGTGGCTGATCAAACAATTCACCGCGTTGTACCCCGAAGAAATGAAGAAGCCGACTCAGGAAGACGACTGCGACTTCACCGATGAAAGCATCTGGGGTTATTCGTCCTGGCACTTCACCGCGAAAGGCTTGTACCTGGGCCCTTACTTCGCCCGCGTACAACGCTCGTGCGATTCGCCGGACTGGTCGATCCTGCCGTATTCGGTGGTCAAACAGCATCCCGGCGCGGTCAAACTGCAACTGCCGCAGAACTAAGCGTCACGCCAGCCCCGGTGCCTCGCGCACAATGAAGTGGTCGAGGTTCTCGATATTCACACTGAACACCCCGAACGTCTGTTCGGGGTTTTTCTTGCTCGGCACTTGCTTCAACTCCGGCGTCACGCCGTAGAAGAAACAGAACAACTCTTTATCGCTGTCGATCGCGTGCTTGATCTCTTCGAGAAACGCCTTGCGCTTGCGGTAGTTGTCGATCAGCTTCTTGCTCAAATAGACGTTCACCGAATACGGCTTCTTCTTCGCCTCATCCGCCTGCTTGAACCAGACCTTCTGCTCGAAATCGATGCGAAAACTCTGGGTGTAATCCTTGATCTCCTTGATCTTGCCCCAGTAAATCAGCCCCTTGTTATCCAGCAGATACTCGATCTTCTTGAAAAACGAGCCATAAGGCGCCGTGTGCTCGCCGACCTTCAACGGCATGCGCTTGAGCAATTCCTTGTCGGCGAAGTTCGACACAAAACACTCCACCGGGTGGGCGAAGACACTGGTCTTGTCCGGCGCCGTCTCACGGCTCGCCGACTCTTTAGCACTTACCCCAGCGACCCGAACCGGATCATCGCGCAACACATCCGCTTCCACATTGGGCGCCGCAGGCTTGCGCACATACTCACGCCGAGTCAGCAACAACTCCGACGGGAAATGCTCCTCCGGCCCGCCATCCCCCTCACCATCAGACGCCTCAACGCCCGACCCCGGAGTCTTCAAACTCACATACGGACAGCCCGCCACATGCTGCGTAGTGGGCAGGTTTTTGAAATGCGGGGTGCGCACGTAATTCACATTCTTGGCGTTGAACGTGCCCAACTCGTTGGACGCCTCGAATGCCGAGCGACAGGCATCGTTGGGGCACTGGAAGTGCTCTTTCGCGGAATCGAACGCCACCGTCTCATCGAAATTCAGATCGCGAACGTCATAGATCGACAACTTGTCGTCGAGGCCGAGGCAGTAGGCGAGGTCGAATTTCATGGTGGGGCTCGGGTCCTTGAGTGGGGGATTAATAGCGGGAGGCAAGTTATGCCGCACGTGTGGGGGATTATAAATAGTGGCTTTTCGCCCTGTTACGTATTGAAACCCTTTTGTACTTTGGGGATTATAGGAATTTTCCTACATCCATAGTCGATAAAGGGCAGCATTCGTGGTGATCAAAGCAGTTTCGAAGGAACGAATAAGCAAAGCGATGCTGGAGTTTGATCATAAATTTCGGAGCAAGCGCGAGTGGCACGGTTGGGAAAATAACCAAGCTCATCGCTATGCTGTTCACGCGGGTGGCGAACTGTATCCGGCAAAGAAAATCGTTTCATTGGCAACTGGTATTGCTGTAGGAGCTTTTTCCGGGGGGCATCCGACCAACAGCTACCTAGAAAGGCGAGGCTTCACCGTTGTTGAATTACCGCGTGGGGAAGGCAAGCCTATATTGCAGTTCGTACCTAAGGCGGTTTACGACCGAAAAACCGAGATCAACGGACCATTTGGCGGAAGCAGACAAAATGGTATTGCAGGATCCACTACCTACCCGGTGATCTTTTTGTTCACGGGCGATAGCGGTGAGCAATATGGGTACGCTGACGATTGGGACGATGACGGGGCATACCTTTACACCGGCGAAGGACAGCGCGGACCGATGACTTTGACTCGTGGAAACCGAGCCATTGCTGAGCATGCGGAGGATGGCCGAGCTCTGCATATGTTCAGGTCACTTGGTAAAGGAAATGGCTACGTTTATGTGGGCGAGTTTTCTTGTGCCGACATGTTTGAGCGTACCCAACCGGATGTGAGCGGCGCCGCTCGGACGGCGATTGTTTTTCGGTTAGTTCCCGTCGGGATTCCGAATGGAGTGATCGAGGTTGAAGCAGAGGATGAGGACAAAACTGACCTCCCAGCCTCTCTAGCAGCCGCGCGTCTGGCTGCACTAGCTGCATGCAAGCCAACCAGTGATGATTTAGCACAATCTGCTCCGCGTAAGATCTATCAGCGCAGCCGAAAGGTTGCACACTATGTGCAGATGCGCGCCCAAGGAGTATGCGAGAGTTGTGAGCGGCCTGCTCCCTTTATGAAAAAAGATGGCACACCCTACTTGGAACCGCATCATGTAAACCGGGTCTCCGATGGCGGGTTAGACCATCCACGTTATGTGGGGGCCGTGTGTCCAAGCTGCCACCGGGAAATTCATTCTGGAGTGCACGGAGCATTGGTGAATGAGAGGCTAAAGCAGCGGTTGGAAGTAATCGAACGCTGATTAATTGTAGCTATGCCCAATCGCAGGCTGAGTTTTTAGCGTTGCCCCATTGCTTCGTCTTTTTCCCTACTTATTCGAATGCCGAGGGTTGAAAACCCTCGGATTTACTAAGTTGCCTTTACGATTTTTGCGAAAGTCGAGTCGTGATTGGCGACAATTTAGCGAGTGCGTGCATTTTCTGGAGTTCTAGCCAATCGACCGCGTCGATGACTGTAGTATTTGCGCGATCTTCCGCCACCACGGTTGAACCATCAGCGTTCTCTGCTGTGTCTGACCGTGTAACAAACACGGCATATCCCGCAGCCGAATCCAGCCTTCATCCTGCCAATGCAGCAGACTCAACGACATCTCTGGCCAGTTCAACAGGCTCAATGTTGGTCGATCTGAGCTCTCCGAAGGATCAGCATCTCGCAAAGCAGTTACTACCTGATTGGTCAACCACTCACGTAGCAAACGATTCTCGGGGATGTAGTGATACACCAACAATGCATATACGCCGGATTCGCTGAGCATCAGTTGCTTTTCAGGTTGTCGGTAGTACTCGATCCACAACAAGCGGTGTTGATCGTTGTCCAGTTTGTTGATCATTCGATCACTCAGATGTACGCCCATCAATCGGCCAATATCGCGAGCGCAGAACCATGCTTGGTTTTCGATTAGAACAGCATGAAGGGCCAGATTGTGGCGAGAGAAAACTGTTATAGAAAATGGATCAGACACGACCGACTTCCATATTTTGGTGCCGGTGTGAAACGTTGCTTCTGGCATATCGATGACCTCTACGTTTGAATTTTTGGAGGGCCGGCTCCAACGTAGAGTGGACTTAAGAAATCCCAACGAGCGGGGCAACCACACGCTACGCGGATCAATCATCAGAATGATCGTGCGTTTGTGTCATTGGCCAAGCTTTCTACGTTGGGCGTTTCTTAGGCACCTGCGATAGAGCTTAGAGGTGCGGATATCGAGCAGCAATGCGGAAGAGGCTGCGCGTTCTGTAGGAGATTTTTTGCTGTGGCGTAGGGGTTAAAAGGATTATTCATCGCCCACTAAAAAGCCCCGATCAAATCGGGGCTTTTTACTTTCTCAATTCGACGACTCAAAAGGCAATCGTCAAATCGTGGCGAGCGAGACGATTAGTCCCAGCTCAGAGCACCACCAGTTTGGTACTCGATCACGCGAGTCTCAAAGAAGTTCTTCTCCTTCTTCAAGTCCATAATCTCGCTCATCCAAGGGAACGGGTTAGTCGTCCCTGGATACTCTTCCTTCAAGCCGATCTGCGACAAACGACGGTTAGCGATGAACTTCAGATAGTCCTCCATCATCGCCGCGTTCATGCCCAGTACGCCGCGAGGCATGGTGTCGCGGGCGTATTCGATTTCCAGTTGAGTGCCTTGCAGGATCATCTGAGAGGCTTCTTCCTTCATTTCGGCATCCCACAGGTGCGGGTTTTCGATTTTGATCTGGTTGATCACGTCGATGCCGAAGTTCAGGTGCATGGATTCGTCGCGCAGGATGTACTGGAACTGCTCGGCGACGCCGGTCATTTTGTTGCGGCGGCCCATGGAGAGGATCTGGGTGAAGCCGCAATAGAAGAAGATGCCTTCCAGGACGCAGTAGTAGGCGATCAGGTTGCGCAGCAGCTCTTTGTCGGTTTCGACGGTGCCGGTGTTGAATTCCGGGTCGGAGATGGCGCGGGTGTATTTGAGGCCCCAGGCGGCCTTTTTCGCGACCGACGGGATCTCGTGGTACATGTTGAAGATTTCGCCTTCATCCATACCCAGCGATTCGATGCAGTACTGGTAGGCGTGGGTGTGGATCGCCTCTTCGAAGGCCTGGCGCAGGATGTACTGGCGGCATTCCGGGTTGGTGATCAAGCGGTACACGGCCAGGGCCAGGTTGTTGGCTACCAGGGAGTCGGCGGTGGAGAAGAAGCCGAGGTTGCGCATCACGATGCGGCGCTCGTCGTCGGTCAGGCCTTCCGGGTTTTTCCAGAGGGCGATGTCGGCGGTCATGTTGACTTCTTGCGGCATCCAGTGGTTTGCGCAGCCGTCCAGATATTTCTGCCAGGCCCAGTCGTACTTGAAGGGCACGAGCTGGTTGAGGTCGGCGCGGCAGTTGATCATGCGCTTTTCGTCAACGGCGACACGGGCGGCAGAGCCTTCGAGTTCGGCGAGGCCTTCGGCGACGTCGAGCGAATCCAGTGCAGCCTTGGCGCGGGCCACAGCGGCCGAGTCTTCGGCGGTCACGGCGCGGGCTTCGAGGGCGGCGGCACCGCCGGCGCTGTCGAGGCGGTCCATGTTGGCTTCAGCGGCGTGGCCGGCGTTGGCGCCTTTCACTACGGCTTCTTCACTGTCTTCTTTGTCGAATTCGTCCCAGCTCAGCATGACGTGTCGTCTCCTGCGTGAGGGCCAGATGCCCGTGTGAAACCTGATGGTTGGTTTTTCACACGGCCGTACTGGCCGCGTTGGATAGCGTTTTTTGCAGCGATGCGACGCAGGCAATAAACATGGATTTTGTACGGGGTTCCGAGAGCCTCTGATGGGCGCAATCAGCGTTGGACGCTGCTGCGGGGCTTCAGATTGGCTGTTGATCCCTGTAAGGGAATATTGCTGACCCGATTAGGGCGGCATTATAGGGAAAAAAATATGCTTGTGGGGGGAGGCGAATCGGCGCAGGTGCGTGAAACGGGAGGGTGATTTCAGTCGGAGCGAGGGTTTACAGGGCTTTGATCGAGATTGGCTGTGCGGGATTTTTTTTCAATTATTTTTCTGCCGGGCGACGATTGTTCAAGAAACGATCAAAAAAACACCATTTTCACTACATGTTGTGTTTCGCAATCCTTTTTTACGTCTCTAGACACAACTGAGCCCGACCGAAGCCGGGCTGGAATCGACGCTCAGCGAGGCGCTGAAATGATCGATTCGGTGCAGTCTGAATCATCAATTGGTGCAGCCGTTGCCCATGATGCTGTAACGCAGGATGTGACGCTGGCCGGTGGAGTCGTCGTACTCCATTTTCATCGGAACCACTTCGCAGACATTGGGTACTTCGCTCATGGATACAACTTTGGCGATGTCCAGATGAGTGGAGTAAGTGTATTCCTCGATGGCCGGTTGTTGCTGTGCGACATCAGTCGGGACCTCGTCTGCCATGGCGGTTGCGCACAGACTGCTGAGGGCCAGAACCAATAAAGCTTTCATTTCAAAGTTACCTTCTTGAGGTCGAGTGGGGTCACGCAACCTTTTTGGGGTTGCGTGTGGAACTTCATTGCTTTGATTCATTACTTGGAGCGCTGGATTAACGGCCTTCGTGGGGGCTGTAACGTTGTTAATCGCTTTGCCTTGTCGGCGAGGTGAATTTTAGGGAGGCGGGGGAGGGGTAAACAGCCGTGGTTTTGATAAACACCTTTGGCAGATTTGGTAACAATCGCGCCGCAGAATGAAAAAACGCCGCTTCGCCAGTGCCGGCGGGGCCGTGGATGTTGGGGCTGGCGGGTATGCCCACGTTTTGCAGGGGCTTGTTACTACCATCGTCGAATGGTTCTATACGGTCGCCCCGGCTACAACAGGGTCATACAAAAACAACTATTACACCGAGGTAGGAAAGATGAGTGCGGCTTCCCTGTATCCCGTTCGTCCCGAGGTAGCAGCCAATACGCTGACCGACGAGGCGACCTACAAAGCCATGTACCAGCAGTCGGTCGTCAACCCTGACGGCTTCTGGCGCGAGCAGGCCAAGCGCCTCGACTGGATCAAGCCTTTCACCACGGTGAAGCAGACGTCGTTCGACGATCACCATGTCGATATCAAATGGTTTGCCGATGGCACCCTGAACGTTTCCTACAACTGCCTCGACCGCCATCTGGCCGAGCGTGGCGACCAGATCGCGATCATCTGGGAAGGTGACGATCCTGCCGAAAGCCGCAACATCACTTATCGCGAACTGCATGAACAAGTGTGCAAGTTCGCCAACGCCCTGCGCGGTCAGGACGTGCACCGGGGTGACGTGGTCACCATCTATATGCCGATGATCCCCGAAGCCGTGGTCGCCATGCTGGCCTGCACCCGGATCGGCGCGATTCACTCGGTGGTGTTCGGTGGTTTCTCGCCGGAAGCCCTGGCCGGTCGCATCATCGACTGCCGCTCGAAAGTGGTGATCACCGCTGACGAAGGCATCCGCGCCGGCAAGAAGATTTCCCTCAAGGCCAACGTCGACGACGCCCTGACCAACCCGGAAACCAGCAGCATCCAGAAAGTCATCGTATGCAAGCGCACCGGTGGCGACATCAAGTGGAACCAGCATCGCGACATCTGGTACGAAGACCTGATGAAAGTGGCGGGCACCGTTTGCGCGCCAAAAGAGATGGGCGCCGAAGAAGCGCTGTTCATCCTTTATACCTCCGGCTCCACCGGCAAGCCGAAGGGCGTGCAGCACACCACCGGCGGCTACCTGTTGTACGCGGCGATGACCCACGAGCGCGTGTTCGACTACCGTCCGGGCGAAATTTACTGGTGCACCGCCGACGTCGGCTGGGTCACGGGGCACTCTTATATTGTCTACGGGCCACTGGCCAACGGCGCGACCACGCTGCTGTTCGAAGGCGTGCCGAACTATCCGGACATCACCCGGGTGGCGAAGATCGTCGACAAGCACAAGGTCAACATCCTCTACACCGCACCGACCGCGATCCGCGCCATGATGGCCTCCGGCACTGCCGCCGTTGAAGGTGCCGATGGCAGCAGCCTGCGCCTGCTCGGTTCGGTGGGCGAGCCGATCAACCCGGAAGCCTGGGACTGGTATTACAAGAATGTCGGCAAGTCCCGTTGCCCGATCGTCGATACCTGGTGGCAGACCGAAACCGGCGGCAACATGATGAGCCCGTTGCCGGGCGCGCATGCGCTGAAACCGGGTTCGGCGGCGCGTCCGTTCTTCGGCGTGGTGCCGGCACTGGTCGACAACCTCGGCAACATCATCGAGGGCGAGGCCGAGGGCAATCTGGTGATTCTCGATTCGTGGCCGGGCCAGGCGCGCACGCTGTACGGCGACCATGACCGCTTCGTCGACACCTACTTCAAGACTTTCCGTGGCATGTACTTCACCGGTGACGGCGCGCGCCGGGATGCCGATGGCTACTACTGGATCACCGGGCGCGTGGACGACGTGCTCAACGTTTCCGGCCACCGCATGGGCACCGCCGAGATCGAAAGCGCGATGGTCGCCCACCCGAAAGTCGCCGAAGCGGCGGTGGTGGGTGTGCCGCACGACATCAAGGGACAGGGCATTTATGTCTACGTCACCCTGAAGAATGGCGAGGAGCCGACCGAGCAACTGCGTCTGGAGCTGAAGAACTGGGTGCGCAAGGAGATCGGCCCGATTGCTTCGCCGGACGTGATCCAGTGGGCACCGGGGCTGCCGAAGACCCGTTCGGGCAAGATCATGCGCCGCATCCTGCGCAAGATCGCCACGGCGGAGTACGAAGGCCTGGGCGACATTTCCACCCTGGCCGATCCGGGTGTGGTGCAGCATCTGATCGATACGCACAAGACCATGAACGTCGCGTAAGCAGCGGGTCTGCAGCCTGAAAAGCCCCGTCCGGCATCACGCCGGACGGGGCTTTTTGTTTTCCAATAATTATCGGTTTCGCCCGTCAGACCTTTCTCGCTGTTACCTGTCAGCCTTCAAGTAACTGAATGTGTAACCGCCCGCTGCGCAACGGGGCGATGGGAAACGTCGCGCCCTGTTTCGGGGCCGGGAAAATCCCTGTGAAAAATAAGACATCACCCCGCGCTTGCCGGATTAGAAGGGTTTGCGAATAATAGGCCCGCAATTTGCAGCGTAGATCGGTTCACTGTCTTTTGCTCTTGCATGAAATTGCAGGGCTGTCAATGTGCTCAAGCGGGTTTCTCGATGCATCTGTAATTAGTTGTCGCATTGAAGAAATATCGGCTTCGGGCCTGTCGTTAGAATGCCGATCACTCGCTCGCCGTGGCTCGTGTTGAAATCGCATCCGGTTTCAACGGGAAAAATCCTACGGACGCAGCAACGCTTTTCAGTTCCACCCATTCGCATATTGGGCTGTCGCTCACTCTGCCGTTTTTGCCCTTTACCGATGGAGTTCCAAGATGAAGAAACTCGTGCTGCTTGGCGCCCTGGCACTGTCCGTGCTGTCCCTGCCATCCTTCGCGGATGAGAAGCCCCTGAAGATCGGTATCGAAGCGGCTTACCCTCCATTCGCTTCCAAAGCCCCGGACGGCAGCATCGTCGGTTTCGACTACGACATCGGCAACGCCCTGTGTGAAGAAATGAAGGTCAAGTGCCAGTGGGTCGAGCAAGAGTTCGACGGTCTGATCCCGGCCCTGAAAGTGCGCAAGATCGACGCGATCCTGTCGTCCATGTCGATCACTGAAGACCGCAAGAAGTCCGTGGACTTCACCAACAAGTACTACAACACCCCGGCCCGTCTGGTCATGAAGGAAGGCACCGCAGTCAGCGAAGGCCTGACCGAGCTGAAAGGCAAGAACATCGGCGTGCAGCGTGGCTCGATCCACGAGCGTTTCGCCCGCGAAGTCCTGGCCCCGCTGGGTGCCGAGATCAAGCCATACGGCTCGCAGAACGAAATCTACCTCGACGTGGCCGCCGGCCGCCTCGACGGCACCGTGGCTGACGCTACGCTGTTGAATGACGGCTTCCTGAAAACCGACGCCGGCAAAGGCTTCGCGTTCGTCGGCCCGGCCTTCACCGACGTCAAATACTTCGGCGACGGCGTAGGCATCGCGGTTCGCAAGGGCGACGCCCTGAAAGACAAGATCAACACTGCCATCGCGGCCATCCGCGAGAACGGCAAGTACAAGGCTATCCAGGACAAGTACTTCGACTTCGATATCTACGGCAAGTAACACGTCGCAGCGACAAGTCAGAAATGGCGCAAGCAACAGGATCTCTGCGGTTTGCGCCATTTTTTCATCCCAACTTTCGAGGACCTGAATCATGTTGAAAGGCTACGGGGCTGTCATCCTCGATGGCGTATGGCTGACGCTTCAGCTCGCCTTGTCGTCCATGGCTCTGGCCATCGTTCTCGGGCTGATCGGTGTCGCGCTGCGCCTGTCGCCGGTGCGCTGGCTGGCCTGGCTGGGCGACCTGTACGCGACGGTGATTCGCGGGATTCCCGATCTGGTGCTGATCCTGCTGATCTTCTACGGCGGCCAGGACATGCTCAACCGCGTCGCGCCGATGCTCGGTTATGACGAATACATCGACCTCAACCCGCTGGCCGCCGGTATCGGCACCCTCGGTTTCATTTTCGGTGCGTACCTGTCGGAAACTTTCCGTGGCGCGTTCATGGCGATCCCGAAAGGCCAGGCTGAAGCCGGCATGGCCTACGGCATGAGCAGTTTCCAGGTGTTCTTCCGGGTGATGGTGCCGCAGATGATTCGTCTGGCGATCCCCGGCTTCACCAACAACTGGCTGGTACTGACCAAGGCCACCGCGCTGATTTCCGTGGTCGGTCTGCAAGATATGATGTTCAAGGCCAAGCAGGCGGCCGATGCCACCCGCGAGCCTTTCACCTTCTTCCTTGCAGTGGCGGCGATGTACCTGGTCATCACCAGTGTTTCGTTGCTGGCACTGCGTCACCTTGAGAAGCGCTACTCGGTAGGCGTAAGGGCGGCTGATCTATGATCTTCGACTACAACGTCATTTGGGAGGCCCTGCCGCTGTACCTCGGCGGCCTGGTGACCACCCTCAAACTGCTCGCGCTGTCGCTGTTTTTCGGTCTGCTGGCGGCGTTGCCGCTGGGCCTGATGCGCGTCTCGAAGAACACCGTGGTCAATGGTGCCGCGTGGCTCTACACCTACGTGATTCGCGGCACGCCGATGCTGGTGCAACTGTTCCTGATCTATTACGGTCTGGCCCAGTTCGAAGCCGTGCGCGAGAGCTTCCTCTGGCCGTGGCTGTCCAGCGCAACGTTCTGTGCGTGCCTGGCGTTCGCGATCAATACCAGCGCCTACACCGCCGAAATCATCGCCGGCAGCCTCAAGGCCACGCCGAACGGCGAGATCGAAGCGGCCAAGGCCATGGGCATGTCGCGGGTCAAGATGTACAAGCGCATCCTGCTGCCGTCGGCCCTGCGCCGAGCGCTGCCGCAATACAGCAACGAAGTGATCATGATGCTGCAGACCACCAGTCTGGCGTCCATCGTGACTCTGATCGACATCACCGGCGCGGCCCGCACCGTCAACGCGCAGTTCTATCTGCCGTTCGAGGCGTACATCACCGCCGGCGTGTTCTACCTGTGCCTGACCTTCATTCTGGTGCGCCTGTTCAAGCTGGCCGAGCGTCGCTGGCTGAGCTACCTGGCCCCACGGAAGCACTGATATGGAACGCATCGACCACGTTTTGCCGTGGAGCCACCTGGGCAGCGAGCGCCGAATCTCGGTATTCCGCTTCGGTAGTGGCGAGCGCAAGGCCTACATCCAGGCCAGCCTGCACGCCGATGAGCTGCCGGGCATGCGCACCGCCTGGGAACTGAAAAAACGCCTCGGCGAACTCGAAGCCCAAGGCCGGCTCAACGGCGTGATCGAACTGGTGCCGGTGGCCAACCCGTTGGGTCTGGGGCAGTTGCTGCAAGGCAATCACCAGGGCCGTTTCGAGGCTGGCAGCGGCAAGAATTTCAACCGTGATTTCGTCGAGCTCAGCGCGCCAGTGGCCGCCGAACTGCAAGGCCGGTTGGGCGACGATCCGCATGCCAACATTGCGCTGATCCGTCAGACGATGGCCGCGCATCTGGCGGCATTGCCCGAGGCGAGCAGCCAGTTGCAAGGCATGCAGCGGGTGCTGCTCAGTCATGCCTGCACCGCCGATGTGGTGCTGGACCTGCATTGCGATGCCGAAGCCGCGCTGCACATGTACGCGTTGCCGCAGCACTGGCCGCAATGGCGTTCGCTGGCTGCACATCTGGATGTGAAGGTTGGCCTGCTGGCGGAAGACTCCGGCGGCAGCTCCTTCGACGAAGCCTGTTCGTTGCCGTGGCTGCGTCTGTCGCGGCTGTTTCCGGACGCGCAGATTCCGCTGGCCTGCCTGGCGACTACCATTGAGCTGGGTGGTCAGGCCGATACCGACCGCGCCGATGCCGAGGCCTGGGCCGAGGGCATTCTGGCGTTCCTCGCCGAACAAGGCCTGATCAGCGGCGAGTGGCCGAACCCGGCGCACGAACCCTGCGAAGGCATGCCGTTCGAGGGCACCGAATTGCTGCTGGCGCCGCACCCCGGCGTGGTGAGCTTTTTGCGCAAGCCCGGCGAATGGGTCGAGGCCGGCGCCGAGATTTTTGAAGTGATCGATCCTGTATCCGATCGGGTCAGCACGGTATGTGCTGGTACGTCCGGGGTGCTGTTTGCCATTGAACGGCTGCGCTATGCCCAACCCGGTTTCTGGCTGGCCAAGGTGGCGGGGCGCGAAGCGCTGCGTCACGGGCGCTTGCTCAACGACTGACTGACTGTTTTTGTGAGAACCGACCGCATGTACAAACTTGAAGTCCAAGACCTGCATAAACGCTATGGCAGTCACGAAGTGCTCAAGGGCGTGTCCCTGAAAGCGGCAGCCGGCGATGTGATCAGCATCATCGGCTCCAGTGGCTCCGGCAAAAGTACCTTCCTGCGTTGCATCAACCTGCTGGAGCAGCCGCACGCGGGCAAGATCCTGCTCAACAACGAAGAGCTGAAACTGGTGGCGAACAAGGACGGCGCGCTGAAGGCTGCCGATCCGAAACAGCTGCAACGCATGCGTTCGCGCCTGTCGATGGTGTTCCAGCACTTCAACCTGTGGTCGCACATGACCGCGCTGGAAAACATCATGGAAGCGCCGGTTCACGTGCTGGGTGTGTCCAAGGCCGAAGCCCGCGAGAAAGCCGAGCACTACCTGAACAAGGTTGGCGTGGCCCATCGTAAGGACGCGTTCCCCGGCCACATGTCCGGTGGCGAGCAACAGCGTGTGGCGATTGCCCGTGCGCTGGCGATGGAGCCGGAAGTGATGCTGTTCGACGAGCCGACGTCGGCCCTCGACCCTGAATTGGTCGGCGACGTGCTGAAAGTCATGCAGGCCCTGGCCCAGGAAGGCCGCACCATGGTGGTGGTGACCCACGAAATGGGCTTCGCCCGTGAAGTGTCGAACCAGTTGGTGTTCCTGCACAAAGGCGTGGTGGAAGAGAGCGGCAACCCGCGCGAAGTGCTGGTCAATCCGCAATCGGAACGTCTGCAACAATTCCTCTCGGGCAGCCTCAAGTAAACGCTCCCGTTATGCACCAAATTAGGTCATGCTGCGCAGCGCGCCAGATGGTCTAATTTGGTTGCAGCCGTTTTCGGTTTTTTCCTCTGTTTATGTTTCGGATCGCCCGCCATGACTGCCCATCGAATTGGTTTCCTGATTTGGCCCAGCACTAAAGCCTTGACGCTGGCGCTGGCGGAGGAGGCCTTGCGTGTTGCTCAGCGGGTGCATCCGGATGTGGTCTACGAGTTGTCGTTCCTGCAGGCCGAGCCGCCGAGCGAAGGCGAGTGGCAACTGCCCGGCGAGCCCTGGGCCGGCAAGCTGGAAAACTTTCAGAAGCTGTTTCTGCTCGCCGATGAGCCGCCGGCCACCCTGGCGCCAGCCCTCAGCAGCGCGCTCAAGCAAGTGGTGCGTGCCGGGTGTGTGATCGGTGGTTTGTCGGCCGGTGTGTATCCGTTGGCGCAACTCGGTCTGCTCGACGGTTATCGCGCCGCCGTTCACTGGCGCTGGCAGGACGATTTCGCCGAGCGCTTCCCGAAAGTCATCGCCACCAGCCATCTGTTCGACTGGGATCGCGATCGCCTGAGCGCGTGCGGCGGCATGTCGGTGCTGGATCTGCTGCTGGCGGTGCTGGCCCGGGATCACGGCGCCGAACTGGCTGGTGCAGTCTCTGAAGAGCTGGTGGTGGAGCGCATCCGCGAGGGCGGTGAGCGTCAGCGCATTCCGTTGCAGAACCGCCTCGGCTCCAGCCATCCGAAGCTCACCCAGGCCGTGTTGCTGATGGAGGCCAACATCGAAGAGCCGCTGACCACCGACGAAATCGCCCAGCATGTGTGCGTGTCCCGTCGCCAGTTGGAGCGGATCTTCAAGCAATACCTCAACCGTGTGCCGAGCCAGTACTACCTGGAGCTGCGCCTGAACAAGGCCCGGCAGATGTTGATGCAGACCAGCAAGTCGATCATCCAGATCGGCCTGTCCTGCGGTTTCTCCTCGGGGCCGCACTTCTCCAGCGCCTACCGCAACTTCTTCGGCGCCACGCCACGGGAAGACCGCAACCAGCGACGCAGCAGCAGCCCGTTCGAATTGTCGTCGGTGCCACCCGAGCGCGGCTGACCTGACACGCAAAAGCCATGGCATCACTGCCATGGCTTTTTTCATTGCGGGTTATCTCAATCTTCGATATCGCCCCCCGGACGGTTCACCGTGCCCGGTTGGCCGGCGATGTCGTCGACGTTCAATGTGAGCCCGGTTTCCTCGTAATAGGTCCGGATCCGTCGGCGGGCCTGTTCGGAGAGCGGGTTGTTCTGCAGGTCGTAGCGGTCGCCGACATACGCCGGGACGTCCATCAATTCATCGGCGATGTCAGTGATGAGGTTGTTCGACAGATCGACTTCGCTCCAGTTGTGGTTGGTCAGCACACCGGGCGGAATCTCGCTCAGGCCGGCATTGCTCAGATCCAGATCGGTCAGGCTTTGCAGGTTGCTCAGGTCGGGTGTCAGCGCCAGCGGGTTGTCGTGCAGATGGAGGATTTGCAGGTTGTCCATGCCGGCCAGGCTGGTCACCGATTGCGCTGTCAGCGTCAGGTCGCAATCGGGCAGGCTCAGCGAGGTCAGGCGCCCCATCGAGAAAACCGCCTCGGGGATGTCCGGCAGGAAATAACCGCGAATATCCAGGCTGTCGAGGTTAGGGAACGCATCGAGGAATTGCCCGATCCGTGGCGTGTGATCGCCGTAGCCGAGCAGGAACAGCTCCGGGACGTGGCTGAAGTCGGCATTGAGACTCGGCAACTCGCCCATGATCGACAGACGCGAGGCGAACCCATGACTGGCGACCTCGGAACCCTCGACCGGAATATTGCGCCAGCACCTGAGCAGCGCGTCCCTGAAGTTGTTGCGCTTTTGCGCTTCGAGCAACAGTTCGGCATCGGTAAGTGCTTGCAGGGAGTCTGGGTTGATGAGCGGGACATCGTTGCTCCAGGTGTCGAGACCGAAGATCAAACCCTGCAACTCGGCTTCCCGTCGCGTCAGTTCGTTGCGTCCTTCAACCAGCGTGCCGGGCAGGTCATAGATGAATCGGCTGGCCTGCTCGTCGCTCAGTTTCGGGTACAGCGATTGGGCGCGCGTGAGGTCGCTGCGATCGGCCAGTACGCCGAGGTCTTCGCCGAGCTCCTGATAACAGACCTTGATCCGCTCACGCGTGGCCTGGGTCAGCGGATTGTTGCCGAAGTCGAAACCGAAGGTGGTCGTGGCCGGCAGTTTGAAGATCTGTTCGGGAATGGTGGTGATCCAGTTGCTGTGGAGGATCACGGTTTTCAGCGCGGGATGGTCGGTGAGTCCGACGGGGATCTCGGAAATCCCGGTGCTCGACAGGTCGACCAGTTCCAGCTTCGGCAGGCCGCGCAGGTCGGGTGCCATACCCAGCGGGTTGTTGTAGAGATCAAGTGCCGTCAGGGTTTTCAGCGTGGTCAGCGTCTTGTTGCCCGCCGCATCCAGTACCGTGCCGCAGTTGCTCAGGGCCAGCGTTTCCAGCGCTGGCATGCGAGTGATTGACGACGGAATCCGGTCCACCGCCAGGTTGCGCAGTTCGAGGACTTTCACGCCGGTGAAGCATTCAAGGAAGCGCTCGTTCATCCGCAGCCTGGCGTGGCCGTCGAGGCTGAGTATGGAGACATGACTGAAGTCGGCGCTCAGGGCTGGCAGCTCACCGTTGAACGGCATTACTTGTCTGAATTCATTGTTGCGGATTTCGGGACTCGCCGAGCGTCGGCTGCGCCAGAACGCTTGCAGTTCCTCGCTGAACAGCTTTCTGGCCGCCGATTCCGTGGCTTTTTCTCTCTCGTTGAACGACTCGCCGGTGGCCGGATCGCGTTCAGGCACTTCACCGACCCAGCGTTGCAGGTCGCCGCTCAGTTGGCGGATCTCCGCCTCCCATTGCTGGAGCTGGGTCTGGGTGTCCTCCAGTGTGCCGGGCAGCAGATAGAGCACGCGGTTGGCGGCTTCATCGTTCAGATCCGGGAACAGGGCGATGGTGCGGTCGATGTCTTTTTGGGCGAACCACACGCCAAAGTCCTGGCCGTTCACGCGAAAGCGTTGCCTGATGCGCAGGCGACTGGCCGATGACAGCGGGTTGCCGGCAAAGCTGAAGTGCTTGTGAGTGACCGCCGGGGTGTTGAACAGGTCGTCGGGCAGTTCGCTGATCAGGTTGTCATCGAATGTGCCGCTGGCAATGTGCAGGTGATCGAACAGCCCATCCGGCAGGCTGGAAATGCCGGTGTCGGTCAGCCGCAGGTGTTTCAACAGTGGCAAGCCATCCAGTTTGGGTGCGCTGCCCAGCGGGTTGTTGCTCAGGTCCAGGTATTGCAGTTGCCCGAGGGATGAAAGCGTCGCTTGCGATTCGGGCGTCAGTTTCAGCGCGCAACTTCTCAGCAGCAGATGGCCCAGTTGCGGCATGCGACGGGTGGCTGTCGGTAGTTGGCCCAGGCTGAAGTTTTGCAGTTCCAGTTGATGCAGTCCGGTAAACCCTTCGAGGAAGGCATCGACTCCACTCACCGCCGCGTTGCCGTGCAGGGTCAGGTTGGACACATGGCTGAAGTCCGTCGACAGCGCCGGCAGGTCGCCGATGAACGGCACCTTCCATTGCATGTTCTGCGCCCGTTGCCTTGGCGAGTCCGCCGATCGGGCGCGCCACAGCTCTTCCAGGTGATCGGCGAATTCCTGTCTGGCCGCGTGCTCGGCGATCAGTTGCGGCGTATTGAGGGGTTGCCCGGACAGCGGATGGGTTTCGGGGATGGCGGTTTTCCAGGCCGCCAGATCGCTGGTCAGTTGCTCGATCTCGGCTTTCCAGTGCCTGAGCTGGCTGCGCCCGTGCTCCAGATCGCCGGGCAAGCCGTAAAACACGTCGCTGGCTTCTTCGTTGTCGAGGCTGGGGAACAGCGCTTTGGTCGCGTCGATGTCGGCCGGGTCGGCGAGTACGCCGAAGTCCTTGCCGTGCTCGCGGGAATACACCTTGATCCGTTCCAGGGTACTGGCGGTCAGCGGGTTGTTCGAACAGTCGAAGTTTTCGCTTTTGCGTCCGGGCAGCTCAAAGAAGGCCTCGGGCAGTTCGGTCAACTGGTTGTCGCTGACGATGACCGTTTGCAGTTTCGGATGCGCGGCCAGTTCGGGCGGGGCTTTGCTGATCCCGGTATTCGACAGGTCGAGGTAGGACAGCTCGGGCAATGTCTCGACCTTCGGCGCCTTGCCCAGCGGATTGTTCGGCAGCTCAAGCGATTCCAGGTTCGGCAAGGCTTCAAGCGCGGTCTGCAACTCGCTGTCGAAAGAAATGCCGCAATCGTTCAGGACCAGCGATTCGAGGCGCGGCAGATCACCGAGTGTTTGCGCCAGTTGATCGAGCGCGAAATTGCGCAGGGTCAATTGGCGCAGGCCGGGGAAACTGCGCAGGAACGGCGAGGTGGCGCGCAGGCCCTTGTTGCCACCGAGGGACAGGCCGGTGACGTGATCGAAGTTCACGCTCAGTTGCGGCAGGTCACCGGTGAAGCCTGGGTCTGCGCTGAACACCTCGGCCCGGTTCAGCGGGTTATCGCTGGAGCGCTGGCGCCACAGTCGTTGCACCTGCCAGGCAAAGGTTTCCCGCGCGTGCAGCTCGTTGAACTGCTCGTTGGCATTGAGGGGTGTGCCGCTCACTGTGTCGCGATCCGGGATGTCACCGCTCCAGGTGTTCAGCTCGTTCGCAAGCCGGGCGAATTCCTCCTCCCACTGGCTCACCTGCAAACGGCCCTGCAGCAGCGAGCCGGGCAGGCGATACAGCAACGCGTTGGCCTGGCGGTCGTTGAGATCCGGAAACAATGTTTTGATCCGGTCGATATCCGCACGGTCAGCCTGCACACCAAAGTCTTTGCCGGTCTGGTTGAAGTGGACTTTGACCTGTTCCCGGGTGGCGGTGGACAACGGGTTGCCGGAAAAATCGAACCCGGCGGAACGCTCGACAGGCTGCTGGAACAGGACGTCCGGCAGGGCGGTGATTCGGTTGTTGCGCAGCCAGACGCTTTTCAATTGTGGGTGTTCGAACAGCCCGACCGGCAACTCGGAAAGGCCGGTCTTCGACAGGTTGAGGTGGTGCAGTCCCGTCATCGCGCGGATGTCCGGGGTGGCGCCCAGTGGGTTGGCCTGCAGATCGAGCGCGGTCAGTTCGGGCAGCGATGCCAGCAGCGTCTGGTTCGTCGGCGTCAATGCAATCTGGCAATTGCGCAGGCGCAGTTGGCGCAGGGACGGTGTCGTCGCCACGGCCTCGGGCAGGTTACGCAGATTGAAGTGGCGCAGATCCAGGCGCAGCAATCGCGGGAAATGGGCGACGAACGCATCCACCGAACCGGAGCCGCCGGTGCCGGCCAGTTCCAGGCTGGCGACATGGCTGAAATCGGCGCTCAGCTCGGGCAGGTCGCCCAGCAGCGGCTCGGGGAAGCGCATCCGGTAGCCGTAGGCTTCGCGGCTTTCCCGGCGCCAGCATTTGCGCAGCTCCCTGGCGAACAGGTCGCGGTTGCGGCGGGCGGCTTGGAATTGTTGCGTCGTCAGTTGCTGGCCGGTGACGGGATGGATTGGCGGGGTATTGATCCGCCATTGGTCCAGGTCGTTTTCCAGCTGGGCATATTCCAGGCGCAGGCGAGCCAGCTCGGCTCGGGCGCCATCCGGATGATTGAGTAATGTGTACTCCATGGCCGCCAGACCTTCTTCGGTGATGCCGGGAAAGACCTCCCTGATCAAGTCCTCCAGCTCCCGCGAGTCGCCGCGTCTGATCAGCGGGTAGCCCTCCGAACCGATCAGGCGCAGCGTGTCGTTGACCACGGGTTTTGCGGGTTCGGAGGACATCAGCAGACGCAGCTCGCCGCGCTCGTGCGGATTGTCACGAATGGCGTGTTTGAGTTTGTCGCCTTCACCAATCTGTAAACCCAGTGCCTGGCGTTCGCTGTCGGGCAGGGCTTGCAGGACGCTGTTGTAGAAATCCATCGAAGCATTCAGCTCCTTGCCCTGATCGTCGTACGCCTGCCAGGTGCCATCGGTTTTGCGCACCAGCACTTTCTGCACGCGGGCCTGGGTTGGGCCGGTGCTGTCGACGAGTTTGCCTTCGGGGGATTGTTCGCGAACTTCCAGGCGAATGTCGTTCGACCAGCCCGGCAAGCGCTGCAGGCTGTGCAGCGCCAGGGTGTCGCTGTCGGGGTTGTGGACCGAGTCCAGTTCAAGCCCTTCGTAGGCACGGGTAATGCGCAATTGCTCGCGGGCCTCGCTGGCAAGCGCCTGCTGGTGCTGCGGCCAGCGCCCGTTGTCGATCTCCAGCAGCTCGTCACCGGTGGCGGTTTTCAGCAGCTCCTCGGTGATGCGGATGGGGAGGCCGGGTTCATGCCGCAAGACTTTCGCCACCCGTGGATCGTCACTGCGTTGCTGCGTGGCATAACGGCGGTTGAACAGATCGGCGCGATGCTGCCGGGCGAATTGCGCGAGCCTGGCCCGGAGTTGGCGGACGCGAGCCTCAAGGGCAATCTGCTCACCCTGGCTCTCGCCAAGTAACGTGTTGATTTGCGATTCGTCGAGCGATTGCAGCAGCGTCTTGAGCAGGTCGCCGTCGGTCAGTTGACTCTGCCGGAGGTCCGTCAGCGGCAGGTTTTCGGCCGTGGAGGATTCCCAGAGCGTTTCGCCCTTGGCGTTGAGCAGGCGCAGTCGCCGGGTGTCCGGCAACAGTTTCTGCTCCTTGAGCAACTGGAGTTGGGTCGGTTGATCTGCGCCGAGGTATTGCTCGGGGCTGTCACTGGCGATCCGCTCGATGAAGCCTTGCAGCTCCTGATCGATCCGAAAGCGCTGGATGCTGTCGGCGAGCAGGGGCGGCACCGACTCGCGATTCACATGCATTTTGCGCAGGGCATTTTCCGGGTAGCCGCTGACCTTGAGAATGCGTTCGCGCTGAGCGGGGGAGAAGGGTTCGACGCTGTGGCCGATGCGTTTCAACGCGGTGGCGGTATCCCATTGCAGAGGTTGCTCAAGCTCGGTGTGGAAGGCGCCTTCGCCGTTATGGTGCGCGATGGGTTGGTAGGCGTCTGTACGCCTGGGATGTTGGATCCGGTACTTTTCCGGGTGAGGGTGATCGGTCAGCGCGAAGTGCGCGTCATGGTTGGCGAGCAGTGTCTTGCCGTCGTGCCGGAGCAAGCCCTGGGCGTCGGGCTCGACGACCTCTGCCGGCGGGGCGGGATGCTCGTAGGGTTTCAGATCTGGCTTCCAGTATAGGGTTTTGCCATTGCGCAGTTTCACCGGTTGGAAGCGGTCGGCCAGTGAAAGGATCTCGGCGGGCAAAATCTTCGGCAGCTCTTGCATGGCAATGGCGCCGCCGACGCCGAACGCCCCAAGTTGAATCAACGACTCCAGCGCACTGAAGAGATGCCCGGAGGCCTCATCGGTCAAACCTTCAGCCCAATCGACAATGCCCTCGAATACGTCGTCGAGAAACTGATACGCCATGTAGGCCATCATCACCTGGCCCAGGAACGGTACGAAGGGCATCAACACGAACGAAGCCAGTTCAACGATCGCGGACGCGACCTTGACGAAAGAGTCCCAGATCGCCCAGCGCGCATTGCGGTCGACGGTGGCGGTGGGGACGGCGATTGCCGCTGCGTCGTTGAGGATCTTGTTCAGTTTGCGCTGATAGAGATGCTCCAACAGCTCGCCGCGAATGGGCGTGGCAACCAGTTGCAGCCTGGGATTTTCGATGGGGGTATCGCGCCAGGGTGGCAACGAACTGCCGGCCTGCGGCTCGTGGAACGTCACTTCGCTGAGGCGGCGTCCGAGGTCGGCGAAGAAGTGCCCGCGCTGGTCATGGTCGACGAAGCGGCTGAAAAACTGCTGATATTCCGGCGCGCGCAGCTGGCGGGTCAGTTCCTTCAGCATTTCGCGGCTCGAGGCGTATTCCTTGATCGGATGTTCGGGATCGTCCGGCACATAGGCCACGACCCTGATCGACTCGCGATCCTGCTCCAGGTCCGGGGCGAACACGAGAATGCCGGTCAGCGTCTTCGACATCATCGTCAGGTCGTGGCACAGCAGCGCCTGGCCGTCGACGCGCATGCCTTGCAAACCATCGAGCAAACCACCGATCAGGCGCACGTACATTTCACTGACGTCACCGCTCAGTTGCGCCATGTGCAGGGCCGCCTGAATGGCGGCTGTTTCGCTGGCGTCGATGTGCAGGCGCAAAACGGCGGCGGCGACCGGATTTGTGAAACCGAGGTTTTCTTCGAGCGAGGCCTTGAAGCTGGCGCCGATATCGAGCTCGCGGCACAGCCGGGCGAACGCCGCGATGCTGATCTTCGCCTTGATCTGCGGCAGCGTTTCGAACTGACCTGACGCGGACGGTTTGCTGATGAACGTGGATTCGGGCGCGTAGGCATCTGCCTCGGTTTCGCTAGCTTCGAAGTTATGCAGTGCCGCATCCAGCAGCGACACCGTCCAGGTCTGCGCACCGGTGGTGATCGGGATGCCAGAGGTTTTCAGCGGAATATAAAGACGCAGGAAAGTGTTCCTGACATCCAGGTCCAGGCCGAATCTGTTTTTCAATGCCTGGGTGAGCAGCGGTTCGGCGTAGGCAGCGGCGTCCTGCAGGTGTTCGAGTTTTTGATCGAGGGTGTTTTGTGCGGCCATGCGCCGGGCAATGACGCCCCGCAGCTCGTCGTTCCGTTCCCTGGGTGCGTTCTTGAGTTTTTCGGAAAGCGGGTGGCGGGCACTCTTCAGCGCCGCGCGGCGCTTGGCCGAAGCCTTGCCGAGCCATTCGGGGAAGGCATGTCTGAGCGGTTCGTAGTGTACGGCGGGGTTGAGCGGTTTGACGGCGGAGGGGGAGCCGGGGACTGCGTGCATCGAGTGCATCCTTGTACGTCGGAAAGACCCCAGCAAATCAGAGATCGGCAGCGCGGATGCGGTACATATGTATGACCGTCGGCCGCTGCGCAATTGATATGCTCCCGGGTCTGCTGCAAATGCCGGCGGCAGTTTAAACTGCGCCTTTGCGACGCTATATGTCGCATTGCCGTAAACCCGGGAAAATCCGGGGTTTGCGCTATAAGAAGTTGTCGCTTGGCGACAAGGCCGGGCAGAAAACTGTCCTTACAATCCCCCCATCGCTCGCCAGTTTCAGGCGAGTGTTCGTCTTCAGGAGACTCCGATGTCCGTTGAGCACGCTGCGGTACAACGCGCCGATTTCGACCAGGTAATGGTTCCCAACTACGCGCCTGCCGCTTTCATTCCGGTGCGTGGCGCCGGTTCCCGCGTCTGGGACCAGGCCGGCCGCGAGCTGATCGACTTCGCCGGCGGGATTGCCGTTAACGTATTGGGCCACGCGCATCCGGCGCTGGTCGGTGCCTTGACCGAGCAGGCGAACAAGCTGTGGCACGTGTCCAACGTGTTCACCAACGAACCGGCCCTGCGCCTGGCGCACAAGCTGATCGACGCCACGTTCGCCGAGCGCGCGTTCTTCTGCAACTCCGGCGCCGAAGCCAACGAGGCCGCGTTCAAGCTGGCCCGTCGCGTGGCGTTCGACCGTTTCGGCAGCGAGAAATACGAGATCATCGCCGCGCTCAACAGCTTCCACGGCCGTACCCTGTTCACCGTGAACGTCGGCGGTCAGTCGAAGTACTCCGACGGTTTCGGCCCGAAGATCACCGGCATCACCCACGTGCCTTACAACGATCTGGCAGCGCTGAAAGCCGCCGTTTCCGACAAGACCTGCGCCATCGTGCTGGAACCGATCCAGGGCGAGGGCGGCGTGCTGCCGGCCGAACTGGCTTACCTGCAAGGCGCCCGTGAACTGTGCGACCAGCACAACGCGCTGCTGGTGTTCGACGAAGTGCAGACCGGCATGGGCCGTACCGGCAAGCTGTTCGCCTACCAGCACTACGGCGTGACGCCGGACATCCTGACCAGCGCCAAGAGCCTGGGCGGCGGTTTCCCGATCGCGGCGATGCTGACCACCGAAGCACTGGCCAAACATCTGGTCGTCGGTACTCACGGCACCACTTACGGCGGCAACCCGCTGGCGTGCGCCGTGGCCGAAGCGGTGATCGACGTGATCAACACCCCTGAGGTGCTGAGCGGCGTCAACGCCAAGCACGACAAGTTCAAGACCCGCCTGGAGCAGATCGGCGAGAAATACGGCCTGTTCACCCAGGTGCGTGGTCTCGGTCTGCTGATCGGTTGCGTGCTGAGCGATGCCTGGAAAGGCAAGGCCAAGGACATCTTCAACGCCGCTGAAAAAGAAGGCCTGATGATCCTGCAAGCCGGCCCGGACGTGATCCGTTTCGCCCCGAGCCTGGTGGTTGAAGACGCCGATATCGACGCCGGCCTGGAGCGTTTCGAACGCGCCGCCGCAAAACTGACGCAAGCCTGATAGACATTTCGACGCCTGACTGTTCAGGCGTCGGACCCAATTTTTTGTTTCGGGCAAGAACAAAAATGTGGGAGCGGACTTGCTCGCGAAAGCTGTAGGTCAGACAGCGATTCTGTTGACTGACACGCCGCCTTCGCGAGCAAGTTCGCTCCCACAGTCTCCTGCGGAGACGGCCCGGGATTTTTCTTCTGTAAGTTCTGAGAGAAAGGAGTGACACCATGCTGGTGATGCGCCCCGCGCAAATGGCTGATCTGGGCGAGGTACAGCGTCTGGCTGCGGACAGTCCGATTGGTGTCACTTCCTTGCCGGATGACGTGGAACGTCTGAGCGACAAGATCGCCGCCAGCGAAGCCTCGTTCGCCGCCGAAGTGAGCTTCAACGGTGAAGAGAGCTACTTCTTCGTGCTTGAGGACAGCACCACCGGCACGCTGGTGGGTTGCTCGGCGATCGTCGCTTCGGCCGGTTATTCCGAGCCGTTCTACAGCTTCCGCAACGAAACCTTCGTGCATGCGTCCCGCGAGCTGAAGATCCACAACAAGATCCACGTGCTTTCGCAGTGCCACGATCTGACCGGCAACAGTCTGCTGACCAGCTTCTATGTGAAGCGCGAATTGGTCGGCTCGCCATGGTCGGAGCTCAACTCCCGTGGCCGTCTGCTGTTCGTTGCCAGCCATCCCGAGCGTTTCGCCGATTCGGTGGTGACCGAGATCGTCGGCTACAGCGATGAAAATGGCGACTCGCCGTTCTGGGACGCCATCGGCCGCAACTTCTTCGACCTCAACTACGCCGAAGCCGAGCGCCTGTGTGGCTTGAAAAGTCGCACCTTCCTCGCCGAGCTGATGCCGCATTACCCGATCTACGTGCCGCTGCTGCCGGATTCCGCTCAGGAAGCGATGGGCCAGGTGCATCCGCGCGCGCAGATCACCTTCGACATCCTGATGCGTGAAGGCTTCGAGACCGATCACTACATCGACATTTTCGACGGTGGCCCGACCCTGCATGCACGGGTTTCCGGGATCCGCTCGATCGCCCAGAGCCGTGTGGTGCCGGTGAAGATCGGTGAACCGGTCAAAGGCATCGGTCGCCAGTATCTGGTGGCGAACGGGCAATTGCAGGATTACCGCGCGGTACTGCTCGAGCTCGATTACGCGCCGGGTAAACCGGTGACCCTGGATCTGGAAGCGGCCGAAGCCCTGGGCGTCGGTGAAGGTGCCAGCGTGCGCCTGGTGGCGGTTTAACGCCTTAGCGAGTTTCACGGGTGGCGAAGGCGGCCCGTTTGAGGAGATAGCATGATTGTTCGTCCCGTACGCAGCAGCGATTTGCCCGCTCTGATCGACCTGGCCCGCAGCACCGGCACCGGTCTTACGACCCTGCCGGCCAACGAAGAGCGCCTGACCCATCGGGTCGGCTGGGCCGAGAAGACCTTTCGCGGTGAAGCCGGCCGTGGCGATGCGGACTACCTGTTCGTGCTCGAAGACGACAACGGTCGCGTGGTGGGGATTTCCGCCATCGCCGGCGCCGTCGGTCTGCGTGAGCCGTGGTACAACTTCCGTGTCGGCCTGACCGTCAGCGCGTCGCAGGAACTGAGCATCTATCGCGAAATCCCGACGCTGTTCCTGGCCAACGACCTGACCGGCAACTCCGAGCTGTGCTCGCTGTTCCTCCACGCCGATTACCGCACCGGTCTGAACGGCCGCATGCTGTCCAAGGCGCGGATGCTGTTCATCGCCGAGTTCCCGGAGCTGTTTGGCAACAAGATCATCGCCGAGATGCGCGGTGTCTCGGATGACGCCGGACGTTCGCCGTTCTGGGAAAGCCTGGGCCGCCATTTCTTCAAGATGGAATTCAGCCAGGCCGATTACCTGACCGGCGTCGGCAACAAGGCGTTCATCGCCGAACTGATGCCGAAATTCCCGCTGTACACCTGCTTCCTTTCCGAAGGCGCGCGCAACGTCATCGGCCAGGTTCATCCGGACACCGAGCCGGCGCTGGCGATGCTCAAGAGCGAAGGCTTCAGCTATCAGGGCTATGTCGACATCTTCGACGCCGGTCCTGCCATCGAATGCGAAACCGGCAAGATCCGCGCGGTGCGTGACAGTGAAGCGCTGGTGCTGGCTGTCGGTACGCCGGGCGACGACGCAACGCCGTTCATCATCCATAACCGCAAACGCGAAGACTGCCGGATCACTGCCGCTGCGGCGCGTCTGGCCGCCGGCACGCTGGTGGTCGATCCACTGACCGCCAAACGTCTTCAACTCAACGCAGGCGATCAGGTTCGCGCCGTGGCGTTGTCCGCTGCTCGGGAGTCGAAATAATGAATTCGCTATACATCGCAGGTGAATGGCTGGCCGGTCAGGGCGAAGCCTTTCAATCGCTGAACCCGGTGACCCAGCAGGTGCTGTGGTCGGGGGAGGGCGCCACCGCCGCGCAGGTCGAGTCCGCCGTGCAGGCCGCGCGTCAGGCGTTTCCGGACTGGGCGCGCCGCACCCTGGACGAGCGCATCAGCGTGCTCGAAGCCTTCGCCGCCGCCCTGAAGAATCACAGCGACGAACTGGCCCGCACCATCGGTGAGGAAACCGGCAAACCGCTGTGGGAGGCGGCGACCGAAGTCACCAGTATGGTCAACAAGATTGCGATCTCGGTGCAGAGCTACCGCGAGCGTACCGGCGAGAAGAGCGGCCCGCTGGGCGACGCCACCGCCGTGTTGCGCCACAAGCCCCATGGCGTGGTCGCGGTGTTCGGCCCTTACAACTTCCCGGGGCACTTGCCGAACGGTCATATCGTGCCGGCGCTGCTGGCCGGTAACAGCGTACTGTTCAAGCCGAGCGAGTTGACCCCGAAAGTCGCCGAACTGACGGTCAAGTGCTGGATCGAGGCCGGTCTGCCGGCCGGCGTGCTCAACCTGCTGCAAGGCGCCCGCGAAACCGGGATCGCCCTGGCGGCCAATCCGGGCATCGACGGCCTGTTCTTCACCGGTTCCAGCCGTACCGGTAACCACCTGCACCAGCAATTCGCCGGGCGCCCGGACAAGATCCTCGCGCTGGAGATGGGCGGCAACAACCCGCTGGTGGTCGATCAGGTCGCTGACCTCGATGCGGCGGTCTACACGATCATTCAGTCGGCGTTCATTTCCGCCGGTCAGCGTTGCACCTGCGCCCGCCGTCTGCTGGTGCCGCAAGGGGCGTGGGGCGACAGCCTGCTCAAGCGTCTGGTGGAAGTCAGCGCGACCATCGAGGTCGGTGCGTTCGATCAGCAGCCGGCGCCGTTTATGGGTTCGGTGATTTCCCTTGGCGCGGCCAAAGCGCTGATGGATGCCCAGGCGCATCTGCTGGCCAATGGCGCGGTGTCGCTGCTGGCGATGACACAGCCGCAGGCGCAGTCGGCGTTGCTGACGCCGGGCATCGTTGATGTGACGGCGGTTGCCGAGCGTTCCGACGAAGAGTTTTTCGGCCCGCTGCTGCAAGTGATCCGCTACGCCGATTTCGCGGCGGCGATTGCCGAAGCCAATGACACGGCGTTTGGTCTGGCCGCTGGCCTGCTGTCGGATTCCGAGGCGCATTACCAGCAGTTCTGGCTGGAAAGCCGTGCCGGTATCGTCAACTGGAACAAGCAACTGACCGGCGCCGCGAGCAGCGCGCCGTTCGGCGGCGTCGGCGCCTCGGGCAACCATCGCGCCAGTGCTTACTACGCGGCGGATTACTGCGCATACCCGGTAGCCTCGCTGGAAACCCCGAGCCTGGTGCTGCCGGCGGCCCTGACGCCGGGCGTGAAGATGGCGTGATGCCCTTCGCAGGCAAGCCCGCTCCCACAGGATGTGTGCTGGATACACCATCCCGACCTGTGGGAGCCGGGCTTGCCCGCGAATGCCGCGACGCAGTCTCGAAACTTAGTAACTGAAGCCTATAACAACAGATTCTCGTGGAGCCTCGCTGATGAAATCCTATGAAGTCAATTTTGACGGTCTAGTGGGGCCGACCCATAACTACGGTGGTCTGTCCTACGGCAACGTGGCGTCCCAGAGCAACAGCCAGCAGTCTTCCAACCCGAAGGAAGCTGCGCTGCAAGGCCTGGCGAAAATGAAAGCGCTGATGGAAATGGGCTTTCAGCAGGGCGTGCTGGCACCGCAGGAGCGCCCGGATGTGGCTGCCTTGCGCCGTCTGGGCTTCAGTGGCACCGATGCTCAGGTGATTGAGCGCGCCGCGAAAGAAGCGATGCCGCTGCTGGTCGCCAGTTGCTCGGCGTCGAGCATGTGGGTGGCCAACGCCGCTACCGTCAGCCCGAGCGCCGACACCGCTGACGGCCGCGTGCATTTCACCGCTGCCAACCTCAACTGCAAATATCACCGCAGTATCGAGCACCCGACCACCAGCCGTGTGCTGGGCGCGATGTTTGCCGATCAGCAGCACTTCGCCCACCACGCCGCACTGCCGGCGGTGGCGCAGTTTGGCGATGAAGGCGCAGCCAACCACACGCGTTTCTGTCGTGAGTACGGTGAAGCCGGCGTCGAATTCTTCGTGTTCGGTCGCAGTGCGTTCGACACCCGTTACCCGGCGCCGCAGAAATACCCGGCGCGCCAGACCCTCGAAGCGTCCCAGGCGGTTGCCCGTCTGCACGGCCTGCGTGATGACGGCGTGGTCTACGCTCAGCAGAATCCGGCGGTGATCGATCAGGGTGTGTTCCACAACGACGTGATCGCGGTGGGCAACGGCGAGGTGCTGTTCTATCACGAGGACGCGTTCCTCGACACCGACAACATGCTGGCGGAACTGGCGAGCAAACTCGCCAAGGCCGGCGGGAAATTCCAGTCTGTCTGCGTACCGCGTTCGGCGGTCACCGTGGATGACGCGGTTCGTTCCTACCTGTTCAACAGCCAGCTTCTGTCGCGTCCTGACGGCTCGATGCTGTTGATCGTGCCGGAAGAATGCCGCAGCAACGAGCGTGTCTGGAATTACCTGCAAGGCCTGACCAGCTCTGGCGGAGTGATCCGCGAGGTGAAGGTCTTCGATCTCAAGCAAAGCATGCAGAACGGCGGTGGCCCGGCCTGCCTGCGACTGCGCGTCGCGCTCAACGAGACCGAGCTGGCGGCGGTCAATCCAGGCGTTATCATGACGGCCCCGTTGTACGGTTCGTTGACCGCATGGGTTGAAAAGCACTACCGCGACCGCCTGAGCGAAAACGATCTGGCGGACCCGCAGTTGCTGCTTGAATGCCGGACGGCACTGGATGAACTGACGCAAATCCTTAAACTGGGCGCGGTTTATCCATTCCAGATCAATTGATGGCCGGCGCGCCGCCCGAGCGCGGCGCGCGGTTCGTCTACCCCAGAGAGTAAAAGACATGAGCGATTCCCTGCAGCTGATCCTTGAAGACACCGACGGCACGCAGCTGCAAACTTCCTGCACCCGCTTCGCGGTCATGTGGCAAGGCAAGGAAGTCTGGATTCAGCAGGACGGCCGTGGCCAATTGCTGATCGGCGTGGACGTCGAAGAAGATGATGCCGAGTATGCCAACCTGCTGTTGCGCCCATTGGCGACTAATCTGGTAAGTCTGCAACTGGAAATGGAGCCGGCCGACCTCGGCGACGACGAGGGACATGTTCACGGCCCGGACTGCAAACACGATCACTAAGGAAACCGCTCTATGCTCGCCCTCGGCAAACTGCTTGAACTGACCCTCGCCGGCCGCGAACCGGCGGAGAAGACTCAACTGACTGTCGAAGGCGTGCGCATGCGCTGGTTGAGCGAAGGCGCGCTGGAAGTCCGGCCGCCGGAAGTACGCGACAATGGCCTGGATCTGCTGCTGTCCGCCGGGATCCATGGCAACGAGACAGCACCGATCGAACTGCTTGATCGGCTGTTGCATGACATCGCACGCGGCGATTTGAAGCCGCGCGCACGCATTCTGTTCCTGTTCGGCAATCCCGAGGCGATTCGCAAGGGCGAGCGTTTCGTCGAGCAGGACGTCAATCGGCTGTTCAATGGCCGTCACGAGCAAAGCAGCGGTTCCGAAGCCCTGCGCGCCTGTGAGCTCGAGCGCCTGGCTGCGAGCTTCTTCAGCGTGGCGGACCGCCAGCGCCTGCATTACGATCTGCACACGGCGATTCGGGGTTCGAAGATCGAGCAGTTCGCCCTGTATCCGTGGAAAGAGGGACGTCAGCATTCCCGTCGCGAACTGGCGCGCCTGCGCGCCGCCGGGATGGAAGCGGTGCTGTTGCAGAACAAACCGTCGATCGTGTTCAGCTCCTACACCTACGACAAGCTCGGTGCCGAGTCCTTCACGCTGGAATTGGGCAAGGCGCGGCCGTTCGGGCAGAACGCCGGGGTCAACGTCTCGCTGCTGGAAACCCGTCTGAAGCAGATCATCGAAGGCAACGAGCCGGATCCGGCCCAGGAAGGCCTGGACGGTTTGCAGCTATTCAGTGTGGCGCGGGAAATCATCAAGCACAGCGATGCGTTCCGCCTGAACCTGCCGGCGGACATCGAGAACTTTTCCGAACTGGATGAGGGCTATGTGGTGGCCGAGGACCTGGCAAGCACGCGCTGGGTCATTGAAGAGCAGGGCGCGCGGATCATCTTCCCCAACCCCAAGGTCAGGAACGGCTTGCGCGCAGGCATCCTGATCGTGCCGGCGACTGACGAAGGCCTGGCCTGAGCCGATTTTTTAGCTGGCATATATCGAATGTGGGAGCGGGCTTGCTCGCGAAAGCGGTCTGACTGACACACCGCCTTCGCGAGCAAGCCCGCTCCCACATCGGGGTTTGAAACTAGACCGCTACCGCGCGCGGCTCGCTACGACGCAGCGCACGCACCTTCATCAGCGTATCGGCGCAGGTTTTCGCCGCTTCCTGACCCTTGTGTACGAAATGCTCGAAGAAGAACTTCTGGTGTTCTTCGCCGGCGTGGAAGTGATGCGGGGTCAGGGACACCGAGAACACCGGCACTTCGGTTTCCAGTTGCACTTGCATCAGGCCGCTGACGACCGACTGAGCGACGAACTCGTGACGGTAGATCCCGCCGTCCACCACCAGGGCTGCCGCAACGATACCGGCATAACGACCGGTCTTGGCCAGCAACTTGGCGTGCAGGGGCATTTCAAAGGCGCCGCCGACTTCGAAGAAGTCGATATCCGATTCCTGATAACCCTGGGCGAGCATTTCGGTGACGAAGCCGTGACGGCTCTGGTCGACGATTTCTTTGTGCCAGCAGGCCTGGATGAACGCGACGCGCTCGCCCTGAGGGTGTTTGATCTTGCTGTCGATAGCGGTGGGTTGCATGTTCTGACTCCTGTTTGTGTGAAAAACAGGGCATTTATGAATCGAAAGGGATTCGAGGGTACGCACGCGCACAACACACGCGGACGGCCCTTTGGCGTCAATCCCGTTCTCTCTTCATCCGGACTATGACCGTCGGCCCCGGAATCACACCGGGTCTGCTGACCTTGCCGCTGACCACGGGTTGACCCGTGCCCATCGCCAAGCGCTCGCGGGCTATGCGCATTGCGCGCAATTACCGCCGGTGGGGAATTACACCCCGCCCTGAGAACGTTTGTGCCGCCCGTTCTTGGGCGGCGCAGCGTTTTTAACACAGATTGGCGAGCCGTGCATTGCGCCTTTACGATGATTGCCATCGAGTTTTTTGACGTAAGGAAACGACTTTTCCTCGAAGCGGGGTTGATTAATCGGCGCTGTGGCCGCAGTAATTCCCCTTCGAAAGGGATTTCCCCTGCTGACTTTGAGGCCAGGTTCATGAGCGTTATCGATCTTCGCAGCGACACCGTCACCCAACCGACCCCGCAAATGCTCGACGCGATGACCCGCGCGGATACCGGTGACGATGTGTACGGCGAAGATCCGACGGTCAATCGTCTGGAGGCCGAACTGGCAAAACGGCTGGGTTTTGCGGCGGCGCTGTTCGTTCCGACCGGCACCATGAGCAACCTGCTGGGCCTGATGGCGCACTGCGAGCGCGGTGACGAATACATCGTCGGGCAACAGGCGCATACCTATAAATACGAAGGCGGCGGCGCGGCGGTGCTGGGCTCGATCCAGCCGCAACCGCTGGAAGTGCAGGCAGACGGCTCGCTGGATCTGGACCAGGTGGCGGCGGCGATCAAACCCGACGATTTCCACTTCGCCCGTACCCGTCTGCTGGCCCTGGAAAACACCATGCAAGGCAAGGTGCTGCCGCTGGAATACCTGGCCCGCGCCCGGCGTTTTACTCAGGACAATGGCCTGGCCCTGCATCTGGACGGTGCCCGTTTGTATAACGCGGCGGTCAGGCTCGGCGTCGATGCCCGGGAAATCACCCGGTATTTCGATTCGGTTTCGGTGTGCCTGTCCAAAGGCCTCGGCGCCCCGGTCGGCTCGGTGTTGTGTGGTTCGGTCGAGTTGATCGGCAAGGCGCGCCGCTTGCGCAAAATGGTCGGCGGCGGCATGCGTCAGGCCGGGTTGCTGGCGGCGGCGGGGCTGTATGCGCTGGATCATCACGTCGAGCGTCTGGCGGACGACCATGCCAACGCGCAGTTTCTGGCCGAAGGCCTGCGCGGCGCCGGTTTTTCCGTCGAGCCGGTGCAGACCAACATGGTCTACGTGCAGATGGGGGATCGCGCGGAAGCGATCAAGGCGTTTGCCGCCGAGCGCGGGATCAAATTGAGCGCTGCCGCCCGTCTGCGGATGGTCACGCACATGGACGTCAATCGCTCGCAAATCGAGCAAGTGATCGCGACATTCGTCGAGTTTTCGCGCAAGTGACAGCGTTAGCCGTCCAATTGACCGTATCTATCGTATAAACACGCTGTACCCCGCGCGCAGGGCCGATATAATGCGGCCCTTTGCCGTCGTTTCGTCTGTTGACGTTTCGCACAGGCCTTTGGCCGCAGCCTCCGTGGAAGAACCTAATGAAAAGCGCAGAAATCCGTGAAGCCTTCCTTCGCTTCTTCGAAGAGCAAGGCCACACCCGTGTAGCCTCCAGCTCTTTGATTCCGGGCAACGACCCGACCCTGCTGTTCACCAACGCGGGGATGAACCAGTTCAAGGACTGCTTCCTGGGTCAGGAAAAACGCGCGTACACCCGCGCCGTCAGCAGCCAGAAATGCGTGCGCGCCGGCGGCAAGCACAACGACCTGGAAAACGTCGGTTACACCGCCCGTCACCACACATTCTTCGAAATGCTGGGTAACTTCAGCTTCGGCGACTACTTCAAGCGCGACGCCATCACTTACGCCTGGACGTTCCTGACCTCCGACAAGTGGCTGAACCTGCCGAAGGAAAAGCTTTGGGTCACCGTCTACGCCAGCGACGACGAGGCGTACGACATCTGGACCAAGGAAGTCGGTGTGCCGGCCGAACGCATGGTGCGCATCGGCGACAACAAAGGCGCGCCTTACGCGTCCGACAACTTCTGGACCATGGGCGACACCGGCCCGTGCGGCCCTTGCACCGAGATTTTCTACGATCACGGCGCCGACATCTGGGGTGGCCCACCGGGCTCGCCGGAAGAGGACGGCGACCGCTACATTGAAATCTGGAACAACGTATTCATGCAGTTCAACCGCACCGCCGATGGCGTGTTGCACCCGCTGCCAGCGCCGTCGGTGGACACCGGCATGGGCCTGGAGCGGATCAGTGCCGTGCTGCAGCACGTTCACTCGAACTATGAAATCGACCTGTTCCAGAGCCTGCTGGCCGCGTCGGCCAAGGCCATCGGTTGCACCAACGACGAACAGGCTTCGCTGAAAGTCGTGGCTGACCACATCCGTTCCTGCGGCTTCCTGATTGCCGACGGCGTGCTGCCGTCCAACGAAGGTCGTGGCTACGTGCTGCGCCGGATCATCCGTCGTGCCTGCCGTCACGGCAACAAACTGGGCGCCAAGGGCAGCTTCTTCTACCAGATCGTTGCCGCGCTGGTGGCCGAGATGGGCGAAGCCTTCCCGGAGCTGAAATCCCAGCAGGCGCACATCGAGCGCGTGTTGAAAGCCGAAGAAGAGCAATTCGCCAAGACCCTGGAGCAGGGCCTGAAGATCCTCGAGCAGGATCTGGCCGAGCTCAAGGGCGACGTAGTACCGGGCGACGTAGTGTTCAAACTCTACGACACCTATGGCTTCCCGATGGACCTGACCGGCGACATCGCTCGCGAACGCAGCCTGACCATCGACGAAGAAGGTTTCGAGCGCGAGATGGAAGCGCAGCGTGTGCGCGCACGCTCCGCCAGCTCGTTCGGCCTGGACTACAACAGCCTGGTCAAGGTTGATGTCGACACCGAGTTCACTGGTTATCACGCCACCAGCGGTGCGGCGAAAGTCGTTGCGCTCTATAAAGATGGTCAGTCCGTTGACGTCTTGAGTGAAGGGCAGGAAGGTGTGGTCGTGTTGAACACCACGCCGTTCTACGCCGAGTCCGGCGGCCAGGTGGGCGACTGCGGTTACCTTCAGGCCGGCAGCAGCCGTTTCGACGTGCGCGACACCACCAAGACCGGCGGCGCGTTCCTGCACCACGGCGTGCTGGCGTCGGGCAGCCTGATCGTTGGCGCACCGGTGGAAACCCATGTCGAAGCCGACGTGCGTCACGCCACTTCGCTGAACCACTCGGCCACCCACTTGCTGCACGCTGCATTGCGCAAAGTGCTGGGCGATCACGTTCAACAGAAGGGCTCGCTGGTCGACAGTCAGCGCCTGCGTTTCGACTTCAGCCACTTCGAGGCCATCAAGCCTGAACAACTGAAGGCGCTGGAAGACATCGTCAACGCCGAGATCCGCAAGAACTCGGCGGTGGAAACCGAAGAGACCGACATCGACACTGCCAAGAAGAAAGGCGCGATGGCACTGTTCGGCGAGAAGTACGGCGACAGCGTGCGCGTGTTGAGCATGGGCGGTGATTTCTCCGTCGAGCTGTGCGGCGGCATCCACGCCAACCGTACCGGCGACATCGGTCTGCTGAAAATCATCAGCGAAGGCGGCGTGGCCTCGGGCGTGCGTCGTATCGAAGCCGTGACCGGCGCTGCGGCGCTGGCGTACCTGAACGCGGCGGAAGAACAACTCAAGGAAGCGGCCAGCCTGGTCAAGGGCAGTCGTGACAACCTGATCGACAAGCTGTCGGCTGTGCTGGAGCGCAACCGTCTGCTGGAGAAGCAACTCGAGCAGTTGCAGGCCAAGGCGGCCGCCGCTGCGGGCGACGATCTGTCGGCTTCGGCAGTGGACGTCAAGGGCGTGAAGGTTCTGGCCACGCGTCTGGACGGCCAGGATGGCAAGGCGCTGCTGGCGCTGGTCGATCAGCTGAAAAACAAACTCGGTCGCGCAGTGATCCTGCTCGGCAGTGTCCATGAGGAAAAGGTCGTACTGGTCGCAGGCGTGACCAAGGACCTGACTGGCCAACTCAAAGCCGGTGATTTGATGAAACAGGCTGCTGCGGCAGTGGGCGGGAAGGGCGGTGGTCGTCCGGACATGGCGCAGGGCGGCGGTGTCGACGCCGGCGCACTGGATGGCGCGCTGGCGCTGACCGTTCCATTCGTCGAGCAGGGTTTATAAGACGGCCCGTCGGGTCCGCAGTCTAGTGGCGGGCCTGACGGCTGTTCGAGTGATTATTGGGCGCCCTTCATGGGCAGAGGCGGCTTTGAAATGGCTTTGATCGTACAGAAATTTGGAGGCACCTCGGTCGGCACTGTCGAGAGAATCGAGCAGGTCGCCGACAAGGTTAAGAAATTCCGCGATGCCGGCGACGACCTGGTGGTTGTGCTGTCTGCAATGAGCGGCGAAACCAACCGTCTGATCGATCTGGCCAAGCAAATCAGTGGCGAAGATCAGCCGGTTCCGCGCGAGCTGGACGTGATCGTCTCCACCGGTGAGCAGGTGACGATTGCCCTGTTGGCCATGGCGCTGATCAAGCGCGGTGTGCCGGCGGTGTCGTACACCGGCAACCAGGTGCGGATCCTGACGGACAGTGCGCACAATAAAGCGCGTATCTTGCAGATTGATGACCAGAAGATCCGTGGTGACCTGAAAGCCGGTCGCGTGGTGGTTGTCGCCGGTTTCCAGGGCGTCGACGAGCACGGCAACATCACCACCCTCGGTCGTGGCGGTTCCGATACCACCGGTGTGGCGTTGGCCGCCGCGCTGAAGGCTGACGAATGCCAGATCTACACCGACGTCGATGGTGTCTACACCACCGACCCGCGCGTGGTGTCCGTGGCGCAGCGTCTGGACAAGATCACCTTCGAAGAGATGCTGGAAATGGCCAGCCTCGGTTCCAAGGTGCTGCAGATCCGCGCCGTGGAGTTCGCCGGCAAGTACAACGTTCCGCTGCGCGTACTGCACAGCTTCAAGGAGGGTCCGGGCACCCTCATTACTATTGATGAAGAGGAAACCATGGAACAGCCGATCATTTCCGGCATCGCCTTCAACCGCGATGAAGCCAAGCTGACCATCCGTGGCGTGCCAGACACCCCGGGCGTGGCGTTCAAGATTCTCGGCCCGATCAGTGCCGCGAACATCGAAGTCGACATGATCGTGCAGAACGTCGCGCACGATAACACCACCGACTTCACCTTCACCGTGCACCGCAACGACTACCAGTCCGCGCAGACCGTGCTGGAAAATACCGCTCGCGAGATCGGTGCCCGTGAAGTGGTTGGCGACACCAAGATTGCCAAGGTCTCGATCGTCGGCGTCGGCATGCGTTCCCACGCAGGCGTGGCCAGCCGCATGTTCGAATCCCTGGCCAAGGAAAGCATCAACATCCAGATGATCTCGACTTCGGAAATCAAGGTTTCCGTGGTGATCGAGGAGAAGTATCTGGAACTGGCTGTGCGCGCCCTGCACACGGCTTTCGAACTGGACGCTCCGGCCCGCCAGGGCGAGTGATGCGTTGTCCGAAGGGCGCGGTCTGACCGCGCCCTTTATTTTTGAATGGCGCGAAGTGCAGAACTGTTCTTTTGCTCGCGCTGGTCAATACTCAGGCATGTAGGGCTACGATCGCTCCGGTTGTAGGTCGGGTGCCTTTTTTTTGCAGACTGTTGTCCCTGAACTGAATTGCGTGAGGAGAAAGGTATGCTGATTCTGACTCGTCGGTGCGCAGAAAGCCTGATTATCGGTGATGGCGAAATCACCGTGACCGTGCTCGGCGTTAAAGGAAATCAAGTGCGTATCGGCGTCAACGCCCCGAAAGAGGTGGCCGTGCACCGTGAGGAAATTTACCTGCGTATCAAGAAAGAGAAGGACGAAGAACCAAGCCATTAATTTTTATCGTTTTTTATGTTTGCAAACGGGGAAGAAGCTGGTTAATATACGCCCCGTGTTGCGGAGAGCTGGCCGAGTGGCCGAAGGCGCTCCCCTGCTAAGGGAGTACACCTCACAAGGGTGTCGGGGGTTCGAATCCCCCGTTCTCCGCCATTATTTGCTTAGTACGTCGTAATCTGGCTTTTTCTGTAAGTTGTTGAATTTATTAGAAAAAGTGGTTGGAATAGAGATTAGACGGGCTATAATGCGGCGCAACAAATGCACTCGTAGCTCAGCTGGATAGAGTACTCGGCTACGAACCGAGCGGTCACAGGTTCGAATCCTGTCGAGTGCACCATTTAAGAGTTAGTTGCAGCGATGTAAGTAACTCGGCTTCAACCAGTTGTGATCTGGTCTAAAAACACAAAATGCACTCGTAGCTCAGCTGGATAGAGTACTCGGCTACGAACCGAGCGGTCACAGGTTCGAATCCTGTCGAGTGCACCATTTAAGAGTTGGTTGCAGCAATGCAGTTGACTTGGTTTCAGCCAGTTGTGGTCTGGTCTAAAAACACAAAATGCACTCGTAGCTCAGCTGGATAGAGTACTCGGCTACGAACCGAGCGGTCACAGGTTCGAATCCTGTCGAGTGCACCATACATCAGAAAGCCCGCGTTTAACGCGGGCTTTTTGCTGTCCGGGATTTGGCTTTTCCCGTGACACATCCTTTCTCGTCAAAATCGATTTGTGCGCTGCGGCCTCGTTTGAGGTCGTATCGATAGGTCGTGCTCGAATTGCGCAGGCTGACCTTGTCCGGTTTGCCCAGTGCGCTTTCAACATCCTGCTGGCTCATGCCGACGATGATTCTGCGATTGATGATGGCTTCGCGGCGTTGTCGGGCGTCGATCAGATTTCCACATTTATCCTGCGCCTGACCCGCGACGTTCATTTCCCGGCTTCTGGTTTTCATTCCGGATGTTTCTTCATGTTGGGCTTCGGGCAGCAGCGTGATGATCGAGCCCGGCGAGTAGGGATGTACCTCGTGCAGCGAGAGATGCTCGTCGTTCGCGCAACTCAGCGTGGTGAAGGTGATGCCGCCGTCCGCAGCCTGGCAGCGGTGCAGAGTGGTTGCATTCGCAGCGAGCGGCAGGCAGAGCAGGGTGGTCAACGTAATCCGGGGTGTGATTGATGGCATTCGGCGTCCTCCATGACGATCCATGCACAAGGGTAGTCGCTACATTTTTCGCTGCCGGTGTGTTTTCTTTTCAGGATAAGTCGTCGCACTTGCATGGGTCAGGACAGCGCTCAGGTTTGTCTCGCAAGCGCTTGTTTCAGCCACGATTTTTTAACGTTTAAAACCGTCAGGCGGTGTATCATTGCGCCCGTCAGCCCCGCCGGGGCTTATGGAAAACCTCCATGGACTTACCCAGTAGTTACTCAGTACCCCGTTTTACCAATCATGAATTGACTGATTGATCCTTCCGGCGTGCCCCGCTGCTGGGAGTGGAGTTCGCCTATGTCCGAAATCGAAGTAAAGAAAACACAGGAAAGCCTGCAGGATCGCCTGGCTCAGGTCGTCGAGTTGCTGCAGCGCCAGCGGGTCGTCGAAGACCTGACTCACCGCCAGGAAGGCCCGCATCATGACCGGGTCGAGAACCTCGTCCACCGGCAAAATCTCGTCGAGCTGCAACGCAAGCTCGATGATCTGCACTCCGCCGACGTCGCCTACATTCTTGAAGCCTTGCCGCTGGACGACCGTCTGACGCTCTGGCAACTGGTCAAGGCCGATCGCGACGGCGACATTCTTCTCGAAGTATCCGACTCCGTCCGTGAAACGCTGATCGCCGACATGGACGATCACGAGCTCCTGGCTGCGGCCAAGGACATGGATGCCGACGAACTTGCTGACCTGGCTTCCGAGCTGCCGCGAGACGTCGTCCATGAGCTGATGGAGACGCTGGACCAGCAACAACGCGAGCGCGTGCGTTCGGCCCTGTCCTATGACGAGGAGCAGGTCGGTGCGCTGATGGACTTCGAGATGGTGACCATCCGTGAGGATGTCAGCCTCGAAGTGGTTCTGCGTTACCTGCGGCGTCTCAAGGAGCTGCCGGGCCATACCGACAAATTGTTCGTGGTCGATTACGACGGCGTGCTCAAGGGTGTGCTGCCCATCAAGCGCCTGCTGGTCAACGATCCGGAAAAACAGGTTTCGGACGTCATGGCCAGTGATCCGGTGAGTTTTCACCCGGATGAAGACGCTTATGACGCCGCTCAGGCGTTCGAACGTTACGACTTGATCTCGGCCCCGGTGGTCGACAAGAACGGCAAGCTGATCGGCCGTCTGACCATCGACGAAATGGTCGACCTGATTCGTGAAGAGAGCGAAACCGAAGTCCTCAACATGGCGGGTCTGCGCGAGGAGGAGGATATCTTCGCCTCGGTCTGGAAATCCCTGCGCAACCGTTGGGCGTGGCTGGCGATCAACCTGATCACCGCATTCGTCGCTTCCCGGGTGATCGGCCTGTTCGAAGGTTCGATCGAGAAACTGGTGGCGCTCGCGGCATTGATGCCGATCGTGGCGGGTATCGGTGGCAACTCCGGCAACCAGACGATCACCATGATCGTTCGCGCCATGGCGCTTGACCAGGTCAGCACCGGCAACACGTCGCGCCTGATGCGCAAAGAGCTGGCAGTGGCGTTGATCAATGGTCTCGTGTGGGGCGGGGTGATCGGCGTGGTGGCCTACATGCTCTATGGCAGTTGGTCGCTGGGTGTAGTGATGACGGCGGCGATGACCTTGAACCTGCTGCTGGCGGCGCTGATGGGGGTATTGATCCCGATGACCCTGGCAAAAATGGGGCGCGACCCGGCCATGGGGGCCAGTGTGATGATTACGGCGATGACCGACAGCGGTGGCTTCTTCATCTTCCTGGGGCTGGCGACAGTCTTCCTGCTCTGACCGAACTCGTTTATGAAAAAGCCCGCCAATTGGCGGGCTTTTTTACGCGAGGCAAAAAGCAGCGAGGTCAAATTCCGGGCAAAAAAAAGCCAGCATTCATGCTGGCTTGAGATGTTCGGGTCGAATCAGGATGCGTCTGCGGCCATTTCGGCGTCGTGGGCAATCAGCGACACCAGCGCATTCTGCTGACGATGGGAAAGCTGACGGAAGCGTTGCAACAGCTCGCGCTCGTGCAACGACAGCTCCGGACTGTCCAGACGCATGCTGAGCTCTTCGCCCAATGCGCCTTCCTGAATGAGACTCTGCTCGAGGCGAGCAATGATCTCGGAGTTCATGCTGCGATGATGATTGCGAGCCACCTCGGCAATGCGTTCACGCATTCCGTCTGGCAGGCGTACGACAAACTTGTCAGCCGTGCGGCTGGAATAAATTGCCTGTTTCAATGGGCGCATATATTTAAACCGGTTAGTTCAGGGGAGCGGTTCTCGGGATTGGCCGCAGGATGTGTGGTAGGACAAGCATCCGGACCAAATGGTTCAACCTGAATTGTTAAGAGGCCCGCATCATGCCTCAAAATTGCCAGATCATTGGCGTCAATTCTGTGACAAATATTGAGCTGGGTAAAGGCGTAATGCCAGCACCAATTATCAGAAATGCGGACTGGTTTGAAAAGATTGCCTTGGCCCGTATGACTGACCGCGTCCAAGTGCGCGTCCGTTGATGCCCAAAGGCGTCAGAACGTGCATGCTATGCGGCTTCGATCCTTGTTCCTTACCTTGTACAGGATAGTGGCAAATGGCCGATTTACTAGGGCAGACACGTGCTGGAGGGCGTTTTCAGGATGGATGGCAGGCTTGTTTATCTGATGGGGCCGTCGGGGTCGGGCAAGGACAGCCTGATCGAAGCTGCACGTGAGCCATTGCGTGGGTTGAACTGCGAAATCATCCGACGGGTGATCACTCGCTCAGCGGAATCGGTGGGCGAAGACGCAATCGGTGTCACGCCTCAAGAGTTCGAGCGTCGCCAGCACGCCGGCGATTTTGCCCTGGCCTGGCAGGCCAATGGCCTTGCCTATGGCATCCCGACAGACATCGACGAATGGTTGAAAAGCGGTCGTCATGTGCTGGTCAACGGCTCTCGCGCCAATTTGCGGCAAGCACTCGATCGCTACCCGACGCTGTTGCCGGTTTTGCTGACGGTCAAGGATGAAGTGTTGCGTGAGCGCCTGCTGAAGCGGGGCCGAGAGACGCCTGAGCAAATCGATGCAAGGCTCGCCCGCAACGCTCTGTTCAAGGACAGGAGGTCAACTGACAAGCCTGTGCATTTGATCGATAACTCCGGCGACCTGGCGGACGCCGTCACGCAGCTTCTGGACTTGATTCGGCTCAACGCAGTAGCGGATCGAACTTGATTTTGCGCCCGGCCACCAGTGCCAGCACGAACAGCATCGCAAACACACCACAGCCAATCAGGGGCAACGTGACCTGGGTTTCCTCGAACAGCCAGAAATGCGAGGCGCCGCTCAACAGGGCAAGGATCAGAAATCCTGCGGCCGACTTGGACATGTTGTACTCCTGAAGATGATTCAAAAAACCAGACGTTCGGTGGAACCCGTCGACATGGCCTGCGCAGGCTCATTGACGGTCTGCGGCGCGAAACCGCTCTGATCGCTCAATACCGCCCATTGCGGCGCTTTCTGCACTTGCAGGTAGTGCGGCATGCGCTGGGCCACCGGCTCGGCCTTCTCGGGAACAAAGTGAAAGCCAACCAAAACCGCCAAAGCCAGGGCATTTGAGAGCAAGAGAGTGCTGTTCATGAGACGAGTCTCCGTTTGTTCTTTTATAAGAACCGGAGAAGCAGCCGACGTGCCAACAGTCTAACCGCTGTTAAGTCCTTTAAAAACAAGCATTTAGAATGGTTTTTCGGTGTCGTCGGATTGCATTCTGCAATGATGGCTTTTCGGGCTAGTGCAAATTGCACGGTAAATGATCCCGCAACATTGCAGGCCGCCTGCCTACACTTAAAAAGCCCTACGGACGACATGACAAATCAGGGGCCTGCCGTTAACATGCACGCCGTCTGTCGTACCGACAGTCCTGTGTCCCAGTAGCTCAATTGGATAGAGCATCCCCCTCCTAAGGGGAAGGTTGGCAGTTCGAACCTGCCCTGGGACACCATATTTTTAAGGCTTTGCCATCCAAAACCCTGCTTCAGAAAATATTCATGGGTGCATAGCGGGTGCATTCAACTCAAAGAACTTGGCCAAGGAAAGGTTATGCATCCCACACTTGCGAAGCTTGTAGCTGAGTTGAATCTGGCATACGCAGATGTAGTCGACCTCATCCCGGATAATGCACTCAATCTCGCGACGTCTAACGTGGGCATGGGTGCTGTCACTCGAACTGATTTACTGCGCCGCATCACCAAGATTACAGACAGAATTGAGGCTGCTGATCCGCCAGATATTGGTGACGAGGACGCGCATCTGCATCAGCTAGGGTCTGGATTGCAATGGCTGCGAACTAACACCCTCCAGCACATAATGGGCGGAAATCCAGCTGCACTCCCTGCTTATTACCTCACGATGGACGCCATCGAAAGGGCGGTAGAGCCTTTCACAGAAAGTGATAAGGGTCTCGCTGTAGAGAGCGCTAAGGCCCTAAAGAGGGTAACAAGCCAAATTCGTGGGATGGAAAGCCGTCTAAGAGACCTCTCACCTAAAACCTCTTCTGTTCAATCAATGGTTGAACGCATTGAGCGGGCTTATGAAGCCGCTGATCAGCTCCCTGCCGATCTTGAAACCTTGAATGAGGCAAGGCAGCGCATCAGCGCGATTTCCGTAGACGCGGAAAAAGACCGAGCACAGATAGTCGTCGCAAAAGAAAACGTTGAAGCCGCACACGATAGTCTGCATTCGATTGCGGAAGAAGCTGCGTCGATTCTGAAACAGTGTGAATCTGTCTATTCGTCTGCAACCAGTGTCGGGTTGGCAGCGGCATTTGCTGAGCGCTCAAAGAGTCTTAGTAATTCGATGTGGTTTTGGGTCGCAGGCTTGGTTACAGCGCTCGTAGTTGGCGGCGCATTTGGGAGCAGTCAACTCAAATCGCTTTCCAGCCTTTTGTCTCAGTCCGATGCACCCGTCGCGTTGATCGGGTTGAACATTATGCTTTCGGTACTCTCTGTGGGAGCACCCGTATGGTTCGCTTGGTTAGCTACTAAGCAGATTGGACAAAGATTTAGAATCTCGGAAGACTACGCTTTCAAAGCGGCCGTTTCTCGTGCTTACGAGGGATACCGTAGAGAGGCTGTTCGCATAGATTCAGAACTCGAGGGTCAATTGCTTCGATCCGCGCTACAGAGGTTAGATGAACAGCCGCTGCGCCTTGTGGAGCCGACAAGCTACGGAAGCCCTTGGCATGAGTTGCTGGCTTCGGATTCAATAAAGGATGCCCTCAAATCCGTGCCAGGATTTGCAGAGAGTCTTTCTAGGTTCACGAAAGAGGCGTTGGATGGGATCAAGGTGAAAAAAAACCTCCCCCCTGCTGCTAATAACGCTATAAATTCCGTGTTAGATGCATCCGAAAAGTCAGCGGGGTAGGGCATCCCTAATTCTTAGAACTGTCGTGGTTGAGCAGTTGGCGTGTAGTGGTCTAATGAAACCGGACACCCATTTAGG